>NZ_JAEEGA010000005.1 GCF_017829975.1 Vagococcus allomyrinae | reverse complement strand
GACTTAAAGAACCACCTGCGCTCGCTTTACGCCCAATAAATCCGGACAACGCTTGCCACCTACGTATTACCGCGGCTGCTGGCACGTAGTTAGCCGTGGCTTTCTGGTTAGATACCGTCAAGGCGGGAACAGTTACTCTCCCACTTGTTCTTCTCTAACAACAGAGTTTTACGATCCGAAAACCTTCTTCACTCACGCGGCGTTGCTCGGTCAGACTTTCGTCCATTGCCGAAGATTCCCTACTGCTGCCTCCCGTAGGAGTCTGGGCCGTGTCTCAGTCCCAGTGTGGCCGATCACCCTCTCAGGTCGGCTATGCATCACGGTCTTGGTGAGCCATTACCTCACCAACTAACTAATGCAGCGCGGGTCCATCCTTTAGCGACACCCGAAAGCGTCTTTCATATTCGAGCCAGGCGGCTCAAACAATTATGCGGTATTAGCACCTGTTTCCAAGTGTTATCCCCCACTGAAGGGCAGGTTACCCACGTGTTACTCACCCGTCCGCCACTCAATTATCACGGTGAGTGCAAGCACTCGGTGTGAAAAATTGCGTTCGACTTGCATGTATTAGGCACGCCGCCAGCGTTCGTCCTGAGCCAGGATCAAACTCTCATTAAAAGTTTTGATAAGATCCGAAGATCTCGCTCATTTGTTTGCTAGCGAATGTAACTTCACTATTCGATTTTTCATAAAAAATCGTAAAATCTTTTAGTGTTCTTCTACTGAAGAAGAACAACTACACAATTTGGTTCGTCTTACTTTGTTCAGTTTTCAAAGGTCTAAGTTATCAACTGCTTGTTTCGCAGTTGGTTGTTCGTCGCCTTAGCAACTTTATTAGAATAACATGTTTAGTTGTCTTTGTCAACAACTTTTTTAATTATTTTTCAAAAGTTTTTTTCAGCTTGTTGAAGTGGTTTAGTTCTTCATCAGCAACTCAATTAGAATAACATAAGTCGGTTGACGTTGTCAACAACTTTTTTAATTATTTTTTTAAGTTTGTGATAACATGAAGCGTTTCACTTCTTCATTAGGCAACTTAACTATACTAACATGTTAGCTGATCAATTGTCAACAACTTTTTTTAAAAGTTTTTTTCTTTTGTTAGATAGATTGATGAAGTTGTCTTAACGACAAGATATAATATACCAAGTCCAGCAGCAAAAAGCAACTACTATTTACATTATTTTAAAAGTTTTTTTTCGCCGCTAAAACTAACGCCTAGAAACCTAACTATTATAAGCGATTAAAGTGAAATTTAACCCCTCATCATCCGTCTCCATAATTGAGATCGACGTGTTATCTAATAAACCACTTTCTCGATATGCAGACAACTCTTTGCCTTCTAAGTCTTTAAGGAGTGTGGTAAGAGTAATTCCATGGGAAACTATCAAAAGATTCGCTGCTTCTGAGTGATGGCTAATTATTTTGTTTAAAGCATGACGGCTGCGTTCCACTAATTGCTGATAGCTTTCCCCTTGGTGTTGGCTAGGATCATATTTTTCTGGTCGAGTTTTCAAATTCACATATTGACGTTCACCTTCAATATCCGTGATTAATTGGCCTTCCCATTGTCCAAATTGAAGTTCACGAAAATTTGTTTCTTCTATTATAGCCGGTTGATCACTGTCCTTATTTTCTGCCATAATAAAACTTGCCGTATCTTTGGCTCGTTGCAAAGGACTCACATAAACTTGATTAAACTTAATTTCAGACAAGCGTTTTCCCACTTTTTTTGCTCCCTCAATTCCCTTTTGAGTCAGGGGAGAATCGATCCTTCCACCTTGGATTCTACCGATATGATTAAATTCCGTTTGACCATGACGCACAAAATATAATTTCATTTTAAGGTTCCTCTCGCTTCATTTATTACACCCATTATCTTTTTTCTAGGAAATCTTAGCTTTCTCTTTTTAATTATGACCAATTTGGGACTTTAATTCAAGGGTTTCAGCCAAAAGTATAAATTTCATTTAACTTATCCCTTAAATTTTGGGTTTGTTTCCTTTTTTTGCTACAATGAAATTAAAATTAGCTATCATTAGCTATTAGATGGAGGCAATGAAATGAAAATACTTGTTGTTGATGATGATAAAGAAATAGTTGAACTTTTGAGTATTTATATTCACAACGAAGGTTACGAAGTGATTAAAGCGTATGATGGAAAAGAAGCCATCACTAAAATTCTAACAACTTCTGACATTGATTTAATGATTTTGGATATTATGATGCCTGTTATGGACGGTATGCAAGTGGTTAAGGAACTACGTAAAGAGTCCCAAATTCCAATTATCATGTTAACAGCCAAAACAACGGATATGGACAAAATTCAAGGGTTAATTGCTGGTGCAGATGATTATGTTACTAAGCCGTTCAATCCATTAGAAGTCATGGCTCGAGTGAAATCTCTCCTGCGACGCACAAAAATGCAAGTGACCAGTAACGAACCAGATGTTTTAGAAATCGGGCCGTTGATTATCAAAAAGGATTCCCATGAGGTTACCACAGATGAAGGGGTTGAAATTCAACTAACCGCCTTGGAATTCGGTATTCTACATCTCTTGGCCAGCCATCCCAATCGGGTCTTTAGCGCTGACGAAATTTTTGAACGGGTATGGCAACAAGAAAGCCTAATTTCAGCAAAAACTGTCATGGTACATGTCAGTCATCTACGAGATAAAATTGAAGAAGCAACCGATGGGGAAAAAGTCATTCAAACAGTATGGGGAGTAGGCTATAAGATTGATGGCAATTAAACAAAAAAATGATACCTCTCAACGGGGGTCTCGCATTAAGCTGACATCAAAAGAAACGAGCGAACTAATTATTGAAGGAATCGTCACCATTGTCTTATTAATTTTATTAAATATCGCCATTTTATCACTGGCTCAATTACTAATTAAAGACACCACTACGACTAAAAATTTAATTTTTGATATTAAAGAAGTCTTAGTGAAGACTTTCTCCAATGAAAAATTCTATTCTTTAGGTAATTTAACCTTGGGTTTTATGATTATTTTTGATTTAATCATCTTATATTGGCGATTGATTCGCCGCTACCATCAAATGCAACTGCGCCACATTATCAGTGAGCTCCATTATATCGCTAATGGGAATTACGGCCATCGCATTCCTTTTGAGTTGGCGGGCGATTTGGGACGGGTTATTGAAAGCATCAATGGCTTAGTCGACAGTACGGTTGAAGCCATTGAGGAAGAGCGGAAAATCGAAAAATCAAAAGATGAGTTGATTACCAATATTAGTCACGACATTCGCACCCCCTTAACATCCATTATCGGTTATTTAGGATTAATAGAAGAAAAACAATATCGTAATGAAGAAGATTTACTAAAATATACCCATACTGCTTACTCTAAAGCCAAACAAATGAAATTATTAGTCGATGATTTATTTGAATACACAAAAGTTCGTCAACCGAGCACCCCGCTTAACTTAATTCAATTTGATATGGAACAACTACTAGCTCAACTAGCGGTTGATTTTGAAATTGATGCCAACAAAAAGGGGATGCATGTCGATGTCATAACCACACCTTCTCCGTTCATAATGGAAGGAGACACAGAAAAACTGGTTCGTTTATTTAACAACCTAATTGCTAATGCTCTTAAATATGGACGTCAAGGAAAACAAATCGTATTAGAAGCTGAGCGTGTTGGCAGTGAAGCCATCATTACAGTTAAAAATGATGGCCCGCAAATTCCTGAGGCTTCTTTAAACCAATTATTTGATCGATTTTATCGTGTTGAAGAGTCTCGTTCCCAAGAAACGGGGGGAACTGGTCTTGGTTTGGCTATTGCCCAAAGTATTGTTGTACTACACGGTGGCTACATATATGCTAAATCAGATCGTAAGTGGACCTCATTTGTGATACACTTACCTCTGATGCGTAGTACAATTGAATAAATTGCCACAACCAACATAATTCGTTAAAATAAATTATGTTGGTTTTAAACAGTGACAGTGTCTACACAAGGAGAAATAAATGAATCTAAATCATATCAACTTACCATCTAGGCTTAAACGCCTCTGTTACATTTCACTGGTGATGATTAGTTTTAACCTAATCACGCCATTAAAAGCTGCTGCTGAAACTAATTTTGACGTTAATGCCAAAGCTGCTATTGCAATCGATGCAGAGACTGGCAAAATATTTTATGAAAAAAATGCGGACACACCACTGCCTATTGCTTCCATGACAAAACTACTTACCCTGTATATTGTTTTAGAAGCAGAAAAAAATGGGCAAATTTCTTGGGATGAGCAAATTGAAATCAGTGACCATCTGCTAAAAATCAGTGAAGATTTAAACTTATCAAATGTTAAACTTGTTAAAGGGAGTTCATATTCCGTTCGAGATCTTTTTAATGCCAGTACCATTATTTCAGCCAACGCTGCTGTGACAGCTTTAGCAGAACGAATAGCGGGAACTGAAAAAGACTTCGTTGATCTCATGCGTGCTAAAGCCCTCTCTTTAGGAATCGATGATGCTTACTTAATTTCAACATCTGGCATCAATAACGAAGATGCCCAAGGACGAATTTATCCTGGCAGTAAAGAAAACGAAGAAAACTTAATGTCAGCCAAAGATGTGGCTCTGGTTGCTCAACATCTAATTCATGATTTTCCTGAATTTCTTGAAACCACTAAGTTACCTAGTGCTGTTTTCGCTGAGGGGACCGATGAGGAAACTCTTTTAGAAAGTTCGAATTTTATGTTGCCTGGATTTTATTACTATAAAGAAGGTGTTGATGGTCTAAAAACCGGCACCACTGATTTAGCTGGCGCTTCTTTTGCTGGGACTATTGTAAAAAATGACTTGCGAGTAATCACAGTCGTCATGAATGCAAATGAGTCTGATGGTGATGGTGGTTTGCGTTTTGTAGAAACCACTCGATTAATGGATTTTGTTTATGACAATTGGGCTTATGAAATACTTTACCCTGAAGGGAGCTCCCTACCTGGATATAACACCATAGATGTTCCAAATGGTATGGATCTTACAGTTCCAATTGTGACAAACGATCCTCTTCAGTTATGGCACCGCAAAGACATGAACAAAAAAAACTTAGCTTTTAAAATGGAGAACACTTACGGTCTTCTTGATAAAGATAATGGGCTTAAAGCGCCGATCAAAACCGGTCAGCAAGTTGGGACTTTGCAAGTTAGTTATCCAGAAGATTCCTTAGGATATTTAGATGGAGCACAACAGACAACCACTGTTTCTATGGTCACTGATGGCGCTACTAAAAAAGCAAATTTTTTCGTATTGTCCAGCCGCTCCATTAAGCACTTCTTTTCCAATATTTTTTAGACAGCTTCCACAGAAAGGTTGACAGCGTAATCGTTTTTCGGTATGCTAAGTTAAATAATATTGATAACGTTTGGGAATAAGTACATCAGGCGCTTTTACAGAGAGTTGACGGGTAGTGCAAGTCAATAAAGCAAATCATGGAAGTCCATCCCAGTAAAGTAGATGGAGAAATAATCCATTTCGGTGGCAACCGTTAGCAGCCTTAATCAAGTGCAACAGTTATGTTGAATTTGGGTGGTACCGCGAATCTACGCCTTTTCGTCCCAAGGAGCAAAAATGCTCTATGGATGAGAAGGCTTTTTATTGTGGATGCTGCTAAATCAAGACTAGCAAAAAAAGAGGAGGAATAACGATGTTAGACATTAAAGAAATTCGTCAACATTTTGACGAAATCACTAAAAAACTGAGCACTCGTGGGGTTACACAAGAAACAATGGTCACCTTTATGGAACTGGACAAACGCCGCCGTGAATTATTAGTGGAGGTAGAAGAACAAAAGAAATTACGCAACACAGTTTCTGAAGAAATTTCTCAATTAAAGCGAAATAAAGAAGACGCCCAAGGTAAAATTGATCAAATGAAAGCTGTTGGGACCTTAATTAAAGAATTGGATGCGGAACTTGCAAATGTCGACGAACGCATTGCGGAAATTGCGGATAATTTACCGAACATCCCAAATGATTCTGTCCCAATCGGTGTTGACGAAGAAGATAACGTGGAAGCTCGCACATGGGGATACCCTAGAATCTTTGAGTTTGAAGCAAAACCTCACTGGGAAATTGCCGAAAATTTGGACATTCTTGATTTTGAAAGAGGGGCAAAAGTGTCTGGTAGCCGTTTCGTTTTTTATAAAGGCATCGGGGCTCGCTTAGAACGTGCCATCTACAACTTTATGCTGGACACTCATACTACTGAACATGGTTATCAAGAAATGATGACACCTTATCTCGTCAATAGCACTTCAATGTACGGTACTAGTCAATTTCCTAAATTTAAAGAAGATGTTTTCCAAATAGCCGACACTGATCTAACATTGATCCCCACATCAGAAGTTCCTTTGACTAACTTTTATCGAGATGAAATCATTCCTCATGAAGAATTACCGATTTACTTTACAGCCTTAAGCCCATCTTTCAGGTCTGAGGCCGGTAGCGCTGGACGTGATACTCGCGGCCTTATTCGCTTACACCAATTTAACAAAGTAGAGATGGTCAAATTTACAGAGCCTGAACACTCTTACGATGAATTAGAAAAAATGACAGCAAACGCCGAGGCTATTTTACAAAAACTGAATTTGCCATACCGCGTCATGACACTTTCAACTGGCGATATGGGATTTGCAGCAGCCAAAACATACGACTTAGAAGTTTGGATTCCAGCTCAAGACGTGTACCGTGAAATAAGCTCTTGTTCTAACTGTGAAGACTTTCAAGCTCGCCGAGCAAAAATTCGCTATCGTAATGCTGACGGTAAACTACAATTCGCTCACACACTGAACGGCTCTGGTTTAGCAGTCGGCAGAACCGTGGCAGCAATTTTAGAAAATTATCAAAATGCAGATGGTAGTGTCACTGTCCCAGAAGTGCTTATTCCTTATATGGGTGGTCTGACAATTATCACTAAAAATTAAAACTTAGCACCGAGCATTTCACAACTTTTGCGCCTCTTTATACTAATTGGACTACAACGTTATTCCTGAGACTAACGAATAACAATCGCTATCTAGAGTTAAAAAACGCAAAACCTTCATAAAACTGTAGCAGGGTGGGACTGATGTCCCACCCTGTTTTAATTGGCATTTTTTTGATTACAATCGGGTATAATTTGTTGCAATAACGTAACAAAAACATTACACTGATTGTATAGTAATCAAATAAAGGAAAACATGCCGATGAAAAATAAACGAAAGATTTTAATTACCCTTGCCTTATGTGCATTAATAATAATTTACGGCTCATATTTCATTAAAAATCAAAAAAAATTAGCGATTGAACAATTCAGAACTAGTGAAAAACAACTAATAAAAGAAATTAAGCAGGAAGCTAGCGAAAATCCGTCTCACTCCCTAGTTGAATCAACTCAAGATGATAGTGACATGTTTTTGATGGTGCCAACCGACAGCCAAGCAACAATGATTAAAGATGTTCAAGAAGACATGGCTAAACTAGCAGATTCTCTCATAAAAAACAAAGATAAAGCAACCCCTACAAAAACAGTTCTATCTGCAAAAGTAAAAAACACTCAACAAAATGTAACCTTTTACGAATATGAAAAAAAACAGTATGATTGGAGCAAAGAAAAAAAGAAATGGGAAGAATCCACTCAGCCGCTTAAAGAAAAAACCTTAATCAATCAATTAACAGGCAATAAACTTACCTTAGGAGATATCTTCATTAATCAACAAAATCTATCAAAACTCAGTCGCAATATTCAGGAAGAACTTTTAGCCGCAGCGAAAGACAGCAAAAAAGACATTGAAAAAATTTTGGCTTTACCACAACTATTAGCCACTCAAACAGACTTTACTTATGGTGACTCGAAAATTACCATTCCTTTTCATCAGAAAAATGCTTATATCAATACTTATACCATTAACTATGAACAAGTTGGGCGCTTTCTAAATCCAGATTTTATCAGTAGTCATTATCTAAAAGAAACACCGATCGAAACAGTCGTCCCACAATCAAAAGTCGTGGCACTAACTTTCGATGATGGCCCCAGTGATAAAACAACGCCTGCAATTTTAGCTATACTAAAAAAGAAAAAAACACCCGCAACTTTTTTTATGCTCGGACAACAAGTCGAGAAATTTCCCGATTTAGTAAAAACAATAGCAGATGACGGCCATGAACTGGCTAATCACTCCTATAGTCATCCAAAATTAACTGATCTATCCATTGAAGACGCTCGGCAACAAATCAATCGGACTCAAGCAGCCATTTTCAAAGCTAGCGGTGTATTACCAGAATACGTGCGACCGCCTTATGGCAGTTTTAATTATGAAACAGCCGTTGCCATTGGCCTTCCTTTAATTAACTGGTCAGTTGACTCCTTGGATTGGAAGACTAAAGATAGTAAAAAAATTGACACTGAAATTAAAACCACCATTGGGGCTGATAGCATTATCCTAATGCATGATATTCACCAAGAAACAGCTGATGCTTTGGAAAAACTGATTACAGATCTTCAAAAGGACGGCTATCGCTTTGTCACCATTTCAGATCTATTGCAAACCACACCCAAACCACTAACTGTTTATTATTCTTCAACTAATCGGCAAGATATCCCTAACCAGTAAAGCGCCAAAAAATATGGGCTTTACTGGTTTTGCATATTCTCATAGCAGCACTCAAAGTCACCTTGACATTAAAATGCTTTTAGAATTATCAAAAAAAGACACTGAAAAAAATTCAGCATCTTTCACGTATTATTGTTCTACAGAATAATTCGGTGCTTCTTTGGTGATGTGAACATCGTGTGGATGAGATTCACGAAGGCCTGCGCCACTCATTTGAATAAATTGCGCTTCCTCTCTTAGATATTGTAAATTAGCTGCACCTACATATCCCATACCAGCTTTAAGACCACCAGTTAATTGGAAGATAATATCAGAAACACTTCCTTTATAAGCAACACGGCCTTCAATTCCCTCTGGTACTAATTTATTCGCTTCATTCGTTCCTCCTTGGAAATAACGATCGCTTGATCCTTTTTCCATGGCTCCTAATGACCCCATACCACGATAAGTCTTAAAACGACGTCCTTGGTATATTTCAAATTCACCTGGTGATTCATCCGTTCCAGCTAACATACTGCCTAACATAACAGCATGACCACCAGCTGCTAAGGCTTTGACAATATCTCCAGAATATTTGATTCCACCATCGGCAATGATTGTACGTCCATACTCATGAGCCGCTTCAGCTGCGTCATAAATAGCTGTCAATTGTGGGACACCCACACCAGCCACAACACGAGTGGTACAAATTGAACCTGGTCCAATTCCCACCTTAACCACATCAACACCAACTTCATAAAGGGCTCTTGCCCCCTCACCAGTTGCCACATTTCCGGCAATTAACGTGGCTTCAGGAAAGGTTTCACGAATTTCTTTAATTTTACGAATAACACCTGCGCTATGTCCGTGAGCTGTGTCGATGATAATTGCATCTGCCCCTGCATCCAACAAAGCCTGTGCCCGTTCAAAGGTATCACTCGTTACACCAACTGCAGCTGCAGCTAATAGACGACCATGCTCATCTTTAGCAGCATTGGGAAACTCAATTACTTTTTCAATATCTTTAATGGTGATCAAGCCGCTTAAACGATTGTCAGCATCAACAATTGGTAATTTTTCAATTTTATGTTTTTGCAATATTTTTTCAGCATCTTTTAATGATGTGCCGACAGGCGCTGTGACAAGATCTTCTTTCGTCATAACAGCATCAATCGGCTGCTGATAATCCGTTACGAAACGCAAATCGCGGTTTGTCAATATCCCAACCAACTTACGATTTTCCAACGTTTCAACTATGGGAACCCCACTAATTCGGTACTTAGACATTAGAGCTTCAGCTTCAGCAACTAAATGAGTTGGTGTTAGGAAAAATGGGTCAATAATGACACCACTTTCCGACCGTTTTACTTTACGTACCTCATCGGCTTGTTGCGCAACGCTCATATTTTTGTGAATAACTCCTAATCCACCTTGACGGGCCATAGCAATTGCCATTTTACTATCTGTCACGGTATCCATACTGGCACTCATAAATGGAATATTTAAGGTGATATTTTTAGCTAACTTGATTGACATGTCTACATCATTTGGCAACACGTGACTTTCTGCTGGAATCAACAACACATCATCAAATGTTAAACCTTTTTTCACGAATTTAGTTTCCCAATTAGACATTGTAACGAATCACTCCTCTGTTTTATTTTTTAATTACAAACTTATCAAAGAAAATTACTTCTGTCAATGATTGCACCCTATTTTACAACGTTTATCATCATTTTCTCACTTGAGGCGCTCTCAACTAATCCCAATCTCTTAAGTATAGTCAAAATCAATACCCAGACGGTCGTCAATAAGATGATGATATTTTCTTTTATCAAAAAAACCTCATCATTTGACGAGGTTTCCTAATAGTTAGTTATCGCTGCAAAATACTGCCTCGAATGTTATATTTTTTCTTTAGGTAATAACGTAAACCAAATGCCGCTGCTCCTAGGATAATATTAATCGTTGGATCCAAGACCGGATTGACCACTGCAGGAATAAACGCTGATAACATAAAGACAAATATCCAAACCAACATAATCCCAATCATTATTAGGATTGATTTAAAACCACCGGGGCGACCTGTTTGATCTGCTCCTGGGCGATCGTATATGTAGATTTTTTTATGAATCAAGTAAAAGGCATAACCACCAGAGATTGAACCAATTAAAATACTGATTAACCCCTGTTGTTGACTAGTGGCGACATTCTTTGTCAACAGTGGCATAACACCTGTCATAAAGACTGTCATGAAAACAAAAATAAGCAATGAGTTATCTAACCACATCTCGTACTTTGTGCCTTCTCTATCAGGAGCCGGTGCAGCTAAGATAGCCTCAGTCCGTTCCCCTACCGTGCCAAACAATTGACGGGCGGTTTTTCCTGTTTTTTGACCTTCAACTAATTCTGGCAAAATACCACTTAAAGCAATTGCTTGTAACTCTTCTGATAAATTAGCTGCAGCCAATGATTTTTTCAAATCAAAAATATATTGTTCATTACGCTTCGTTAATTGGCCTTCCAATTCGCGGTTTTTAGCGACTGTTTCTCGCAATTCTAATTCTTCCAAAAAAATCCCTCCCCTTTGCCTGCCAAATTAATTTAGCAACAGACAAGATTTTTGTCGTCAGTCTCTTAAACGTTAAAACGGAATAACATCACATCGCCATCTTGAACGACGTATTCTTTCCCTTCCAAACGGACACGTCCAGCTTCTTTAGCGGCTGCCATACTGCCATACTGTTTTAAGTCCTCGTAAGAAACTGTCTCAGCGCGAATAAAACCACGTTCAAAGTCCGTATGAATGACACCTGCACACTGAGGAGCTTTCATGCCTTTCTTAAAGGTCCAGGCACGAACCTCTTGGACACCTGCTGTGAAATAAGTAGCAAAGCCTAACAAATCATAGGCTGCTTTTATTAATTGATCCAAACCAGACTCTTCGATTCCCAAGGCTTCCAAAAACTCCGCCTTATCTTCATCGTCCAGTTCAGCGATTTCTTCCTCGGCACGAGCACTCACCACAATAACTTGAGAATTTTCCGTTGAAGCAAATTCACGAACTTGTTTCACATAAGCATTATTTTCCGTATCGCTTACCTCATCCTCAGCAACGTTAGCCACATAAAGAATCGGTTTAGTTGTTAGTAGAAATAGGCTTTTAACATAGTCTTGCTCTTCATCAGTAAATTCAATTGTTCTAGCCGAACGGCCTGCTTCTAAAACAGGTTTTATTTTATCAAGAATGGTTAATTCCGCCACCGCTTCCTTGTCTTTAGTTCGAGCAATTTTACTCACTCGAGTATAACGTTTATCAATGGATTCTAAATCAGCCAAAACCAGTTCTAAATTAATCGTTTCAATATCTCCAAGAGGATCAATCCGCCCCTCTACGTGAGTAATATTTTCATCATCAAAACAACGGACAACGTGACAAATAGCGTCAACTTGGCGAATGTGGCTTAAAAATTTATTTCCTAGCCCTTCACCTTGACTTGCCCCCTTAACAATTCCGGCAATATCCGTAAATTCAAAGGTCGTTGGGACTGTTTTTTTAGGTTGTACTAATTTTGTTAGTTCATCTAAACGTTCATCTGGAACTTCAACCATCCCTACATTGGGATCAATTGTCGCGAAGGGATAATTTGCCGCTTCGACTCCGGCTTTTGTAATTGCATTGAATAAGGTCGACTTGCCAACGTTCGGAAGCCCCACAATACCAGCTGTTAATGCCATAGTTTACATTCACTCTTTCATCTTAAAATAGTTAGAAACGCCGATTAGAACAGAGAACGAGAACAACTTTCCTCTATTCTAACAGGTTCTTACTCGCCTTTTTTTACCAAGACTTTTTTCATTTTTTTATCAAAATCACGACGAGGTAGCATCACAATGTGACCACAGTTCGTACACTTGATTTTGATGTCCATTCCCATGCGAATAATTTCCCACTGATTGGCTTTGCACGCATGAGGTTTTTTCATCTCGACAAGATCGCCTAAATCATACATGGATTTCCCTCACTTATCTTTATTGTTCATCAAACTTAATCTCTAAAATATCCAAAATTCGTGTCAAATCATCTGCAGACAAGTACTCAATCTCAATCTTGCCTTTCCCCTCTTTTTCTTGAATCAACACAGAGGTGCCAAACTTATCCATGAGACGTTCTTCACTCTCACGAATGTAATAAGGTTTAGCTTGGCCTTCTTTTTTGACTTTTTTCTTTGGAGCTACTTTTTGATCGTTCATCTCTGAGACCAGTTGCTCCAACTGACGAACTGTTAAACTTTCTTTAATCGCCTTAGCCGCTACTTCTGCCATTAATTCGCGATTTTTCAAGCCCAATAACGTACGGGCTTGTCCCATTGACAACTGCTCAGCTTGCAATAATTCTTTGACCCCTTTTGGCAATGTCAGTAGACGTAAATGATTGGCAATATACGGACGGCTTTTTCCTAAACGTTCTGACAACTCAACTTGGGTTAATTTTAAATTTTTCATCAGCATGTCATAAGCTTCTGCTTCTTCTAGCGGACTTAAATCTTCACGCTGTAAATTTTCCAGGACAGCGATTTGCATCATCGCCGCTTCGTCAAATTCTCTGACAATTGCCGGGATATTTTCTTTCCCAGCTAATTTCGACGCTCTAAAACGACGCTCACCAGCAATAATTTCATAGCCTTTTACATCCGACTTGCGGACAATAATCGGTTGAAAAACACCGGATTGCTTAATCGATTGGGCTAGTTCTTGAAGGGCTGCTTCATCAAAGGTTTTTCGAGGCTGATAAGGATTGGGGCGTAGTTCTCCTAAATCAAGATCAACGATTTCTTCTTTTTGGACATCAACTTCTTCCAAACTAGCAAAGTCTTGGAATAACGCATCTATGCCACGACCTAACCCTTTACTATTTTTGCTCATGTGCTAACACTTCCTTTGCTAATGCTTGATAAACTTCAGCACCTCGTGAACGGGGATCGTAATCAATAATTGACAACCCATGACTTGGCGCTTCTGATAGTCGGACATTTCTCGGAATAATCGTATCATACACTCGTTCTCTAAAATACTTGCGAACCTCTTCAACCACTTCAGACCCTAGATTCGTCCGAGCATCATACATCGTTAATAACACTCCTTCAATACGCAAGTCAGGATTAAAATGTTTTTGGACAAGACGAACCGTATTAAGCAACTGACTCAATCCTTCCAAAGCATAATATTCACACTGAACGGGAATCAAGATCGAATCACTAGCTGTAAAAGCATTGATTGTTAGGTGACCGAGAGAGGGTGGACAGTCGATTAATATATAATCGTACAAATCTGCCACATCCTTAATCGCACTCTTTAAACGTGATTCACGAGCCATCATTGGGGTTAACTCAATTTCCGCTCCTGCTAATTGAATCGTCGCCGGCACAATATCCAGTTGATCACGAGTCGTGTGATGAATCACCTCAGCCATAGGATGCTCATTAACTAGGACATCGTAAATATCCTTATCAACATCTGATTTTCTGACTCCAATTCCACTTGTTGCATTTCCCTGTGCGTCAATATCTATCAATAACACTTTTTTACCGTAAAACGCAAGCGAAGCACCTAAGTTTACTGTTGTAGTGGTTTTGCCAACACCGCCCTTTTGGTTCGCCACCGAAATAATCCGTGCCATGCTTTTTCCTCCGATTCTTTCTCACAATTTATCTACACGACTCCAGTCAATTCATTCCTCAAAGAGCTAGTGATGACGATCTGGACTTGTGTAGTTCAAGGATTTCTCAATGTTCCTATTGTATCATAAATACGTTAATTTTTCTCTGTCTCTTTGTCCTATTTCAACGGCTGTTTGTTCGGCGTCCCCGGTTTACGAGGATACTTATTAGGTGTTTCTTTTTTCTTGACAATCGTCACCACATGCCGTGTATCATGGGTAATCGGCAATGTCACATCTTCTTCTTTGGCCACTTTCCCCCCTAGAAGGGCAATCGCCTTTTTAGCTTCAACTAATTCCTCATCACTTTTAGCTGCCTTCATGGCTAAAAAGTAGCCATCTTTTTTCACTAAAGGTAAACATAATTCCGCCAGAACATTGAGACGAGCCACCGCTCGTGCCGTAACATAGTCAAAACTTTCCCGAAATTGTTTGTTTTGACCAAAAGTTTCCGCCCGATCATGGTAGAGGTGAACCCCCTCTAACCCTAACGATTGACTCAAAGTCGTTAAAAAGCTAATCCGCTTATTTAAAGAATCAACAATCGTCACCTGACTATTTGGAAAAGCAATCTTTAAAGGGATGCTTGGAAAACCTGCCCCTGACCCCACATCACATAACGTAAAGGCTTCTTTAGCAAAATCATTGGTAAAGGCCAACGTTAAAGAATCATAAAAATGTTTTAAATAAACCTCAGACTCTTCCGTAATGGCGGTTAAGTTCATCTTTTCGTTCCATTCCACTAACAAAGTAAAATAGTTAGCAAATTGAGCCATTTGTGTATCTGTCAGCTCAATCCCTTTTTCTTTAAGTGCTTGTCTAAATTGTTCTGGTGTCATCGTGATTTCCTTTCTACTCTCGTGAAACAAACCAATTGTTTCACACTTTTCTTTGTTTACTTTAACGTAAAATGAGATGAAGTGCAATGCTTTTACTACTTCTATATAAGTTTCTTGATTTTTGTTGCCTTTTTTATGGGGATTCCTAGCAATAAGCGTGCTTTTTATACATCAGTCTGGGATAATATGCTGAGAACCAAATGAAAAAGGTAGGTGACACAGATGGATGGAAAAAATCGCAGTCAATTAAAAATTGGGCAGCTAGTCGATATCGTCTTAAAAAAAGACCAACGTACAGGTACCTCAACACGTGGCCACATTAAACGCATTTTAACAAAGAGCCCTAACCACCCTCACGGCATTAAAGTAATGTTAACTGAAGGAGATCAAGTTGGCCGTGTTCAACAGATCATCGAAGAATAAAAACAAAGAATAGTGATAATAAGTTGGGAAATTCCTGACTTACTATCACTATTTTTTACGCTTTTTTGGTAATTCTTCCTTGCTCCAGATAGACCATCAAAATACTGATATCCGCGGGATTCACACCGCTGATGCGACTTGCTTGAGCGATGGTTTCCGGTTCGATCTTGATTAGTTTTTGACGAGCTTCAGTGGCTAAACCGTTAATTGTCTCGTAATCAATATTATCAGGAATTTTCTTGGCTTCCATCCGTTTTAATTTTGCCACTTTTTCTAAAGCTTTTTTGATGTAGCCTTCGTACTTGATTTGAATTTCCACTTGCTCCACAACTTTCCGTGGCAAAATCTGTTCTGATTCTGGCATAAAACGACTTAACTCTTCATAAGAAATCTCAGGTCGTCGTAAAAAATCAGCAGCTAATATCCCATCTTTCAACGGTGACGCACCTTTGGTTTCTAAAAAGGCTTGAACTTCTGGCGTGGGTTTTAAGCGGATTTTATTCAGACGCTTTAATTCCTCTTCGATCAAGGCTTTTTTCGTCAAATAAGTCTCATATTGAACTTGGCCGACTAACCCGATCTCTCGTCCTTTTTCCGTCAAGCGTAAATCAGCGTTATCATGGCGCAAGATTAATCGATACTCTGCTCGAGATGTTAATAAACGATAAGGTTCATTAGTCCCTTTGGTTACCAAGTCATCGATCATCACACCAATGTAGCCATCGCTCCGAGCTAAAATTAAAGGATCTTTCCCTTTAATTTTTAAAGCCGCATTAATCCCTGCCATCAATCCTTGACCACCAGCTTCTTCATAACCACTGGTTCCGTTTGTTTGTCCAGCCGTATAAAGATTTTCAACAATCTTCGTTTCCAAAGTTGGCCGTAATTGATGAGGCACGACCACATCATATTCAATGGCATAACCACTGCGCATCATCTCAGCATTTTCCAAACCAGCCACACTTCGTAACATTTTATGTTGAACATCTTCTGGTAGTGATGTTGACAATCCTTGAACATAGACCTCTTCAGTATTAGCACCTTCTGGTTCCAAGAAAATTTGGTGACGAGGTTTGTCGCTAAAACGAACAACTTTATCTTCAATCGACGGACAATAACGTGCTCCGACCCCTTCCACGATTCCGGTAAACATCGGCGCACGGTGCAAGTTATCACGGATAATCCCATGAGTATTTTCATTGGAGTAAGTTAACCAACAAGATAATTGATGTTGGTTATACTCACTATCCGGTGTTGAAAAGCTAAAGTGATTCGGAGCTTCATCTCCCGGTTGTTCTTCAGTTACGGAATAATCAATTGTACTGGATTTAATCCGTGGTGGGGTTCCTGTTTTAAAGCGATCAATTTCAAAGCCATGTGCTTTTAAACTATCACTTAACTTCAGTGAGGGTTGTGAATTATTAGGGCCAGATGAATACTTCAATTCGCCAATAATGATTTCCCCCCGAAGAGCTGTGCCAGCTGTAATAATAACGGCTTTGCTACGATAAATCGCCCCTGTTGACGTCACAATGCCAGTACAAACGCCACCTTCAACTAAAATCTCATCAGCCAATCCTTGGCGTAAGACTAGATTTTCTTGCTCTTCAATGGTTTGTTTCATTGATTCAGCGTATTTATTTTTATCAGCCTGGGCTCTCAAAGCCCTGACAGCAGGTCCTTTACCCGTATTTAACATCCGCATTTGGATATACGTTTTATCGATGTTTTTGCCCATCTGACCACCAAGTGCGTCAATTTCTCTAACGACGACACCTTTAGCAGGTCCTCCTAATGAAGGGTTACAAGGCATAAATGCCACCATATCTAAATTGATTGTCAACAGCATCGTGCGACACCCCATTCGAGCCGCAGCTAAAGCGGCCTCTGAACCAGCGTGTCCCGCACCAACAACAATGACATCAAATGTATCTGCTTCATATCTTTCCATCATATCTTCCTTTCACGCTTATTTTCCTAAACAAAATTGGCTAAACAATTGAGTGATTAATTCATCTTGCACACTATCACCAATAACTTCACCCAGTAAATCCCAACAACGGGTCATATCGATTTGCACCAAATCGACTGGCATGCCCGCTTCAATCCCCGTTACGACTTCACCTAAGGCAAGTTCAGCTTGTTCAAGCAACGCGATGTGACGATTGTTTGAAACATAGGTGGCATCCTTTTCCCCAGTTCCACCATCGAAAAAGAGAGCAGCAATCTGGCTTTCTAGTTCGTCAATGCCAGCACTTTCCAAGACGGAAATCGACAACAACTCACCAGGTTTTACATAATCCGTTAACTCTTCCATCTTTAAGTTGGCTGCCAAATCGACTTTATTCAGTAAAATCAGTCGTTTTAAATCGGCCGTTGCTACCAGCAAGCGTCGATCTTCTTCTGTTAAAGCTTCGTTTTGATTTAAAACCAATAAAATCAAATCTGCTTCAGCTAAAGCTTTACGACTCCGTTCTACGCCAATTTTTTCCACGACATCTTCGGTCTCACGAATCCCGGCTGTATCAATTAATTTTAAGGGCACGCCTCGAACATTCACGTACTCTTCAATCACATCGCGAGTAGTACCGGCAATATCTGTTACAATCGCTTTATCTTCTTGTAGAAGGTGGTTTAATAAACTTGATTTGCCGACATTCGGTCGCCCGATAATTGCTGTTGAAAGTCCTTCGCGCAAAATTTTTCCTTGTTTAGCTGTTCGCAATAACTGGTGAATTTGCCCTTTCACTAACTCGGCTTTTTCCAATAATAACTGCGTCGTCAATTCTTCCACATCGTCGTATTCTGGATAATCAATATTCACTTCAACTTGGGCCAAAGCTTCTAAAATTTCTTGCCGTAAACTGCGAATTAAGTGGGATAAATTACCATCTAATTGGGTTAACGCCATCTGCATTGCCTTGTCTGTTTTAGCACGAATCACGTCCATTACTGCTTCAGCCTGGGACAAGTCCACTCGTCCATTTAAAAAGGCCCGCTTGGTAAATTCACCTGGCTCAGCTAAGCGAGCACCTTGTCGTAAAAGTAATTGCAAGACTTGATTGGTGACCACAATACCGCCATGACAATTGATTTCCACCACATCCTCGCGAGTAAAAGTACGAGGCTCTCGCATCACCGAAATCATTACTTCATCCAACATTTTATCTGATTTTGGATCAATAATATGGCCATAGTGAATCGTATGGCTAGGTACTTTATCTAATGATTGAGTCGATACCTTTTCGGCGATGGCTACCGCCTGATCGCCACTTAAGCGAACGATGCTGATAGCCCCTTCTCCTGAAGGGGTTGAAATGGCTGCGATTGTATCAAATTCCATGGTTATATTCATCTCTGGTCAACCTTTCCTGATTTTTGGCATAGAAAAAAGTGCCCACTCCACCCTTCATTAAAGGATGAACGTAGCACTTTGACTGCACTTGTTCTTTTATATTATATGTCATTACGATAATAGCATAATAGCCTCAGTTATTCAATCGTTAGTCTTTATCTTTAAACAAAATATAGATTCACATCATGAAACAACTTATAAATTTATTCGTCTATTGCAGTCCTATCTTCCGACCACTAAACAACAACCCCCTACTTCGTAAGGGAAATAGGGGGTTGTTGTTATCACCGTATTTCAACGTTGATAAGAATGATTTCGTAATAAAATATACGCTATTTATTAGTCATTTGTCAAATTTTTTTCCAAATCAACCATGAACTTTTCGCGGTTCAACCACTAAATACCTGAAAGGCTCATCACCTTCAGAGTGAGTTTGAACATGTTCATGTGCCGTTAAAATCGCGTGAATTTGTTTTCGCTCAAACGCTGGCATTGGTTCTAAAAAAACCGATTGACCTGTTCGTTTGACCTTGTCAGCTGTATTGTTGGCTAAACGGGTCAACGTAGCTTCACGACGCTCACGGTAATCCCCAACATTCACAATCACTGATAATTTATGATCAGCTGTTCGATGAATAAAAACCTGTGCTAGATACTGTAATGCATTTAAGACTCTACCATGTTTACCGATCAACATACCAGCTTTATCACTATCTAAATGAAACGTGATATGTTCATCGTGGCGTTCTACTCTAACCATCGCAGGGGCATTAAGTTCCTTTGTTATGTTAGTTAAATATAAGGCTAATTCGGTCATCGCATCACTATCACTTAATTTCTCTAAAACTTTAGGCGTTTCAGTCATTGCATCATCAACCGCTATCTCTGCTTTTGCAACAACTTCCTTGATAGGTTCTTCAGTAATCGGAGCTGAGATTGGTGTTAAACTAACCACTGCTTCTTTTTTTCCAATTCCTAAAAATCCTTTTTTGCCCTCTTCTAGAATCTTTACGTCAACTTCTGCTTTTGTTAATTTTAAGGCGACTAGCCCTTTTTGAATTGCATCCTCAACTGTTAGACCTTCATAATTTGGCACAAAACTTACCTCCTTAGATAATATAGAATATTTCCCCTAGACGCTTACCGCTTTAATTTTTTCTTTTTATTACTTTGAGCTTTTTGAAGTGCTCGCTCTAAATCTCGTTTACGTTTTTCTTCCTCTTCCCGTTCCCGCTTAATTTTAAAGGGATTATTAATCAATAAAGTTTGCCCTACTTGGAAGGCGTTTGAAATAACCCAATATAAAGACAGACCACTGGCAAGATTTACCCCCATAAACAAAATCATAACCGGCATAGCATAATTCATAATCTTCATGCTAGGATTTGAGTCAACCTGACCCATGCTCGATAACTTCGTACTAGCAAAAGTAAAGATAGCCGCTAAAACAGGTAAAATGAAAATCGGATCTGGTTTTCCTAATTCAAGCCACAAAAAATTCCCTTTACTTAAGCCTGTTCTTGAAATAGACTGCCATAAAGCCATCATAATTGGCATTTGAATCAATAGTGGTAAACAACCGGCAAAGGGATTAACCCCATTGGCATCATACAATTTTTGTTGTTCTTCTTGTAACTTGCGAGTTGTTTCTGGATCTTTTGATGAATATTTTGCTTGCAATTCTTTCAATTTTGGTTGTAATTCTTGCGTTTTGCGCATACTTTTATTTTGATAGTGCATTAATGGCAACAAGATAACCCGGATAATAATTGTAAATAGGATAATCCCGATCCCAGCGCTTCCGCCAAATGATAAGAAATCGATGGCGCGGCCAAAATTATAAATAATATAACGCTCCCAGATTCCCGTACTATCTGCTGTGACTTCTCCTGTGCCACAACCTGCTAAAACCAACATTAATGCTACTAACCCTAAGGCTAATAGTATTTTTTTCTTATTCTTCACTTTCACTTACCTCTCTTACCAATAAAATATGTGCCAATTTAAAGACATGTTCGAGGTTTTTTTTAACCTCAGCTGACGTCAAGTTCACAATATTCGGTCGTGCAATAACTATAATATTGCTCCCTTGCTTAATTTCAGTTCCTAATAAGCGAAGATTTTCTCGAATTTGACGTTTGACATAATTGCGAGTGACGGCGTTGCCAATCTTTTTGCCTACCGATAAACCAACTCTAAAATGTGGTTGTTCTCTAAAGTCAACATAAACCACAAAATTTTTATTGGCAAATGATTGCTTCTTCTGCATTATAGCTTGAAATTCATTTTCTTTCTTAATACGATAGGATTTTTTCACGCTGATCTCCTTTCGCTTAAAGCCCTGTTAACTTATTCGTACACTTCTATATGATAGCATAAAAACTCTATTTTTCCTCTAGCTTTTTACTAACTATTTTTTCAGTTATAAAAAAAAAGAAAAAGTCCACTCAAACTCACCAGAATTAAAAACACAGACTTGTTAAAAACAGACTGATACCGTGAGGCTAAATAAACCTAAATCAATAAATTATTTATGAAAAAAAGAACAGCTTCACAAGACAAGATGCCCAGAGAAGCTGGTTCCAAATCGACAGATCAAAAGGTTCCCCATTTTAATCTGCTAATAAAAAAAACCACTGAGGGTCAGCGGCTTATGAGCATAAAACTTTTCTTCCTTTACGACGTCTAGTCATTAAAACACGACGGCCGTTTTTAGTACTCATGCGTTTACGGAAACCATGAACTTTATTATGCTTACGTTTGCTTGGTTGGTATGTTCTTTTCATGTGTGGCACCTCCTAAATAAAATATATCTTCTTTATAGTTAGACAGACTATAATATTATACGAAACCCTGGGGTATCTGTCAACCATTCATCGTAGAAAAACAAACTCTCCTTCATAAAAAGTTATCCACATTTTTTATTTGCAATGGGAAAAAATGTGGATACTTTCAACTTGTGGAAAAGTTGTTCTTTTAGTTATGGACAGTTTATCCACAAGTTAGTCACATGTTAAAAAGTTATCCACATTTCATTTTCAGCTTGTTAAAAACTCAATAAACCATCTGTAAATCAACAAAAGTTATCCACATTTTTTTTAGGGATAATCATTTCCCGACCTCTTTCTACACATAATTTATTCTGCTTGTGGATAACTACTATCCCCATTGTGGGTTATTTTTCCACAGTTAATGAAAAGCAGTGGAAAACTTTTTTTTTTAGTGCTAAAATAGATAAGACTATGAAGTGATAGAGGGGGAATTAATTTCATGCCAAATATAGAGTATATTTGGAAAGAACTAGAAGAAAGTTATCGAAAAATCCTAACTGTACCTAGTTTTAACGCCTGGATTGAGCAAGCAAAACCAATCAGCTTAATCGATGGGCAATTAACAATCGAAGTCCCTTCGACGCTCCATAAGGAGTATTGGGAAAAAAACTTATCCACAAAAATCGTTGAAACTGGCTTTAAATTAACTGGCGAAGAAATTACGCCTATTTTTATCATCCAAAATGAACAGATCAGTCAACAGCTGGTTGAACCTAGAGAGGAATTTATAATCCCAGAGCTAACTCGAGAAAATAGTCGAAAAGCTCTTTTAAATCCTAAATACACCTTTGACACCTTTGTTATTGGAAAAGGAAATCAAATGGCTCATGCTGCTGCCCTTGTCGTTGCCGAAGATCCTGGTTCAACTTATAATCCCTTATTTTTCTATGGGGGTGTTGGCTTAGGAAAAACCCATTTGATGCATGCCATTGGCCATCAGATGTTGTTAAACAATCCAAATGCCAAAGTTAAATATGTCAGCAGTGAAACATTTGCCAACGATTTTATCAACTCCATTCAAAATCGAACATCTGAAAACTTCCGTCAAGAGTATCGCAATGTGGATTTATTACTAGTTGATGATATTCAGTTTTTTGCCGATAAAGAAGGAACCCAAGAAGAATTTTTTCATACATTTAATTCTCTCTATAACGATGGACGCCAAATTGTCTTAACCAGTGATCGTTTGCCAAATGAGATTCCTAAATTGCAAGAACGCCTTGTGTCTCGCTTTGCTTGGGGGTTATCTGTTGATATTACTCCCCCTGACTTGGAAACTCGGATCGCTATTTTACGAAAGAAAGCTGATGCTGAGCGTTTGGAAATTCCAGATGACACATTAAGCTATATCGCTGGTCAAATTGATTCCAATATTAGAGAACTGGAAGGCGCACTTGTTCGTGTTCAGGCCTATGCTACAATGAATAGCCAGGACATTACGACTAGCTTAGCAGCTGATTCTTTAAAAACCTTAAGACCCATTGGCCAAAAAAATCAATTATCAATTTTAACCATTCAAGAAGAGGTCTGCGATTATTACCACATTCAATTAAAAGATCTTAAAGGAAAGAAGCGAGTTAAAACGATTGTTTTACCTCGACAGATAGCCATGTATCTTTCAAGAGAATTAACCGATAATTCCTTACCAAAAATTGGAGCAGAATTTGGCGGTAAAGACCATACAACCGTTATTCACTCACACGAAAAAATTCAGCAACTCATAGAAAATGATCCTAGCATTCAAAAAGAAGTTGGCGAAATAAAAAATCGATTAATTTCCTAAAAAAAAACACTTTAAAGACTTTTCTAGTTTATTGTCATTTCTACACCTGTGGATAAGTCTTTAACTGTAAAAAAGTTATCCACAGGTTATGCACAAGTGGATAACTCTAGAGCTTTCTAAGGTGAACAATCTTTTCCACAGTAATAACAGGCCCTACTACTACTATTATTTAATATAATAATAATATATATAAAAGAAAGGACTCATATCTCACATGAAATTAACCATAAATAGAAACACTTTTATGAATGAGCTATCAACAGCACAACGTGCTATCTCATCTAAAACCACTATCCCAATTTTAACAGGTGTAAAAATAGTTTTAACAACAGAAGGTCTTTCCTTAACAGGAAGTAATGCTGACATTTCCATTGAAACTTTTTTATCTGCTTCTGATGAAAAAGCAAATTTGACAATCGAAAAAACAGGTGCAATCGTTTTGCAATCCCGTTTCTTTGGTGAAATTATTCGAAAATTACCTGAAGATATGTTTACATTAGAAGTCCTTGAAAACAATCAAGTTGCCATTACTTCTGGTGCAGCTGAATTTGTTGTTAACGGATTAGACGCTGAAAATTATCCTCATTTACCTGTTATTGATGAAAATAATCAATTAAAAATACCTGTTCGTGTTTTAAATAAAATAATTAGCGAAACTGGCTTTGCGGTTTCTATGCATGAAAGTCGTCCAATTTTAACAGGTGTTCACTTTATTTTAAGCAATTCTGAATTATTGGCAGTTGCAACAGATAGTCACCGTTTAAGTCAGCGAGTTATCCCTGTGGAAAACGCAGTAGAAGATTTTGATATTGTTATCCCCGGGAAAAGTCTTTTAGAATTATCTCGTTCATTTAAAGATGAGGAAGAACTGGTTGAAGTCAGTATTATGGAAAATCAAGTATTGTTTAAAACAAAAACGATGTATTTCTATTCTCGTTTATTGGAAGGGAAATATCCTGATACTAATCGGTTGATACCAAATAGTTTTAATACAGAAATTGAATTTAACGTTCCAGCCCTATTATCAGCTATAGAACGTGCGTCATTGTTATCTCATGAGGGTCGTAACAATATTGTTAAATTATCCATTAGTTCCGATGAAGTTACGATCTACGGAAACTCACCAGAAATTGGAAATGTTCAAGAAGAATTAACTTATTTAAAAGTAACAGGTGATCCTTTAGAGATTTCCTTTAATCCTGATTACATGAAAGATGCTTTAAAAGCATTTGGAGCAATTGATGTGGTGGTTAAATTTATATCGCCAATTCGTCCCTTCACCTTGGAACCTGTTGATTCAGACATATCTTTTATTCAGTTAATTACTCCTGTTCGTACGAACTAAACACATTAAATTGACTTGCAGCTAGCTGCAAGTCAATTTTTTTATAGAAAGAGCTGTTTATTATTCTTTCTATGCTAGGCAATACATTGATCTCAGCAAATTCAAATGAATTGAAGCTAAGCTAAAGAGATGAAAAATGTCTGAAAGTTTTAAAACTTAAAAAAAAGCGGATTTAAGCTTATATGACTATTTTAGGATAAAACTATCTATTTAATGTGAAAATCGCTAAAAACAGAAAATACATAGGAAAATTTGTATTTTTGACTAAAAAAAGGTATAATATAGTCAGATATTGCTTCATAAGAAGGTGAGAAGTTGAAAGAGACATTTAAATTAAATGCAGAGTTTATCAGATTAGGTCAATTCCTTAAAGAAATCCAAGTTATTAATAGTGGGGGAATGGCCAAGTGGTATTTAAGTGAACACGTGGTGTTTGTTGATGGTGACGTTGAAAATCGTCGAGGTCGAAAATTATATCCAGGCATGATGATCGAGATACCTGATATAGGTACTTTTTTTATGGAAAAAATGACCGAAACTACTGGAGAAAATCCTCATGAAACTGAATAATTTAACGTTAAGTCACTATCGTAATTACGATCACTTACAATTAGAATTCCCCAAATCTTTGACTATTTTTTTAGGCGAAAACGCTCAAGGAAAAACTAACTTATTAGAGAGTATTTACGTTTTAGCTATGACGCGTAGCCATCGCACAAACAATGAAAAAGAGTTTATTCATTGGGGCGAAGATGTAGCACGAATTGTTGGAAATATTGAAAAACGTAATCAAACCTTACAATTAGAAATGGCTATATCGACGAAAGGGAAAAAAACTAAACTCAATCACATTGAACAAAAACGCTTAAGTGATTATATTGGCGAGTTAAACGTGGTCTTATTTGCACCAGAAGATTTATATTTGATTAAAGGGGCGCCTCAGGTAAGGCGTCGCTTTATTGACATGGAATTAGGTCAAATTGATCCAGTTTACCTGTATCATTTGACAACATACCAAAAAGTATTAAAACAACGCAACAAATACTTAAAACAAATGAATGAACAAAAAAATCCAGATGAAACCTATCTTGATGTGTTGTCAGAACAGTTGACTGATGCTGGAAGTCACGTACTGTTCTTAAGGTATCAGTTTATTCAAAAATTAGAAAACTGGTCTCAAGAAATTCATAAAGGGATTACCGATGGACGAGAGCAGTTGAAAGTAGAGTATCAAGTTAGTCTTCCGATAACAGCAGAACAATCACGAGAAGCAATTCGAGATTGTTTTATTGCCGAGTTAAAAAAAAATCAAAAGCGAGACATTTTTAAACAAAGCACAGCGATTGGTCCTCATCGAGATGATTTATTATTTTTTATCGATGGACAAAACGTTCAAACTTATGGGTCTCAAGGACAACAACGAACAACGGCATTAAGCATAAAATTAGCAGAAATTGAACTGATTAACGATGAAATTGGAGAATACCCGATTTTACTCTTAGATGATGTCATGAGTGAACTAGATGATGAACGCCAAATCCACTTATTAAAGACGATTGAAGGCAAAGTGCAAACGTTTGTTACAACAACAACGTTGAAACATTTAAGTGATCGTTTGATGAGTCAACCAGATATTTTTATGGTGGAAAATGGTAGGGTAGAGAGGAAGAGTGAATAAGCGTGGCAGAAGAAGAAATAGTTAATGAATTAGATGATAAAGCAAAAGAATATGACGCCAGTCAGATTCAAGTCTTAGAAGGATTAGAAGCTGTAAGAAAACGTCCGGGAATGTATATTGGTTCAACAAGTGGACAAGGGTTACATCATTTAGTCTGGGAAATTGTCGATAATTCGATCGATGAAGCTTTAGCAGGCTACTGTACAGAAATTAATTTGGTGATTGAAGCAGACGGTAGTATTACCGTAATTGATAATGGCCGAGGAATTCCAGTTGGGATTCAAGAGAAAACAGGTCGTCCGGCTGTCGAGACTGTATTAACAGTCTTGCACGCAGGTGGTAAATTTGGCGGAGGCGGCTACAAAGTATCTGGAGGCCTGCATGGTGTGGGCTCTTCTGTTGTAAATGCTCTGTCGACTAAATTAGAAGTTAAAGTTTACACAGATGGTAAAATTCATTACCAAGAATTCCATAAAGGTAAAATAGTGGATGATTTAAAAATTATTGGTGAAACTGATCGTCATGGAACAACAATTCATTTTGTTCCAGATCCAGAAATATTTACAGAAACGGTGGAATTCGAGTATGAAAAATTAGCGACTCGGGTTCGTGAGTTAGCTTTTCTAAACCGTGGATTAAAATTAACCATCGAAGACAAACGATCAGAAAATCCGCAAATTCGTGAATACCACTATGATGGTGGTATAAAAAGTTATGTGGAGCATTTAAATGCAAGCAAAACCGTATTGTTTGATGATCCAATCTACACTGAAGGTGAGCAACAAGAAATTACTGTCGAAGTAGCCATTCAATATACTGATGGCTATCATACCAATTTATTGAGTTTTGCCAATAATATCCATACTTATGAAGGCGGGACCCATGAATTTGGTTTTAGAACAGCCTTAACTCGTGTGATTAATGATTATGGCCGTAAACAAAAAATCATCAAGGAAAACGAAGAAAATTTAAGTGGTGAAGATGTTCGTGAAGGAATTACAGCAGTTATTTCTATCAAACATCCAGATCCACAATTTGAAGGTCAAACCAAAACTAAATTGGGAAATTCTGAAGTACGAACGGTTACAGATCGTCTGTTTTCTGAAGCTTTTAACAAATTTTTGATGGAAAATCCAACAGTGGCTAAAAAAGTTGTTGAAAAAGGTGTGCTAGCAGCCAAAGCGCGGATGGCAGCCAAACGCGCTCGGGAAATGACCCGTCGTAAAGGTGTTTTGGAAATCAGTAATTTACCTGGTAAGTTAGCTGATTGTTCCAGCCGTGATCCTGAAAAGACTGAGCTCTTTATCGTCGAAGGAGATTCCGCGGGTGGGTCTGCTAAACAAGGACGTAGCCGTGAATATCAAGCGATCTTGCCGATTCGTGGAAAAATCCTAAACGTTGAAAAAGCTACCATGGATAAGATTTTAGCCAATGAAGAAATTCGCTCCTTGTTTACTGCTATGGGAACAGGTTTTGGTGATGAGTTTGACGTGTCAAAAGCTCGTTATCATAAATTAGTCATCATGACCGATGCGGATGTCGATGGCGCCCATATCCGAACATTGTTATTAACGCTTTTTTATCGGTTTATGCGCCCAGTTGTGGAAGCTGGTTATGTTTACATTGCTCAGCCGCCGCTTTACGGCATTAAACAAGGGAAAAATATCACGTATATTCAACCAGGTAAAAATGCTGAAGAAGATTTGGCTAACACTATTGCAAATTTACCAGCAACACCAAAACCAAGTGTTCAACGGTATAAAGGACTTGGAGAGATGGATGATCATCAATTGTGGGAAACAACGATGGATCCTGAAAATCGCTTAATGCTGCGCGTAACAGTTGATGATGCGATTCGAGCAGATCAGGTATTTGAGATGTTGATGGGGGATAAAGTAGAACCACGTCGTAATTTTATTGAAGAAAATGCGCGTTACGTAAAAAATCTAGATATTTAATGAATATCAGCCTCTTTTCCCTCATTAACTTGGTAGGGAAAAGAGTTCTGACTTAAGAATCAATCTAGTTTTTTTAACTCAGCTTTTAGAGTTAAAAAGTTTGTTAAAAAGGAGAAGCTTTCATGACAGATGAATTAAAAGTAAATATAAAAGATGTCAATCTAACAAGTGAAATGGAAGATTCATTTATTGATTATGCAATGAGTGTTATTGTGTCACGTGCTCTTCCAGATGTTAGAGATGGCTTGAAACCAGTCCATCGTCGCATTTTATATGGGATGAATGATCTTGGGGTAACCCCTGATAAACCTCATAAAAAATCAGCGCGGATTGTCGGGGATGTAATGGGTAAGTATCATCCTCATGGTGATAGTGCGATTTATGAGTCAATGGTTCGTATGGCTCAACCCTTTAGTTTCCGACAAATGTTAGTGGATGGTCATGGTAACTTCGGTTCCGTCGATGGCGATGGCGCTGCTGCAATGCGTTATACCGAAGCTAGAATGAGTAAAATTGCTCTTGAAATGCTTCGTGATATTAATAAAGATACGGTTGATTTCGGGAATAACTATGATGAGACCGAGCGGGAACCATTGGTTTTGCCAGCTCGTTTTCCTAATTTACTCGTCAATGGGACTACCGGAATTGCTGTTGGGATGGCTACCAATATTCCGCCACACAATTTGGGAGAAGTAATTGATGCTACGATGCTAGTCATGGACAATCCTGAGGTAACAACAGCTGAATTGATGGAAGTTTTACCAGGTCCAGATTTTCCAACAGGTGGTTTAGTCATGGGGAAATCAGGTATTCGTCGTGCGTATGAAACGGGGAAAGGTTCGATCACAGTTCGTTCTAAAGTAGAAATCGAAGAGATGAAAAATGGGAAAGAACGTATTGTTGTGACTGAAATTCCTTATATGGTTAATAAGGCCAAATTAATTGAGCGAATTGCAGAATTAAGTCGTGAAAAACGTGTCGAAGGTATGACTGATTTACGGGATGAATCGTCTCGTGAAGGTATGCGAATTGTAATTGAGGTTCGTCGCGATGTGAGTGCTTCAGTTATTTTAAACAATTTATTTAAGTTGACGGCGTTACAAAATTCATTTGGGTTTAATATGCTGGCAATTGTCGATGGGGAACCTAAAATTTTAGGTTTAAAGCCTATCTTAAGTCATTATATTAAGCATCAAGAAGAAGTAATTCGTCGCCGAACTGAGTTTGATAAGAAAAAAGCTGAAGCTAGAGCCCATATTTTAGAAGGGTTGCGAATTGCATTAGATCATATTGATGAAATTATTAAAGTGATTCGTGCGTCTCAATCAGATGATGTGGCGAAAGCAGCTTTAATTGAAAAATTCGCTTTGTCTGATCGGCAAGCTCAAGCCATTTTAGACATGCGCTTACGTCGTTTAACCGGTTTGGAACGAGATAAGATTGAAAAAGAATATCAAGAATTATTAGAATTAATCGCTGACTTAGCGGATATTCTGGCTAATCATCATCGAGTCGTAACGATTATTCAAACAGAATTACAAGAAGTGAAAGACCGATATAATGATCCTCGCCGTACGGAATTATTAGTAGGTGAAGTACTGAGTTTAGAGGATGAAGATTTAATTGAGGAAGAAGACATTGTGATTACCTTAACTCATAATGGCTATATTAAACGTTTGGCTAATTCAGAATTTAGAAGTCAAAAACGTGGCGGCCGGGGTGTTCAAGGAATGGGAATGCACGATGATGATTTTGTGGAAAATCTCGTTTCTTGCTCTACTCATGATAATCTGTTGTTCTTTACGAATAACGGAAAAGTCTATCAAGCCAAAGGATATGAAATTCCTGAATATGGTCGAACAGCCAAAGGAATTCCGATTATAAACTTGCTGGGCATTGATTCTTCTGAAAAAATTGAAGCCATTATCAGTGTTGGCGCTAAAGCGGAAGATGGACATTTCTTATTCTTTACTACTCGTAAAGGAATTGTCAAGCGGACATCTGTGACTGCCTTTGCTAATATTCGGAGCAATGGATTAATCGCTATTGGCCTTCGAGAAGATGATGAATTGATCAATGTGACGGTTACTGATGGTACTAAAAATATCATCATAGGAACTCACTCAGGCTATTCTGTGACCTTTGATGAGAATGATGTGCGAGACATGGGTAGAACGGCTACAGGGGTTCGTGGTGTCCGTCTGAGAGACGATGATTATGTTGTGGGCATGGATATTCTTGAAGAAGGTAAAGAAGTCTTGGTTATTACAGAAAATGGTTATGGTAAACGAACTAATTGGGCAGAATATCCTGTTAAAGGTCGTGGCGGTAAAGGGATTAAAACGGCCAATATTACAACGAAAAATGGGCCATTAGCTGGTTTAACAACTGTTACAGGTGAAGAAGATATCTTGTTGATTACCAATAAAGGGGTTATCATTCGTTTTGGTGTAGAGTCTGTATCTCAAACTGGCCGAGCAACTCAAGGCGTTCGTTTGATTCGTTTAGAAGAAGATGCTATTGTTTCGACAATGGCTAAAGTGGAACCAGAAGAAGTAGAAGAAACAGAAAAAGAATTATCTGTTGAATCACCTTCTGAGGAATTACCTACAGAGGAATAAAATAAATAGGGCTGACGAATCGCTTTTTGATTCGTCAGTCCTATTTATGATCGGAGCTATAGAAAGGTAATTTGACTTAAAATAGCAAATCATTGGTTTCACAAGTTTTACTTGATTTTTTTGCAATAAAATAGTATAGTATAAAGATGTGAGTAATCTATTTTAGATAACTCTCCTTGCCCTATATTGAGATAGGGCCAAAGTCCATAAGGAGGTGAACTATCAATGAGTCAAGTAACGAATTATGAAGTTATGTATATCATTCGTCCGAACATTGATGAAGAAGCTAAAACAGTATTAGTTGATCGTTTTGATGCAATTCTTAAAGACAACGGTGCTGAGATTTTAGAATCTAAAGATTGGGAAAAACGTCGTTTAGCGTACGAAATCAAAGATTTCCGCGAAGGCATCTACCATATCATTAAAGTTTCTTCAACAAATGCTGATGGAATCAATGAGTTTGACCGTTTAGCTAAAATCAATGATGATATTATTCGTCATATGATTGTTAAAGAAGAGAACTAAAATGTTTCACGTGAAACATTAAGATGAGAAAGGGGATGGAGATTTGATTAACAATGTTGTACTTGTCGGCCGTTTAACAAAAGATCCGGACTTGCGTTATACATCTAGTGGTTCTGCTGTTGCTACTTTCACTTTGGCTGTAAATAGAAGTTTTACAAATCAAAGTGGTGATAGAGAAGCAGATTTTATTAATTGTGTAATCTGGAGAAAACCTGCAGAAACTTTAGCCAACTACACTCGTAAAGGTTCCCTGATTGGTGTTGTAGGACGAATTCAAACTCGTAACTACGAAAACCAACAAGGTCAAAGAGTCTATGTGACAGAAGTCGTATGTGACAATTTCCAAATGTTAGAATCTAAAAATGCTAATGAGCAAAGAAAACAAGAGCCGAGTTACGGTGGCAACCAAAACCAACAAAACAGTGGCGGTGGTTACCAACAACAAAGTAATCAATCATTTGACCAATCTTCATCATCCCAACAAAAAGATATGCCAGATTTTGGTCGTGATGCCGATCCATTTGGTTCAGCTTCACAAATCGACATATCAGATGATGATTTACCATTCTAAAATTGAACAGGAGGGAAAATGATGGCTCAACAAAGAAGAGGCGGAAAAAGAAGACGTAAGGTTTGTTATTTCTGTGCCAATCATGTAGACCACGTTGACTATAAAAATGTAGAATTGCTTAAAAGCAGATTTATCTCTGAAAGAGGTAAAATTTTACCACGTCGTGTAACTGGCACTTGTGCTAAACACCAACGTACGTTAACAGTAGCAATCAAACGCGCACGTATTATGGGATTACTTCCATTCGTAGGCGAAGAAAACTAATTATTAAGACAATGCTTATCATTAGCATTGTCTTTTTTGTGTAGATTTTGAATAGTACTGATAATTTATTGGGATAGTTAAAAGTAGGTTGTGATCTTTTGTAGTGGAAGGTAATAAATTATTGAAAAGTGTCAAAGCGGCTACCACTGTGAGTAGGGAAGTAATCTGAAAAAAATAAGAAATGAGAGTATGAGAATGGATTATGTTTGAACGTTAAGTTTAAGATAAGGCTATTCTTTTGAAAATTCCATAAAGAAATATGACTTCAATTTTTTGTGCTCAAGTGTTTTTATGAGAAATGAGATAGTTTTATTGAATAAAGTTGAAGAGAAAAAATGGAAAAAACGTGTGAGTGGTTCCTTAGTAATTATTTGGAAAAGTAATTTGAGCTCATCAAATTTATTCTCGTTGTTTCTGGCAGGGGAAGAAAGACACTATAGTTTTTTACTCCGTTCTGAATCTAATGCTTCAAGATCAATTAAAGCTAAATGATTGTTGAGTTGAAAAACTACTTTTCAAAAGCCAAATTATGTTGTCCATACAATTGGCAATTTATCTAAGTTAGTAATATTGAGAATGATCATGGATGTTAAAAATGATGTGGTTAATCCTCAGCCTGTATTAGTAGTACTTATTACTCGATTTAGGAAAGGTATCTTGTTAAGAACTGTTTGATAGAAGGTGATTCGAAAAGTGATAAAAGTATATTCGAAATAAATCAGAATGAACGAATGAATAACTGAATTATATTGGTAGGGGATTTGTGATAGTATTAAAGTATGAGGCATTTCAATTTTGTTTCTCATCATGTTTTATTTAAGAATAGTAAGTAAGAATTGAAAGGGAGAATAATATTAAAGACTTAACTAAATCATGTTGCTGTTTTGAAAAGTAATTATCTGATATATTAATAGGTCAGAGATTGTTTCAGAGGAGATCTGAAACCCATTCATTTTAATCTATTGAGGTTAGAGTGATCTGGTTCAGTGTAGAAAGACTACAGTCCTTTATGAACTTGAAAATTTGAAGCTAAATCATTTCGACTGTTAAATGTTTATTAGTCAGCAGCATTAAATGTTTCACGTGAAACATTTAATGCTGCTGACTAATTCTTATTTGAGGTAGTCGGAAATTGTGGTAGAATAGAGGAGTAACGTAACAAAGAACTCGATATATAGAGTAATAAATATAGAGGAGTGTTTGATTTATGAAAGTTATTTTTACTAAAGATGTCAAAGGTCAAGGGAAAAAAGGTGAAGTCAAAGAAGTTGCTTCAGGATACGCCCAAAACTTTTTAATTAAGAATGGTTATGCTAAAGAAGCTACGACAGGAAATGTGAGTGAATTGGCTGCACAGAAAAAAGCGAAACAAAAACTGGATGAAGAAATTAAGCAAGAAGCGATGACTTTGAAAAATAAAATTGAAACAGAGGGATTTGAAGTGTTAATAAAAGCTAAGGCAGGTGAAGATGGCCGATTGTTTGGCTCAATTCCTTCAAAGCAAGTTGCTGATGCATTAAAGAAACAACATGACATTAAGTTAGATAAACGCAAAATGGATTTACCACAGCCAATCAGAACATTAGGGTATAGTAATGTTCCAGTTAAACTTCATCATGAAGTGACAGCTGTATTAAGAGTTCATGTTGTAACAGAGTAAAGCGAATAGATTTATTCGCTTTTTCCTTTTGAATGATAAGAAAAGGATGGGGAATTTGGTATGTGAATTAAGATCTGGCTTTATGAGGCTGACTACAGGTTGATTGATATAGATCTTTATAACTTTCATTTGCCGCCGTTATTCTGACAGAATTAGTCCTTAAGATAAGAATAACGAAATAAAGTGTTAGATAGTTCTAGGTTATCTGCTAAGATGATTAAAAGTAATGAATGAGGGTAAAAGGAAGAGTGTCCTTTGTCTGGAATTGTTAAAGCAATCAAAATAGCCGCTACCACTGTTCGAGTTGTTTATGCCATACTGTAGGTAAAGGATGTTGCAAATGTTAGCGTCACTTAACTATTTAGCTGTTTACTATCAAGGTTGAACGACCGTGTTCAACTTTTCTGACTTTATAGGAAAGTATAAAACGTTCTCTATATTGTAGTTTGGATCCTGCTTCACAAGGCAGATCCATGCTAAAGCATTAAGTTTTGAAGGACGAAGCGTAGCGTACGTAGAGCTTTAACTCTGGTAGAGTTACTTGCTTAGAATTTTAGGACAAGGTCGCAATGCGTAGTAGAGTATCACTTAATTATGTTGCTATTTTTTTAGTTCTAACTTCGATGTCCCTTGTTCCTAATAGATGCCGTTATTTTTAGGAAGTTATTCATTAGAAGTTAAGGGACAATGAAGTAAGGCAATAAGAACAACGGTAACGCCTCGTTCAACTTTTTTGATTAAGTGTATTGAGAAGGTAGAAAAATAACAAGAATGTTTTCTGGATGCTAAGGTTGCAAGTAAATAATGAAATGTTTTTTGAGGAGAGAATAGTGACAAAGAACTTCACCTTAATAGTTTACTAGTTTTCTTTCAAGGTTAGCTAACTGGTTCAGCTAGTCTTAATAAAGTATGGAAATTTGTTTTATAGCATGATGTAAGCTGAAACATGAAATAGGAGAGACAGTGAATGAATGAAGTAATGCAAGATAGGATTCCACCACAAAATATTGAAGCTGAGCAAGCTGTTTTAGGGTCAATCTTTTTAGATGCTGAATCTATCATTGAAGCAATGGAATATATTGAAACGAAAGATTTCTATCGTCGAAGCCATCAGTTGATTTTTGAAACCATGTTAAATTTGAATAATCGAAGTGAAGCGATTGATGTTATTACAGTAAAAGACCAATTGGAAAATCAAAAATTGGTCGAAGACGTTGGCGGTTTATCGTATTTATCAGAACTGGCGTTGGCTGTACCGACTGCTGCGAACATAGTCCATTATGCGAAAATTGTTGAACAAAAATCGTTATTGCGAAGTTTGATTCAAACGGCAACTGACATTGTTAGTCAAGGATTTGAACAAGGCGAAGAAGTTGAAGCCATTTTAGATGATGCTGAGCGCCGAATTTTAGAAGTTTCAGAAAAACGAAATCGTAGTGGCTTTTTATCAATATCAGAAGTGTTAAACACAACGTTCGCTGAAATTGATCGTCTATCGCAACAAGAAGAAGAAATAACAGGAATACCAACTGGGTATCATGCTTTGGATAAAATGACTGCAGGGCTTCAACCAGAAGAATTGATTATATTGGCCGCTCGGCCAGCTGTTGGGAAAACCGCTTTTGCTCTGAATATTGCTCAGAATATTGGCACAAAGACAGATCATTCTGTAGCTATCTTTAGTCTAGAGATGGGAGCGAGTTCTTTAGTTAATCGGATGTTGTGTGCGGAAGGTACTATTGAAGCTGCACATCTGAGAACTGGTCAATTAAATGAAGAGGAATGGCAAAATTTAATTATGGCTATGGGAAGTTTATCTAAGGCAAATATTTACATTGACGATACACCAGGGATTAAAATTTCGGAAATTCGGGCCAAATGTCGAAAGTTACATCAAGAACGAGGAAATTTGGGTTTGATATTAATTGATTACTTACAACTAATTGAAGGAACCGGAAAAGAAAATAGACAACAAGAGGTTTCTGAAATCTCCCGTCAATTAAAGAAGTTGGCCAAGGAATTAAAAGTACCTGTTATAGCACTGTCTCAATTATCTCGTGGTGTTGAGCAACGTCAAGATAAACGACCAGTTTTATCGGATATTCGAGAGTCGGGTTCAATTGAGCAAGATGCGGATATTGTCGCTTTTTTATATCGTGATGATTATTATCGTGACGAGGAAGGTGACGATTCAGCAGAGGAGAAAGAAGATAATAACATCATAGAAGTTATTATTGAAAAAAACCGGAGCGGGGCTCGAGGAACTGTAGAGTTGTTATTTATTAAGGAATACAATAAGTTTTCGTCTTTATCAACACGAGATGAATTTTAATGTTCGTGTTTTATGTTGTTTTTGCAAGTGTTTTTATGATTAGTTGGGTTTTTGTGGTGTTAAATACGATAAATGAGGTTAACGTTCGCTTATAACTTGATTTTATGGGTGGGACTTGTTAGAATGAACAAGGACTTTAAAAAAAAGAATGAGGTGCTCAGATGTCATCAGTAGTTGTAGTTGGTACACAGTGGGGCGATGAAGGAAAAGGCAAGATTACAGATTTTTTAAGTGAAAATGCGGAAGTTATTGCTCGATATCAAGGTGGAGACAACGCCGGACACACAATAAAATTTGATGGTGTAACCTATAAGTTACAATTAATCCCATCAGGAATTTTTTACAAAGATAAAATAAGTGTTATTGGTAATGGTGTCGTCGTTAACCCTAAATCAATTGTTAGAGAAATTAATTATTTAGCTGATAAAGGCGTAACAACTGATAATCTACGTATTTCTGATCGTGCTCATGTTATTTTACCTTATCATATTTTATTAGACACTTTGCAAGAAGAATCTAAAGGTGATAATAAAATTGGGACTACAAATAAAGGGATCGGTCCTGCTTATATGGATAAAGCTGCTAGAATTGGCATTCGAATGGCAGATTTATTAGATAAAGATATTTTCGAAGAGCGTCTAAGGATTAATCTGGAAGAAAAAAATCGAGTCTTTACGAAAATGTACGAGGCAGAACCGCTTAATTTTGATGATATTTTTGAAGAGTATTATGAATATGGCCAACAAATCAAAGCCTATGTTACGGATACTTCTGTTATTTTAAATGATGCTTTGGACAATGGAAAACGAGTGCTATTTGAAGGTGCTCAGGGAGTCATGCTAGATATAGATCAAGGGACATATCCATATGTGACTTCTTCTAATCCAGTAGCTGGTGGAGTAACTATAGGGAGTGGCGTAGGTCCTTCCAAAATTGATAAAGTAGTGGGTGTTTGTAAAGCCTATACATCGCGAGTAGGGGATGGGCCATTCCCTACAGAATTATTTGATGAGACGGGTGATCGAATTAGAACGATTGGTCGTGAATTTGGTACAGTGACCGGGAGACCTCGTCGCGTAGGTTGGTTTGATACAGTTGTTATGCGTCATTCCAAACGAGTTTCAGGGATTACTAATTTATCACTTAATTCAATTGATGTTTTAAGTGGTTTACCAACTGTAAAAATTTGTACGGCCTATGAATTAGATGGTGAAAAAATTTATCATTATCCAGCGAGTCTAAAAGAATTAGCTCGTTGTAAGCCTATTTTTGAAGAATTACCTGGATGGGAAGAAGATATTACAGGGTGTAAAACGTTGGCGGAATTACCTGAAAATGCTCGTAATTATGTTCATCGTATCTCTGAGTTGGTGGGCGTGAGGGTTTCTACTTTCTCAGTGGGGCCAGATCGTAATCAAACCAATGTTTTAGAAAGTGTTTGGGCTCAAATTTAATTATTTAGCTACGGAGGGAGGCGCACGTCTCCTTCCTTTTTAGCAACGGCTTTGAATGTATCTTGTTTTCTATCTATGTTATAATTGGTCACAAAGGAGGCGATGTTTTGGGGATGCAGTTTGATTTAATGACAGATTCTTGTTGCGATTTACCTTATGAGTATTTAGCAGAGAATCATGTTCAGTTTGTTAGTATGATGATTAATTTAGACGACAAAGAGTATGTTGATGATCTTGGCGAAAACTTTGATTATGATTGGTTTATGACTGAATTAAAAAATGGGAAAATGCCATCAACTTCGCAAATTAATATGGGAACTTATTTGGAGATTTTTAAAAACTATATCGGTAGTGAAACACCGTTGTTATATTTGTGCTTTTCATCCGCATTAAGTGGTTCTTATAATAATGCTCTAATGGCATTGGAAGCATTGAAAGATGAGCATGGTGAGTTACCGATTACGATCGTTGACACAAAAGCCGCTTGTTTAGGAGAAGGATTATTAGTTCATGAAGTGATTAAGTTAAGAGATGCCGGACAAGACCTAGCTGCTGTTCAAGTGTGGTTGAACAATAATTTATTGAAAGTTCATTCATGGGTCACGGTAAATGATTTAAATCATTTAGAGCGTGGTGGCCGTATTTCTAAAACAGCCGCAGCGGTGGGTGGTTTAATAAAAATTAAGCCGATAATCATTGTTGATAATCAAGGAAGATTGATTAATGTCGGCAAAGTTAGAGGGCGCCGCCACTCATTGAAGAAATTGGTGGATGAGACCTGTCGTGGGATTGTTAACAGTGAGAATCAGACCATCTATATTGCCTATGCAGGTGATAAAGAGGCTGGAGAAGCTGTTAAAGAAGGCTTGTCAGACCAATTAAACACAAGAGACATCCAGCTGCTAAGGATGGGACCTACGATCGCTAGTCATACAGGTTATGGCGCAATTGCCGTGTTTTCATTTGGTCAAGAACGTTAAAAAGACGGGCTAACTTTTAGTTTAGCTCGTCTTTTTCTTAGAAGATTAAGCAAGTAAAAAATTAGCCAAGCAATTTAATCTTGCTTGGCTAGTTTTATTGGAATTTAGTTGCTGAATATTTCTTTTACTCGTGCTTGAATGTCCTTATTTTCTAAGAATTCATCGTAAGTTGTTTCAGCACGGTCCACTACCCCTTTATCAGAAATAGCAATGATACGGTTAGCTAATGTTTGAATAAATTGGTGGTCATGTGAAGCAAATAAAATTGAGCCTTTAAAGGCGATTAGACCATCGTTAAGCGCTGTGATAGACTCTAGGTCCAAATGGTTTGTAGGGTCGTCTAGAACTAAAACGTTAGCCTTTGAGAGCATTAATTTAGACAACATGCAACGAACTTTCTCACCACCTGAAAGAACATTAACAGGTTTCATCACATCTTCTCCTGAGAAGAGCATACGACCTAAGAAACTACGTAGGAAGGTATTGTCGTCTTCTTCTTTGCCAGCGTATTGACGTAACCAGTCAACGATCGCTTGCTCATTGCCTTCAAATTCATCGGAGTTATCTTTTGGTAAGTAAGCTTGAGACGTTGTCACACCCCATTTAACTGAACCGGAATCAGGTTCCATTTCACCCATTAGAATTTTAAAGAGAACTGTCGGCACTAAATCGTTAGTAGCAACAAAAGCAACTTTATCGTCTTTTGTTAAAGTAAATGAAATGTTATCTAACACTTTTTTACCGTCAATTGTTTTTGATATGTTTTCAACGGTAACTAAGTCATTGCCAATTTCACGTTCAGGACTAAAGCCAACAAAGGGATAGCGACGTGAAGAGGGTTGAATGTCGTCAAGTGTAATTTTTTCAAGCATTTTTTTTCGAGAAGTTGCTTGTTTTGATTTTGAGGCGTTAGCACTAAAGCGAGCGATAAAGTCTTGTAATTCTTTGACTTTTTCTTCTTTTTTCGAATTTTGATCAGCTTGCAGTTTAGAAGCTAGTTGGCTTGATTCCAACCAGAAATCGTAGTTTCCAACGTAAAGTTGAATTTTACCGAAATCTAAATCCGCCATGTGCGTACAGACTTTGTTTAGAAAGTGACGGTCATGGGAAACGACGATAACAGTATTTTCAAAGTTGATTAAAAATTCTTCTAACCAAGCAATTGACTGAGTGTCTAGACCGTTTGTCGGCTCATCTAATAGTAATACGTCAGGTTTACCAAAAAGAGCTTGAGCCAGTAAGACTTTGACTTTTTGACCAGCAGTTAATTCTGCCATTTTCAAATCGTGTAGCTCAGCAGGAATATTTAAACCTTGTAATAACATAGCAGCTTCAGGTTCAGCTTCCCAACCATTCAATTCAGCAAATTCACCTTCTAGTTCAGCAGCTTTAATACCGTCTTCATCAGTGAAGTCTTCTTTCATATAAACAGCATCTTTTTCTTGCATCACTTCGTACAATCGTTTGTGTCCCATCATAACCGTGGCTAAAACAGTTTGCTCTTCATAGTCGAAGTGGTTCTGTTTTAAGGTTGCCATGCGCTCATCAGGGCCTAAGGTAATTGTCCCTGTAGAAGCATCAATTGATCCTTCCAGAACTTTTAAAAACGTGGACTTTCCAGCACCGTTGGCACCGATTAAGCCGTAACAGTTGCCGGGTGTAAATTTGATGTTAACATCTTCAAATAACTTACGATCGGGTAATTGTAAACTAACATTTGATACAGTAATCATATATTTCCTCAATTCTGATAATTTTATCTCTATTTTCTAGATAGACCTCCTTGCATTATATCGAGGAATGCTAGTAATTACAACCTTTAAAACCAGTAGTTGATAGGAAAAGCCAGGATTTTATTTTTTATCATGAAAATAGTCATTTAATTTGTTTTTTTACGCAAAAAGACCGTCTTTTTAAACTGCTAGAAGATGTTATAATAACAATAAGACTAATTAATTGAAAGAGGTGTCCTATGAAGTTTTCTCAATTTGTTTATGAACGACCGGACTATGAGGCGGTCAAGCTGGACATGGCAAACCATGTTAAAGCGTTAAAAATGGCCAAGGCTAATGATGTTGTAGGAATAGCAGAAGAAATTAATCGGATTCATAGTCAATTCAGTTCAATGGAAGTCTTAGGCATGATTCGCCATTCGATTGACACATCAAATGAATTTTATAGTCAGGAAAATGATTATTGGAACGAATATGGTCCATTGTATGAAGAGTTATTAAATGACTACTATCAAACCATGTTAGCTTCTCCTCATCAAGAACTATTAAGAACTATTTTTCCTAAAACTTTTTTCTTAATGGCTGAGAATAAAGCCCAAACTTTTTCACCGAAGATCATTGAATTATTACAACGAGAAAACCAGCTGGTTAGTGAGTATGATAAATTAATCGCTTCTGCTGTAGTGGAATTTGATGGTAAACAATTGACATTACCACAATTAGGACCCTACCGAGAACATGAAAATCGACAGGTTCGTCAGCAGGCCACTTTGGCTCACAGTGTTTATTTTGCATCACAAGAAGTTGTGATTGATAGACTTTTTGACCAGTTGGTTGAGGTTCGGACAAAGATGGCTCAAGCCCTTGGATTTAAGGATTATGTTGAGATGAGTTACCGGTTGATGAATCGATTTGATTATAATCGCGAAATGGTTGAGGTTTATCGACAGGAGATCTTAAATCAAGTCGTGCCTTTAACACAAAAACTATACGAACGTCAAAGAAATCGTTTAGGCGTATCGAAATTAGCTCATTACGATTTGCCTTTGGAATATCTAACAGGTAATGCGATTCCTAAAGGGACACCGACTGAAATTGTTAATAAGGGATTGCAAATGTATCAGGAATTGTCCCCTGAAACAGGTGAGTTTATGACAACTATGGTTGAGGGAGAACTGTTGGATTTATTAAGTAAACCTGGTAAACAAAGTGGTGGTTATTGTGACTATATTCCAAAAGATCAAGCCCCTTTTATTTTTGCAAATTTTAACGGGACATCAGGAGATATTGACGTACTAACTCACGAAGCAGGGCATGCTTTTCAAGTGTATCAATCCCGTTGGATTCAGCAGCCAGAATGTGTTTTTCCAACCTATGAAAGTTGTGAGATACACTCCATGAGTATGGAATTTTTTACATGGCCCTGGATGCATTTGTTTTTTGAAGAACAGACGGCTAAATATCAGTTTTCCCATTTAGCTGGTGCCGTTAAATTTTTACCTTATGGTGTGTTAGTGGATCATTTCCAACATGAAATCTATGCTCAACCAAATCTTACACCTGCTGAACGTAAGGATGTCTGGCGCAATTTAGAAAAAATTTATTGTCCAGAGCGAGACTATTCAGACGATCCATTTTTAGAAAAGGGAACATACTGGTTCCGTCAAGGCCATATTTTTGCGTCGCCATTTTATTATATTGATTACACATTAGCACAAGTTTGCGCCTTCCAATTTTGGAAAAGAAATCATGTTGATAAAGATTTACAAGCGTGGTCAGACTATCTAGCGATTTGTCAAATAGGTGGGACTAAAACCTTTTTAGAGATTATCGAAGTAGCAAAGTTAGTGTCCCCTTTTGAAAAAGGCGCATTGACTCAGGTGATGTCTGCGATTGATGGCTATCTAAGTACTATCGATGACAGCTACTTGTAACAACTGTAAGGGCTGGGATGAGTGTTCCAGTCCTTACGACTATTTACACTGAAATGTGGCAGTAAAGAATTATTTGAGGTAAACTAGAAAAATAGCAATGTTAAAATCAGTTAGAAGGAGCTTGTGTATGTCGATTAAATTAGTGGCCATTGATATTGATGGCACGTTATTAAATTCAAATAAAGCAATTACGGTTAAAACAAAAGAGGTAATCACAGAAGCAAAAACTCGGGGCATCAAAATTGTTTTGGCCACAGGCCGACCTTATCCAGGTGTGTTGTCATCTTTAAAAGCATTAAATTTGGAAGAAGCCGGCGATTACGTTATTACATACAACGGCTCTCTTGTTCAAGCAAGTGATACGCAAGAAACGATTGTCTCATACGGCTTAACCTTTGATGAGTTCATTGAAATTGAAGCTATGTCTCGTCAAGTGGGATCTCATTTGCATACGATTGATCGGCAGCATATTTACACAGCTAATCATCATATTAGTCCTTATACGATTCACGAAGTGGGGTTGACAGGAATGCCCCTTTATTATCGCTCAATTGATCAGATGTCGCCTGATATGGACATTGTTAAAATGATGATGATTGATGAACCAGTCATTTTGGATCAAGCAATTGCCAAGATACCAGATTGGTTTAAAGAAAAATACACAACGGCTAAAAGCGCTGATTTTTATTATGAAGTATTAAATAAAGAGGCAAATAAAGGGCAGGCCTTGCACGAACTGGCTCAACATTTAGGAATTAAACAAGCAGAGACCATGGCGATAGGTGACAATGAAAATGATCTGTCAATGGTAAAATACGCAGGTATAGGTGTTGCCATGGCTAATGCGGTTCCTGTGTTAAAAGCGGCGGCAGATGTGGAAACTTCGTCGAATGATCAAGATGGTGTTGCATGTGCTATCATCACACATGCATTTAATTAGGAGTGATAAAAATGGCAAAAACAATTAAAGAATCAGCAGAACTTTTAGGTATATCAACACAAGCCATCTATAAACGGATTAAAAATATGGATGATAGCCAATTGGCAACCTTTTTAACAACCGATGAAAATGGCGTTAGAATGTTGACTGATGAAGGATTGGAATTTATCGGTGGCGACCGCAAAGAAAGTGTTTTAACTGCAAATGGTGAGTCTCAAGAGTCTGAGGAAAAATCTCTTTCCAAGGAAGGTCAAATGGTCACTTGGCTACAAGAGGAAATCAGTAAATTGAATGATGAACTAAAGATTGAACGGGAAAATTCTCGTGAATTAACACGAAAATTGATTAAGATTACAGAAAATCAGCAGGCGTTATTGGGCCATAATATGGGCATGAAACAAGTGGATAATCAAGTGGCGATTCATTCGGTAGATGAGACAACTGAAGAAGTTGTGGAGGAGGCAAGCCCTGCGGAAGAAGTGGCAACAACAGCCACTGAGGAGTTACCGATCAAAGACGAAGAGACAAAAGGCTTTTTTTCACGACTGTTTAAAAAATAAACAGGTAATAGCCAACTTTTCGCAGTCGTTTATAATAGGGTTCTGTGAGTGTTGATAATTAAACAAGGGAAAAGGGCTGTATAATTTATGGTGTGGATGAGAAAAAATCATTCACACCTATTTTAGGGCGAAAAAATAGAAACATATGATTATTTCCGATAGAATGAAGTCGTCGAAAACCCATCCAGAGAGGAAAATTCATATGTCTCATAATCATTATATCCGAATGTCACTAGATTTGAAAGATAAACACATTACATTTGAGGAAAACTTTTGCGAAGAGAAAAAAATCAACGGCGTTAACAGTAAAGTTTATTTGGCAACCCTCATTGATCGCTTCCATTTGGTCTAGCTGGTCTCGCGTTCTTTAAATTAAACACGCGTGCAAACGATGAAAGCCTTCTTTTCATCCAACTCTGAAAACATGAAAAACTACCGTAAACTCAAGCATTACTGGCGTCTCTTTCTTAAATCATCCACTGAACTCAACTATCAAACCTATCAGTATCAACGACTTTTCAAAAAGCCGATGACTGAAACGGAAGTGATCGATTATTTAGAGACCTTAGATCCAACATTAACGGCAACCTACAACGTTTACCAAACGTTGCTTTTCCACTCCCAGAGAAATGATTTTGATGCCTTCAAACACGTCGTTGAGTCAATGCCTGAAGGGGGTTCTTCCCTGATGACCACGTCTTTAAAGACCTTAAAGAAGCCTTTACCACGAATCGAAAATACGTTTAAGTATTCCTTTTCAAATAGTCCTTTAGAGGGCACGATCAATAAAATAAAGGTCATCAAAAGGGTGGCTTATGGGTACCGCAGTTTTTGGAACTTCAAACATCGCATTTTAGTGAGCTTTAACTTAACACAAAAAAGCACCCCTGCCATCGCTGCCAGAGCCGCTTAATTTGTCGATAATTTTGATTAATTTCTAGCCATCCACATCATTTGACGTAGAGCCGGGAAAAGACGCCTGCAAGCACTGGCGTCTTTTCCCTTGTTTGTTATTGGATGCGTGTTAATAATTGCTTGGTTAATGCATAAAGAGTGTCTTTAACTGTTTGAGTAGTTGTAGAAAGCTTGGAAATTTCTTTTAAAGCTTTATTAGTATGAGTTTCAGCTAAAGCTTGGGCTGCTTCAATTCCGCCATTTTCTTGAACGAGTTGGAAGACTTTCTCCGCATCTTGATCGGTCATCTGCTCCCTTTTTTCGAGATAGGGCAACAGAGCTTGAGAATTGTTTTTTAAAGCATAGAGTAAAGGCAAACTATAAACGCCTTGTTTAACATCTTCTAAAACAGGCTTGCCAATGCTCGTTGCTGTTTGCGAGTAATCCAGAATATCGTCGATGATTTGGAATGTGATGCCGATAGAAGAACCGATTTGTTTAGCTTTATTTGCAAAAATATCAGAACAGCCACTTTCATAGGCGCCGATAAAACAACTTAAAGCAAATAATTCTGCTGTTTTACCAGAAATATTGGCTAAATAACGATCAATGGTCATGCTTGTATCGTAACGGTTGTCCATTTGACCAAGTTCACCTGAGAGAATTTTTTCCATGCTTTTGGCATTTAATTGAATACTCTTAAGTGATGAAGCGTAATCCGCTAATAACTTGAAACAGCTAACGAACAGATAGTCGCCAGCATAAACAGCAACATCTTTCCCAAATTGACTTTGAACAGTAGGTAGATTTCGTCTAATATCTGCTTCATCGACAATGTCATCGTGAATTAACGTAGCCGTATGAAGAGTTTCCATAGCTGCGGCTAAAGCGATGGCTTTGTCTTTATCATAGTCTTTTCCAAACTGTGAAAACAGAAGTAAATAAGCGGGTCTCAATAGTTTTCCACCGGAGTGGATCATAGTTAAAATCGCTTTTTCGACGTCTTTATTAGATAAATTGATGTTTTTTTCCATCAATACTAAAGTAGCAGTAAGATCTTTTGACAAATCAGGGTAATCGTTCCATAATTTGTGTATTTTCATGAGTGTACTCCTTATAAAAAATAATACCTAAATAGAAAATTATGTTGTATAAAGTTTTATTGAGATGTTTCGTACTCTTTTTGGAAAGTGTTCAGTGTTTTGACATGCTGTAGCAAATAATTAGCAGCAATACCGACAGCAATTCCTGCTAGAATTCCGATGAGTGATAAAATTGGCAGGTAAAGCATCACGGACCATGAACGAGCAATAAAACTAGCCATGGCTAATTGACCAACATTGTGTAAAAAGCCACCTACTGAACTAATACCGATAACGCTAACACGCGTCGGTCCTAATTGTTTAGTCAAGAGCATGCCAGCATAACTTAGCAATGCACCGGCAGCGCTATAAAATAACGTTGATAAGGTTCCACCTAGAAAAGTGGTTAATAATAAACGCAGGCAAACGAGAAAGAAACTTTCCCGCTTAGGCATTGTAAAGATGGCGATGATTGTAATTAAATTAGCTAATCCTAATTTAGCTCCAGGTGCAATGGCAAAAGGGAAAGGAATCATATTTTCAAGTAAGCCAATGATAACGCCTTGAGCGACTAGGAGTGAAATATAGATGAGTCGTTTATTCTTATTCATATGTTTCCTCCAGATTGATTAGCTAAGTATATCATAAATAATGAAAATCTTATGCTATATAGTGGACGAATAGATCATTTTTATCCAAATAAAGTTCTAAGGGAACTTCCCTTAGAACTTTATTTGAGTCCAGCTTAGTGAATCAAGCAATGCGTTAAGCTTTTCTTATAAGGGTCGCTATTTACTTCGCCCGTATATTGATTTCGTTTCACCGTACCACCATTTACCGAGTGTGCGTTGTAACCAAGGGATAACCCACTTGTCTAATCCAACAGCTCGTCCTGAACCATTCATTAGAGCAAAGGCCACAGGGATAAACCAAATGTTAACCCAATAGAACATACCAGATAAACAGAAAGCAGCTACTAAGGCAATCGTCGAAGCACTTGCTAACCAAGTGAAAAGACCAGCGATTAAAGCTAAAGCAATTAAGATTTCAAAGATAGTCATAAATTTTTGGAAGAATAACGCCACTTCTTTGTTAGGCATCATAAATTCCATCACGGAAGCAAACCATTTTGGCATGTGATCAAAGACCATCATTGGCTCTTCACCATAAGCATAGCTTAAACCAAAGTGAGCCACAGTTTCAGCTCCTGCTTCAACAGCACCAGAGGCGCCGGTTGTTGCTTCAGCCGCACCAGAAGCCCCACTTGTAGCCGCTTCTTGTAGCCATGGGAATGGGAACACAACATTGTCAGTAAACCAAGAGCCCTGACCGAACCAAGTAGAAGGCTTTAAGTAATCTCCTTCACCAACTACTTTTTTCATGGATTCTACTAACCACATCAAGCCATAGAAAACGCGCAGTGGAACTGACCATAGGACGTTTCCGTATCGTGAAGAATGACCACGAGCCACATTACGTTCATCTTTAATGTGGAAAAATTCGTGCATAACATATTGGAATGCATAATAACCAGAACGAATATCCAGGAAGTATTTTAAATTAATCATGTGTTTCATTAAAATAGCCATAAAGCCACTTAAATGGATTTTTTCAAAGAGACAAGCAACGCCATATTTAGAGCCAATAGACACCATAAAGCCTTGATAGTTTCCTTTATAGGCATGTTTGTCAGTGCCGTTAACTTCAGCGACAATATTCATAGCAGCGCAGTGGCCTGTACCTTCAGCTGCTTGTACAATTTGCGGTGTTGGTGTATTTTCGAATTCTTCGTAGTAAACTAAATCGCCTACAACATAAACGCCTTTGTCCTCAAAGCCTTTGGCTTGCAAGAATTCATTGGCAACTAAGCGATTAGCACGAGCTGATTCCATTTCGAACACTTTCGCATCGCTGTTAGCCTGTACGCCAGCTGTCCAAATCAATGTATGAGTGGGAATTTTTTCACCGTTTTTCAACGTGATAGCATCGGCTGCAACTTCGACGATCGGTGAGTTTTTAAGAATTTGAATGCCTTTTTTCACCATAAAACGTTCAGCTTTACCAGCGTCGTTGCGATCCAACATATTTAAGATAGTTGGTGCTGCTTCAACAACTAATAATGAAATTTCATCAGCTGTTATTTTATTATCTTTTGCTAGACGGTCTTTCCAGTCTAATAATTCCCCAACCATTTCAATACCTGTAAAACCAGAGCCACAGACGACAAATGTCAGCATTGCTTTGCGCAAAGCGGCATCAGGTTCTAAAGCCGCTTTTTTAACGGTGGCTTCAATGTGTTTTCTAAGTTTGATGGAATCTTCCATTGACCACAAGGTAAAGCCATTTTCTTTAACGCCAGGTGTACCAAAATCATTTGGTTCGCCACCCATCCCCAACATGATGTAATCAAATGGATATTCACCATTCTCAGTGATGACAACTTTGTTCTCTTTGTCGATATTGGTTACATTGTCTGTTACTAGAGTGACGTTCTTTCTTTTACAGAATAAACGTTGCAAGTCATATTGAATCGCAGTCGGTTCAACACGGCCGCCAGCTACTTCGTGCAGTTCGGTCATCATTGTTTGATAGGAATGACGATCAATTAGCGTAATTTCAACATCTGGATTTTTTTTCAGTTTTTTAGACAGCGTTTTTGTGCCGAAAACACCTGAATATCCAGCCCCTACTACGACGATTTTAGTCTTTGCCATAGTTTTAACCTCTCCTTTTAAATAGATATACTTTGTACAAAAATAATTGCTTTGAAAATAATTACACAATCTAATTAATTATATAACCAAATGGCTCAGAAGTCTAATATATTTTCTGTTTATCACAAAATTATGAGAAAAAATCAACAAAGGTACATTATAAAAACAGTAAATATGTGAAAAATATTAAAAAATGAAATAGTTATTGCATTGTGTGAAAGAATGAGATAAACTGATTATGTAAAATATTTCACAATTAAGAATGTACAAAGTGAAAAAATAAAGAAAAGGTGGAAGAATCATGAAATCAACAAAATTTGTTACGGGGTTTGCGGTATTAGCATTATCAACATTGGCATTGGCAGCTTGTTCACCAGATAACAAGTCTGATGAAACAAAAGCGTCTTCTTCAAAAACAGAAGAAACATCAAAATCATCTGAAAAGACAGAAGAATCAACAGAAGCAACTAAAATTGCTGGTGGGGATTTAAAAGATGGAACCTTTACACTAGAAGAAAAAAATGAGAACAATGGCTATCGAGCTGTTTTTTCAATCGTGGTTAAAGATGGAAAAATTGTTGAATCAAAATATGATAACATCAATGCTGATGGCAAATCTAAAGTAGATGATGAAGAGTATCAAAAAATGATGAAGGACAAAGCTGGTGTTGGCCCAGTTGAGTTTATTCCTGAATTAAATGAGTCTTTGGTTTCGGCTCAATCAGCTGATGGTGTTGAAGTCGTTACAGGAGCAACCCATTCAACAGCATCATTTAAAAACTATGCACAACAATTAATCCAAGCATCTCAAGCTGGTAACACAGATAAAATTGAAATCGACAATGGGGCGGATTTAAAAGACGGTGAATACACATTAGAAGAGAAAAACGAATCTAATGGTTACCGTACAGTCTTTACAATTGTGGTTAAAGACAAAAAAATTACTGAATCAAAATATGATAATATCAATGCTGAAGGTAAATCAAAAGTAGACGATAAAGACTACAATGAAATGATGACAGAAAAAGCCGGTGTTGGCCCAGCAGAATTTATTCCAGCTCTAAACAAGGCATTGCTTGAAGCTGAAGATCAATCACCAGCTAATATCGACGTTGTAACGGGTGCAACACATTCAACTCACGCGTTCCAAATGTACGCTGAACAATTAGTTAATGCAGCTGAAAAAGGTGACACAGCTAAAATTGAAGTAGATAACATTGTAATGGGTAAATAATTTTTTAGATTAATGAACAAAAACAACAAGTTCTGAATTTTAGAGCTTGTTGTTTTTCTATGTCAGGGGGTGGATTAATAATATTTTATTAAACTATGGTCTATTTTTGTATATTGCCTTAAAAAGAGGTAAACTAACATTGGTTAAAAATTAAAAGCATTTGTTGATGCGGATTAAACCTTTAACTGATAAAATGAAAGAAGAAAATATCAGTATAATATATTTAGTAAGATAAAAGGGCAGTTAAATTAGGGGAGGATAAAATGAGTAAAACACATAAAATCGTTGTTGGGTTGAGTCTCTTTTTAGTTTTAGGACTAACGGCTTGCAATAAAAAAGAGGAAGCTGTGATTAATAAAGAAGCCTACAGTGATCAACAGTTTTTAATGGGGACTTATGTAAAAATGCAGATTTACGATGATGGGAAAGAAGCGGTCTTAAAAAAGGGCTTTGACCGAGTGAAAGAATTGGCTGATAAAATTACCGTGAATGAGCCTGGATCAGAAGTAGATAAAATCAATGAACAGGCTGGAATCAAGCCGGTTAAAGTTTCGGACGACGTTTATCCATTGATCAAAAAAGCTTATCAATATAGTGTAGAATCAGACGACGGATTTGATTTATCAATAGGTCCCATTACTCAATTGTGGCATATTGGATTTGATGATGCTCGAAAGCCAGAGCAAAGTGAAATTGATGAGGCTTTAAAACTAGTCAAACATGAACAGGTGATTCTTGATGATGATGAACAGACGGTGTTTTTAGAGAAAAAAGGCATGGAATTGGATCTAGGCGCGATTGCTAAAGGGTATATCACTGATGAAGTGGTTAAGGTTTTTAAGGCTAACGATGTGACGACAGCAATTGTTGACTTAGGTGGCAATGTCTATGTATTAGGTCACAGCCCTCGGAAAGAAAACAGCGATTGGAAAGTTGGGATTCAAGATCCAAATCAAGCCCGCAATACCATTGTTGGTTCAGTGCCGGCTTCAAATAAATCATTGGTCACGTCAGGGATCTATGAACGAAATTTAAAGGTTAATGGTGAAACCTTTCACCATCTATTTAACCCTAAAACAGGCTATCCATTTGATAATGAAATTGCGGGTGTGACGATTATTTCCAAGGAATCGATTGATGGTGATGGGCTTTCTACAGCGATTTTTTCAATGGGCGTTAAAGAAGGAATGGCTCATGTTAATCAATTGAAAAATGTGGATGCCATTTTTGTTACGCGGGACGATAAACTGTATTTAAGCAGTGGTGTGAAAGAGACCTTTGAGTTAAATGAAGAATCTGGTTATGAAATTGGAGACATTCGTGATTTAAAATAAAGGAGTGAGCAGATGACCATTAGTACATTTTTTAAATTAGTTGAAATTCAAACCAAATTGGCTAGCCTGTTTCCTTTTTTAATAGGCGTTCTTTTTTCAATGGTCTATTTCCAATCTTTTAACTGGGAAACAACTCTTATTTTCTTTGCAGGAATGCTGGTTTTTGATATGACAACAACAGCTATTAACAATTTTATGGATTTTAAAAAAGCTAAAAATGATGAGTATAAATATCAGACGAATATCGTTGGCCAAGCAGGGTTAAAAGAAAAAGAGGTTAGTCGCTTAATTACTATTATGTTGATTTTTTCCGCGTTAGTAGGAGGGTATTTAACCTATGCTACAGGCTGGTTGATGTTAATAATGGGTGGTGCGTGTTGTTTTATTGGTGTTTTTTACACGTTTGGACCAGTCCCTCTATCAAGAATGCCTTTAGGAGAAGTTTTTAGTGGTGTGGTTATGGGATTAGGCATTTTTATGATGACCATTTATGTTAATACCTACGATCTACAGTTTTTCTATCTAGCGATCGATAATTGGCAATTTGTGATTCACGGAGATATTAAACCGCTACTGGCAATTGTGTGGGCCTCATTGCCAATGATTTTCACCATTGCCAATATTATGTTAGCCAATAATCTGTGTGACTTGGAAGAAGACATTGCCAATCACCGCTATACCTTGCCTTTCTATATTGGTAAAGAAAATGGCGTCAAGCTGTTTAATCTATTGATGTATGGCTGCTATGCAACAATTACCATAGGTGTGGTATTTAATGTCTATCACTGGAGCATGTTGATCGTTTTTTTGACTCTTCCCTTGGTGGTTAAAAATTTAAGACTATTTAATGTCGAACAAGTGAAAAGCAAAACCTTTGTGATATCTTTGAAAAATTTAGTGGCTTTAAATAGCGCCCAAATTGTTGGGTTGCTATTGAGTTTGATTTTCACAAAGTAGTTTTTTTATCATTGAAAAGCGGGTAAAATCTTTTTGATTTTACTCGCTTTTCTGATTTTAATAAGAGGTTAGACTAATCTCCCCAGACGAAAGGGTTAATGTTTCATTCGTGTCGAGGGTGACAACTAGCTCACCTCGATCATTTATAGTAGTGGCAACCCCTTTATAAGGCTGACGATTATAAGTGAAGGTCACTTCCCTCCCGATAACTAAGGAACGTTCTCGATATTCGTCAATTACGGGGTGGGTTGGTTGCTTGGCTAGGAGTTGATAAAACTCATTCAGAAAGGTGGCCACAAATTGATTACGAGAAACAGTTGCATGACCATCTGGGAAGACAGAAGTTGCTTTATGGCGTAACCCTTCGGGAAAGTCAGTTTTTGTCAATGTAAAGTTAGTGCCGACGCCAATGATGACTGAACCGATGGTTTGGGTTTCAACATCGGTTATCGCTTCAGATAAGATACCGCAGACTTTTTGTTGCCCGATAAAGACGTCGTTAACCCATTTGATGGATACTGTCTGTTTTTGGAAAGTTTCAATTGCCCGAGCAATTGCCACAGCCGTCATGAGTGTGTATTGGGCAACTTCGGAAAAGTGTTGGTTAGCATGAAGCAGTAAGCTAAAGTAAACACCTTGGCCACTATCAACAGCAAAGTATTCGCGACCAAAACGCCCACGAGTTTTGGTTTGTTTGTTGACGATCAAAAGCGTGTTGGAAGGGGCACCATCAATTGCCATTTTTTTAAGACTTTGATTGGTTGACTCCAGTTCGTCAACAATTTTAATGGTCACTTTAGGGGTTGTCGGTGCTAAATAAAGTTGGATTCCCTCTGCGGTTAGAATATCAGAGGCTAAATAGGTGTAACCTTGGTTGGTAACACTTTCAATGTGATGCCCGTCTTTTTTTAATTCATTTATGGCTTTCCAAATAGCAGTTCGTGAAAGAGACAGTTCTTGTGCAATGGTTTCACCTGAGATGGGTGTTCCTTGGTTTTCTAATAAGATAGTTAATACGGCGCTCTTCGTCGACATAATGGCCTCCTTTTTCTTATATTGTAAACGAGGTTATCAGATTGTCAACCTGAAATAGTTTTTCTTGAGCGGACTTTTGTTTCTGTTGTAAAAAATCAGTCGTAATTCTGAGTGGAATCCAGACTAAAGACTGATTTCATCAGTAGAAAGAAAAGGTATACTTACTGTATTGAGTTAGCAACGAAGCTAATGAAAGCTAGTTAGTGAGCTAGCGCTGAAGAAAATAAGGAGGAGAAAGAATGGATAAAGTTCAATATCATTGTGATAAATGTGGCAATCAGCATTTTGTATCTGACCAGTTTCAAGCAACAGGAGGTAACTTCGCTAAAATTTTTGATGTCCAAAACAAGAAGTTTATTACTGTTAGTTGCTCCCGTTGTGGCTTTACAGAGCTGTATAAAGGCGAAACAACTGAAGGTTGGGATATTTTAGACTTCCTGATGGGTGGTTAAAAAGAAGTTGGCGATCAGGGGATTGGCAACGGATGAAAAAAAACGTCACACGGTTGCTCGTGGGACGTTTTTTTGCGTTTAAACAAGTAATAATGAATCGTCTTTTATAGCCGAGCCACTTTGTTTATGGAAAAGATCTAATAAATCGGTAACGGTTAAGTTTTGTTTTTCTTCACCAGCAATGTCAACAGCGATAGTCCCTTGATGCAACATGATTAATCGGTTGCCGTACTTTATCGCATCTTCCATGTTATGCGTGACCATAAAAGCAGTGAGTGCTTGTTCTGTAATGAGTTTTTCAGTTAAAGCCATCACTAAGGCCGACGTTTTTGGATCTAACGCGGCAGTGTGTTCGTCAAGTAAGATTAATTCTGGTTTGACAATGGTGGCCATCAGTAATGTGATGGCTTGTCGTTGACCACCGGACAAAAGGCCGATTTCTGCTTGCAGTCGATCTTCTAATCCTAGGTTAAGGGTTGCCAGTTGTTCACGGAAAAAGTTGCGATTAATGGCTTTAACTCCTTTGGTAAAGCCGCGCGGTTTGCCACGTTTTAAAGCTATGGCCAGATTTTCTTCAACAGTCAAACGAACCGCTGTCCCCATTTTAGGGTCTTGAAATACACGACTGATTTGTTTGGAACGTTTGACGACATTTTGTTTGGTGATATTTTTTGAGCCTAAGAACATCTGGCCTTCTTCAATTGGAAGGGTGCCAGCAATGCTATTGAGCAGCGTTGATTTACCAGCGCCATTTCCACCGATGATGGTAATAAAATCCCCTTGATTGATTTCAAGATCAATGCCTTTTAAGACATGATTTTCATTGACAGTTCCCCGTTCAAAATATTGGTGCAAATTGTCTATTTTTAAGATTGTGGTCATTTAGCTGGCGCTCCTTTCCCGTTTTTTCGACGCATTTTTTTCTTGATTAGCGGAAGCGATAGGCAGAGAATAAGGATTAAAGCTGAAAATAATTTGTTGTCATTGGCTTCAATCGGAAATTCTAAAATAATCGCCAGAATAAACCGATAAATGATAGCGCCTAAAACGATGGAGCACATTCTGAAGAAGAGAGGTTGACTAGCAAATAAAACTTCTGAAATGATGATGGAAGCCAGTCCGATAACGATCGTTCCAACACCAGCATTTAAATCGGCAAAGCCGTTATTTTGAGCTAATAAAGCACCGCTGAGGGCAATACATCCATTGGAAATCATGTATCCTAAAATTTTAGTTGTATGAGTGTTGATGCCGTTGGCTTCACTCATTTCTAAATTGTCACCAGTGGCCACGATGGATAGACCGATTTCTGTTCGGAAGAAGACGTATAAAGTAACAATAACAATTGCGACAATGATTAGACCGACAAAGATGACAGCATTTTCTTTATTGAAACCGAGAGCTTCAAAACTGGAAAAGAGTCGTTCTTCGCCAAGCAATGACACATTTGGTTTTCCCATAATGCGGGAGTTAATCGAATAAAGACCAGTCATGGTAATGATTCCAGCTAAAAGAGCAGGAATTTTCAGTTTGGTATGAAGTAAACCGGAGATTAATCCAGCTAACATACCACCGCCAAAGCCAAGCAAAGTGCCAATAACAGGTGATAAACCGTTAACGATGGCCGTCGCAGCTATGGCACCACCTAAAGGGAAAGTCCCTTCGGTAGTTAAATCAGCCACATCAAGAATACGGTAAGTGATAAATACGCCAATAGCAAGTAACGACCACAATAACCCTTGTGAAATCGACGATACTGCAATTGAGGGTAAGTTTGTTAAAATATTACTGAGAATTTCCATATTAACTATCTCTTTTCTGCCTAAAAGCGTTGTTTATTTTAGGTTATTTAGGTGCTTTGATACTGGCGGGGTCAATACCTAAAGCTTTGGCCATCTCCTCATTAACAAACAATGTGGCATCTTTTGAATATTCGACTGGCATATCAGCTGGCTTAGCTTCCCCTCTTAAAATTTTAGCAGCCATCTGCCCGGTTTGTTTACCAAGTGATTTGTAGTCGATACCAAAAGTAGCTAAACCACCTTCCTCAATTTGACCAACAGATGCCGCGATAACAGGAATTTTTTGTTCTTTCGCAACTTCGCCAACCACGGCTGCCGCACTGGCAAAGGTGTTATCCGTTGGAATATAAATAGCATCGACGTTCTTAGCTAAACTAGAGGTTACTTGTTGGACATCATTAGTTGAGTTTGCGGTTTTTTCACTAACTTTAACACCGGCTTTTTCCAATGCTTTTTTCGCAATGTTTGCTTGGATAATAGAGTTTGCTTCACTGGCATTGTACATGATGCCAACGGTCTTAGCGTCGGGCACAATGCTTAATAATAGATCAATTTGCTCTTCAATCGGTCCCATATCGCTAGTTCCTGACAAGTTCCCGCCAGGTTTTTCGTTACTTTCAACTAATTTTGCTTCAGCTAAGTCCGTCACAGCTGTTACCAAAATAGGGATTTCAGTCGTTTCATTTAACAGTGATTGAGCGGCCGGAGTGGCAATCCCTAAAATTAAATCAGGTTTTGCTTTCACTAATTTCTCACTCATGCTTTTTAAGTTGTCTTGATTGTTTTGAGCGTTTTGATACTCAATGGTTAAATTGTCTCCTTCTTTGAACCCTTCTTCTTCCAAGGCTTCCTTAAAGCCTTCATAGGTAGCATCTAATGATTCATGTTCAACTAACTGAAGCACCCCAACGGATTTTTTCTCGCTTCCTGAATCAGACCCCTCGCTATCTTTACTGCCATTGCCACAAGCTGCTAAACTAGCAAGAGCTACCCCAGTAGTTAATAATAGACCTAATTTTGCTTTCATTGATGTCATGTTTATTCCTCCTTGTTTTTTCTATTTATATATAAAAAGCCATTTAGATACTGCTATCTAAATGGCTGCTCAATTTAATATCCGCTTAAAATTGTTTAGTCACCACTTAGATTTTTAAATCCTACGTGGCGTTTATCTTGACGACAAAACTCTTTAGCCCACATAGATACAAAACATTGTTTGTACCCATGACTCATGACTACAAACACTACCTAAAGAAGCTAAAGTAAAAAGTATTTAATTGGGGGGTAGTTGTTTGGTGCATCTGAAGAACCTCCACAAATTTCAAGATGTTTCAAGTATAGGGTATTCAGTCAAGGTTTGTCAACTATTTTTTTGAATAGTCTGACAATTGAGGAGGCCCGTTATTAGGCGCGTTAAAGCCTTTTGGTGGATGGCGTTGCACTTGGAAAAAGGAACGATTTATCAAAGGGATTAAATAACGAGATTAAAAGATCTTCTATGCTTTTTTTTCAATATTTGATATGATAGGAGGAGAGAAATTGTGAAAACCTTTTCGAATGACGAAATGAAAGTTGGGGATGGACATGAAATTAACAATTAAAGACATTGCTAATAAAGCTGGGGTTTCAACCACCACTGTGTCGCAAATTTTAAATAATAAAGGCAGTCGTTTTAGTGATGAAACTCGTCAAAAAGTCTTGGATATTGTCGATGAATTTAATTATAAACCCGATTTTTTTGCCCAAAGTATGATCACTAAACGCTCGAAAACGATTGGCATGATTGTCCCAGATGTTACTGATTTCTTTTTCTCCAAGTTGATTGAAGGGGTTGAAACGTACCTTAATTCATTAGGTTATATGATTATTTTGTGTAATTCTAAACATGACGTGGCTTTAGAAAAAAAATATTTTGATGAATTGATGCACCGTGCGGTAGAGGCGATGATAATTGCCACACCTAACGTATTAGATAAAGAGATTATGGATGTTGTCTTAAGCAAGCAACCACACTTACCGCTGATTTTAGTTGATATGGGAAAAAATCAACGAAATGAGGGGAAGTTAATTGTGGAAGAATATAAGGGAGTTTATGAAGCGGTTAGCTATTTGATTGATCAAGGACACCGCCAAATAGGCTTTTTGCGTGAAGTTGATGATTATTATCAACTGTCTGAACGAATCACTGGTTATTTGAATTGTTTAGAAGATCGAGCGATTGAGTATAACGATTTACTAATTGAAGAAAGTTTTCTGACAATTGAAGGTGGTTATGAAGGAACTGCAAAATTACTAGCTAAAAATAAAGGACAGTTAACAGCTTTGGTGTGTACCAACGATCAAATGGCCGTGGGGGCTTATCAAGCGATTTACGAAGCAGGACTGTCAGTCCCAGAGGATATTTCTGTGATCGGGTTTGATGGCTTGGAAATAGGCAAGTTCTTAGCACCAGCTTTAACAACGGTTTATCAACCTGTATTTGATATTGGTTTTTCGGCTGCAAAATTTGCGATTGACGCGATTGATAACCCACATTCACGAATTCCTAATAAGATATTTCCAACAAATTTGATTATTAGAAATAGTGTAAAACGGTTGACTAGTTAAAATAATGATGCTATCATGTTAAATGAAAGCGGTTGATAGCCGTATGTTGTTTAAGGTAAAACGTTTTACTATTTTTATTTTTACCTTTTCAACAAATTTCGTTATAATAGTGAAGACATATAGGGGGATAAATAACAATGAGAATGATCGACCTGATTGAGAAGAAACGAGCAGGTAAAGAGCTGACAAAGACAGAGATTGATTTTTTCGTAAAAGGTTTAACTGATGGTACGATTCCTGATTATCAAGTCAGTGCGTTCCTGATGACTATTTTTTATGAAGACATGAGTGATGAAGAAATTACCGCGTTGACTTTAGCCATGGCTAATTCAGGAGATGTCATAGATTTATCTTCTATTAACGGCATTAAAGTAGATAAGCATTCTACTGGTGGTGTTGGTGATACAACGACAATCGTCTTAGCGCCTTTAGTTGCCAGTATTGGTGTGCCTGTCGCTAAAATGTCCGGCCGCGGTTTGGGCCATACAGGTGGCACAATCGATAAGTTAGAAGCAATCCCTGGTTTCCAAGTTGAATTACCTAATGATAAATTTATTCAACTGGTAAATGAGAGTCAAGTTGCTGTTACTGGCCAATCTGGTGATCTTGCCCCCGCAGACAAAACCTTGTACGCCCTAAGAGATGTAACAGCAACCGTCGACTCAATTCCACTGATTGCCAGTTCAATCATGAGCAAGAAAATTGCGTCAGGAGCGGATGCCATCGTCTTGGATGTAACAACAGGTGACGGTGCTTTTATGAAAAATATTGACGATGCCACTCGGTTGGCTGAAACCATGGTTCGCATCGGTGAGTTAGCCGGACGGCGGACGATGGCAGTGATTTCTGATATGTCTCAACCTTTAGGTGAAGCCATTGGTAACTCAATAGAAATCGTGGAAGCGATTGAAACACTGCAAGGTAAAGGCCCAGAAGATTTAACCGAGATGGTTTACGTTTTGGGAAGTCAAATGGTGGTTCTGGCAGGTCATGCTAAAACATTGGAAGAGGCTCGAGGGCTCTTAGTTGAAGCGTTAGAGTCTGGCAAGGCCCTTGAGAAATTTAAAGAGATGATTCAGAATCAAGGCGGCGATCCAGATGTGGTTGATCATCCGGAAAAGATGGGCGTGGCTAAGTATACCATTGAGTTACTGGCTAAAAGTAGTGGCTGTGTTCGAGAAATACAAGCCGAAAGTATCGGTGTTGCGGCCATGTTATTAGGAGCTGGACGTAAGACAAAAGAAGACCTGATTGATTATACCGTCGGGGTTAAATTACATAAAAAGGTGGGCATGGATGTTACTGAAGGTGAACCACTGGTGACCATTTATGCCAATCGCGAGAATGTGGATGACGTGAAACAGATGTTGTACGACAATATTGAAATCGGTGAAACCGTTGAAGAACCACAGCTAGTTAGAAAAATAGTCACTAAATAAGACGTTTATATGAGGGGAAGGAGAGGTGAACAATGAGTTTCAATCGAAAAATTGATCACACACTATTAAAAGCAGATGCAAAAGAAGCTGATATCAAAAAATTGATTAACCAAGCGAAAAAACATCAATTTTATTCTGTTTGTGTCAATCCAACATGGGTCAAGTTAGCCAGTGAACTTCTATTAAAAGAACCTGTCGCCGTTTGTACGGTGATTGGCTTTCCTTTAGGCGCTAATACAACCGAAGTTAAAGCCTTTGAAACCCGAGATGCCATTGCCAATGGAGCGGATGAAATTGACATGGTCATTAATATCGGACAGTTAAAAGCAGGGAATGAGGCATTTATTAAAGAAGACATTGAAGCGGTTGTGAAGGTAGCTAAGGATAAAGCGTTAGTCAAGGTCATTATTGAAGCGAGTCTGTTAACTAATGACGAGATCGTCACAGCCAGTCGTTTGGCCAAGGAAGCGGGAGCGGATTTTGTTAAAACATCCACTGGTTTTTCCACAGGGGGAGCCAAGGTTGAAGATGTGGCGCTGATGCGTGCAACTGTTGGCCCTGAGATGGGAGTCAAAGCATCTGGTGGAATTCATACCGCTAAAGAAGCTCAAAGTATGATTGACGCAGGTGCGACACGTCTTGGAACGAGTGCCAGTATCGCCATTACCGAGGGATAAAATAGCTTTTTAGAAGGAGAGTGTCGTCAGTGAAAGAACAGTGGATTAAGGAAGCGTGCCAGGTTTATCAGCGTGCCTATGTTCCTTATTCAAAATTTCCTGTGGGAGCATGCTTAGTTACTAAAGATGATCAGATTTTTACAGGGGTTAATATTGAAAATGCCTCTTTTGGCCTAACCAATTGTGCTGAACGTACCGCATTTTTTAAAGCTGTGTCAGAAGGGCATCGTGACTTTAAACATCTGGTGGTTGCAGGAGATACCGATGATCCCATTTCGCCATGTGGCGCCTGTCGTCAAGTGATGGTGGAGTTTTGTGATTCGTCCATGCCGGTGACGTTGGTCAATAAAGATGGTGTGACAAAAGAGATGACGGTCGGAGAGTTAATGCCATATTCATTTACGGAAGAACAACTATAATTTCTTTGTGATTTAATCGGTCAGTAATGGCTGTTAAATAAAAAAAATATACAGGGGGCTTTACAAGATGAAGACATCGAAAAAGATTGGATTGGGTTTATTAACACTAGGTTTAGCTGCAACTTTGGTAGCGTGTGGCGGAGGCGGTAAAGACAAAGCAACTGATGATAGTAAAGCAAGTGGTAGTGATGGTGCTAAGCACAGTGCTGTTATTGTAACAGATATTGGTGGTGTAGATGATAAGTCATTTAACCAATCAGCTTGGGAAGGGCTACAGGCTTGGGGGAAAGAAAATAATTTATCTGAAGGTGCAGATGGTTTTGCTTATATTCAATCAGATGATGCATCCGCTTATACAACAAATATGGACCAAGCTGTTTCGAACGGCTTTCAAACTATTTTCGGAATTGGTTACTTGCTAAAAGATGCTGTTACAACAGCGGCTGAAGCCAATCCTGATACAAATTTTGGGATTATTGATGATGTTATTGAAGATAAAGATAATGTAGTTTCTGCAACGTTTAAAGATAATGAAGCATCATACTTAGCTGGTGTTGCTGCAGCTTATAGTACAAAAACTGACCATGTTGGCTTTATTGGTGGCGAAGAAGGGGTTGTAATTGACCGCTTTGAAGCAGGTTTTGTTCAAGGTGTGAAAGAAACAGCTGAAAAATTGAAAAAAGATATCAAAGTAGATGTTAAATATGCAGCATCATTTGGTGATCCTGCAAAAGGAAAAGCCTTAGCAGCTGCAATGTATCAAGGTGGAGCAGATATTATTTTCCATGCTTCTGGTGGTACAGGTACTGGGGTATTCCAAGAAGCGAAAGACATTAATGAAACAGGCGATCAAGAAAAAGTATGGGTAATTGGCGTAGATAGAGATCAAGATGCTGATGGCGTATACAAAACTAAAGACGGTAAAGAAGATAACTTTACATTGACTTCTACACTTAAAGGCGTAGGTGCAGCGGTTCAAGATATCTCTAATCGTGCTCTTAAAGATGAGTTTCCTGGTGGCGAACACTTAGTTTATGGATTAAAAGATGGTGGTGTTGATTTAACAGAAGGTTATGTTGGAGAAGATGCTAAAAAAGCGATTCAAGAAGCGAAAGATAAAATTATTTCAGAAGAAATCGTTGTAAGTGAAACACCAGAAAAGTAATATAGTCATTCTGAGCTACTTGATACCACCGTGTATCAAGTAGCTTCAATAAATAGTTTAACTTTTACTGAAGCATTTAAGGTAATGTCCTAAAGTCATGCTATTTATTTTGAATGTTTCAATTAGATGATTAAACAAGTCATCTATTCCTACATCCAATCCCAAAATACAGCATCATCGCGATAAGTGACATAATAAGTCAGCTGAAATAAGAAGGGGAACAGTGATTTAGCGTGAGTGCTGCCTGTAGTGTTAGGAAAGAGGCCGCTATTTGAAATAATCGGTTATAGTTGAGTGACAACTAGGTAAAACGTTTCAAATAAAGGCACAGACAGTAAAAACAATAATGTAAGGATGTGACAACACGTGGCTCAAGGAGAATATGTGATTGAGATGCGCAATATTACAAAGCAGTTCGGAACTTTTAAAGCAAATGATGACATTAATTTAAAAGTTAGTCCGGGAGAAATTCACGCTTTGTTAGGAGAAAATGGCGCTGGGAAATCAACATTGATGAATATTTTATCAGGATTATTAGAACCGACTTCTGGTGAGATATTTATCAAAGGTGAAAAAGTAAATATATCAAGTCCAACGGCTGCTAATCGCTTAGGGATTGGCATGGTCCATCAGCATTTTATGCTAGTAGAGGCGTTTACAGTGACGGAGAATATTATTTTGGGTAGTGAGTTAACGCATGCTGGTGTGCTGGATCAACGAGCGGCTGAGAAGGAAATCGAGAAAGTTTCAAAGCAATATGGATTAGATGTTAATCCAAAAGCATATATTCGTGACATCTCTGTCGGGATGCAGCAGCGGGTGGAGATACTGAAAACCCTCTATCGCGGAGCGGATATTCTAATTTTTGATGAACCAACAGCCGTGTTAACGCCTCAAGAAATTGATGAATTAATTATTATCATGCAAGGGCTGGTTAAAGAAGGTAAGTCGATTATTCTGATTACTCATAAATTAGATGAAATTAAAAAAGTAGCAGATTTATGTACGGTAATTCGTCGAGGTCGAGGAATTGATACGGTCAAGGTGAAAGATGTTTCTTCTCAACAACTAGCCGATATGATGGTTGGTCGCTCCGTATCATTTACGACACCCAAAGGACCTGCTAACCCAACTGATGTAGTGTTATCAGTCAAAGATTTAGTGGTTAATGAAAGCCGTGGGTTGCCAGCAGTTAAAGGGTTAAGTCTGGATGTTCGTGCAGGAGAAATTATGGGGATTGCCGGTATTGACGGCAATGGCCAGTCTGAATTAATACAGGCATTAACTGGATTACGTAAAATTGAAAGTGGCTCGATAGAATTAAAAGGCGAGTCGATTGTTAATTTACGTCCGCGACAAATTACTGAAAAAGGAGTTGGGCACGTTCCAGAAGATCGCCATCGTGATGGCTTAGTCTTAGAGATGAGTTTGGCTGAAAATATTGCGCTACAAACCTATTATCAGCCACCTTTAAGCAAAAATGGCATGTTGAATTATGGCCAAATCAATTCATATGCACGTAAGTTAATCGACGAATACGATGTTAGAACGACGAATGAGCTTGTGCCAGCTAAAGCATTATCAGGCGGTAATCAACAAAAGGCCATTATTGCTCGTGAGGTTGACCGCAATCCAGAGTTATTAATCGTGTCGCAACCGACTCGTGGACTAGATGTTGGTGCCATTGAATACATTCATAAGCGGTTGATTGAACAGCGGGATCGACAAAAGGCTGTTTTAGTGGTCAGTTTTGAATTAGAGGAGATTTTAAATGTTTCCGATCGAATTGCAGTAATTCATGCAGGGGAAATTGTCGGGATTGTTGATCCCAAGGTGACGACTGAAAATGAATTAGGCTTATTAATGGCCGGTTATTCATTGGAAGAGGCACGGGAAGAACTGAGACAGTCGAAGGCGGGTGAGAGTGTTGGATAATAAACTAGAGAAAATTAAAAATATACTAGTTCCTGTTCTGTCAGTTATCATGGGATTTGTACTAGGAGCTATTATTATGATGATTTTTAATTACGATCCAGTTGCGGGTTATAAAGCGATGTTTAATACAGCTTTCCAAGGACCAAAGAGTATTGGGGAGATTTTTGTTTCAGCCGCACCGTTAATTTTTACAGCGTTAGGGTTTTCGGTGGCTAATTCGGCAGGTTTTTTCAATATTGGGCTGTCAGGTCAAGCTCTGTGCGGTTGGGTAACGAGTATTTGGGTGGCTTTATCAATGCCTGATGCACCGCGGATAGTGGTCGTGGTTGTAGCTGTTTTAGCAGGGGCTGCTGCGGGTGCTTTTGCAGCCGCAATTCCAGGTGTGCTAAGAGCTTATTTTGGTACCAGTGAGGTTATTGTCACCATCATGCTTAATTATGTTTTTCTTTATACAAGTACTCATATTGTTAATAACTTAATGGCACCAGGCATCTTAGGAACAAAAGGTGTTACGAAAATGGTTGGCGCAAATGCTAGTTTAAGAACCCCATTCTTAACAGAAATATCTGGTGGCTCACGTCTTAATTTAGGTATTTTCTTAGCCTTGATATTTTTAGTTTTGGTTTGGTTCTTAATGAAAAAAACAACTTTGGGATTTGAAATTCGTTCCGTTGGATTAAATCCATTTGCCTCAGAATATGCGGGAATGAGCAGCAAGCGAACCATTGTCCTATCGATGATTATTTCAGGTACCTTAGCAGGTTTAGGTGGCGTTGTTTATGGCTTGGGAACTTTTGGTAATTTCTTTGTTCAAGGTTCGTCCTTAAGCATAGGGTTTGATGGGATGGCGGTTTCACTTCTAGGAGCGGGTAGTTCTGTAGGAATTCTTTTATCGGCACTACTTTTCAGTGTCTTAAAACTAGGTGGGCAAGGAATGCCACTGGGCGCAGGGGTGCCGACAGAGTTAGTCGATGTTGTGATTGCCTCTATTATTTTCTTTGTGGGAATTAGCTACTTAATCCGTTTCTTCTTGAATAAAATAGGGAATAACAAGAAAAATCGGCCAGAACCAGCTGAAGTGACTATGGCCGTGGAAAAAACCGATGAAGAAGGGGGAGTCATATAATGGATCCGAAACTATTAGCAACATTAGCATCGATTGTGACACAAACCTTAGTTTATTCGACTCCTCTGATTTTAACTGCTCTTGGCGGTGTATTTTCTGAACGCGGAGGAATTGTAAACGTAGGTCTTGAAGGGATTATGGTGATGGGTGCCTTTAGCTCAATCGTCTTTAATCTAACGTTTGCCGATGTCTTAGGCGCTTGGACACCTTGGGTTGCCTGTTTAGTAGGCGCCGGCGTTGGAATGGTTTTCTCATTGCTACACGCAGTAGCCACAGTAAATTTACGTGCAGATCATATTATTAGTGGTACCGTGGTTAACTTAATGGCCCCTGCTTTAGCAGTCTTTCTGATCAAAGTAATTTATGGAAAAGGCCAAACAGAGATGATTAAAGAATCATTTGGCTACTTTTCATTTCCTATTCTAAAGGATATTCCTATTTTAGGGGAATTATTTTTCAGAAAGACCTCTTTGCCGGCCTACGTGGCAATAGTAATTGCTGTTTTAGCGTGGTTTATTGTGTACAAAACAAAGTTCGGATTAAGATTACGAGCAGTTGGTGAAAATCCACAGGCAGCAGATACTTTAGGGATAAATGTGTATCTCATGCGTTATTCAGGTGTTTTGTTATCAGGTGTCCTTGGTGGGATGGGTGGAGCTGTTTTTGCTCAAACCATTTCTGGTCGTTTTGCAATCACCACGATTGCAGGTCAAGGATTTATCGCCATGGCAGCGATGATTTTTGGTAAATGGAATCCACTTGGTGCAATGGGAGCAGCCTTGTTCTTTGGGTTTGCACAAAATCTAAGTATTGCTGGATCGGATATTCCATTCATTGCTAATATTCCCAAAGTATACTTGGAATCATTGCCTTATGTCCTAACGATCATTGTATTGGTTATCTTCTTAGGGAAAGCTTCTGGACCTAAAGCAGGCGGGCAAAATTACATTAAATCTAAATAGCGTCAATTTACGTGCCAAGTCGGGCTAATTAGCCTGGCTTATGGCACGTTTATAGTACCTAGCGTATGTTTATAGAAAATCAGAAAGAAGGCAATAACATGTTTAAGAGAGTGCATTTAGTCGTATTAGATTCAGTTGGAATTGGTGAAGCACCAGATGCGGAAAAATTTGGCGATGTTGGCAGTCACACCTTAGGTCATATTGCGGAAAAAGCTGGTTTAACCGTTCCTCATATGGAAGAATTGGGGTTAGGCACAATTGAACCACTCAAAGGCGTTGAAGCCATTGCTGATCACCAAGGCTATGCTACTAAGTTAGAAGAAATTTCGGTAGGGAAAGACACGATGACAGGTCACTGGGAAATCATGGGCTTAAATATCGAAACGCCCTTTAGAGTCTTTCCAGAAGGATTCCCAAAAGAGTTGTTGGCTAAAATTTCTGAGTTTTCTGGTCGCGGTATTGTCTGTAACTTGCCATACAGTGGCACACAAGTCTTAGATGATTATGGCGAACATCAAATGAAAACTGGCGATTTAATTGTCTACACTTCAGCAGATCCTGTTTTACAAATTGCTGCTCATGAAGAAGTGATTCCCCTAGAAGAATTGTATCGTATTTGTCAGTACGTTCGTGATATTACTAAAGAGGATCCTTATATGATCGGTCGCATTATCGCTCGTCCTTATCTTGGTGAGCCTGGTAACTTTAAGCGTACGGCAAACCGTCATGACTACGCTCTAGATCCATTTGGTCATACAGTACTTGATTCACTAAAAGAAGCAGGTAAAGACGTGATCGCTGTTGGTAAAATCAACGATATCTTTAATGGTCAAGGCATCACTGAGTTTGTGCGAACGGCTTCTAATATGGATGGGGTTGATAAGTTAATCGAAGTGATGAAGCAAGACTTTACCGGTTTAAGTTTTACTAACTTGGTTGATTTTGATGCTTTATTTGGTCACCGACGGGATGTCGTAGGTTACGGTCAGGCTATTGATGAGTTTGATGCCCGTTTACCAGAAATTTACGAGGCCATGGCAGAAGATGATTTGTTGTTAATCACGGCTGACCACGGAAACGATCCGACCTTCCCAGGAACCGATCATACTCGTGAATATGTGCCATTATTGGCTTACAGTAAAAAAATGACAGGTCACGGCCACTTGCCACAAGGGTTTTATGCGGATATTTCAGCCACGATTGCGGAAAACTTCGGTGTTCCTGCCACGGAAAACGGCAACAGCTTTTTAGCTGATTTAAAATAGAACGGGAGCGTTAAAACAAATGACGAAAACATTAAGTGAACAATTAAAAGAAACAGCAACTTATATCCAAAGCAAAGGGGTGAAAGAAGTTGAGTTCGGTTTAATCCTAGGTTCAGGATTAGGTGAACTAGGCGATGAAATTGACAATCCAATCGTCATTCCTTATGAAGATATTCCTAACTTCCCCGTGTCAACAGTGGTTGGTCATGCAGGACAACTGGTTTATGGTGATTTATCAGGTAAGAAAGTATTAGCGATGCAAGGGCGTTTTCACTTTTATGAAGGCAACACTATGCAAGTGGTGACCTTCCCTGTGCGGGTGATGAAAGCTTTAGGTGCTCATTCAATGATCGTAACCAATGCGGCAGGTGGGGTTAACACTTCATTTACACCAGGGAATTTAATGCTGATTACGGATCAAATCAATTTTACAGGGACCAATCCGTTAATCGGTGAAAACGATGAAAATCTAGGGCCACGCTTCCCAGATATGTCTGAGCCTTATGACAAAGAATACGGTAAAATCACCCGTCGTATTGCCGATCAATTAAAAATTACCCTTCAACAAGGGGTTTACATGGGCTATACAGGTCCAACCTATGAAACACCGGCTGAAATCCGTATGTCACGTGCCATGGGAGCCGATGCGGTAGGTATGTCAACTGTTCCAGAAGTTATCGTGGCCCGCCACATGGGTATGCGTGTTCTTGGTATTACCTGTGTGACCAATTTGGCAGCGGGGATGCAAGCTAATTTAAATCATGCGGAAGTTGTCGAAACAACAGAACGCGTCAAAGCGGATTTCAAATCGTTGATTAAAGAAACGCTAAAAAATATCTAAGGTGAGGTGTAAGAATGAGCGTCCATATTGGAGCAACAAAAGGCGACATCGCCGATAAAATATTATTACCTGGAGACCCATTAAGAGCAAAGTACATTGCAGAGACCTTCTTGGAGGAACCGAAGCTGTACAATGAAGTCCGTGGCATGTTAGGATACACCGGAACTTACAAAGGCGTCCCGGTCTCTGTTCAAGGAACGGGGATGGGCATGCCCTCAGCGGCAATTTACGCGACGGAATTGATTCGTGAGTATGATGTCAAAAAATTAATTCGTGTGGGAACGTGCGGGTCGATTCAAAGAGATGTTCATGTTCGTGACTTGGTGATTGCCCAAGCAGCGGCCACTTCTTCTAATATCATTCGCAATGATTTTCCTAAACATGATTTCCCGCAAATTGCTGATTTTGACCTCTTGTTAACATCGTACAATTTGGCAAAGGAAAAAGGCTTTAACATTCATGTCGGCAATGTTTTATCAGACGATGTCTTTTATAAAGATAACATGGATGAAGTCTTCCGCTTAGGGGAACATGGTGTCTTAGGAATTGAAATGGAAGCAGCAGTCTTGTACTATCTGGCTGCTAAATACCACGTGCAAGCCTTGGCGATTATGACGGTTAGTGATCATATTTTAACCGGCGAAGAAACGACCTCTGAAGAGCGACAAAAAACGTTTGATGAGATGATGGTTGTGGCCTTGGATACGATTATTCAAGAGTAATAAGAGAGACTATTCATCTGCAGATACTGTGGAAGGATAGTCTTTTTTTGATTTTTGCGTTATCCTAGTAGTGTTAGGTAAAAAATGAAAGGCAGGTTTATTTAAATGAACAATTTTAATTTTCATGTACCGACGTCAATTTTATTTGGTGAAGGCCAAATTAGTCATTTGCCAGAAGCATTACAAACATATGGACAAAATGTTCTGTTAGTTTATGGTGGTGGCAGTATTAAGAAAAATGGGATTTATCAAAAGGTGATGGAGTTACTTGGAACGGATTTTACCGTCACTGAATTAGCGGGTGTTGAGCCAAACCCTCGCTTAGAGACAGTCATTAAAGGGGCAGAACTTTGCCGACAAGAAAATATTGGGGTCATTTTAGCAGTTGGTGGCGGTTCAACGATTGATTGTGCCAAAGCGATTGCGGCTGCACGTTATTATGATGGCAATCCTTGGGACTTTACTCAGAACCGTGGGTTAGTTGGAGAAGCGATTCCATTGGTGACGATTTTAACCATGTCAGCAACAGGTTCAGAAATGAATGGCGGCGCTGTAATCACTAATTTAGCGACCAATGAAAAATTGGGAATGGGTGGCCAAAGCTTGTTGCCTAAGGTCTCTATTTTAGATCCTACCTACACTTACTCGGTTCCTGCTGTACAAACTGCAGCTGGTTCGGCTGATATCTTTAGTCATTTAATTGAAAATTATTTTAGTCGTAATACGTCTGCCAGTGTTCAAGATAGAATCGCTGAGGGGATCATGAAGACAGTTGTTAACTATACCCCAATTGCTCTTGCCACACCGACAGATTATGAAGCACGGGCCAATTTAATGTGGTCCAGTTCGCTAGCTTTAAATGGATTAACAGGGAAAGGAAAAGAAGGAACGTGGTCTTGTCATGCGATTGAACATGAATTAAGTGCTTTTTATGATATTACTCACGGCATTGGGTTGGCGATAGTGACACCACGTTGGATGACTCATGTTTTAAATGAGCAGACTGTGGGGCAATTTGTTGAATTTGCGGTCAATGTATTTGGTATCTCTCGGGAAGGTGAGTCCTTTGATATCGCTCGTCAAGGAATCAAAGCACTTTACGACACGTTTACCAGCTGGGGCATTCCAATGACCTTGCCAGAAGTTGGAATCGATGACAGTAAACTGAGATTGATGGCGGAAAAAGCTGTGGAACACAGTACGATAGCTGACGCTGCGTTTGTTCCTTTATCAGTCGATGATGTGGAAGCCATACTGAAAGCTAGTTTTTAATTGAAAAGAGCGTAAAAAACCAAAAATAGGTTTTTCACGCTCTTTTTTTATAGGTAATATTTTTTGACGACGCTCAGATCATCGTTTAGTTCATAAACTAACGGTTGTCCTGTTGGGATTTCCAAAGCCATGATGTCGTCATCGGAAATCTTTTCTATATGTTTGGCTAAGGCTCTTAATGAATTGCCATGAGCGGCCACTAAAACGGTCTGACCGTCAATTAAGGCTGGCGCAATGTGGTCATCCCAATATGGAATGGCTCGTTCAAGGGTTACTTTTAAATTCTCACCACCAGGGATGACTCGTTTATCCAAATGGCTATAACGGCGATCGTTAACGGCTGATTTTGGATCAGTCGCCTCTAAAAGCGGTGGCAATGTATCATAGGACCGACGCCATAATTGGACTTGATCAGCGCCATATTTATCGGCAGTTTCCTGTTTGTTAAGACCTTGGAGAGCGCCGTAGTGCCGCTCGTTTAAACGCCAAGATTTATGCTCAGGAACCCAGATTTGGTCAGAGCCTTCAAGAACGTAGTGGCAAGTCTTAATCGCGCGCTTTAAGACAGAAGTGAACGCCACGTCAAACTGTATATTAGCTTCTTTGATCTTTTTTCCTGCTTCTTTGGCTTCTTCGATTCCTTTTTCACTTAAATCCACGTCTTCCCAACCTGTAAACAAGTTAAGAGCATTCCATTCACTCAATCCGTGGCGGACAAATACTAATTTTGGCATTGTAGCAACTCCTTTTCAGAATGTCTAGGTCTATGTATCACTAATGCCATTGTAGCGCTAATTGAAGAAACATGCCACTGATAGCTATTGATTGAGCGGCAAGCAAAAAACACCACGATTTAGTCGTGATGTTTTAATGAGTAATAATAGATGGCGCTAACCATAACAGCGCCACCGATGATATTTCCAAAGTAGACAGGGATGACATTTTGAATAAATTGCAGCCAAGTAGCCCCACCTTCAAAAATAGCAGCGGGAATGATAAACATATTTGCCACACTATGCTGAAAGCCAATTGCGACAAACGTCATGACGGGGAACCAGATGGCGAGGATTTTTCCTGCACCGTCTTTGGCCCCGTAACACAACCATAAAGCTAGTCCGACAAACCAGTTACAGCCGATACCTGAGACAAAAGCCTGTAGCGGGGTTGCCGCAATCTTGGCTTGAGCCACAGAAATGGTTTCTTCTAAATAAACACCAGTACTGGTAAGACCAACGATGTGACCAAAAAAATAAGCGACGAACAAGGCGCCGACAAAGTTTGCCAACGTAATAGTCAACCAGTTTAACCACAGCTCTTTAGCGGTGACTTTTTTATCTAGCCAAGCACTGGCCACGGCCATCATATTGCCAGTGATCAGTTCGCCACCGCCAAGCAAAATAACGATTAAGCCGATTGGAAAGACACAAGCACCGATAAAACTGGCAAAACTTCCCCATTGATGGGCCACTGATGAGATGACCCTAACATAAGCTAAATACCCGAGGGAAATCATCGCGCCACCAACAAACCCGAGAATTAACTTAGCTTGTAAAGGTTTAGCGACTTTTTTTGCCCCCATTTGAATACTAATTTCTAGAATTTCTTCTGGTGAACGCATAATACAACTCCTCGTATTTCTTTGTGATTTTTTTCTCTTTTAATAACTTTATTATAGTACAGTCTATAATGGAATAAAAGAGCAAGGGAAAAAAGACTGAAAATTTTCAGTCTTTTTCTTACTTAGCTAATTAATGATTAACCTGAATGGTTTCAGGGCCATTTTCACGCCCGACAATCACCGTGTTAACCACATCTAAAAAAAGTCCGTGTTCGACGACTCCAGGCAAACTACTTAACCACGTCCCCAGTTCTTTTGGTGAGTCAATCTGATCGAGTTGTAAGTCAATGATGTAATTTTGACTGTCTGTTTTGACAATATCGCCATTTTCTTTGCGGCGAAGTGTCGGTGCCATCTCTTTGGTAGCAAATAAATTTAGCAATTGGGTTGAGCCGTAAGGAATAACTTCAACCGGTAAAGGAAATTGGCCTAATTTAACGACCAATTTAGACTCATCGACAATCCAAATGTTTTTGTTAGAATAAGTCGCCACAATTTTTTCGAATAGTAAAGCTGCACCGCCCCCTTTAATGCCTTGGAAATCAGCGCTAATTTCGTCAGCTCCATCGATTGTTAGATCAACATGAGTGACGTCGTCAATACTTTTTAAAGGAATGCCTAAAGCCAGAGCTTGTGCCTCAGTTGCTTTTGAGGTTGTTACCCCGACAATGTTCAAGCCTTCTTCTTTGATGCGGCGGCCTACTTCTTCTACCATATAATAAGCTGTAGACCCTGTTCCTAATCCTACGACCATGCCAGATTTGACATGTGTTGCTGCTTCAATGCCGACCATTTGTTTTAAGTTCATAGTACCCTCCAAGTTGTCTTAGTTAATGCTGAGTTGTCATTTACTACTATAGTATACCCCTCTATTCTACTGATAGTTGAGCAAAATTGGAAGACTGTTTTGAAGTAATCGTCAATTTAAGGCAAAGTAAAATAAATGCGAATAATGGTTGACAGTTCCTTAGATAGTATGTTAAGATTTTAAAGGTGCTTAAAGTACAGTTTATTGAAACGTTCTGACTGTCTGAAAAGCATTTCTAACGATGATTGCAAGTTTGCTTGCTTTATTTTTATCGTAAAAAATGAACCACCTGGATGTGTGGTACTAGAAAGCCAAGTAGGGAAGGAGGAAACAAAGAATGCCAACGATTAATCAATTAATCCGTAAATCTCGTCAATCAAAAACGACTAAATCTGGTTCACCTGCATTGGGTAAAGGATACAATAGTTTAAAAAAATCTTTTACTGACACTAATGCTCCTCAAAAACGTGGAGTATGTACTCGTGTAGGAACAATGACACCTAAAAAACCTAACTCGGCGTTACGTAAGTACGCTCGTGTACGTTTGTCAAACAATATCGAGGTAACAGCTTATATCCCTGGGATTGGACACAACCTTCAAGAGCATAGTGTGGTCTTGATTCGTGGTGGACGTGTAAAAGATTTACCAGGAGTACGTTACCATATTGTTCGTGGCGCGCTTGATACAGCCGGTGTTACCGACCGTAAACAAAGCCGTTCTAAATATGGTGCTAAACGCCCTAAACCAGCGAAAGCGTAAGGATTGTCTCATTAACTATAAAAAAATAACTAAAAAAAAATTATTCTCGGAAGGAGGAATTTTGGATGCCTCGTAAAGGTCCTGTAACAAAACGTGAAGTTTTACCAGATCCGATTTTTCATTCAAAAGATGTTACTCGTTTAATCAACCGCATCATGGTTGATGGTAAGCGTGGTACAGCCGCAAGCATTATTTATAATGCCTTTGAAATTATTAAAGAGTCTACAGGTAATGATCCGTTGGAAGTGTTTATGCAAGCCATGGATAACGTTAAACCTGTTTTAGAAGTTAAAGCTCGCCGTGTTGGTGGTTCTAACTATCAAGTTCCTGTTGAAGTACGCCCAGAACGTCAAATTACTTTAGGTTTACGTTGGATTGCCAACTATGCCCGTCTACGCGGAGAACATACAATGGAACAACGCCTAGCTAAAGAAATCATGGATGCTGCTAATAATACTGGTGCTTCAGTTAAGAAACGTGAAGACACACATAAAATGGCTGATGCCAACAGAGCGTTTGCTCATTACCGTTGGTAAAATCCTCTCTGTCTTTCAATTAGCTGATGCGATTTGATTGTCAGATAGCTTTGCTTTAAACGAAACATTTATCATATGAGAGGAGATAAAAGAATGCCTAGAGAATTTACCCTAGATAAAACTCGTAACATCGGGATCATGGCTCATATTGATGCTGGTAAAACAACCACAACAGAGCGTATCCTTTATTATACTGGTAAAATTCACAAAATTGGAGAAACTCATGATGGAGCTTCTCAAATGGACTGGATGGAACAAGAGCAAGAACGCGGTATCACAATTACGTCTGCTGCTACAACGGCATCTTGGAAAGGTCACCGCGTTAACATTATCGATACACCTGGTCACGTGGATTTCACTGTTGAAGTTGAACGTTCATTACGTGTATTAGATGGTGCGGTTACCGTTTTAGATGCTCAATCAGGTGTTGAGCCTCAAACTGAAACTGTATGGCGTCAAGCGACAACATATGGTGTTCCCCGGATTGTTTTCATTAACAAAATGGATAAAATTGGGGCAGATTTCTTGTACTCAACTGGAACATTACACGATCGTTTACAAGCTAACGCTCACCCAGTTCAATTGCCGATCGGTGCTGAAGACACTTTCACTGGAATTATCGACTTAATTACAATGAAAGCTGAAATCTACACAAACGACGAAGGAACTGATATTCGCGAGGAAGAAATTCCAGAAGAATACCGTGAGTTAGCTGAAGAATGGCGTGAAAAATTAGTGGAAGCTGTTGCTGAAACTGATGAAATCTTAACTGAAAAATACTTAGAAGGTGAAGAAATCTCTAACGAAGAGTTAAACGCGGCGATTCGTCGTGCGACACTTGCTGTTGAGTTCTACCCAGTATTTTGTGGTTCTGCTTTCAAAAATAAAGGAGTTCAACTAATGCTTGATGGGGTTATTTCATACCTACCATCACCGACAGAAGTTCCTCCGATTACAGGTATCGATCCTGATACTGATGAAGAAGTGGTTCGCGAGTCTTCTGACGATGCGCCATTTTCTGCACTAGCTTTTAAAGTAATGACTGACCCATTTGTAGGTCGTCTAACTTTCTTCCGTGTTTACTCAGGTATTTTACAATCTGGTTCATACGTGAAGAACTCTTCTAAAGGCAAACGCGAACGTGTTGGTCGTATCTTACAGATGCATGCCAACTCTCGTGAAGAAATTTCTGAAGTGTACGCTGGGGATATCGCCGCTGCTGTTGGATTGAAAGATACAACAACTGGAGATACTCTATGTGATGAAAAGAATCAAGTTATTCTTGAGTCTATGGAATTCCCAGAACCCGTTATCGAAGTCGCAATTGAACCAAAATCAAAAGCTGACCAAGATAAAATGGGGACTGCTTTACAAAAATTATCAGAAGAAGATCCAACTTTCCATGCATCAACTAACCCTGAAACAGGTGAAACAATCATCGCTGGTATGGGAGAACTTCACTTAGACGTTCTTGTAGACCGTATGCGTCGTGAGTTTAAAGTTGAAGCCAACGTTGGTGCGCCACAAGTTTCATATCGTGAAACATTCCGTGCGCCAGTTACTGTTGCCGAAGGTAAGTTTGTTCGTCAGTCTGGTGGTAAAGGTCAGTTCGGACACGTTTGGATTGAATTTACACCTAATGAAGAAGGTGGCGGTTTCGCCTTTGAAAATGCAATTGTCGGTGGGGTTGTTCCTCGTGAATATATTCCTGCAGTTGAAGCTGGTTTAAGAGCCTCAATGGACAATGGTGTGCTTGCTGGATACCCATTGGTGGATATCAAAGCAAAACTATTTGACGGATCTTACCATGATGTTGACTCGAATGAGACAGCGTTCCGTGTTGCTGCTTCTATGGCGCTTCGTGCTGCCGCTAAGAAAGCTCAACCTGCTATCTTAGAGCCGATCATGGCAATTGAAGTGATTGTTCCAGAAGATTACTTAGGTGATATCATGGGACACGTAACGGCTCGTCGTGGCCGCGTTGAAGGAATGGAAGCCCGCGGGAACTCTCAAGTAGTTCGTGCGATGGTGCCACTTGCTGAAATGTTTGGTTATGCGACAACATTACGTTCTGCAACTCAAGGTCGTGGTATCTTTACTATGACATTTGATCATTACGAAGATGTGCCAAAATCAATTCAAGAAGAAATCATCAAGAAAAATGGTGGTTCTGCAGACTAGTAGCTTATGCTGTCTTTTCTGCTTGGAATCATGTAAAATGACTGTGAAGATGGTGGCTTGAGTCTCGGCTCAAGTCAACCTCGAAAATAAAAACTAAAAACATTTAGGAGGATTTATTTAAGATGGGTAAAGAAAAATTTGACCGTTCTAAACCACACGTTAACGTGGGTACTATTGGACACGTTGACCATGGTAAAACAACTTTGTCAGCTGCAATTGCAACTGTATTATCTAAAAAAGGTTTTGGTGAAGCTCAAAACTATGCGGATATCGATAACGCTCCAGAAGAAAAAGAACGTGGTATCACAATCTCTACTTCTCATATCGAATATGAAACTGCTAACCGTCACTACGCTCACGTAGATTGCCCAGGTCACGCGGATTACGTTAAAAACATGATCACTGGTGCTGCACAAATGGACGGCGCTATCTTAGTAGTATCTGCTGCTGATGGTCCAATGCCACAAACTCGCGAGCACATCCTTTTGTCTCGTAACGTTGGTGTTCCATACATCGTTGTATTCTTAAACAAAATGGATATGGTTGATGATGAAGAATTATTAGAACTAGTTGAAATGGAAGTTCGCGATCTATTAAGCGACTACGATTTCCCTGGTGATGATACTCCAATCGTTGCTGGTTCAGCTCTTAAAGCCCTTGAAGGCGAAGAAATGTACGAAGAAAAAATCATGGAATTGATGGAAGCTGTGGATACTTATATCCCAACTCCTGAACGTGACCATGACAAACCATTCATGATGCCAGTTGAGGATGTATTCTCTATCACTGGTCGTGGTACTGTTGCGACAGGCCGTGTTGAACGTGGAACAATCAAAGTCGGCGATGAAATCGAAATCGTTGGGATCAAAGAAGACACTAGCAAAACAACTGTTACTGGTGTTGAAATGTTCCGTAAATTATTAGATTACGCTGAAGCTGGCGATAACATTGGTGCGTTACTTCGTGGGGTTGCTCGTGAAGAAATCGAACGTGGTCAAGTATTAGCTGCTCCAGGAACAATCACACCTCATACTAACTTCACAGCTGAAGTTTATGTATTGAGCAAAGAAGAAGGCGGACGTCATACTCCTTTCTTCGGTAACTACCGTCCTCAGTTCTACTTCCGTACAACTGACGTAACTGGTGTTATCAACTTACCAGAAGGTACTGAAATGGTAATGCCTGGTGATAACGTTGCAATCGACGTTGAATTGATCCACCCAATCGCGATCGAAGCGGGAACTCGTTTCTCTATTCGTGAAGGCGGACGTACGGTTGGTTCAGGCGTTGTTTCTGAAATCACTAAATAATTCTAATGAATTAACGAAGCTAGGGGCTTGCTCCTAGCTTTTTTTTGATGAAAAGAGAGAGTAAAGTGAACGGAAGTTAAGAGAAAGAGCGCCCTCGATACTGATTGATGGTTCTGAAATGAATCAAAAATACGGAGGATAATAGAGATATCGTCAGAAAAATGTTGAGTTAAAGAGAATCTTCATGTAAACTGAGATATGGAGCGATAATTTCAGAAAAAGTGAGGGAACATTGTGCGAGGAGTAAATAAATATATTGTTGTTCTTCTGTCGGCAGTTTTTGCATTTGGGGCAATTATAGTAGGGATGAAGTATTCATCTTCAAAAATACCCAAAGATACAACGACTAGTAGCAGTGCTGTAGAGAAAACAACCAATTTATCTGTTAATGATTTATTTTTAGATCAAAACCACGTGTTTTTAGGGGAAGATATCACGGATTCGTATATCGATAAGGTTAAAGAGACGGTGGATCAAGGGAATCAAGAAGAGGTTGCGCTCTTAAACAGTGCCATTCAAAGATGGACAATTCAAAAAGCGTTAAACCAATTGTTTACAGCGCCGGCTTTAATTGGCAGTCGTGTTGTCGAAAGCCCGACATTAGCTGAAGGGGTAACGGAAGCAGATAAACAACAAGTCGTTGCAAGTGTCGATAGTAGTGGCATAACGGATGAGTTTGCGACAACTGTTAAAGAAATATTGGGAGCCACAACGAGTACATCAGGTTCTGGCAATCTTTCAGGGGACAGTGCAGTTGCTCAAGAGCGATTGAGTCACTTAGTGGTCGATGGTGTTGTTATGCCAGACTTTACTTTAGAGAGTTATAATAATGCCCGAGATGCGATTGCGGCATTGCCGATGGGGGAAGAGCGGACAGAATTAGCTGCTCAGTTAAAACTTGTTGAAAATGCAATGGATCAAATGGGTGTTCAATATACACCATTACCTGCTTATTAATAGTTCTTTTTTCTCTAAGCTATCGTGAGAAAAGTTGTTAAGTGGTAATAAAGAAAATTAATTTGAAAAGACTATGAAAAAAGCTTGCTTTCAAGCTTTTTTTTTTGTATACTATTAGAGGTGCTGTCTCTATAAGCGAAATAGTACGAGTGGGGGCTAAGTAGAACCCCTGCGGCTGAGAAACGAGAGGTTGTGACACGCCCCGGAGCGTTGCCATGAGGGCCGTGTTTGATATTTTCGTGGAGCTATGTCTACTTTTTAAAATAGGCGAAGGAGGGAAAAAAATGGCAAAACAAAAAATTCGTATCCGTTTAAAAGCGTACGAACACCGTATTTTAGATCAATCAGCGGAGAAAATCGTTGAAACAGCAAAGAGAACTGGTGCTAGTGTATCTGGTCCAATTCCATTGCCAACAGATCGTTCAGTGTACACGGTTATCCGTGCGACACACAAATACAAAGATTCGCGCGAACAATTCGAAATGCGAACTCACAAACGTCTGATTGACATTGTGAATCCAACACCAAAAACAGTTGACGCTTTAATGAAGCTAGACTTACCAAGTGGTGTCAATATCGAAATCAAGTTATAAAAATTAAGAGGATGGAGGTGTACTCATGACCAAAGGAATCTTAGGTAAAAAAGTAGGAATGACACAGATTTTCACGGAAAACGGTGAGTTAATCCCAGTGACAGTTATCGAAGCTACGCCAAACGTTGTGTTACAAGTTAAGACAATGGAAACGGATGGTTACGAAGCAATTCAATTGGGTTACCAAGACAAGCGTGAGATTTTGGCGAACAAACCTGCGAAAGGTCATGTTGCAAAAGCTAACACGACTCCTAAGCGCTTCATTAAAGAGTTTAAGGATGTTGTGCTAGGAGAATATGAAGTAGGACAAGAAGTTAAGGTGGATACTTTCCAAGCAGGAGACATCATTAACGTTACAGGAATTACGAAGGGTAAAGGTTACCAAGGCGTTATCAAACGTCACGGTCAATCTCGCGGACCGATGTCACATGGTTCTCGTTACCACCGTCGTCCTGGGTCAATGGGTCCAGTAGATCCGAATAGAGTATTTAAAAACAAAAAATTAGCCGGTCAAATGGGTGGCGATCGTGTGACAATTCAAAATCTTGAAGTTGTCCGTGTCGACCTAGAGAAAAATGTTATCTTAATCAAAGGTAATGTACCTGGTTCTAAGAAATCATTAGTTCAAATCAAGTCAGCTAAAGTGACTAAATAATCGTTTAAGAGAGGAGGAACTAAGGAATGCCAACTGTAGCATTATTTAAACAAGATGGTACGAAAAATGGTGAAGTGGAATTAAACGACGCTATTTTCGGTATCGAACCAAATGAAAGTGTGGTCTTTGATGCAATCATCATGCAACGTGCATCATTAAGACAAGGAACACACGCGGTTAAAAACCGTAGCGCTGTTCGCGGCGGTGGCCGTAAACCTTGGCGTCAAAAAGGAACAGGTCGTGCCCGTCAAGGCTCAATCCGTTCACCACAATGGCGTGGCGGTGGCGTAGTCTTCGGACCAACACCACGTTCATACAGCTACAAACTTCCTAAAAAAGTTCGTCGTTTAGCAATCAAATCTGTCTTATCAGAAAAAGTTGCAGAAAATAATTTGGTTGTTGTGGATGCGTTGACTTTCAATGCACCAAAAACTAAAGACTTTAAAGAAGTTTTAAGTAAATTAGATGTATCGACTAAAGTATTAGTCGTGTTAGAAAATGGAAATGATTTTGCAGCTTTATCAGCTCGCAACTTGCCAAATGTCTCTGTGATTTCAGCAGACAATGTCAGTGTGCTTGATGTTGTAAATAACACGAAAATGTTAATTACACAAGCTGCTCTTACTCAAGTAGAGGAGGTGTTTGCATAATGAGTTTACTAGACATCATCAAACGCCCAGTAATTACAGAAGCGTCAATGTTGGCGATGGACGAGAAAAAATACACGTTCGACGTACAACTTGGTGCTAACAAAACTTTGGTGAAACAAGCTGTTGAAGCGGCTTTTGACGGCGTTAAAGTCAAAAACGTCAACATCATGAACGTTAAACCAAAACTTAAGCGCATGGGTAAATATGCCGGATATACAAGAAAACGTCGTAAAGCTATCGTGACGTTAACACAAGATTCTAAAGAAATCCAATTGTTTGACGCTGAGTAATTCAAACGGCAAACATTACTATTTAAGTAGGAGGGAACACAGACGTGGCAATTAAAAAGTATAAACCAACCACGAACGGACGTCGTAATATGACAGGTTCTGATTTCGCTGAAATCACAACTTCTACACCGGAAAAAACGTTGCTAGAGCCATCTAAAAATAATGCTGGACGTAACAATAACGGTCGTATCACGGTTCGTCATCAAGGTGGCGGTCATAAACGTCAATACCGCGTAATTGACTTTAAACGTAACAAAGATAATATCGAAGCTGTCGTGAAAACAATTGAGTATGATCCAAACAGATCTGCAAACATTGCGTTATTACACTACACTGATGGTATTAAAACATACATCCTAGCTCCTAAAGGACTAGAAGTTGGCATGAGACTTGTCTCTGGCGAAGAAGTGGATATTAAAACTGGTAATGCGTTACCATTAGCAAATATTCCAGTCGGTACATTCATCCACAACATCGAAATGAAACCTGGTAAAGGTGGCCAATTAATCCGTTCTGCTGGAACAAAAGCACAAGTGCTTGGTAAAGAAGGCAAATACGTATTGGTTCGCTTAAACTCAGGCGAAGTTCGCATGATTCTTGCTACTTGCCGTGCTACAATCGGTTTAGTTGGTAATGAACAACATGAATTAATCAACATCGGTAAAGCAGGACGTAGCCGTTGGATGCGTAAACGCCCAACTGTACGTGGTTCTGTAATGAACCCGAACGATCACCCACACGGTGGTGGTGAAGGTAAAGCGCCAATCGGTAAACCATCTCCAGTTACACCTTGGGGTAAACCGACTCTTGGCTACAAAACGCGTAGTAAAAAAGCTAAGTCAGATAAATTTATTGTACGTCGTCGTAAGACTAAATAATAGTATTTCAAGGTTGCTTGAAATACTTCAGAACAATAAAGCACTCATGGCCACATAGCCATACAATTTGAGAGGAGGTTCACCATGGGTCGTAGTTTGAAGAAAGGACCTTTTGTTGATGACCATCTATTTAAAAAAGTAGAGGCTCAAAAGGATCTTGAAAAGAAAAAAGTAATTAAAACTTGGTCTCGTCGCTCAACAATTTTCCCTACATTCGTAGGATACACAATTGCAGTTTATGACGGACGTAAACACGTACCTGTCTATATTCAAGAAGACATGGTAGGACACAAATTAGGTGAATTTGCACCAACTAGAACATATCGTGGACACACTGCCGACGATAAAAAAACAAAACGCTAATTATTGAGGGGAGGAATTGCAAATGTCAGAACAAATTACTTCAGCAAGAGCAACTGCAAAAACAGTTCGTACTTCACCTCGTAAAACGCGTCTAGTTATTGATTTAGTTAGAGGGAAAAGCGTAGCGGAAGCTATTTCGATTTTGAAATTTACGCCAAACAAGGCGGCTGGAATCATCGAGAAAGTCTTGATGTCAGCTGTTGCCAATGCAGAAAACAACTATGATCTAGATGTTGAAAACTTGGTCGTATCTGAAGCATTTGTTAACGAAGGACCGACGATGAAACGTTTCCGTCCTCGTGCGAAAGGTTCAGCATCACCAATCAACAAACGAACAAGTCATATTACAGTAGTAGTGACAGAGAAGTAAGAAGGAGGGACAATCAGTGGGTCAAAAAATACATCCAATTGGGTTACGTGTAGGCATTATCCGCGACTGGGAAGCTAAATGGTATGCTGAAAAAGAGTATGCTGAATACTTACACGAAGATTTAAAAATTCGTAAGTTCATCTCTTCAAGACTTGCCGATGCTGCTGTGTCAACAGTTGAGATCGAACGCGCTGCAAAACGCGTGAACGTTTCACTTCACACAGCTAAACCAGGAATGGTTATTGGTAAAGGCGGATCTGAAGTTGAGAATTTAAGAAAATCATTAGTAAAATTAACTGGTAAAAAACCAAATGAAATTCACATCAACATCGTGGAAATCAAAAAGCCAGATTTAGATGCTAAATTAGTGGCAGAAGGCATTGCACGCCAACTTGAAAGTCGTGTAGCGTTCCGTCGTGCTCAAAAACAAGCAATTCAACGTACAATGAGATCAGGCGCTCAAGGAATTAAAACGCAAGTCTCTGGTCGTTTGAACGGAGCGGATATTGCTCGTTCTGAAGGTTATTCAGAAGGAACTGTTCCACTTCATACATTGCGTGCCGATATCGACTACGCATGGGAAGAAGCAGATACAACATACGGAAAACTAGGAGTTAAAGTGTGGATCTATCGCGGAGAAATTCTTCCAGGTAAAAAAAACACTGAGAAAGGAGGGAAATAATCATGTTAGTACCTAAACGTGTAAAATACCGTCGTGAGTTTAGAGGTAAAATGCGTGGTGAAGCTAAAGGTGGTAAAGAAGTATCTTTTGGTGAATATGGCTTGCAAGCTGTTGAATCAAAATGGATCACTAACCGCCAGATCGAAGCTGCTCGTATCGCAATGACTCGTTACATGAAACGTGGCGGTAAAGTTTGGATTAAAATTTTCCCTCATAAATCTTATACATCAAAAGCCATCGGCGTTCGTATGGGTAAAGGTAAAGGCGCTCCTGAAGGATGGGTTGCACCAGTAAAACGTGGTAAGATCATGTTTGAAATCGCAGGCGTCTCTGAAGAAGTAGCTCGTGAAGCATTAAGACTAGCTTCTCACAAATTACCTGTTAAAACAAAGATTGTAAAACGTGAGGAAATGGGTGGTGAATCGAATGAAGGTTAAAGACATCAAAGCGTTAACCACTGCTGAACTTATTGAAAAAGAGAAGGAATACAAAGAAGAATTATTCAACTTACGATTCCAACTTGCTACAGGACAATTAGAAAACACTGCGCGCATTCCAGAAGTGCGTAAATCGATTGCACGCATTAAAACAGTGTTGCGTGAACAAACAAAGTAACATTGGAAGGAGGCCATTAAGCGAATGACTCAAGAATTAGAAAGAAATCAACGTAAAGTTTACCAAGGACGCGTTGTTTCAGACAAGATGGAAAAAACTATCGTTGTTGTTGTAGAAACTCGTAACGCTCATAAGAAATACGGTAAACGTGTAAAGTATTCTAAAAAATACTACGCGCATGATGAAAACAATGTTGCCAAAATTGGAGACATCGTTAAAATTATGGAAACTCGTCCATTATCCGCTACAAAACGTTTCCGTTTATTAGAGGTCGTTGAAGAAGCAGTAATTATCTAAGCGAGATTTTCCTATATAGATTGAAGCTTAAAATCTGAAAGGAGGATACTATAGTGATCCAAACAGAGAGTCGTTTAAGAGTAGCTGATAACTCAGGTGCGCGTGAAGTACTAACTATCAAAGTGTTAGGCGGATCAGGACGTAAGACAGCCAATATTGGTGATGTTATCGTATGTACGGTTAAACAAGCAACGCCAGGTGGAGTTGTTAAAAAAGGTGAAATCGTCAAAGCAGTAATCGTTAGAACAAAAACAGGAGCTCGTCGTGCAGACGGTTCTTACATTAAATTTGATGAAAATGCATGTGTGATTATCCGTGACGACAAGAGTCCTCGTGGAACACGTATTTTCGGACCAGTCGCTCGTGAATTACGTGATAGCAATTTCATGAAAATTATTTCACTAGCACCAGAAGTTTTATAATCAATTCTTGTCAAAAGGAGGTGCGAAACAATATGTTTGTTAAAAAAGGCGATAAAGTTAAAATTATCACTGGAAAAGACAAAAACAAAGAAGGCGTAGTTTTAACTGCGTTCCCAAAAGCTGATCGTGTCATCGTTGAAGGTGCTAACATGATCAAAAAGCATCAAAAACCTAGTGCTGGCGCTCCCCAAGGAGGCATCGTCGAAACAGAAGCATCTATTCATGTCTCTAACGTGATGGTCATTGACCCATCAAACGGAGAACCAACAAGAGTAGGTTATAAAGAAGTTGACGGTAAAAAAGTGCGTGTTTCTAAAAAAACAGGTGAAGTATTAGATAAGTAGTAAAGAACGAAAGGAGGGACCGACAGAATGAACCGCCTGAAAGAAAAATATACAAAAGAAATCACTCCATCATTAATGGAGAAATTCAATTACACATCAATCATGCAAACACCAAAAGTTGATAAGATCGTTATTAACATGGGTGTCGGTGAAGCAACAACTAATGCTAAAAACTTAGACAAAGCCGTTGAGGAATTAACGTTGATCTCAGGTCAAAAACCGATCATCACAAAAGCTAGAAAATCTATCGCTGGTTTCCGTCTACGTGAAGGTATGCCAATTGGCTGTAAAGTGACTTTACGTGGCGAAAGAATGTACGAATTCTTAGACAAACTAGTATCAGTTTCTCTACCTCGAGTACGTGATTTCCACGGTGTCAGCAACAAATCATTCGATGGTCGTGGTAACTTTACTTTAGGGGTTAAAGAACAATTGATCTTCCCAGAAGTAGACTACGATTTAGTTGATAAAGTACGTGGTATGGATATCGTCATCGTTACAACTGCTAACACCGACGAAGAATCCCGTGAATTATTAACACAACTTGGAATGCCATTCCAAAAATAATAAAAGGAGGCGAACTACTTGGCTAAAAAATCAATGATTGCTAAAAACAAACGTCCTGCTAAATTCTCAACTCAAGAGTACACGCGTTGTGAACGTTGTGGTCGTCCACATTCAGTTTATCGTAAATTTAAACTTTGCCGTATTTGCTTCCGCGAACTTGCCTATAAAGGACAAATTCCCGGCGTGAAGAAAGCTAGCTGGTAACAAAAAACCCGCATAAAGGAGGTAAATAGTTCAATGGTCATGACAGATCCAATCGCAGACTTCCTAACTCGCGTACGTAACGCGAACATGGTTAAACATGATATGTTAGAAGTACCTGCTTCAAAAATTAAACATGATATCGCTGAAATCTTGAAACGTGAAGGTTTCATTCGTGATGTTGAATATATTGAAGATGACAAACAAGGCATCATTCGTGTGTTCTTGAAATATGGTCGTAATGAAGAGCGTGTAATCACGAACTTAAAACGTATTTCTAAACCAGGCCTACGTGCTTACGTTAAAGCTGATGACGTTCCTAAAGTCTTAAACGGACTAGGAATTGCTATCATCTCAACTTCTGAAGGTGTAATCACTGATAAAGAAGCAAGAGAACGTAACATCGGTGGCGAAGTTATCGCATACGTGTGGTAATCGAAACTAACTAGAAGGAGGTGTCTTGAGTGAGCCGTATTGGTAATAAAGTAGTCGTAATTCCTGAAGGTGTGACTGTCACACAAAATGGAAACGACGTAACAGTTAAAGGACCTAAAGGTGAATTAACTCGTACTTTCGTTGACGTTATTACAATGAACATCGAAGGTAATGAAGTGACATTTACCCGTCCAAATGACAATAAAGAAAATCGCGCACTGCATGGAACGATGCGTGCCAACTTTAATAACATGGTTATTGGTGTAAGCGAAGGATTTGAAAAAGTTCTTGAGCTTATCGGGGTTGGGTACCGTGCACAATTACAAGGATCAAAACTTGTACTTGCTGTTGGGTATTCTCATCCAGTCGAGTTTGAAGCGCCAGCTGGCGTAACAATCGAAGTACCAGCTAACACAAAAGTTATCGTTAAGGGAGCTAACAAAGAACACGTTGGCGAATTAGCGGCTAACATCCGCGGAGTACGTCCTCCAGAGCCATATAAAGGCAAAGGGATTCGCTATGAAGGCGAACACGTACGTCGTAAAGAAGGTAAAACTGGTAAATAATAAGCTCAGAATAGAAGTTGAAAGATTGTTCACCAATCTTTCACGTCTTATTCATGAACTTAGATTTATCAAGAAGCTATGTGATGTAGCTTAAAGACTGCTTAGCAGTCAAACAAATATAAAAGAGGTGACAATTGTGATTTCAAAACCAGATAAAAACAAAACACGCCAGAAGAGACACGGCCGTGTACGCGCAAAAATCTCTGGTACTGCTGAGTGCCCACGCTTGAACGTGTTTCGTTCTAACAAAAACATCTACGCTCAATTAATTGACGACGTAGCGGGTGTGACGCTAGCAAGTGCCTCTACCTTAGATAAAGAAATTTCAGGTGGAACAAAAACCGAAACAGCAGTTGCCGTTGGCGCATTAATTGCGAAACGCGGAACTGATAAAGGTATCAAAGAAGTAGTTTTTGACCGTGGTGGCTATCTTTACCATGGCCGTGTTGCCGCACTAGCTGGCGCAGCACGCGAAAACGGACTAGAATTTTAGGAGAAGGAGGAACACCATTCATGGTTTATATTGATCCAAAAGGTTTGGAATTAGAAGACCGCGTTGTTGCGATTAACCGTGTTACAAAAGTTGTAAAAGGTGGACGTCGTCTACGTTTTGCTGCGATTGTTGTGGTTGGCGATAGAAATGGTCACGTTGGATTTGGAACTGGTAAAGCACAAGAAGTGCCAGAAGCAATCCGCAAAGCAATTGAAGATGCTAAGAAAAACTTAATCGAAGTGCCGATGGTTGGTTCGACAATCCCTCACGAAGTATTGGGTGTCTACAGTGGTGGACGTACTCTTATGAAACCTGCATTAGCCGGTTCTGGAGTAGCCGCTGGTGGTCCAGTTCGTGCCGTATTGGAATTAGCTGGTGTCGCTGATATTACAAGTAAATCTTTGGGTTCTAATACACCGATCAACGTGATTCGTGCAACTGTTGAAGGCTTATCTCGCCTAAAACGTGTTGAAGAAGTAGCAGAATTACGCGGAAAAACTGTAGAAGAAATCACAGGATAAGGAGGACAAACATATGGCTGAATTAAAAGTAACATTAAGAAAAAGTCTTATCGGACGTCCTCAAAACCAAAAAGATACAGTGAAAGCTTTAGGCTTAGGTAAGATCAACAGTTCTGTTGTGAAAACTGAAAATGTTGCCATCAAAGGCATGATTAACACTGTCTCACATTTAGTGGACGTTGAAGAAGTTTAGTTTTAAAAACGAAACAGAATTACTAAAAGAGGAGGTGCCAAGTAAATGAAACTTCATGAGTTACAACCTTCAGAAGGTTCAAGACACGTACGCAATCGCGTTGGTCGCGGAACTTCATCTGGTAATGGTAAAACAGCTGGCCGTGGCCAAAAAGGACAAAAATCTCGTTCAGGTGGTGGCGTACGCCTAGGCTTTGAGGGTGGACAAACTCCACTATTCATGCGCTTACCAAAACGCGGATTTACAAATATCAACCGCAAGGAATACGCTGTCGTAAACCTTGATGTTCTTAATAAATTTGAGGACGGAACAGAAGTAACACCAGCCTTGCTTGTTGAATCTGGAATTATTAAAGATGAAAAAGCGGGAATCAAAGTGTTAGCCAACGGTGAATTAACGAAAAAATTATCAGTAAAAGCTGCTAAATTTTCTAAATCAGCCCAAACAGCTATCGAAAATGCTGGTGGTTCAATCGAGGTGATCTAATGTTTAAACTTTTAAAAGATGGATTTAAGGTTAAGGATATTCGTAATAAAATATTCTTTACATTATTTATCTTGCTAGCTTTTCGCGTTGGAGCGCATATCACGGTTCCCGGCGTTGATGCTAGAGCATTAGCTCAACTAAGCGATAATCCATTGTTTAACATGTTGAACACAGTTAGTGGTAGTGCCATGGAAAACTTCTCATTGTTCGCAATGGGCGTGTCCCCTTACATTACCTCATCTATCGTGATTCAATTGTTGCAAATGGATATTGTGCCAAAATTTGTTGAATGGTCGAAACAAGGTGAAGTTGGCCGTCGTAAACTCAATCAAGCTACGCGTTATCTGACACTGGTCTTAGGATTTGTGCAGTCAATGGCGATTACAGCTGGGTTTAACCGTTTTGCAGGATCAGGTTTTGATTTTGTTAAAAAGGCTGACGCGACAACCTTTATCACAATCGGCATCATTTTAACAGCTGGTACAATGTTCGTGACGTGGATGGGAGAGCAAATCAGTGAAAAAGGAATTGGTAATGGGGTATCAATGATTATCTTTGCAGGGATTATTTCTCGTTTACCGTCAGGTATTAAAGAAATCATTGAAGATCGATTTATCAATATCGATTCGAGTGAGATTTGGAAATCTGTTGTGTTTATGGTCGTATTAATTGTGGCAATTTTAGTGATTGTGACCTTTATTACCTACTTCAACCAAGCAGAAAGAAAAATTACGATTCAGTACACAAAGCGAGTTGCCGGAGCGCCACAAAGTAGTTATTTACCGTTAAAAGTAAATGCTGCTGGGGTTATTCCTGTTATCTTTGCTAGTTCGTTGATTTCAACACCGAATGCCTTTATGCAAATGTTTGCGACAACCAAAGCAGATGCAACATGGTTTAAAGTACTATCTCAGCTTTTTGATTATTCCACTCTTCCGGGAGGAATATTCTATACGGTCTTAATCGTCGCCTTTACATTCTTTTATGCGTTTGTCCAAGTTAATCCTGAAAAAGTGGCGGAAAACTTACAAAAGCAAGGAAGTTATATCCCAAGTGTTCGTCCGGGTAAAGGAACAGAAGATTACATCTCTGCTCTCTTATTACGTTTGAGCGTAGCCGGATCAATTTTCTTAGCTTTAGTTGCAATTTTGCCAATCATCGCACAAAATCTTTGGAACCTGCCTTCATCAATCGGTTTAGGTGGAACCAGCTTGTTGATTGCGATCGGGGTTGCTTTAGAAACCACAAAACAATTAGAAGGTCTGATGATGAAACGTCAGTATACAGGCTTTATCGTTAAGTAAGACGCAGGTGTTGGGGATCTTCCTCAGCACTAGCTCGAACTTTACTGATTTATAGGAGGAATAAAGATGAATCTCATAATAATGGGGCTACCTGGAGCAGGTAAAGGGACTCAAGCAGAGCGCATCATTGATGCTTACGGTATTCCGCACATCTCTACTGGAGATATGTTCCGTGATGCTATGAAGAACGAAACTGCCTTAGGTCTTGAAGCAAAATCCTATATTGATAAGGGAGCACTTGTTCCCGATGATGTCACCAATGGTATTGTGAAAGATCGTTTAGCTGAAGCCGACACAGCGTCTGGTTTCCTTTTAGATGGTTTCCCACGTACGATTGAACAAACACAAGCATTGGAAGAAATTCTAACAAGCTTGGGCAAAAAAATTGATGCCGTAATTAATATACATGTAGAAGAAGACATTTTGATTGAACGTTTAGCTGGTCGTTTTATTTGCCGGACATGTGGGGCAACCTACCATAAGGTCAATAATCAACCAAAAGTGGAAGGCACATGTGATCGTTGTGGCGGACATGAGTTCTACCAACGTGAAGATGATAAACCTGAAACGGTTAAAAATCGTTTAGCTGTCAACATTGAGGGCAGTGCACCGATTCTAGACTTTTATGAAAAAGCCAATCTTTTACACACAATCGATGGAAATCGCCAAATTGATACTGTCTTTACTGATGTTAAGAAAATCATTGACAGTATTTAGAGAATCTAAGCCAAAAGTAGCCGTTATTCTTGTGGATTTGTTTTTGCCTTGGCAATCAAGAGGTTGTGTGATAAATTAACTCAACGAACTTTATATTATGAGAATAATATGCTATAATCAGTAAGTTGAGGTGTTTTTTGGTGGTGTCAGGTCGACCCGCCGATTTTTTATCGTGTGAAAATGCGAAACAAGTATAAGGAGGTACTATGTATGGCGAAAGAAGATGTGATTGAAATTGAAGGTACAGTCGTCGAAACTTTGCCGAATGCAATGTTTAAAGTCGAACTTGAGAACGGACATGAAATTTTAGCGCACGTTTCTGGAAAAATCAGAATGCACTATATTCGTATCCTTCCAGGAGATAAAGTGACTGTTGAATTGTCACCGTATGATTTAACAAGAGGTCGCATTACTTATCGCTTTAAATAATTGTACTCCGTAAAATTCAAGGAGGTATAATCATGAAAGTAAGACCATCAGTAAAACCAATTTGCGAAAAATGTAAAGTAATTCGTCGTAAGGGACGCGTTATGGTTATTTGCGAAAATCCAAAACATAAACAACGTCAAGGATAATTAGGAGGTGTAGCATAAATGGCTCGTATTGCAGGAGTAGATATTCCTCGTGACAAGCGTGTAGTAATCTCATTAACATATATTTATGGAATGGGTAAAACAACTGCACAAAAAGTCTTAGCAGCAGCTGGAGTGTCAGAAGACATTCGTGTACGTGAATTAACGAATGATCAGTTAGACAAAATCCGTGCTGAAGTGGATAAATTAAAAGTTGAAGGCGATCTTCGTCGTGAAACAAACTTAAACATCAAACGATTGATGGAAATCGGTTCATACCGTGGTATCCGTCACCGTCGTGGGTTACCAACTCGTGGTCAAAACACGAAAAACAATGCGCGTACGCGTAAGGGTCCAGCCCGCGCAATCGCAGGTAAGAAAAAATAATTTAAGTAAAGTGAAGGAGGTTAGAACTTCATGGTAGCAAAGAAAGTTAGCAGAAAACGCCGTGTGAAAAAGAATATTGAGTCTGGTATTGCACATATCCACTCAACGTTTAATAATACAATTATCATGATTACAGATGTTCATGGCAATGCTATTGCTTGGTCATCTGCCGGATCATTAGGCTTTAAAGGCTCTAAAAAATCAACGCCTTTTGCGGCTCAAATGGCAGCAGAAGCAGCAACTAAAGTTGCGATGGAACACGGTTTAAAAACTGTTGATGTAACAGTTAAGGGCCCTGGTTCAGGTCGTGAAGCAGCAATTCGTTCATTACAAGCAACAGGATTAGAAGTGTCAGCAATTCGTGACGTCACTCCAGTTCCGCATAATGGATGCCGCCCTCCAAAACGCCGTCGTGTTTAATGAGCGTCTTTCATTTTGAGTGTGAACTTAAGAACGTCATTGAGCAAGACACTTTTCGTTTTGAAAGGGGTATAGATAAGAATGATTGAATTTGAAAAACCAAGAATCACCAAAATTGATGAAGACAGAGATTATGGTAAGTTCGTCATCGAACCTCTCGAAAGAGGTTACGGAACGACTTTAGGTAACTCACTACGTCGTATTTTATTATCTTCTTTACCAGGAGCGGCTATTACTAATCTACAGATTGATAGTGTGCTACACGAATTCTCAACGATTAAAGGCGTGCGAGAAGACGTGACGCAAATTGTCTTAAACATCAAAGGATTAGCATTGAAGCTTTACACTGAAGAAGAAAAATCCCTTGAAATTGATGTGACTGGTCCAGCGACTGTTACGGCAGGCGATATTATTACGGACAGTGATGTTGAAATCTTAAACAAAGATCTACATATTTGTAGTGTCGCTGAAGGGGCTACGTTCCGTGCTCGTTTAATGGTTAAACCAGGACGCGGCTATGTCCAAGCTGACGAAAACAAAAAAGAAGATATGCCAATCGGTGTATTGCCTGTTGATTCGATTTACACACCAGTTCGTCGTGTGAACTACCAAGTAGAAAACACGCGTGTTGGTCGTCGTGATGACTTCGACAAATTGACATTAGAAGTTTGGACAGATGGTTCCATCATGCCACAAGAAGCGATCAGCTTAGCGGCTAAAATCATGACTGAGCATCTTGATATCTTTGTAAACCTAACTGATGAAGCGAAAAATGCTGAAATCATGGTTGAAAAAGAAGAGACTCAAAAAGAGAAAATGTTGGAAATGACCATCGAAGAGTTAGACTTGTCTGTACGTTCATACAACTGTCTGAAACGTGCCGGTATTAATACCGTTCAAGAGTTAACTGATAAATCTGAACCAGAAATGATCAAAGTACGTAACTTAGGACGCAAATCATTAGAGGAAGTTAAAAACAAACTCGATGATCTAGGCTTAGGCTTACGACAAGACGATTAATACTTTCGTATGAAGGAAGACCACTATCCTTGGAAGCCTAGCGACCATAGGATTAGCGGGTACCGGACCTATGAGTTAAAGGAGGAAAACTAAGTGAGCTATCGTAAATTAGGACGCACTAGCAGTCAACGTAAAGCGATGTTGCGCGACTTAACGACAGATCTAATCATTAACGAGAAAATCGTTACAACTGAAGCACGTGCGAAAGAAGTACGTTCAACAGCTGAAAAAATGATTACTTTAGGTAAACGTGGCGATCTTCATGCTCGTCGTCAAGCAGCTTCATTCGTAAGAAATGAAATTGCAGATGTACGTGTAAATGAAGAGAACGACGAGATTGTAGTAGAAACTGCATTACAAAAATTATTCAGTGATATTGCACCTCGTTACACAGAACGCCAAGGTGGTTATACTCGTATTTTAAAAACAGAACCACGCCGCGGAGACGCTGCCCAAATGGTTATCTTAGAACTTGTCTAAATCACTAAACATCACTTTATAGATGATTCATTTAGAGTGTTATGATGTTGGAGTCTAGGACTCCGAGTCTAGCTCGTCGCTGCTCTCTGGTAATGTGTTACCAGAGAGTATGCACTCATCATAAGGTGTTATTTTAAAAAGATGAGAAAAAGCCCTTACAGGCTTATTTTTTTTGGTTTGAGATCAGCGTCTCATAATTAATTGCTGATCGGTGATATAAGACTGGGTGAGAAATTTTTTCTGTTCAATGGCCATGACAAAGGGTTTCATTTGGCCTTTCAAATACAGGGGGACATCAAAAATACTTGAGGAATAGCGGCGCGACACATAGTTGACGTTATTCAAGGCTGTCCTAGCACACTGACGACTAACAAGAAAAAAAGTCGACAAATAGGTCACATCGTCATCAGGGAGATTGCGTACTAAAAAAGAAGGGATGAGTACTTCTGCTGCTAAGGTGTCGGCTTCAGCTTCGAAAATTGGATTGTCGTTCAGGTAGATATTGTTACGACTGAGAGAAAAGGTATTCCCCTTTCTTAAATGCCCCAACTTAATGTGAGCCAGTTCATGGGCCAGCGTATAATTGATTCTACCGGCATGTTTGATCCCATCATTATAAAAAATTAAGTAGCGTTCCTTCTCTTTCAAATAAGCTGTTGCCCCGTCAGAGCTCTGAGTGAATTCAATCACTTCGTTGAGAGTCAGCTGGCTTTTTTTGGCAAAATCCGAATAGGAAATAAGACTGACATTAGGCTCATTTTTAATCAGGGCAAAAGGGTTAACCGGAAATGCCTGAATCTGATTGGTTTTAAGCAAGCCATATGCTAAGGTTTTTGCCAGTTTAAAATTGGGTTTAGTCGTCGTTCCACAGTTCATCGTCATCAAAAGTAGCCTCCAATATTCGCAAAGTTTTCTCCCGCTGTTCAGGGGTCATCCGCTTGGCCTTACGTTGTATCATAAAATAGTTCTTATCTTCAGTACTGTCGTCTGTTCGCCCTAACAGGTAGTCCACAGAGACATTAAAATAATCGGCGATTCGAACCAGCTTATCACTAGAAGGAGAGCTTTTGGCCCACTTGGTAATAGCGCCATTGGACAAACCAACCGCTCGTTCGACTTCTGCTAAACTCACGTTCTTTTCATTTGCTAATCTTTTGATTACCTCTAAGACAGTCATTGTATCTTCCTCCGAAAATATTCTTATATATATTAGTTGACGTAGAAAATATTCAGTGATATATTGGAATTATCAAGAACGTATAACGTAGTCAGTTAAATTTATTTAACCAAATAATCTGGTTTGGCTTATTATTATGCCTTAATTATAGAATATTTTCTGAGTTTTAACAATAGAATGGTAATATATTCAGAAATAATGGAAATTGACCTAAAATTAGGTTCTTTTTTAACCATCAAAAAGAACGTACGTTCGTATTTTTATTTTAACACAATGCCAGATGAAGTAAAGGTAATTTTCAACAGTTTTTATTGGAGGGAATCGGATGGAACATGATATTGAAAGAATAAGTGGGGATCAAGAGCGACGTGCCCGTTTGCCTGTCAAAAGGGGACGCTCTATCTTAAAGCGTTACAGCCTAGTATTAGCTCGCTGGTTAGTAGAACGTCAGACAATTCGAGTTGGAGACGAAATCTTATTTGATTTTCATGAGAAAAGATTTCGGCAGTTAATGGGAGTGGTGATTAAAATTTATGATCATAGTTATTTAGTAAATCTTCACGAGAGGCATTTACAGGCGATTCAAGAGGTCTTTGATTATCGAGAGGGCAATGGCTGTGTTTGTGTCAGTCAGAAGCAGTGCCGTAAACTCTGAGCCTTTTAGAGGGAATCAGTTAAATTGATGAGGAGTTGATAAGGAATGAGTGAACAGATAAAAATTAGCAACAAAGCGCGTCAGCATGTTAGAGAAATGTTAAGTGATTATCCTCAAATGAAAAAGGAAATGGCTGAATTAAGGCACTCGTTATTGACAATCACAGAAGATGGCAGCAATCAGTTTTCAGTTTTTGAGGCAGACACGGTGATAAAAATTGTATCTCATGAGCAAATTCATTTTAGAAGTTTAGCATTAAAAGTGATAGATGAGGTAATTGGAAAAGCGACTTCAGAAACGCAAGCGATTATTGAGTTCAGATATTTTAACAAAGAGTCCTTATCTTGGGTGGCGATTTCTCTTAAAGAAGAGGTGAGGTACTCGGAAGATAACTGCCGTAAGCTGGAAAAGAAGGTCGTCGATGAGATTGCTAAACGACTGGGGTGGTAATTTTACCAGTTTGCTGATTTTTATTTACCATTTTCAAAGGGGGTTTGGCAGTAAGATAAGAGTGTAAGGTGATAGAGAAGGAAATAAAAAGACAACCAATACTTATTTTTCATTATCCTTCTCTGGATCTTTGGTCCAAGCATTTAATGACGTTAAAAGACATGGAGGCGATCCGGATATGGCAAAAAACGAATCACAAAAGAAGTCACGAACGTATACTGATGCAGAAGTAGATGTAATCGTTAAACAGAAATTAGCTAGGGTACAAAAACAATTAGAATCAAAAAAAGAAATGGGTAAAATCATGAAAGTGACTGTTACCATCGATTTCGAAAAATAGGAGGAAGCAAGATGACATTGGAAGCAAAAAAGGGAATTGACGTAATTTTATTATACCGGTTATTGAAAAAAGAAACGGCACAAGGTGCATGGAAATTAGCCTTTCAAACAGAGCATGAAATTGGTTTGAGTCGTGAGGCCAGCAGTGCCCCAACGAAAGACGGTGCCGTTCAAAGCATCGCTCAGCTGGAGTACGAGTTTTCGGCCACCTCAATCGTTGCCAAAGGCGATGCTCACGTGAAGGAAATGCGCCAAGCCTTGATTGACGGCGAGTTAATTGAAATCTGGGAAATTGATAAATCAGAAAAAGGAACAGTGGCTGCCAATCAAGATAAGTTCGCCGCCACTTATTACCAAGGGTTTGTCACAAGTTTCTCTCAAACTGCAAATTCAGAAGATGGAGTTGAATTATCCTTAGAATTTGCGATTAATGGGACAGGACAAGATGGTTTCGCCTCATTATCTGAGGATCAGGCAGAAGTAGTTCAATACGTCTTTAAGGACACAACAACGGCTGACGCCTAGTTATTACGATTGAAACTAGTGATAGCAAGTTAAATTAGGAGGCAATGGAATGAAATTAATCATTAATAAAAAAACATATTCATTTAAATTTGGCACTAAATTTGTGCGAGAAATTGATGCTCGATTACCCTTGGAGCAAGAAGGAATCAAATTTGGTTTTGGCTTATCGGCTAAAGTAATTCCCGAATTACAAGGAACGAACGTCAACACTCTTTCTACGGTGCTACTTTTAGGTAATTTGACTGAAGAAGATCAGGTCTCACAGGATATCTTAGATGATTACATCGACAGCGTCGAAGATATCGAAGGTCTATTTGACGAAGTAATGAAGGAACTAGCTGAGTCAAATGCGGGAAAGTTAGCCATGCGAAACTTACGGGAAAGCCTGAAGAAAGCCAAGAATTAACTGAAAGTTCCGCAGAAACGTACGAGAAAATCAAGATATTCTCATTAAGGTGTTTGGGAATGACTGATATTAAAGCGATTGAACGAATGACACCTTATGAATTTGAACTGCGAGTGACCGCCTTTAAATTAAGAAAGCTGGATCAGGAATACGACTTCCATCTGCAAGCTTGGCTAGGTCAGCAAGTCCAGGCGACGAAGAAGTTAGGCAAAAAAGAAGTGCCTTACTTTAAAGATTTCAATGCCTTCTTTAATTATCAAAAGAGGGAGCAAGAAATTCTGGGCCTCATGGAGGACACGCCTGACTCCCGATTCGCGCAATTAATGAGAAAAGCCAATCGCTAGAAAGCAGGTCATCCCATGAAAGACCTAATAAATTCATAAGAGAAAGGAGGTAACATGTGGAACTATTTAGTGTAGAAGCGATATTATCCGCAACAGATACAAATTTATTTTCGCGAATGAATGCCCGAGCTGAACAGCGAGCCGCTAAAGGTGGTGGGTCTTCCGGGGGAGCTGTTGATGCGGCTGGTAAACTGTATGACCAGACGAAGCAATTAAACGCAGGTCTTGGAAAAGTCAGTGATTTTTTAAGTAATGCTAGCAGTGTTAATGCGCAACTATCTGAGTTTGCAGCGACATTTGGTTTCGAAGCAGTTGGCCAAGCATTACAGCAAGTATCCGGATTTTTGGACACCGCTCAAACTGTGGGAAGTGGCCTAGGTGTGTTTACCCAGGGGTTAGGACAAATGTCAAGTGGTGTGGAGACTGCCCAAATTCTAATGATGGAATTTGCAGACCCCAATAATGGTGGTTTTGGCGCCTTAGGCTCTGCCATCTCTGGCTTAGTAGGTGGACCTTGGGTGTTACTGGCTGCAGGTATCGTTGCACTAGTCGCTGGTTTCATCTACTTATGGAACACCAATGAAGGCTTTAGAACGGCAGTAATCGAAATTTGGACGATGATATCGGAAACCATCAGCAATGTGATAACCACCATTGCCGCGTTTATTTCAGAGGTTTGGGGCAGTATCGTCACGTGGTGGACGGATTCCAATAATCAGGTTCGGCTAGCAGCAGAAAATGTGTGGTCAGCCATTAGTGAAGTTATCTCATCAATTGTTACATTTATTTCAATGATTGTGCAAACGGTCTGGGGTGCCTTAACAGCCTTTTGGACAGCACATAACGAAACGATTAAAACAGTGGCTAGTGCCATTTGGAATGGGATTAAAGCTATCATCGAAGGTGTGATCAATGGAATTTCAATGGTAATAGGAGTCGTCCTAGGTGTCATTCAAGCCATCTGGCAAGGGACTTGGAATACAATTCAAACCTATGTAGCGACTATTTTAAATGTTATTGCCACGGTTATTCGAACCGGTTTAAACATCGCCAAAGGCATTGTTTCAACGGTGATGAGTCTGATTAGCGGTGACTGGTCGGGAGCTTGGAATGGCGTCAAAGAAACAGTCACAGCCGCTTGGGAAGGTGTGAAAGAGATTGTTAGGACAGGAATTGAAGGTGCTTATAATATCATTGCTGGTTGGTTTAATACCTTTAAAGATGCCGGTGGTAACCTAGTGAAAATGATTGGCGATGGTATCTTGGCCGGCGTTAAATTTGTGACCAATGCGATTGACACGATCGTTGGTAAAATTCGTGATTTCTTGCCATTTTCACCTGCTAAAACAGGCCCCTTATCGGATCTTGATCAGTTGAATTTTGGCGGCACGATTGCCACAGGGATTTATGCGGGAGAAGCTCAAATCAAACGAGCGATGGATAGTATTTTATCCACCCCCTCATTGTCTGAATTGGATAAGACCTTAAACAGCAGTAATCAGCAAACGATTCATGCTAAAAGTGAGCTATTACTAACACCAAACAAGCAATCAGCAGTCTTTACCGTTAATTTGGGAAATCAACAGTTTAGAGCCTTTGTTGATGATATATCTCAAGCCATCGGCGGCAATACAGAATTGAATTTAGCCTTTTAGAGAGGAGGAGAATTATGTATCATTTTCAAGACACAACAGTGACACAACCCAATCAAGACTCTTTACCAACATCTGCCATGAATTACGACGGTCTGTTTTTTGAAGAAGCCATTGACGGTTATCGGACACTGTCTGTCAGTGGCCGTGAAATGCTTTCACTGGAGATTGAAGCAGACAGTCGCAAAACAGGGACGGTGATTTACAAGCAAACTCTTCCTCAGCGAAGGCTAACGGTTCATTATCAACTGCGACATGAAAATGCGGAGGAGTTGCTGGTTAATTATCGCCGATTAATGGCCTATTTATACCGGGAACGTGACGTGATCGTCTACTTTAATGATGAACGGGATGTGCATTATCTCGGCAGGTACTCGGCATCAGAGGAAATTACCGGAGACAGTTACACCATCGTCTCCAGTTTTGATATTTATTGCCAAGATCCACGGAAATATACGAAAGAGTTTACCTCAACAGGGTTTATTGGGGGCACGTTCAGCTATCGAACAAAACCAGATACAATCAGTGTTACCACACGAAAAAAAGGCAATTTACTGATTTCCAATGGCTCCCAAAAGATCTCCATGAGCCAAATGGTCTTTAATGAGGGGGATCGAGTTGAAGTTGACTTTAAAGAAGGAAAAATTTTAGTCAATGGGCAAAACAGAACCTATTATCTGGATTTAAACAGTAGCTTTGAAGACTTCTATCTGGCCCAAGGCCAAACAATTACTAGTAATAATGGGGAGTTAAAGGTCACTTATCGCGAGGTGAGTTTATGAGTAATGTCTATTTTTTTAATGACGCTCAGCGTTTAATGAAAGTAGTGTCAGAACAAGCCCTGACAGAAGTGATTCAGGAGCAGGAAATAACAACGGCCAAGTCTGAGCTGTTGAACGATACCTTATCTGTGGTTGTGGATTATCATGATGAGCTTAAAGAGGCCGCTTATATGGCCGTCAGAGAACTGGACTTATCTTTCTACATGTACCGAATATACCATTCATCTGATTCAGGTGACCAACTCACCTTTACAGGCGTAGGATTCGCCCCAGATGAGTTGGCTGGTTACGTCGTCGAGAACCTTCAAGTTAAGGAACGCTCTGTCAAATCTGTGGCTCAGCTCTTAGTAAAAGGTACGGATTGGACGGTAGGCTATGTGGACGATCGTTTGGCTGCTGTCAGTGGTGAGTTTAGTTATCTTTCAATTAAAGAAGCACTCAAACAATTACAAGCACTCGGCTGTGAAATTGTCTTTAAGTGTCAGTTGGAAGGGCGGGGCATTAGCCGTAAATGGATGGATATCTATCAGCAGATAGGTGAAGTCAGTAACACCCGTTTTACCTATGGCGAGAAAGCCTTAAGTATTATTAGAGAGCAAGACCGCAGTCAGATATATACCTCACTGATCGGTCGGGGAAAGAGCCAAGACGTTGGGGATGGACAAGGGAAGAAGCTTGATTTTAAAGAGGTTGAATGGAAAAAAAGCCGCGGCAACCCCTTAAATAAACCAAAAGGCCAACAATGGCTAGAACTGCCAGAGATGACCGCCGCTTATGGCATTCCCATGAGTGACGGAAGTATGGGCAAACGAGAAAAAGTGGTTATCTTTGACAATGAAGATAATCCCGAAAAATTGTTAGAACGAACCTATGAGGAATTAGTGGCATGCTCACGGCCCTTAGTTCAGTTTAAAACCACTACCTTAAGTGGTGATGCGATTGGGAATTGGGTTACCGTTCATCGCGCTGATCGTGGCTATCATTATGAAACCCGTGTTTTTAAAGTCAAAAAAGACCGGTTAACTGGCAAAAGTGAGGCTGGGTTAGGAGATAACATGACCAAAAGCGCCTCGCGAAATACAGCAACCATTCATCACGAGTTAAAAGCCTTGGATGAACGCAAGATGACCTTTCAGGAATCGGAAGACATTGCCAAATGGCAGTCCGATGTTGTGAGAGGGGCTAAAGGTGGTTCGATTATCATGATGAATCCTTCAGATACGGGGGAATCAGACAGTCGGGTACCGAATCAAATGGTTTGGATGAATGGCCCTTCACTAGATGCCAGCGATAATTTTTTGGTGGCAAATAGTCAAGGGATCGGTTTTATTGAGGGGCCTTTTGACATGACTGATTTTAAACCAGCCTGGTCGATTGATGGTGCATTCAACGCTAACTATATTAAAGCCGGTGTTTTACGTGCAATTGATATCATAGGCGTTACAATTACTGGTTCAACGATTACAACAGACGGTGACAATCATAAAGTTCGCTTGAAGAACGGCATGTTAAGTATTTTAAATGATGATAATGAGGTGATTGGCTCCTTATTTGCCAGTTACAGCTCAGCCACAGGGAAGGCCAACGGAGTGGCCCTGCAGCAAGGAAAAAATGAAATTTTATCTCTAAATACATCTAATCTTAATGATGGTGGCAGTACCTATGTGATTCAGATTCCCAAAGAGTCCAATTCCAACAAGCCCTTGATTAACAGTCGAGGAAAGTGGCAACACGATGGAGATCTTAATATTAATGGTAGATTGACATTAAACGGTCAGGAAGTGACGCCAGGCGGTTCTGGAGGAAATAACAACTGGGATGGGCAGTATCCGCCAGAAGTGACGACAGCTATTGATAAACGGGCCTGGGAAATATGGATAACAGCCATTAATCAAGGCCACACTAAAGAATCAACGGCTGGCATGATGGGCAATATTCAACGGGAAACAGGTGATATGAGCCCAACAGCTAATGAACGTCCAGGAGTGCCAGGTTATGGATATGGATTGGTCCAATGGACGGATTCGACCAAAACTTATACGGGTAGAGATTACATGATTGGCTTGATGGATCAGGCCCAGATTAAAGATAAGCCAGATACCATTCAAGGGCAAATGAAATTAATCGACTGGCATGCTAAAAACGGTCAGTGGATTCCAACGGGCGAATTCCCGCAAACTTGGGCCATGTTTAAACAAATGACTAACATTGACTCAGCCACCATGGCCTTTTTGAAGAACTTCGAACGGGCTGGTGTAGAAGCGTCGGGAGAACGGGTTCAAAATGCTTACGGGTGGTATAACAAATTTAAAGAGTTAAAACCACCAGTTATGGGGACCGCCTTTAAACCACCCATTTCGGGGCCGATTACGGTGACGAGTGAATTTGGTTGGCGTGTTAGTCCCAGACCACCTCATGTGGACGAACTTCATAACGGGATTGATTTAGTTAATGGCAATCCCAATACTCCTATCTATGCAGCGATGGCCGGTGAGGTAGTGGTAGCGGGCAATTATCCAGACTGGTATGGTTTGTACATTGTGATGAAGCATCCTAACGGCAAATACACCGGTTACGCTCACAACTCGTCATTAAACGTCAAGATCGGCCAACAGGTGGCTCAAGGTCAACAGATTGCCGTTATGGGCACCACAGGTCCGTCAACAGGGGAACATTGTCATTTTCAGATAATGAACGATGTTTGGCCAAGCAATGAAGGATTTGAAAATCCAAGGCCATATATATTGGAGTAAAGAAAGGAGAGATGACATGATTCAAGCAAAATGGCAAGGGATTTTAAGCACCACAGAACCATATAACCACCTAGGTCTAATTAAAGTTCGACAAGGAAATCACCAAACAGAGATCTTTGATTTTCAAATTAGTCAGCAACATGAGTTGTTTCCGCATTTAAATCAATATGACGTCTACTTTCAAACGGTGATTAATCAGTTGCCAGTAGAAGTAAAAGCGGAAGTGATTGATGAACAAAATAGTATGATCCGACTAGTGATGGATGAGTATTGTATGCAAAGCACTGGCAAACAGCGAGGAAATTTTTGTTTTAAAAAAGATGATCAGATTATTGGAACAACTCAAGATTTTACATACGTAGTGATGCCAAGTCCAGCAGCCCTTAAGTTTGATACGGGAGCGTACTGGCAATCGGCTCAAGATCTCGTTGATGAAATGAAACAGTGGATTGAGGAAATCAAAGACACATTAGGAGACGATGCGGCAGTTGAACTAGGCAATCAAGTCAATCAACTTAAGCAGGAACTCATCAGTGTGTCGCAGCTTTTAAACACAACTAACCAAGAAGTTGTGGCTGCGCGCAAATCGCAATTTTTCGGAGAAACTTTTACTGATTTAGGGGGGCGCTTAAACCATTTGGAAGAATCCTATTACACGTTGTCTTATGGAGAAATTATGACGTTACAAACCCTTCAAGATGATCGTTTCAGTCGGAATTATCAAGTGATTAAAGAAGGCTCCGTAATAGCAGATAATTTCTTGCCAGGTTTGGTTATCGCAGAGATTGGTAATCCAATTCAAGATACCTTTTATCTTGAGAAAGTCGGTGAATTATAGTGGGAATTGAAATCAAACGCATCATGGAAAAAGATGACAGTGGCGTAAATCGGCAAATTTATCCGGTCACCCATGTTTCGGCTGTTGAAGGCTTAGATGCCGTCGGCAATCAAGACGTGTTAGTCAAATCGGTCAATGGAAAGACGGGCCATGTTTTACTGACTGCTCAGGATTTGGGAATCACAGAGTCAGGTGTACCAATAGCTTCGGAGACCCAAGATGGGATGTTGACAGCCGAAATGTATCGAGACTTAAAAGAATTAATTGAACATATTAATAATGGAATTTCATTGGAAAAGGTGGATGAATAACGATGGTAGATATCGTAAAAGTGAAAAATGCGGGAGTTGAGGTTTACCCTCAAACCCATGCGAAAGCAGTACTAGGTCTCAGTACTATTACTGGCCCACAGGGACCCAAAGGCGACACAGGGGCAACGGGGGCAACAGGCCCTCAAGGAATTAAGGGCGACGCGGGAGCGGCTGGCGCAACAGGTCCAATCGGCCCACAAGGACCAGCTGGCAACAACACTATTACTTTTGAGAAAGTGGGGACGGTTTAATATGGCAGATATCGTACAATTAGTAGAAAATGGACAGAAAAAATATATTAAGACACATGTACAGGCGGTTGAGGGGATCGGAACAAAAGGTGAATTATTATGGTCCGGTGGATTACTGATGGAAGAAGGGCAAACTGTTACTCCGAAAAAAAAGTTAAGTGAATGTGCTAATGGTTGGTTATTGAAATATGGGCGTTATAATGCAGCTGGTATTCAAAAAAATTGGTATGGTTCGGTTTTTATTCCTAAAGAAGTTGGATTAGGCTTACGAGCTGATTGGTTACCTCATGCAGGAGCAACCTCGACGTATTCAGTTAAGTTAATTGAGGTTAGTGACAGTGTACTTAAAGGGCACAATAATAATACAAACCCTACTCCAAGTAACGCTGCGTATAACATGATGCTTTTTGAGGTTTGGTCAATTTAGTTTTAACTTAAGCGTGGTTGATTATTTTTAGAATTGAAAAAAATCATCTGCGATGTTCAACAATTAGCGTGACAGCTCAATCGCGCTAATTGTTATTTTTATACAAGGAGGTGAGCCAATGGGAATCGAAAATTTGCTGTCAAATGCCACAGAAATCAGCTTTGGGATACTCTTCGTCTCGTTGTTTGTTTGGGTGATGAAGAAGAATGACGAACGAGAAAAACGTTACAACGTTCAACTTGAAGATAAAACCAGAGTGATTGCGGAACAGCAAAGTTTTATTGCAAAGCAATCAGAAATGATGGGAAATATTTCCAATACGGTCAAAGAAACAAGTGAAACAATCAAAAAAGTATCAGAAGAAATTCACGATATTAAAGTGAAAATAGAGAGATGAGAAAGGGGAAACGGAAATGGACGTAATTCTAGAGTGGATGTCACAGTACGGAGAAAACCAAATTCTTTCAACAGCGATTATTTGCCTGATCTGTGTGTTTGTCACAAATTATACAGGAATGATTGAGAAACGCTGGTTGCCTGCGACGGCTACCATTATCGGAGCCGTTATTGGAAGTGTTTTTAGCTTGCATTATGGCGATTATTTTTATTCAATTGGTTTGGGAATCATCGGTGGGTTTGCCTCAAGTGGTGCCTATGACTTTGTGAAAGATACCTTTGTGCCAAGTCAAAAGAGACAGCCAAATGACTAAAATTTTATTAGTTCCAGGCCATGGACAAGGGGATCCGGGAGCTAGTGGTGGTGGTTATAATGAGGCAGCCACCATGCGCCAACTGGTAAGTAAAATTAAACAGCTAATTCCTGATAAAGTGGACAGCTACAATCAGACAAAAGACTGTTACCAGCAAAACGGATTAGCTTCTACCAAGTATCAAAATGTGATCGAGTTTCATATGGATGGTGCCGCTAATCTCAACGCTTGCGGTGGACACGTTATTATTGCTAAAGGTTTTTCAGCAGATAGTTTGGACGTTCGGTTGAAGGAAGTTATCGGGAGTACTATTGGAATTTGGACTGGCACTCCAAGTGGGTTTTCAATGCGTAATGATTTACAAAATTTAAATGTAGCTGCGCAACGTGGTATTGCCTATCGTTTATTGGAATTAGGGTTTATTACAAATGAAGCGGATCGAAATAAGACGATTGGCAATATGGAGTCGTTGGCAAAGGCTTTGGCCGAAGCCATTTCTGGAGGCGCAGTCAGTCAAACAAAGCCAATCGTAACAGATAAAAAGGTGACGGTTGCGGCTCATGCTAGCCATTGGAGCTCTTCCAGTAAAGGAGTGAAAATTGCCGAATGGGTAAAAGGTAAGACCTTTACTTATCGCCAAGAGCGACCGACCAAGCAATCTTTTTCGAATTGCGAGTATTTGCTGTATAATCAAGAGAAGCCGATTGGGTGGGTGTTATCGCAAGACTGTGTCGGTGGTTTTGGTTCAGAATTAGTTGCCAAAGAAAATGTGCCAAATCCAAGTTCTTCTCTAAAAATAGGGGCGAAAGTAACGTTGATTAAAGCGGTGGATTATCAAGGAGTCCCTTTAGCCACACAAGGTATTTATGAAGTCATGGAAATTAAAGGTAACAGAGTGGTGATCGGTAAAAATGGACAAGTAACGGCAGCCGTCAATACGATCAATCTTAAGCAGGCCTAACTCGTTAAAAAACCTAGTTGTCTTCCTTTGAGGCCTAGGTTTTTTAAGGTGTCTTGACATAAAGTGTTTTATTCATTAAATTAATGGGAAAAAGGGCACAAGATGATGGAATTTCCTTAAGAATATGCTATTATAGACAAGTGGCTTAGTCGTGTTGAGCCATATGTGGGTTAAAGTAAAAGAACATTATGGTTTATTAAAATAAAAAGAGCCGTTAAGTATTCACTTATAAGGTAATTTAGTGCAGTTATAAGATCATATCATTGAAACTTTGCTATTTTTTTGTTAGTGTTATACTTGATTAAAGCTGACTTTTCTAAGTTGGCTTTCTTTTGTAGAAAAGAAATTGTGTGAGTCATAGAAATTGTGAGGGACATTCATGAAACCAATTATAGAGATCGATCATATTAGTTTTAAATATCAGGAAGACCAAGCTGTTTCGGCTCTAAATGATATTTCTTTTTCAATTAATCAAGGCGAATGGGTGGCGATTATCGGACATAATGGATCTGGTAAGTCAACATTAGCAAAAACGATTAATGGGTTAATCTTGCCGAGTGAAGGTAAGGTGACTGTCGGTGGTTTAGAGCTAAACGAAGCCAATGTTTGGGATATTCGTAAAAAAATTGGCATGGTTTTTCAAAATCCTGATAATCAATTTGTTGGTTCAACCGTTGAGGATGATGTGGCTTTTGGTTTAGAGAATCAAGGGGTGCCTCGTGAAGAGATGGTCAAACGGGTTAACAACGCTTTGGAGAAAGTTCGCATGAGTGAATTTAAAACCAAAGAACCTGCTCGCTTATCTGGCGGACAAAAACAACGAGTAGCAATAGCAGGAGTTGTAGCACTCAGTCCAGACGTCATTATTTTAGATGAGGCGACGAGCATGCTTGATCCTAAAGGACGATTAGAAGTTATTTCCACCATTCAACAGTTAAAAGAAGAAAAAAATCTAACCGTTATTTCGATTACCCATGACATTGATGAAGCGGCTAACGCTAATCGGGTCTTAGTGATGAAAGCTGGCGAATTAGTTCAAGAAGGTACACCAGAAGAAATCTTTTCAGCTGGTGAAAAACTGGTTGCCATGGGCTTGGATTTACCATTTCCAGAAAAATTAAAGATAGAATTAACCGATCTAGGCATTGACGTGCCAGCAACATACATGTCTGAAGAAGGGATGGTGAACTGGTTATGGACATCCGTTTTAAACAAGTAGGGTTTACCTACCAGCCAGGGACACCGTTTCAACACCGGGCCCTGTCAGATATTAATCTGGAAATTAAAGAAGGGTCCTATACTGCAATTGTTGGACATACCGGTAGTGGAAAATCGACCCTGCTGCAACATTTAAATGCCCTGGTCAAGCCAACTGAAGGGCAAGTGGAAATTGGTGATCGGGTGATTACACCAGAGACCAACAACAAAAATTTGAAAAGTATTCGCAAAGAAGTAGGCATTGTGTTTCAATTTCCTGAAGCTCAACTCTTTGAAGAAACTGTGGCAAAAGACATCGCCTTTGGTCCGAAGAATTTTGGTGTGACCGATGAACGAGCTCAGGAAATCGTCAAAGAAACACTTGAGATGGTGGGACTTGATGAGAGTTACATGGAGCGCTCTCCTTTTGAGCTCTCTGGTGGTCAGATGCGCAGAGTGGCGATTGCAGGAGTATTAGCCATGGAACCAAGCGTTCTCGTCTTAGATGAGCCAACAGCCGGCTTAGATCCTCAAGGGCGGCTGGAGATGTTGGAGATGTTTGATCGACTCCATAAAGAACGTGGGTTAACAGTGGTCCTTGTCACTCATATGATGGATGATGTGGCTAATTATGCCGATTATGTGATTGTATTGGAAGACGGAACCGTCGTAAAACAAGGGGAACCTCGGGATGTTTTTGCTGACATTCAATGGCTAAAAGATAAACATCTAGGAGTGCCGACAGCGACAGCTTTTTCACAGCGTTTAGCAGACAAAGGGGTTGTTTTTGATCGTTTACCCTTAACAACCAAAGAATTGGCTTTGGCTCTTAAGCAAATCAATGCAGGTCAGGCAGGTGAGAGCCAATGATGGATAAATTAATTTTTGGACGCTATATCCCTGGTGATTCATTGATTCATAACATGGACCCACGGGCGAAACTAATGACGAGTTTTTACTTTATCGGAATTATTTTCTTATGCAATAATTGGCAGTCCTATTTGTTGATGTTTACCTTTACAGTAGCGGTGATAGTGTTATCGAAAGTGAGCATTAAGTTTTTCATTCGTGGCGTAAAGCCCTTGATTTGGTTAATTTTATTTACGGTCATCTTACAAGTGTTGTTTACCACTGGCGGTAGGGAGTATTTCCGATTTGGAATCATTGCCATCACTGAGTTGGGCTTGATGAATGGGGCGTTCATCTTTTGTCGCTTCGTCTTAATTATTTTTATGTCCACGTTATTAACTTTAACGACACCGCCATTGGCTTTGTCAGATGCGATTGAATATTTATTACGACCGCTTAAAGTTGTGAGGTTTCCAGCTCATGAAGTGTCTTTGATGCTGTCGATTGCCTTGCGTTTTGTTCCAACCTTAATGGATGAAACTGAAAAAATCATGAACGCTCAACGAGCACGTGGCGTCGATTTTGGTGAAGGTAACTTGGCTCAGCGGATGAAAGCGATCGTGCCGTTACTAATCCCTCTATTTGTCAGTAGTTTTAATCGAGCGGAAGATCTAGCCATTGCTATGGAAGCTCGAGGATATCAGGGTGGTGAAGGCCGCACGAAATATCGCGTGCTTCATTGGCAAGGGCGGGACACGCTGGCCGTGTTAATTTATGCCTTATTGACGGTTGCACTGGTTTACTTAAGATATTAAACTGTAGAGCAGTCCTCTTTGAGAGAACTGCTCTTTTTAATTAAAGGAGGGGACATGATATGCCGAGATATAAAGCCGTTGTGGCCTATGACGGCACTAACTATTGTGGGTTTCAAAGCCAAGAAAATGGCAATACTGTTCAAGCAGAAATTGAAAAGACCTTAAAAAAGCTAAACAATGGGCAACAGGTTACCATTCATGGGTCTGGGCGAACGGATTCAGGCGTTCATGCTTGGGGACAAGTCATTCATTTTGACTATCCAGAACGTGATGCAGAAAAGTTGCGCCATGCGTTAGATACCCAAAGTGCCGCAGATATTGCCGTTCGTTCTGTGGAAAAGGTTGCTGAAACATTTCATGCGCGCTACGAGGCAGTGGAAAAAACCTACCACTATCATTTGGATATTGGGAAACCACGAACACCGTTTAAACGGTTTTATGCTGCTCATTACCGCCATCCTTTGGATTTGGTGAAAATGCAAGAAGCTGTTCAATATGTACTTGGTACCCATGATTTTTCGGCCTTTTGTTCGACAGGCACCTCCGTGGAAAACAAGGTAAGGACAATTTATGAAGCCTCCGTAACAGAAATTGGAGATAATGAGTTGATATTTATCTTTCGCGGTGATGGCTTTTTGTATAAAATGGTCAGAATTTTGGTGGGAACGCTAATCAAGATCGGCAATGGTCAGTTGGAACCACATGACATGCCGAAAATTATCGCCAGCCTAGATCGCAATCAAGCTGGACCAACTGCTCATCCAGAAGGGTTGTACTTAATGGAAGTTAAGTATCCATCAGAATGAGGATATTAATAAGTAGTTATATAAAAAAAATCGTGATAAGTCGCATAAATGCATTGACATTATGCTGTTTTGGGCGTATTATGGTAAATGGTATTGTTTGCCCCACGATGAGCCCCGGAAACTTATTGTGTCAAACATCAGACTTATAAATTGGAGGAAACAAACGTGCGTACAACATATATGGCCAAAGCTGGCGAAGTAGAACGTAAATGGTACGTAGTAGATGCAACTGATATCCCAATGGGACGTCTTTCAGCAGTTGTTGCGTCAATCCTACGTGGTAAAAATAAACCAACATTCACACCTCATGTGGATACTGGTGATTTCGTAATCGTGATCAATGCAGAAAAAATCAAATTAACAGGTAACAAAGCAAGTGACAAAATCTATTACCGTCATAGCCAATACCCAGGTGGATTAAAATCTGTCTCAGCTGGTGAATTGCGTGAGAAAAATTCTCGTCGTTTGATTGAGACATCTGTAAAAGGCATGCTACCTAAGAAAACTTTAGGTCGTCAACAATTGTCTAAATTACACGTGTATGCTGGATCTGAACATCCACATCAAGCACAACAACCAGAAGTATTAGATATCACTAACCTAATTTAAGGAGGGAAATTCATTGGCTAAAGTACAATATATCGGCACAGGCCGTCGTAAAAATGCTGTAGCGCGCGTACGTTTAGTACCCGGTACAGGTAAAATCATTATGAACAAAAAAGACATTACTGAATACATTCCACATGCTGATTTACGTGAAGTGGTTAACCAACCTTTCGCTGCAACAGCAACAGAAGGTGCATATGACGTTTTCGTAAACGTAAATGGTGGAGGTTATTCTGGTCAAGCTGGCGCAACTCGTCATGGGATTGCTCGTGCTTTATTAGAAGTTGATCCAGACTTCCGTAGCGCTCTTAAATCTAAAGGATTACTTACTCGTGACTCACGTATGGTCGAACGTAAGAAACCAGGTCTTAAGAAAGCTCGTAAAGCTTCACAATTCTCAAAACGTTAATATGTTATATATCAACGGTTCAAGGCACTTTCCAGTTTTGGAGGGTGTCTTTTTTTTTCTAGTTCTAAATCTTTAGTGACATATCAACTTAAACATCTGTCTCTGTTTTCAATGGTGTCTACATCGGTATGGTTGACTAGAATAAAGTCATGACCCTAGTTTGACATTAACTCTTTATCAATTTGAGTTAAATATGTTGCCTTATAAAAAAGTTTTTGATGAGTGGTAAAAATGTAAGAAGGTTGTTCGTTTTTGGGTGTTTAAACGTAAGGTTCGGAAACGAAAAATAAACTTTTGGCTATCTTGCAGATGAGATAGGTAGTTGTTTTAACGGTGTCTCAAAAAAAGAAAGCCAGGGTTTATAACGGTTTTACAAACTAGTGTAAGGACTCAAATTCGAAGGATATGTTCTTCACGTATTGGAAAGGAAAATAACATGAAAAAATTAGCGTATTTATTCTTTTTTATTTTAGGAATCTCTTTTACGATAGTTCTAATTTTTTTCTATAATGTTAACAATGAAACAAGTCTTCAATTAGAATTTATAGAAAAGGCAGCTAATAGGTATAAAAGAGGAGATAATCATTTTAATGGTGATGATTACTATCAAGAATATTATGATATGAGCCTGACGAATTTAGATTTCAATATATTAGCTTATATTTTAGATATAAAAACAAACGATGAGGTTTATGTATATATTGATCATAACAGTAAGAACACAAAGAAAATTTGGTATGTAAAATCTGTTAATGTTCATGGAAGTAGAGCAGATGGGGAGAACAACACTTATTATGAAAAATTTGATATTAAAACTTTTAAGTTTGATGATGTTTCTCGAAACGAATTTGAAAAACATGAAAATCCCGACCTTCAAATGTATAGTAGTTATGGTATGGACTAAGGAAACAAGGTGAAAAATGAATGAACAAGAGAAATAGTTAGAGATAATTGATAATAAATAATTCGTTAGCAAAAGTAAAAAGAGAGATACACCAAAACATGATTGTTAAATGATGCGAAAATTTCAAAAAGTAGACACATGATTAAGAAGAGAGTTAAAGCATTTTTCAAAACTTTGGAAGGCGTCCTTTCACTGTAAGATATTCAGCAAGTATCCGCTTATTCTCCCTTACTTCTTCTCCAAAAAACTGTAAAATAAACGAGAAATAATTTAGAGAGGAGGCCAAAAGATGGCAAAAAGTATGTCTGTATTTTGCCAAAGAGCAATAGTATTAAGGATCCACATTAAAGTGTGAAGTATATGGAGAACGTTGTTGATGAGTATGAGGTTCGTAAATTGAAGCCATTTATTTTTAGCTATTGATTTTAGAATGTAGGTAATTATGAGAGTATAATTAAAAAAATGTACAGAATTGGAAAAACTTCTGTTTCAAAAAAGGATTGTTAAAAAGGAGAATTTGTATGGGTAATTCATCTGTTTCATCATTTATTTTCTTTGTTTGGTATGCAGCAACATTGATACAAATGGCTTTAGCTTATGGCACAGCTTATCGAAAGACTAAAGCTAACGGAGACAATGGTGTATCGCTTGCCGGCTGGTTATTAGTTTATGTTTTAGCAGCATATATCCCTTATTTGGGCATTCACTTATGGAAAAATAGTAAAAAAGATAACGTTGGGTAACGTCAGCTCTTAATTGACTGATATTCTCCCGTTTGAAAAAATCACTAAAAGCTGGCATAGGTAAGGTATAGGAGCATATTCAAATTATTATTGATAAAAATGTCATCAACAAGATAGTTGGTGACATTTTTTGAGATTTTTGTCTCGACATGGGAATTAACACTAGGCGTATCCATACCTGGATCCAAGTGGATTTGACAGAACAGAGAGACGCGTGGTACACTAAGTTCCGTTATCAAAACGTTAAGAAACTTTATACAAAGATTTTCAGACGTTTCGCACGATGGTGTGGAGTGTCTTTTTTATTGAAAAAAATAGGTTATAGCAACCTTTCAATAATGGAATAAGTTATGCTAACGAGCAAAGGTGGTATGGACAATGAATACAAAAGAAAAAATGTTGGAAATAATCAAGAATAAACAGTCTGGTGGGCGAGTGAAAAAAATGGACGCTCCTAAAAACGACCGCAAGAACATGCGTAAAGGACCGAAAATTTACAATAAATAGCATTGATTTGTGTGAGCTAATCATTTGGGTTAGTTTGTCATGAAGATAACACTGTTTATGAAGTGATGAACCTGTCAGTTAAAGGTGCTTTCCAAGAAAATGGAGAGTGTCTTTTTTGGTGATGTATGCGCATTTTCTGTTTGTAAGTGACACGTGCCTCGTAACTTGATATAAGCTGGCAACAGAAACTAGTTGGCGTAGTTTTATGACTAAATTGAAGGGAGGATTAAACATTCCCTTTGATTCTTTTTTGTATTCCTAGTATAATAATGATGTTTTTGGGTGAGAGACAGTACCCAATGGAATGGAGACTAGCAAATGACAACTAATTTTTGGGCAGAGTTACCGAAGCCTTTTTTTGTATTAGCACCAATGGAAGATGTGACAGATGTGGTATTCCGCCATGTTGTAAAAGAAGCTGGGGCGCCAGATGTCTTTTTTACGGAATTTACAAATTCAGATAGTTATTGCCATCCAGACGGAAAAGAGAGTGTCCGTGGACGTTTGCTTTTTACCGACGACGAACAGCCGATGGTCGCTCATATTTGGGGAGATAAACCTGAGTTCTTTCGAGAAATGAGTCTTGGTTTGGCAGAAATGGGATTTAAAGGGATTGATCTTAATATGGGATGCCCAGTCCCTAATGTTGCGGGGCGTGGTAAAGGCAGTGGCCTTATTTTGCGACCTGAAGTGGCGGCTGAATTGATTGAAGCTGCTAAGGCAGGCGGTTTGCCAGTCAGTGTTAAAACACGGATTGGTTATGCTCAATTAACAGAGCTGGAAGCGTGGATCAGTCATCTACTGAAACAAGATATTGCCAATTTGTCCGTTCATTTGCGAACGCGAAATGAAATGAGCAAAGTTGACGCACATTGGGAAATGATTCCTCAAATCATGGCACTCCGTGATCGTCTTGCACCTAATACGCTCATTACGATCAATGGTGATATTGCCGATCGCCAAACTGGCTTGCAGCTTGCAGAGCAGTATGGCGTTGATGGCATTATGATTGGGCGTGGTATTTTTAGAAATCCCTATGCCTTTGAGAAAGAACCCAGAGAGCATTCTGCGGAAGAACTATTGGGACTGCTGCAATTGCAACTGGATTTACAAGATCAGTATGCAGAGATGGCACCGCGCGCGATCGTTGGTTTACATCGATTCTTTAAAATTTATGTCAAAGGATTTCCAGGTGCCAGTGATTTGCGAGCGAAATTGATGATGACGAAATCAACAGCTGAGGTCCGTCAGCTACTAGCTGAATTTATGTCTTGAGAAAAATAGAAATACCCCGCAAATTAGTTTAAGTTAAACTGGCTTGTGGGGTATCTTTGTTGTATCTCTGCGTTGAAAATAGGAGATGGAAGTAAAAATTATCTTATTTTTGTCGTTCTTTTTTTAGTTTGTTGATTAATTCGGTTTCATCCACTTTTGCTTCAATAATAGCTCTTTTGACTGCTGAGCGAATAACAAAAAATAAAATGACCGATAAAAAGACCATATTGCCAGTTTCAAATATAAAATCTAAGATACTCATTCTTTAATTCCTCCATCTTTTGTTTGGTATGCGTTGCTTCCTTTTTTACTTTATAATAAATTCATCTGAAAAAAAGCTAATCACTCCCAAATAGTCTTGGTGAACTTGACAGTCTTCAAGGCTGTGATCGAAAAAATCGAGAGTTGTTGCTAAGTTTTGGCAAGCGCTGTGATATTGCAAGGAATAAGTTGAACATGGTGTTGAGGTGAGGTCGTGACAGTTAACTGAGTTTTTGATAATTAAAGAAATCAAGAAACAAGCCCTTTATTCCTAAAATGAGGAATAGAGGGCTTTTTAGGATGAAATTCGCCTTTTCTAGTTGATGATACCAATTCAATATGCCATGAAGAGCCAATTCTTAGAGGCCAATATATTCAATGATAGTTCTGGTAATAACAAGTAAAGGAATCCGTGAATAAACATGTAAACCGTGAGCTTCCATAATTTTCTCAGTGTGGCCAATAACGGTTATATCGGAATATTTTTCTAATTCTGTGTTCGTTTTGCAACAGATGGTCACCACTTTAGCATTGCAGTCCCGTGCTTTTTTGGCAGCTTGTGAAAGTTCAGGCGTGGAGTTTCTCAGAGAAATGATAATCAAGGTATCTTCTTCTGAAATCATGTGTTGAAATTTATTCATCCACATAACGTCCTTAACAATGGTGGCATTATATCCCAGTAGTTGGAGATACATTTGAAGTTCTTCAGCAATAAGAGCAGTAAACCCTCGTGCGCAGATAAATATTCGCTTTGATGTTTTGATGTACTCCACAATTTGGAAAATGTCGATAGAATTGATTGAGTCAATGGTTTGTGTACATTCTCTAAATGACTTGGCTAAGATATTATTAACCACATAAGGAGAATCATAACTTTCTTTTTTTTGTGTTTGCTGGGTAATATTATAGCGAAGCTCGCTGATGCCTTCAAATCCGCATTTTTGGATGGTTCTAGAGATAGTAGATGATGAGGTAAAAGTCTTTTTGGCTAAGCTAGTGATAGATAGTTCAGGTATTTTAGCTTCGTTTCTATTTAGGTAATCGACGACTCTTTTTTCAGATTCTGAAAGGGATTCATATTGTGTTTTACTCAAACTAATAATCATAATAACCTCCTTGTATTATGTCTATAATATCATGAATAGGTTTTCAAGGATGAAGAAAACCGGGAAAATGTCGGGAAGGTTTTCACTTTAGAAGGATAGATTTTGCGATTTTAGTGAGCTATCATGTGGTTAAGGCAAATATACGTATATTACGATAACCAATGTTGTGGGAGCGCTACCCGACATCGTCAATCGCCGAAAATTTTATCGAATGTTTTTAGGAGGAAGAATTTATGTATGTAACACTAAAAGAAGTTCTAACAGAAGCAACTGCACTTAACATGGCGATTGGAGCATTTAACACGCACAACTTAGAAATGTTACCAGCTATTATCAGAGCAGCTGAGAAGCAAAAGACTCCTGTTATCATTCAAACAAGTTGCGGAACTGCTAATTATGTAGGACATAAAAATCTGGTTGCAGTATGCAAGTCAATGTCGGAAGAATTGGGCGTTGATCTTGTTTTACACTTGGACCATGCTAAAGATTTTGCAGAGATTAGAAAAGCTATTAGAGCTGGCTATAGTTCGGTCATGTATGATGGTTCATCGCTACCCTTTAAGGAAAACATTCTTGGCACAAAACAAGTGGTTAATTTTGCTAGGGAATACGGTGTCAGTGTTGAAGCGGAACTAGGAACGGTTGGTGGTACTGAAGATGGCATCGTAGTCAGCCAAGAGCAAGTATTTTATACAAATCCTGAAGACGCAGTAATCTTTGTCGAGGAAACCAACATTGATGCGCTAGCAGTCGCAATTGGTACGAACCATGGTCAATATATGTCAAAAACGGCCGTTAATTTCGAACAACTAAGAAAAATTAATGAGGTAGTCGCGATTCCGCTAGTTATTCATGGTGGAACGGGGGTTAAAGAGGAGGATGTTAGGCGAGTTATCGATTTAGGCATTAGAAAATTTAACGTGGGAACGGAGTTATTGGTTAGTTGGAATAGAAAATCGAAAGAATGTTATGACACTCACAAAGAGAATACATCAAATCGGGATAATGTAGAGCCTAGTTTAGCAACAATTGAGCAAGTGGTTCAGCGAAAAATGGAGCTATTCAAAAATTTAAGCAATTGAGGTGAAGAAGGTGAAGGCAGGATTTTATATCGGTAATCAAACATACGAAGTGAGAGAAATACCTGACAAAGAACCACAAGGCGATGAGGTCAAAATTAAAGTAGCATGGTGTGGTCTATGTGGAACAGATGTGCATAAGTTTCAAGGGAAAAACGGAGCCAGTCTAGTAGTGCCACCAATTATTTTGGGTCATGAATGTTCTGGAATTGTAGTAGCAGTCGGACCAGACTGTGTTAATTTTAAACCGGGTGATCGAGTTGCCTGTGATCCCAGTTATGGTTGTGGAAAGTGTACCTGGTGTCAGCAAGGGTATCCCAATTTTTGCTTAATTAGACATGGCGTTGCTAAAGGGTTTGCGGAATTTGTTTGCCCGCCTGAACAAAATGTCTATCACGTTTCTCAGTCACTTGATTTGAAAGCTGCGGCTTTTGTTGAACCGTTATCTTGTGTTATCCATGGTTTGGACTTGATTTCGCTTAAGAGTGGGAAAACGGTCGTTATGTATGGAATGGGATCAATCGGTTCGTTGATGTTACAGCTCATTCGGCATTCAGGAGTCGCAAAGATTATTGTGGTTGAAAGAGAATCTGAAAAAAGAAAACTGGCCTTGCAATTGGGTGCCACACAAGCTGTTACTTCAGAGGAGATTGAGGACATTAGCCAAGGAATTAATGTGGATTATGTGATTGAGTGTATTGGAGGGAAAGCCACGATGGAGCAAGCGATCCAAATAGCTGGAAAAAATGGCAAGGTGTTGCTATTTGGTTTAGGTGACCCCGCGCAGCCGATTACGTTCAATCAGTTTGATGCCTATACGAAAGAGTTGTCTATCTTTACTTCTTATCTGAATCCTCATACATCAGAACGAGCTGTTAAGCTGTTGGAAAGTGGTATGATCGATACTCAAAAAATAATTAGTGCTGAGTTAAGTTTAGAAGACATCGGTGATGAACTGAAAAATTTAGTCTATTCAAGAAAAGGAAAAGTGATGGTTTATTTAAGTAAAGAATATTAGATATGGGAGGAATAAAAATGATAATATCGGCAGTACTAGTCGCGTTATTAGCAACTATGGGGCAATGGTGGTTTTTTGGACCAATTACCAAGTGTTTAGTTTATCCATTAACGACAGGAACGCTAGTAGGAGTGATATTAGGAGATCCGATGACAGGGATGCTTGCAGGTGCTAATATTCAATTGATTTATTTAGGTTATATTTCAGCAGGTGGGACAATGCCTAGTAACACAATCGTTGCGGGAATTTTTGGGACAGCTATGACCATATTATCAGGAGCTGATCCTACTATGGCGGTAACATTTGCAATTCCATTTAGCATGTTTGGTCTTCTCTTAAATCAAATATATATGACCGTTAACGCAGCGTGGATTCATCGAGCGGGCAAGTTACTTGATGAGGGAAATATTAGAGGTGTTCGCCTAATGAACTTTTTACCTTCGTTTTGTATGGCGTTTATTCTGTATGGCATCCCAGCATTTTTGCTAGTGACCTCAGGTGGTACTTGGGCTAAGATACTAGTTGAGACTGTTCCTGATAGCATAATTAACGCGTTACAAGTGGTAGGAGGCATAATGCCGGCTCTAGGAATCGCGATGCTGTTGAACTATTTAGGTAAAAATCGTTTAATTCCATGGTTTTTTGCTGGTTTTTTCGTAAGCGTCTACTCAGGCATTAGTTTAATGGCAATTTCAATTTTTTCAGCTATTATTGCCATTTTGCTCTATATTCATGATAGCAGTAAGGCTGTGGCCTTAGAAACAACTAAAAAGCGCAAGCGGTTATCAGTCAATCATAAGGTAACAATGACGGATGATGTGTCCTCTGTTAATGAGGAGGTGCTCCGAGTTAACCCAAACGACAAGAAGTTGTCGAAAGCCACATTAGTCAAAACCTGGCTATGGACCACCAGTACGGAGTCTTGTTACAATTATGAACGAATGCAAGCGTTGGGAATTGCGAACTTGATGATTACTCCCATTCGAGAGTTGTATGATACCAATGAACGACGAGTAGCAGAGCTTAAGAAGTACATGGTCTTTTATAATTCGGAAGTATTTACAATTGGCCCAATTGTAAACGGTATCGCCTGTTCGATGGAAGAAGCCAGAGCAAATGAGGAGGAGGTAAGTGCAGAAGACATCAACGCTGTACGAACTGGTTTAATGGGACCTGTAGCCGGGATAGGTGATACGGTGATGCAAGGAATTTTATTTCCAATTCTGTTTGGGATTGGTTGTTCCATGGCCCTAGAAGGAAGTTATTTAGGGCCGATCTTGTCTTTTGTTGTTTTCGAAGCTCTTATTTTTGGATGTGGCTATCTAATGTTTATGACAGGGTACAAACAAGGGAAATCTTCCCTATTACAAATACTTAAAGACGGAACTATCGATAATATTGTCAATGCTTTTAGTATTGTAGGATTAATGGTTGTTGGTGCTTTAGCTGCAACACGAGTTACCGTTAATACACCACTAACCTTTCGGATTGGGGAAGGAGCAACTAGTTTTCAAGAAGTGTTAGATTCATTGATTCCTGGTTTAATTCCATTGGGAATTACATTGTTAGTGCTAGCAATGCTTAAGAAAAAAATTAACACGGTTTGGATAATTTTGGCGATTTTTATTTTCGGTATACTAGGCTATTATTTGGGAATTCTAGGATTTTCAGGTTAACCGCATAAAGAGACCGGCCCTTAAAGAAAAAGGAGGCCCTCTATGCTTAAGGCTTGAGCATTTAGCAATAGCGGAGACTGGACCTCAAAGAAAAAGGAGGCCCTCTATGCTTGATGCTTGAGCATTTAGCAATAGCGGAGACCGGACCTCAAAGAAAAAGGAGGCCCTCTATGCTTGATGCTTGAGCATTTAGCAATAGCGGAGACCGGACCTCAAAGAAAAAGGAGGATGAGCATGGTTAAAGTGGTGATAGTGAGTCATGGCTCTTTTTGTGAAGGCCTACTAGAGACCTTGAAAATGGTAGGTGGCAGTGATTTTGGTGTTAAAGCTGTTCCCTTATTACCAGGAGAAGCACCAGAAGACTATCGAGATAAGTTAGCAAATCAATTAGATAAGACTCATGAAACGATTATCTTAGCGGACATTGCAGGTGGGACGCCATTTCAAAGCGCTCTCTATTTAGGCAAAGATTATCGCGTGACCCTTATCTCAGGAATGAATTTCCCTATGTTACTAACTCTGGCCTTGGAGAGCTCGTTGGATAATGGGAAAAATGTAGAAGACTTGTGTGCTCATGCTGTAGATGAGCAAACTTTGGGAATACAAATACAATCATTTGAAAAAGGAGAGAAAAAACAACGTGCAAAACTTAGTGTTAACAAGAATCGATGACAGATTAATCCATGGTCAAGTCATGACTGCTTGGATCAAAAATAAAGGTGCCACTCAGGTTGTCATTGTAGACGACGGAACGGCAAAGGATGATTATATGGTAGAAGTGTTGGAAATGGCAACGCCGGAAGATATTGCTATCGGGATTTTTACTAAAGAAGAAGGGGTTCAATTTTTCTCTCAAGAATTGGACGAACCGACCATTCTGTTAGTTAAAGAGCCAGAAGCGTTGTGTTATTTGTTGGATAACGGTATTAAACTTGAGGAAATTGACGTCGGAGGCATGGGAACCAAGCAGAATCGCAGTGTTTTGTATAAAAATATTTCCACAAGTTTGGCAGAGAATAATCAGTTTAGGTCGCTCTTGGAAAAGAATATCAATGTCTACATTCAAGTCATGCCTCAAGATAAAGCGGTTGGAATTGCCAAGTTTTTATAGGAGGAGTGAAAAATAAAGATGAATGAAATGACAGGTAAAGTTATTGTGGTGACGGGCGGAAGTAGCGGCATGGGGGCTGCTATGGCAGAAGCATTTGTGGAACAAGGAGCCAAGGTTGGCATTTTGGATATAGCTGAAGAGAAAGGGCTAGCTTTAGCTAAAAAGTTAGGGAAGAGCGCCGTGTATCATCAAGTAGATGTCACATCAAAAACAGCAGTTGAAATAGCTGTTAATCAGGTGGAAGACGCATTCGGTCCGTTAACCTCTTTTGTAAACTCTGCAGGTGTGTCAGAGATGGTTCCCTTTTTAGAAAGCAGTGAAGAACTGTGGGAATTGACGATGAATGTTAACTTAAAGGCGACTTTTTTATGTTGTCAGGTGGCTGTCACTCATATGCTCCAACATGGCGGAGGTGAGATTTTAAATATGTCGTCATTATCAGGAAAAAAAGCAAGCTCATGGCAGACGATATATTGTGCTAGCAAGTTTGGTGTACAGGGGCTAACACAATCAATTGCTAAAGAGTTTGCGGATCAAAATATTCGCGTTAATTCAATTTGTCCTGGTATTGTGCAGACGGAAATGTGGGAAAAGCTTAAGTATCAATATGGGCAAAAACGAGGAATTGAGCCAGACAAAGTGATGGATTATTTTAAAGCAAACGTGCCAATGCAGCGTCTAGTCGATCTGCAAGATGTTGTTCATTCGGCTATTTTTTTATTAACAGACAAATCTAGCTACTTAACTGGGCAGTCGATTAATCTTGCTGGTGGAGAGTGGATGGAGTAACTTTGAGGAAAAGGGGCGAGCGGGATGACAACGTTAGATTTTAATGGTAGAGAACAATTATACTATCAAGTGTATGATCGTTTGTTTCAAGGAATCATTAATAGAAATTTTGCTATTGGAGAGTGTATACCTTCAGAGAGTGAATTAATGAAGACTTACCAAATTAGCCGATCAACAGCTAGAAAAGCAATGGAGATGTTAGCTAATGATGGCTTTGTGAAGAAACAAAGAGGTCGTGGAACGGTGGTCATCTCAACCCATCCTAAACATTCACCGCAAAGAGTCGTTAATTACTCGCGCAAAAGTATTCATGATAATGCTGAAAAGCGAACCGTTGAATTTGGGATAAAACCAGCATCTAAAATAATCGCAGAGCGGTTAAAAGTAGAAGAAAATGTCGATTTAATTTGTCTGCGTCGTGTCAGATATGGCAATGGAGAACCCGCTTATTTAGAAATAAATTATTTTGAAAAAGATTACGTTCCCGATATGTTAACAAGGGACTTTTCAAAAGAATCATTGCGTGTTTTTTTAGATAAGACCTATAACATTCAGTGGTCATACGCCAGACAAGAAATATTTTCAATGGTTGCCAACGAAGAGATCTCTCAATTGTTGCAAGTGCCTCTAGGTTTTCCTTTATTACATATTAAGAGAGTATCCTTTGATACTGGTAATATTCCAAGAGAGTACGTAGATACGTATTATCTAGCCAATAAATATAACTTAGAAATTGAATTACGCATATAAAGGACTGAGTGACTTCGTGCAAAAGACAATTATATTATTAGCCGGCTACCCTGGTACAGGGAAGACTTTTTTAGCGGAAATGTTGTTAAAATCGTTTCCCCATATGAAGTTAGTCTCTCCTGATGAGTTTAAAGAGCAAAATTGGGATCAATTTGGTTTTAATAACTTGGAGGAAAAGGAGAGGCTAATTAGGAAGAGTTGGAAAGAGTATTATGCAGAAATAGAACGACTATGTCACGAACAAAACAGTGTGATATCCGATTATCCTTTTAGTAACAAACAACGAGAGACGCTTAAATTGCTAGCCAGTCATTATCATTACCAACTAGTGACGATTCGCTTAGTCGCAGAGTTAGATCGGCTATTTGAAAGACAAAAAAAGAGAGATTTAGCTGAAGATCGACATTTAGGTCATATTTTAACCCAGTATCATAAAGGGATGACTGTTGAGCGGGAACAAGCTGACAATCTGTTATCATATGAAAACTTCCTTCTTCGATGCACGACTAGAGGATATGAAACCTTTGCTTTAGGGAGACTATTTGAAGTGGATGTGACGGATTTTTCTAAAGTAGATTATAGCCAACTACTAGCTGAGTTGGCAACGATCATTGGGACAGACTAATATTTTGAAAAAAAGCATTCTTATATCCAAGAAGCCACGTTTCCAGCAATGTTAACGTGGTTTTTTGATATGATTGAGAAGTTTTCGTTATTTTAGGCGAATCAGTGTTCCTCATAACTTCTTTAAGTTATACTGGACAGTGGAGGGTGACAATGGGCAAATTAGCGATTCTCAGTGATTTACATGTAGACATCAATCAATTAGGCGACAATGAATTAAGGCAACTTGTAGAGGTATTACAAGCCAAGGCAATCACTCACGTTCATTTGGCAGGTGACACAGCCAATAAACTGGAAGGTTTATGGGGGGTGGTTAAATTTATCGAAGACCATCAGATCTCTGTAACATATAATTTTGGTAACCACGAGATGCCTGATTTAGCCAATGAACAAGGCATTGAAGCATATCCTGATACTCACTTTTTAAATTTCAAAAGTATCTCGTTAAATGCCTCTCAAGTGCTACTGGCCTTTAATGGTTGGTATGATTACAGTTATGCGCTAGAAAAAGATCAGGCCAAAATTTTAGCGTCAAAAAATTTGTACTGGTATGATCGCTTTATTCAACGGGAGTTAGCTGATCCTAAAACTCAAGAAGTGATTTTACATCAACTACAGTTGGTTTTGGACCAATTGGCAGAGATGAACAAGCAAGTGATTATTGCCACTCATTTTGTTCCTAAACGGGAATTTATCGTCTACCAACAAGGAAGATACGCTCGTTGGAATCAATTAAACGCTTTTCTAGGCTCTGAAGGAACTGGGCAACTATTTGATCAGTATGATCATATTCAACAGGTAGTATTCGGTCATACCCACCGCCGTTTTTCCGATCAATTGTTAGGGGGAACGATTTACAGTGCGCGACCTTTAGGCTATTTTTATGAATGGCAGTTAACGCGTAATTTTATGCTGGAAAATCAATTGATGACCTCTTTCAATCCCATGAAAGTTCGAGGGATTTTAAAGCATCATAAGGAGGCTTTTAATCGCTTTCGTAGAGAACATTTGAAAGCGGAATTTACTGAAAGCATGACAGTGATTGAGTATTAAGAAAAGCTGAACGAGGCGTGAAGCTGGATCCAAACTACGATATAGAGAAAGTGTTATACTTTTCTATAAAGTAAAAAAGAGCCTGATGGTATCATTAACATCAGGTTCTTTTCGTTCCATTGTCACGATGATGACAGATTAGTAAAGTGAAGTAGGAAAAGTCAGCGAATTAGTAGTATGATAGAAGAGGATAAAAAAGTGGCATGACTTAGGAAGTGAGGAAGAAAATGAAACCAACCGTAACTTATTCGGAAATACTGACGGCCAGTGATACTAAAAGAATTTGTTTTGTTGATGTTCGTAGCCCTAAGGAATACCGACAGGCAACGATTCCAGGTGCGGTTAACATTCCTGTTTTAGATGATCAAGCTCGTGAAAAAATCGGCATCTTATACGTAAATGGCAAAATTGAAGAGGCGAAGCAATGCGGCATTGATTGGGCATCTGGTCAGCTACCCCAAATGTTTGCTGAGTACCAAAGCCTGTTAAAGGAGTTCGATGAACTAGTTATTTTTTGTAGTAGAGGAGGAATGCGTTCCTTGTCGATTTTCTCTTTATTGAAGGCTTTGGGATTATCAGTTAGCCGACTTCAAGGGGGATATAAGGCCTATCGTCATTATATTGTGGAACAGTTGGAGACACAATTGACGAAGGTGAATTTTATGACGCTATACGGCCTATCCGGCAGTGGCAAAACGGATATTTTAACGGCTTTAGCAGCCCAAGGCGCAAAGGTGCTAGACTTAGAAGCGTGTGCCAACCATCGCGGATCCCTGTTGGGTAGTGTTGGCTTGACGGAGCCCCATTCGCAGAAAATGTTTGAAAGTTTACTCTTTGATGCTAGTCGTCATTGGCAAAGGGGGGAGACTGTTTTTACAGAAGGTGAAAGCAAGCGTATTGGCCGTGCGGTGATGCCACCAAGTTTATATCAGGCTATTCAAGAAGGAGAGAAGCTCTTAATCAATGTCAGTTTAAAAAAACGGGTTGAACAGATTCATCGTGATTACGTCACGGTGGCGAACCTCCCAGAGTTGATCACGGCCATCGGGAGATTGAATAAAGTGATTAATCCAGAAAAAGTACAGAGGATGCAAGCGCAGTTGGAAGCTGGTGACGTGGATCAGGTGATTGAAAAATTACTTGTTTCTTATTATGATCCCCAGTATGGCTTTCATAAAAAAGAATACCTAAAAACTTTTGTTAATCAGGACAGCAATCAAACCGCTAAGGCCATTTTAGCTTGGCATCAGGAGAGGGGACCTAGCTAGGCGGTCCCCGTTTGATGGTGGTGATTGATAGAATTAATAATGAGAATCATTCTCAAATAAGTTGTTATGTGATACAATAAACAAGTGAAGATTAAGGTGGGTTAGTTAAAAAAGAAGTAGACAGTGAGCCACTAGTGTTAATCGATCATTCTGTCTTAACCATTAAACGCGCCTATTGTGGCGTAACACGGAGGATTGCATCATGAAAAAAGGATTATACATTGGCTTAGGTGGTCTAGCACTGGCTTTGGGAACCATTGGCATTTTTGTGCCATTTTTACCGACGACGGTGTTCTATTTATTAACAGGGTTCTTCTGGCTGAGAAGTTCAGAAAAACTACACACAAAATTTATTCAATCAGAGAGTTATCACAAATATGTGGAAGAGCCACTGGTTAAAAAGAAGATGACGACTAAAAGTATGATAAAAATGTTTATTGTGATGTTTATCGTATTCTTGATCCCCTGTGTGTTAGTCGATAATTTGGTCATGCGAGTGACTATGGGAATCGTCTATGTCTCTCATGTTATTTTTTTGACATGGTACTTAAAGGGGAAAAGAGGCAAAACTTCTGAAGTAGTTGAATTAGGTGAGCCCTATGATTGATAAACGACTCTTTCAGTTAATTGAGAAAGGCCCCTTGCTACTAATCGTCTTCTATCGTGTGATTAGCTTAGGTTTGTCGATAATCTTGTGGTTGATGTTTGCCCGTCATTTAGCGGCTTACCTCCATGGAGACGGGATGAGCGCTTGGGGTGTTTTAGGAACGATTATCCTTGTCTTAATAGGGAAGACTTTACTGACAAAGTTAAGTGAAAAACAGACCTATCGCGCGTCAGCGGATTTGCGCTTGGCCATGCGAGAAGCCGTTATGGAGAAAGCCTTCCGCTTAGGCAAGAGTCAAGGTCAGTTGCCAGCAGCCACATTAACTCAATTGGCTGTCGATGGTATTGAGCAATTAGAAATTTATTACGCTCGCTTTTTGCCTCAATTATTTTATTGCTTAGTGGCGTCACTGATGATTTTTGCCTCATTAGTTGGCTTTGCTTGGCAACCGGCGGTGGTATTGCTCTTATGTATGCCGGTGATCCCCATAGTCATCATGGCAGTAATGAAAATTGCCAAGCGGATTTTAGGCCGTTATTGGTCGGATTACACCAACCTAGGGGCGAAATTTCATGAGAATCTCAGTGGGCTAAGTGTATTAAAGGCTTATTCTCAAGATGAGGACAAGCAAAAGGACATCGCCAGTGACGCAGAACGTTTTCGCAAAGCCACCATGAGTCTACTTTCCATGCAATTAAACTCCATTACAATCATGGATATTATTTCATACAGTGGAGCGGCTTTGGGCATTGGTTTGGCATTAATCGCTTATGGAAACGGGACAATTAGCACCGTTGGTATGCTGATGTTCCTGTTGTTAAGTGCGGAATTTTTTATACCTATGCGTCAGTTGGGCTCTTTGTTTCATGTGGCCATGAATGGTATCAGTGCTTGTGGCAAGCTATTCGCCTATTTGGAACTGCCAGAACCAACTTACGGCACCCAAACCACTTGGCCAGAACCACTGAGTGAAATAGTAGTAAACGAGTTGAATTTTGCCTATGAAAAGAACCAAAAATGGACCTTGAGCCAAGTTTCTGCAGCCTTTACCAAAGGCAGTTTTTCTGCCTTAGTGGGGAAATCCGGTTCAGGTAAGAGTACCTTTGCCCGTCTGCTCTTGCACCAGCTATCAGGGTATCAAGGCCAAATTTTATGGAACGATGTTCCTTTAACGGCTTTGAGTGGTGAGGTGATTCGTCAACAAGGACTGCTGGTCGATAATCATGGTTATCTGTACCCTGAAAGTATCCGCAATAATTTATTGATCGGCAAGCCCCAGGCCAGTGATGCCGAATTATGGCAAATTTTGGATAAAGTTCGCTTAAAAGACTTTGTTGAAACCTTACCGACGGGGTTGGATGAACGACTATTGGAAAATGGCGCTAATCTTTCAGGCGGCCAGCGCCAACGGCTATTGCTAGGAAGGGCCTTATTGCGAGAAGCGCAACTGTATATTTTTGATGAAATTACCTCTGGGGTGGATTTGATTAGTGAAGAAATTATCCTAGGAGTGCTGCAAGAATTGGCCAAAGATAAAATAGTTGTGTTTATCTCTCATCGTCTTTACAATGTTCTGAATGCCGATCAATTGCTAGTTTTTGAAAAAGGAAAATTAGTGGAAGTTGGTCGACCAGTCGACCTTCAAACTCACTCGACTTATTTTAAAAACTATTTCTTAGAAGAAAAACATTTGATGAATGGGGGCATATAAGATGAGACAGTGGACGATTATTCGCTGGTTACTATCCTTTGTTAAACCCTTAAAAGGTCGGATGATACTGGCAATTTTCTTAGGAATTATCAGCAATTTAGCCGTTGTTGCGATCTCGATTATCGGCTTACAAGGTGTTTTGGCTATTCTATCGCAACAACCTGTTAACCCTCAAAAATGTTTAGTGATGATGGTTGGCTGTGGTGTGATTCGAGGTGTGGCTCGCTATTGTGAGCAGTACTTAAATCACGATATTGCGTTTCGGTTATTGGCAATTATTCGTCAACAAATTTTCGCTACCTTAAGGCAACTAGGTCCTGCTAGATTAGCAGGAAAAAAAAGTGGCGACTTAGTGGCAGCAATCACAACAGATGTCGAAGCGCTAGAGGTCTTTTTTGCCCATACGGTTTCCCCAGTGTTTATCGCTTTAGGGACAACACTAGTGACAGTTGGTTATCTCGCCAGTTATCATTTAGGATTGGGGTTGCTGTTATTATTAGGCCAGCTAATAGTAGGTGTCGCATTGCCTGTTTTGAGCTATCGTCGTTATCAAACAAGTGGTCCAGCTTATCAAAAGGCTTTTATTGGCTTAAATCAACAAGTCATGGAAAATATTGCCAGTTTACAAGATATCTTTCAATTTGGCTTGAAAGAACAGCGGCTGGCGAAATTAAAAACCAGTGGTCAAGCTTTAAATCAACAGTATCAGCAACGCTTAGCTCAAGGAAGTGGTCTACAAATAATGAGCGAAGGCCTCCTAATTGGAACTGCTGGTAGCGTTTTCTTAACAGGCACGCTGCTTCAGTTACCCGTAGCCACCGTGTTAGTCGGTACAGTTCTTAGTCTAAGTTCTTTTGGTTCCGTGTTGGCATTAAACGGATTAGGCAGTGCCTTGGTAACAACCTTAGCAAGCGGACGCCGCTTATACGATTTAAACCAGGAACAGCCGACCGTCTCTTTTGCTGACAGTCAGAGAGTTGTTGCTGAATTGACAGATGTTGAGCTAGCAGATGTTAGTTTTGGTTATGAAGAAGGACAAGGTATCTTAAAGGACCTGTCATTGTCGTTGAAAAGAGGCCAGTGGTTAGGGATTGGTGGTGAAAGTGGTAGTGGCAAAAGCACGTTGGTGAAGTTATTGATGCGTTATTGGGATCCACAAGGAAGGATTGCCATTAATCAAGAGCCACTGCCAACCATTCAAGAAGCCTCTCTTCACCAGCTGGAAAGCGTCATGGAGCAAAGTACCTTTTTGTTTGAAGAAACCATTGGTGCCAATATTCGGTTAGGTCGTAAAGGCGCCTCTCAGGAAATGGTTGAGGTTGCCGCACAAAAAGCGGCGATTCACCAGTGGATCATGACCTTGCCAGAAGGCTATGAGACCAAAATAGGGGGCCAAGCTCGTAGTATTTCCGATGGTGAACGCCAGCGAATTGGTTTGGCTCGCTTGTTTTTACATGACGGCCCATTGCTGTTGTTGGACGAACCAACTAGTAATTTGGATTATGTGAATGAACAGGCGATTCTCAAAACATTGACTGCAGAAGCTAATGGAAAAACAGTCTTAGTCATTTCGCACCGCGAGACGACATTAGCCTTGGCCCAAGAGCGGGTGTACTTAAAAAAAGGTGGTGTAACTCGTTAATCAGCAGGACTTGAGGAACTTACTTCAAGTCTTGCTTCTTTAGCTTAGCAGCAGGGCAATACTGTGATGGTAAGCCGGCGACATAACTCAATCAAAAGGTCCATAAAGTGCTAGTAAGATTCCTTGCCGCCCAAAAAAAGTTGATTCGAGAGGTTATTCTTTGCTTAATTCACTAAGAACCTTTATGATAATTTTGTAACCACTTACAAGATCGTCAAACTATTAGGAGGAAGTTTATGTACTATTCGGAATTGAAAGAACTCAGTGAGTTAAGCAGTGAACCGTCCGTCACCATTTCTTTAAGTACTGACCGCCAGAATCAAAAAAGCCAAAAAAACAATATCGTGTTAAAAAATTTGATTAAGGATGCTGAAACTCGCCTATTGGAGTTGTACGATAAACGGGTTGCTTGGGCCGTTATGGAGAATTTAAGGGCTTTGGAAAATGAATTAACCTACGAAACAACCTTAGATACATTGATTTTATTTGCTTCAGAGGATTATCGCAAAGCTGTTAAATTACCGATTCATATTGAAAAAGATGCGGTTAAGATTGACGATAAATTTGTTACTCGTAATTTAATTCGTGGTATCAAACAGACTGAACATTATTATGTGTTAACCTTAAGCCAAGAGGAGATTCGTGTGCTTGAGTTTTACAATGATCAATTTGTGAAAGAATTTAAAAATGAGGAACTGCCCTTTGCCAATGAGATGCTTTACTCCAGTGATCCGACACAAAATTCAATTGGCGCTGTCCGTAACAACTACATTCGTGAGTTTTTTAATCGGGGAGATAAAGTTTTCAGTAAAATTTATAGTCAAAACCCTTTGCCCGTTGTCCTGGCCGGTGTGGAGCGCAATATTGAATTTTATCGTGAAGTGGCCAATCAAGATGAATGGATCATCGGCAGCATTCATGGCAATTTTGATAGTGGCAAGACGACCACCTCAGAACTTGCCAAAGCTGCTTACCCTGTTATTGCAGCCTATGTCGCTGATGAGATCAAGCAGTCTCTCGCTGATTTGGAAAAAGCCGAGAATGACAATAAACTGGTCAATGAATTAAGCAATATTTACCGAGCGGTAACGGATGGCCGTGGTAAAAAGCTGTATGTGGAAAAGGACTTTTTTCAATCGGCCACTGTTGAAGACAAGGGGCTGATTTTGAAAGAGGATGTGACAGGGGCTGAGATCGTAGATGATATCGTCAATGAAATCATTCATACGGTTGTGGCTTATGGTGGAGAAGTGGTCTTTGTGCCGAACGGCTATCTAAGCAAGTATCAACATATTGCCTTGATTGTTCGATATGCCTAGACAAAGGACTCAGTTGCTTAAGTGAGGGCTTGCCACATGGCCGCCTGATGTTAGAGAGAAGAAAAAAGAGTCGATCTGAGGCCCATTGGCAGCAAGTCGACTCTTTTTTATCTTACATTGATTGTTTTTCAGCTTCCTGAACCACTCGATTGATGTGAATGACCAAGTAAATCATTTCAGATTCTCTCACTTCTAACGTTCGTTTATTTTCCAAGTAGCTTTTAATTCGCAATCCGCATTTAAAGGCTTTGGGATATTTACTTTGGACGAGCTCATATAAAAAGTCATCTTTTTCTTCATAGCTTTTATCAGTTAAGATTCGTTGGACGAAGTATTGAAGATGAGTTACCATGCGTGTATAACTCAGACTGGTCTCGTCGAAGAGTATACCAAAAAAATTGCTAATGATACTTAAGATGTCGCGGACGATTTCTGTGCTTTTCATGGTAATGGCCATTCCATCGGGAGTAGCCATGTTATTAGCCAAATGCAACGCGATAAATGCGGCTTCGCTTTCTGGAAAGTGCAGACCAAATCGTTCTTCGATCATCAGTAAAGCTTGTAAAGCCAGTTTATACTCTTTGGGATAAAATCGCTTAATCTCATAAAGCAATGGATTAGGAATGAAGATACCTTCCCGAGCACGTTCAATTGTATAGTGCAAGTGGTCAGTAAAACTTAAATAGATAGTGTTGGAAAAGCTTCGTTTCAAGGTGTCTTCAGCGATTAAAATGATTTCCTTGGATAATTCAATTTCCTCTAAATCAATGTCCTGAATTAATTTCTTTAATTGAACGTTTTCATCGGCATTTTCGATGATAAAAACTTTTTCAATAAGCCCTTTATCAAGACTGTCCCCTTTTTGTTTTTGGAAAGCCAGTCCGCGCCCCATCACGATGACTTCTTCGGCCATGTCATTACGAGAGAGCACAATATTATTATTATAAACTTTTTCAATAATCATCTTGCTACTCCCTCGTTTCTGAATTTGTTCCTCTACAGCCTTATGCTAAATCTTCGCCATTAGTTGCGATGACCTTTTGATACCAGTCAAAGGATTTTTTCTTGTAACGATTACCAGTTCCTTCTATGTTATCATCTAAATCAACATAGATAAACCCATAACGTTTAGACATTTCTCCAGTTGAAGCACTCACCAAATCGATACAGCCCCATGGGGTATAGCCGATTAAATCAACACCATCAGCGATGGCGTTGGCCATTTCATCAATGTGACTGCGCAAGTAATCAATGCGGTAATCATCGGCTACATAGAAATCCTCATCGACTTCATCAATTGCCCCAAGTCCATTTTCTACAATAAAGAGAGGGACTTCGTAGCGGCCGTACAACTCGTTTAAAGCAATTCGCAACCCAGCAGGATCAATTTGCCAGCCCCACTCACTCGCTTCTAAGAAGGGATTTTTAACCCCACTAAGGAGGTTGCCCATCGCTTTAGCAGCTTCAGGATCAGTGGCGTTGACAACGCTGGACATATAGTAGCTGAAGCCGATGTACTCAACAGGGAATTCTTTGAGTAAAGCTAAATCGCCAGCTTCCATTTCAATCGAGTCAAAGCCGTATTTGTTGTAAATGCGTTGTGTGTAGGCGGGATATTCCCCACGGACTTGAACGTCGGCACAGAAAAAGTTCATTTCCTGATTTAATTCTAAGTTTGCTTGCTGGTTTTTCGGATTGGTATCCCAAGCGTAAGAGGTGCCGTAAATGATCATGCAGCCCATTTTAATTTGAGGGTTAACTTTTTTGGCGATTTTGACTGCTAAGCTACTAGCTAAAAATTGGTGATGGAAAGCCTGGAAAATGATTTGCTTATTGTTTCCACCAGTGGCAGGCACAATTCCTTGGCTTAATGCTGGAAAATGGAAAGCCGAGTTAATTTCGTTAAAAGTCATCCAATAAGTAACTTTTTGACCCAAACGATTTAAAACTGTTTCAGCAAATTTTTCGTAAAATCCCACTAAACGGCGATCTTGCCAGCCACCAAATTCTTTTGCCAAATGGAGTGGCATTTCGTAATGAGAAATCGTAATAACCGGTTCAATGCCATAACTTAAGCATTCATCGACAATCGCTTCGTAAAAAGCTAACCCGGCTTCGTTGGGGGTATCTTCCGTACCCAGAGGGAAGATACGTGTCCAAGCAATCGAGAAGCGGTAGGATTTAAAGCCCATTTCCGCAAATAAAGCAATGTCTTCTTTATAGCGGTGATAGTGGTCAATTCCTTTATGATTAGGATAAGTGTATTTGCTTTCGTCAATACTCCAGTCGAAATCAGCACTGCCTAGCGCGGCGAAACGACCTTTACCACCAGGCATGGCATCGGCAACAGACAGTCCTTTGCCGTCAACATCAAAGGCTCCTTCTAATTGATTGGCAGCAGTTGCGCCACCCCATAAAAAGCCATCAGGAAATTTGTTTCCGTTCATCATAAAAACCCCTTTTATTCTTTATTTTACAACAGTTAAAAATTCTTCACCAGTAATAACGTCGATTTGATCTAAGTCCAAGACATCTAAGTAATCACTGGAGTTGGTAATGACCACTGGCGTGATGACTAGTTTACCCGCTTCTTTGATCGCAGCAATGTCGAATTTAACCAATAGATCTCCTGCTTTGACCACATCGTTTTGCGCCACAAATTTTTCGAAACCTTGGCCTTCTAACTCGACAGTGTCCATGCCGATGTGCATTAAAACTTCAATTCCAGAGTCAGTTGTCAACCCAACCGCATGGCCAGTTGGGAAAATGGTGGTAATCGTTCCGTTAGCAGGTGCTCGTAATTCCCCAATTGTCGGTTCAATCGCGATGCCCTTACCTAACGCGCCAGAAGAAAAGACTTCATCCGTTACTTGATCTAGCTTGACGATGGCCCCTGTTAATGGGCTAATTAATAGTTCTGATTGTTTTGACTCAGCTGATGGGGCCACTGGTGCTTCCGTTGTATCAGCTAGCCCTTCATCGAAACCTAAAACAAGTGTTAAAACAAAGGCAATGACAATCGCCACAAGGGAGCCGATAACTGCCATCATCACATTAGAAGTGACACCGTCAATCGTGCTGATAAAACTTGGTAAACTCAAGACACTCACTAAACCGAAACTAAAGTTTTTAACTTGAGCAGCGGCGATGATAGCCCCACCGACAGCTCCACCGATACAAGCGGCAATAAAAGGTTTTTTGAGTGGCAATGTCACCCCGTAAACGGTAGGCTCAGTAATTCCAAAGACCGCTGTTAAGGCACCAGAACCAGCCAATGCTTTTCGTTTTGGATCTTTAGATTTAATCATAACAGCAAGAGAAGCTCCTGCTTGGGCAACCACAGCAGCCAGCAACATCGGTACCATTGTGTCGTAGTTCAATTCTGATAGATTTTGCATCATGATTGGCACAAAGCCCCAATGCATACCAAACATGACAAAGACTTGCCACATACTCCCCATTACCAAACCGGCAATCATTGGACTAAAGTTATAAATGCCGTTGTATAGACTACCTAAACCATTTCCGACAATCGTTCCAATCGGGCCTAAAACAACAAAGGTTAAGGGCACCATTACTGTGATGGTTAATAGAGGAACTAAGATAATACTTAAGAAATCAGGTGAGATCTTTTTAGCGATTTTTTCGGCTTGAGCTTGAACAGCTACAGCTAAAATAATCGGGATAACAGTTGATAAGTAACCACCGCTACCGATAATGACAGGAATGCCGAAGAAATTTAATCCGCCAGCTGCCGCCGCTGCATTGATATCTGGATGAACCAACGCCGCTGCAATCGCCAATGCGATATAAGGATTGGTTTTAAATTTCTTAGCTGATGTAAAGGCTAAAGCGATTGGCAAATATTGGAAAAAGCCATCTGCTGCCGCAAATAAAATCTTGTAAGTACCTGAATCTGTGGCAATCCAACCGGCAACGGCTGCTAGTGTTAAAAAGCCCTTAAGGACCCCAACACCGGCCATGGCACCAAGGAAAGGGGTAAAGATGCTGGAGATAATGTCGATTAAACGATTAAAGATATTGCCACCTTTGCCTTCGCTAGTGTCGCTGTTGCTTTCTCCTAAACCAGAAATATCAGATAATTCTGCGTAAACATCATTGACATGACTGCCGATGACCACTTGATATTGCCCACCACTCTGCACCACTTGGATGACACCATCGTGATTTTTTAGTTCAGCTGTTTTGGCAACTGACTCATCTTTTAGTTTAAAGCGAAGCCGAGTCGCGCAATGTACGACACTGTTGACGTTCTCTTTTCCACCAACTAAAGTCAACACATCTTTTGCCAGTTCTCTATTTTTACTCATGTATAATTCCTCCTAGTTGGATTTTTGCCAACAAAAAAAACCTAAACTGAAAGAAAGTTTCCATAAGAGAGTGGTCCCATAAAAATGAGCACACTAGTCCTATCGATAAATTTCTGTCAATTTAGGTTTTGCCTGCCGAACAGTTACAATCCTTAATTTACTTCCTCATTGTAGCACAATTTTTTTATTTGTAAACACTTACCTTAAAATTGCGTTATTTTTTGGCTGAATTTTTCTGGAAAATCTGGAGGGGACTGATAGTAAGTAGGAGGGCAATCCTCCTGAGGAAACCCTTGGTATGACAGTCATGCAACTATAAAGTTCGTGTCTTAAGCCGGGAACAATGTTATTCTTAGAGATGTATTCTTGGTCTTTTTACAAGAATAACACATCTATACATGAAGGGAGAACTCAGCAATGGTTATCGCCTATAACATTCGTAAATACCGTGAAGAAAAAAATATCACACAACAAAATCTTGCCGATTACTTGCATATTTCTCGGCAATCTATTTCAAAATGGGAACGAGGAGATTCGTTGCCGAGCATTGATAATTTGATTTTGCTAAGTGAATATCTGCAGATTCCATTGGACACTCTTGTCAAGGAGCAGTTCTTTTTGCCACTGCCGTTTGAGTTTGATAAACCTAAAAGTTTTGCCCAATTGCGATGGCTATTATTTTTCCCGGGAATACTGTTAATGATGATGTTTTTTCCTTCGGATTTAATGGACAAATTAACCTTAATACCGATTGCCTTGTTTATTTTGATACTGGAACTAGTGATGACATTTTTCGACTTTAAACGTTATTATGCTTATTTTACCGTAGAAAAAGACGGTCTTAGAGTGTTTCATGGCAACACACGCGCTCGGACGGTCTTACCTAATCTGTATTATTTACTGTTGATAGCAATTGGTAAGCGTCAAACAGTCTTTGTCCCATACTCAGAGATTGAAACGATCACGATCTTTTTTGAAACGCGAGGTTATAATAGTCCTAATACGGTAGTGGTTTATCGACCACGACAGGCTTTTGCCTTAAGAGAACGCTTTGAGGCTCATATTAGGCTTAAAGATGAGGAGCAGATTAACCTTAATTTGGATGGCTGTTTTTATGCTCACTCCTTAGAAAGAAAGTATTTTTATGCCATGTTTGCTTATTTTCAACATAAAGAGGTCAAGGTAAAGGATCCTTATCATATCTTGTCCTCGTTGGAACAAGAGCATAACTTTATTCAGGAAGCCTATCAGGTTGGCCAACAAGCCCGTGAGAAAGCAGCAGAATAGGTGTGTTTTTCTGATTAATGGTTGTTTTTTAAGCGAAATGTTTCATTTTAAAGCGTTATGTTTTACTTCTATGGACGGTAGGTGGGATAATTGAATAAGCACAAAGGATTCATTATCAAAAGAAGCACCCCTAAAAAAGGAGGACATAACGTGGTAAATAAAGACGAACTAAAAGGTAAGGCTAACGAAGCGTTAGGTAAAGCAACTGGTGATGAGAGTCAAGAGTTAAAAGGTAAAGCCCAAGGTCTTTTCGGCAAAGCAAAAGAAAAAGTCGAAGAAGGTGTCGAAGATATTGCTGAAAAAGCTAATGAGTTAATCGACAAAGTTAAACATAAAGAAAATGAAGACCAATAATTTACGAGACCTCTAAGGCTAAAGCCGTTTGGAGGTCTTTTATTTTGTATAAATAATTGTATTTCGAACTGCATATTACATTTAGTTGGTATAAAAGTAAATTATTTTTTACTTTTATACCAATTTAGTTTATACTGTTAAAAGTAAGGAGATGAAAAAGAGTGAAGAGGGATTTTGGGGATTCGTTAAAGAATCGCGTATACGAGTACAGAGTTTTACGTAGAATGTCGCAACAGGCCTTGGCTGAAGCTGTCGGTGTGTCTAAACAAACCATTTTTTTAATGGAAAAAAATCACTGTTCGCCATCGTTAATTTTGGCATTTCGAATCGCCCGTTATTTCAATGTTGATGTGACAGATATATTTAGTTATGTAGATGAAGAAGTGACATAAGTCTTGTTCTTATATAATTAAGTATTAGTTGTAATGTTAACAAAGAACTGAATGATAGTAGTAAACAAGATGGTCATCTAATGGTCATTCATAATAACTGTTCAACTGTTTGGTTCCTGTGGAACATTAAAACTCGTGACTCTTAATATGAACGGATAAAAGCATACCATCTATTTTTTTCACTTTTTTCTCGGTAATTTTTGCAATAACAACTTTTCTTCAGTTATTGCTTCTTTCAATTTTTACTTCACCGTCTTTTTGTGTGTTAACACCCTGTCTCCCTTACAATCCAATATATGGAGAGGAAGAGTCTATGAATTTTTTATTAACACTAGCGCTTATTTTGATTTTGACAAAATTAGCAGATAGCTTAGCTATCAAAGTAGGATTACCTTCAGTTTTAGGAAGCTTACTTGTTGGGATTTTAGTTGGTCCCGCAGTCTTCGGCATTGTCCAGCAAAGCGAGGGCATTCACTTATTTGCTGAAATAGGCGTGATTCTTCTCATGTTCTTGGCAGGTTTGGAGTGTGATTTGAAAACCCTTAAAAAGTACTTTACGCCCTCACTAATCGTCGGTTTGTTAGGAGTATTTGTTCCTTTTGTTAGTTTTTATATTGCCTCAACTATTATGGGATTTTCAACCATGTCGGCCTTATTTATTGGGTTGATTTTTGGTGCTACGTCCCTGAGTATTACGATTCAAGTGTTAAAGGAACTGCACTATGTTAAAACGAAAGAAGGAGCTCTTGTTATTGGGGCAGTTGTTTTAGATGATATTATTGTCATCATCTTGCTCAACATCGTTTTAAACAGTTCAGTCTCAGCAGGAGAAAGTAAACCATTGTGGGTGATGTTAGTCAGCAATGTTTTGTTCTTTATCTTTATCTTTGCATTTCACAAGTTACTGATGCCACCAATCTTGAAGTTATTTAAGAAAATGAAGGCTCCAGAACGTAATTTAGGTTTAGGTTTAGCCCTGTGTTTCGGTTTTAGTTACTTAGCAGCTTTTATTGGCATGTCAGACATTATTGGCGCCTTTTTCGCTGGAGTTATTATCTCTCAAACAAATATCGGCCACATGTTAGAACGAAAAGTTGAAAGCTTAACTTTATCATTGTTTGCACCTGTATTCTTTGTAAGTATTGGCTTAAATGTCAGTTTTTCAAGTTTAAGTTCAAACATCGCGTTAATTGTTATTTTTAGCGTATTAGCGGTTATTACGAAGTTTGTCGGGGGCTATATGGGCGCCAGAGCAAGTCGCTTTGATCGGGATAGTAGTGCGATTGTTGGTACCAGTTTAATTTCACGTGGTGAGATGGCTTTGATTTTAGTAAGTCTGGGGTTAGAAAGTAAGCTGATATCTTTGGATATCTATGGCGCACTTGTTCTGGTCGTGATCATTACCACTATCTTGGCTCCAGTTATCCTGAAAACACTTATTCAACGAGTTGTTGCCAAGCGCGAAGCCAATGGTTTACCATCGACATCCCTTGATAGCCATGAAGCAGAACATGCCTCTGAACCAGAAGCTAGCTCGACTATGTAGTATCGTTATAAGAAACATGCTTTACGTCCTTAGCTCATTACACGTAACGATATAAGGAGATAAAACATCAAAAAATTATAATGCTTGGCGTTTTGAAAGAGTTTATCTCTAACAGAAACACCCTTAGCCACAAAAAGAGCACTTTTCCTTTGGGAAAGGTGCTCTTTTTGCGACTCACCTGAGTTGTCAAGTTTTAGGTTACTCTTAGTCTTCATATGTGTGAGAAACAGCACCATAAAGTTGCTTTTTCTGAAAATGAGAAGAAAATGAGGGAAAGTTTAAAAATTTGATTGTGTTATCTGTAACTTTCCCTTATAATTGAGAATGATTATCAGTATCAATTAGTAAATGGTGAAAATATATGGAGGCAAGTTATGGGAAATAGCCATGGAATTAGGTTTTTACAAAAAAGTAATTGGTATTATCTTTTTTTAGCGTTATTAGTGCTGGGAATTAGTTTATCAGCGGTCTATTCCATCTCGGTTGGCCAAGTGATGATTCCCTTTAGCGAATCGTGGAACATCATGATTTATAAATTATCTGGCGGTTTGTTGGGTTCAGTGGAACATCTGGCTAGTCAAGCATCGGTTAATATTATTTGGCAGCTGCGCTTTCCCCGAGTGATTTTTGCCTTATTAATTGGCATGGGATTGGCCGTCAGTGGAACAGTCTTACAAGCGGTTGTTCAAAATCCAATTGCTGATCCTTATATTTTGGGTATTTCGTCTGGAGCATCATTAGGTGCCACGTTTGCTATTTTAATCGGTTTAGGGACGGATGCTATTTTTTCCCAATTTGGAGTGGCTTTTGGTGCTTTCGCAGGAGCACTGGCAGCTTCGGTAGCTGTTCTAGTAATCGCCAGTGTTGGTGGAAGAATTACCTCGGTAAAACTGATTTTATCAGGTACCGTAATCAGTGCGTTATGTAGCTCATTTTCCAGTTTAATCATCTTTTTTGCCAATAACGCAGAAGGGATTAAAACCGTTACCTTTTGGTCAATGGGCAGCTTGGCGTCTGCCAGTTGGCAAAAAATTCCCATATTAGCGGTGGTCGTGATTTTAGGCTGTGGATTGTTTCTATTTCAGCACCGAATTTTAAACACCATGCTATTAGGAGATGAAGCGGCAATTACCTTAGGGATTGATTTAGGTAAGTATCGTCGAATTTACATGATGATGACCGCTCTTTTAACGGGAACGATTGTGGCATATGCAGGGATGATTGGCTTTGTGGGCTTGATAATCCCGCATATAACCCGTGGTTTTATTGGGTCGGATCATCGTCGTTTGATGCCAGTTGTGTTGTTGATTGGTTCGTTATTTCTGATTTGGTCGGACATCTTGTCACGAACGTTGATTACTTCAGTGGAATTGCCAATCGGGATCATCACCTCAGTGATTGGAGCGCCACTCTTTATTTACATGATCATCAAAAAATCTTATAATTTTGGAGGCTAGCAAATGGAACTAACTGTAGACGCAATAAATGTGAAAATTGGGCCACGCCGTATTGTGAAAGATTTACATTTGCACGTAAAGCCAGGCCAATTTGTTGGCATCATCGGTGCCAATGGCTGTGGGAAATCAACCTTGCTCAAAAGTATTTATAAGAGTTTACCAGCAAGTGGTGGCACGGTTTTTTTAAATCAGTTGGACGTTTTAAAGGCCCCAGCTAAAAAAGTGTCACAAAAGTTAGGGGTTGTTGGTCAATTCAATGAGATGAGTTTTGATTTAACGGTGATGCAAATGGTTTTACTAGGGCGAACACCACATAAAGGTTTGCTGGAACAAGATACTAGCAAAGATTTGGCGATTGTGGAAGATGCTTTGACACGAACCAATTTATTGGACTATAAGGACCGTAGTTTCTTGGCTTTATCAGGGGGAGAAAAGCAACGGGTGGTTTTGGCACGAACAATTGCCCAACAACCGGAGTTTATGATTTTAGATGAACCGACCAACCACTTAGATATTCGTTATCAATTGGAAATTTTAAATTGTGTCAAAGGTTTGGGAATTACCGTGTTAGCCGCTCTTCATGATTTGGAAATGGCAGCGGAATATTGTGACTATATCTATGCTATGAAAGACGGGGCAGTGCATACTCAGGGAACGCCAGAAGAGGTCTTTAATTCAGAAACCATTGAAGCGTTATACGATGTAAAGTGTCAAACCTTTACAAACCCGATTACCGGGCATTTAAATTTTGTCTATCATATTAAATAATTGGCTTAGCCAGGGGAGACTATCAATGAAAAAGAAATTATTAGCGGCAGCTATTTTAATTAGTTTAATCACCTTAAGTGCCTGTGGTAGCACTGAGAAAAAAACGGAAAGCAGCACGTCTGACAAGGCTGCGGCTTATCCAGTGACCATCAAAAATTACGGTCGAGCAGAAGCCACGGCAGAATGGAAAGACGTTGATCAAACCTTTGACAAGGCACCTGAACGGGTCGTTGCCAATACCCGTCCAGCAGCTGAGTTATTGTTACATCTAGGGTTAAAAGATAAAATAGTTGGGGTTGGAGCCGTATTTGGTGAACCAGATAAAGAAGTTGAAAAAGAGTTTGATCAATTACACTCTTTAGGCGAAGAATATATTAGCAAGGAGATCGCCTTAGGCGAAGATCCAGATTTAATATTTGGTCGTGGTGGCTTGTTCGATAATGCTGAATGGGGAAATGGAACGGTAAATACCTTAAACGAGATGGGCATGAAAACCTTTGTTTTGGCATCATCAGTAACTGGCGGGACATATGAATCGGTTTATGACGACATTGAGAACTTAGGCAATTTATTCGGCGTTCAAGATCAGGCAGAGGCGTTTTCAACGAAACTGAAAACCCGTCAAAAAGCGATTCAAGACAGCTTATCAACAATTAAAGAAGAAAAAGACTTTGCTTTATTATTTATTACAGATCCAAATGAGGTCTCTGTTTATGGGGCGAAAGACGAAACCTTCTTTAACGACTTATTTAAGATGGTCAAACTCAATAATGTTTATGCTGAAACTGAAGGAGATATCAGCATCGAGGCGTTGATTGAAACGGATCCAGAAGTTCTGATTATTCCTGACTGGACCACAACAGGTGGGGTTTCACCAGAAGAAGTTAAAGACGCTTTGTATAGCAATGCAAAACTTTCCAGTTTACAAGCCATTAAAAACAAACAAATTTATGCAGTGGATTATAACTACATGTTTGGTTATGGCTATATCGGCATTGAAGGCATGGAATTGTTGGCCAAAGAAATGTATCCAGCTGAATTTAAATAAGCCCCCGCTAACTATGCTAGAATAGAAGCATAGTTGGAAGGAGGTTTACGATGGAAGAATTACTTGCTGCAGTGAATCAGTTTAGAGATGAGCGCAATTGGCGCCAGTTTCACAATCCCAAAGATTTGAGTTTGTCATTGTCTCTGGAAGCCTCAGAACTACTGGAAAATTTCCAGTGGAAGACCAGTGAAGAAGCGGTTGCCACGACGTTGCCTAATATCAAAGAAGAACTAGCTGATGTCTTTATCTATGGTATGATGTTAGCGACGGATTTAGATCTGGACCTTTCTGAGATTATTTTAGCCAAGTTGGTTAAAAATGCTGAGAAATACCCAATTGAAGCTAGCAAAGGTCATAAAGGAAAAGACGGTATATGATAAAAAGAGCGACGAGAGTAATTTTAGAACTCTCGTCGCTCTTTTATTTAAGCAGTTTGTTTAAATGCGCCACATCACGATTATTTAATCGTTTGGCGTAGACGTAAAAGCCAAGAACATGCCCGATAAGTGAGAGCACTAGCATCCCGAGAGTCCAAGGGAAGATGCGTGTGAACATTTCTGGTGACAACAGCCAAACAGTTGCCAATCCTCCTACCAGATTTAAACTAGCTGAAATGATGATATTGGCGGTGGCGGGCAAGGTGAAATAACTCCATAAGCTGGTGTAAAGCACACCGAATAATAGAGCAGCAATCACTGCAATGCCGATGATTCGCCAAAGGAATAAAAGGTTAGGTTCCATCGACTGGGTAAAAAGACTAAGCAGTAAGGTTACCCAAATAATGGTGATGCTGAAGACCTGAAAAAATTGGTTTTTAAGTGTTTGATTCATAAAAAATTCCTCCTAAATTGTTTGAGATAATGGCGGCTGACATAATATTTTAGCTGGTTGGGCAGATGCAATTCAATGCGAGCATTGCTGGCTGAGACAAATTGTGTGACATGGTCTAAGTTAACCATCACTTGATTGTTGATTTGCATGACCCGAGTATTTGCGAGCGCCTCATTTACACTTTTGAGTCGTTGGTTTAACAAAAACATGGCACCGTCTAAGGTTTGAACGTTGCACATAGATCCTTCTGTTTCAATTGCCACGACTTGTTGCAATTCTAATTTTACGTGACGATCATTTTTAGCGTTAATGACAGTCAGTTGTTTTCGCTGGCTTAGGGCCCGCTCCATCTCTTGCCAGCTTGTTTGCTTATCTGGGTGAGTGGTGATTTTTGTCGTATCTCTTGCTTGTTCGCTATCGGTTGTAAAAAATAATTTCACGTGCTCTCCTCCTCGAAAATAACTATACCATGGGGACTTTGATCAGAGCGATCTTTTTTAGTTAGGATGCATAAAAAGGTCAGTTTGTTGCAAAAAAAGAAGCTTATCAGCGATAAGCTTCTTTTTTCAGTATTTAGGCTTTTCCAGCTGAGCCGAAAAGTCTGATTTTTTCACTGACAACATCTGAAATAGCAACAGTGGCTGGCGCCAATAACAAGCGTGGTTCGTGGTTCTTGGGAGCAGAAGCTAAAGACTCTTTAAGCGATTGAAACCATGCTTGATTAGCCTCGGTATTAATGTTTATTTTAGCATGTCCCAATTGTATTGCTTTTGTTAGATCAGCTTCAGGAATACCAGAAGCGCCATGGAGAACTAGTGGGATGCGACATTCTTCAGCGATCTCCGCCATTTCAGTGAAGCCCAGTTGAGGTTTGCCGACATATTCCCCGTGAACCGATCCCAGAGCGGCTGCTAGAGCATCAATCCCTGTTTCTTGGACTAGGCGCAAGCAGTCTGCTAGCCCAGCGTATTGAATCCCTGAGATTAAACCATCTTCATTGCCGCCAACCGTTCCAACTTCTGCTTCAACGGAGACACCATTTTTTTTAGCATAGTCAGTGACGATTTTTGTCAGACGGATATTGTCAGAAAGGGATTCATGAGACCCATCGAACATCACGGAAGAAAAGCCTGCGTCAATCGCTGCTAGACAGCTTTCTACTGATTGTCCGTGATCTAGGTGAAGGACGACAGGAACTGTAATCTCCAGCCGTGACATGGTTTCTTTGACGGCCAGAACAATCCAGTCAAAGCCACCTAAAAAATCAATAAGCCGATCAGAAGCCGCCACAATTACTGGCGATTGATTAAGTTGGGCGGCTTTCAAGATAGCTTCAATCCACTGGACGCTGTTGATGTTAAATTGTCCAACCGCGTAGTGCTCTGCTCGTGCCTTGATTAAGACGTCCTTTAAAGTGACAAATGCCATAGAACTTCCTCTAATCTTTCTATTGGATTTTTTTAACAGCAACTGGGCGTCCGGTTGTCAATGATTCTTTAGCGGCAGCTGCGATTCGTTGAGCCATAATGCCGTCTTCAAAAGTACAAGGGACAGCCGAGTCAGTTTGAATAGCCGTGAAAAATTGTTGCACTTCATCGATGTAGGCATGATTATACCGCTCTAAGAAGAAGTGAAGTGGTTGGTCTTCACTAACAGACTCATTAGATGAAAACTTCACGCGGGTTTCTGTTTCATTGGCACTTTCTGCACTGCCTTTTGAGCCGAAGGCTTCAATACGTTGATCGTAGCCGTAAACGGCTTGCCGGCTGTTATCAATAATCCCTAGAGCACCACTTTCAAAAGTTAATTGAATGAGGGCGGTGTCTATATCACCGACAGTCGCGATATCAGGATTGACTAATGCTGCGCCTGTCGCGTAGACTTCTTTTACTTCGCCAGCCACAAAGCGAGCCATATCAAAATCATGAATGGTCATGTCCATAAAGATACCACCAGAGCTTTTTACATAATCGAGAGTGGGTGGCTCTGGGTCACGGGAGGTAATGCGCAAAATATGGAGCTCCCCGATTTTGCCCGTCTCTACATAATTTTTCACCCGAGCGTAATTTTGATCGAATCGTCGATTAAAGCCAACTTGCATCTGAACGCCTGCTTCTTTGACAGCCTGATAGGCAGCCATGGTTTCCTCATCAGAAAAACTGATCGGTTTTTCACAGAAGATATGTTTGTTAGCAGCAGCGGAACGCTTGATTAAGTCCACATGAGTGTCAGTTGGTGAGCAAATAAAGACGACCTCAATCTCTGAATCAGAGAAAATCTCATTTGGATCTGTTACTAAGTGGGGGATGTGTAGCTTGTCTGCCCATTCTTGAGCGCGTTCGGCGAATGGATCGGCAATGGTTTTGACGCTAACACCGTCCATTCGCAACATGTTTTCAACATGTAATTTTCCGATTCTACCGGCACCTACCACACCTACTGTTATTGTGTTTGTCATGCTGTTTCCTCCTTCTATTTGGCGGAGTCAGTCTCCGTTATATTACCTCAGGGAGCCAGTTAAATCGCCCAAGTGCCTTTAATGTAGTTCCGAGCTTTAATGGCGTATTCCAATGGATTAGCTAATGCTGGGTCTTGCTCAGCTTCAACTACGACCCATCCTTCATACTGGCTGGCGTCGATGGCCTCACAAATAGGTTTAAAGTCAATCATGCCGTCGCCTGGGACGGTAAAGACGCCTTTTCTAACGCCAGTCAGAAAACTGTCCGCCTCTGCCACCACTTCTTTTGCCACATCCTCGCGAATATCTTTAAAATGAATGTGTTTAATTCGTTTTTGATGAGCTTGGTAAATAGCCAAAGGGTCCTCGCCTGAGAATACTAAGTGGCCTGTATCAAATAATAGGGAGACTTTGTCCGGGTGAGTTTCGGCCATTAAACGATCGATCTCTGCTGTTGTTTGGACGCCAGTTCCCATATGATGATGGTAGACAATCGCCATGCCCTTCTCGGCTGCTAAGTCACCAAGCTTTTCTAACCCCTCAGTTAAGCGTTGCCACTCTTCCTCAGTGAAGACCGGTTTTTTTGTGAAAACAGGTAAATCTTGTCCTTGAATGCTATGTCCCTGTTCTGAGACGACGATCACTTTAGCTCCCATCGCATGAAGGAAGTCACGGTGTTTAATAAAAGCGCCAGCCGTCTCTTCAAATGGTTGAGTGGTTAAAAAAGCACTGAACCAAGCACTGGCTACTTCCAAATGTCGTAAGGTTAAATAAGGGCGTAAAACATCAGGATCTTTCGGATATTTATTGCCGATCTCAGTGCCAGTGAACCCAGCTAGCGCCATTTCACTGATACATTGTTCAAAAGAATTTTCTTTTCCTAGTTCCGGCATATCATCATTGGTCCAAGCAATCGGTGCAATTGCCAGTTTAATCCGTGAAGCAGTTGTCATAAGTTTTCCTCCTCGTAGTGCTACTATCAATTCAACAGTTAGTCTATTTCAACAATTTCATTTGTCTCGAAAGATTGTTGACAAGCCGCGGCAATTTTCGTTGCCTGTAAGCCGTCAACTCCCGAGATAGGAGTGGGTAAATCTTCAATAATACTGGTGGCGAAAGCCTTCATTTCAGTGAGAAAGGCTTGACCAAAACGTTCAGGGAAATTTTGACTTGTGGGACGAACCACGCCTTGCTCGTTATAAAGAGTTACCAAATTTTTCTCAGGAGCGGCGCCAATTCGCAACATGCCTTTTGTCCCGATGAGTTCTGTCTCAACATGATAGCCGTGAGCTGCGTTACGCCCCGTCACTAGTAGTGCCATGCTGTGATCACTTAATTGCATCATCGCTGTGCCCGTCTCCAGCTCATTCACTTGATCCAACTCTGGGTAAGCAGCGTTTTTGCCTAGAGCCCAAACCCGGTTAATCTCTTGCTGACTAAACCAACGAATTAAGTCGATATCATGAATGGCCATATCAGCAAAAATACCTCCGCTGTTGCTGTTAGCTGCGAATTTTACAAAGCTTTCCATACCGCTACTAGGGTCAATGCCATAACACCTAATAACGGTTAGTTCGCCTAATTCTCCTGCATCTACCAGCTGTTTGGCATATTGATAAGAGTCGTCGAAGCGTCTCATAAATCCCAGCATAAACTTTTGGTGCGGATGGGTGTTAATCACAGCCAGCGTTTGATCAATTTCAGCTAGTGAGAGACCGATCGGCTTTTCGCAAAAGACATGGAGGCCCGCCTCTAATGCCAATTGAATCTGTTGGCAATGAAAACCAGAAGGTGAGACGATGACAATGGCGTCCAGATTAGGACTTGCCAACATGTCTTGATAGTCCAAATAAGTTTCTTTTACATCCAAGAGAGCTTGTGCGGTGGTTAATTCGTCTTGATTTAGACTACAGATTGCCACTAAATCCATCTCAGGAATATTTTTAGCAATATTGGTGGCATGAGTCATGCCTAATCGTCCAAGTCCAACCAGACCAATTCTAATGTTTGACATAGGGTGACCTCCTTGTGAAATATGAAGCATCAGTTTCTTAGTTGCGGTCGTAAAAACCCCAAATAATTAAGTGAGGTTTTTACGGAGTCTCAATATTTTTTTGCTCGTTTAAGGCTAGCAGTTTTCTCTTGAAAGGCTGTTTGAATACTTTCTTTTTCAGCGACTTCTGCTACACCGACATGCCACCAAGCATCGTAGCCATCAGTCATCGTTTTAGGCAACACTTTGATGTCAATCAAGGTGGAAACCTGTTGTTTTTCAGCGTCGGCTAAGGCAGCTTTTAGCTCTGCATAAGTGTGAACCTCATAGGTTTTAGCCCCATAACCAGCTGCGACTTGAGCGTAGTTAATGACCATCGGCTGATTGGTGTCAACATCTTTTAGCTCTGTGTAAAAACTACCACTGCCATTGCTCATTTGTAAGTTATTAATACAACCGTAACCCGCGTTATCAAAGAGTAAGACGTTAATTTTTTGATGGTACTGAAGACTGGTAACCAGCTCCGTATGCAACATCATAAAACTGCCATCGCCAACCATGGCATAAACTTCTGTCGTAGGATGAGCTAACTTAGCGCCTAAGGCTCCAGCAATTTCATACCCCATGCAGGAATAACCGTATTCCACATGGTAGGTATTTGGTTCCGAACTTTGCCAAACTCTCTGTAAATCACCAGGAAGAGAGCCAGCAGATCCGACAATCACACTGTTTTGAGGAATCAGCTCATTGATCATGATCAATGCCTTGGTTTGAGTCATTTCAGTGTTTAGCGCATCAGCGTAAGCGATGAAGTCTGTTTGCGTAAAATGACCTGCAACTTCAGGTGTAAATTGTTCCCGATTAAAAGTAATATCTGCCAAACGTTGGCGCTCTATGCGCCATTCTTCTTGATAAAGGGCTAACTGATCGCCGTAAGCGGACAGGTAGTTCCCCAAATGTTTGTCCAATAATTCAAGGGTCGCCTTGGCATCACCGACGACTTGAAAGGCATCCAGCTTGTAAGCTTGGGTCCGACTGACGTTAATATTAACAAAGGAGGCTGTCTCGAAATTGAAAACTGACTTTGAACCAGTGGTAAAATCAGTATAACGGGTGCCGATTCCGATAATTAAGTCGGCCTTGGCCGCGGCTTTATTAGCCGCAAGATTACCCGTTACCCCAAGACCGCCGAGATTGTTCTTGAAAGATGACTCAACGGTTGATTTTCCGGCCTGTGTTTCGACTAAGGGAATCTGATGTTTTTCGGAAAGACTCATCAAGATATCGCGAGCCCCTGAATATTTAGCACCGCCCCCTACTACAATCAGCGGATAGTGACTGTCTTTTAATGCCTTGATCAGGCCCTTTAGTTCCCGTTCTGTAGGTGTGGAGCGATCCAAATAATGAACTCGTTCCTCAAAGAAGCTAATTGGGTAGTCGTAGGCTTCGCCTTCGACATCTTGTGACAAGCAGATCGTGACTGGACCAGAGGTTTCTGGATTAGTCAACACGTCAAAGGCGTGAATCAAACTAGACATTAGTTGTTCCGGTCGGGTGATCCGATCCCAGTAACGGGAGACCGGTTTTAAGGCATCATTGGTTGTAATCCCCCCACTGTGAGCCTGTTCAATTTGTTGTAGCACAGGATCAGGCTGTCTCGTTGCAAAGGTATCTCCCGGCAAGAGTAGCACAGGCAAGTTATTGGCTAAAGCCGTTCCGGCAGCAGGAACGAGGTTTGCCGCTCCTGGGCCGACGGAAGTGGTCACAGCGTAAATCTTCCGTCGTAATTGTTCTTTGCCATAAGCGATGGCAGCCAAGGCCATGCTTTGCTCGTTTTTGCCTTGGTAAATCTTCAAGTGGCCTGGATTTTGCTCCAAGGCTTGGCCGATGCCGAGAACATTACCATGGCCGAAGATGTTAAAGACACCTTCAACAAAGGGCGTTTTTTCCCCATCGATTTCAATATATTGCTGTTGGATAAAGTTGATTAAAGCTTGAGCCGTCGTTAAGCGAATCGTTTTTTCCATAATAACGTCCTTTCTGCAGTTACAATTAGTTCTGGTCCTGCTCCGCAATCAAGGCTTCAATTTCCAGAGCGGTGGGCATGGCTTCAGAGGAGCTGTGTTTACTGACCACAATCGCTGCCGAAGCGCTACCATATTTAAGTGCTGTTTCGATGCCTTTGCCGCTATTTAAGGCATACAGAAAAGCGGCCGCATAGGAATCGCCTGCACCAAAAGTTTTTAAGACTTTGGTTTTATAAGCTTTGCCTCGATAAGTATCCCCTTCTTTAGTATACGCATAGGAACCTTCAACTCCGTGTTTAATCACAATCAGTTCTGGTTGATGCTTAAATAGCTGGGCAATCGTGACATCATTTGCTCCATTCTCGCTATTTTCCATCATATCATACTCATCTCGTGTTCCGATAACGATGTCTGACTGTTGGGCCACCAAAGAATAGTAGATGGCGGTTTCGTCTTTAGTTTGCCAAGTATACGGGCGATAATCCAATTCAAAGACGATTTTGATCCCATTTTTACGGGCTAAGGTCACGGCTTTTAGAGTTGCCTCCCGTGAAGGGCTTTGGGCTAAGGCTGTGCCTGAGATGACCAATGAATGACTTTCTTTGAGATAGTCTTCGTCGATTTCATCAGGTCTTAAATATAAATCGGCGACTTGTTCGCGATACATTAAAATACTGCATTCCTCTGGGCTCAAGATTTCAGTAAAAGCCAAACCAGTTTTATGTCCTTCTTGATCAACGATCATATTACTTGTGTCGACACCTGCTTTAGCCATGTAGTGCTCGATAAAACGGCCGTGTTGATCATCAGGAATCTTGCCAATAAACCCAACCTTAAGTCCTAATTTAGCCGAACCAATGGCAATGTTCGCGGGTGAACCTCCAACGTATTTTGAGAATGTCATGGTTTCTTCCATGGGACGGTTGTATTCAACCGCGTTTAAATCAACACAAGCGCGACCTAAGGCAATCACATCGTATTTTTTTTGCATGAGTTTCTCCTTCTTTCTAAGTCTCAGTGAGGCTTATCTGTTTAAAATCCATTCATGATCGGGATCGTTGTGAAATTGCCACTTGCGAACAGGCCCAGCCATGATATTTAAGTAATAGCTCGTATAACCATCAGGTACGCCAACAGGATGATACCCTTTTGGCACAGCAACCACACTGCCGTTTTCAACACTCATGGTTTCATCCAATGAGCGGTCATCTGTGTAAACCCGTTGGAAGACAAAACCTTGTGGCGGATTTATTTCATGATAGTAGGTTTCTTCCAAGAGAGACTCTTCAGGCAGATTGTCTTGGTCGTGTTTATGAGGTGGGTAGCTTGAAAAATTACCACCTTCAGTATAAACTTCCACAACTAATAAGCGGTCTGCGATAGTGGAAGAGTCAGGTAAAATATTGTGAACCAGACGTTGATTGTTTAGGATGCCACGGGCTTCAGTAGTATTGTCCTTAGCAGGAATAAAGGTCAGTTCTTTTGTGACAGTCGTCGGTGAATAGCAAAGGATCACCTTTGCTTTTGTTTGACTGGTTACCGTAAACTGACTTTCCCTTGGCAGGTAAACACTATCGGTTGGCACCTTGTCAAAAACGGATTCTCGAGTGCCGATATCGGTAAACTGTTGGTCACCAGAAGTGAGGGTTGCCTTACCTGTCAAAATGACCGCGCAACATTCAAATTCAGTTAAAGTTTCCTGATAGCTGCCTCCGGCGGTTAGTTCAATCAATTTTAATTCGATATAGGCCAGCGGGGCATTGGTTTTAGTTATTTCTTGTAATAAAGTCACCCCAGGACTAAGTGCTTGTGGGTGTTGAGGGTATAAAAGCTTGCTCATGTCAAAGGAACTCCTTTTAGATTATTTGTTGAGAATGGGGGTTGCCCCCATTCAGAGTCTTAAATAGATGCTTTAGGATATCTAGCGGTCACCACTTTTTTGCGGGTATAGAAATCGACGCCGTCTTTGCCATTGGCGTGCAAGGTTCCGTAGAAAGAAGATTTCCATCCTGAAAATGGGAAGAAGGCCATCGGCGCCGGAACCCCTAGGTTAATTCCCAACATGCCCGCATCGATAGTTTCTCTAAAATAGCGAATGGCGGCGGCGTTATTTGTAAAGAGGCAAGCCCCATTGGCAAATTCAGATTTATTCGCCGTTGCGATGGCTTCTTTTAAGTCTTTAACACGAATGATTGACAGCAACGGTGCAAAGACTTCCTCTTGCCAAATCGTCATTTCCGTTGTCACATGGTCAAAAATAGTCGGTCCAACGAAAAAGCCTTCAGAAGGAATGTTTTCGCGGCCATCAGCTAATAATGTCGCCCCTTCAGCAATCCCTTTTTCAATGTAATCAAAAGTTCGCGTTTGGTTTTCTTTGCGAATGACTGGCCCCAAGAAGACGCCATCGTCCAGGCCGTTGCCCATTTTGACTTGCTTGATTTCCTTAACTAATTTGGCAATAAACGCGTCAGCAATGTCTTCCTCGACAGTTACCACAGCGGCAGCCATACAGCGTTCGCCAGCCGAACCAAAAGCTGCCCCAATAATATTAGTGACCGTATCGTCTAAATCGGCATCCTTCAGGACGATGCTGTGGTTTTTGGCACCTGTTAGAGATTGGACGCGTTTTAAATGCTGGCTGCCTTTTTTGTAGATATACTCCCCGACAGCTTTGGAACCAACAAAGGAAATCGCTTTTATTTCAGGATGTTCCAGTATACCGTTGACAATATCATGAGCCCCATAAACCACATTAAAGACCCCTTTAGGTAAGCCAGCCTCTGTAAATAGCTCAACTAACTTTTCTGTTAACAAAGGCGTTCGTTCAGAAGGTTTTAGAATAAAACTATTCCCACAAGCGATCGCCATCGGAAACATCCAACAAGGAACCATCATCGGGAAATTGAAGGGGGTAATGCCACCAACAATCCCAATCGGGTAACGGTAGTTAACAGCTTCAACATCTGTCGCAATTGAAGAAAGTGAATCTCCCATCATTAAGGATGGCGCACCTGCCGCAAATTCGACATTTTCTAACCCTCTCTGAACTTCACCTAAGGCTTCTTTCGTATTTTTGCCATTTTCAATCGTAATTAGCCGGGCTAGTTCTTCGGCGTTTTTGGCAATTAATTGTTGGAAACTAAAGAGAATTCGCGCTCTTCTTGGAACAGCCACCTCTTTCCATAATTCAAAGGCCGTTGCAGCGGCTTGCGTGGCGGCTTCTAAATCTTCTTTGGTAGACAAGGGAACTTGGCAAATAATTTCACCAGTGGCTGGATTAAGCACATCTTCGTAGACTGTTGTAGCACTGGCCACCCATTCACCGTTGATATAGTTCTTTAACTTTCTTGGTTCCGTCATATCATTTCCTCCTTGAACAGCTTTCTAAATCCATGAGCTCCGACAACTAGTAGTCCATTGGGGAGAGATGTCAATTTAGAAAACTAGGCTTATTTTTAGATAACAACAAAAGAGGTTTTGGTTCTCTTTTGGTCATGTCTTGGTTACATGTTATCGCTAAAAAGGGAAATAGTCAATCTTTTTTTCTAAGATGATTGTAACATTTTTATGATTACTTCACTAGGTAAAATCGGCCTAAAAGAAAGGAATCGGGTTGTGTTGGTTGAGTTATAAAGAAAGGACAATAGCCCCTCAAGAATTATCAATTGATTAACTCTTGGTCATGTGTTATATTTTATACGTGTTAAAAGTGAAACAAGCTTAGAGTGAAAAAGACACTAAACAGGGGAATAAGCTGATAAAAAAAGGAAAGGAGGCAGAGTATGAAAGTTCAACGAATTCATGAAATTGAATCCTACGTCAAACGCCAAGGCGCTGCGTCTTTAAATGAGTTATGTGAGGCATTTGACGTGTCAAAAAATACAATCAGAAGAGATACTAACTATCTAATAAAAAAAGGGTTGTTTGAAAAAGTTTACGGTGGGGTTGTGCTTAAAGAGGACAACTTAGTCTCATTTGAGAACCGTCAAATAAAAAACCAAGAGGAAAAGCGATTGATTGGTAAAGAAGCGGCCAAGTTAATTGAAGAGGATGACTTGATTTATGTCGATTCAGGTACGACCACTAAGTATCTCATGGAGTTTGTGCCACCGGATATGAGTTTCACCGTGGTGACCAATAATTTGGATGTGATCAATACGGCAGCTCAATTGGAAAATATTCAACTGCTAGTTGTCGGCAGCAAATACAAACGTAAAACCCGCTCCTTTATTGAGATGCAGAATCATCAAATTTTGCAAAATTTTAACATTAATAAAGCTTTTATGGCGGCAACGGGCTTAACCTTACAAAATGGTCTGACGAACTCAGATATGTTGGAAACTCAAATAAAGAAAGTGATTTGTGAGAAGGCCAGTCAGATTTACGTGATGGTTGATGCTAGTAAATTTGGTCATTCCACCTTGTTGACCTATGCTCAGTTAGATGAGATTGATGCAATTATTAGTGGTGGAGCGATTAGCAAAGAATATCTCAGCTATTTTAAACAACAAAATATTGATTTACATACTGCTTATTGATTGTTCAATAGGCAGTTTTTTTCACTAACAAATGCATAAAATCTATTTGTTTAATAAAGGAGTTTAGTGTGAGTTAGTGAAAAAAATAAAAATATCTCTTGACTATCACTCAAAATGCAACTAAAATGTAATCAATACTTACTCATTATGTTAGCAAGCAGATGAGACAGACGTCAGTTTGCTTATTACCTAACTAAATATGTAAGAGCTTACTTTTGGGAGGGAAGAGACGTGTTGTGAAAAGTGATCTGAAACAGCATTTGAAGATGTAAGTTAACAAAAATTTAGGAGGAACAGTCAATGAAAAAAATAGTCAAGTTTATTGGTGTTTTGTTTGTAAGCCTTTTCTTGGTAGCGTGTGGATCAAATGAAAAAGATGCAGGAGATAATTCAAAAGAGCAAATCGGTTATGCCATCAACAACTTGAACGATACCTTTCAAACGTACATTTTGGACGCTGCCAAAGCGAGTGCTAAGGAAAATGACTATGGCATTCGTGTTGAAAATGCTAAAGAAGATTTAATCGCACAACAAGATCAGGTCAATACTCTTATTCAAAATGGAGTTAAGGCGTTAGTCGTCGTACCGGTTGACACAAGCGCCATGGAGCCTATTACGAAGGCTGCTCAGGAAGCGAAGATTCCTTTGGTTTATGTTAACCGTAACCCTTATGCCGGTAAAGAAAAAGACATGCCAAAAGACGTTTATTATGTCGGCTCAGAAGAAATTACCGCAGGCATCATGCAGATGGAATTTGTTGGCAAAGAGTTAGATGGTGAAGGAAAGATTGCTGTTTTAATGGGCATCTTAGGCAATGAAGGTGCGATGAAACGTACTGAAGGCGTAGAAGAAACGATGAAAGATCAGTTCCCTAAGATGGAGATCCTCAATAAAGAAACGGCGGAATGGCAGAGAGATAAAGCTTTAGCTGTTGCTGAGAACTGGATTTCTACTTATGGAAAAGATCTTAAAGCGATCGTCGCTAATAACGATGAAATGGCTTTAGGAGCTGTGCAAGCTGCTAAGAAAAATAATCGATCAGACATTATTATCACAGGGGTAGACGCTATTCCAGATGCGTTAGATGCTGTTGAAAATGGTGAGTTAGCGGCAACGGTTTTCCAAGATGCTGTCGGTCAGGGCTCTGGTGCTATCACTATTTTGTCAGAAGCACTCGGCGGTAAAGCACCGAAAGATCAAGTTACTTACGTCCCATTCAAGTTAATTACCAGTGAAAATGTCAGTGAGTTTAAATAACCTATTAGCTGATAGGCGTGAAAAGAGGGATGATAAATGAGTCATGATGATTATATGTTAGTGTTGGAAAACATGAGCAAAGAGTTTCCAGGTGTGAAAGCCTTAGACAACGTCCAATTAAAAATTAAACCAGGCGAAGTCCACGCCTTGATGGGAGAAAATGGTGCCGGTAAATCGACTTTGATGAAATGCATTATTGGGATGTATACCCCTACTTCAGGAAAGATTTGGTTCAATGGGAAATACATCACCAATTACACGATTATTCAAGCCTTAAACATGGGAATTTCAATGATTCATCAAGAACTGAGTCCGGTCATGGAAAAAAGTGTTATGGAAAATATATGGCTGGGACGAGAACCTAAAAATAAACTAGGGTTGATCGATCATAAAGAAATGTATCAGATGACCTTGGATGTGCTAGAACGAGTCAACGTTAACATCAATCCTAAGCGTTTGATGAAAGAATTGACTGTTGCCAATATGCAGATGATAGAGATGGCCAAAGCCATCTCCTACGACGCCAAAGTCATCATCATGGATGAACCAACCTCGTCTTTAACTGAGCGGGAAATAAAACAGTTATATAAAATTATTCGGCAGCTGAAAGAAGAAGGGCGAAGTATCATCTATATTTCTCATAAGCTCGATGAAATTCGTGAAGTTTGCGATCAATTAACTATCTTCCGCGATGGCAAATACATTACTCAGCGAGCAGTAGCTGAGACCACCGAACAGGAAATGATTAATTTAATGGTAGGCCGTGATATTGATCAGCTCTTTCCTAAAGGGAAAACGGAAATTGGCGAGGTTAAATTTTCAGTGGAAAACCTGTCTAACGGCAAAGATTTTTTTGATATCACCTTTGATGTCAAAGAAGGGGAAATCCTAGGGTTTGCTGGTTTAGTTGGCGCGGGTCGTTCTGAAGTGATGGAAGCCATTTTTGGTGTAAGAAGTAAGACCTCAGGAAATATTCGTTTAAATGGTCAGCCCTTAGTCATTAAAACAGCCGCAGATGCCGTTAAAAATAAATTGGCATTTTTGACGGAAGATCGTCGTAAAACGGGCATTTTTCCAATGTTATCCGTTAGTTATAACATTGTGTCCAGTTCAATCGAGTCATTTAAAAATAAAGCAGGTTTGTTGAATAATAAACGGCTAGATGATGAAGCCATGAATTATATCGACACACTAAATGTTAAAACCCCTTCCTATAAAACGGCCATTCGTAATTTAAGTGGAGGGAATCAACAAAAAGTGCTAATTGCCAAATGGTTACTGACTAAACCAGATGTCTTGATTTTGGATGAGCCGACACGAGGCATTGATGTAGGAGCTAAAGCAGAAATTCATCGCAATATCTCGACGATGGCTTACACGGGGAAAAGCATTATTATGGTGTCGTCTGAGTTGCCAGAAATACTGGGAATGAGTGACCGGATTGTGGTTATGCATGAAGGTCGTATTACAGGTATTTTAGACAATAAAAATTTAACTCAAGAAGATATCATGCTGTATGCCAGTGGCATAAAAAATGATTTTTCTGAAAAAAGCTAAAGTGGAGGGCATAATAAATGGAAGAAAGTAATAAAGCGCTGATGAAACAAAACTCACAATTAACCCGCAAGGAATTTATTCAGAAATATTTAATTATTTTTGTGTTAATTGCCATGTTTGTTGTTTTAACAGGGATGAACAGTAATTTTTTAACTTTAAACAATATTTTAAACCTATTGACCCAAACGTCAATTTACGGTATTTTAGCTCTTGGTTTATTTATTGCCTTAGTTTCCAAAGGCATTGATTTATCAGTTGGTTCAACCTTAGCCTTTGCTGGGATTATGGTGGGAACTATTAGTCAAACGAAAGATGCAGTGGACAAGATCTTTCCTTCTTTAGGACAGTCTCCTTTAATTGTGACCATCGTGTTAGCGTTAATCATTGGTGGTGTCATCGGGTTGATTAACGGTTCACTGATTGCCTATACAGGAATTCCACCCTTTATCGCCACCTTAGGAACCCAAATCGCCGTTCGTGGCGCGGCATTGATGGTTTCAAACGGTAAACCTGTTAGTAATATTAACCCGCAAATTAATTTGTTAGGAGATCGCCTCTTTGGCTTTTTGCCAGTTCCCGTTCTGATTTATATTGCAGTCATTATTTTTATGGCTGTTTTGATGAATTATACCTCATTTGGGAAGAGTATTTATGCCATCGGCGGCAATATCGAAGCAGCAGAAATCTCTGGTATTAAAGTGAAACGTAATATCGTCTTGGTTTATGTGATATCAGGTGTCTTAGCAGGAATCTCATCCTTGATTTATATCGGGCGGACAGGCGGTTCCATTCAACCAGCAGCTGGTACCATGTATGAAACAACAGCGATTGCCGCTGCTACCATTGGTGGAACGAGCCATAGTGGCGGGATAGGAACGGTTTGGGGCGTTGTTGTCGGGGCTCTGATTTTGGGAACACTAACCAATGGTTTCACATTATTAGGTATCGATGCCTATGTGCAACAAATTATTCAAGGGCTGATTATTGTCGGCGCTGTTGTCTTAGATATGAGAAAAAATAGAAAAGCTTAGAGATGAGAACATCACGAAAGAGGGCGAAAGTGGCCTTCTTTTGTTGGTGTTTCTCGCTTTTATAAGTTTAGAAACTTTTAGGAGTGTGCAGGTATGCCAATGATTCATTTTGATGTCTATAAAGGAAGAACGCCTAAAGAAATTGTCCACTTGTTGAAGGTGGCCCACGAAGTCTTTGTGGAAGTCCTGGAGATTCCGGAAGGTGATCGTTATCAAATTGTCACACAACACGAGCCATATGAAATGATTATTCAAGATACGGGACTAGGGTTTAGCCGCAGCGAGCAAGTTGTTGTGATTTCCGTCTTTAGTAAAGAGCGAACTGAAGGGCAAAAGAAACGATTGTATCGTCAATTAACGGACGCCTTGCAGGCGAAATGTGGCATTTCACCGCAAGACGTGATGATCTCGTTCTTTATTAACCATGAGGCTGACTGGAGTTTTGGATTTGGTCGGGCTCAGTTTTTAACAGGGGAATTGTAAAAGCGGAAGTTAAATATATCTTCTAAACTAATCGGACAGATAGTTCCAGAATCATAAGGATTATTTAGTCGCAACGTTGCCATATTAAGTGGTGGATTATGTCATAAACGAGTAAAGCCCCTTATCACAAGGGGTTTTTGTTTTGGAGAGTGTTGGAGATAGGCAAGGTAACTGCAGATAGCAAAGGTCTGTCGTCAGTTTAGTTTGTGGATGCTTCTTCAATGGTACCTACCGTTGAAGAAGCCATATTAAATAAAGAGGCAAGTGACAGATATACAATCTGGAACTTTTTTTAAAAAGTATTCAACCACGAGGGGGACGGACTACTTGGGATAATCGTATTTATGCTGACTTTTCGATTAAATAACGATCCATATTAGAAAAAATCTATAAAATAAAGATCAACTGTTGTATACTTAATCCGCTGTATTTATTTTAAAGGTGGTGCGAATAGATTGAAAAATAGATGGATTTGGATAGGAATTATAATGATAGTGATAATTGGAGTGGGAGGGAAACTCTATATGGATAAAAGAGCAAAAGAAAAACAACAAGAAGACTTACATGATATACAAGTAGATTTAGCTTATTATATATTTAATAATTATCAGCTTTATACAGTAGATGTCGAAAAAGATAAGAAATTAAATCAAGAATATAATCATGGAAATGGAACGTTGACTACTGCTGATTTTTTAAGGGAATCAGATGAATTAAAGGAATATTCAAAGGTTGAAAAAATAGAATTCACAGGCTTTTCAGTGGGACCGATGAATAATTTAGAAGTCCATTATACGATAAATGATGTGATTAATAAGGAAACGTCATTGGATACCATCTCAGCTGAAACGAATAAATTTCTCTATGGCATTGGAGAGCATTCTGGTGAAGGTCCCTATTATTTAGAAAAGAAAAAAAATGCTACCAATTTGTCTATTCCTGATGATTTAGTGGTCTATTATCATGGAGGAATTGATTAATGGATCAAAATAAGAAACTATTTCAAAATGTTAGATAACTTTTAAAACATAGAATTACATAGCTCGGAGTCAGAGTAACTGACAAAACCACGAATGAAAAGGATATGTCGATTTTAATCTGGTCTATTATTTTTTATAATCTGGGTGCAGTAAGATAGTTAAGTTTGTTTGGAAAACAATGTTTTTAGTGTAATAACCCAAGTCTTTAGTATCTGTTTTAACATCCGCAGCTTAATTTTTCAACTCTGTTACAGGCATGCTTACTCGATTTTTCTTTTTGACTTATACTTACGTCTGTGTGAAAGCAAGTGATTTTTTCGGTATAAAATTTAATGTCGTCCCTAAGTCAACACGGTTATCCATGTTGGCTTTTTTAGATGATCACTTTTCTAAAATGACCCAGGTCATTTTCTCTGACCTATGTCAGTCGAAATAAATTGATAACGCTTTTTCTTTATTATGCTTTAATGCTAAGATATGGCTATCAATTAAAAGTCCAACCTGTTAACTCAGATGAGGCTGTGGAAAAGGAGTTTGAGAATGAGTAAAAAAGGGAAATTTGGTGATTCGCTTCAAAAGTTTGGGCGAACGCTGTTGTTGCCAATTGGTGTTTTAGCACCTGTCGGCATGATTTTAGGAATCAGCGGGGCATTGGTTCAGCCTTACATGATTGAGCGGTTTGCTTTTTTAGGAAATGACAGTGTTAATGCAATTCTCTTGAGCATTCGTACCATTGCTAGTGCTATTTTTGATAATATTCCCTTATTGTTTGCCATGGGTGTGGCTTATGGCATGAGCAAGCGGGATAAAGGGATTTCGGTTTTTGCAGCAACGGCGGGCTATTTAACCCTGATTGTGACCATGAATGTCTGGTTGACCTTAACGGGCAACATGGCAGATCCAGAAGTCATGACTCAACTGGGACAGATTAGCGTCTTGGGGATTCAAACGATGAACATCAGTGCGGCAGGTGGGATTGTCACTGGTTTAGTGGCAGCTTGGGCGACGGATAAGTTTTATAATTTGGAATTGCCAACAGCATTTGCCTTCTTTTCTGGTAAAAAATCAGTGCCGATTATTACGATTGGTGTGATGATTGGCATCGGGCTGATCTTGCCCTTTATCTGGTCCTTTTTTGTCAGTGTGTTGATGCGCTTGTCTGTGGTTTTTTTAAGTGTTGTTGGGCCATTCTTTACTGCCGCAGGCGAACGTTTATTTATTCCGTTTGGCTTACACCACGTGTGGAATGTCCTCTTTAGGTTTACGGAAGCTGGCGGTACTTATGTAATTGACGGTGAAACCTTTGTTGGGGTCGTACCAGCGATGAACGAGGTGCTCTTTAATCAAGGTCCAAACAGTGAATACTGGGCAATGATGCCAGATTTGTCTCGTTTTATGGCTCAGCAACAAATGTTAGTAACCCTGTTCTTATTCCCAGCGATTGCCTTGGCGATGTATCGGACAGCGAAAGTTGAAAATCGTCCTGTGGTTAAGTCGATGTTAATTACGATGGTCTTAACGGCGATGCTGGGCAATGTCACAGAGCCTTTGGAGTTTACGTTCGTCTTTTTAGCGCCATTGTTGTACGTACTATACGCTTGTATTGTCGGGGTCGGCGCTGTGCTGTTATCACTGGCAGGGGTGGCCATTGGTTATATTCGCGGAACGATTTTTGATTTTGCAATCTTTGGTTTGTTGTACGAGAAGTCTAATTGGATCTTCTTAGTGATCATCGGTGTAGTCTTGGCTGTTATTACCTACTTTATTTTTTACTGGGCGATTGTTAAATTTGACATTAAAACACCTGGCCGAGAAGAAGAGCAAAGCTTAGACAATACCTTGATTAAGGAGAAACGGTATGGTGAAATTGCCGATATTGTGGTGGCTGCTTTAGGTGGGAAGGACAACATTACCTCAGTTGAGAATTGCATCACCCGTTTGCGGATTGATGTGACAGATGTCAACGTCATCAATAAAGACTTATTGCAGACGTCCGGTTGTACCGGGTTCTTTTTCCCAGCTGCTAAACACATTCACATCGTCTACGGTCCTTTAGTGGAATTTGTGCGAAACGCAGTCGATGAAAAACTATAAACAATGTATAAGAAAAGCAGGTTCGAGGGATCCCTCGAACCTGACTGGTTAACTATAGGAGGAAATACAGATGAGAGCATTATACGATTCAAAAAGCAAAACGATGGATGATCGAGGAATAAAGGCCTTATTTAGCCAAGAGGCAAAATACAATGCCTGGTTGCTCTTTGAGTCAGCCCTTGCTCAAGCCCAAGCGGAAGCAGGGTTTATTCCCGAACAAGCCGCCAAAGATATTGCCGAAGCGGCGAAGATTGACAACATTGATTTTGAAGAGATGGACCGAATTTACCGCCAAATTGGCCATGGCTTTGTGCCCTTTTTAAAAGTATTGGTAAAGGCTTGTCCAGAGGAAAGCGGCAAATACGTCCATTACGGCATTACCACGCAAAATATTCAACAAAGCTCACAGCTGTATATGGTGAAAAATGTTCACCATAAGTACATGCATATTTTAGGGGAGATTATCGCCAATTTAAGCCAACTAGCAGAGGATAATAAAGAGGCTGTTATGGCTGGACGGACTCATGGTCGTCATGCGATTCCGATTACCTATGGCTATAAAGTCTCTGTGTGGCTCAGCGATTTTATTGAGTGTTACGAACGGATGCAAGAAGTCGAGAAGCGGATGTTTAAAATTATGATGGGCGGCGCTGTGGGAACCTTTAGCTCCATGCCGGAAGTCGGTCCACAAGTTCAAGAACGGGTAGCCGAACTAACGGGGATGTATTCCATGGAAGTGCCCTCACGAAATTTAAGCACCCACAAAGTAGAATACATGATGAACTTGGCTTTAATGGCCAATATCTGCCATAAAATTGGCGAAGAAGTCTACAGTACAACCTTAGAAGAAATTGCCGAAGTGTCAGAAGGGTTCAGCAAAGGGACCGTGGGCAGTAGCACCATGCCGCATAAAATCAACCCGAAATTAGCCAAAGGGATTATTGCTAACTCTCAGAAGCTCTATGCTTTGCCAGGGGTCGGTATGTATTCAGCAGTCCGTCCCTATGAAGGCGATAGCAGTTCTTATATGTTGTTTGACGGTATTTTGGAAGAGGCCTTGGAATTGACGACGGAAGTTTTATTGCGTTGTGAAGAACTAACCCGAACCATCGTCCCTCATAAAGAGCGGATGTTGCACAATGTCAGACGCAATAAAGGCTTGGATAATAGTGAGTATGTCATGATGAAATTGTCGGAAAAACTAGGCAAAGATCAAGCCCACTCTTTGATGTATGAGATCGCCATGAAGACGGCTGATGAAGGGGAAGATTTCTATACGAATTTAATGGCTAACCCATTGATCGCCAGCGAGTTTTCAGAAGAGGAAGTCAAAGGTATGATTGACCCGCGGAACTATATTGGGTTATCGGTGGAACTAGCGGAAAAAGAAGCCGCCCGTGGTCGACTGGTGGCAGCGGCAATCGCTAAAGCTTACCCTAATTAAGAAAAGGTGGTCAACATGACAAAATTAGTCATCAATGCCGATGATTTCGGCTATTCCCCTGGGGTGAATTATGGCATCATCGACAGCCATCAACAAGGGGTGCTAACGTCGACGACTTTAATGGCCAATATGCCGGGATTTGAGCATGCTGTGGCATTGAGTCACGCTACTCCCACTCTCGGCATTGGCGTTCATTTGTCCATGACCTGTGGAAGTCCAGTTTTAGGGAATGTGGAAGATTTGCTGCAAAAGAACGGTCAATTTAAATCATTAGCGGAACTAAAAGCGGCCCCTGATGACGTCAACTTAGATCAGCTATACGCAGAATGGGATGGGCAAATTAACAAGGTCAAGGAAGCGGGAATTCGACCGACTCATTTGGATTCTCATCACTACACCCATTCTTATGGAAATAACAGTCAGGTCATGGAGACTTTGGCAACGAGACACGGCTTGCCCTTGCGCAATTGTTTTGAGGTTAGGGAAAAATTAAAAGATCCTTCTCTAGCGCCAGCTTTGGCCTTTTGGAATCTTTTTAATTATCCCAGCATGAAAGATGTTTCGCTACCTTATGAGCGTGTCAAAGACCAGTTATTTGAGATCATTCAGAAAGATGGGGTGAGTTTTGGCCATCCAGGTTATGTGGATGCCAGATTGTGGTTAGGCTCTAGTTTTCATATAGCGCGCACCCGTGAAATTGAATTATTGTGTGATCCAGCCTTAAAAGAATTGTTAAAGGTACTCAATTACCAACTATGTTGTTATAATGAGTTATAGAAAGAGTCATGATCCTCTTCTAATGAAGAGGATTTTTTTGGGAGAAAAAAAGTGATAGGAGCTGGAAAAATGGACGTAAAAGCAGCGGCATTGAAGTTACACTCAGAGCACAAAGGAAAAATTTCGATTGAAAGTAAAGTATCAGTTAAAACCAATGAGGATTTAGCTTTGGCTTATACACCTGGCGTAGCGGAACCATGTAAGGTGATTGCGGAGCACCCAGAAGCGGTCTATGATTATACGGCGAAAGGCAATTTAGTCGGCTTGATCTCCGACGGCTCAGCGGTTTTAGGGATGGGCAATATCGGGCCAGAAGCGGCGATTCCTGTCATGGAAGGCAAGTCGATTTTATTTAAAGGATTTGCCAATATTGACACGATGCCTTTGTGTTTGGCAACCCAAGACACAGCGGAAATCATTAAAACAGTTCAATATTTAGCCCCATCTTTTGGCGGCATTAATCTGGAAGATATCTCATCACCGCGCTGTTTTGAAATTGAAAAAGTCTTAGATGAAACCTTGGATATTCCGGTTTTTCATGACGATCAACACGGCACAGCGATTGTTGTAGCGGCTGGGGTGATCAATGGCTTGAAGTTGGTCGGCAAGGATTTGTCGAAAATTAAGGTGGTTTTAAATGGCCCTGGCGCAGCCGGTACGGCAATTATCAAGATGCTTTTATCCATGGGCGTAACTCAGGCATTGATCTGTGACGAACACGGCATTTTAGCTGAGAATCGCCAAGGCCCACTAGATGACCATAAGCGAGAGCTGGCTATCTTAACTAATCCAGCCAATCTTCAAGGGGATTTAGGGACAGCGATTGTCGGGGCCGATGTTTTTGTCGGGGTTTCTGTAGCTGATGTGTTAACAGCGGAGATGGTTCAACAAATGGCGGCAGAGCCGATTGTTTTTGCTATGGCTAACCCAGTACCGGAAATCATGTATGAGGTAGCCAAAGCCAATGGAGTGAAAGTCATGGGCACTGGTCGCTCGGATTTTCCAAATCAAATCAACAATGTGTTGGCGTTTCCTGGAATTTTTAGAGGGGCCTTAGATGTCCGCGCCACAACCATTAACAAAGAAATGAAAATTGCCGCCGCTGAAGGCATTGCGGCTTTAATCGCTTCTGCTGATTTGCGGGAAGACTACATTATTCCCAGTCCTTTTGATCCGCGGGTGGTGGAGCAGGTGGCCGAGTATGTGTCCCAAGCAGCAGTTGCTACTGGCGTCAATCGTATACCACAAGAGAGACTATGACAATGCGGCAAGCTAATCGTGTGATCTGTGTGGCTTATTTTACGAGAGGTATAGGAGGAGAAGTGAATGACAGAGTATCGAATTGAAAGAGACTCCATGGGCGAGGTGCAGGTGCCAGTTGCGGCTTTATGGGGAGCCCAAACCCAGCGCAGTTTGGAAAATTTTGAGATTGGCCAGGAAAAGATGCCCATGGCCTTAGTCAAAGGTTTAATCGCCTTGAAAAAAGCCTGTGCGCAAGCTAATCTGGCGGAAGGCAAGTTAACCGCAGCTCAAGGACAGGCCATTGTGGGAGCTTGTGACAGTTTATTATCAAGCGATGAGTACGATCGTCAGTTTCCCCTTTGTTTATGGCAAACAGGCAGTGGCACTCAGACAAATATGAACGTTAACGAAGTGATTGCCAACTTAGCCAATCAACAGACGGCTCAAGGAATTCATCCAAACGATCATGTCAATATGTCTCAAAGTTCTAACGATGTTTTTCCAACCGCGATGCACATTGCGGCTTATCATCAGTTGCAACAAGGGTTAGTGCCGGAGATGAAACAGTGGCTGACTTTGTTAAAAGAGATGACAGTCAGCCATCAAGCTGTTCTGAAAATCGGTCGCACTCATTTACAAGATGCCACGCCCTTAACATTTGGTCAAGAAATCAGCGGGTGGCAAGGGATGATCGAAAACAGTTTGAAGGCGTTGACCGACAGTAGTCGCAGTTTATTGCCTTTGGCGATTGGCGGTACGGCAGTCGGAACGGGGATCAATGCTTCCCAAGAATTTGGTCAAAGAGTGAGCCAAAACTTAGCTAGTGCTTATGGGTATGAGTTTAGTAGCGACCCCAATAAATTTTTTGCCTTAACCAGCCATCAACCACTGTCATACGTTCACGGTAGCTTGCGCAGTTTGGCTAGTGACTTAATGAAAATCGCCAACGATATTCGTTGGCTAGCCAGTGGGCCACGTTGCGGCATTGGGGAAATAACAATTCCAAGTAATGAGCCAGGCAGTTCCATCATGCCAGGCAAAGTCAATCCCACTCAAGCAGAGGCGTTGACGATGATTGTCGCCCAAGTCATGGGAAATGATATGACGATTCAAGTGGCGGCTAGCCAAGGTAATTTTGAATTAAATGTTTTTAAGCCAGTGATTATCTACAATTATTTACAGACAGTCACCTTATTGACGGATGGAATGCGCTCATTTAGAGAGAAATGCCTCGTAGGATTAAGACCTAATCAAGAAGTGATGGGGCGATTATTAAGTGAGTCACTGATGCTTGTCACCGCCTTAAGTCCTTATATTGGCTATGAAAAAAGTGCGGAAATTGCCAAAAAGGCCTCTGTCGAAGGCACAACCTTAACAGAAGCGGCCTTGGCTTTAGGCTACGCTACGGCAAGTGAGTTAGAGGAGTGGTTGGACCCACGGCAGATGTTATAACAGCAGACGTCCCCCTTTTTTCCGTGCTATACTAGTGATAATAAATGAAATGAGGGATGAGCAAATGATTGATTTTTTAAGTAGTTATGGTGAATTGACGGTCAGTGAAAAAAAGGCCCTCACCTATATTATGGCCCATACCGAAGAAATTCCCTATTTGAATATCAATGATTTGGCTCAAGAAGCCTTTGTTTCGAAGACCGTTATTATCAATTTAACTCAGAAGTTAGGTTACAGTGGGTATAAAGAATTAAAATTTCATATTAACAGTGCGATTCGCCAGCAAAAACAAACGGAAGTTGGCGAGCGGGTTTCCACCCGAGAAAACCTCAGTCGCAGTATCGACAAAACGTTCTCCTTAGTTATTGATGAACAAGTCGCTGCCTGTGCCAACTTAATGCTGAACGCCAATAATATTTTTATTATGGCTCGCGGCACAAGTAAACCAGTCGGCTATTATTTGGAGCACTTGCTTTTTTCAATGGGGATGCACTGTATCTTTATTAAAGATTACAATTTATCGGAGTCCTTTACGAATCTAGTGACGGACAACGATGTGGTGATTTTGATGTCACTATCAGGCAACACTAAAAAAATCATTGAAACAGCCAAACAAGTTCACTTGAAAAAAGCTCAAATCATCAGCATGACCTCTTTTCAGTCGAATACCCTAGCCAGTTACGCGGATCAACAACTATACTGCCACACGGAAGACTTAGATACGAAACGAGATGACACGATTTCGCGGATTGGTTTTTTCTTGTTGGTGGATTTGTTAGTGGGGACTTTAAAGGAATTGCGTCATCAATAGGAGTTAAGTCAATCAAGGCCCAAGAGACTGCTATGTTTCTTGGGCCTTGATATATGGTGGAACTATGGAGCCCTCAGTGGGCCGTTGTCAACACCAGTTGGTTAGACGTCACTAAAAAACACAGAGCGCTCGTGGAAGTTTCCCCCCACGAGCGCTCTGTGTTTTGATATATCTAGACTTCGACGGTTAACACTTCTTCTGAAGCGTTGACGGTTTTTTCAGTCACATCAGCCATTTTTTTAACAGCGTCCATATTTGTGATGACCACAACGATGGTTGAAGTTGTGTCAGTTTTCGCCAACTCATCTAAATCCATGTTGGCCATTTTTGTTTCAGGTGTCACGGTTTGACCTTCTTTAACGAAGATTTCAAAAGGTGCTCCTTTTAATTCAACAGTATCAATCCCCATGTGGACTAAAATTTCTAAGCCGCTATCAGTGGTCATTGTAATGGCATGTTTGGTTGGGAACACGCTGACGATCTTTCCTTTGACTGGTGCGAAAACCTCTGATGAAGCAGGTTGAACAGCAAAGCCGTCACCTAACATTTTCTCTGAAAAAACATTGTCTTCGACCTTGTTGATTGGAATTAGATTCCCTTTTGCAACTGCGTGAAACGCAGTTTTGTTATCTTTTTTTAGAAATTTAAACATGCATTGTTCCTCCGATATGTTATAAAATAGTATAGTCCAATTATACCATAGTTCTTAAGTGTTGAAAGTCTTTTGAGAGATCTTAATAATTCTTATTTTTTAAGTTTACTCATTTCATCGGCTACAAATTGAACTTCTGTGCCGACGATTACTTGAATATTTGTCTCGTCAATTTTCTTGACGCCAGGGACATTGGTTGACTTGATTTTGGCTTCGTCCACCTTATCCATGTCTTTGACCACAAGTCGCAAGCGAGTTGTACAGTTATCGATAGAGACAACATTGTCATTGCCGCCTAAGCCATCAAAAATACGAGTGGCCATAGCAGTAAATTTATTACCACCTTCAGCAATTTGTTCTTCGATTTCTTCTTCAAGGGTTGTTTCTTCCCGACCTGGTGTCATTAAGTTAAATTTCTTAATAGCAAAATCAAAGGTAAAGAAGTACAGAGCGGCCATGACGATCCCTTGAACTAACAACATCCACGGTTGATTGGCAATGGGGTTACGTAAGCTGAGCACGAAATCCACAAGCCCAGCGCTGAAGGCAAAGCCAGCTGTCCAGTGGAATAGGGCAGAGATTAACAACGACACCCCAGTTAAAACAGCATGTAGCACATATAAAGGCCAAGCTACAAACATAAATGAGAATTCTAAAGGTTCAGTAATTCCGGTAAAGAAAGCGGCAAAACCAGCGGCAATCATCAATGAAGCTGTTGCTTTTTTCTTTTCTGGACGCGCGTTACGGTAAATCGCGTAACCACCAGCAGGTAAACCAAACATCATCACTGGGAAAAAGCCAGCTTGATACATTCCTGTGATCCCTTTTGTGCCTTCACCAGAAAGGAATTTACCAATATCATTAATACCAGCAACATCGAACCAGAACACAGAGTTTAAGGCATGGTGTAAACCAGTTGGAATTAACAAACGGTTAAAGAAGCCGTAAAGACCAGCCCCAATTGCTCCCATACTGGAAATCCCCGTACCAAATGAAACTAAACCAGCATAAACAACCGGCCAGATAAACAATAAAATAACTGAAACAACCAACATGGCCAAAGAGGTCATAATAGGTACCAGACGCTTGCCGCTAAAGAATGACAAGGCCATTGGCAATTGAACGTGACTGAAACGATTGTACATGGCGGAAGCCACTAAACCAGATAAGATCCCGATAAAGGCATTGTCGATTTTACTAAAAGCGACGTTGACTTCTTCAAGAGGAATTCCTTTCATGGCGCCAACCGTTCCCGATGCTAACAATGTTGTGACGACTAGAAAGGCGACCAGTCCACTAAGAGCCGCTGCCCCATCTTTGTCTTTGGACATTCCCAAGGCTAAACCAACAGCAAACAAGACTGGCAAGTGGTCAATAATCGCCCCACCAGCTTTCACTAAGAAGACTGACACAAAATTGGGATCTCCCATCCCTGTCATAATATTCGGATCAATCCAATAACCAATCCCCATCATGATCGCAGCTGCAGGTAATACGGCTACCGGCAACATCAACGATCTACCCATTCTTTGTAAGTATGCTTTCATAATACTTACCTCCTAAAATTTTTTTATAGTTCAAGCTCTTTAATAAGGAAAAATAAATAAGATCACTAAAAGAGCTGAATATACTTTTTTTAGTTATGGGCCCGGCCAAGTTGATCAGACAAGCGTTCGATATGCAAGGTGATATAACCTAACTCCTCTCCTGGAATTGTTAAGCCATAATCAACTTTGGTCATTCGAGCAACCTTTTCGGCAACCGCATAACTGCGTTGATACTTCGTTTTAACTAATTGAAAGACGTCGTCGTCCATGGAGTGGAATTTACTTTGGTAAACCCGTTCCACAACGTAACGCAAATGAACCACAAGGCGCGAATAATTCAAGCCCATGCTCATTTTTGAAAAGTCCACATCAAGTTCTTCGGCAATGGTGGTAACCATGGCAGAGATAATCGTGACTTCTCGGATACTTTTGTTGGTAGTCGATTGACCAGAACTGGCACTGTGAAAATGGATGGCGATATAGGCCGCTTCATCGATGGTAAAGTCTAAGGAAAATTTTTCCCGCAAATAATTGACGGCCCATTCTGCTGCCCGAAATTCATCAGGGTAGAGAATTTGAATTTCATTTAACAGTTTATTCTGAATGATAATCCCATCCCGAATCCGGTCAATGGCAAACGCAATGTGATCGGCTAAAATTGAGTGGATGTGTTCGTTAAATTTAGTGTTTAACATCTCTTCTGCTTTGTCGATGATTTCCTCAGAAGCGATAAAATACTCTGGATCGATGCTTTGCAGCAATTGTTCCATTTTACTTTTCGTTTCAGTGGCCACATATTCGCGTTCAATTTGATTTCGTGGGACGAGGTCGTTTTGCTTCTTACTAAAGCCGATCCCTTTTCCAGTTACAATCTTATCTTGCCCATTATCTGAGACCAACACGGCGTTTTGATTAAATACTTTGATTATTTTCATCTTTTTCCCCCCTGCTTCATTAAAAATAGGCATGGAAAAAGATGACGTAAGTAATCACGCATATCCTTTTTCCATGCCTAGTATTATCTAGTCACATGAACATTATTATTTCGATTTCTAATACATCATACATTGGGAAAGAAAAAAACGCAACCAAAAAGTTTAAAAGAAGGAGAAAATGCTGTTAAAAAGTCCGTTTATTAGCAAAAATCCCTAATTCAACAGTAGATTGTGGATAACTGTCAGTTTTAAACAGCTGATTGTGGATAACTCTGTGGATATGTGTATAAGTCGAAAGTTTGTTCGCCGAACAGCCGGCATTTTTTGCTTAAACAGAGCTGGCTAAAATAATCAAACCTTTCTCCACAGAAAAACCGTTTTTCTCGTAAAATACTTGGGCCGGAAAATCTTGCTGAGTATTTAAGATGAGCGCTGAATGCTGACGTAAGCGACATTCTGCTTTAATGTGAGCCATTAATTTAGAACCAACTCCTTGACGATGATGATCAGTATCTATGAAGAATTCATCGATATAGTACTCCATACCGCCGATCCATGGTTTTGAAAATCCGATACTGACGCCGACGATGGTTGTTCCCCTTTTAGCCACATAACCCATAAAATAGTTGTTAATAAGGTGGTTGTGGAAAAACTCAAAAATAGGTTGAGTTGAGTGCCATGATTCATTCCAAGGCGGTTGTGCATAAACCTTTTGATATAAGGCAACACAATCGGCGATCATGCTGGAATCAAAAGTATGACACGTGATATCAGTCATTCTGTTCATCTCCTTTGTTTAGGTATTTTGCTGAATGCTAGTTTGTGGTTATGTTATGATAATAACATACTGATTAAAAATAGGAACTATTTATGGAAGGAAGTTACGAATGAAAAAAACGAAATTAAAGCAGTGGTTGTGGCTAGTCGGAGTAGTAGCCATTTTGTTAGTAGGCTGTCAAAATAAGCCGACAGCTATAAAAAGTTCAACGACCTCAACAACTTCTTCAACAGCAGCAGCGGAAGAAGTGACGGTAGATTGGCCTTTTTACGAAATTAAGAAGGAGGGGCAAGTGGTAGGACATATCTTAGGGACCATGCACATTGGCCAAAAAGAAATGTATCCTTTCCCGGAGGTCATTTTGACATCGTTGAAAAATAGCCAACTGCTTTTAACAGAGGTGAAGATGGCTGACTTGGAAGCACCTGACCCAGAGTTGATGATGGCGGTGATGCAAGGGGACAAGCCCATTACAGAGGGAATGAATGAGGAAAGTCTGCGTATTTTCCGAGAGCGTTTAAAAGAATACGGCTTCGAAGAAGAGGCGATCAAAATGCTCAATCGTCTGGGGGTTGATCAGTTTTTACAAACTAAATACATCTCACCAATCGCAGCCACCTATGGGGTTGACATGCAGTTGTACGGCAAGGCTAAAAATATCTCAACGCTAAAAAATGAAGGCTTGGAAACTGTTGAAGAACAGTACGATATCTTGCTAGAAGCTTATAAAGAACCGGCGGATGTTAATGAGTGGGTAGCGACGATTCCTTCACTTAAAGAAGGCAAAGACTCCACAGATAAACTAGTCAAAGACTATATTGCCGGAGAGGTCTTTAAGTATTTTGAAGAAGAGGCGTCAGATCAGGAGATGAATGCCGCGCAACAGGCGTTGCTGATCGATCAGCGCAATGCCAATTGGCTGAAAGTACTGCCTAATTATTTGGAAGAATCAGGTGTTTTTATAGCAGTTGGAGCGGGGCATTTACCTACAGACAAAGGAATCTTACACTTACTGGAAGCTGCTGGTTATCAAACGACAAAAGTCTCTTTTAACTAGTGAGTTCCTATTAAATAATGGCGATCAGTCGTTAAACTTCCAGCTAAAGAGAAGCTGAAAGCACCACTCTTCGCTCATCATTATATTGATAATCCGGAACTATCTGTTCGGATTATTTTACGGGATGTAGATAGTTAGTGAAAAATTATACTTTTATTAAATACCGCAAGTGAGACTAGTCTTATCCCAGTGTCTCATGATAGAATGTAAAAGATAGTGAATTGAAAGGACTAGAGTCGTGAATATAGAAAAAATTAAGGCAGATTTGCCAACAATCAAGATGCTGTTTGAAGAGCCACTCTCTCGTTACACGTTTACCAAGACTGGCGGACCAGCCGATGTCTTGTTATTCCCTAAAACAAAAGAAGAAGTGAAAGCTATTGTGAATTATTGCCTAGGGGAGGCTCACCCCTGGCTGGTTTTAGGCAATGCCAGTAACTTAATCGTTCGCGATGGAGGAATAGCAGGCTTTGTCTTAATGTTAGCCGAGATGAAGGACATTGCCTTAGTCGATCAAAAAATCATCGTGGAGGCAGGGGCAAAATTAATCGATACGACGTATTTTGCTCTGGAACAAGGATTAACCGGCCTCGAATTTGCCTGTGGCATACCAGGGAGTATCGGCGGTGCTATCTACATGAATGCCGGAGCTTATGGCGGTGAAGTTGTGGATGTGTTTGAATCCGTTGAAGTTATTTGGGAAGACGGTAGTTTTGAACGTTTAACCAAAGAGCAGATGGACTTCTCCTATCGTCATAGTGTGATGCAAAAGCGTAAGGGTGTAGTTTTGGAAGTAACCTTTGCCTTAGTGCCAGGCGACAAAGAGCAGATTTCAGCTAAGATGAACGAACTGACGGCTTTGCGTGAAGCGAAGCAACCGTTAGAGTACCCGTCATGTGGCAGTGTGTTTAAGCGGCCAGAAGGGCATTTTACGGGCAAGCTGATTCAAGACGCAGGTCTTCAAGGCTTGACTTGGGGCGGTGCACAAATCTCAACCAAACATGCGGGCTTTATTGTTAATATCAATCAAGCCACAGCGACAGATTATGTGGAATTGATCCAACACATCCAAGCCGTGATCTTCGAAAAATTCCAAGTGAAATTGGAAGCAGAAGTTCGGATTATCGGACGAGAAAAACCATAAAAACAAGCACCTAACCCGTCGGGTTAGGTGCTTGTTTAGTTTACAACTCTTTAAAACTGATTAATTCAATTCCAAGTCGTTCAATCTCCGCCTTGGTTTCCGCTGAGTTAAGCACGTCCAATTCAGTGATGCGTTCGTTTAAATAAGACGTTCGTTTCAGCAATTCAGAGTCTAAGTAAGCCGGATGGCACATGATTTCCCAGGTTTCATCAATCATTGGTAAGGATTCAAAGAAATTAATCGCTACCTTCTCTTCATAGAAATCACTTGAGAAATAATCAGCCCGTTTTAACGCCTTAAGACTGTCTTCAGCAGCAGTAGTTTCTTCAGTTGTCCAGCCCCAACAAGGATGAAAACGCACGCCTAAGTCGTATTCGTGAGCTAGCTGAGCATAGATGGGGAAGACTAAGGGTAACATATGTAAATGGTGATGAGAATCGATATGACTAGGAGTAATGCCATGTTTTATGGCTGTATCTAGTTGATTTTTCCATTCAGCGTAAATCTCATCTGAGGGAACGCTTGTGGCCTTTGTCCAGTAGTGATAAGGCTGAAACTCGCCATTTTCTTGAACCAAATTCGCTACAGTTTCAACGGACAAAGTAGGTCGTCCTAAGTCAATCGTCAAGTGAATGCCAACATCCAGATCGGGATGTTTTTTTGCTAATTCATAAGCATGTTGACTGCCAGGCATGGTAGTTAACAAGGTTGTAGCCGTAACAATCCCGTCTGTAAAACTGTCGATGATGCCGTGATTAACCCCTTTTGAATAACCGAAGTCATCGGCATTAACAATTAATTTCATGTCATGTTGCTCCTTTACTTAATGGAGATAACTCAAGCATTTATGGGATATAAGTGCTTGAGTTATCTTAGATTCTTGTTTCTGGCGTTAATTTAGTCGCTGCAAAAAGGGCTCTGACGATTAATGGCGTAATGATGACCGCCGCAATAATTTCAGGAATTCCATTTGTGCCAACGACAACTAGCAGGACTGAAAATAAACCAGACGAGGTTGTGCCGTATGCCTCAGCCACCGGGCCAGTATAGAGCAATCCCATTAAGCCAAGAACCAGTACTGTGTTTGTTAAAGTTCCTAAAGCGGCCGCGACGATGGTCGGCAGATAAAACTGCTTCGTTCGTTTGTAAAGAACTGTAAAGACGAGTCCTGAGACGAGCCCAACTAGGACCCGTGGTAAAACCGAAACGATCGGGTTGGTGAAAATTAAAGTATCCAAGGGTGTTGTCGGTGCTGTCCAAGCTCTAATCATCGTCATTACGCCCCAAATCAAGCCGATAAACATGCCGTCTTTCGTGCCCAAGGTGATAGCGGCCACAATAACCGTAATATGGATAATCGTTAAGCTCGTTGCTAGTAACGGAATATAGCCGAGAAAAGGCACCATCGATTGTACGATGATGATAGCAATTAAAATCCCGCGAATCGTCAGACGGTAAGCTTTGCTTTTAGTATCTGTCATGATTTCTCCCCATTTCTTAAAAACGTCTATCAAAGTATTGTTTCTATAATATGAAGATAGGGGACTAAAGTCAAGTTAAAAAACCAAGAAGAGAAGCCCAACAGATTTATGGTGAAACGCGAACTAGATTACGCCCAGTCATCGTGCCAGCCAGCAATTGTTGGAAAGCTATTGGCAGCTCTTCAAGAACAATTTCGTTTTTGGCAAACTGTTGAATCTCAGCAGGCATCATATCTGTGGCTAAGCGATTCCAAATATATAAGCGGCGTTCATTGGAAATATTGACCGAATCAATGCCTAAAATATTAATTCCCCGCAGAATATAAGGTAGTACCGTTGAAGAAAAGGCAATCCCACCAGCATTTCCGCAGAGAGAAATACTGCCGTCATAAGCAATCTGAGGGATGATCATTTCCAGTTGGTGACCGCCAACCGTGTCCAGTACAAAATTGTAGACTTGTTTCATCAGGGGACGTTGTTTATCCGGCGAAATATCGTCAGCCGCGACCACTGCCTTAACCCCTAACTCTGAAAAATAGGCAGCAGACTGTTTCTTTTTACGGGAAAGTGCGGTGATGTTATCATAACCAAGGGTCTTTAGTATCCCGATAGCGAGGCTACCAACCCCACCAGAAGCACCAGTTACCAGAATTTCAGCCTCTTTATTTTGCCGTAAGCCTTGTTTTTCCAGGGCGTTTACTGACAAAGCCGCCGTCAAACCAGCAGTTCCTAAGATCATGGCATCCTTTAGACTCAAACCACTAGGCAAGGGAATTACCCATTCAGCCGGCACACGAGCTACTTCACTATACCCGCCAGAATGGCTGACACCGAGACCGTAGCCCGTTACCAGAACAGCTTGTCCTAGTTTAAAATTTGAGCTCCCTGCCTCAATGATTGTTCCACTTAAATCAATTCCTGGGATAATGGGGTACTGGCGGACGACGCCAGAGGTTTCCTGACTAGCCAAAGCGTCTTTAAAGTTAACGCTCGAATAAGCCACTTTAATGACGACTTCACCAGCAGATAATTCTGCTAGTTCTGTTTGGCGACAAGTGGCAAGCACTGCCCCCTCTTGATTTTTTTCTAACCATAAAGCATTAAAATTTTTCATCATTAAGCTCCTTTAGTAGAAATCTTGCAAGCCATGTAGCTAAACTCACAAATGTCAGTTCATAGATTTATTTGACATACTTTCAGTATAGGAAAGATATTAAAAAAAAGCGACTAAATTCTAGTTTTTCTCTTGAAATTTTCTTGAGATGCCTGTATACTTGCAATTGTTTGTAAACATAAAGTTTACTTATATAAAACTTTTATCTTTTGAGTTTACTTATACTATACTTTCGGAAGAGGGACAACATGGACATAGGCAGTAAAATAAAAAATTTACGGATACAAAAAAATTTGACGCAAGAAGAACTTGGAGAGCGAACTGATTTGACAAAAGGTTACATCAGTCAACTGGAACGCAATCTAAGTTCACCTTCAATGGATTCTTTTTTTAATATCTTAGAAGTATTAGGGACGACCCCTCGCGACTTCTTTAATGAAGAAGCCAAAGATCAGAAAGTGGTTTATGACGAAAGTGATCGGACGATTTATTTTGATGAAGAAAAACAGTATCAGGTGGAATGGTTAGTGCCTGACTCCAATGAAAACGAGATGGAGCCGATCTTTTTAACCATGGAAAAAGCCGGTGAATTCAAAGAATTTGCTCCATCCCTTTCAGACACCTTTGGGTATGTCTTGGAAGGTGAAGTTTGTGTGGAAATTGGCTTGCGTCGTTACTTTGCCAAAGAAGGTGAAACGATCTATTATCGGGCAACTGATAGCCATCAAATAAAAAATAATCATTCAGGACAAAGTCGCCTGTTGATTGTGGCGACCGATTCATATTTGTAAAAAATAACAATGAGCCGTTAAAAAATTGCCTGAGTTATTGGGGAATCAGCGAAGTAACGGACAGTAAAAAAGGGTGGGAGATATGGCACAACACATTATTACATTTGACAACGTTCAAAAGGTATACGACGATACCGTCGTCTTAAAAAATGTCAGTTTTGAAATCGAACAAGGAAAATTTTACACTTTATTAGGCCCTTCAGGTTGTGGTAAAACGACGATCTTGCGACTGATTGCCGGCTTTATTGAAGCGGATCAAGGAGATATTCGCTTAGAGGGAAAGCGGGTTAATGACATTCCAGCTAATAAGCGTAAAGTCAATACGGTCTTTCAGGATTACGCCTTATTTCCCCATTTAAATGTCTTTGACAATGTGGCTTTTGGCTTAACGATTAAGAAAATGCCTAAAATGGAAATTGAAAAAAAGGTTAAAGACGTCTTGCGAATGGTTCAGTTATCAGGTTTTGAAGACCGGGAAATCAGTGAGATGTCCGGAGGGCAGCGCCAACGTGTGGCCATCGCTCGGGCTCTTGCCAATGAACCAGAGGTCCTGCTCCTTGATGAGCCCTTATCTGCTCTTGATTTAAAGTTGCGGACCGACATGCAATACGAATTACGTGAGCTGCAACAACGACTTGGGATCACCTTTATTTTTGTCACTCACGATCAAGAGGAAGCCTTGGCCATGAGCGATGAGATTTTCGTCTTAAACAAAGGGGAAATTATTCAAAGCGGCACACCAGTTGATATTTACGATGAACCAATTAACCGTTTTGTGGCCGATTTTATTGGTGAAAGTAATATTGTTGACGGTTTGATGGTAGAAGATAACGTGGTTCAGTTTGTCGGTCATCAGTTTGAATGTGTAGATGGTGGCATGCGTCCCAATGAGCCGATTGAAGTGATGATTCGGCCAGAAGACATGAGTCTGACAACGGTTGAAAAAGGGAAATTGATCATTAAAGTTGACAGCCAATTGTTTCGCGGTGTCCATTATGAAATTGTTGGTTATGACGCTGAAGGCAATGAGTGGGTGGTTCATTCCACACGTAAAGCGATAGAAGGGACGGAAGTTGGGCTGTTCTTTGAGCCAGAAGACATTCACGTCATGCGCTTTAATGAATCAGAAGAGGACTTTGACGCTCGCTTAGAGAGCTATGAAGAGGAGGTCTAATCGTGGCATCAACTAGAAGAATTTATTCCATTCCTTATATGCTGTGGTTGGGGCTGTTTGTGATTGCCCCAGTGATGTTGATTATCTATCAGTCCTTTAAAGGGATAGACGGCAATTATACGCTAGAAAATTATCGCATTTATTTCTCCTCTTCGACCTACTTAATGATGACTCTTAACTCGGTGTTGTACGCCTTTATCATCACGGCCATGGTTTTATTGGTGAGTTACCCAGCAGCCTACTTTTTAAACCAGTTAAAACACAAGCAGCTCTGGTTGATGCTGATCATCTTGCCGACATGGGTTAATTTGTTATTAAAAGCCTACGCCTTTATTGGGATTTTTAGTGCTCATGGCAGCGTGAATCAGTTTTTAGACTTTGTGGGAATTGGCAGTAAACAGATTCTGTTCACTGATTTTAGTTTTATTTTTGTGGCGGCCTACATTGAAATCCCCTTTATGATCATGCCGATTTTTAATGCCTTAGAGGAGATGAACCCATCGCTGATCAGTGCCAGTCGAGATCTAGGAGCCAACTCTTTGGAAACTTTCCGCAGAGTGATTTTTCCTTTGTCGTTAAACGGTGTGAAGAGCGGTGTTCAGGCTGTGTTTATTCCGTCGTTGAGCCTTTTTATGCTCACTCGTTTAATTGGCGGCAACCGTGTAATCACCTTAGGAACAGCCATTGAAGAGCACTTTTTAGTGACTCAAAACTGGGGCATGGGTTCCACCATTGGTGTGATTTTGATTATTGCCATGGTCTTGATCATGTTGGTCACAGGTGAGAAGAAGAAAAGAGGAGGACGGACGAAATGAAGAAAAAATTTATCTGGTCGCGTCTCTACTTAGTTTTTGTTTTTGTCTTGTTATACTTACCGATCTTTTACCTGATTTTTTATTCCTTTAATGCAGGTGGTAGTATGACCAGTTTTACCGGTTTTACTCTGGAGCATTACGCCGCGGTTTTTGAAGATAAGCGGTTGATAGGGATTGTCTTGAATACCTTTATGCTGGCCTTTTTATCGGCTTTAATCGCCACGACCATCGGCACTTTTGGGGCCATGATGATCTATTACACTCGCAAGCGAAAAAGCCGCAATGTTCTCATGAGTCTAAACAACATCTTAATGGTCTCGCCGGATGTTATTATTGGAGCCAGTTTTCTGATCTTCTTTACCATGTTGGGCCTAAGTCTAGGGTTTTCTTCTGTTCTATTATCTCATGTGGCTTTTAGTATTCCCATTGTCGTTTTGATGGTTCTGCCAAAATTACAGGAGATGAACGATTCGATGATCGATGCCGCTCGCGACTTAGGGGCCAATAATTGGACGGTGATTCGCAAAGTTATTTTACCATTTATTACACCAGGCATTATTGCCGGTTATTTTATGGCCTTTACCTATTCACTGGATGATTTTGCCGTAACCTTTTTTGTCACAGGTAATGGCTTTTCGACTTTATCAGTTGAAATCTATTCCCGTGCCCGTCAAGGTGTCAGTTTGGAAATCAATGCCTTAAGTGCATTGCTGTTTCTGTTTTCATTGTTTTTGGTGATTGGTTATTACTTTATTAGCCAAGGAAATTTATCGAAAAATCAAAAACGCCATCGAAAAGAACACACGGCGGTGAGCGAGCTATGAGAAATTTAAAACCATTGCTAATCGGAATTGTGGCCATTGTGGTCGTCTTATTTGTGGCTAATCGTCAATTGGAAAAAGCTCAGGGGTTTTCTGGTGCTAACACCTTAACAATCTACAATTGGGGAGATTATATCGACCCAGATTTATTAAAACAATTTGAAAAAGAAACAGGCTATAAAGTCAGCTATGAAACTTTTGATTCCAATGAAGCCATGTTTACTAAGATCCAACAAGGGGGGACGGCTTATGATTTGACGATTCCCAGCGAGTACATGATTCAGAAGATGATGAAGGAAAAGATGTTGATCAAGTTGGATTACACTAAAATCAAAGGAATCGAAAATATCGATCCGCGCTTTCTAGACTTGGAATTCGACCCGGAAAACGCTTATTCCATACCTTATTTTTGGGGAACCTTGGGCATCATCTATAACGATAAATTTATCGCTGAATCAAAGGTGCAAGAGTGGGATGATCTTTGGCGGCCGGAACTGAAAAACAACTTGATGTTGATTGACGGTGCTCGGGAAGTCATAGGCCTCGCTTTAAACAGCAACGGTCACTCCCTTAATAGCAAGAACATGACTGAGCTAACCGAAGCGGCTGAAAAGCTTCAAGGCTTAACGCCTAACGTCAAAGCGATAGTGGCAGACGAGATTAAGATGTATATGATTAACGAAGAAAGTGCAGCAGCTGTCTCTTTTTCTGGTGAAGCAGCAGAGATGTTGGACAATAACGAACATCTGCATTACGTTATCCCTAGTCAAGGAACCAATTTGTGGTTTGATAATATTGTGATTCCTAAAACTGCCAAAAATGTTGAAGGGGCTTATGCCTTTATCAATTTTATGCTAGAACCTGAAAATGCCGCTCAAAATGCCGAATATATCGGCTATTCCACCCCTAACGAAAAAGCCATGGCACTGTTGCCTGATGAGATTACAGAAGATGAGCAGTTTTATCCCAGTGATGAAACCATGGCGAACTTAGAAGTTTATGAAGATCTGGGCCCTGAGTTTTTAGGAATTTACAATGATTTGTTTTTGGAGTTTAAGATGCATCGGAAGTAGTACGAGAACTGAGAGAGTGGCGTGAAAATAACAACGATCAGAAAGAGATAAATGACTATTTTTACTGTCATTTATGAGTGAGATACTAATTTTCTACCCAAAATGGATATAACATATAATATTAATAGCTTTATATTACTGGCTATGTTATCTGAAAGTGAACGGTTACTTTTAGTGAAGGGCGTTTGTAATTGGGAGAAGGTTGCTAGTTAAAAAAAGGGCTGTCGCATAATTAGATTCTTAATTATGCGACAGCTTTTTTGCTTTGATGTGAGGTGTTTCTTGAGCCTGATCCAATATAAGTTAATTTCCTTACGACAAGGTTGATAAAAAATAGCTGTTTTAAAAATGATCAATTTATTCAAGGAATCTCTATCTGGAACTGTTTAATAGGCGTAAGAAGGCTGTATTTAAGAGAAGAAATTTAATGATCGATTTCGTTAATTACTTGAGTAAATTTTTAAGTTAAAGAGAGTAGATAATCCAGCTGATTCGTAAAAAATGTCTTTTAATCCGACAGTAATCACATATTCATTCCACTAAACAGAAGTAAAATAAAGTTAACTGGTAGTGATTAAGGTTAAATCAATTCATATCATGATGAACTAAGTTATTAATTAAAGACTAAGAAAGTCAAGAGAGTAGGAGGTAATTCTTATGTGGACCGTATTTTGGATATTTATTGTGGTGATTTCTCTAACAGGGTTAGTCACAGCAATAAATAATATGAAAAAGAAATAAAGTCCGCACATTGTAGGACAAACGTTCAAATTGATGAGCTTATTAACGCTTGATTAATACTAGAGCTATTCAGATATGTGTAGGACCTTATACTACAGAATAAAATTATTTAAACTAGGAGGAAATGAATGATCGGTAGTTGAAATGTAAAGAAGGGTCAAAAATTTTAAAAGATGCATTTATACAGCAACATCCATAAAAAACCTTTAACTAACCTAACTATTAGTGGCCAAAATACAGATAAGTAAGACATCCAAAAAATCTGATCAATTACCTTTACTAGATTGGTCATAAATGTAGTTGGCAAGCTAACCTTACATTATTCAAGTTAATTAAGTAATAAATGATAAAAATAAAAAAAGAGGTGGTACACAATGTATAGAAGTAATGGAAATTATGAAGCATTTGCTCGTCCCCAAAAACCTAAAAAAGCAGATGAAGTATCAGCGTATTTAATCGGTTCAGGTTTAGCCTCATTGGCAGCGGCTGTATTTTTAATTAGAGATGGCCAAGTTGAAGGAGATAGAATTCACATTCTAGAGGAATTACCTATCACGGGTGGTTCATTAGATGGGATTGATAAACCCGACCACGGATTTGTTATTCGAGGAGGCCGAGAAATGGAGAGTCACTTTGAGTGTTTGTGGGATCTATTCCGCTCAATCCCTTCATTAGAAGTGGCAGATGCTTCAGTCTTGGATGAATTTTATTGGATTAATAAAGAAGATCCAAATTCGTCAGAATGCCGAATTATTCATGAAAAAGGTAAGCAATATCCAAGTGATGGCAAATTATTGTTAAGTGAAAAAGCCATTAAAGAAATACTTGCGCTATGCTTGAAGAAAGAGGAACAACTAGAGGATAAAAAAATTACAGATGTTTTTAGTGAAGAATTCTTAGGGTCTAATTTTTGGACGTATTGGTGCACGATGTTCGCCTTTGAAGAATGGCACTCCGCCATGGAAATGCGTCGTTACTTAATGCGATTCATTCATCATATCGATGCTTTGACCGATTTTTCTTCCTTAAAATTTACTAAATATAACCAATACGAATCTTTAGTCTTACCCTTGCTAAATTATTTGGAAAGTCATGGCGTCCACTTTAAATATGACACAAGAGTCGATAACGTCATTGTCTCAGTACAAGGGGAGCAAAAAGTAGCCAAGCAATTAATCTTAACTATTGCAGGGGAACAGGAAGAAGTTGAATTAACTGAAAATGACTTAGTTTTTGTTACGAATGGTTCGATCACAGAAAGTTCTACTTATGGTAATAATACAACCCCAGCTCCACCGACAAAAGAATTGGGAGGCAGTTGGACCTTATGGAAACGATTAGCTGAACAAGATTCAGCTTTTGGCAAACCAGAAAAATTTTACGATAATATTCCAGCTAATAGCTGGTTCGTATCGGCAACAGTCACAACCTTAGATGTCAAAATCGCCCCATATATTGAGAAGATCAGTAAACGTGATCCATATGCTGGAAAAGTAGTTACTGGTGGTATTGTGCATGCAAAGGATTCCAATTGGAAAATGAGCTACACACTTAACAGACAACCTCATTTTAAAAAACAACCGAAAGATCAATTGGTTGTATGGGTCTACGCGCTTATCTCTAATACAGAAGGTAATTACATCAAGAAACCAATCACGGAATGTACCGGAAATGAAATTGCTGAAGAATGGTTGTATCATATGGGCGTACCAATAGACCAAATTAAATCTTTGGCAGCAGAATCATGTAATGTTGTTCCATGTTACATGCCGTATATCACGTCCTACTTTATGCCACGGGCGATTGGAGATCGACCACTGGTTGTTCCTGAAGGCTCAAAAAACTTGGCCTTCATCGGTAATTTTGCTGAAACCGAACGTGATACAGTCTTTACTACAGAATACTCGGTCAGAACAGCAATGGAAGCAGTTTACACCTTTTTAGACATTGATCGTGGTGTTCCAGAAGTATTTGCTACTTCTTATGACATTAGAATGTTATTAAAAGCGTCTTATTACTTAAACGATAAAAAAACCATCAAAGAAGTAAAAGTTCCCCTATTAGCGAACATCATTGAAAAACATGAATTAAAAAAAATTCAAGGTACTTTTATTGAAGAATTATTAGAAGACGCAAAATTATTATAAGAAATCAATAGAATTAATCAGTGTTAACTTGTCTTTACGAGTTGTTCAAAAGCATAGTAAAGACAAGTTTTAATTAATGGTTAATAGAGAGTTAACTGTGAATAATATTTAGCCGATGGTTAGATCAGCCATTGGCAATAGCGTAGTGAAAGATAATGAGGAGAGTCAAGTTATGAGCGTCTATTTAGTGTTGTTGTATGGGGTGAGCCTTATTTGCTCGTTGTATTTAATTATGTATAGAGACCGTTCAACATTTATTACCTTATTTTGGTTACTCGTTTTATTTTCAATGCCATTGATTGGAATAGTTCTGTTTCTCTTCTTTGGAAAAGGCATCGATCGAAAAAAACATCAAATAAATCGAGATAGGACAATTCGTCACTTTTCCGACTTGCCAGTGCAAGATGGAGTAGAAGAAACAGCTGCAAAGTTGATTGATCAGTCCTTAAGCGCTACCAACATGCTCGCCAACCTCACGAAAGATCCGTGGTCTTACTTTAATGATGTGGAGTTATTGACAGATGGCAAAAAGAAATTTGCTGTCTTAAAAGAGGATTTAAGGCAAGCAGAACAGACTATTTACATAGAATATTATGCCTTTATAACAGATAATATCGGTAAAAAAATAGTGAAAATCTTAACCGAAAAAGCCAACGAAGGTGTAGAAGTGTTTCTGCTCTATGACAAGCTAGGATCCAAAGGAACTGAAGCCACTTATTTTCACCCACTAATTGAAGCGGGAGGAAAAGTAACTTCTTTTGTCACCTCTCAAAAGTTAGCGACACCTTTCGGGGCTAATTACCATGACCATCATAAAATTGTGGTCATTGATGGTAGCATTGGGTTTATTGGTGGATTTAATGTCGCAGATCAATACTTAAATAAAACAAAAAAGTTTGGCTATTGGCGAGATACGCATGTCAGAATTCTAGGACCAGTTGCGAACGTATTACAACGTCAATTTTTAATCAATTGGAATCTATCCGTGCCAGAAAAGAATAGACTGAGCTATAAACCAGTGCAATTCTCAGAAAAAATGGGGGATGCAACCATTCAAATCGTATCCAGTAATCCAATTGAAAGCAACCAAGAAATAAAATTAACCTTTATCAAGCTAATTACCTCTGCCAAGAAACGCATCTGGATTCAAACCCCCTACTTCATACCAGACGATTCAGTTATGGATGCGTTAAAGATAGCCAAGAAATCAGGAGTAGACGTTAAAATTATGATTCCCGACAAACCAGATCATCCCTTTGTCTACCGAGCAACAGAGTACTATTCTCAATTGATGATGAGAGCGGGTGTTGATGTCTACTTGTATACGGGTGGTTTTTTACATTCGAAAATACTTGTCATGGATGACTCAGTTAGCGTAGTAGGTTCTGCAAATCAAGACATTCGGAGTTACAAATTAAATTTTGAAGCAAGCGCAGTTATTATTAACAAAAGATTGAACGAACAAATTAGTTGTGCCTTCAAGGGTGACATTGAGAAATCTAAAAAGTTAACAGAAAAAACCATTGCCGAAACAGGTTTGTGGACAGTGTTTAAGCAGAAGTTGTTCAGGTTACTATCACCTATTATGTAAGAAATTAATAAATAATAGATTGTAAAGGTAAAGGAGTTTAATAGAGGAGGCATAGTGTGAAAACAGAGAGAAGCGGTCTTGAGAAAAACAGAGAGTCTAAAGAAAGAGCGAAAAAAAAGCAAGCTTTTGAAAAAGAAATAGACACAAATGAAGTGTTAGTAGCAAAAGAAAAAGGAAAAAAGGAACTTAAAAAAAGCAAAAACTTAAGTTAAGGACAACTCAAATGAAATAAAAAGGAGAAAGAGGTATGCATGAGATTATCGCAACTAGATGTAAGTATTTTGATGTATTTGACTCAGATAAAATTATTGAAGTATTAGTGAAGACTGGCGATATCTTCCCAGTTGCAACAGTGATTGCTTATATTGAATTAGGGGATATCTTTTACATTTCTGGTTCGGATGAAAAGATACTAGTACGAAATGCTTATCCATTGTTTAAGTCATCGTATGTTTACTCTAATCCAAATCCGTTATTAGACAAGTTAGGCTCATTACCCTCATTTTAACGGCAATTCATAATCGCCATTAGCTAACTTTTGCATTAAAAATGGGGTCTGGTTTTATTAACTAGACTTACTATAAGAATATTAGGAGGAAATATCATGGAAATAACAAAAAAGGATTTTAAATTCGGCTATTTCGCTTTAGGCTTACTTTTTTTATTAGTATCATTTTACACTTTTTCAAATCCATCCATTAATTTAGTATCAATCATTGTTGTATTTGGAGCATTAGCAATCTATAAGGGTGTCATAGAGCTAATAGCAAACGCCAAAATCAAACAAGTAAAAGGAATAATTGTAGGTGCTGTAGATATTATTATCGGTCTATATTTGCTAATGCATATCTTGTTAGGTCTTATTTTATTGCCTTATGTGTTTGCTATTTGGTTTACAGTAGATTCGATTATATTATTAAGCAGTCACACCCGGAGTGGGCAAGAAAAAAACGGTGTATACTGGCTATTACTGGTTTTGGATATACTAGGAATTGCAGTGGGAGTTGCGCTATTTTTTGACCCAATCGTTTCATCTTTAACGCTTAGTTTATTAGTAAGTATTTATATCCTATTAGCGGGGATAAATTATTTACTTTCTTCTTTCAGATAGATAGGGAGAAAAGCCTCATTCTCAATGTTAATCATCTAGGGAATGGTGTATTTAGGAGGGGTGTAGATGACTTATTATCAAAAGATAACCCAAAATATTGTGTTAAGAAGGCTGCTTGTTCTTTTAGCTGTCATAATCTGTTTGTTTTTTTTAAGAAGTTTATTATCAGTGTTTTTATTAACCTTTATAGTTACTTATTTAATAAACCGGTTAGTTAAGAGGCTGAAGTTGGTGATGAATCTTTCATCAACGTTTATTACTGTGTGCTTTTACTTATTGCTTGTTGTTGGGGTTATCTGGGCATTGAGTAAGTCGATTCCATTAATATCCTATCAAAGTTTACAACTTTATAATAGTTTGGAACATTTTTACACACAACAAGGCACAGATAGTGGAGAAACGAAGCAACTGTTATTTCAATACGTGAGCAAGTTGTTACCTTATATAAAAAGTCAATCTCATTTATTGGTTTCTTCTTTGAAAAATGTAGTGGCGATGGCCGTAACTCTTGGTATGTCATTCATATTAAGTTTTTTCTTTATGATAGAAAAAGAAAAGATTACCACATTTTCGTCTACTTTTTTGAGTGGTAAGACTGCTTGGTTTTTTTCGGATATCGCTTACTTTGGAAAAAAATTTATTACAACTTTTGGCGTTGTGATTGAAGCACAGGTGATTATTGCCATTGTTAATACCTGCCTTACTTCAATTGCACTATATTTCCTTAAGTTTCCTCACTTATTAAGTTTGATGATGATGGTTTTCTTATTCAGTTTTATACCAGTGGCTGGGGTAGTTCTGTCTTGTATTCCCTTATCGCTAATAGCCTATTACAATGGGGGGCTGGTGGATGTGGTGTATATTCTGCTCGTCATTTTGGCAGTCCATATGCTAGAGTCATATGTGTTAAATCCCAAATTAATGTCAAGTAGGACAAAGCTACCCATATTCTTTACGTTTCTTATTTTGCTGATTAGCGAGCACTACTTTCAAATTTGGGGATTAGTATTTGGAATCCCTTTATTTATTTTCATTTTAGATGTGATAGGAGTGAAGAAAAATGAAGCAGAGGCATGACGGAAAAATTAAGGGAAACCGATAAGTCAAATGATTCCTGATTGTTAGGCAATAGAAAGTGACAATCACAATCAGCTCGCTAGATTGAGAGGTTATCTTAGAAAAAGGCTAATATTATTGAGAGCACTGTTCAAAGATTTCTCTATCGGCGGAGTCTTCGAGTAGTGCTTAGACGTGATAGGAGCTTTTTGTTGTCGATAAGACTCTTGATTAAAATTGTCGTGTAATAAGTCAGTATGTCAGCCATTTAGGATAGAAATCTGGCTTAAACTTGAATTTGTAAAGAAAAAATACATTAACAGAAAGGAGAACATGAATATGACCAGTCAAAAAAATAAAATGACAAGATTTGGTTTTTTTGCAATGACCGCTTCATTATTTATTACAGTCTATGAATATCCAACATTTGCCTCTTCCGGAAAAACTTTAATTTTTTTCTTATTATTATGTGGGGTATGTTGGTTTTTACCAGTTGCCCTTGGCTCTGCTGAATTGGCAACAATTAAAGGCTATCAAGAAGGAGGGATTTATAGTTGGGTGGGCAAGCCACTGGGAACAAAGTTTGGTTTTGCGGCAATTTTCTTTCAGTGGTTTCAAATCACAGTAGGATTTGTTACGATGATATATTTTATTATTGGGACTCTCTCAGATGTCTTAGGTATTCCAGAACTAAATAAAATTCCAACATTAAAATTTGTGACAGTGGTTGTGATTTTCTGGTTATTAACCTTATTACAACTAAAGGGAACACGAATAACCGAGAAATTAGCTAAATATGGGTTTACGATTGGTATCGTACTACCCGTTTTTATTATGTTAGCGTTGGCTATTCGTTATTTTATGGCAGGACATGCCATATCGACTAACTTTACTAACAGCCATTTTTTACCAGACAAAACCAATATAGCTGCCCTCGTTTCATTTGTTTTAGCTTATATGGGAGTGGAGGCCTCTGCGCCTCATATTACAGAGTTAGAGAACCCCAAGAAAAACTATCCGCTCATTATGTTTGCTCTAGTTATCATAGGAGTTGTTTTAAGTACTATTGGAGGTAGCGTTGTATCAATGGTGTTACATGGTACAATCTCTTCTAATCAAGGTGTAGTAGACACCTTCCAAGCATTAATTTCGCCAGGGAAAAATACGTTTTTAGTGATTGTCTTGGGAATACTAGTCTCTTTTGGTGTAATGGCTCAAGTTAGCTCATGGATTGTGAGTCCTACTGAGGGATTGCGGTTTGTCGCATCGAAAGGTTTATTACCAGAAAAATATAAACAAGTAAATAAATATGGTGTACCAGTTCCCTTACTGATTGTTCAAGGGGTGATTGTAACGATTTGGGCAGCCGTTTTGACCTTTGGTTCAGGAAGTTCAGGTGGCAATGTTGCATTTGAAACAGCAATTTCCTTGACTGTTATTATCTATTTAAGTGCTTATATTTTGTTTTTCCTCGCTTACTTTGTCGTTATTTTCAAGAAACAATCACTACCAAGAGATTATCAAGTTCCCGGTGGAGTTATTGGTAAATCACTAGTGGCTGGGCTTGGCCTGTTAGTATCGATTGCAGCCATAGTCACAGCTTTTATGGTACCAGACACCATGACAAAAGCCGAAGGGAAAACTTACATTGTCACCTTAGCGGTTAGTTTTATCGTCACCCTAGCTATCCCATTTGTTTTTTACCAACTATATGGCAGGAAACACCAAAGGAAGGAGACAACTTCTGATGAAAATGACATTACAGGAGTTTAAAAGTCTTTTTAAAAACAAAATTTTACTTATTTCAGTCATCGCGATTATTTTTATCCCTATTCTGTATTCTTCAATTTTTGATAAGTCAGTTTGGGATCCTTATGGACGTTCAAAAGATCTACCAGTCGCAGTTGTTAATGAGGATAAACCAACAGAACTCATGGGACAAAAACTTGATGTTGGTCAACAAGTTGTGGCCAATTTGAAAAAAAATAAACAGTTAGATTGGCATTTTGTTAGTAAAGAAGAAGCTCAAAAAGGCATGAAAGACCTTAAATATTACATGATCGTCACCATCACAGAGGATTTTTCTAAAAATGCAGCGAGCGTCATTAATAAAGAGCCCCGAAAAATGGAATTAATCTATACAACCAATGATTCATTAAATTATATTGCAGATGAAATGTCTACTGTTGGTGCAACGGCCTTAGAATCGCAAATAAGAGAACAAGTGGTAGCAGCCTACGCAAGCGCCATTGTCGATGTCGGTGAAAAATTGGTTGTCGCTCTAGGTGAAGCTGCCGATGGAGCAGGACAATTGTCAAAAGGGAGCGGACAGCTAGAAACAGGACTCAAACAATACACAACAGGGGTTGGTCAAGCTGACGAAGGCTCTAATCAACTAGTAGAGGGAACTGGAGAGTTAGCAGCAAGTATCGGACCATTAGCCTCAGGCGTCAACCAACTCGATAGTGGTGCCAGAGAGTTAAATAATGCAATCGGCACGGTTAGCCAAGCTTTGGTTCCCGTTCAAAACAATGTCAGTACAATCGATGCCAGCTTGCTTGAATTATCAAATGGCGCACAAGGCTTGGCTAATACATTAGCCGACTTTGAAAATAATTTAGATCCAGGAACTAAGCAACTACTGGATCAAGATTTACAACAAATTAGGCAAGAGATAGATTCGATTATCTTTAATCAACATCAGTTATCAGATATGGCCAACGAAGCGCTGATGGTCTCTCAACAAGCAACTGTAGTCAGTGGTAGCTTGAATCAAGTTGGTGGAGAGGTTACCAAAGTCCAAACCGACATAGATTCTTATGTTGCGGCAATTATTGCAGATACAGAGATTCCGATTGAGCAACAAGCAACGGTTGTTGGGGCAATCACAGCGAAAATGAATGCCGTTTTAGACCAGCAATTAGCATCAGCTAGCACCGAAATCAATGCTTCATTAGACGTGCTATCCAATGATTTAGCACTGTTAAGTGGCCGTGCGAACGAACTAGCAGGTTCAGCCTCAGTTGTGAGCAATGTCGCAACTGCGATGTCGGCTTCGGCCCAACAATTGAATCAATCTGTAGAGAATATTCAAGCGGGAACGAATGGACTAGCGCAGTTGCTGAACCAAGTCCCTCATTCAGGTAATGCAGCATCTATAAGTGCGGATTTACAAGGTCTCAGTGGGGAGTTGAGATTAGCGGCTCAGGATTTACCTAAAGCGCTGGCAGGTGTTAAGCAATTGGCTACGGGGAGCAACCAACTAGCGACAGGCTTAGACCAGCTGCAAGGGAAAATCCCAACCTTGGCTAATGGTGTGACTCAATTAAACACGGGTGCCGACCAATTAGATGCCGGTTTAAACAAACTAGCAAAAAATTCTCCAAGCTTAATGAGTGGGGTTGGCCAGTTAGAAAGTGGCGCCAAAGAACTTGCATCAGCTTTAAGTGAAGGAGAGCTAGAAGGGAAAGACCTTAAGATAACAAAACAAAATATCGACCACTTTGCAGCGCCAACTAAATTAAAGAACAATGAGTACAGTAAAGTGGCGAATTATGGGGAGGCTTTAGCACCGTATATCATGTCTTTAGCTTTATTTGTCGGATCGATGCTTTTTAACTTTGTTTATCCAATCCGCAAAGTTTCCATGAATAATCAGTCCAGTAGAGACTGGTGGTTGAGCAAGGTTTCTCTAGGTTTTGTCGTCTCAAGCATAATGGCAATCGTTCAAGCGAGTATTATGTTGATGATTGGATTAGACGTGGATAGTCTGGTCAGTTTCTATTTAACCGCCTTTGTAACTGCTTGGAGTTATATGGCAATTATCATGTTCTTGGCGATGACCTTTGATAATCCAGGAAGATTTGTTGCCATGATTTTATTGGTCCTTCAGCTTGGTGGAGCAGGTGGTACCTTCCCAGTCCAACTACAATCGAATTTTTTCAAAGTAATCCATCCCTATTTACCGATGTCTTATTCGGTCTACGCCTTTAGGCAAGCTATTTCAGGTGGAATAGGTAAACCATTATTTATCAAGAGTATCCTGATTTTAAGTATTTTATTTATTGTTTTTGTGGCACTTTTGCGGTATTCCATGCATATTTTGCAGAAAAAGCATCTAGAGAACGTCTCTGTTTTAAATAATAACCAAGAATTACAGGCATTAGAATAAATGTCAGAGGTTACTAGTGTCAAATAGAAAAGGGACGAAAAGGTCATAACTAGCAGTATATTCAGCTCCGTCTTATACCTAAATCGACACTAATCAGGAATTTCCAGCCTACATTCTTAAAATTGTCGCGAAATAAGTCAATTTTAAGAATGTATTGGAATAAAAAAGATTTAAGATATTAAGTATAGTAATGAATCGCTTGAAGAGGAGATTCATTAGTTATAAAGACCTATAGAGAGGATAAACTGAAATGTGCACAAGTATTTTTACGACGACCAAAGATGGGAAATATATCTTATCTCGTACAATGGATTTTTCTTTTCCGCTAGAGGCCACACCCATATATATTCCTCAAAATTATGAATGGAGGTCTGCTGTTAATCAAAAGCCTTTTAAAACAAACTTTGGTTTTATTGGCGCTGGTCGATTGTTAGGTGATGCTTATTTTATGGCAGATGGCGTCAATGAACATGGCTTATCTGTAGCGGAATTGTACTTGCCAGGTGAAGCCAAGTATCAGGACTATGAGGAGAGCAGTAAGCTCAATATGGCTCCTCATGAAGTGATTTTATGGATGCTGGGTAATTTAACATCCGTATTAGATTTAGAAAAGCAAGTTGGGAAGATAAACATTGTTGAAGCTGTTGCTCCGATATTAAATATCATTACCCCACTGCACTGGATTATCACTGATAGTGATGGACGTTGTGTGGTCATTGAACCCACGCAGAAAAAATTAAAAATCAAACAAAATCCGATTGGTGTCATGACAAATACTCCTTTGCTAGAATGGCATATTGAAAATTTAAGAAACTTCTTAAATGTGAGGCCTAAGCAACTTGAAGCTGTGAAATATGGTGATTATATTGCCACCCCATTTTCTCAAGGGACTGGTACATCGGGGTTACCTGGTGGTTATACGCCTCCTGAACGTTTTGTACGTGCCGCTTTTTTTAAAGAGTATAGTCAAGAAGCGGCAAATGAAGTAGCAGGCGTAAATAGCTCCCAGCATATTTTAAATACCGTCCGCATCCCTAAAGGAATTGTAGTCACGGATTCAGATGAAGAGGATTATTCGCTCTATTCTGCTTCAATGGTAAATAATACCAAAACCTACTACTTTACCTCCTATGAGAACCATCAAATTTCAAAATTGGTTCTAGATAATGAGCTTCTAAATAAAGAAGCTCCGATTGTTTTTAAGTATCAAACCAATGAAGAAGCTTTTGATGTCTTAAATACTAAATTATAAATGGAAGAGAGGACTCAAAATGACCAAGGAACAAAATTTTCTTAAACAAAATTTACCAGAAAAAAAATTGTTAGATGAAGCGACAGATGCCGGAACGGCTTATGAAGTGATTAAAAGCTACCTCATTGATGAGGGGAATTCGCGCCAGAACTTGGCAACGTTTTGTCAAACCTACATGGATGACGAAGCCATCAAATTGATGTCAGAGACATTTGACAAAAATGCGATTGATAAATCCGAATACCCACGGACAGCCAAATTAGAATCTTATTGTGTTAATATTTTGGCTGATTTGTGGAATACCAAAGAAGATTTTATTGGAACCTCAACGGTTGGCTCTAGCGAAGCCTGTATGCTAGGAGGTATGGCGATGAAATTTAGGTGGCGGAAATTAGCGGCAGAGAAGGGGGTCGATATTAACAAACAAAAACCAAATTTAGTTATTTCTTCTGGTTATCAAGTATGTTGGGAAAAATTTGGTGTTTATTGGGATGTGGAATTGCGAGAGGTGCCAATTGACCCTGAACATTTAAGCTTAGACATGGACCATGTCTTCGATTATGTTGACGACTATACAATTGGAATCGTCGGTATCTTAGGTATTACCTATACTGGGAAATTTGATAATATTGAAGAATTGGACCGACGAGTGGAGCAGTATAACCAAGAAAAAAATGGTCATTTAGTTATTCACGTAGATGGCGCCAGTGGTGGGATGTTTGTCCCATTTACAGACCCAGATCTTGCTTGGGATTTCAGATTAAAAAATGTGGTGTCGATTAACACATCGGGCCACAAGTATGGATTAGTCTATCCAGGCGTTGGCTGGATTTTATGGAGAGATCGAAGCTATTTACCAGAAGAACTGATTTTCGAAGTCAGTTATTTAGGTGGCAACATGCCAACGATGGCGATTAACTTTTCCAGAGGCGCCAGTCAAATTATTGGCCAGTATTATAACTTCCTAAAACTAGGGAAAGAAGGGTATCGCCAAGTTCATATGGACACGCGGTATGTGGCGATGTACTTGGCCAAACAGGTTGAGGAAACGGGCCTATTTGACATCTATAATGATGGGGCTAATATCCCAATTGTCTGTTACACGCTTAAAAAAGACAAGGATTTATCATGGGATTTATACGATTTGGCTGATCGCTTATTGATGAAAGGTTGGCAAGTACCTGCTTATCCACTACCTGCCAATCTGACTCAGACTATTATCCAACGATTTGTTTGCCGAGCTGATTTAACATTACCAATGGCCAAAGAACTAGTTCAAGATTTTAAAGAAGCGATCAATGAATTAAATGAAATGAAGATTATCAAAACAGTACCAAGAAAAAGTAAAACTCAAGGGTTTACACACTAAAAGAGGAGAGATTATGATGAAAGCAAAATATATGACAGGATTAGCAGTGACAGTTTTATTGACAGTAGGAATTTTAGGAGCATGTTCTAAAGAAGAAACAAAAGGAAAAATTGAAGACGGAGAAGTTACCGAAATGTCGACGTCTTTATCAGACGGTGGCGAATTAATGGAGCAAAATATAGATTTAAAAGATGATGGTAGCTTCAAAGAAATTGTCACAGGGAAAAATGATCCGAAAGTTAAGTTAGAAGTAACCTACAAAACTGACTATAAAGACGATAGCTGGGATGATGTGCAGTTGGAAATTGACAAAGTCAAAGTTGTAGAAGTAGACAAGTATACAGACGAAAATAACGAAGACTTCAAAGGTTTAGTTTCCATGCACTATACATTGGAAAATAAAGGCGGGGATGACATTCATTTAAAACCTAATGAGGCAGCTTTGGTGCTTGAAGATGGTACTCACATTAAAGCTGAACATTTTGCTGATTACTGGGATGATGTCTTTACAAAAGACAAGAAAAAAGACGGCTTTATCTACTTTAAATTCGATAAAGCAAACGAAATTGATTCTATTAAAGAGATGAACCTAAAATTTGAGGGTCGTCATAAAGACAGCGATAAAGACAAAGTAGATCATGAATATGTTGTTAACTTGCCACTAACACCTGCTAGTTAATAGCTGTTAATCGAAATAAGAGATGTGAGGTAGTGGTGATAGACCTTCACATTCTTTCTAATGAATAGTTAGAGCAGACTAGAAAATGCTATAAAAGTACGAAACTGGTTAAATTTGAGAAATCTTATTTTAATGGATAAAAAGAGAGGAATATTAACATGACAATAGAAACTCAAGAACGCACAGCGTTAAATAAAATTGCTAAAACAGTTGACGATTTAGAAAGCACTTTAGAAAAGCTAAAAGGGAAAGACAACAAGGTAAAAGGTTGGTACGAACAAAAGAAAGCCGTTCACGAGATAAAAAAAATCTTGAGTGAAGCAACGAGTTACGATGAATTTGATTCAGCAGAATACCAGATTTTTATGGGTGAATACAATAGTTATATGTTTCCTGGTGAATACAATCAAACGATTTATTAAGAAAAGAGGGAAATCTGCATGAATGATGAAAATTTAAATCCATACAGAGAAAGTGATGGCAAAGGGTGGAAAGACCATGGCCCAAGAAATATTAATCGTGATAAAGAAAATCCTAATATTTTAGTCCCGCCTGCTACAGATCATGGTACTATGCCAAATTTAAGATTTAGCTATTCTGATTCTCATCAACGTTTAGAAGAAGGGGGGTGGACAAGGGAAATCACCAATCGGGACTTCCCGATTTCCGAAGATGTCGCCGGTGTTAATATGAGTCTTGAGCCAGGTGCCTATCGAGAAATGCACTGGCACAAAGAAGCCGAATGGGGACTAATGTTGTATGGCAATGCTAGAGTAACTGGTATTGATGAATACGGCCGGTCATTTATAGATGATATCAAAGCAGGGGACTTATGGAACTTTGAAGCTGGTGTGCCTCATTCTATTCAAGCCTTAGATCAAGGTTGTGAATTTTTACTTGTCTTCAGTGAAGCAGACTTTTCTGAAAATAATACGTTCCTATTATCTGATTGGTTGGCACATACACCACCAGATATTGTGGCTGCTAATTTCAAGAAAACAGAAGCTGATATCGAATGTCTTCCTAAAGAAGAAAAATATATTTTCAAAGCTAATATTCCAGAGTCGATTGCCCAGGTGGAACGACCAAATATTAATGGAGAGATTCCCTCTCCTTTTACCTTACATATGGATACGGTAAAACCAATCGAATCGGAAGCAGGACGCGTCAGAATTGTTGACGTAAATACCTTCCCAGCAGCTACAACAATCTCAGCCGCCTTTGTTGAAGTTGAACCGGGAGGAATGAGAGAACTTCATTGGCATCCTAAAGCCGCAGAGTGGCAGTACTACATTCAAGGAAAAGCTAAAATGACTGTCTTTAATTCGGCTGGGCTTTCACGAACCTTTAATTATCAAGCGGGTGATGTTGGGGTTGTCCCAATTGTTGCCGGACACTATGTTCAAAATATTGGTGATGAACCATTAGTATTCGTAGAGATCTTTAAACACGCAGAATATTCAGATATTTCCCTCAACAAATGGTTAGGTTCTTCACCCTCTCAGATGGTGGCCGATCATTTGAACCTAACGAAACAAATGGCAGAAACCTTACCAAATCCTGATATACCAGAACCAGTTGTCTGGTACCATAAACCAGATTAACCAACTAAATCAGGCAAAATAGAGTATTAGCCGGCTACTCTATTTTGCCTATAGAGGTGAAATAGATGATAAATTTATTATATGTTTTTGATAGTGTTTTTCAAACGAATGTAGAAATTGCAAAAGAAGCAGCTAGTATTTTTGCTAATCAGTCGATTCATTACCGTATCAGGCGTATGGAACAAGTGAGGGGTGAAAGCTCTCAGCTCCCCTTTGCTGCGAAAAATCTGTCACATGACTATGAACTAGTAAGGAAAGAAGACATGGAATGGGCTGATAGCTATGTTATTGCTAGCCCCATTCATACAGGGATGATGTCCGCGGCTACCAAATACTTCATAGATTGTTATCATGAAGACGCAGTAAACGGAATATTTGTGGATAAACCCTTTACTGGGATTGTAACTGGCGGATTAGTTCATGGTGGAACAGAAAAGACCTTGGAACAATTGTATAGCGTGGCAATGCAGTGGGGCTGTTTGATCGTATCAACTAACTTGACATCTGGTTATCAAAATCCCTATGGTGTTAGCTTTATTATGAATCACGAGAAGCCTTACAACACTTTTTTTATCCGCTCCGCGTTAGAGGAGCATCTGATACCATTTATTGAATTAACGAGACATCTAAAGCATCAGAATAAAGACGAGAAGAAGACCAAAATTTTTAGAATTTCAGACGTTTTTGGTTACTAAGTGATAGAAGTAAAAGATACCGAAAGGAGTTATCGAGATGAATAGTATGGAAAAAACAAGATATCCGTTGATGGAAAGGCCGATGATTGCTTTTATTTTGGCCATTGCAGCGGGATCGATGGATGGTTATACCTATTTTACTGCTAAATCGTTTAGTACAGTGATGTCAGGAAATATTATTTTATTAGGGCAGACCCTCACTATGAGAGACATGACAAAGTTTAGTGCCATTGCTTTGACTATTCTTTGCTTTGGTCTAGGGTCAGCAGTGACCGCAATTTTACAAAAAAAATCGGAGAGTCGACATAAAACATGGACTTTTGAAATATTACTGATAGAGGGAGTTATTCTTTTTTTGCTCGGCTTTACAGGGATTAATCAACTTGTTGGTTTAACGTTTGTCTGCATGACCATTTCATTTTTAGCAGGCATGCAAGGGAACGCCTTTCACAAAATAGATGGTATGTTATATGGTAATGTAGCGGTCACTTTGGTCGTTCAATTAGCATTCAGTTATCTAGCGCAAGCCTTTTTTAGAAAAGAAAATGCTTTAAAAAACTCAGGTCTATTCTTTTTAGTCCTGCTAGGTTTCGCCTTTGGGGGATTTTTAGGCACCTTCTTAACTATTCACTGGGCAGAGAAAGCCTTATGGGTGACAGCTGGAATCTTACTTGTTGTAGCCTTAACGATTAAATTGATAAAAAACGAAGAAACACAAGAAGGGGTTGATCCAGTGTAAGTTTTAAGTTAATTTTTTAAGAAAATCAATCATTCGCTCTCAAAGAGAAAGTTGTTTGTTTTAGTCCGAGTTTACGCTTAATCAATTGTGCAGCATAGTCACTTCACTCTATATGGTCAGTCTTAGACTGTCAGTATTCTGGAATGATTGTTATGTTGCTTTTTATTGTGATTTTTAAGTATCCTATTACGTAGGTTTACTCATTAGGCTTACGGCTCAATTTAGTTTGTTTGGGCCATAGTTTCTTAGCGAAATTAGGGTTTGTCAATTTTGTTGGTGGTTCGGCCATTTACATGACCGCTGGCTTTGACATCCTAGCTAGTATTTTTATTTTAGGTAATCGAGCTGCCAAGGAAAATAAAAGATAGCGAGCCCAATAATTTGTTGGTTGTTGCAATCAGCTACTATGGTTGAGGTGGTTTTCGGCAAAAATTGACAAAATTCAATTTTTTGACTAGGTCGGTAGTAAGTTTGGACAAAGAGTCATTATCGGAACAAACCTACGTCGACTAGTTAACAAAAAAAAAGTGGAAATTAAATACGCGCCCTGACCTACTAAGAGGACTATGGCGCTATAAGCTATGGCTAAAAAAAGTATGTGTCATAGATTCTGCTTAAGGAATTGATTAGAACCCATTATTGAAGAGAGGCTGTACGATAAAGAAACAAACTTCATAATGTGGATTCATTAATTGTCCCCTACTAAACATTAGTTTATCCGAAATAATGTTTAATAAATTATTATTAATAGGTGGATTATTGGCTTTTAAAAAAATAAGCTAACCATTTACATCAGTAGTAATGACATGGTTAGGGGACAGGGGACTAGTTTAGGATTAGCAAGTTAAGTGAACTCTTATTTAATAAGAAGGGACAAACCTTTAGCATAAATGAAGTTTAGTTGATGAATATATCAAAATAAGCCTCAGTTTTTTTAAGTTCATTTGGATCATAAGTATTATATTTACCATTGTCATAAAGTAGTCTTTTTAGTTCATGAATGGCTTTTTTTTCTTCGTACCATTTTTTCATTTCCCGAGTTCTAGTAGTTTCCTGATGGGACGTTTCAATTTGACTTAAAGTCTCGTCTAACGCCATGATAGTCTCGGCAATAGACTCTAACACTAGGTTTGTCTTTTTTTCATATTCAGTCATCATAACCCCTCCTTCTTTTTTATTATACACCTTAATTTGACTGAATGATAGCAACGAATTTATATATATATGTTCATTTTTGTTTATTAAATATAGCATTAAAGAGTCTTTTTGACAAGTGTTTGACTGAGGGATTGGGTGAGGGAAAGCCGGTCCAGTTGATGTCAGTTATGGTTGGCAATAGTTAAATGAAGGTTGATTCAAGTTAGAACTACGTTGGTTAAAAACAATTTTAGATGGTTAAATTGTCTTGAAATAAGACAAATAACGGATTTACTGAGAAAATAAAGAGTTATAATTAAGTGTAAGATAAAAAAACAGAGGATGTGTTTAATTATGTGTACAAGTATTTTTACTCAAACAAAGGACAATAAACATTTATTAGCTAGAACGATGGACTACTCATTTCCATTAGACTTCAATGTTGTGTATCTACCTAGAGAATATGATTGGAAATCTGCGGCAGATAATGATGAACATCAAGCTAAATACGGTGTTTTAGGTGCAGGACGATCATTAGGGACTTCCTATTTTTTAGCAGACGGAGTGAATGAACATGGTCTAGCGATTGCAGAATTGTACCTGCCGCAAAAAGCTGTTTATCAAAAAGAGTTGGAGGATGATAAAATCAATCTAGCGCCCCATGAATTTATTACCTGGGCCTTAGGACAATTCAAATCAATCTCTGATTTAAAAAAAAGCTTACCTAAAGTCAATCTATTCAACGTTGCAGCGCCACTTATCGATACGATTACCCCTCTTCATTGGATTGTCACGGATACCACAGGGAACTGTATGGTAATTGAACCCACACAAAAAATGCTTCATCTAAAAGATAATCCTGTTGGGGTGATGACTAATACGCCACTTTTGGAATGGCATATTGAAAATTTAAGTAACTATCTAAATGTTCGACCAAAACAATATGAACCAGAAAAATTTGGTGAGTACATCTCCCATGCTTTTTCTCAAGGGACAGGGACCTTAGGTTTACCAGGGGGTTACACGCCACCAGAAAGATTTGTGCGAGCAGCGTTTTTCAAAGAGCATATTGATCAAGCTAAAACCGAATTAGAAGCTGTTACAAATGCCACTAAAATTTTATCAACCGTTCAAATTCCTAAAGGAATTGTCGTGACCGCGGATGGCAAAGAAGATTATTCGCAATACACAGGGATGATGTGTAATGATAGCAAAACCTATTATTATACCGATTATCACAATACTCGTATTTCAAAAATAGAGATGACAGAGGAACTACTGGCGAGGAGTCTCCCTAAAGTATTTGTGATAGATAAGGCTGAAGATATTAATATCTTGAATAAAAAAGAGAACTCCCCAGTGGAAAAAATCTCTGAGTTGAAACAAAAAAAGGACGTCGGTGAAGCTTTCGTAGACATGTTTAATCAAGAATTATTGATAGGTCTAAAAGCTGCTAAAGACGGACATTTAGATGAGGATGCCCATCAAGTTATTGACCAACTCGTTGAAGAATTAAAACAATTAAAAAGCAAAGGTTAAGCCCTAGAGTCCATAGTCTTAAACGGTACTAGTTTTTGTTTAGGTAGGCAGGATTTTAGTGGCAGTTGAATAAGGACCGACTTAGCTTGGAAGTTAAGTCACTAGAGCATGAGTTGGTGTGAGTATTAAGTGATAACCCGAACAATGCGATTTAGCTAAGTCGTGTTGTTTTTGGGGGTGGTCATTATCTAAGCCCAAATAGTCTTGAGTCAATCAAAATAAAAGGATTGTTAATGAGTAAAACAGCCTAAGATACTCTTTAATCTGAGACACAAATGAATCATTCGGGGGTACGGCTACCTGTTGTTATTCAAATAAACGAGTGAAAACGTTATCTTTGCTTTGGCGCGAATAAAGAAGTTTAAAATTAATAGGAAAGGAACCATCATGGTACAATAGTATAGGAAGCGAGATAATTCTCTTAGTTATCAGCCATAGTGATAAAGAGTTGCGGCTGAAAATTAAAAGAAAGCATCGCGTCTAAATGGACATCACATTATCTGATACTTAGAATGAGATATTTGGAGGAGAGCGTATGCACCATAAATTACAACAATTAGTCACGAATAAACATCAGGTATTGCTTCATATGATTGCGTATATTTCAGAAGAAGAGCGCTGGTATTCCGTACAAGAAATCAGTCAAGAAATCGGCTTAGTCGAGCGAAGTGTTCAACGCTATACTCAACTTTTATACGACCTGATAGCAGAATGTAACGAGGCAAATCAATCTTATTTTGTCCTACAAATGAAAAAAAATAGGGGAGTTAAACTATTGATCAAGCAACCGACAAATGTTCAATGTTTAACTGTCCATATTTATGAATCGGACAATACAGTTAAATTACTAATAGACCTACTATTTGGCTCTTATAATTCAACTCAAGAGTACGTAAGAAAAAAGGACTTGAATGCTCATTCAGTTAGACAATCATTAAGCAAGATTAAGGCGTTTCTACACACTGTTGAGTTAGATGTGTCAGTTAGTGGTTTTCGCCTTCTAGGAGACGAGTCCCAAATTAGAATGATTGGTTATAGTTTGTCTTGGATGCTGTTTCAATCAGAGCCATGGCCAGAAGCTTTTCATAAAGTGGATCCGTTTAAAATTAATTCGGCTATCGATTCACTGATAACAACTTTGCACCTAGATATAAGTCATGTGAGGAAACGAAAGTTATCTTACATGGTCGCGATTAATATTCTAAGGCTGAGACGAGGAGAGACCGTATGTTATCGTGCGGATTGGGAACCATATGTGCCTGTTGATAATATGTTTGAATTAAATAAAGCTGTTGAAAATCTATATCAAACGTTTCATATATACTCTCATGAAGAGGTTCGTTTTCTAGTATTAAATATCATGATGAAATCATTTGTCTATAAGGTTCCTCATTTCAAAAAGAAAATTCTTGAAAACCATAGGTCGACAGAATCAGATGTTTTAACTCTCACTAACTTAGCGATGCGTGAATTCGATGAGAAGATGTGTCCAATCATACCAGAGGATTATGAGTCAATCTATTTATATTTGTTTCGAAGTCACCTATCAGCAAAAGTTTATAAGCAAGCCGATTTTGATTATAGTGGTCACAGTTTTATGGACAGTATCTATGCCGATTTTGTCAACTACCATGAGCGTATGACGGCCTTTATTCATCAATTGTGGTTAATTAGTCAAAATAGTTTGTTTTTAGAAGAACGATATTTGATTCAAGTCTATATTATGGTCGTCTCGTATACACAGATGTCTTTAATCTTCGAGCCTCCCCTCAAAATTTCTTTGCAAACTGATTTATCCGATATTCATGAAATGCGTATCAGAGAATTCATTTGTGAACAATTTAAAAACAATTTTAATTTGAAGTTTTTAGAGACTGACCATTCCCAAATACCCGATCTTATCTTGACTAATTTAACGACAAATATAGTAGCTAACTCGACAATGGTTATTGATTATCCACTGAGTCATAGGGACTTATTTAACTTAAAAACAACCTTGTCTAAGTTAAAGAAACAGACAACTTAAGAGTAGCTCGAACTATCCAATTAAATAAAAGGAAAAAGGAGTCTAAGAAAAAAATTGCCCAGCTTCTGCTAAAAGTTGCTTCTTGTCAGTGACAAGAGGCATTTTCTTAGTGGTGATGACCTTTACCGCTATCATAATGTAGAGCCTGGGTTAATAATTAAAAAGACGATACCTTTTAGGAATCATCTCAAATAGCTATTAATGCTTGTTAATGTTCTTATGATGGTAAGTAAATTATCTAAGCGTCAGTTGATAAGTTTATCAAAATGGGCATCAATAGTTTTTAGCTCACTTTCATTGTAAGAAGAGTATTTTCCAATGTCGTGAAGAAGATGCTTCAGCTCTTGAATAGTTTTTTTTTCTTCATACCATTTTTTCATTTCTCGAGTTCTTAGACTTTCATTATTGGATAACTTGATCTGATCTAAAGCGTTATCTAACGCCAGGATTGCTTTAGCAATAGATTCAAGTACCTCTGTTTGATCATTTCTATCTTCTAGCATAATTAGACACTCCTCAGACTACGTATTTTCTTATCCATTATATGTCATAAATGCACTGAATGTAAGTGGTTACGTCATTTATTTATGATTATATAGTGGATTAGTCAACTTTCAGCCTTCATCAGGAAATGTGTTGTTTGAAACGAAAGAAAATAATTATACAAAAATAAAATATTATGGAAAGTGTAAGGATTTGGAAGAGGTACATTAATTTTTACATTAAGAAATAGCTTTATACGTATGAACTCATGCCTAAAAAAATCATGACAGGAGTTAAGGGATGATTAACTTGTTAATAATCGTTGAGTGAACCCCATTTATTTTAGAAGTTTTCTGCTCAAGGGAACCAGTCAAAGTTAGTTGTCATAACTGATATTAAGGCACAACTTACTATTAATTAGAAGAATAAGTTTTATGAATAGAAGAGGTGCTAAAGGTAATTGTAAAGAGAATAAAAAAATAACTGAATTCAGTCGTGTAAAATGACAGAACAACCCTAATTATGAGACATACAATCCTATATAATAAATAAAAAGTCATAATGGAGGAAGATGAAGGTGAAAAAAATTATTCTAGAGCTCCCATCAGAGCTGTCTAATTTAATCGATATAGACAACAACAATCAAATAAAACTAATGGTTGAAAATAATAAAGCTCAATTATTATTGGAGGATAATCTATATAAGCCGGTAGTCCCAATAATTAGTATTGTTGTACCCTCGATAATGACCAGCATTATTTTTTTCTGCTTTTTTTTCTTTAAGCGATTGCCCCAAATTAGTTTAACAGGCCCATTATCCATCGCGAGTCTAACCCTATCCCTCGGCTTATTAAGTGGGATGTGTAGCTTCATTCTCATTTTTGTGAAAGCAAAAAATAACAAAGTGGTCACTAAAGCAACAGACATATATTGGCGGAATCTTCCTAGTGTCATTTTATCGCTGTCGATTTCATTATGGCTATTTTTATTAGCTTTTTTCAAACTATTAGGATTGATGTTTAAAGAAAGTTCTTTTGATCTCTATACATCCATATTTCTATTTTTTATTTTTGTTAGTATCATCAATTATATCATGATTTATTTTGCTCTAATAATCTCGCCCTCACTTTTAATTAATTTAATGACTGTTGTCTTTATTTCAGGCATAGGTCTATCGATGATTACAAATCGTGATGACTTATGGTGGCGTAATAATTTTAGTTTCTTAGGTACTGCAGCAGCAAAAAATCGATGGGAATTTAATTTGACCCTAATCCTCACGTCCATTCTCATGATTGCTCTTATTGATTACATTTTTGTTTATTTAAATCAAGTTATTGCGACAAAAAAAAGGTTAACGACGTTAAAAATACTCTTGATATTAACAGCAGTCAACTTAGGCGCCGTAGGAACATTCCCATACAGTAGCCAAAGTTTTACTGGACAGGTTCATAACATGGTTGCCGCAAATTTAGTTTACCTCATCGTGCTCTTAATCATCAGTATTCGGTGGTTACTTCCGCAAATAAGTAAACCATTTTTAACGATATCATATTGGTTGGGTGGGTTGTTAGTTCTTTCTTGTGTCTTATTTCAAGTGGCTCATTACTTTTCACTAACGGCGTTTGAATTGATTTCATTTTTAATTGCCTTTACTTGGATATTATTATTACTAAAATCATTACAAAATTTAACATTGACCAATGAATTTAATGTTCCCTTCACTCGAATTGAGGATTAAAGCATAAAAAAATTAAGTGAGCCTGTCGGAAATAGCGAAGTAAGTAGTTATAACAAAAGAAATTTCTTGTTATTTAATTATGAGGTTCATCTTCATTATAAAGGGAGGAATAAAAAATGCATTCTAGTTAGAGAACCTTTAACTTTTTTGATAAGCACCACATCGAATAAGTAGGCTATCTATTTAATAAATTCATTTAGTAGAACTGAATTTATTGGGTATTAATGACAAAAGCAGCAACGGATTCTTTGAGGATATTTTTTGAAGGCCATGTTATCTAAAAAAATATTTCATATCGATATGCAAAAAATGAAAAGACAATCTAATTAGAAGCGTATAGAATTAACTTTGTTAAAAGATTCACATAGATTTGAACAGATTTTTAACGTAAAGTTCACAGACTTTTGTGTTGTAAAAATTCGATTTAATTTAATAATGAAAGATAGTTTTTTGGTTTAGTAGTGCCTTTTTCAGGAAGTTTGTGAACTATTTTATAATCATTGGAGGAGAATATAGTGAACCTTAAGCTACAAGAACTCGTAACGAATAAAAGACAAATACTACTTCAAATTATTAAACTTATTTCAGAGGAAGACCGATGGTACTCTATTCAAGAAATTAGTGTGGCGATTCAACTGGTAGAGAGAAGCGTGCAACGCTATGTAAATGATTTATATGATGTTGTCAACGATTGTAACGAACAGAAAAACGATCATTTTTGCTTGCAAATGAAAAAAAACAAAGGGATTAAATTGATTATAGAGCAGAAGGAAAATGCGGCTGTTTTAAAAAAATTTATCTATGAGTCGGATGAAACTATACAAATACTGATGGCTCTGTTATTTGAATCCTATCATTCAACATTTGATTATTCTAAAAAGGAGGATTTAGGCAGCCATACTATTCTGAATTCTCTTAATAAAATTAAGACATTTTTACAACCCCTCAATTTGACGGTCTCGACTAGAGATTTTTGTATTGTGGGAAGCGAAGCTCAGTTGAGAATTATCAGTAATAGTATTGCCTGGTATTTATTCAATTCTGATACATGGCCCAATATTTTTCATCAAGTCGATCAATCTAAAATTGACTCGGCAATTATTACGATGAGTGATTCGCTACATCTGGATATACCACCTATTCAAAAAAGAGAATTTACCTATATGGTAATTATCAATATATTAAGGTACCGAAAAGGGAAATCAATCGATTTTTTATCTGAATGGGAACAATATGTCCCCGTAGATAATCAATGTGAATTATATCGAATCATTGAATCTATGTATAAGTCATTTCATATTTATTCTCATTCTGAAGTTCGGTTTGTTCTTCTTAACTTAATGACAAAATCGTTTATATACGACGTCTCTTATTTAAAGAAAGAAATCATGGCTAATCTTTTGAAGAATAGTGCTGATGTTTTGACCACCACAGACTTATTTATGAAGGAATTTGACCAATTTTATCCAATACCTTTAAAAGATTATGATGATATCTATTTTTATATTCTTCGTGGCCATCTAGTAGGGAAAATCTATAAACAAGCAGATTTTAATTTTAGTGGTCATAGTTTGAAAAATGATATTCCACTAGAGTTTGCTACTTACTACACTCGAGCCAGTAGGTTTATTAATAAATTATGGTCAATCAGTCATGATGACTTTTTCTTAGAAGTAGACTATTTGATTGAATTATATTTTCTCGTATTATCTTTTACGGAATTAACCTCACTATTTGAGCAGACGGTTACATTATCTTTAGAATCGGATTTACCTGAAATTTGTGAAAAACATATAGAAGAATTTATTTGTAATCAATTTAAACACTACTTTAATGTCGTGTTTACAAAAGATAAAATGTTACAAAGACCTGACCTTATTTTAACCAACATTGCTTTAAACACTCAAAAATCAACACCTTCTTTAGTGATAGATTATCCTATTAGCGATAGAACGATGCTCGAAATAAAAGAAGTCTTGTGCAATTTTAATGATCGGAAAAAAAAGCGTTCTAATTTAATCATCAACATTGTCTAGAGGGGTGTCAATTAAGTGTGTAAATGGGGGAAGTAACACAATATCAAGGGAGGAACAATCACAGCGACAATTGTTCGTTAACGACGGTCTTCCAGCATTGCAGCCGTCACTTAGAAGGTGTTTAAGCGAGTCGTGATTTTATTGAAAAGGGATAGAAAATGTTCAATAAAGAGCCTATCTTTAGGCTAGATTCCCCCAATACCGTAAAGCTAAAGAGTTTAACTTCTTTTTGGCTTTTTTTGTATGCACTGAGAAATCGCTATTCTTTTAAAAGTCGAGGCACATGTTTATCTTAAAAATGACTATGACCATGCTGTACTAACTCTATTTATACTGTCTGATAATGCGTCACATTTCTTACTTAGAAAGTGTATAGGGTGCTTTATAATTAATTTCATGGAATCACTTAAAGGATGATCCTATTTCTTTTCGTCAAGTCCTAAGTTGGACTAAATGAATAGCGGCAATCGTGTGGGGAGTTAATTGAGAGGTGACTTATGTTCATTTAATTATTGATGTTAAGTTATTAGAGAAAGTGGTAATTGAAAGAGTACTCTTGAGAAAAGGAGGAGAACTATGAATATAGTAGTTAGGAAATTCAAGATTGTTTTTTTATCACTCATATGTTCAGTTGTAGTGTTTATTGCAGGTACGCCAAAAGTTGACGCTGTCGAAAAAGAGGTTTCAAATTGGGGAGACTTTCAATCGGCACTCGTAGACACTAGTGTCGATAAAATTACTATAACAGGCTCCTTCTCGGCAGGAACTGCATTAGGAACAGTGAGTCGGAAATTAACAATAGAAGGAAATGATCATTTAATTGGATTTGCTGCAAGAACTATCACCTTAGCTGCAGGATCTGATGTAGTGGTAAACAATCTCTATTTTACGGGGACATCAATGCTTTTTAATGGGCGGAATGCTAACTTGACCTTTACTGGTAATTTGAAAAGTGATCCAACAAATAATGCTAGGATTGCTAATTTTGATAATCGACAAGAAAGTTCAGTTGTTTTTGATCGAGCGAATGTGACTTATGACCAAACATCTAATACCACATCTGGTGTCATGGCTAAGCTGTTTACAATTACTAACCAGAGTGTAGTTAATTCCGACACAACGTCATTTTTTGAAACAACCGCTGATGACAGTGTGATTACTATTAACGAAGGGTCAAAAGTAACAACCAATAGCTATAAGAGTGGTAATAATATATCTGGCCAAGTTTGGAAATTTACAAATAAAGCGACAGCTACTATTCAAGGCGAAGGGACAGAATTTAATTCTTCAGGTAATGTTTATACTAGCGGGAATAACGGAGCGTTATTCACGATGGATTCGGATGATTCTCATATCAATGTTCTTGATGGTGCCAAGATGAATTTATACAGTGAGCGAACGACTGCCCTTGTTATGTATAGTCGTGGCGGTTCATTTAATGTGAAGAATAATGCTGAATTGAAATTTACATCAGACGGAAATTACAATGGATATGGCGGCACAATTCGCTTTAGAATACGTGGACAAAATGAATTTAATGTTGAAAATAAGTCGAAAATTGAGATTGTGAAAACGGGAAAAAGTAACAGCAGTCAAACCACCATTCTTCCACCTGCTATTAGGATGTCCGGTGCAGGTAATAAAGTAAATGTAAGTGGCGGTTCAGATTTTATCTTACGAAATGAAGGGAATCTCAGTGGGTCATACACTAACCCTGGTTCTGATAGTGCTAACCAAGGCATCCTATTTAATGCTGGGGCTGGCAATTCGTTCACACTAGTAGGAGAGGACTCTAGTGTGGACATCCAAGCGGATTATGGTGCTGCAATCGATGCTAAAGGGGCTGATTTGGATATAACGGCAGGAAAGGGAACTTACTTCGTAACACGTGGCGCGACCAATAGTCGAACTGCAGCTATATTTAACGCGGGAGTAATGAATGTGACGATGGATGAGCCCAAATATTTTGATTTTATTAACTATCGCGGTGTAGTTTTTGATAGCGATGCAGGCTCAACTTTTAACTCAACAAATTCAGATTTATCTGTTTGGAACGTCATGGAAAATCTGTCGGGTAATCCCTTTAAGTCTTGGACCTTGATTGATTATTTCTTAAATGGGACAAATTTTTCGAATGTTGTTTCTTCAAGTGACCCTAACTTTAGCTCAGAATTTGGTAATATGAATCACTATGGTAGGATGACTGCAAATAATCAAACAGCCCAGGTAGATAAAATTCGTATTCCAACTAATGCTGATAAATTTGTCTATGCACATGCGATTGTTCCAGAAGGGAAAACAGATGAACCAAGAAATGCCTTTACAGATGAAGTAAACATACGATTAGAAGTTGATAAGGCAGATGGAGCACTTTCTTTTGAAGGAATTGGGAAAACTATCGGTAAAACGGATGATTCTGATGGGGTGGCCATCTATGATGAACCTGCTGAAGCGGGTTGGGTAAAAATTCCAGTACCTAATGATCAATTTATTCAGACTAATGAGACAGTTAAAGTGATGGCAGCGTGGCGTGGAATGGCGGCTGAAAACTCAGGTAAGGTTTATATAAGCTCTCCGGAAGAGTTGACGAAAGAGATTGTAAAAACAATCAATGTCACACCACCTCATAAAGTGAAAACACAAACGGAACTTTCCAATGCGACAAAACAAATTAGTGGCACAAGTGACAGAGAAGGAGCGTCAGTTTTTTTAAAAGTGAACGGTGAGTGGTTGCTTAACAGCGATTTTGAAGTTGTTCAAACAACGGTGAAAGAAGGGAATTGGTTAGTCAATCTTCCTAGTTATCTTGAAAAAGAAGCATCACTAGATATTTATATTAAAGATCATACGGAGTTGCCGACGGATATACCCTATGTTTTACCAACGACTTACACGATGGAGCCAAATAATCAATGGGGAAATATCAGTGTTAATGTTGAGGAATATAATTCGTATGAAGGCTATCATGATGCGATTAAAGAGAGTCGTTTTGATCCAGCCCTGCGTTTAATAACGGTGGATGTTTTGCCCGATGCGCCTAAAATAACAAAAACATACACATCAACGGGAGGCAGTACAGTCCAAGTGGGAGACATATTAACGTACACCTTGACAGTCAAAAATGATAAGCCCGCTACTTTAGTAACGGATTGGAAAAATGTTGTTTTAACAGATCCTTTACCAGAAGGCCTGATTTTTAATAAAGAACAGGCCAATGTGATGATTAATGGTAGTGAGATAGATGATTCGGTCTATGCCTACGATGATGCGACAAGAACACTGACGCTTTCGGTGGGGAATTTAGACTCACAAGTATCAGCGGAAGTTAGCTTTGATGTCCAAGTGGCTATATCGTCAGTGGGCGGAGCCATCGTAAATAAAGCAACAGCTATCGGAAATTCACCAAGAGAAAAGAATTTTATCGTTGGTCCTGAAAATGTCGATCATGAGAAAGCAACCTATTCTGCCTCAAGTGAAGTAACGACGTCTGAAATTTTTGGTACGGTGAAACTTGTATCTGCTCCTAGTTTGTTTGATTTCGGAACAATGGAGTATCACGGTAGAGCCATTGAAAAAAAACAAGCGGAAAATTTAGCGAGTCAAGCGGGATTAGTGGTCTCTGACAGCCGCGCGAATCAATCTCAGTGGTCTCTTTCAGTTAAAGTCGAAACGCCGTTGACATCAACTAAGGATAAAGTTTTAGGAGATGCCTTGAGGTACAGGCGATCTGATTCGGATGAGCTAATCTTAACTGAGTCTGCTCAAGAAATTTATAAACGGGATGAAGGAGGTGATGCCATAATTAGCGATTCGTGGTCTGAAGATGGCAGTGGGTTAGGACTTTATATCTCAGCAAGCGATGCAGTAAATCTAGGTACCTATACTGGAGAGCTAGTTTGGTCATTGGAATCTAGTCCATAGAAGGGAGGAAACGATGAAAAAACTAAATAAATTCGTTTTAAGTAGTTTATTACTGTTCGCTTTCTCTTTCACCGTAAGTGGATTAGTCACGGCTGCATCTGATGCAGGGGGGAGTGCTTCGGTCAAAGGGAAAATTATCTTTTATGAAGGAGATAGATCACAACCTGAGAAACCGACTGACTCAGTTAAACCACCACTGCACCTTCCACAAGCAGGTGAAAAATCGGAAGGTTATCAGCAGTTAGGATTCTATTTGTTAGTTTTGTTAGGAGGCTTTCTGGTCATTAAAAAGTGTAAAGAGGTGGTAACGGATGACTATTAAGTTATATCGCAGAATGAGCCTAGGTCTTCTCCCCTTTTTATTACTCTTGCCAAAGTATATTGTTCAAGCTGATCAATTGACTGAAGACGGAAGTGTGACGGTTAAAGGGGCAGGAACCACGATACCGATGGATCCTGAGAAACCGGGTGAACCGGTGAACCCAGGTCCGGGCCCCTCAACAGAAGGTAGTTTAAGAATAGATTTTATTTCAAATTTAAATTTCGGACGAGCAGAGATAACCGAAAAAAAAAGACAATTTTTTTCTCAAGCACAGCTTTTTTACAGTGATACGAGTCCAAGAGGCTATTACATTCAAATTACAGATGAAAGACAACGTGCAGATGGGTGGACCCTTCAAGTGAAGCAAGAGTATCAGTTTAGAAATACAGTGATTGCACATAAGAGTGAACAAGAATTAAAGGGATCAGTCTTATCATTTGATAATGGCTGGGCCAATTCTCTTGGAGTAAGTGTCATGAAAGCTCCAATTGTGACTCGAGATACGATTGAATTAAATGCGATTGGTGAATCTTATGAAGTTGCGAAGGCAGAAAATAATACGGGAATGGGGATTTGGACCATTGAGTTTGGTGCCTCTGAGACTAATGATACAAATCAAAAAGTTACAATAAGCCCCTTAAAAGATACGAACAACGAACCTATCCTGGATTCTAATTATCAGAAACAGGCATATAGTAATTCAGCGGTAAGTTTGACAGTGCCAAAAGAAACCCGAATCTTCCCAGTAGAATATGAGACGGAGATAACTTGGACATTGGCCAAGTTGCCTTAATAGATAAAAAAATAGGAGGACTTTTAAATGAAAATTCAACAAGTATTAACAACAGTGGCAATAGCTTCTTTAGGACTAGTATTATTAGCACCGAGTGCTTTAGCAGCAACAGGTGTTGTAGGAGGAGATTTACCATCGGCTGGAACAGTGACGGTTAAGGAAGGTGAAGCAGGCGGTGGAGAAGATAAAAAAGATCCAGAAGATCCAGATAAAGAAGTTGAAACCGATCCAGGAGAAGTGACAGAAAATCCGGATACTGGTTCACTCATTATTCAAGCCGTCTCTAATTTAAGATTTGGCGACATCAAAACAGGTGTAACAGCTCAAACACCTTTTGCTAAACCAACGCTGGTAAAACCAGTTGACGACAGTGGTGTTGCAGGAGCCGCTGTTGAGCGTGGAAACTACATTCAATGGGCAGATATTCGTGGTGGTGAAACAAACTTTGGGTATACGCTATCTGCAGCATTAACACAACAGTTTATCAATGACGCCGATGCTGAGTTAACAGCAAGTACCATCTCATTTAATAACGGCATGATGAACTCCTCGGCTACATATGCCAACTGGGGGAATTTAGATAAAACATCATTCGTTTTGAGTGAAGATGGTGGTTCCCAAAATGTCGTAACGGCAGATAAGGGCACTAAACAAGGTAAGGGTGAATACTTTGTAGAATTTGGTCAATCAGCTGGTTGGGATGCGGCGAATCATCCGAATGCTGCGGGAACGGCTGATACAGCGGCAAGCTCTGTTCAATTAACTGTTCCTAAAGCGACAGCTTCGACGATGGCAGTTGGTGACTATGAAGGAATCGTCACATGGACACTAGCGGCAACGTTATAAACAAATTGATTAAAGGAATTAAAGGATATAGGGCGAGAGATCGCCTATATCCTTTATTAAAATAAGTCATTAAGACGAAGTGAAAGGATTTTTTTTATGAAAAATCGTTCAAAAATAACCATATTTTTATTGGTTTCAATTTTTTTATTTCTACTAATGAGTCAGCGGGTTTTGGCAGATAATGCAGAAGGTAATCCAGCAGGCGCTGTTGGTTTTACATACAGCATAGATTATCCAAATAACCAAATCCAAGAAGCAGGTTATTTTGATTTATTAATGACTGCTGGGCAGAAGCAAACTGTTAAAATGAAGTTATCTAATCCAGCAGCAGCAGAAGTAAAAGTTTTAGTAGGACTAAATGGGGCAAAAACAAATAAAAATGGAGTTGTCGAGTTCGGTGATACGGAGATTAAAAATGATAAATCGCTAAAATTTGCTTTTGAAGATATTGTTAAAGGTCCAGATGAAGTTATTTTGGCTCCTGGGGAGAGCAAGGATTTAGAGCTCGAGATAACCATGCCAAAAACAGAATTTGATGGAGTTATCCTTGGTGGCATCCGGTTAATTCGAGATGATTCGGCGGATCAAAAAGCAGGTGTTTCAGGTGCCCAAATTAAGAATAAATATCAATATATTATAGGTATGACACTCCAAGTCAATCAGCATAAAGTCGTGCCAGCATTAGTGCTAAACAGCGTATACGCCGATCAGTTCAATTACCAAAATACGATCTTTATTAACTTTTCAAATAGTAAAGCGGCAATGTTAAGCGACATGTCAATTGAAGTTCAAATTAGTAAACAAGGTGAAGGACAAGTACTATATGAGACGAAGAAAAATGGAATGCGTCTAGCTCCTAATTCATTTATCGATTTTCCCATCAGCATGCAAGGAGAACGAATGGTTGCAGGGAATTATAGTGCTCATATCTTAGTTCAAGGCTCTGATGATATCAGAGAAGAGTGGACCAAAGACTTTGAGATTACCAAAGAAGAAGCGGATAAGTTTAATACTCGTGATGTCGGTTTAGTAGCAGAAAAAGGAATTAATTGGCTGGTGATTGCTCTAATCGCAGGTGGTGCGATACTTGGTATTGGTCTAATTTATTGGTTGCTTTCCTTTGTAAAAATGAACCAAAAAAATAATAATAAAGTGTCAAAAAAAATCTCTAATCATCGAAAAAAATCAAGATAATGAAAAGAGGGAAACATGGTGGAAGAGCTAGAGCTAGTTTTAATCGGATTACTCACTGCCTTGATCGTGATGGTCTTCTTCTCTTTTTGGTTGTTTTTTCGAAATGTTCAAGTGACAAAAGACATTCAGCGTTTGAACGCTCGATCTACCAATAGCGGTCGTAAAAAGAAAAAAATACGCCAAACAATCGTCAAATTGAAAAGGATAAAGCATTCGAGAGTTAAAAAAATGATTATTTTAATGTCTCTTTCAGTGACCTTAATGGCAAGTTCATATGCTTTAAAAACGCACATCTCTAGAAGCCTGTCAGGAGAGAATGGAGATACTATGGCGCAAGCTTATTATCTGATTAGAAATTTTGAAGAACAGGTAGATTTAGCTGCAACAAAAAGTGAAGAAGAAGAGAAAGTCACCCGTAATATCAATTATTTGGCTACAACCATGGCGAGTTATGGCGTTTATACCGCTAGCTATTTAAATTCTGAAGAAGGGCAGCTCGCATTAAATAAGTATTATGATGCTATTAAGGAACTAGGTATTAATAATGCGACGATGGCGAATGAGTTTTATGGCAATTCAATATTAGCCGAGGAAACACAGGAAGATATTAAGCGCCTTAAAGCCTATGAACAAAAAGTTGTTGACTATTATCAAATTGATACCTCTATTTTAGAAAAAAAGTAGTTGATAATTATGAAAAAAAAAAATCATAAAAAGCGGTACAAACGAGTTTCTAAGCGAAAAAAAAGAGGCGAATACTCTCTTATTAAATCCAAACCAATAAATTTAAGAAGACTGATGGTGGCACTCGTGCTATGGCTATTGATTATGTCTGCTATTTTGTCATTTTTTTTCTCAGTAACACGAATAAGAGGTTACAGTATGATTCCTAATTTTCGTGATAAAGATATTGTATTGCTGAATAAAAATAAGCCTGTTAAACGATTTGATGTTGTTAAAAGCGATGTAGGCAGAGAGCAACTAGCTTTTTTTCGTGTCATCGGCTTACCAGGAGATAAGGTGGAATATAAGAATGATAACTTATTTATTAATGATGAACAAATCGATGAAAAATACCTAGTAGATGCTATTAACGACGCCCATAAAAATGGTGGGATTTATACCGAAGATTTCACTAATCAATGGTTAGGTGATTCCCCTGTAGTTCCCTTAGATAGTTATTTACTTTTAGGTGATAATCGTGAGAACGTTAATGATAGCCGTTTTTATGGTTATATATCTGCGGATCAAATAAAAGGAGTTATTACTTATAGGCTGTTACCATTCAATCGAGGTCAACATTTCTGATGACAAAATAAGCAATTAGGAGGCGATCTTATGAATTATCGAGTCTATTTTAATACTGAACTTGGCGATTCGGAACAAACGCAGCTTTTAGCAATCTTGAAAAAAGAAGGGATTACAAATAAAAAAATTATTAGCATGAGGTCACTTAATAATGACGGAAGTATCAACGATTTACTCCATGCTCTTGATTGTTCAAAAGAGCTTTGGGTGTATAATTATCGATCATTGTCGCTAACTATTTTTGAATTTAGTAAGCTATGTACAGTCTTAGAGAAGAATCAAATCGCCTTACGATTCATAAATGAGAAGGACACTTTTTTAGATGTTTTTCAATTAGTAATAGTACAAGAAAAGGCGGTTGCCTCAAAAAGAGTTAAAGCATCTGCCAGAAAAACCAGAAAAATAAATGGTGCCTGGGGGCGCCCGGCTATAGACTCAGACATCAAAAAAAAGATTTATCACCTGTATCACGTGGAGAAAAAAACAATTCGCGAAGTTGCTAGAGAATGTCAGGTATCTGTTGGGACAGCCTCTAAGTACGTGAATTCGGAAGAGTAATATCAAATAAGATATAAGTTGATTAAGGGTAATTACGAATGATATGTCGTTTGTTTTTAGCAGTATTCTCTACGCTAAGGCAATTGTTCACCCTAAAAAATTCAGTACTGCTTATTCGATAGGGTTTTGTAGCCTTTTGGCAAGGCCGAGTAGATCTTTTAATTCGGGATTGACGTGGTAGCTAACCTGAAAATGATCATGAGCCAAACAGCCTAATGCCAACTCCTCAAATACTTCCCGCTCATAGCCCGAGCCACCATCACTATTGCTGAAAACACTCGTTTCTCTGAGGTCATAATGGTTCTCTAAATAACGCGCCATCTGTTCAATGACTTTTTGACGGCAGAAACTGATAAAATAGTGGGGATAGAAGCTCAATCACCTGAGCCACATGGCAATAGACACTTTTGGTGGCTAACCCCGTGACAGCATTTAAAACCAAGGCGGAGCAGTGCTGGTGTTTGACGACTCCCATTTCTTTGGCTAAAAGGTACAGACCCGTTTTTCCCTTTTGCGACATCCATCTTCTTTTGTAAGTAGTGGCGACTTCTTTGTTTAGCTGTTCAAACGCCAGTCGGCCAGTCGGACGCATTCGCAAAAAAAACGAATGAAAAAGTGATACATGGCTTTTCCTTGTTGAATTGGGGTTGCGGATTCCTTTATCATTCTCTTTATTTCTGTTACAATCATTTCCTTGAAGACCATTCCTCTATCTAATATTGGCTACGAAACCTATTAGTTAGATGACTGGTCTACTTTTGTTTTGAAAAGAAATATGGTTTGGCAAGAAGCCTATTAGTCCAATAAATAGTGAATTTTTTAGTCGAGATGACTGTTGTGAGAGATAAAGTGGAAATGTCAACTAGTTGACACCTTAGTGTTTTGGCTAGTTCAGTTTATTTCTAACGTATAAAAATATGGATAAGCCAAAAGAAACAGTTGTGACCGAATGTCTCAGTCTTTGTTTGCTTCATGATTTTTGTGGGAGAGAGGTATTCCAAACAAGTTCTTCGACTGTACCTTGCTGGTATTCGCTATCGTTATTCTTACGAATTGGAGGCATGACAATCTTGGTGCCAAACGACCTTATGTTTCAGACAATAGTAACAAGGCTTATAATTTTTGAAAAAAATACTTATTGTGGGAGAGGTTACGGATAAAAAAGTTCATCTTTACAATAGATGACTTTAATCCCAGCTTTTTCGTATTTTTCAGCATCTGCTGAGGTAGTGACGATTGAATCCAATATAGAAACAGGGCCAATGACATGATTTGATATAGTGTCTAATTTTTCAGATGTTATTAGTCCAATCGTCTCTGCTGAAACTTCCGCCATATATTTTTTCAGCAAGGACTCTTCGAGTGTAGGGACGGTTAAACCCGTGGCGATATCAATGTTATAAACGCCTTCGATATAGAAATCAGCCCGGATCTTGGAAATTTTTTCTGCAAGCTCAATTCCCATTGTCACCATATATTTTCTATTTAATGTGCCACCAAGCAGAATCAATTCAATATTCTCATGCATCTCTAAAGCGATTGCAATTGGTGGACTATTTGTAATGACCGTTGCTCGAAAATCTTGAGGCAAAGCATTAGCAAAGGCTAAATTCGTGGTTCCTCCATCAATTAATATCACCGAATCTTCATGAACCAATTCGACAGCTTTTTTAGCGAGTAACCTTTTTTCTCTGAGATGACGATTTTTTCTATATTGAAACATCGTCTCTGCGGGACCAATTTGAACTGCCCCACTGTGGACCCTCCGAATCAATTTTTTTTGATCTAATTCCCTTAAATCACGTCTAATGGTATCTTCAGAGACATTTAATCTCGTTGCAAGTTCTTTAGCTAATACTTTCTTTTCATTATTGATCAGCTCTATCAAAAGTTGATGGCGTTCAGTTTTTAACATATTTTCCCCTCCCAAAAGTCTGTACGAATGAACTTAATCATTTCCTTCAGTTACATTATAGCAAATTATTCCACTGATGATATAGGTAGATTTTTGCGTTTACAGGCAAAAAAAAATCTTGTTTAGGCCTGTGGCGGTGTTATAATAGGCATATAAAATTATGAAAGAGAGGTGTTTAATTATGGAGTACAGCATAAGTGAATCGGATTTTATTGCGTATATGCACACGCAAAGGCAAAAAAGCGCAAACGAAAGGGGACTGATATTGATTTCTTTAAACATCAGTAATTTGGTACCGGTTACAAACGTTGCGTTTATCTCAAGAGAATTTCTATTTGCTGCAAAGTATAATGACAAGTCAGGCACTTATTCCAATGGTTTTTTTGTTAATCAGCAAAATATTAAAAGGTACAATCTTCAAAAGGGAATTTTTCAAGATGAACTAATGGTTGAAACAGATGTATTAGTGACAGATCAGGAAGAAATGCAACTTAAAATGAGTTTCCCTAAAATTTCTGTCGTCGGATGGCATAAAAGGAATTTGAAAATGCTTAAATCATTCATTTGTTAGGCTCACAATAGAAAGGAAACAATTATGAAACGAATTGAAAAAATAGTTCAATATTTAACTGATTTCTGGGGGAATAAGTCTACCGAGGATATTCAAAAGGAGTTGGGGAGTAATGCCAAGGAAGTGGCAAAAGCACTAGGGATAGCGCGATCTAATGTGAGTGCAGAATTAAATAAATTAGTGAGAGCAGAACGAGTTGTCAAGGTGAAATCTTATCCGGTTAAATACATCCCTTTAGACGTATTGTTAGCACACCATCTGATTGAGAATGGTGAGATAGGATTTGAGATAGATGATTTAGCCAATTTAGATGCTCAATCCTCCCCCCAAAAAAACGAGGTCAAGTTGAAAAAAGAATCTGAGAAAATCGACCCATTTGAAAAAGTTATCGGTCATCATGAAAGCCTTAAAAAAGCTATTTCCCAAGCCAAGGCCGCTATTTATTATCCTCCTGATGGCCTTCATATGTTGTTGTTGGGACCGACCGGATCCGGGAAAACTTTTTTTGCAAATAAAGTGTTTCAATATGGAAAGTATGCGGGCATCATTGAACCGAATGCCCCATTTATTACCTTCAATTGTGCAGATTATTATCACAACCCGCAATTATTAATGTCTCAATTATTTGGTTATATAGCAGGAGCTTTTACAGGCGCAACTGCTGATAAAGTTGGGTTATTTGAGCAAGCCGATGGTGGTATTTTATTATTAGATGAAGTTCATCGGCTGCCCCCAGAAGGCCAAGAAATGTTGTTTTATTTTTTGGATAATAAAACATTTTCTCGGCTGGGGGAAAGTGAAAAGAAGAGGACGGCTAATGTCCTAATTATTTTTGCCACAACGGAAAACCCATCGTCAGTTTTATTGGGAACATTTTCCAGAAGGATCCCAATGACGATTGAGATTCCTGCTCTATCAAAACGCTCTGTTTCAGAACGAATTGAATTAATGAAATATTTATTCAGAGTTGAAGCGAAACGAATTGAAAAAATATTGATGATTGATATTGATGTCATTAACGTTCTTCTGTCAGCCGCTACTTATGGAAATGTCGGCCAATTAAAATCACAAATTCAATTGGTTTGCGCCCAAGCCTTTGTTAATAATTTAAATTCAAAAGAGCGAATGGCTATTCATATTCAGGACTTACCTAGTGAATTAAGTCAAGATTGGCTATCAAGCCGATCGAGTCTAATTGGCACAAAAAATCTGTCGAGTTATCTGGATGTTACGACCACTATTTTTCCAACAAACAGTGAAGAAGAAAATCCAGAAGAGAGCATGGAGCTTAATATTTATGAGTCTATTGAGAAAAAAGCGAGCGTTTTAGCTGAGGAGGGGATATCTCAAGAGGCAATCTATCAACATATTTTGCAGGACCTTCATTTTCATATTCAAAATGTGGTTGAAAAAAACTCACCCAAGTATTCGTTGCAAAAATTTGTGAATCCTAAGGTGAACAAGATCGTCGAAGTGCTAAAAGTAGCAGCTGAAGGACATCTACAACGGAAATTTGATCGCAGATTCAACTATTATGTAGGGATGCACTTGGATGCTTATTTGCAACGTGGAGAAAAAACAACGATTACATTTTCTGCAAGTCACCAAGAGGTTATTGACTCAAATAAAGAGGAATATGAAGCCGCTCAAATAATTTGTAAACTGTTGAAAGAGCAATACACGATCCAGCTTCCTGAGATAGAAGTTATCTATTATACGATGTTACTTGCGTCGCTTATTTCACTGGAAGAAACTAAAAAAGTGGCTGTGCTAGTCGTGACCCACGGCAATTCAACGGCGACATCTATGGTCGAAGTTGCGACGGAATTACTTGGAAATACCTCCATTGAAGCCATCGATATGCCCCTAACGGTTTCTCCGACTGAAATTGTGACTATTTTGTGTGAAAAAGTTATAGACATTGATAATGGCGAGGGAGTGCTTTTATTAGTTGATATGGGTTCTTTGGCAATGATGGATAAGGAAATAAGGAAACGAACAGGCGTCAAAGTGTTGTCAATTTCCAATGTGACAACATCCGTGGTGCTAGATGTGGCAAGAAAGATCAATTACACCAGTTTTGATCTTCACTCTATTTACACCTCAGTAAAAAAAGATTTTATAACGGCTTTTCAATTGCATGAAGAGTATGGACAGAAAAAGCAAGCGGTTTTATCGATTTGTATGTCAGGAGAAGGGACAGCTAAAAAAATGGCCCAACTGATTCATCACATTGTAGCAAAATGTAGCAATGAGCTGATTGAGGTCATTACTGTTTCCGCACTTGACCTGAAAACAAAGGTTTCAAAAATTACTGACCAATATTCTGTGATTGCTTCGGTGGGAACCAGAGACCCACAGATCGGTCGTCCTTTTATTTCATTAGATGAGTTGATAGAAGGGGAGGGGGAACAACTTCTAAGTTCTCTGATTTCAGGTGAGACGAGGGAAGCAGATCAGAAGAATGGTGGAAGTGTTCTGATCAGAGAGCTGTGCGAAGAAACACTGCGAACGTATTTGGTCTATTTGAATCCACTACATATTACGACCTTATTGCTTGAATGGATCGAGGCGTTGGAGGAAGCAGTAACGAGTAAATTTACAAATCCTAGTATATTAAAAATGGTTGTCCACACTGCTTTTGCTTTTGAAAGAATCATTAAAAAAAATCCCTTAAAATATACTGAAGAGGAAGCCAAGGAACTTACGGCCTATCTGGAAAAAATAGAGAGCACGTTGAAAATAGTTGAAACAAAGATTGATTTGTATCTATCTTTAGATGAAAAAAAATTTATTGCCGAGATATTAAGAGAGATCAGTTGAGGTTGTATCATTTTTACCTAATTGAGCAAAGTGTATTAAGTTAGTTTTAATACACTTTGCTTTTTTTGACTAAAACGTGGACTAATAAGGGGCTTGGGTTAATACAACTGTTTTGGCACGGATATTGCTATTAGGAAGGTAACTGGACAAGGAAGGAGCTGAAATATGTCGTTGATTATTGTAAGTGGACACGGGAGCTTTTCGCTGGGATTATTGGATGCCTTTGAAATGGTCTTTGGCGAAGATCAAAAAGTCAAAGCGATCCCATTTCTGAAAGGAGAGGGGATACCTCAATTACAAACAAAGTTTCAAGAGCAACTAGACTCGTTTCCAGATGAGGAAGTTCTGTTTCTTGTAGATGTCTACGGGGGAACACCCTATAACGCTGCCACACAGTTGATTTATGGGCAAGGGAATTGTGATGTTATAACAGGGGTAAATCTGCCAATGTTATTGGAAGCTGCTACTAAAAAAGAGCAAGGGTTAAAAACGCTAATTGAAGTAACGAAAAGTGTTAGTGAAACTAGTACGAAGATTTTTAGCGAAGAAATGAGTCACATCACATCAATTAATTTGGAGGAAGATGAACTATGATAATCGAATTAGCTCGAATTGATGACCGCTTTATACACGGACAAGTCTTAACAAAATGGGTAAAACTACGCCCAGTAGAACGGATCATTATCGTGTCAGATGCTGTCGCAAATGATGAAATGCGAAAAACACTGGTCTTATCAGTAGCGCCGTCAAATATTAAAGCAAGTGCTGTAAGTGTTGATAAAATGGCCCGTGCTTATAAATCGCCCAAATATGCTAACACCAAAGCCATGCTTTTATTTGAAAATCCTGAAGACATTCTCCGTTTAGTTCAACAAGACGTAGATATTAAGGAAGTTAATATTGGCGGAATGCGGTTTGAAACGGATCGTAAGCAAATTACCAAGGCGGTCAGTGTTAAAGAAACCGATATTAAAGCGTTTGAAGAATTAAGTAAATTGGCTATTAAATTAGAACTGAGACAACTACCAGGGGACCAAAGTGTCGATTTTATGAAAACATTGAAAAGTGAGTTAAAAAAATAAAAAGTGAGGAGTTGTTAAGGTGAGTGTCATACAAATTATCCTATTAATGGTAGTGGCTGCAATTACGGGGATTGGGAGCGTGTTAGACGAGGCCCAAACTCATCGCCCATTAGTTGCTTGTACATTAGTTGGCATAGTTTTAGGCGATGTAACCACTGGTGTTATTCTAGGTGGCACATTGGAAATGATGGCGTTAGGTTGGATGAATGTTGGCTTAGCGATGGCTCCAGATACAGCTATCGCATCAGTCATCTCAACCATTCTAGTTATTACTGCAAACCAAGGCGTTGGAGAAGGAATTGCGATTGCCGTTCCATTAGCTGCTGCGGGTCAAGCTCTGACTATTTTTGTTAGAACGACGACGGTCTTCTTTATTCATCAAGCGGATAATTACGCTGAAAAGGGGAATTATCGTGGAATAGAAATCATGCATTATACTGCAATGGCATTGCAAGCCTTACGGGTGATGATCCCAACGTTAATTATTTGTTTAATCAATGCTCAAGCCGTCCAAAATTTTTTAAATCAAATTCCTAAAGTCATTACCGGAGGCTTACAAATAGGTGGCGGAATTATCGTTGTGGTGGGGTATGCAATGGTTATTAACATGATGGATGTTCCTCATCTGAAACCTTTCTTCTATATCGGCTTCTTATTTGCTGCCTTTACAGAATTTAATTTAGTTGGCTTTGGGGGCTTAGGACTTTGTTTAGCTATTATCTACTTACAGTTAAAATATCGAAATGAAAGTACAGGTGCACAGACGATGACAGCATCAACTGTTGGTCAAATCGAGGCCGATCTCGATGATGATTTAGATTTGTAGAAGAAGGAGGAATGAAGATGGAACAAAAAGGATTAACCAAAAAAGATATCAATAGTATGTTTCTTCGTTCAAACTTGTTGTTAGGATCAATGAACTTTGAACGTGTCCAGGCAATGGGGTATTGCTATATCATGATCCCTGCCATTAAACGATTTTATCCGCCTGGACCAGAAAGAAACGCAGCATTAAAACGACACTTGGAGTGGTTTAACACTCATCCTTGGTTAACTGCTCCTATTTTTGGGGTGACAGCCGCAATGGAAGAAGAACATGCAGTAGCAGGAGAAGAACAAATGCCAGGGGCGTCAATTTCAGCAATGAAAATTGGCTTGATGGGTCCCTTAGCAGGAGTGGGTGATCCGATCTTTTGGGGGACGCTGCGCCCCGTACTAGCAGCATTAGGTGCTTCGTTAGCGCTAACGGGTAGTGTAGGTGGCCCCCTATTGTTTTTTATTGCCATTAATGTCGTACGCATAGCGACTAAATATTTTGGATTAAAAGTTGGTTATGAAAAGGGCAATGAGATTATCAAGGAAATGGCTGGAAATCGTGTTAAAAAACTAACTGAGGGAGCTTCTGTAGTGGGACTATTTGTAATGGGAGCTTTGGTGAGCAAATGGACAACGATTAATATCCCAATTGTGGCGACTAGAATCACGAATGACGATGGACAAGTAGTCACTCAAACCGTTCAAAATATTTTGGATAGTATTATGCCTGGTATGCTTGCCTTGCTTTTGACCTTATTGGTTTCTTGGTTATTGAAGAAAAATATAAGCCCATTATTAATTATTTTTGTTATTTTTGGTCTAGGCATTTTAGGAAAGGCATTCGGATTTTTAGGATAAGGTGGAAGAGGAAAAATGAAATTACAACTAGCAATTGATGAATTGAATTTAGAACAGGCAATGACACAATTGGAAGATTTGGTGGAGTATGTGGACATTGTAGAGGTAGGAACTCCTTTTGTGATTGATGCTGGCCGTGAAGCGGTTCGGCAAATTAAAAAAAAATTCCCAGAACTAGCTGTACTTTGCGATGTCAAAATCATGGATGCTGGTGCATATGAAGCACAATTAGCTTTTGATGCCGGCGCAGAATACGTCACAGTCTTGGGTGTAACGGATGATCTAACGATTAAAGGCTGTGTTGATGAAGCGCGAAAACAAGGTCGGCAAATTATGGTAGATATGATTTGTGTAGAAGACTTGGCGACGCGTGTGCCGATAGTCGAGAGCTTAGGCGTAGATGTGATTGCGGTTCACACTGGCGCTGATCAGCAGGCAGCTGGTCGGACACCGTTGGAAGATCTAATCGAAATAAAGAAATATGTAAAAAATGTCAAAGTAGCTGTGGCCGGGGGCATTAGTAGCCAAACGATTAACGCTTATCTGGCGCTGAATCCGGATATTTTGATTGTCGGCAGTGGTATTTTAAATGCAGCAAACCCAGTAAAAGAAGCTCGGTTGATTGCCAAAGCATTGAAAGGAGGTCGTTAGAATGATTGATGTGAAGACAAACACAGAGATGATTCTGAGAGAGTTAACCATCAACTTGGAAAAAGTTGACGGAGCGCAGTTAGATTTATTTGTGAAAGTCGTCTCAAAAGCACAGAAAATTTTTGTGGCCGGAGCAGGTCGATCTGGCCTAGCGATCCGTGGCTTTGCCAATCGCATGATGCATCTAGGGTTTGATGTCAGTGTGGTAGGTGACCTGACAACGACCAGTGCTCAGGAAGGCGATCTCTTGATTATCGGGTCAGGATCTGGGGAAACCCAAAGTCTCGTGGCGATGGCAGAGAAAGCTAAACAGCATCATGTCATCCTTGCATTGAACACGATTAACCCGGATTCAACGATTGGAAAACTGGCTGATGTGAAATTTGTCTTACCCGGTGCTTCACCAAAAGTGGCGGCTGAAGAATTAGTAGGGCAATCGGTTCAACCAATGGGTTCTTCCTACGAACAATTAAGCTTTTTGGTCTATGATGCCATGATCATGTCGCTGATGGAGTTAGTCAATGAGACAACAGATACCATGTTTCCTCGTCATGCAAATTTAGAATAAGGAGCTTGCCTGAAAAAAATTAAATCCCATTGGTATTAGGAATGCTTAGAGTGAGCATTCCTTTTTTGAGTTTGAGATTGATTTTCCTTTTCCTAGCACTAGGAAAGAGAAATAAATGTATCCACTTTGTCCGGTTGCTATGATAAGAGTGTCAACAAAAAGCTTAAGGAGGAATTTTTATGACGGAAAAAATTTTATTAGTATGTGGTGCAGGTGCTTCATCAGGATTTATGGCAGCGGCGGCTAGAAAAGCCGCCAAGAAAAAAGGGCTTGATTACGAGCTTAAGGCACGCAGTGAGTCAGAGCTTTCTGAGAATTTATCTGAGTATGATTTATTGTTGATTGCCCCCCATTTGAAATACATGTTAGACGAAGTGAAGGAAATAGGCGATGCGGAAGGAATTAAATATGGCTTGATTCCCCAACGGGTCTATGGTGCTTTGGACGGTAACGGCTTAATCGAGTTTGCCCAAAAAATATTGGAAGAGGGTGCTGATTAATGGAGGCCGTGGATAGAGACGCGTTAAACTTACTGTCTATGCAAGTTATTTTACATGCAGGGAATGCTCGGGATTACGTGTTTCAAGCTGTCGGGAAAGCCTCTGATCGGGATTTTAGTGAATCAGAGGATTTAATGAAATTAGCAAGCCAAGAGATTACCCGCGCCCATAAATCTCAAACAGAGACCCTGCAAAAAGAAGCGGAAGGAATAACTATTCCCTATTCCCCATTATTTGGTCATGCTCAAGATACACTAATGACAGTCATGTCTGAAATCAATCTAATGAAGGAAATTATTAAAATTTATCAAAAAATTGGAGGGGAACAAAATGGATAAGTTTATGGCTTGGATGACGGATAGCTTTTCGCCTAAGGTCAACAAGATTGCCAAAAATAGTTGGGTGGCATCCATCCAAGATGCAATTTTAACGTCAATGCCGCTCGTGTTTATCGGCTCTTTTGCCACGATTTTTTCAATTGTACATGATTATTGGCAACAATTTCCAGATCTTTCAATGATTAGTACCTTTTCTTTCGGGTTATTTTCATTGTTTTTGGCTTTTTTAATTCCACAATCAGTGATGAAACATAAAAAGCATCCAGATGTTGAAAAGCAAGCTGGGTTAGCTGGTGTGGCTTTCTTTCTCTTAATCACCTTTCCAAGTATTAGCGATGAAGGAATCATTTCATTTGATTTGAATTTATTTGGGACTGGTGGCATGATTGCTGCGTTGATAGCAGGCTTATTTGTTGGCGTTATCATGCACTTATTCTCTAAATGGAAATTGATTGGTGAAGAATCAGCTATTCCTGATTTTGTGGCAGTTTGGTTCAATACGTTAATTCCTATTACGATTATTTTGCTCATCGGTTGGTTCTTTACTTTCCAAATGAAAATTAACCTTTCTGAAGTAATCAATCGTCTGTTTGAACCACTGATCAACTTAGGTGGTGGTTTCTGGGGATTTCTGATTATCAATTTTTTGGCATTTTCCTTTTTATACACCTTTGGTATTTCAAGTTGGGTGCTTTACCCTGTACAAATTGCCATCACGCTTCCGGCTATTGCTCAGAACCAAAGTGCCGTTGCCGCAGGTGGTTCAGCCTCGTTGATTTACACCAGTGAAGCAGTGAATTTATTTCTTATTGGTGGGGGCGGAGCTACCTTGTCTTTATGTATCATGCTGGCATTTATGGCGAAGTCACCAAGACTACGCATGATTGGGAAAGCATCAATCATTCCGTCGCTTTTTAATATAAATGAACCGATTGTGTTTGGTGCACCAATTGCCTTCAACCCGATTTTAATGGTGCCAATGTGGATTAACGGCATACTTGGCCCACTGATTGTCTGGTTTTCAATGAGCCTTGGGCTTGTGCCAATACCATATCAACCCTTTCAATTGTGGTATGTGCCAACAATCATTCAAAGTTGGATCATGACCCGGTCTTTTACAGGGGTTCTTTTAGTTATTGTAATCTTTGTTGTGTCTTGGCTGGTTTATCTGCCATTCTTCAAAATTTATGATAAGCAGGCATTAGCACAGGATCAAGAATTAATGGAGGAAGAATAAATGAGAACAAACCAATACGCTAACTTTCCAAAAGATTTCTTATGGGGAGGGGCGATTGCAGCTAGTCAAGCAGATGGTGCTTATACGGTCGATGGCAAACAACCAAATTCTTCAGATGTCCAGCCTTACTTGAAGGGATTATCCAATGAAGAAATTCAGTTTTTAGAAAAGCAAGGGATGACAGTGGCAATGGTAAAGGAAGGGTTGGCAGACACCACTCACTTTTATCCCAAACGCCATGGGATTGACTTTTACCACACCTATGAAAGTGACTTGGAGTTATTGGCAGAAATGGGACTTAAAGCCTTCCGAACATCCATTGATTGGTCACGGGTATTTCCCAATGGCGATGAAAATACGCCGAATGAAGCGGCGTTAGCGCATTATGAAAAGATGATTGATAAAATTCGAGCAGTTGGCATGGAGCCAATCATCACGATGCTCCATTATGAAATGCCCATTAATCTAACGCTGACATACGGTGGTTGGACCAATAAAGCCGTAATTTCACTGTTTGAACGATATGGGAAATGTTTATTAGATCGCTTAGGTCACAAAGTCAAGTATTGGATCGTGATTAATCAAATTAATATGATTCAGATAGAACCTTGGCTGTCTTTAGGGATTTGCAAGGATCAATATGAGAATATGGCTCAAGCGGAATATCAAGGTGTGCATAATCAGTTAGTGGCGGTGGCGAAAGTAAGAGCTTACGCAAAAACACTCGATGCTGAGTTGCAGATGGGGACGATGGTAGCGGACGGTACGGTTTATCCGTATTCATGTCGGCCTGATGATGTCGTGTTAGCAATGCAACATAATCGCATGCAATATTTCTTTACAGATGTGCAATTTAGAGGTGAATACCCTAAATTTGCTTGGAATTATTTCAAAGAAAATCAGATTTCATTGGAGGTGACGGAAGATGAACTACAACTGTTGCGTGAAAATACCATGGATTATTTAGCGATTTCCTATTACTTTTCTCAAATGGTGGATGCCACTAAAAATACAAATAAAGCCGACGCCATTACGCCTAACCCATATTTGGAAGCCAATCCTTGGGGCTGGGAAATAGATCCCCAAGGCTTATATAACTCATTATCGCAATACTGGGACCGTTATCAAAAACCCATCCTGATTGCTGAAAATGGCTTTGGCATGTATGATAAAATCGAAGCTGGAAAAATCCAGGATGATTATCGTACTAGCTATTTAGGGGATCATATTGAGCAAGTTGGACGAGCAATTTACGATGGGGCAGAAATCATTGCCTATTGCGCGTGGGGGCCGATTGATATTGTTAGCTGTTCGTCACAACAGATGTCAAAACGTTATGGGTTTATATACGTAGACATTGATGATGAAGGAAATGGGACCAGAAAAAGACTGAAAAAAGAAAGTTTTAATTGGTATAAATCTGTAATTGAATCAGACGGTGCACAGCTTTAGAAATATAGGACAGCGAAATAAAATGTAGTGACGGGCGGACTATTAAGAAAAAGGAGGATGCTTGATGACTAAGAGTGAGGCATTGATGAGTTATTTGCGGAAGCAGGAGAGTGGAAATTTTGTGTCAGCTAAGAAGCTAGCGAATATGTTAGGCGTGACAGATCGAACAATTCGTTCTTACATACGGAAAATAAATGCTGAAGATCCACTGTTAATTGAATCTAGTCGTGAAGGCTATCGAATCAACCTATTCAAGAAAACTCATGAGGTTCCTTCTGAAAATAATTCGCTTAACAATCGGCGTTTTCATGTGCTTCGCAGGTTGTTTAAAAGTAGGGATCGAGGGACTGAATTATTCGATTTAGCAGATTCACTTTATGTCTCAGATGCTACCATTCGGTCAGATTTAGCTGCCCTTAGCTTAATGGCAAAGAAGTATGAGCTCAAGATTTCGCAAACGGCCAGTCGCTTTATTTTAACTGGGACAGAGAAGAAAAAGCGTGATTTGATGGTGGACTTGATTAAGGAGCAAAACACTCAGGGAACGTCATTTAAAGAAGATATCCAGAAATTTCTGGGTGATTTAAACTTAAAAAGCGTAGTGGCAATTTCTCGACAGGCCTTCAAAAAATACGAGTTTTCCCCGAATACTTATTTTTTTCAAAATTTTATTCTTCATCTGGCTTTAGCGATTGATCGGTCCAGGGTGAATGTGGTTGAAGAGGATGGATCAGAAGTAATCTCCAAATTAGCAAGTGGTTTTAAGGAGTCTACCGCAGAGAAAGTAATTGCTTTGATTTGTGACGAGTTGAAGGAGAGGTTTGATTTGAAGTTGCATCATCAGGATCGACTGGAATTGACCGTCTTGTGTTATACCGAAATCAAGGATACTCCTCAGGCTTATGATGACTATATTAGTAACGGATTGGAGGCGATATTAGACAGGGTTTTAGAGGAGCTTTCCAGTGTGTATTTGTTGGATTTTTCAGATGCTCAATTTCGCCAAAAATTGATTTATCATGTACAAAATCTGTACAATCGTGCTCAGGAAAATCGCTCGATTCGTAATTTTAGTTTACTTGATATTAAAATCAAATACCCCATTCTGTTTGATATCGCGGTTTATATGGCCTCCTTACTGTCAGAAAAATTGCAAATTGAGATCAATGAAGATGAGATTTCTTTTCTGGCACTGCACATCGGCACGTTTATCGATAATAAGACAGAGGAGGATAAAAAACTTCAAACCGTTATTGTAACGCCGGCTTATTTACATATGGGAAAGATCATGACCTCAAAACTATTGGAGAATTTTGCCCAAGAAATCAGGATTAGCAGCGTTTATGAGGATTTTTCGCAAATTTCTAACTTAGCGGAAGCAGATCTCATAGTGACAACCTTTGGAGGTAACGAGATTCCTGTTGAGTTTCGCCAGAATGAAGGTGTTGTGATGATTAAAGAATTTGTTACTAATAGTGATGTAAATAAAGTGAGAGTGAAGATAGAGACGATTTATCAAGCTAAATACCGGCAATTTTTATGGCAAACACTTCCTGAGTGGATTTCAGAAGACCTTTATGTGCAATTGACTCAGGATTTAGACCGATCAAAGATTTTAGCGAAGATTATGGACCTGTTTCTAGCGAAGAACTATGTGGAAAGTCAATTTAAGGGGGAGCTGGAGGCAAGAGAAACCTTTTCTTCAACGGCATTTCCCAGTAAAATTGCGATTCCTCATGCGGTTAAGTATGATGCGCTCCAAACCGGCATTATGGTGATTCAATCGACTGGGCAGCTGGATTGGGCTGGTAAAGAAGTTGATTTGGTACTGGCATTAGCTGTGAGAAAAAGTGATTCCCAGGTGTTTAATCGGATTTTCCCAAGAATTATTGAGGTTGTGGCGGAAGCTTATCATGTTGAGTATCTGGCAAGAAGCAACAGCAGAGAGAAGTTTATTGAACGATTGATTGATTTGCTTACGAGTGATGGGTATTACAGTTAGTAAAGAGTGGGGAGTGCTCTGTTGAGCACTCTTTTTTGTGTGCACGTTATGTCAATAAACTGCTCAGTGTTCATGGATTCGTCTCATGTTTAGAAAGGAATATTTTTTTCGCTACAAGATAACTGGTATAATAACCATGTGCAGTTTAAAAGAAATGAAATGGGAGATAAATGATGAAAATTAAACTAAAAGATATAGCTAAATTAGCTAGTGTTTCTGAAACGGCAGTTTCTTTGGTATTAAATGACAAACCAACAAGAATATCCCAAGAAAAACAAGCGGAGATTCGCAGAATTGCCAAAGAAAATAATTATCGCCCCAATTTGGCCGCTAAAAATCTGGCAAGTAAAACAACAGGAACTATTGGTTTGATAATTCCTGATTTGGAAAACCCATTTTTTTCAGGTTTAGCAAAGTCAGTAGAGGATGAGTTACGGAAGCATAACTATTTAACCTTTATTGTTAATTCAGATGACAGCCATAGTAATGAAAAAGAGTTGTTGCAGCTTCTGGTTAATAGTGGAGTTGATGGCATGTTAATGACATTGTCAAATGAGTCGTTTCTTCATAAAGAAGAGATGGTTAGCCTATTAAAAGGATTGAATACACCCTATATTTTGGTTGATCGAACCTATCCCAATTTAAAATGTAATAAGGTTTATTATAATAATCGTTTAGGAGGATATTTAGCGACTAAGTATTTAATAGATTTAGGCCATAAAAATATCGGGTTTATTAAATCACCAGAACAAATTTTTAATGGGAATAATCGTTATTTGGGGTATTTGGATGCCATGAGAGAAGCAGAGTATTCCATTGACGAGCAGTGGTCTGTAGAATCTGATTTTAAATATGATGGTGGTTATCTGTCGAGCGAAGTATTATTAGAACAAGCGGATATAACTGCGATTGTCTGTGCGAATGATTTGATGGCTTTTGGTGTGATGAAAAAAGCAAGAGAGATGAGAATAAAAATTCCAGAGGACATTTCTCTTATCGGGTATGATAATCTTTCTTTTGGAGAAATAATGGATACTCAGTTGACAACTGTTAAACAGGATATGAAGGCGTTAGGTGTAGAGGCTGTGCGAATTTTATTATCAGATATGTCAAGCAAAGGGGATAAAATTCAATCTGAGTTAGAACCAGAATTATTAGTAAAAGACACTGTGCGTAATCTTTAAATTTTTGACCCTTGACAATAATAAATGAAAGTGTTATTCTTTGATAAAGCGCTTTACCAAAGAAGGGAAATTCTTTCTTTGGTAAAAAAATATATAGTGATAAAGCGCTTTACCTTTGAAAGGGGAGTTCAATTGATGAATACAAGTGGAATTAACGGAAGTAGAGCAATTATTTTAGACACTGACCCAGGAATCGACGATGCAATTGCAATCGCTTTAGCTTTAAGTTCGAAGAAATTGGATATTCAATTATTTACGACAGTTATGGGCAATGTTAGCTTAGAAAAGGTAACCCAAAATTTACTTAAATTACTGGCTTTTTTCGAAAAAAATATTCCTGTTGCCAAAGGTGCCGCATTGCCGTTGTTGAAAGATGTAATTGATGCAAGTGATATTCATGGCAATAGTGGGATGGACGGATATGAATTTCCAGAAGAGGCGAGTCACTTATTATCAAAAAATCATGCGGTCATTGAGATGCATAATCAATTAATGAAAAATACTGGGAAAACTACTATTGTGGCCATAGGTCCTTTAACCAACTTGGCCTTATTGTTGCGAATGTATCCTGAATCAGTAAAACAGATAGATGAAATCGTTCTTATGGGGGGATCTGTTTCCCGAGGCAATAAAGGTGTTTTGTCAGAGTTTAATATAGCGGTTGATCCGGAAGCAGCAAAAATTGTTTTTGAAAGCGGATTACCGATTGCGATGGTGGGTTTGGATGTTGGATTAAAAGCATTGGTTTATCCAGAAGATAGTGAAAAAATTAAAGCGATGAATAAGACAGGGGATATGATGTACCATCTATTTAAAAAATATCGAGGAGGAAGTTTTAAAACAGGTTTAAAAATGTATGATAGTTGTGCTGTTGCGTATCTCTTAGCCCCAGAAATGTTTGATATTGAAACAACCTTTGTGGGAGTTGAAATTAATGGGACCTATACGAGTGGTGCAACAGTTGTTGATCTAAAAGGGTATTTAGGACAACAACCCAATGCGAAGGTCTGTGTGGACATTGATGAGAATGTCTTTAAGAAATGGTTTATGGAGTCGATTGAAAGATGCATCTAGACAATTAGGAGGGAAAAAATATGATTGAGTCGATATTAGTATTAGGTGTTTTAGGAATTGTTGGTTATTTGATAATTAAAAATTACAATCCTGCACTGATTTTGATTAGTGGTGCTTTAATATTGTTAGTTGTGGCTGTTTTATTGGGTCATCCACTATATGAAGTAGGTGAAGGAACAGGATTTGCATTCTTTGATATCTTTCTTAAATTAAAGGATACAGTCATAAATCAATTAACATCTGCTGGATTAGTTATTATGATTTTATTTGGTTATTCTGCGTATATGAATGCTATTGGAGCTAACCAAAAATCTGTTAACATTTTAGTGAAGCCAATGACAAAAATAAAGTCTAAAGCTTTATTTGTTCCAATTGTATTTTTGCTAGGCAATCTAATGTCTTTGGTGGTGCCTAGTGCCTCGAGTTTAGCAATAATATTGATGGCAATTCTTTACCCACTGTTGCAAGGAATCGGCATTTCATCTTTAACAGCGGCAGGAGTCATTGCTATGACCGCTACGATAATGCCAACTCCTTTAGGGGCGGATAATGTGATTGCGGCTGAAACATTAGGATACAACGTGTTGAGCTATGTTGGGTACCATGCTCGGGTATCAATTCCTGCCTTGTTAATCATTGCTGTTGCACATTTCTTTTGGCAAAAATATTGCGATAAAAAAGAAGGTAGTGCAGCTTTTGTTGAGATTGATAGTGATAAGTTACAACAACAGGAGGAAGTCAATGTTCCTCAGTTCTATGCTGTTCTACCATTATTGCCTCTTATATTAATATTTATTGTGGGAATTGCGGGGATGTTTAACAGTAAAATTTCAATGGATATCTTTGTTTTAACATTTATTTCGTTTTTTGTTACTCTTATTATCGAATCATTCAGAAAAAAATCGTTTAAGATTGCTCAAGAACCAGCTTTAGAAATGTTTAAAGGGATGGGGCAAGGTTTTAGCCAAGTTGTTATGTTAGTAGTTGGCGGCTCGTTGTTTACAACAGCTATCCAATCATTGGGTGTCATTGATTCGTTAATGGCTACTGTCGAATCGTCACAATCAGCCGGAGTGCTGACCACGTTAATATTTAGTGGGGCGACGGCTTTATTTGGAATATTAAGTGGTGGTGGCCTGGCCATGTTTTACGCGGTTATTGAGTTAATACCAGATATTGCTGCTAAAGCAGGAATTGATGGCATACTGATTGCCTTACCAATGCAAATGATTGCCAATTTAGCTAGAACTATTTCACCAGTTGCTGCGGTAGTGATGATTGTGTCGTCAGCGGTAGGTGTGAGCCCTGTCAGATTATTGAAAAGAACCAGTGTGCCAACAGTAATTGGTATTATTGCAGTTGTGGTGTTATCGATGTTGATTTTGCCTTACTAAGATGGTGGAGAGATGATTGTTTCATTTGGAAAAGCAAGGGATGAGGATATTTTACAATTAAATAGGCTCTTACTGGCGAGCAAGAATTTTATGTTTAAACAAGGGATAACTCAATGGAATACACATTATCCGTCAGAGGAAAACATCAAGACAGACATCTTTAAAGGAAAGTTGTACGTTTTAAGGGATGAAGCTTCTAAGATCCAGTGCGCGGGCTCCATTACCTTAGTGAACGAATCAGAGACCATCAAAGCGTATCAGCTACAAAGAATAATGACAAATCCTTTAGAAAGTGGAAAAGGTTTGGCGAGCAGGCTTATTCAAGAAATGGAAGAGCTGGCAAAATTAAATAAAGTAAACAAATTAAATTCATCTACTAGCAAAAAAAATATTATGATGCAAAAAACATTTAAAAAAAATAATTTTGTGAAAATAGGAGAATTTTTTGATCCAACCAGAGAAGTAGCAGGAGTATTTTTTAAGTATCATAAATTTTTATGATGAATGCAGGAAGGTATGAGGAAGACCTTATGGGAAAAATAGTAGTACTAGGAAGTCTAAATATGGATTTGGTGATGGGAACTAATCGTTTGCCACAAATCGGTGAAACAATCTTAGGTGAAAGTATTGATTATATGATTGGAGGGAAAGGAGCAAATCAAGCTGTTGCTGCAGCTAGAATGGGAAATGAAGTAACGTTGCTCGGTTGTATTGGAACAGATACTTTTGGAGATAAATTGTTAAAACACTTGAAAAAAGAATCTTTGGATCTTTCACATATTAACAGAATCGAGAGTATATTTACTGGAATAGCCAATATTTTTAAGTTACCTGAAGACAATGCTATTGTGGTTATTCCAGGTGCTAACTCTTTTGTAGATGAGGATTATCTGATGGAGCATGTTCAAGTTATTGAAGAGGCTGATGTGATACTCTCCCAGTTGGAAATTCCAACTGAAACAGTAGCCAAAGGATTACGAATGGCAAAAGAACAAGGAAAGATAACCATTTTAAATCCAGCGCCTTTTAATAGAAACGTCTTAGGCCTCTTACCTTATGTAGATGTCATAACACCAAATGAAACCGAATTTGAAGGGTTAATTGGCCGTCAGGTTGAATCAGATAGCGATTTGGAAGAAGCGATGCTGGCTTGGGCAAAAGAGAATCGCACGACGCTAATCGTAACAAGGGGAGGCAAGGGATCTTCGTATGTTGAAAATGACCAGCTTATAAGTCTCCCTGCTGCTAAAGCAGACATTATTGATACAACAGGTGCGGGTGATACATTCAACGGGATTTTGGCTTCGGAGTTGTCTTCAGGGGTAAAAATGATGGATGCTGTAGCAATGGCGACAACAGGTGCCTCATTGTCAGTCGCTAAGTTTGGCGCTCAAACAGGAATGCCTACAAGGCTTGAGGTTATTTCAAAATTAACATAATCAGTAAAAAAAGCTGCTATTGAATGCTTATCATTTCAATAGCAGTTTTTGTTTTGAACAGATGCCTTCAGCAGTTCTTAAAAGTATATTATCTATGGTATAATTCTACCTATACAAAAGAATAAACAAGCAGGTGATTTTCATCAAATCCAAAAAAATATACGCTATTGGCGCCGTTAGCATCCTCTTAATTATTGGAGTCTTTAGTTGGTTGATCAATCGTAGCGTGCTCAACAAAGAAGCAGAAACGGCTCAACCGACCCCCTCACAATCAATCAGTAAAAATGATAAATTCTGGGTGATTTCCGATGTTCATTACTTGTCGGACAAACTGCACGACCAAGGAGAGCAGTTTCAATTTATAAAAAAAACCTCCGCAGGCAAAGACTTGGATTATCCTAGAGAGCGTCTGGAAGCACTGCTCTGGCAAATCGAAAAAGAACGTCCTAAAGGGTTGATTGTCAGCGGTGATTTGACATTAAATGGTGAAAAATTAAGCGCAGAAGAGCTGGCAGGCTATTTTAAACGAGCCGAAGAATTGGGAACGCAAGTTTACGTCATTCCTGGCAATCATGATATTTCCGATGGCTGGGCCCGTCGGTATGAAGGGGATCAGATGGAACGAACGGATCAGATTTTACCTGGTGAATTTGCAGAAATTTTCGCAGATATGGGATATCAGGAAGCTTTTTCCCGTGATTCAGATTCCTTAAGTTACGCGGTTCGCCCTTTTAAAGATCTGATGCTAGTCATGATTGACACTAATAAGTATATCAATGACGTCAGTGGCTCAAGTCCGCAAACTAGTGGAAAACTGCGAACAAAAACCTATGAATGGCTTGAGACGATCTTTGCACAAGCCAAAGCAGAAAAGCTACAGGTGATACCTGTCATGCATCACAACTTAACAGACCACAATACACATGTTAACAAGGGGTTTACCATTGATCAAGCTGGCAATGTTCAAGATTTTTTGTTTAAACACCAAATGAGTCTCGTGCTGACCGGGCATATTCACACACAAGATATTGCCTCGATTGTCAAAGGGAAACAGACGATTTATGATATAGCCACCGGCAGTTTTGCGACCCTTTCCAATCCGATTGGGGAGATTAGTCTTGAAAATCAAGTTTTGACGTATCAAAAAAAGCAGTTGTTAATGGATGACTGGGCGCAAGCAACGGATCAAACAGATCCCCAATTGCTGGCCTATTCAACTTATTCCCAAAAGTTGTTTAACGACGACGGTATTGGCATGGCTCATCGGCAGATGTACGAAGAAGGCTGGTACGATGAAACAACGGCTGACTTGGTAGCCGATTTTATCGGCCGGATGAACGTTCGTTATTTTGATGGCGCAGACTATTATGATCAAGGGGAAATGGCGGCCATTGAAGCAGATAAAGGTTATCAACTGTTAAAAAAACAACCCGATAGTTTCTTGCTGGCCTATGTGGAATCGATTTTAGTTGATCAGGACATAGACGATACCCATGTGGAAATTCCAATTGGTTATTGACAATTGGTTAAATTAAAATTATAATCATTTTAATCGTAATTTAATAAATAAATGCAACGAAGAGGAAAGTATTTTTCAAGAATCATTTAAAGAGAGCTCCAGGTGGTGGGAAGGAGTAATGAGCTGGAAAAGAAAATGGCCTTAGAGCATGATCAGTCGAACTCGTTTAGACTGGCACAGGAGCGCCTGTTACAGCGCCACAGCATAGCGGTTTTGTGCTTGAGGATTATTGAAAGATAATCAAATGAAGGTGGTACCACGAAAGTTAACGACTCTCGTCCTTTATCCTAATTTTTAGGATAGAGGGCGGGAGTTTTTTGTGAATATTGGGAAGCTATCACGTTCTCAATATTCTAGTAGGTGTCCAGCTTAGCTCATCAACCTTTCGGAAAGCCTCTACTCTTAACGCTTTAGCGTTTAGAGATAGTGGACAGCACAGCAAGATAAAATAGTGTTAGTGATAAAGGCCTCTATGCTTAATGCTTGAGTATTTAGCGTAGCGGACATCGAAGCAACGCATAGTAGCATCACTAAACTAGTTTGCTATTTTCTTTCAAGGCTGACCAATTCGCGAAGCATTTCTTATTTAAAAAATGAAAACGTCAATTTTTGACAGTAGGGGGAAATAGGATGAAGACAACAGTAAAGAAGTGGGGCTTAGTGATTAGCCTTTTAGGAGTCGTTACCTTGGCGGCCTGTGGCAACCAAGAAGAAAGTACGGGAAGTAGTTCAAAGGGAGCAGAAAAAGTTGAACAAGCCATTGCCATCAGTTTACCGGCAGAGCTTGTTACGTTGGATACCACCCAAACAACGGATAAAAATACCTTTACGATTGCCCAACATTTATTTGAAGGATTATATCGTTTAGACGATAAAAGCGTGCCAGTACCTGGCTTAGCTAAAGAAGAGGCACAGATCAGCGAAGATGGCCTGACTTACACCTTTAAATTGCGGGAAGATGCCAAGTGGAGCAATGGTGACCCGATTACAGCTGATGATTTTGTGTTTGCCTGGAAGCGATTGGTTGACCCTGCCTCAGGAGCGCCGAATGCCTATTTATTGGACAATGTAAAAAACAGCAAAGAAATCCGTCTGGGAGAAAAAGCCGTGGATGACATTGGTATTTCCGCTCCAGCAAAAGATGAGTTTAAAGTGGAATTAATCAACCCTCAAGCGTCATTTTTGACCTTGATTTCAATTGTTTGGTTAGCGCCTCAACAAGAAGCCTATGTGACTGAACAAGGGGCTGACTATGCTTCAGACGGCGACCATCTCTTAGCCAGTGGTCCCTTTACGATTACCGACTGGGAACTAGGGAGCGACACATGGACGCTAAAACCTAACCCGGAGTATTACGATAAAGAGCAAGTTAAATTACAAGAAATCAAAGGCACCACCGTTAAAGAAGAAAACACGGGGATTAATTTATTCTCAGCAGGTGACCTTGATTTAACCCGGATTAGCGGCGCTTATGTGGCCGAAAACGCCAATGATGAAGCCTTTATTTCCCACTCGGATATCTCTAACTTCTTCTTGGACTTTAATAAAAAGGAAGGCACGCCTTTAGCTAATGTTAATCTGCGCAAAGCCATTGCTTATGCCATTGATAAAGAGCCTTTAACTGCCAGCACCCTCAATGATGGGGCTAAACCATTAAATGGCTTAGTGCCAGAAAATCTGTTTGTCAATCAGGAAACTCAAACTGATTTCCGCAAATACAGTGGCGAGTACGCCACCTTTGATCAGGAGAAAGCTAAAAAGTTCTGGAAAGAAGCACAAAAAGAAGTGGGCGACAAAGTGGAGTTAAAATTCTTAGTATCAGATGATGACAACGGTAAAAAAGTTTCTGAATACATTCAAAGTCAAATTGAGGAGACCCTTGAAGGGGTTAAAATCACCATTACCCCTCAACCTAAAAACAATGTTAATCAATCCCGCCGTGACAAAGACTATGAATTATCCTTCTCTGGTTGGAACGCAGGGGACAACAACTTAGGCATGTTCTTTATTTTATACGAGACAGATTCAGCCTATAACTACGGCAGTTATTCCAATCCAGAATACGACAAGTTGGCAGTCGCTGCTAAAACAACCGATGCCAATGACGTGGACAAGCAATTTGCCGATTATAAAGCAGCTGAAAAGATTTTATTAGAAGCAGATGCTGCCCAAGTGCCTTTATATCAAAGTGCTTCGAATTATTTAATCAATCCTAAGATTAAAGACGTAGCCTATCCTACTTATGGGAATTACTTTGGCCTACGTAATGCTTACGTTGAATAGCGGTATTTTTCAGAGAAAGAAGGAAAGTCAGTGAGTTTATTAGAACGATTTATCCGATACACTAAGATCAACACCCGATCAGATGCCAGCAGTCAAACAGTGCCAACGACCTACAGTCAGGTGGAATTCGCAAAGCAACTAGCCGATGATTTACGGGAACTGGGGTTATCAGAAGTGGAATACTTGGAGAAGAACAGTTTTGTAACAGCCACATTGCCTGCCAATGGTCCATCAGCTGGGCCTGTTATTGGCTTGATTGCCCATGTGGACACAGCCGACTATTCAGCAGAGGGCATTTCGCCTCAAGTTCATGAAAATTACGATGGCCAAGATGTGGTTCTTCATGCAGAAAAAGAATTGGTTTTGTCAGTGTCTGACTTTCCCAACTTAAAAAATTACGTGGGTCAAACTTTGATTACTACCGATGGAACTACCTTATTGGGAGCCGATGATAAAGCGGGAATTGTGGAAATTATTGGCGCAGTCGAGTATTTCTTAAAAAACCCTGAAATTCCTCATGGAGAAATTCGTTTAGCCTTTGGGCCTGACGAAGAAATTGGTCGAGGAGCTGATTTATTTGATGCGGAACAATTTCGTGCCAAATACGCCTATACGATTGACAGTGGCACAGTCGGCCATTTGGAATATGAGACCTTTAATGCCGCCCAAGCAGTGATCACCATTGACGGTGTGAGTGTTCATCCGGGAACAGCTAAAGGCAGCTTGATCAACGCTAATAAGTTAGGCAAGCAGTTGGACGATCGTTTGCCACAAGATGAAGTACCAGAGAAAACAGCTGGATATGAGGGCTTTTATCTGTTACATAATTTCACAGGGACCATTGATAAGGCGGAACTGGTCTATATTGTTCGTGACCATGATGCACAGAAATTTGCAGAACGGAAGCAATTTTTAGTTGATCAGGTGGTGGCGATTAATGCCACCTTAGATAAACCTCGTCTACACATTGAACTAACCGATCAGTATTACAATATGGGAGATATCATCAAAGCGGACTTCTATCCTGTGGAGCTGGCCTTGAAAGCCATGGAAAACCAAGGGATCACCCCAATTGTGACGCCTTTTAGAGGCGGAACGGATGGGTCGAAAATCTCCTTTAAAGGCATTCCAACCCCTAACATCTTTACTGGTGGTGAAAACTTCCATGGACAATATGAATTTATTACTTTGGAAGCCATGGAAAAGACCGTGGCTACGCTTGTGGAGCTAATCAAACTAAATACATCGGGGATTTAATTAAAAGCTGGCAGGGGAACTTGCCAGCTTTTTTTAGAGGCTTATCGAAGGAGGACTTATTTTTTCTGTTAAAGACAACCCTCTAGCGTTTCTATTTTCAGTTTAATAAGGTATAATATGAAAGATTATGACTGGAAAAGTTAGGTGAAAAGCATGGAGATAATTGAAAAGGCGCCAGCCAAGATAAATTTAGGGTTGGATGCATTATATAAACGAGACGACGGCTATCATGAATTAAAGATGATCATGTCGAGTGTTGACTTGGCCGATAAATTAGTCTTTCGTGAACTGCCACAAGATGAGGTTATCATTGAAACTGACAGTAGTTTTTTACCTGTGGATAAGCGAAATCATATTTATCAAGCGGCGCAAGTGCTAAAAAAAGCTTACGGCATCGAAAAAGGCGTTCACGTCAGTGTCCGTAAACGGATTCCTGTAGCGGCTGGCTTAGCCGGCGGAAGCAGTGATGCCGCCGCTACCCTGAGAGGGTTGAATCGTTTGTGGCAGCTGGGGTTAAGCTTGGATGAGTTGGCTGTGCTAGCGGTGGATGTGGGCTCAGACGTGCCTTATTGTGTCCGTGGCAATACGGCGGTGGTCAGTGGCCGTGGAGATGTCTTAAAACCACTGCCAGCCATGCCTCAGTGTTGGGTGGTCATGGTGAAACCACGGATTAGTGTCTCGACGCGAACAGTCTTTGGAAGCCTCTCATTTAATGACATACATCATCCCGACATTGACGCCATTGAAGCAGCCGTCGTTGCTCAAGATTATCACGAGATGGTCAAACACTTAGGAAATTCCTTGGAGTCAGTCACCATTCAGAAACACCCGATCGTTCAACAGATTAAAGATAAGATGATTAAATTTGGCGCTGACGCTGCGTTGATGAGTGGCAGTGGCCCGACGGTTTTTGCTTTATGCGAAAAATACTCACGGGCCCAGCGAGTAAGTAATGGCTTAAAAGGGTTTTGTCAGGATGTCCATATTGTGCGGACTCTTAAACAAGGATAATAGTGAAAAAGCTGGGGGGACCTAGCTTTTTTTGAACAATCCATCCGTTAAACTCGAAAAATAAGTGTTTTTTACTTGACGAAGTCTGTGACAAGGTGGTATTCTACATATTGTCTTCAAAGCGTAATCTTTACGTTTTGCATTTAGAGAACAGACCTCGAGAAAGGAGTCAATCAGTGGCACACTATATAGATGTTAACCATTTAACCTTTTATTATGGCGAAGAGCCAGTCTTACAAGATATATCCTATTACGTTGATCCTGGAGAGTTTGTGATTTTGACAGGGGAGAATGGTGCGGCCAAATCCACCTTAATTCGCAATACTTTAGGGCTCTTACAACCAGCTGAAGGAACGGTCAAGCTCGCCAAAAAAAACACTCAGGGGGAACCGTTAAGCATCGGCTATATTCCTCAACAAGTGGCGTCTTTTAATGCTGGTTTTCCAAGTACGGTGTTGGAATTAGTGCAATCAGGTCGTTTTCAGCGCGGAAAGTGGTTTAAGCGTTTCTCGGATAAGGATCACCAGCATGTTGAGAAAGCCTTAAAATCAGTCGGTATGTGGGAGATGCGGGACCGGCGAATTGGCGAATTATCAGGGGGGCAAAAGCAGCGAATTTGCTTGGCGCGGATTTTTGCGACAGACCCTGATTTATTTGTCTTAGATGAACCGACGACGGGCATGGACGAAGGCTCTCGCGGCGATTTTTATGAGTTGTTGCGGCACAATGCCCATGATCATGGCAAAGCTATTTTGATGATTACCCACGATCACGAAGACATAAAAAATTACGCAGATCGCCATATTCGCTTAGTCAGAAAGGAGGACTCAGAATGGAGATGTTTTCATATGAGTTCATGAGAAGAGCCCTTTTAGCGGCGAGTTTTATGGCAGTTATCGCGCCGATGTTAGGTGTCTTTTTAGTTGTGAGGCGTCAGTCATTATTAGCGGACACCTTGTCCCACGTTTCTTTGGCAGGGATTGCCTTGGGGTTTTTCGTCAATCTTAATCCGACCTTAACGACCCTTGTCGTGGTGGTGATTGCTGCTATTATTTTGGAATACTTGCGGATGATTTACAGCACCTACTCAGAAGTTTCAACAGCGATTTTGATGTCTGGTGGTTTAGCCACAGCTCTGGTGCTGATGAATGCGAACAAAGGGAACTCCTCCATGCGCATTCAACAATACTTATTTGGCTCGATTGTCACCATCAGTTGGGATCAAGTGATAATCCTGGGGGTTCTTTTAATCGCTTTAGTCGTGCTTTTTGTGCTCTTTAAGCGACCGATGTATGTCTTAACCTTCGATGAGGACACCGCCCATGTGGATGGCTTACCTGTCCGCTGGATGTCGCTCTTATTCAACGTGATCACCGGGATAGCAATTACCGTGATGATTCCCATTGCCGGTGCCTTACTAGTATCAGCGATTATGGTCTTGCCAGCGGCGATCTCCATGCGGATTGGTCGCAGTTTTAATCGGGTCTTAATGATCAGCGTGATCATTGGCTTGGTCGGCATGTTATCAGGCTTAGTGACTTCTTATCAGGTGGATACGCCACCAGGGGCGACCATCACGTTAATCTTTATTTTGCTATTTTTGCTTGTGATGATCTTAAAAAAGGTCTTGGTGAAAAAGAAAGTGTCCTCTGGAAATTAATCAAAAGCTCTTAGTTGTTGCGAAAAAGTCGACAGCTAAGAGTTTTTTTACATGGAAACGTGAATTTAGTGGAAGTTAACTCAAACAGTGAACGTTTTCAGCTGGCGATTGAGCATAAAATTAGGATTGACGAACGTTTTATAAGAAAATAGAGAAAAGACTAGGATTTTCACGAAATTAATCATATAATATGATGTGAATAATAAAGTAGAAGAGGTGACAGATATGAAAGTTAGAAGAAGTGAGCGATTGATCGACATGACACAGTATTTATTGGAACATCCGCATACATTAATTTCTTTAACTTTTTTTGCAAAAAGATACAGTTCGGCTAAATCGTCAATTAGTGAGGATTTAGGTATTATTAAACGGACATTCAAAACCAGAGGGACGGGCATATTGGAAACAATTCCTGGAGCTGCTGGCGGTGTTCGCTTTATCCCGGAGATTTCGACAGAACAGGCGAAAGAAATTGTTGATGGACTGTGTGAACGTTTATCAGAGCAAGATCGTTTGCTTCCGGGTGGCTACGTTTATTTATCTGATTTACTTGGTGAACCAGATCTATTAAGACAAGTCGGCCAAATCATAGCGTCCAAGTACAAAGATCAAAAAATTGATGCCGTGATGACCGTTGCGACTAAAGGCGTTCCGATTGCCCAAGCTGTTTCTTATCACTTGAATGCTCCGTTTGTGATCGTTCGTCGTGATTCCAAAATTACGGAAGGGTCAACGGTTAGCGTGAACTACGTTTCCGGCTCATCCCAGCGAATTGAAAAGATGGAGCTATCCAAACGCAGCTTAAAACGGGGATCTCGCGTTTTAGTGGTGGATGACTTTATGAAAGGCGGCGGCACGGTTAATGGAATGAAGGGCTTGATTGAAGAGTTTGAAGCGGAATTAGTCGGCATTACCGTCTTTGCTGAATCAACCTTTAGTGGACGCCGCGTGATTGATGAATACAATTCGCTATTGTGTGTGAAAGATGTGGACACCCATACCAAAACAATTAAGGTTGTCCCAGGCACGTATTTTGAGTAAAATAGAAAGTGACAGCTGTAGAGGCATCGTTCTATTGAATGATAGCAGAGGAACGATCTAGCTGAGAATAGCCATCTAGACCAATTTTGTTACCGATTGGTCTGGCTGCTCTGACAAGGATCAGAAGCGGCGGTAACTTGGAATTAATACTCAAAATGAGGGGGAAATAAATGTGAATAAACGATATGCCATTATTTTGGCTGCGGGTCAAGGCTCGCGGATGAAATCCAAAACGTATAAAGTGTTACATCAAATCGCCGGAAAATCAATGGTGGAGCATGTTCTAGGCAATGTGGAACAACTGACACCTGAGAAGGTCGTGACCGTTGTCGGCTTTGGTGCGGAAGAGGTTAAGGCCAAGTTAGGCGAACGTTCGGAATTTGCTTTGCAAGCCGAACAACTAGGAACAGGTCATGCCGTCATGATGACGAAAGACCAATTGGCTGGTAAGGAGGGCACGACCTTGGTCATTTGTGGCGACACGCCGCTCATTACGACTGAGACGTTGGATGCCTTATTTGCAGAGCATGAAGGGACAGGGGCGAAAGCGACGATTTTAACCGCTCACGCGGAAGTTCCTTTTGGCTACGGTCGGATTATCCGCGGGACTAACACTCAAGTCGAAAAAATTGTGGAAGAAAAAGATGCAACGCCAGAAGAACGTCTGACACAGGAAATTAACACAGGGACATTTTGCTTTGATAATCAAGCGTTGTTTGCGGCTCTTGATCAAGTGGGCAATCACAACGCTCAAGGCGAGTATTATCTGCCAGATGTGATTGGTATTTTGCAATCTCAAGGCGAGGTTATTTCGGCCTATAAGATGGCAGATTTGCAAGATGCTATCGGAATTAACGATCGTTTAGCTTTAGCAGAAGCGACGGCGACGATGCGTCGCCGCATTAATCACGGACACATGGTCAACGGAGTGACCTTTGTTAACCCGGAAGCGACATATATCGATGCTGATGTGGTGATTGGCAACGACACATTGATTGAGGCAGGCGTTCAATTGAAAGGTTCCACGACCGTTGGGACAGGCTGTTTTATCGGCGCCAATTCAGAAATTATTGACAGTGTGATTGGTGACGATGTGACGATCCGCTCCTCTCATATTGAAGGCGCACAAGTCGGAGCGGAAAGTGACGTTGGACCATTTGGTCGCTTACGTCCAGGGGCTGTTTTAGCTAAGCGCGTCCATGTTGGCAATTTTGTAGAAGTTAAAAACGCCTCACTTGGTGAAGAGACCAAAGTTGGCCACTTAACCTATATCGGCGATGCTACTGTTGGCAAAAATGTCAACGTTGGCTGTGGCACGGTCTTTGTTAATTATGATGGCAAAGCCAAACATCACTCGACTATTGGCGACGATGTATTCTTAGGATGTCAGACGGGAATCGTCTCTCCAGTTAACGTTGGTGACCGGGCATTTACAGCAGCAGGCTCGACGATTACGGAAGATGTGCCAGCGGATTCTTTGGCAATTGGCCGTGCTCGACAAGTAAATAAAGCGGATTATGCAAAAAAATTGCCTTATTCGCAATAATTTCGCCCTTTACCCTTGATTTTCATCCGGAAAATGACTACTATTTATAAGGAAGCAAATAATTTCTCAAAAAAGAAAGCGGAGGTCCTCATGTCGAAACATTACTTTGATCCAAGACTGAAAATATTTTCACTTAACTCTAACAAGAAGTTAGCAGAAAAGATTGCAGAAGCTGTCGGAGTTGAGCTAGGCAAATCATCAGTAAGTCAATTTAGTGATGGCGAAATTCAAATTAACATTGAAGAAAGTATTCGTGGTGATCATGTTTACTTAATTCAGTCAACGAGCTACCCAGTCAATGATAATTTAATGGAACTGTTAATTATGATTGATGCGTTAAAGAGAGCTAGTGCCAAAACGATTAATGTGGTCATGCCTTATTATGGTTATGCCCGTCAAGATCGTAAAGCTCGTTCTCGTGAACCGATCACAGCCAAGTTAGTGGCCAATATGCTAACAGCCGCTGGTGCTACGCGGGTTTTAACCCTTGATTTGCACGCGGTTCAAATTCAAGGATTCTTTGATATTCCTGTTGACCACTTAATGGCAGCACCGCTTTTAGCTGATTACTTTATTACTCACGGTTACGTGGGAGATGACACAGTGGTTGTTTCACCAGACCACGGTGGTGTGACCCGTGCCCGTAAGTTAGCAGAATTCCTAAAAGCACCGATTGCGATTATCGACAAACGTCGTCCAAAAGCAAATGTGGCAGAAGTGATGAATATCATTGGAAATGTTGACGGCAAAAAATGTATTATTATCGATGACATGATTGACACAGCAGGTACGATTACCTTAGCGGCGAAAGCCTTAAAAGAAGCTGGTGCAGTGGAAGTTTTAGCCAGCTGTACCCATCCAGTTTTATCTGGGCCAGCGATGGAACGTCTGCAAGATTCACCGATTGAAAAAGTCATTGTGACTGATTCAATCTACTTACCTGAGGAAAACCGTATTGAGAAAATTGAAGAAGTCAGTGTGGGCGCATTAATTGGCGATGCCATTAAACGCATCCACGAAAATAAACCGGTTAGCCCGCTGTTTGAACAAAAGCACACGAGCTAATGACAATCGTCAGGCCAATGCCTGCCCGTAAAAAGAACCATGGAAATGAGAGAGGATCTCGTTTTCATGGTTCTTTTAGGTTGGAAAGGGCGTTAAATCGAGGATAGAAAGAAGTTTCTATTGCCATCTTGCCTTGGCTATTTATCCTAATCGATAGGATCTTTTGGTTGTGCCGATGTTGTGCTAGTGCCAGTCGTGCTAGCTTGCTGTGCCAGTAAATCACGAATTTCAGTTAATAATTTTTCTGTTTGTTCAAATTCATCTTCCAAATCCACTTCTTCTACCGGTTTGATAACGGCTTCTCGGGCTTTGTTAACGACTTTAACAATCATAAAGACAACGAAGGCTGTAATTAAAAAGGTGATAATAGCAGAAATAACTAGGTCAAAATCAAAAGTGACACCATTAAATTTGACGCTGAGGCCTTCAATTTTGCCATCTTTACTCTTAGTAATCAATTTAATCACTAACGCAACAATCGGTGTAATCAGACCAGTCACGATGCTGTTAACGATGGCGGTAAACGCGCCTCCAATGACAACCCCTACTGCCAAGTCCAACACATTGCCTCGCATGATAAATTCCTTAAATTCTTTTATCATAACTAAACTCCTTTCAATGTTTATAAGTTAATTATACAAAAAATGACAAAAAAACCAAAGAAATAGGCATTTAATTGATGAAATGTCCGAATATATCACGAAAAACGAACAAAGGTAAGAGTGTCATAATGGTTAAGTTTATGCTATGATTAGTAATGAAACTGTAATTAGATAATTCGGGTTTTCATGCTAAAATTAGTAAGGAAATCCTTAAGATGATGGCAGACCTTTGCCATCGTATTTTTAATCTACTATTATATAAAGAGAGACTAGCGGAAAGTAGGAAGAAATTAATGAGCATTACCTTGAAACAAGGAGTCAATTTACATGTCATCCCCACTGATAAATACAAAACCATTCGCGTGATGATTCGCTTTGCTGCCCCTTTACGAGAGGAGACGATCAGCAAACGGACACTACTTAGCAGTCTTCTGGAAACGAACAGCCAAGCTTATCCAACCCAAACCAAATTAAGTGAAAAGTTGGCCGACTTATACGGCGCAAGTTTTGGTATTAACGTCAATAAAAAAGGCGACAGTCATTATATGAGTGTTATTTTAAACGTCGTCAATGACAAGTTTTTACCGAACGATGAGGCTGTTTTACCAGAAGCGATCGCCTTTTTAAATGAGATTATCTTCAATCCGAACATCACAGCCACTCAATTTGATGAAGCCACATTTAAGCGGGAACAAGAGAACTTAATGGAATACATCGCCTCTATTTATGATGATAAACAGAGCTATGCCGCCTTGGCTTTACAAGCTCTTTATTTTGGCGAAGCGGAGCAGCAAAAAGTACCGAGTTTTGGGACGGCTGAAGCAGTTTCTGTTGAAACGGCCGTGACCCTTAAAGAGTATTATGACAAGATGCTTAAGACCGATGAAGTGGATATTATCGTCGTTGGTGATGTGGAAGAGACCGTTATTGGTCAGCTCTTCCAGAACTGGGATTTTAACGATCGTCCGACTTATGAGCAACCTTTTTATCAACAAGCACTTCTGCCGAAAGTATTGACGAAGGTTGATGTTCAACCTGTTATTCAATCTAAATTAAATTTGGCCTACCAAACGGGAATTTACTACCATAAAGACGCTTATTTTGCCTTGCAAGTCTTTAATGGATTATTCGGTGGTTTCCCTCATTCCAAATTATTTATGAATGTTCGGGAAAAAGAAAGTATGGCTTATTACGCTTCCAGCTCGATTGACACTTTCCGCGGTTTGTTAACGGTGCAGACAGGGATTGATGGGGCGAATAAAGACCGTGTGTTGACTCTTGTGGAAGAGCAACTAACGAGCTTAATCGCGGGGGAGATTGAACCAGATGCTTTAGGGCAAACAAAAGAAATGTTAAAAAATCAATACTTGCTGTCATTGGATAACCCAAGTGCGGTGACAGAAGCGGCTTACATTAACAGCAAGTTTCCTCATTCGCAAATGACGGATGATCAGTGGTTAGCGGCCGTTGAGGCAGTTAGTCTAGCCGATGTTCAAGCGGTAGCGGCCAATGTGACCCTTCAAGCTGTTTACTTTATGGAAGGAGGACAGGCGTAATGGAAAAGATTGACTACCCTGTTTTAGATGAGACTTTATACACTGAGACTTTGGCTAATGGCTTGCGAGTGACCTTGTTGCCGAAAGCTGGCTTTAATAAGACTTATGGCCTGTTCACGACGAATTATGGGTCGATTGACAACCAATTTGTTCCCATTGGAGAAAGCGAATTGACAGAAGTGCCAGATGGGATTGCTCATTTTCTAGAACATAAGATGTTTGAAAAAGAGGATGGGGATGTTTTCCAAACCTTTGGCAAACAAGGTGCTTCGGCAAATGCTTTTACCAGTTTTACACGAACCAGTTATTTATTTTCCAGTACCGGTCAAGTAGCTAAAAATATGGAAACCCTGTTGGACTTTGTCCAGTCTCCTTACTTTACTCAAGAGACAGTTGAGAAAGAAAAGGGGATTATCGGCCAAGAAATTCAAATGTATCAGGATGATGCCAGTTGGCGCTTATTTTTCGGAATTATCAGCAATCTGTATCCAAATCATCCCTTGCATATTGACATTGCAGGGACGGTTGAGAGTATTGCTGAAATTACGGCAGAAGATTTGTACCTATGCTATAACACTTTTTATCATCCTAGCAACATGAATTTATTAGTGGTTGGTAAAATGGATCCTGAAGAGATGATGGCGTTGATCCGTCATAACCAAGAGAGCAAAGTATTTCCTGAGGCGGTACCGATTGAACGCCGTTTTCCAGTGGAAGATACGACGGATATCATCAAAGAGTCTCAGTTGCAGATGCCTGTCAGCCGTCCTAAAGGAATTGTTGGGATCAAAGGAACGTCTGCGTTACCAACGGATGGTTTTGAGTTGTTGCGTTATAAAACGTCTGTTAGTCTCCTACTTGAATTGTTGTTTGGCGACACTTCAGCTAACCAGTTGGCGATGTATGATGAGGGCTTAATCGATGACAGTTTTGGTTATGAGTTTAATTTGGATCGTGAATTTTATTTTGCCGATTTTGGTGGTGACAGCAGTCGACCAGAAGAAATGGTGGCTCGTGTTCGGGAGATTTTATTAACCGCTCAAGAAAGCCCCGAGATTACGGCGGCCAATTTAACGTTATTAAAGAAACAAATGTTAGGGAAGTATTTGCAATCCCTAAATTCATTGGAGTATATCGCCAATCAATTCAGTCAAATGCAGTTTGGTGAAGCCACACTCTTTGATATGGCAGAAGTGATTGAGAGTATTGAATTAGCAGATGTTCGTCGCGTTATTGATCATTTTATTAAAGAAGAGGCCATGAGTAATTTTTATATGTATCCCTCTGAGGATAAGTAGATGAAATACGCCTTAATACTCGGTGCCAGTGGAGATATTGGTCAGGCCTGCGCCCAGTCTTTAGCCGCCTCAGGCTGGTCCCTTTATTGTCATTATCATCAGCAAGCAGAGAAAGTAAAAAACTTGACGAAGGTCCTTGAAAAAGAGTATCCTAAACAAGATTTTTTCTCTCTTCAGTTTGATATGAGGCAAGAGGAGTTGCCAACCTTAGTTGCACCCTTGTTTCAAGTGGATGCCATCGTTTTTGCCAGTGGTGGAACGATTTATAAGCTATTGACAGAGACCAGTTCAGAAGAGATGGAACAATTATGGCAGGTGTCGTTGAAGACACCGATGCGACTTTGTCAGCAGTTACAACCTAAATTAGCTCAAAGCAAACAGGGGCGGATTGTCTTTGTGGGTTCTGTATACGGCAGTGCTGGCAGCGCTATGGAAGTGGTATACAGCACCTTAAAAGGTGGCCAGGAAGCCTTTGCCAAAGCCTATGCCCAGGAAGTCGCAACGTTGGGGATTACCGTCAATGTGGTGGCTCCAGGCGCAGTTAACACACAGATGAATCAGGAGTGGACTCGTGAAGAACGAGCAGAGCTAGTTTCAGACATTCCCTTAAGAAGGCTGGCAGAACCCGAGGAAATCGCAGATTTGGTTGATTTTTTAGTCAGTGAAAAAAGTGCTTATATAACAGGAACAACCATTCCGATTTCAGGTGGTTGGAAAGTTTAACAATACAGAAAAAAAGGTGAGCAAGTGGAATCTATTGGAGAAATATTAAAAAAAGCAAGACTAGCTAAAGGGCTAACCATCGATGAACTGCAACAAATAACCAAAATTCAAAAACGCTATCTTGAAGCAATAGAAGAAAATGACTATGACCAGGTTCCTGGCACTTTCTACGCTCGCTCATTTATCAAGCAATATGCCAATGAGGTCGGCGTTGACGGAGATTACTTGGTCAATCGTTTTGATGGTAAGCCAACCAAGAATATCAAAGCGCCAGAAGTCGTTCGTGGTTCGCGCTCTGAGCTCTATCAGGGGAAGCACGGGAACTCCCGTAAAGGTGGCGTCGAAGGCATGATTCCGATGGTTTTGCTGTTTATTGTCGCGGCCTTGATTATCGGTGGCATTGGTTATTTAACTCTGAGAGAAAATGACAAGAAAAATATGATTGAGAAGCCGAAGGAAGTTGAAGTCGATCAAGGAAGTAGCGAGAGCAAATCTGCTAATTCGTCGACAAGCTCAAGCGAGTCAGCCGAAAGCTCCACCAGTGAAAGCGAGAAAGCGGAGATGGACATCGTCTTTGACAGTGAAGCTGGTAGCGACATCGCCATGACGATCAACGGGGCGAAGAGTCCTTTAACATTCGAATTTGAAGGCATTAATGCCGCTTGCTGGATCGGGATGATAGTTGATGGCAATTACGTTTATGACTACACCCTTAACCCTGGTGAAACGGCTTCGACAGAACTGCCAGCTGATCAAGCCGCAGCGACCTTGACGTTAGGGGCTTCAGGCAACGTTAAAGTGAAAGTCAACGGTCAGGAATTGAATTTTAATCCCAATAACACCGGTTCGATCAAGCGCGACATCAATTTAACAATCAATTACGGCGCAACAGCTGAGAATTAACAAGTAGAAAGTGGAAGGTGTGAGTGGTTTGAATTTACCTAATAAACTAACGGTTATTCGGATTTGTATGATTCCCGTTTTTATCATCGTAGTAGGAATAGATTTTGCGTGGGGGAGTCTCTCAATCGCTGGCACAACGGTTGCTGTTAATCAGTTTGTCGGCATGCTGATCTTTGCCGTTGCCAGTTTGACGGATTGGCTGGACGGGAAAATTGCCCGCTCCCAAGGCTTAGTCACGAATTTTGGTAAATTTGCTGATCCGTTAGCAGATAAAATGCTGGTGATGACCGCTTTTATTATGTTAGTCGCTCAAGGAAAGGCGCCGGCGTGGGTGGTAGCGATTATCGTCTGCCGTGAATTAGCCGTGACTGGTTTGCGTTTATTGCTGGTGGAAGATGGGGAAGTGATGGCCGCAGCTTGGCCAGGGAAAGTAAAAACAGCCACGCAAATGTTGGCGATTATTTTTATCATGATTAACAACGCACCGTTTGAAGCCCTAGGTCTGCCATTGGCTCAAATTTTATTATACGCCTGCTTGGTGTTTACCATTTATTCAGGTGTGGATTATTTCATTAAAAACTCCCATGTCTTTAAAGGGTCGATGTAATCAATTATCTGTAAAACCAAATGAAGAGGCTAGTTTGAGACTAGCCTCTTTAATTTTGCTGAAAAAGCTTGTCGTCAGGGCAATTAATTTACGAGGAGTGATGACCTGTGGACCATCAGAGAACCCTCTTGACAACACCTTTAGGTGAGCTTTACCTGAGGAGTAATCACCCATTTGATTACGCCTTTAAAGAGATTTTCAATCGTGATTACCGAGTGACTCGTCGCTATGAAGTAAAAGTTACCTTAAAAGAGACAAGTGATACTCAGTTTATTGAGTGTGGTGTCTCTGCTCAAGGAGAAAAATTATCTTCTGGCCCATCACTTGGGCAGAACTTAGCAGCCTTGCAGATCGAAGGCGGGGTGACGAATATGCATATTGGCACATTTGGGGATGTGGAGGGACAGACTGATCACTATTTAACCCATGCTTTAAGAATACAGGGGGAACCGAACAGCCGCTTCCAGGAATTTGTGTTTTACGTGGCCTGGTTAACCTTTAAGGAAGCCATTAATATCGATAATATGGAAACCTGGTTGGCTGTTGATCCTTATCTTGAGTGGTATTATGAGGACCAAAACTTGCACTTGCAAAGCTAAGTATATCCATCATGTTAACTAATCAAACAGATAGTTCCCTTGGATGATTATTTAATGGGAACTACATAGCAAAAGAAGGGTCCCAGAAAAAAATATGATATAATAAAACGGAAATAAGGGGAAATTGCGAATACTATACTATGGACGAAAGAGTGATCATGTGAAAGCCGAAATTATTGCTGTTGGAACAGAATTATTATTAGGTCAAGTAGTCAATACCAATGCGACCTTTCTCTCAGAGGAGTTAGCCGCACTGGGATTTGAAGTGTATTATCAAACAGTCGTCGGTGATAACCCAGCTCGCCTAGAGGAATTATTACAATTGGCGGAAACTCGTAGTCAGTTAATCGTACTCTGTGGTGGCTTAGGTCCGACAGACGATGACTTAACTCGTGATGTAGTAGCAAAACACGTTAAGGAAGCGTTGATAACAGATGAAGAAGCCATGGCTAAAATTGAGCAGCACATCAATCGGGCTGGGCATCCGATGACGGCAAACAACCGTCGCCAGGCCTTGTCGATTGAACATGGCCGTGTGATTCAAAATCCCAATGGGTTAGCAGCTGGTACTTTGTATCAAAACGATCAGGCCTCATTTTTATTGTTACCAGGACCTCCGGGAGAACTGATTCCCATGTTCCGCCAAAACGCCCGTCCTCTCTTGGCAGAACTATTACCTCAACAAGAGTTGTTGAGTTCACGAGTGATGCGTTTCTTTGGCATTGGAGAATCCCGCCTAGTGACCGAATTGGCCGATTTAATAGAAGGGCAAACCAACCCGACGATTGCGCCATATGCCCAGCCGAATGAGGTGACGTTGCGTCTGACAGCAAAGGCAGCCACCGAAGCTGAAGCCCAGACCATGTTGGATCACATTGAGCACCAGGTTATGCTGACTGTCGGTGACTACTTTTACGGGTACGGAGATGACAATTCCTTAGTAGCAGAAACGGTCAAGGAACTCAGAGCTGTTGGGTTGACCGTAACGAGCGCTGAGAGTTTAACAGCTGGCTTGTTCCAAAGCACTTTAGGAAGTGTTCCTGGTGTCTCGGAGGTTTACAAAGGTGGGTTTATCACATACAGCAACCAGGCCAAACAAGACTTGTTAGGCATACCTGCCGAATTAATTGCCAAACACGGTGCAGTCAGTCGAGAAGTTGCCATGGCGATGGCAGAGGAAGCGCGTCTGGCTATGGACAGTGACTACAGCATTTCCTTTACCGGAGTTGCAGGACCGGATGAACTGGAAGGTCATCCAGCTGGCACTGTTTGGATTGGGGTAGCCTCTAAAGACTCTGGTGTGTATGCCAAACTATTTCAGTTTAACCGCGATCGTCAGTACATTCGTCACAGTGCGGTGATGGCAGGATTAGATTTATTGCGCAAGCAAATTTTAGGCGAAAAGCTACAATAACAAGCATCTCTCAATCAATTGAAAAATAAAGCGAACAAACATTCGCTTTTTGCTTGATTTTTGTGACAAAAGCAAGTATGATTAATGAAACGCTGATAAAATCATCTTTGTGGTTTTAACGGCAAGACTTACATGTAGTAGTAAAAAGTGTAAACAAACTAGGAGGTTTATATATTGGCAGACGATCGTAAAGTGGCATTAGATGCTGCGTTAAAAAAGATAGAAAAAAACTTTGGTAAAGGCTCAATCATGAAATTGGGTGAAAAAATCGACACCCAAGTGTCAACCATTCCAAGTGGTTCATTGGCTTTGGATGTGGCCTTAGGTGTAGGTGGCTACCCACGAGGACGGATTATTGAAGTCTACGGCCCAGAGAGTTCAGGTAAAACAACCGTTGCTTTACACGCCATTGCAGAAGTTCAACGGGCAGGCGGGACAGCCGCTTTTATCGATGCTGAGCATGCCTTAGATCCTAAATACGCTAAAAATTTAGGTGTTAATATTGACGAGTTACTCCTGTCACAACCTGATACAGGTGAGCAAGGCTTGGAGATTGCTGATGCCTTAGTATCCAGTGGTGCCATTGATATCGTCGTCGTCGATTCCGTTGCCGCTTTAGTTCCCCGTGCGGAAATTGATGGAGAAATGGGTGACGCTCACGTCGGCTTGCAAGCTCGTTTAATGTCTCAAGCTCTCCGGAAATTATCAGGTTCCATCAATAAAACCAAAACCATCGCCTTGTTTATCAATCAAATTCGTGAAAAAGTTGGCGTGATGTTTGGTAACCCAGAAATCACACCGGGTGGACGTGCTCTGAAGTTTTACGCCACCGTTCGTTTGGAAGTCCGTCGTGCGGAGCAATTAAAAATCGGCACGGATATCATCGGTAACCGAACAAAAATTAAAGTGGTAAAAAACAAAGTAGCACCACCGTTTAAAGTGGCAGAAGTTGATTTGATGTACGGCGAAGGAATCTCTCGTGAAGGTGAGTTACTCGATATGGCTGCTGACCGAGACATCGTTGACAAGAGCGGTTCTTGGTATTCATACAAAGAAGAGCGAATCGGTCAAGGCCGTGAAAATGCCAAGAAATACATCAAAGATCATCCGGAAATGTATGAGGAGATCTCCACTCGTGTCAGAAATGAATACGGCATTGGTGAAGCTGTTGAGGTTGAAGAAGAAGTTGGCGAAGTGCCATTAGATTTAGAAGATTAAAACGGAAGGCTCCCATTAATTGGGAGCTTCTTTTGGTTTTTCTGACTTAAATAAAGACGTGGTGATGTTGGTGTTACACCGTGGCAGTTTTACAACAATTTTGCGAAAAAAAGAGCTGCCTCAATGTTCAGAATAACCCAAAAGAACAAAAATTAGATAACAATCACCTCTTTTTGAAAAAAAGGTGATTATTTTTATTCATTTCATCGAAAGTCATCAATCGCTTGCTGTATCAGAGTAATCTGTTCGTTTTATTGTAAAAACCTTGTCTTACAAGTTGCCTACCGTAATTTAAAGTTGACACACCCTGTTTCAAATATTAGAATAAAAGTTGTATAATGAATTATGTTATGCAAATATGCAAGTAGGGCATATTGATAGTAATCAGTGTTTTATCAACTAAAAACTACACATATATACAAGATTATACGGAGGTGTACAAATGGGTACAGGTATTGGTATACTCCTCGGTATCATCGGATTGATTGTCGGTCTCGCAGTAGGGTTTTACATAGCTAAAAGTCGCCATGAAAAAGCGATTGAAGGCGCCCAAAGCTCAGCAACTGGTATTATAGAAGAAGCAAAACGAGAAGCTGAAACCTTGAAAAAGGAAACTTTATTAGAGTCCAAAGAAGAGAATCAGAAGTATCGGCTAGAAATTGAAAGTGAGTTGAAAGAGCGACGAGATGAAGTTAAAGTTCAAGAAAATCGTTTATTACAGCGTGAGTCTAATCTAGATCGTAAAGATGAGACTTTAGTTAAGCGCGAACACTCACTTGAAGACAAAGAAGAAAAACTCGATTCGAAGCAACAATTGATTGATGAACGAGAAAAGAAAGTATCAGAATTAATTGAAGAACAACAAAAAGAATTAGAAAAAGTCGCGGCTTTATCGAGAGAACAAGCCCAAGACATTATTATGAAGACTACGGAAGATGAATTAACACATGAAGTAGCCGTCATGGTCAAAGACAGTGAGCGCAAAGTCAAAGAAGATGCCGATCGAACAGCGAAAAACATCCTATCTTTAGCGATGCAACGCTGTGCGGCTGATCAAGTATCAGAAGCCACGGTTTCAGTGGTTACCTTGCCAAACGATGAGATGAAAGGTCGAATTATTGGTCGGGAAGGACGTAATATTAGAACTCTTGAAACCTTGACGGGAATTGATTTAATTATCGACGACACGCCTGAAGCAGTGGTCTTATCCGGTTTTGACCCGATTCGTCGGGAAACCGCTCGGATTGCTCTAGAAAAATTGATTCAAGACGGTCGGATTCATCCCGCTCGGATTGAAGAAATGGTCGATAAAGCCCGCAAAGAGATGGATGAAACGATTCGTGAGTACGGTGAAAATGCCGCTTTTGAAGTTGGGGCACACACGTTACACCCAGATTTGATTAAAATTATGGGTCGCTTGCGTTTCCGAACAAGTTACGGCCAAAATGTGTTAAATCACTCGATTGAAGTAGCCAAATTAACCGCGGTATTAGCTGCGGAACTTGGAGAAGACGTTGATTTAGCAAAACGAGCAGGTTTCCTTCATGATATTGGGAAAGCCCTTGATCGTGAAGTGGAAGGGTCTCATGTGGAAATCGGCACAGAATTGGCGAAGAAATACAAAGAACATCCAGTCGTCATCAATGCGATTGCGTCACATCATGGTGACACAGAAGCAACATCTGTCATATCGGTCCTTGTGGCCGCCGCAGACGCCCTGTCAGCAGCTCGGCCAGGTGCAAGGAGTGAATCTCTGGAAAATTATATTAAACGCTTAGAACGCTTGGAAGGCATCTCAAATGACTTCCCAGGTGTTGACTCCAGTTTTGCGATTCAAGCAGGACGGGAAGTGCGGATTATGGTTAAACCAGATGAAATCTCCGATGACGAAACGACGATCCTCGTTCGTAAGATTCGCAAACGAATTGAAGAAGAGCTGGATTATCCAGGACATATTAAAGTCACTGTCGTTCGAGAAACTCGCGTGGTTGATTACGCCAAGTAGTTAATAGCTATATACATCCCGTAAAATAATGATGAGCGAAGAGTGGTGCTTTCAGCTTCTCTTTAGCTAGAAGTTTAACGACGGATCGTCATTATTTAATAGGAACTATATATCAGGTGACTAAGCATTATAAACAACAACACAGGTTATCAGCAAGTCATGAAAATGACAGGCTGGTAGCCTGTTTTTGTGAGAGTAACGGTCTTTGTCAGGAGGAGCGCTTTACCTGTGAAAAGGTAACGCTGAAAAGACAAAAGAGACGAGAAAGACATCTAAGTTGAAATTTGAAGTTGTTTGCGTGCTAATATAGTGATAAACTAGTGGGTGTGCATTAATTGTGTTTAAATTTAAAAAATGATCGTTTTTTATATTCCGGTGAAGCGAGTTTAGCGAGAAAGGAAGATTATTGAAGTGAACGAAGAAGAATTAGAACAACTATCAACAGACGAAGTGACTGTCACACGGGCGGCCCGTTCCCAAGCTCGTTTGATGACTAATAATAATGAGCAAGTAAGTCCCCAAAGACCAACAAGCTCAGGAAGTAGCCTCTTAACGACAGTTTTGGTGTTGTTCTTAGTGGTTATCACAGCGGGCATGGGCTTTTTGATCTATGTTACCCTTGGGAATGAACAGAAGTATGCGGACATGGAAAAACAAATCACGGCGATTGAGCAGCGCTTGCCCAATACCGGAGTTCAAGAGTCTGCGGATCAATCCAAAGTGTTAACACCGACAATAGATAGCAGTGGCAGCTCTAATCAAACCGAGGCCAGTGGTGCCACTGAACCTAGCAGCGGCTTGGCTCAGCCCAACCCTAATGGAACTAAAACGTATATCGTTCAGAGTGGGGATACTTTATCAGCCATTGCCACGATTAACGGCATGAACATCGACGATTTACGAAGCATGAACGAGCTGATCGATGACACCCTTTATGAGGGGCAAGTGTTGAATGTGGCCGAAGCGCCCCAACCATGATAGACCCAATCAAAGAGGATGAGACTTTCTGAAAAGACCCTTTTCAGAAGCCTTGTCCTCTTTAATTTCCCTGAGAAGACTTGGTGATTTACTTTCTTTTACTAGTAAAAATTGTTAAAATAGATAAAGGAATTACTAAACAGTATTAGATTAGACAATGGTTTTTACATAGAGAAGAGGAAGCAGTCATGCGTTTATTATTTGTTGGAGATGTGGTCGGGTCAGTAGGTCGGGATACGGTCAGCCTGTATTTGCCCTTGTTAAAGAAAAAGTACCGTCCGCAAGTGACGATTATCAATGGGGAGAACGCAGCAGCTGGGCGTGGTATTACGGAGAAGATTTACAAGAAGTTTTTACAAGACGGTGCCGATGTTGTCACCTTGGGGAATCACACTTGGGACAATCGGGATATTTTTGAGTTTATCGATGAGGCTAAAAAAATGGTTCGTCCAGCCAATTTTCCAGCAGCGACGACACCTGGTCAGGGAATTGTCTATATTAAAGTGAACCAGGTGGAATTGGCGGTTATCAACCTTCAGGGAAGAGCCTTTATGGTGGACATCGATGATCCTTTTGCTGTTATCGATGAGTTGGTAGCAGAAGCTCGTCAGCGGACACCGCTGATTTTTCTGGACTTTCATGCGGAAACAACCAGTGAAAAACAGGCCATGGGTTGGTTTTTAGACGGACGGGTCTCTGCAGTTGTTGGGACTCATACCCATGTTCAAACTAATGACGCTCGCATTCTACCAGAGGGCACGGCTTATTTAACAGATGTCGGCATGACCGGTCCTTACGATGGTATTTTAGGGATGAAGCGGGAAGCGGTCATCGGCAAATTTCGCACCGCATTGCCCCACCGCTTTGAAGTGGTTGAAAGTGGGCGTAACACGCTCTCATACTGTGTCATTGAATTAGACGACGTGACAGGTAAAGCGAAAAAAATCGAAGTAGGACAAATCAATGAGGACAGTCCCTTTAGAGACTAAGGAAGACAGGTAATGTGAATGGAACGAGAAGAATTCGCAATGGACGATGAGGTCCAACGAGCCCTGGACCACCTCCTTGCCATGCTGGACAAGAGCGAGATCATTCAAGAATACAAAAAAATTGAAGCCAAGGTTCAAGATCATCAAGGATTGGTGGCCATGACCGATGAAATAAAGGAATACCAGAAGCAAGCCGTTAAGTTTGCCCACTACGGCAAACCAGAAGCGGAAAAGCAAGCCATTAAAAAAGCGGACGAATTGACCGCTGCTTTTGATGATCACCCATTGGTTATTCGTTACCGTGAAAAACTGATTGAAGCCAATGATTTATTGCAGCATTTGACACACTTGCTGGAATCTCAAGTCAATTTACAATTGGCCTTAACATATGAAGATTTATGGAAGCCCTCAGAGTTAAAAGATTAAGGATGTGAAGAATAGGTGCCACAAAAAACGAAACACACCCCAATGATGGAACAATACTTCGGAATCAAAAAGGATTATGAAGATGCCTTTTTGTTTTATCGTTTAGGTGATTTTTATGAGATGTTTTACGAAGATGCCATTAAAGTGTCCCAGTTGTTGGAATTAACGTTAACCAGTCGCAATCGCAATGCGGATGATCCAATTCCCATGTGTGGCATACCCCATCACGCCGCTCAAGGCTATATCGACACCTTGATAGAAAAAGGGTATAAAGTCGCCATCTGTGAGCAAGTGGAAGATCCAAAGACCACAGTAGGCATGGTCAAGCGGGAAGTGGTTCAACTGATCACACCGGGAACGGTGATGGAATCCAAAGGGTTGGACGCTAAGGAAAACAACTACTTAACCGCCATTGTGGCAGCCGAGCGTCAGCAGGAATTTGGCTTTGCTTATGTGGATTTAAGTACAGGTGAGTTAAAGGTTACCACGCTGTTCGATGAAGAAAGTGTCTTAAACGAAGCCTCGAGCCTGCAGACTCGTGAAGTAGTTCTAGGTAGTGAATTGTCAGAAAGCTTAAAACTAAAATTAAGCCAGCGGTTGGAAGTGGTTTTTTCGGAACAATACACGACCACTGAAAATGCGGAATTTAACTTTATTGCCAGTGAGTTAAGTGCTGATTTAGAGCAAGAGGTAGTCAATAAATTACTGGCCTATTTAAGTTTAACCCAAAAGCGCAGTCTTGGTCATCTTCAAAAGGCGGCGGTTTATCAACCGACTCACTTTTTGAAGATGGATCACTATTCAAAATTTAATTTGGAATTATCTCAGTCCATCCGCACTGGCAAAAAACAAGGCACCCTTTTATGGCTGCTGGATGAAACTAAAACAGCTATGGGGGGACGTTTATTAAAACAGTGGTTAGATCGTCCCTTGATTCAAGAAACTAAAATCAATAGGCGACAAGAGATGGTGCAAAGTTTACTAGATGCCTTCTTTGAGCGAGCCGACTTGCAAACGGCCATGACCAAAGTCTACGACTTGGAGCGCTTAGCTGGCCGGGTGGCCTTTGGTAGCGTTAATGGGCGAGACATGATTCAGTTACGAACCTCGTTGGAGCAGATTCCGCAAATTCGCCAACTGATTGAAGGGATTAACCAAGGGCAATGGAATGAGTTACTTTTGGATCTGGACCCTGTTAAAGATGTAGTAGATTTAATAGAAACGGCCATTATCGAAGAAGCGCCATTAACCATTATGGACGGTGGTGTCATTAAAGATGGCTACAACGAACAACTGGATACTTACCGGGAAGCCATGAGTCACGGCAAACAATGGATTGCTGAAATGGAAGCCAAAGAACGGCAAGACACTGGCATTAAAAATCTAAAGATTGGTTTTAACCGAGTCTTTGGCTATTACATTGAAGTCACCAAAGGTCAACTGGCTAACTTGCCAGAAGGTCGTTATGATCGCAAACAAACCTTAACCAATGCAGAACGCTTTATTACACCAGAGCTAAAAGAAACAGAAACCTTGATTTTAGAAGCCGAAGAAAAGTCGCAGGATCTGGAGTACCAATTATTCCTAGAAGTGCGGGAACAGATTAAAGCGTCGATTGGCCGTCTGCAAAAATTGGCTAAATCGGTGGCAGCGATTGACGTCTTGCAAAGTTTTGCCACAGTCAGTGAGAAGTATCAGTATACTCGCCCAGTTATGAAGGCCAACAGCCATAATTTACAATTAGTTGAAGGCCGTCACCCAGTGGTGGAAAAGGTGATGGGACACCAAGAATATGTTCCAAATAGTGTTAAGATGAACCCTGATACGAGCATCTTTTTGATTACCGGACCTAATATGTCTGGTAAGAGTACTTATATGCGTCAATTGGCCTTAACAGTAGTCATGGCGCAGATGGGGTGTTTTGTGCCAGCAGAGTCAGCAGAAATGCCAATCTTCGATCAAATTTTCACGCGAATCGGGGCCTCAGATGATTTAATCTCTGGCCAAAGTACCTTTATGGTGGAGATGATGGAGGCGAATGAAGCCTTACGTCATGCAACACCTAATAGTCTGATTCTCTTTGATGAGATCGGTCGCGGCACAGCTACCTATGATGGCATGGCTTTGGCAGAAGCGATCATCGAGTACATCCATAAAAAAGTCAAAGCTAAAACGCTGTTTTCAACTCATTACCACGAGTTAACAGAATTGGAACAAAGCCTCCAAGGCTTGGTCAATGTCCACGTTGGGGCAGTTGAAAAAGATGGTGATGTGGTTTTTCTTCATAAAATGATGGACGGACCTGCTGATAAGAGTTACGGGATTCACGTGGCTAAATTAGCTGGTTTACCTATAGATTTATTGGAAAGAGCCTCTACGATTTTAACGTCCCTTGAAGCAGGGGCGACTAAACCTAAAACGCCGGCCCCTTCAGTGGAAGAAGAATCTGGCCAGCTGTCGCTCTTTTCTGAAGTTTCCACAGAAGAATTAAGCGTCATCGACACTGTTAAACGGATGAATTTATTGGAGATGACCCCAATGGACGCCTTAAACACGTTATATGAATTGCAAAAACGAATTTAATCAGAGCTTCACGGGGGAACTCGTGAAGCTATTCTTAAAGAGAGGAGTGTGATGACGTGAGTAAAATTCAAGAGCTATCAGAAATGTTAGCCAATCAAATTGCTGCAGGTGAAGTGGTGGAACGACCGGCTTCCGTGGTCAAAGAGCTGGTGGAAAACGCGATTGATGCCAACAGCAGTCAGATCGATATCTACATTGAAGAAGCTGGTTTGCGGAAAATTCAAGTGATTGATAATGGCGATGGCATTGACAATGATGATGTGTTAAGTGCCTTTAAACGACACGCTACCAGTAAAATTCACAGTCGCGATGACCTCTTTCGCATTCGCACCTTAGGTTTTCGGGGAGAAGCTTTGCCCAGTATCGCTTCTGTCTCAGAGATGACCTTAGAGACGTCTACAGGAGAAGGGGAAGGGAGCTTTGTTCGGTTGGCAGGAGGGAAAGTTTTAGAACATAAACCCAATGCCTTGCGCAAAGGCACGAAGATCACCGTTGAAAATCTTTTTTATAATACGCCTGCCCGTTTGAAGTACGTTAAATCTCTGCAAACTGAATTAGCCAATGTCGGGGATATTATCAACCGACTGGCCATGAGTCATCCGCAAATCGCTTTTCGATTGGTTCATGACGGCAATAAAATGCTGAGCACCACTGGAAATGGCGATATTAAGCAAGCGATCGCCGGCATCTACGGTGTGGGAACGGCCAAAAAAATGCTGCCGATTGAGCAAGAGGATTTGGACTTTAAAATTTCTGGCTATGTTTCATTGCCGGAATTAACCCGTGCCAGTCGCAATTACTTGTCAATCATCATTAATGGCCGTTATATTCGCAACTACTTACTAAACAAGGCCATCGTAGAAGGGTATGGTTCCAAGCTGATGGTAGGCCGTTTTCCATTGGCAGTGATCAAAATTGATATGGACCCTTTATTAGTAGATGTCAATGTTCACCCGACCAAACAAGAAGTGCGCCTAAGTAAAGAACAGGAGCTGATGACGCTGATTGCCTCGGCGATTCAAGAGGCGTTGAGTGAACAACAGTTAATTCCCAATGCTGCCAGTAACCTGGGATTTAATCGCGGTCCTAAAGAAAAGAAAGTGGAACAGATCCGCATGCCTTTGGAAACACCCCTAGCATCGACAGGTATTAGCCGTCACCAAAGTCAGCGTCAACCTACCTTTAAAGAACAGGGCTTGGCTTATGATGCTGCCGAAGGTCGCTTCTACGTCCCTGATAAGGAGTCTAAGGCAGTTGAAGCAGATCTGCCACCAGAAAGGTTGGCAGAACCGAAAGAGCGTCTAACCCCCTCTGAGCCCCCTTCGCTGATCGCTGAACCAACGGCGGAGCTGATCAGCGAAACGCCAGCCAAAATCGTCGATTTGGCCCAAGTTGATGACCAAAAGTTTGAGTTGCCTTTCGGTCCGGAAGTCCCGGAAGTTTTAGACTTGGAAATGGACACTCAAGATCCTGCCAAAGGTCGCTTTCCAGAATTGGAATACTTTGGTCAAATGCACGGCACGTACCTCTTTGCTCAAAGTGTAGATGGCCTTTACATTGTGGACCAACATGCCGCCCAAGAACGGATCAAGTACGAATATTTTCGCGAAAAAATCGGTCAGGTTGGAACTGATTTACAAGAACTATTAGTGCCAATCGTCTTGGATTACCCCAATAGTGACGTTCTAAGAATTCAAGAACATGCCGATAACTTAGCCTCAGTGGGCATTCATTTAGAAAACTTTGGCCAAAACAGTTTTATCGTCAGGGCCCATCCAACTTGGTATCCTAGTGGCAAAGAAGAGACGATAATTCGTGAGATGATCGATTTAGTCCTAACGACAGGTCAGGCGAGTGTTGCTAAATTCCGGGAAGACACGGCGATCATGATGAGTTGTAAACAATCGATTAAAGCCAATCATTATTTAAATGAAGAACAAGCGCGGATTTTATTGGAGGACTTAGCTAAGTGTGAAAATCCTTTTAATTGCCCACACGGCCGCCCTGTCTTAATCCACTTTAATAATACAGACATGGAGAAGATGTTTAAGAGAATTCAAGATTCTCACTAGAAGTTACCCCCCTTTCAGTTTTTGGATGGGGGTATTTGCTGTCTAAAAAATCTTTAAATAACAGATTTTTCGTTTTTTAGAGATGCTTCATATAATGATATAACAGAAAACTAACAGTTTTGTAAGCTGTTTGAGCCTATCTATTAATAACGTTGGATTCTAAGCCTTGAGGTGGATGATGACTTAAGTCTGCAGCTTGATGCCAAGATCGTGATAATCATGAATAATGGGGACATCAACTAAGAGGAGCGACAATCATGAAATTAATCAAAGTAATCATCGCCATGGCAATTTTAGCAGTAGGAGTATTTGTAGTAGGGGGAGCTTTGGCACCAGAAAAGCAGACCAGTGACAATGACATCGCCCAGCAGTTGGATCGTTTTAATCCTTTGATCTCAGCGGAACCAGTCTATCTGTTGACAAACAGTCAATATGGAGAGAAACAAACTCACGGAGTGATCTATTATCAAGACGTTTATAAGGAAGACGGTAGTAGCTATAAATTGTCATTTTTTGCGGGAAGTGAATTGAAAGAAGGGGCCTTTTTAAAATTAGACGCCAAAGGAAAATACGTGAAGTCTTGGGAAGAAGTCACACAGGCTGATCTGCCTGGGAAAGTCAGTGAAAAATTTAACCTCAATTAATTTTAAGGGAACTCAGTGAAACCGTCTGGGTTCCCTTTTCGTTTGTGATGGATTACTCATTTGCTTGGTTAAGCAATCTTAGGCAAAATTACCGTAATTTTCGTCACCATTAAAATTGACAATAAAAAGACGAATCATTATAATTAAGTATGTTACCGTTTGGAAACAGCTGTTAAATCACATTTAGATAAAAGCGCTTACTTGTTTTAGGGCTGACATTTTATACTCTTAACACAGGTGTGAAAGGTAAATACCCTGAAGGTGTAATGTAGATCAACCGATTTTTTAACTGACTTATCGGACAAAAAAAGGAGGGAGAACCGTGGACTTTAATGAAATTAGTATTTTAGATGTCTTTGAGTTGTCAGAATTATATGTCACCATTTTTAACGGTCCTCCTTGGAATGACCAGTGGACCATGATGACAGCTGTTGAAAGAATGAAACAATTGATTCATTCAGAAGGATTTTATGGCTTTATTTGTTCCGTTGACACGGTGCCTTGTGGTTTTATTCTCGGACAGAAGGAAAGTCTCTATAATGAAACTCACTTTCAAATCAAAGAAATGGGGATCCTTGGCATGGAACAAAACCGGGATATCGGTTTCCAGATGATGGCCGAATTAGAGCGTGTCTTAAAGGAAGGTGGCGTCCATAAAATGTATCTCCTGACGGATAAAATTAACGACATAGTGAATTTCTACACAAATAATGGTTTTAAAGAATGGGACAGCATGATGTTGTTAGGCAAAAATATTGTCTAAGATGACCGTGACCTTTTTGATAAAAACAGAACTCCCCTTCTCCCCTGGCAAATTGCGCTTTGAGGAGAGGGGGAGTCTTTGTGTGGAATGCTCACGATGAAAAACGCTCCGTCCTTGGATCGGTCATTGATCACCGCTCTTAAAAACTGCTGATTTCTTTAGCCAAATCCGTGCAAAGCTGGACCTTCGCCCACTGTTCTTCTTCCGTTAGGTGATTGCCTTCTTCTGTTGAAGCGAAGCCACATTGAGGAGAGACACAAATTTGCTCGAGGGGAACAAATTGACGGGCCTCATTGACACGAGCCACCAAATCTTTCATGCTTTCTAATTCAGGGGTTTTAGACGTGACTAAACCGAGCACAATTTTTTGCTGATGAAGCTGTTTTAATACTTGGAAATCGCCAGCTTGTTGGGAATCATATTCAATAAAGAAACCATCAAATTGATCAATCTTAAATAGATGCTCTAAAATAGTGTCAAAACTGCCTTCGTATAACCAAGAAGATTGGAAATTCCCACGACAAGTGTGGAAGGTAATCGCCATATCTGCCGGTTTATTGGCCAGTGAACGACGAGTAAGGTCTTCAAATTTTGCCAATAAGGAGGCTGGTTCAAGATTTAACGCCCCTAACATCTTGTCATATTTTTCATCAATCAAGGCTCCCCAAGCCGTATCATCTAGCTGCAAATAACGGCAACCAGCCTCATAAAAAGCTTGAATCCCATCTTGATAAGTCTGGACGATGTCATTTTCCAAGTCTGCTAAATTGTCATAGACAGGGTTAGCTTGATAGTCTTTTGACAACAGAGCTCCAGAAAAGTAAACCATACAAGGACCAGGAATGGTCTGTTTAGCAATGGCCTCACCCGCATGTTCCTTAAGGAATTTAAAGTCCGCTAAGAAGGGATGATTTGGGTTAAAAGCCAGTTTGTCACTGACATAGTAGCTTTCAACATCCTTAGCTTCAACGCCTTGGAAAATCGTGGCATCGCCCAAAGATAACTTCGTTAAGCCAGTCAAGTTAACGATGTAGTCCAAATGCCACCAACGTCGCCTAAATTCCCCATCAGTCACTGCTTTTAAACCGTATTTTTTTTGTTTTTGAATCAAGTCAATAATGGCCTGATCTTCGATGGCTCTTAGCTCATCATGGGTGATGAGCTGTTTTTTATATTGTTCTCTTGCTTCCTTTAGGGCAGCCGGGCGTAGAAAGCTGCCTACGCTGTCATTTTTAAATGGACCTAGTGTCATTGTCTTCCTCCTTAAGATAGGGTAATAATTTGTCATGTTCCGTCTATGATATCGTTTTGGAATCGCAAAGTCAATTAGTTTTATGGGCAGTTGTTCATTGAAACGCCATTAAATTTTAATCTGAGGTAGGTGGTTTAAGAGACTGAGTTGTAGACACAACGACGAGCTTTGTGTTAATTGATTTCGCCAAAAAACAGACAAGCATGCTTGTCTGTTTGAATGATTATCAGAAAGGTGTGTTGTAACAACTAAGAAAGAAAGCTGTCGCTGTCCATAAAGACGTGACGCAATTCGTCGCTAACCTTCGGTAAGTATTCATGGCCGTATTCGGGCAAACAAATGAGCTCTTTAGGCGACGTTAGTTTATTGTACGTGGCCAGCTGAGTTTCAGGAGGAACGACGCTGTCTTGCATCCCCATGACCCAGTAAACCTCGGCTTTTACCCGACTGGCCAAGTGTTGAATATCAATGTACTCCAATGTATTGAAAAAAGTCTCCTCTTGTTTATGAAGAGGATCACGAAATTGAAACCAGTAAGCCAGCTCTTCAAAAGCCGAGGTCTGGGGAGTTAATTGATAAGCTTGGCGATAATCTGAAAGAAAGGGGTAAGAGACAATGACCTTTTTGATTTCAGGCACTAAGCCTGCGCAAGCCATCGTTAAGCCACCTCCCTGAGAGGCACCTTGAGCGTAAATCTCCGTCTCATCCACATAAGCCAACCCCATTAAAATGTTGGCCGCTTGGGCTGTATCCAAAAAGACTCGCTTAAAGTATAAATTATCTGGTCCTTCTTCGACCCCTCTAATGATCAGACCTTTCATAACACCGCCAGCTGTTTGGGTCCTGTCTTCAGACAATCCGCCTTGACCTCGAGCATCCATTGCCAACACAACAAAGCCTTCGGCGACCCAACCGATCTTATCTTGAAAATCCCCGGCATCCCCATGATAGCCATGAAACTGCAGAAGTCCTTTGTGTTTGCCCGTCAGCTGTTTAGGCGTAATTAACTGGCAATGAATCCGTGCCTGATCGACGCCGATAAAGGTTAAGTCGTAAAAGTTAGCCACTTGTGAGGGAATCGCGACAGGCTCAATCTGAACCTCTTGAGACAAGTCTAAGAGTGCTAAGTTTTTATCCCAAAAGGTATCAAAATCAGCCGGTTTTTGTCCCAGTCCCTGATAATGTTGCCATTCCTTTAATTGTATCATTTAGTGATCCTCCATTCGTTTGATTAATTCCAAATACATTCTAACGGTGTGATAAGGCCCCTTCCAATCATCACTGATATTCGCCTTTAAGGGCTGTTCGTCAACTAAGTAGCCGAACCATTCACTTTGAGGACGAGGGTCTATGAAGTATGTTTGAACATAGTCCCAAATGCTGTGAACAGCGGCGAGATAGGCTGATTCACCAGTTTTTTCATAAGCATTATAAAAGCCGATAATGGCTTCGGCTTGGACCCACCAGACTTTTGTCTGATCAAGGGTTTGAAAGTCAGTTTGATTGTTCATCGCCCCTTTGTCGAGCCCGTGATTAAGTTGGTAGTCTGCTACCTGTTGGGTAATCGCCCTGAGTGAGGGACGGTCAATTCCCAACACGTCCAGACTGCGGTCTAACAACCAAGCACTTTCAATATCATGACCAAAGGAAAGGCCAGCAGTTAGAGGTTGCCAATTAGCATCAAAATATTGGTGGAAATAGCCAGCTGGATGATAGATTTTTTCACTAAAAAGTTGCTGTAAAAAATCTATTTTTGCGCTCAATTGATCATCTGGCCAGACCTGAAAGAGGTTGCTGTAAGCTTCTAATAAGTGGAGGTGGCTGTTAGTGGTAAACCGGATCGTTTTAATGTCTGCCGTCACTTGACTGCTGGTTACAGGTTGCCAATCCTGAGTGAATTCCTCATGATAGCCACCTAATTCAGGCTCAAAAGCCTTGGCTTCTACTAAGTGAAATAACTCAATAGCCAAGCTTAAGGCCAACGGTTCTTGACAAGTTCGATAGTATTCGCTTAAGCCATAAATCGCAAAGGCTTGAGAGTAAAGGTGTTTCAGAGGATTAGTAGGCTGGCCGTCAGCTGTGACAGACCAATAAATACCACCGTAGCGTTTATCCCATAACACCTTCGAGATGAAGTCAAAGGCGTGGTCAGCAGCCTCTTTTAAAAGGGGGGCTTTCAGGCTTTCATAACTAGCCGAAAAGGCCCAAAGATAGCGGCTGTGCATGACGCCACTTTTAGCGAAAGTCTCATCAGGCACTAAATGTTCGTCTACTCTGCCAATAAAGCCACCGGCTTGGTGATCCAGCTGGTTTAGCCAAAAGGGTAAAATCGTCGTGTTTAATTGTTGGATTAATAAGTCTCGGTTCATTTGATTCCTCCTAAATAATCGTTCTGAGCCAGCGCTTGCTTTGGGTTCGTTTAATCCCAATTAGCGCTCGCAAGATATCATGGGAACAGGCGCATAAGTAGATCAGTGGAAAAGGCAGAGCTAAGCGAATACTAAAGTAGGTGATGGGAATGGCCCACAACCAAATAACCAAGGTGTCGAGCCACATGACATATTGAGTGTCGCCACCTACTCTGAGAATGCCCACATTATTCACATAATTGACGTTTTTAAAGGGCAAAATCAAGACATAAACTAATAGAATCTGCTGAACGAGGGTCTCAAGTTCGACCGTTACGGCGTACAATTGCAAAATAAGCGGCGAGCCGATATAAATCAAAACACAGCTTACCAGAGAAAGGCCAATCGTCAGTTTAATAAATTGTTTGGCATTAAATAAAGCGGTTGTCTTATTTCTGGCACCTAATTCATTGCCAATCATCACCGACGAAGCATCACTGATCCCGCTAAAGACGCAGATAAAGACAAAAACCAAAGGGTCGATTAAAGCAATGGCCGCAGTCGGTAAGGTACCAATACGGGTAAACAACCAAAAAATAACCAAGTCACCAAGAGTCCAGGTGAGATGATTGATAATCGATGGCAAGGTAATTCTAAAATAGTTTTTGGTCGTGCCGTTATCTGGTTGAGGTTCAGCCCGTAAAATCCCTTGTTTAACCAGCAAGCCACCTAATAAGAGCGCCTGCATTAGACGAGCGATTAAAGTAGCCAGACCAGCTCCTTTAATTCCCAGTTGTGGGAACCCACCATTTCCATAAATCAGGAGCCAATTTAAGCCTGTGTTCAACAAAAGAGTGGCCAGACTAATAACCGTGGGCCAGCGAACTTGCCCAATCGTTTTGAGCGCGACGGAAAAAACCATGGCTAGCCCAGTAAAAAGGTACCCGATGGCTAGCAACTGCAAAAAAGGGATAGCCTGCTCAGTAACGCCTACATCTTGTGAGAAGAGCATGACAATTTTTTCCGTCCAAATAAGTGTGATACAAGCAAAAGCGACGGAGAAGAGTGTGACCAATTGACTGACGAGAAAGATGATTTTTTTGATGCCGTAAAGATTTTTTTGTCCCCAGAACTGAGCGCAAAAGATCGTTGCTCCGCTGGCAAACCCCTGTAAAATGACAATCAGAAATTGACTGTACTTGTTAGCAATCCCAACAGCGGCAATGGCGTCAACTCCCAGTTTGCCAACCATGACAGAATCAATCATTGACAAGCCAGAAGTGATCAGTAATTGCAAGGTAATCGGGAAGGTGAAGTACCACATTTTGCGATAAAATTCTTTTTTCAACAGGTCACCCCTTTACAAATTGAAGATAATACGTCATAATGAAATCGCAACCAACAATATAAGTATATACTTATAAAATGTAAAGTCAATACATATTTACGAAGTAAAAGAAGGGCCCCTATGCTTAATGCTTTAGCATTTAGCGATAGTGGACACCGGACCCATAAGTAAAAGGAGGGCCCCTATGCTTAATGCTTCACTACGTTGTCCCTCATCTCTAAGGGCTAAAGCCCTAAGAATGACGGCAGCATTTAGCCCTTCAATTCTTGAGATAGGTCTCTAGAGATTGATGAGATCGAAGCTTAGCGTAGTGATAGTGGACACCGGACCTATAAGTAAAAGGAGGACGAGATGGAATTTATTAATGGTGTAACTTTTGGATTTATGAGCCAGCGGGGAGACTGGCAAACTGGTAGCAGTCGCGAATCTCTTAGGCTACTTAAAGAACGATGTCAGGCAGATCATGTGATTTTGGCGATTGTGGCGGAACAGGATACCGCTCAATCTACAATGATTAACTGGCAGGATGAGACGGTTTTAAGCGATCAGGAAGTCAAGGGGATGATTGCTCATGCTCATGACCTAGGGTTGAAGGTGATTTTAAAGCCGATGGTCAATGTTAGCGACGGCACATGGCGCGCTCACATCAATTTTTTTGAGCACGATGTGCCACCAGAGCCTAAATGGTCAGAGTGGTTTGCTTCCTATGGGGAGTATATTAATCACTATGCCCAACTAGCTCAAGAAACGGCTTGCCAGATGTTAATCATTGGCTGTGAATTGGTTAATACCGATCGCAGAGAAAAGGAATGGCGTCAGTTGATTGAAACCGTTCGCTCTAACTATCAAGGCTTGATCAGTTACAACTGTGATAAGTATCAGGAGAACTTTATTGATTGGTGGGATGCCGTGGATGTTATTTCTTCTTCTGGCTATTACCCAATGGATCGTTGGGAAGGAGAATTAGATCGCATTGAGCAAGTGGTTAAGGCATTCGACAAACCTTTTTTCTTTTGCGAAGTAGGTTGCCCCAGCCGACTTAACAGTGAGTATTTGCCAAACAATTGGGAACTCAATGATGGCTTAAGTCTTGAAGCTCAGGCTAATTGGTATCAGTCAATGTTTCAAGCCTGTGAACGACGTCCTTGGGTGGAAGGGTTTGGTTTGTGGGATTGGAAAGCGCAGCTCTATGACCTTGAAGAAGCCTGTCAAAACGATGATTACGCCTTGTATGGCAAACCGGCTGAAAGGGTTGTTAAAAATAATTTTCAACAAAATTAAAGATAAGTATATACTTATCTTTATAAAAGTGATATCATGTTGTTGAAATCGTTTCCGAAAAAACTTTTTAGGAGGAATTATTCATGAAGAAAAAAACTATTTTAGGATTATTAAGTTTGACAGCGATTACTTTAGGAGTCTTGACAGCTTGTGGCAGTAAAGAAAAGGCTTCAGAAAAAGGCGAAACAGAAACAGAAACCATTACCTTTATCAATCATAAGACAGATTGGGAAGGCAATGGCAAATGGGATGAGTACATGGCAGCTTTTAACGAAAAATATCCCGATATTAAAGTGGAGATTCAGACGATTACCGATTATGCTGGTCAAATGAAAACACGGATGAACAGCGACGAATATGGTGATTTATTGATGTTGCCAGGTGACATTAAGCCACAGGATTTCCCGCACTTCTTCGAACCGCTAGGTAAAAAGGCAGAGCTAGCTGAGACATACTTAGGCTTGAATGATCGTTCTTTTGAAGACGTTTCGTATGGGATTCCGACTCAGATGAATGCGACGGGAATGGTCGTCAATATGAAAGTATTTGAAGATGCTGGGATTAAGGAATTTCCTAAAACCGCTGAAGACTTTGTTAAAGCTTTGGAGACCATCAAAAAGAATGACCCAGAAGTTACCCCGCTATACACGAATTATGCGGCCGGTTGGACCTTGTCAAACTGGGATTTCACGCGAGCAGGTGTTTCAGGCGATGTTGATTTTACTAATAAAATGACTAGTGACACGGCCCCCTTCGAAGATGGTAAGGTCATGACCGATATCTATCAATTACTCTTTGACGTCAGTGAGCAAAAGTTAATTGAAGTAGATCCAACGACCACTGATTGGGAACAATCCAAAGTGGACATGGCCAATAATAAAATCGGTGTCATGGTGTTAGGAAGCTGGGCAGTGCCACAGATTCAAGAAGTCGACCCTGATAACGCAGCTAACATCACCTTCCAAGCCTTCCCGATGACGGCTCCGGATGGTAAACAGTATATGGGAGTTGGCGGAGACTACAACTTAGCGATTAACGTTAACAGCAAGCACAAAGAAGCAGCTCGTAAATTGCTTGATTGGTTAGTCAACGATTCTGATTATGCAGTCGATAATGGTGGTTTGCCAACGGTAATAGGTGCTGATTATCCAGCAGCTCTCCAAGCAAGCAAGGATGCGGGTGTGGAATTGATTGAAGAAAATCCAGCCCCAGCAGGCAAAGAATCACTTTTCAGTGATATTAACGATCAATCTGAGCTAGGTATTGGCACCACGGACAATGAAAAACAACGGTTGATTGATGCAGCTATTGGCAATACGAAAGAAAGTTTTGCCGATATTATGAAAGATTTCAACAAGCGTTGGGCCGATAGTATTAAGACAGTTTCCGGCGAATAAATGTCAGTAAGGCTGGACAAGTTCCAGCCTTATCTTGCCTAATTTGACAGGTCCTTCTGATTTTCAAGGAGTGCCTGACGATGGAAGTACCTGTCATCACTTAGCTTTTTAGAGGATGTGACTTGCCGACTAAATGATGGGCATCACGATTGGAAAGGAAGAGAAGATGAGTAAGTTTAAATTAAGTCAAAAAGCTGAAAAACGCTTGTTAATCGTCAGTTTTACGGCGATTCCGGTGTTGTTGTTAATTGCTTTTTCCTACTACCCTTTAGTCAAAATGGTTCAATACAGTGTCACCAACTGGAATGGTTTTAGCCCTAATTCTGATTTTGTTGGCTTGGATAACTATAAGACCGTGTTAACCAATCCCACTTATTTTGCCGTCTTTAAAACCAGTTTATATTATTTTATTGCCACCTTCTTTCAGCTAGGCATCGCCTTGCTGTTTGCCACGATTTTATCTTTTAAAGTGAAGTTTGCCAATTTTTGGAAAGGGATCTTATTTTTCCCTTACTTACTAAATGGCGTGGCCATTGGCTTTATTTTCCTTTATTTTTACAAAGGCGGCGGGACCTTGGACACCTTACTGAGCGCAATCGGGCTAGACAGTCAGATTCGTCTTTGGCTAGGAGATCGGGCGATTAACAATATATCCTTGGCCTTCACCTCTGTTTGGCGCTATACCGGCTTTAATTTCCTAATCTTTTTAGGAGCCATTCAATCAGTTAACCCGGAAGTTTATGAAGCGGCTGAAATGGATGGGGCCAATCGTTGGGATGAATTTCGTTACATCATCTTGCCGAGCATCAAAAACATTATTTTCCTAAACATCGTCTTAGGTGTCAGCGGCTCTCTCAGTGTCTTTGATATTCCTTATATTATGACTGGCGGTTCTAATGGGACGACAACCTTCGTTATTCAGACGATAAATACGGCCTTTAAGTATAACAAAGTAGGTCTTGCCTCAGCAATGGCCCTGATCCTCTTGAGTATTGTGCTAATTGTGACGGGAATTCAACGCTTGACAACACGCGAGAAAGGAACAAACTAATGGAACTATCCCAAGTCAAACCTAAAAAAAGCAAAGCTTTTAACCTTAAGCCGTCGGCAATTTTGAAATATCTGGTGTTGATTATCGGGGCCTTGGCCTCAATCATTCCAATTTTAGTGGTTTTTATCGGCTCCTTTAAATCGAACACGGAGTTTTTAAGCAGCGGTGTCTTGGAGCTGCCTAAAGCCATCGATCTAAGTAATTACAAGACCGCTTTTGTCAACGGCCAAATGTTGCTAGGCTTCAAAAATACCTTGATTATCTTCGTCGCTAGCATGGTTGGCAAACTAACCTTAGGTTCAATGTTTGCCTATGCGATGAATCGCTTTAACTTTAAATTGAAGAAAATTATCATGGCCCTGTTTATGGTGGCCATGTTGATTCCTGGGATTACGAGTCAAGTTGCCACTTTCCAAATTATTAACAGCTTAGGTTTGTTTAATACAATGTGGTCAGTGATTCTGCTTAACCTGGGAACAGATGTTATTTCGATCTACATCTTTTTACAGTATTTAGATGAAATTCCAATTTCTTTGGATGAATCGGCGTACTTGGATGGGGCCTCTTACTTCGGCATATTTTGGCGGATTATCTTGCCTAATTTAAAAGCCCCGATTGTGACCATGTTAATCATCAGTGGTGTGGGTGTCTACAATGATTTCTATAACCCTTTTCTCTATATGCCAGACCGTAGTTTGAAAGTGATTTCCACCGCCCTGTTCGCCTTTAAAGGGCCTTATGGGACTAATTGGCCAGTTATTTTAGCAGGTGTGATTATCGTGATTGTGCCAATTCTAATCGTTTTTGTCAGTTTACAAAAGTATATTTATAACGGTGTCGCTGGATCAGTTAAGTAAGGAGGGGGTCTAAATGGCACAACGAACATCAAAACTAATTCAATTGGTCAATCACTTTTATGACTTAGTCCAAGTTTCTTTGATGATTTGGTTAAGGCTGTTGAAGTCAGGGATCGTCTACGGGTGGCTTGACGGGCTCTATTGTGGTTATGCCAATAGCACAAGAGACAGTCAAACCTTGAGATTTAGGGACCGCTTTAAGGTCAGCTTGCAGTTGAAATACCAGCGTGTGGTGTCGCTCAGTGTGAGTTTTTTATTAGCGGGGGTCGTTTTTTTGTACTGGTACCGCGTGCGCTTTAACCTTGCTGGGAACTTGCTGTTAATTGTTTTGGGATTGCTGGTTCAATTGGTGGTGGTTTATCTCATTTGGTTGGCTTACTTAAGTGCGACAGCTGAGCAACAGCCCTTGCTTTATGCCAAAGCTTTAGACCTCATGCTTAGACGATTTCCCGTTAGCCTCAGTCTGTGGTTTCTTTTAATCGGGGGACTGTTACTGGCTTATACTAATCTGGTGATCTTTGTCTTAGTCGTGCCTGGCGCCTTTTGCAAACTGTCGACTAAGCTGTTAGCTAGTCGTTCTTCCCAGCGACAATTAATCAATTAGAGGAGTGTAGACGTGAAATTAATTCAAATCAATGAAGAGCAGGAGTTTCATTTAACTAATGGCAAAGTCAGTTATTTGTTCCGCGTGATGGAAGCAACGAAGACTTTGGAACACCTCTATTACGGGAAAGCGATTCGTCATCGAGAGGATTTTAGTTATTTGATCGAACGGGAAGTTCGTCCAGCTAACAATCAGTTGGAAGGGAATTTAACAACATCGCTGGAGCATATTAAGCAAGAACTGCCAGTTTTTGGAACGACGGACTTTCGTTATCCGGCTTTAGAAGTGGCTTATCCAGCCGGTGATTCCCTCAGTCAATTTGAGTATCAGGGGTATGATACCTATACCGGTAAACGATCAGTGCCTGGTTTGCCGACAACCTTCGCTAATGACTCTCAAGCAGAAACCTTGGTGGTTTATTTAAAAGACCGTTACAGTGAACTGGAACTCAGTTTATTTTATACCATTTTTACTGATTATCCGGTCATTACGCGGCGGACGGTGATCAAAAATTCAGGGACAGAGAATTTTTTCCTCAAGCAATTGGCCAGTTTAAACCTGGATTTGCCGACTGATCAGTTGGAATGGCTTCATTTAAATGGGGCTTGGGCTCGGGAAACACAACTTGAACGAGATGCTTTAATCAAAGGGGTTCAGGCGATCTCAAGTACTCGTGGTGCCAGCAGTCATGTCCACAATCCTTTTTTAGCCCTTTGTCCAGAGACGACAACTGAATCGAGTGGCGAGGCTTTTGGTTTTAGTTTGATCTACAGCGGTAACTTTAGAGGGCAAATTGAAGTAGATTCTTATGGCATTAGTCGCGTTCAGCTAGGGATTAACCCGTATCAATTTAGCTGGCAACTGGCGCCAGCTAGTCAATTCGACACACCAGAAGCCGTAATGGTTTACAGTGAGACGGGTTTAAACGGCATGAGTCAAGTCTTTCATGACTTTTACCAGCAACAACTCGTCAATCCCCGTTGGGCTAATCAACAACGGCCAGTGCTGCTTAATAACTGGGAAGCGACTTACTTTGATTTCGATGAAGAGAAACTGTTAGCCATTGCCACAGAGGCCGCTGACTTAGGCGTGGATCTATTTGTGTTAGATGATGGCTGGTTTGGCAAGCGGGACGATGACAGTTCATCTTTAGGGGACTGGTTTGTCGACCAAGCCAAACTTCCCAACGGTTTGCCTAGCTTGGCCCGCAAAATCCATGAAAAAGGGTTATTGTTTGGTCTTTGGTTTGAACCGGAGATGATTTCCAAAGGCACGAAGCTTTATGAGGAACACCCAGACTGGCTGATCGGTCAGCCAACTAAACAAATCTCCCATGGTCGCAATCAATTTGTGCTGGATTTTTCTAGAAAAGCCGTGGTCGATCAAATCTTTGCTCAAATGCAAGCCATTCTTGAGACCAGCCAGATTGATTATTTGAAGCTGGACATGAATCGCTATATTTCAGAAGCTTTTTCGACTGACTTACCGGCAAATCGCCAAGGTGAGCTAAGTCATCGGTATATTCTAGGGGTGTATGACTTATATGACCGCTTAGTCACAAACTACCCTGATCTCTTGATCGAATCATGTGCCGGCGGAGGCGGTCGCTTTGACCCCGCTTTGCTCTATTACGCCCCTCAAGCGTGGACAAGTGATGATACAGACGCTGTTGAGCGGTTGAAAATACAGTATGGTGCCTCCATGGTTTATCCTTTAGCGACGATGGGAAGTCACGTTTCCGCGGTTCCCAATCATCAAGTGGCTCGGATGACCAGTTTGAAAATGCGTGGCGATGTGGCACTGTTCGGCACCTTTGGTTACGAGCTGGACCCAACTCAATTAACCGCAACTGAAAAAGCACAAGTGAGGGAACAGATTCGGCAATTTAAAGACGTTCAGCCATTGATTCAACAAGGGACCTTTTATCGCTTACTGAGTCCTTTCGAGTCCAATGAGGTAGCGTGGATGGTCGTGTCTCAGGATCAAAAAACCGCGTTAGTCGGTTATTATCAGGTCTTAGCTAAGCCTAATCCGCCATATGAACGTTTGAAGTTACAAGGATTGAACCCGACGTATTGCTATCAAATCAATCAACAAGAGAAGCGCTATGGGGACGATCTTGCTCAAATTGGCTTGATTTTAGGTGGCAACTATATCGGCCGTGAAAATGATTACTGGAGCCGTGAAATGCCAGGGGATTTTGCCAGCAAGCTCTTTTATTTAAGAGCAGACTAATTAAATGAGGTGTTAGGATGAAAAAACAATTTCCAGAAAACTTTTGGTGGGGAGCGGCTACATCAGGCCCCCAAAGTGAAGGGCGTTTTAATAAACAACATGCCAGTGTTTTTGATCACTGGTATGAGGTAGAACCAGAAGCTTTTTATGATCAAGTCGGACCAGATACAGCTTCTAATTTTTACAATAGTTTTAAAGAAGATATCGCGTTGATGAAAGAAGTCGGCTTAAATTCTGTTCGGACCTCGATCCAATGGTCTCGATTGATTGATGATTTTGAAACGGCGAGTCTTAATCCGGATGGTGTCCGCTTTTATAATGACCTGATCGATGAGTTTATCCGTCAAGGCATTCGACCTGTGATTAATTTGCATCACTTTGATATCCCCGTAGCTCTTTACCAGCAATACGGTGGCTGGGAGTCCAAGCATGTCGTGACATTGTTTGTTAAATTTGCCGAGCAGTGCTTCAACCTGTTTGGTGACCGTGTTACGGATTGGTTTACCTTTAATGAACCGATGGTAGTGGTGGATGGGCAATATTTATACCAATTTCACTACCCTAAACTCGTCGATGGCAAAAAAGCCGTCCAAGTGGCTTATAATATTCAATTGGCCTCAGCTAAAACGATTCAGGCCTTTCGCCGAATCAAGCAACAGCCGGCTAGTCGAATCGGTATTATTCTCAATTTAACGCCTTCTTATCCAGCAACCAATGAAGCTGCTGATTTAAAAGCGGCTGAAATCGCCAATTTGTGGATGAATCAGCTCTTTATGGACCCTTCAACGAAAGGAACCTTTCCGCCAGCCTTAGTCGAGTTATTGGCAGCCGATGGAGTCTTATGGGACAGTACGCCAGAGGAACTGGCAATCATTAAAGACAATACGATCGACGTCCTTGGTGTTAACTTTTACCATCCCCACCGAGTGCAGCAACCAGCAGTTTCCGCCGATAGCTTGGCCGTTGATTGGATGCCTAGTCGTTATTTTGAGGAATACCACATGCCTGGCCGCCGGATGAATGTGGACAAAGGCTGGGAAATATACCCCCAAGCCCTCTATGACATTGCCCTCAATATTCGCGATAACTACGGGAACTTGCCTTGGTTTGTCTCTGAAAATGGCATGGGTGTCTCCCGAGAGGAACGCTTCTTAAACCAAGCAGGGGTAATTGAAGACGATTATCGGATTCAATTCATTCAGGAGCATTTATACTGGCTTGAGAAAGGGATAAGTGAAGGGTCAAATTGTTTTGGTTACCATTTGTGGACCCCTTTGGACTGCTGGTCTTGGGGAAATGCTTACCGCAACCGTTACGGATTGATCGCCACCAATATTCACACACAAGTTAAAACCATTAAAAAATCAGGCCACTGGTTCGCTAAAACAGCTCAGGCTAATCAAGTAGAGATTCCAGAAGCCATGGCATTAAAATTTAAGCCTTAACCAAAGCTAGACAACGGCTGGATTAACCCTTATACTTTTATCAGAAGACGGCTTAGAAAGCAAAAGGACAGGTGACACCATGCAAAAATACATTGTGATATCCAATGATATTCGAAATAGAATTTTAAAGGGAGAATATCAAGCAAATCAACAAATTCCTTTTGAAAAAGACCTCTGTGTCACGTATGATTCTAGTAAAATGACCATCAAGAAAGCTTTGGACATCTTGGTGACAGAAGGGTTAATCATTAAACGCCGGGGGTCAGGCACCTTTGTCAAAGACATTAACCCAAGAGAGATGGAACGGCTCAGCGTGGCTAATCAGTTCAGAGGAACAACCGCCCTGAATCCGAATCGAACTGTCTTGAGTAAAATAATCAATTTCTCAATTATTCCCTGTCCAGAGGTGGCTCAGTCCAAGTTAAACTTGACGAGTGACAGCTTTGTCTACGACATCTATCGCGTGCGTCACATCGATGGACTACCGACCGTTATGGAGAAAATGTACATGCCGATTGATTTAATTCCCGGCTTAAAAGCGCCAACGATTGAACATTCTATTTACGAATACATTGAAGAAGAGTTGCATTTAGTGATTCAAAGCGGGCATCGAAATATTTCGGCGCGCAAGGTCACAGATTTTGAGGCAGAACATCTGCACTTGGAAAAAGGCGATCCTGTGGCAGTGGCCGAGCAAATAGGCTATTTAGACACAGGGGCGGCCTTTGAGTATTCGATTTCGGTTCATCGTTATGACGACTTCTCAATTGACGTGGTACTGACAAGGGATTAGCAAGAGAAAAGAAAGCAGGTTCAGATGGCAATTTTAGCCTTTGATATTGGCGGTACAGCCGTCAAGTACGGCTTGTGGGAGGAACAATTAAGTCAGACAAATGACTTTCCTACACCGGCCACATGGCCAGAGATGCAACAACAATTAATGAGAGTTTTTGAAGACGTTAAAAAGACTCATCAAATCACCGGCGTCGCTTTTAGTGCCCCAGGTGCTGTTAACACTGAAACGGGCGTAATTGGCGGCATTAGTGCCGTGCCTTACGTTCATCACTTTCCGATCGTCAGCCAATTGGCAAGCCTGTTTAATTTACCAGTGACGATGGAAAATGATGCCAATTGTGCGGCTTTGGCCGAAGTTTGGCAAGGAGCGGCTAAAGAGGTGGCCAACAGTCTCTTTTTAGTGATTGGCAGTGGCATTGGTGGGGCGGTGATTCTCAATCGACAATTAGTCAAAGGACCACAGTTGTTTGGCGGCGAGTTTGGTTACATGTTAATGGATCAACAGCGAACCTTTAGTCAAGTCGCCAGTCCGGTTGTCGTGGCCCGTGAATTTGCGGCGGCACATCTGGGAGGGCAACCCCTCTCTGGCAAAGAATTGTTTGCTTTAGCTGATGGCGGCGATCAAGCTGCCCAAAAAGCGATTGATCAGATGTATGATGGATTGGCAAGAGGCATTGTAAATTTGGCGGTGAGTTTTAACCCTGACAAAGTGTTGATCGGGGGCGGTTTATCCAGTCGGTCTGATTTGTTAGCTATTTTGACCTTGAAAGTCGAGGCGCTGATCAACCAAGTGCAAGCCACTGATTTAGTCGTTCCTTTAGGGATTTGTCAATTTAACAATCAAGCAAACTTAATTGGAGCTGTCGCTAATTTTATGACGACCTTACCTGCTCAAGTGTAAGAAGTGTCTTAGCGTAAAGCATTTTTTAATAACGGTGGAGGAGTCGTCCCTTGTTTTGGGGCTGACTCCTCTTGTTATTTTCTAAGCGTTCAATAATTCGGATTATAAGCTTTTTTAAAACAAGGACAGGCAAAGGAAATAACGGATAATTCTGAAGTTAATGTGAAAGCTATCTTTCGTTAGCTAAAAAAATACGGGGAGTTTCAAGAGCTTTCTCTAAATGAGAACGGTGTTTTTAAAGTCTTTTTTTGATTGAGCCTCTTTGTTGCGGTGTTCACAATGCTACTTGTTATTTAAAAAAAGCTAGCGTTGACACCGCTTCCATAACGTCGTACAATGAGCCTGTTAATAGAGTCCCCCCCAACAAAACATAAGTGGCTTCATCATGAAGCTTGACCAGACTAGGCGCTCCAGCTGATCAGTATTACCCTTTGCCAATGATTATTGCAACTTCTTGATGGTCCTTGAATAAAGCGCGTGTCATTTTGTAGCGAAAATTTGAAATGATCTGAAGGTATTTTAGTGAGTTTTCTAGAAGTTTGAATAATCGGTGAGTTTAGTGATTATCTTAATCAGGTAGCTGATAAGCGACGTTAGATGTAGGTTGATGTTGCTTTTTTAGCGTGGGGTTAGCGCTAGTCAACCGTTGAGAATCAAAGTTAAGCCACGAACTGTGATTAAGCAGACTCTATTAATATTAGTTGATGCTGATCGGTGCAGTGAACGGTGTTTTCAAAAGAGAATCAGTGAACAAGCGTAGTTAGCATTTCCCGACAACCAGCAGCTGATCGCTAAGATGGATTGGAATTTGATTAGGCCGCTCACTGCAAGGATGGTCGCCTTCTACCTATCGCGAGGGTAGGAGGTTGCGTCATCCTTTAGAATAATTTTGTTTAAGGAAGCCAGCGCGAAGGAGAGGGAATGATGAAGAAACACCAATGGTTAATCATGATAATCGCGGTTGTTGTAGGGGTAGTTGGTAGCAGTTGTGGCAGTCAGCCAAAGAATGAGAGCTCTCAGGATGAAGTTGTGGAAATTAGTTTTTGGCATGTCTTTTCGGAAAATTTTGGGGCGCCGGTCATTAAGGAGATGGTGACGGCTTTTAATGATAGTCAGGATAAGATTAACGTAACAGAAGTGTATAACCCGGATATGTACCCGGGGCTAATGCAAAATTTACAAGCGGAGGTAGCGGCTGGTGAAGCGCCCTCGATTGCCATGATCGGCTATAACTACTTGAAGTATTTTGCCGCAAATTTTGAGTATATTGACCCGAAAACCTTAATCGCTGAGCAAGTCCCAGACGATCAAGGTTATTTAAGTGAAACTTTTTTGCCGAATATCTTATCTTTGGCCCAAGTGGATGGAGAGCAAATCGGCTTACCTTATGCGATCAGCACGCCAATTATCTATTATAATGCTGATCTGTTTAAAGCGGCAGGCCTAGATTCAGAGCAACCGCCAACGACTTGGCAAGAAGTTCGGCAGATGGCTCAGGTCATCAGCGATAAAACTGGGGAGTATGGTTTTTACATGCAGGAATATGCCGATAATTGGGCAGTTCAAGGATTGTTGGAAAGTAATGGAGCCGAGATGCTAAAGAATGGTAAGGCGACTTTTGCTTCGCAAGAGGCAATTCAAGCTTATGAGTTATTTGCGGATATGGTGCTGAAAGATAAAACAGCCCTCCATATTGGCGCAGATGAAGGGATTCAAGCCTTTAGTAATGGTAAGGTGGGGATTTTTTTAGGCACCAGTGCAAAGATTGACACAATTCAAAGCACTGTTGAATTTGAGTTAAAAGGGGCGGAATTTCCAATTTTTAGTGGAAAAGAACGACGCATTCCTGCCGGCGGGAATTTTTTGCCGATCTTAGCGAAAGAACCAGCAGAGCAGCAAGCGGCTTGGGAATTTATTAAATTTATGATGGAGCCAGAGTGGTTGGCAAAATGGTCAAAGAATACCGGTTATTTGCCGCCGCGAGAGGATGTGGCAAAAGACCCTAATGGCTTGCAAAATTACCTTAAAGAGAATCAGCTTTTTGGGATTGCTTACGAAGAATTGGCGGAAATTTACCCGTGGGCGGCCTTTCCTGATGATGTCGGAGCACAGGCTGAGCAGATCTTTGCCAACACCCGAGACCAGATTTTAGAAGGGACTGTTAGCGTTGAAAAAGCCTTGAAGGATGCGGAAAAAGAAATTAATCAGTTGATGGACTAGTCTGTGTATGATGAAAGGAAGGTGAGGTGGATGAGGTTAACGCAACAAAAACGGGAAAAGGTGTTGGCTTGGCTGTTTATAGCACCAGCTGGTCTGGCTTTTCTCGTTTTTATGTTTTGGCCCGTAATGTACACCTTGTATTTAAGTCTCTTAAAGTGGAACATGGTTGCACCAATCAAAGTACCTGTCGGTTTAGGGAACTACTTGGACGTCTTGACTGATCCGGTGACGCTGAAACTGTTCGCTAATACTGCTCTTTACATGGTGTTGCTGATGGTCCTTAACTTTTTGATTCCCTATGTTTTTGCTTTCGTCAACACCTTTGTCATGAAACGCGGCAAAGGGGTTTATAAAATTCTATTATTTATGCCCAGTTTAATTTCCTTAGTTGTTGGGGCGATTGTGTTGCAGTGGATTTTTAATCCCGTTTCGGGACCAGTCGGGTTACTGCTGGCTAAAATTGGCATAACCCTGCCTGCTTGGTCTAAAACTAAAGGACTGGTCATCGTGGTCATTAGCTTGGTGGCAGTCTTTAAAACCTTTGGCTATAACTTTTTAGTGCTGTTATCAGGGATGAGTAATGTTTCGCCAGAGTTGATTGAAGCGGCTCGCTTGGAGAAAACACCTGACCGTCAGATTTTTCGTAGGATTGTCATGCCCTTAACGTCTTCAACAGCGGTTTACGTCTTAATTATGAGCATTGTTCAAGGTTTGCAATATGTCTTTACTCCGATTAAAGTTTTGACCCAAGGAGGGCCTAATAACGCCAGCTCCAACATTATTTACGGTGTTTATCAGGAAGCCTTCGGTTACTATAATACGGGAAAGGCTTCAGCCTTATCGATTATGACCCTAGTGGTCTTTGTTGTGTTGCTTTTAGTGGAGTTTAAGTACGTGGAGAAGGGTGTTTATTATGAAAATTAAGTTGAAGCCAGAAGTCTTTTGGCATCTGCTATTTATTGTCGTCGTACTGCTGTTTGTCTATCCGCTGATCTTTGCCTTGACGACCTCTTTTAAACAGTTGACGGAGGCCTTTAACAGTGGTTTGCGCTTGTGGCCCAAAGAATTTACGACAGCTGCTTATAGAAATGTTTTGACCAAGATCCCCTTTTTGCGAATTACTGCTAACACCTTTTTAATTGCCACGGTTGTGACCGTCTTTAAATTAGTGACTGGCCTTTTTGCTGCTTACAGTTTTGTTTTCTTTCAATTTCGGGGCAAAAAGTTAATGTATTTTTTGTTGATCAGTACGATTTTTATCCCTTTTACAGTGACCATGGTGCCTAACTTTATGACCATCTCCAAAATTGGTTTGCGGGACCAACTTTTAGGGGTCGCTTTACCGCAACTGGCAGATGCCACAGGGATTTTTTTACTGCGACAACACATGCGTGGCGTACCACAGTCCTTACTGGAAGTGGCAAGGCTAGAAAAGGCTTCTCATTTAAAGATTTTAAGTGGCATTGTGGTGCCTTTGATTAAACCAGCAATCCTCTCTATCGGAATTATCTTTTTTATTAATTCCTGGAATGAATATGTCTGGCCGGCCTTAATTCTCAAAAGTGAGCTGAATTACACCTTATCCCTGGCTTTACAACTGTTTGTCAGTGCTGAAGGTGGAACGGATATTCCAGTGGCGATGGCAATTTCCGTCATGACCATGCTCCTACCATTAGGAATGTATGCGGTCTTTCAACGCCAGATTATCGCCACCTTTAGTCAATCAGGAATTAAGGGTTAGGAAGGATGAAGAAGAATGAACAGTATTGAATTTGTTGGGGTTACCAAAAGTTTTGGGGAAACGGTGATCATCAATGAGTTGGATCTTGCCATAAAAAAAGGGGAGCGCTTGATTTTACTAGGACCTTCCGGTTGCGGCAAGTCAACAGTTTTACGCATGATCAGCGGCTTGGAGTCCGTAAGCAGTGGCAGTTTATATCTAAACGGTGAATTAGCCAATCAGGTGGATAGTGGCGATCGTAGCATTGCCATGGTCTTTCAAAATTACGCCTTATTTCCTCATATGACTGTAGCAGAAAATGTGGGGTATGGCTTGCGAGTGAATAAAGTGCCAAAAGCTCAAACTTATCAACGAGTAGGCGAAGCCATTGCTACTCTTGGGTTGGAAGGACTGGAAGACCGCTTGCCTAAGGATTTATCTGGAGGACAACGCCAACGGGTCGCTTTAGCTCGCGGAGTTGTCAAACGAGCCGATTTTTTCCTGTTGGATGAACCTCTATCCAATTTGGATGCTCAACTTCGTGGCCAGGCTCGAAAAGAACTGGTCAAAATTCATGAGTTGTACGGGCAAACCTTTGTTTATGTCACCCACGATCAAATTGAAGCCATGACCATTGGCCAGCGGATCGCCTTGTTAAATGACGGCGTTTTGCAGATGTTGGATACTCCTTACAACGTCTATCACCGACCGGCAAATATTTTTACGGCCACCTTTATTGGCTCTCCTTCCATGAATATTATGGAGACTCAGATTACCGCTTCTTATTTGGAGCTAGCAGGGGAGAAGATTAAGTTGCCAGGGCCATGGCTGGAGCAGTTAAAAAACTATGGGCAAGTGCCGATTAAACTAGGGGTTCGGCCAGAAGACATTCGCTTAACCAAAAAAGCAAGTGGTCTCTCGGTGCCGATTACCATTAAATATGTGGAAGATTACGGCAATCGGGTTGGTTATTATTTTGATGTCAACGGCCAAGAAATCATCGGGATAATCCCTGAACATCGCTATGAAAAAGGGGCACACATTCACTGGCGGTTAAATTCTCGGAAGTGGCACTTTTTTGACGACACAACCGAACGATCTTTAGGATACCCCCAATGGCCAGAAGAGGAGGGCAAAGAATGATTCTAATCAGTACACTCATAGGTGAGATGACTCAGCTGGCGGAAATTGCCAATTGGATTGATCAGCAGCAAAACCAACATCTGGGCGTAGAGCTCATCGCTTTTACTCATGACGAGGACTATTGGCAAACACTGAACCAACTCTTGCCAACTCTGTCCTGTGGCTGTAGCTTTCACGGCCCTTATATTGACGTCGAGGGGACAGCCTTACCAGGGGATGCTGCTCAAACTCAGCTTTTTGACAGCTATGAACGAGTGCTCAGTTTGGCTGCTCGTTATGAGTGTCGTCACGTTGTCTATCATTATACTCAGAAGGGCTTTAGACCAGCGGACCGAGGGTATTTTCAAGCCGTTAGTCAGGCAAATCTCAGTTACTTGTTAAGACGGGCTGACTATTACGGCGTTGACCTACTAGTAGAGAACTTGGCTCTGCCAGCTCAAGGAGAGCCACTATACACTGTCGAAGACTTTGAGACCTTATTGAGCCAGTTTCCCAGCTTGAATGTCCTAATCGATGTGGCCCACGGGTTTATCACAGGGCTGGATTTAGAAGTTTTTTTAAGTAAACATGGCCACCGCGTAAAAGCCTTCCATCTGAATAATAATGATGGTAAGACGGACCAACATCGCCAGCTATTTGACGGGAAAATTGATTATCAAGCTTTTGCTAAACTTTATCAACGTTATACTCCAGGTCGCGATATCGTCTTGGAATATGAACCCCATGTTAGGCTAAGCAAAGCAGAATTATTGGAACAAGTTGACTGGCTAGCTAATACTATTAGTCAGATTAAGTAAATGTTAAACTCCCCACTTATCGGATTTTATTATAAGGGGGGGTTATTTTATAGTAAGCTTCAGCGTTGCAGTTATTCATAGAGAAAGCTGTGATTCTGACGCTCGACTTTTAGCTTTTAACGTTATATAATAGGTTAGTTAAATGTGAAACAAGTTGATAAAGCAACTGTTATTAGAGTTTATTATCAACTTCGTTAATATAAAAAACGATCGTAAAAGAGGTGTTTTATGGAGTCATCAAGAAGACGTCAACGAGGTCAATCAACAGCCAATAACTCCCATTGGGGTGTTTCGTTCATTGCTCTGTTATTAGTATTGATATCTGGGCTTATGTGTTTTTTAATCCTTACGACAGTCAAACAAAGCGTTAAATTATCAAGTATCCATTCCCAATTAATAAAAATGGAGCAATTGCAACCATCAAGCGGGGAACAAGCCGCCACACAATCAACGACGCCCATTCAAAGTACTGGTAGTTCTACAATGCCTGAGGCTAATCAGGAGCAAGGGGAAGGAACACCATCACCAGAAGCTAGCGGAGTTTATGTTGTCAAAGCAGGCGATAGTTTATCAAGTATTGCCGAGCAACTAGGTACGTCCGTTGAAAGATTAATGAGTGACAATGGTTTATCCTCAAGTATTATCCAAATCGGTCAGGAACTCACTCATTGAGTTGTGATGACTCTGATAGCAAAGCTCAACACTGAAGCACTGTCTGACTGGTAGATTACCAGTTAGACAGTGCTTCAGTGTTATGCGGTATCAAGTGTTTCCGGCATTGCCTTAGGGCGGGCTTTGATTAGCAAAGTCGATATCATATCGACATTCATCATATTATTTCATCACAATGATAAAGAAGAGTGTTTATTTTGGTTACTTTATTATAAGGAAGAGTGGAGTTTGCTCTGTTGTTATGGTCAGTTTGTTTTTTTTAAAACTGAGGCTAATAGATGGATGTAGCAACTGTCTAATAGAAATGTGTTAGGCAGTAAAAAGCAAGAACCAAAAAAGCCTTAACCATTTAGGAGGTCAAGGTCTACTGTCATTTCTAAGGACTGACAAAAGAGGTGGTCTGTATCTTGTTGATTAATTCCATGGTAATGGTTTCTTCCAAACTAGCAGAAATCTTTATATGATGGTCAGCAATTTCTTTAATAGAAGCTTCCTTGGGAAGAGGGGCAGCATCTAAGGCCTTGTTTAATAAGCGCAAGCGATGAGCCGTTAGCCATTCATTGGTTTCGTGAACCCAAGGCGTGAGTTTATTAGTCATGACAAGCTTGACATAAACGTCAGGTGCCTGTTCTTTAAGGCAACTAAGGGCTAAACGACCGTATTTCCCCCAATAGATCGTGGCTTCCTCAGATGAGCTGATTTGATTAAAGGTTTCATAAACAGATAGTTGAGAGTGTTCCATAATACGCATGTCTCCAATCGAATAGTGTGGTTCATTTTTAAGTCTTAGGGGATTACCAACAGACCAGTTAAATAGAACGTTAATAATAGTGTACAATAAACGATTGTGAAAAGGTAATAATAAACATGAAATAGTTCATTTGATATACAAAAAGAATGTTTATTGAAAAAGGGAGGCCATCTCGAACAGCGTCTCCCTTTTTATGTTGGTTTTAATTGTATGATCGTTAGGAATGTTTGTTATTGATGGGGTGATTACTTATTTTAGTTTAAATTTGACTTTGGTATTATCAGTAAATTGACCTTGGAATTGAAATTGTTTGTAATCTGACCCTAGGTTCAATTTAGTTAAGATGTGTGCCACGATATCTGATTGACTCGCTGTTTTAAAATCAATACCAGCTAGCACCTCATTTAATTTAGCTTCTGCTTGGGCACCTTGTAATTGTACTCGGTCTAGTTTATTTTGGTATTGAGCTTTAACCGTACCGTTTGAATTAACTTGATATTGCAATTCAACGTCACCTTGCTTATAATCTAATTCGATTTCTAGCTGTTTAATACCAGTTGTTTCAGCAGGTAATTCGGTACCAGGTGTTTCTTCACCAGGTTCAGAGGTTCCAGGTAATTCCGTACCAGGAATTTCTGAACCAGCATTGCCATAAGACTCCAAACCAAATTCCGCTTTGACATACCCTGTTTTCAGTAAAATTACTTTAAAGTGTAGGTCTTCATTGTTCATCATTTTTGTTAATAAAGCCTCTACTTTATAAGTTTGGTTAGCAAAATCAGCTGCGATCACTTTAGCTTCCGCTGCTTTATAACCTGCCGCTTTCCATGAAGCAGGGGTGGCTAATTTAGTCATTAGTCCCTTGATGTTCTTCTTACCTGTGTACCCCTTTAAGTCGTTCAAACTGTGAGAAATAACTGACTTATAGTTATTCTCAAATTCAACCGTTGCTGCGTGGGCAGAGATAACTGGGACTGCTAAATTAGCCATCCCCAAACTTACTATTAAACTGGCTGTTATTAATCCTTTTGTTACTTTCATCCTGATAACCTCCAAAATATATTCAACTATTATCAATAGAATAATAGTTGTTGAAGCTAGTATAGCTTGAATGATTTTTTTAATCAAATATTATGAGATAGTTCTAATAGTTTGAATTATCACATGTTAGTGAACGATTTATGCTTAATGAGTTTGGAGATATTTGCAAAATAAGACACAATGATCAGTCTGTCCATATTTAAACGCGCCCTTTTTTCTGTGCCTTTAAGCGCCCTTGAAAGAAGCGTATAGTAAAGGTAGTGAAAGAGTTGTAATTGTTAAAAAAACTAAGAAAGAAGGAATTATCATGTTAGCATCAGAAAACAGAAAATTTGGTTGGGGAAACTTTTTATTGGGCCTCTTATTTATTATGACAGCTTTAGTCGCTTTTAGAGATCCAGCAGGTAGCCTTGTCAGTGTGACGGTCTTTATCGGGTTGATGGCAATAGCCAAAGGCTGTTTTGATATTTTCCTCCGCAATAAAGTCAAAGCTTTGACTGGAGCAAAAGCAACGGTTTTAATTCTCGTTGGCGTTTTGGACATTATCCTAGGGCTTATCTTGTTGTTCAACATTAAAATCGGTTTACTTGCGTTACCCTATATTTTTGCTATTTGGTTTATTGCGGATTCAATTAGCGGCTTATTCTCATTGGATTTGGCTAAGGTTGTCAGTCCAGCTTACTATTGGTTTAGTTTTATCCTTAACATTATCGGTATTCTTATCGGCTTTTCTTTGTTATTTAATCCCGTTACCTCAGCGTTGACTCTCAGCTTCCTAGTCGGCTTTTACTTATTGATGTTTGGCATCATGAACATCGTCGAAGCATTCTCGAAGTAAGTCTGTTGACAGCTAGTTTCCTAAGCAAAATAGGTGACAAGACACCTGTAACTGGTTAAAATAAAGCCATCAAATAAATTGAATGGAGGAGTTGTTATGCTAGGTCTTTTTTCGATGACGTTGGTTGCTTGGGTGTGTCATATTAGTTATGCTAAATATGGTGGGCGAATTAAACAGTTTCACGAGTGGTGCATTAAAATTGTATTAGTTCTTTTAGTTGCCATGTTAGGGTTCATTTATCTCTACGTTCTAACTGATCAACAGATCGCCTGGTTTCTCGTTTGGACGAATTTGGTCACCTTAGGTGGTATCTTAGGTTTTATTGGCAGTATTATCATCAGGAAGGGAATTGTTAGTCAAGAGTATGAGTCTAAAGAAAAATAGCATCAGCCAGAAATTAGGAGCCTCAGTTTGATAAGTATTTTGCTTAATCATCAAACGAAGGCTCCTTTTTGTGTGGTAAATTTTGTGATATCAACTATAAGTTTAAATTATATATCAATTATTTATTATAATTTTATTTTATGACAAGACGGTGCTAAACTAAAAGAAAAGAGAAATAAAATAACAGGAGCGTGATTTATGAGTACTGTCATAAGAAAATTAAAGGGGATTGGATTAGGCTTTATGGCCTGTTTAGCAATCGGCATTGTATCACAAGTGATTGGCAATTTTTTACCGAAAGTGGGTGCCTCATTATTTGCCATACTCTTAGGGATTGTTTTGGGAAATACGGTGTTAAATAAGGAGAATTTGGCTTTAGGTGTTAAATTTTCAGAAAGCCGTTTGCTTGAGTATTCCATCGCGTTAACGGGCTTAACCCTAAATTTAACAGATGTGGCCAGTGTCGGAATGAACGGCGTGTTGTTTATTGTCTGTCAAATGCTCTTCACCATTGTTTTGGCGTATCAGTTTGGCAAATGGTTTGGCTTTAACCGCCGTTTTTCCTTATTGATGAGTGCTGGAAATGCTGTCTGTGGTTCATCGGCGATTGGAACAGTTAGCCCGATTATTGATGCCGATGAGAAAGACAAAGGAATCTCGATTACCATCGTCAATTTGACAGGAACTATTTTAATGGTAGCACTGCCCTTCTTAACGAATATTCTTTATCACCATGAAGTCATGCCGACCAGTGCAATGATTGGTGGGACACTGCAATCAGTCGGGCAAGTGATCGCTTCAGGCAAAATGGTAGGAGAAGAAGTTACCCAGTATGGGACTATTTTCAAAATTATTCGGATTATCTTGATCGTGGTAGTGGCTATTTCCTTTTCACGCCTTAATTCTTCTGATCAAGGGTCACTCTTTCAAACCTCAGGGGCTAAAAAGCAATCAAAAATCAGCATCCCGTGGTTTATCACCGCCTTCTTTGGCTTATGTCTCGTCGTCACCTTTGTCAATTTACCTACAGTTATCTCTACGACAGCGAAAACGGTTAGTGGTCAATTTGAAATCATCGCCTTAGCAGGAATTGGCATGCGTGTGAAATTCGCCGATTTAATTAAAGAAGGGCCAAAAGCCATGGCCTTAGGCGGGGTGATTGGCCTTTCACAATTAATCGTGGCGGTTGTCTTGATTGCTTTATTGATTAATCGTTAAAGGGGATGCGAGTAGCAAGTCGTGTCGCTTGAATCGTAGGAAACACCGATTCGTCTGAACATGTCTGTTTGAGCTAGCGAGAATAAACATAGAATCCTCAAAAAGAGAAAAAAACTGAAACATGGCTGTTTAGTAACTGTAGGTTTCAGTTTTTAACGTTTAGGACATTGCTTTTTGAGAAGTTTCAGGATTGTGTATGCCCTCGAAATGAAATTCCTTTTGTATCACGTTATAAGTTAAAGACAAATCCCCACAGTTATCTAATTTTTTCCCAGAATTGAGCCATTGTGCCAGTTCCGTTGGGAATAACAATCCCATCAAAGTGGCAATCGTATGTCCATGGCTAACAAGAAGAATCAAGCTATTGTCTTGTTTTATCGAGTCTGCAATTATCGTCATTAACCCACGTTTTACTCTTGAAAGATAGTCTTCAGTCGTTTCGGAGTACCAGGTGTTGGGCGTTGGTTTCTGGTCTTTATCTAGTTGATTGAGAACATCAAAGATGACAGTAGGGTCCTTTTTCATGGCACGTGCTTTAAACCCATCGTTATTTTTTTCGAATATTTCCGCTTTAATGGCTGTCTCCATCGCCATGTTCGTTTGCCCTTCAAAAATCCCGTAGTTGTATTCTCGTAAGTCTGGCTCAAGAATGATATTTGAGGAGGGAACTTTCAGAATACTGCTAATAATCCGTGAGGTTTCCAACGTTCGGCCACTATCGCTGCTATAAATAGCATCAAAGTACAGTCCTTTAACTAAAAAATCTATGGCTTTTCCTTTGACTCCTAATCTCCCGTTTGGCGTCAAAAATGAGTCACTCCATCCTTGTACCTTTTGTTCACTGTTGAATAAGGTTTCGCCATGTCTAAGTAACACGATGTTAATATCGATCATTTATTTTACCACCTTTATCATCATTTTAACTGAATATAAATTCAGTGAATTTTAATTCAGATTATCATGTATTTGTTGAACTGTCAATCTTTTATCGAGGTAATTGACTTTTAAGGAGTAAAAATCTTATACTGTAAGCAATTGATTGGATGAAATCATAAAGGAGGTTTCCATGACATCACGTGAAGAACAAAAAGTACAGAGCATGTATTTAATTGGTGAAGTAGCGTTAGATTTGTTTTACGACCGCGGTTTTAATAACACAAAAATCAGTGATATTGCAGCGAAAGCAGGCGTGAGTGTTGGCTTGATCTCTTATTATTTTGGCTCAAAAGAAAAATTATTCGAATCAATCATCAACATGAGTCAAAATACACTTCAAACGGTTAATGATCTTTTGGTGCAAACAGGTGACCCATTGGAAGTAATTAAACAGGGATGTGAAGCCCTGTTTAAGAGGATTGGGGAGGATAAACGAGCAGCGAAAATCTTTTTATTAATCTATGATGTTAACTCAAATCCGCAAGCGGATAGACAGATACGTCAATTGATTCCAAGGATTGATTTTTTTGAAAGAACGGCTGAACTAATTCAGGAGGGACAAAAAGTTGGGGATATTAGGGAAGGTAATCCTAAATTCTTAGCTAAATTATTTTGGACGTCTATTTTTTTAGTGATCGGTGGTGTGGTGACAGGAGAGTCAGATGACATCCCACCAATTAGTTGGTTTATCCATATTCTTTCGGTATGACGACGAACAATAATTAGTAAATATTATCATGGTATATGGATAACGAATAAGCAAGTCATCAATTATTTTATAGAGACGGTTCTCTTGGCTGACTTGCTAAGTCATCAGTCCAAATAAGCCACTCATTTTGTGAGGGCTTATTTGGGTTAAGACTCCTAAATTGTTGTCATTTTAATAAATCAATCAATTTCATAATTTCTAACCCTTAGGTTTTTTAAATTAAAAATGCAATAATAAATGACACTAAAAAATAAGGCGTCATAAAAAAACTCCACTCATGTTAATTTATGTGGTAGACAATTAATAGACTATCAAAACTTAGCAAATATAAATGATCTGATAACTCTCATACTAAGGCAGAATCTTAATGTCGGGGAATGTTTTAAACGTAAAAAATGCTACAATTGCTTGTCGGTTTCGGAGTGCTCACTTGGTCATCTTGTCTATTAATGTTCGCCTGTATCTGATAGCTTTTTTTGAAAACGATTTAAATTCTTATTCAATGACCTCGCTTCTTGATGCCAGTAAATAACAACGCCTAAAAATAGAGGGAAGGCAGCTACATTTATCTTTAGTGCAATTAGAAATGACGTGATCGAGACTCCTTTACTAATAAAGGTCATCATTATTCCTATTATGACACCTCCCAAATAAAGTAGCAATAACTGTAACATCGGTCGTTTCTGTAAAAATGAAACGCGTTGTTGAATAATTCTACTTAGGTAGTAAATTAGTACTCCGATCAAATAAAGCACGGCAAACATCCATAGTGATTCATTGTTTTCGATAAGTGAGAAATAGGTATGAAATAGGCTTAATAAGATTATCACTGTTAGGCTGATTTTTAAAAAACGAGTCATCGTTATCTATCCTTTCGTTATCATATTCTTAAATTCTTTCACATAGCTACGGCTAACTTCAATTTCTTGCTGATCTTTCAATGTTAGTAGAAGCTTTCCGCTTATATATGGAATAATTGAATCAACTAGTCTTATATTAACGATGGTAGATTTATTGACTCGACAATATCCTGGAAATGGCTCAAACTCATAAAGTCGTTGTTTAAGTTGGAACCCGTCGTTTTCTGTATAGGCATGAACATCGCGCCCAATTGCCTCAATATAATAAATGGAGGTGAAATCCAACAAGGTTGTTCTACCGTTGTTTTTAAATGCAACTATCATCTTCTTGTTATGGGGAATACGAATACTTTCGTGAAAAAATTGACTAAGCTCTTCAATATTATCCAGTGATACATATATAGCAGTGGCGCTTGATAGCGTGTCCATTCCGTATTCAATGATGTCAATAGGAAGTTCTTTCCACATCACCAGGTGTTCAGAAACCAAAGCTTCAAATTTACGACAGTTACTAATAATTTTCATCTTTTCCCTCCTTCATTTACAAGTATACATGATTCCATTCTGATGGAAAGGTATCTTATGACAGATATTTTACATCTTGTGACCAAAGAGAAGCGTTATTGAAATCTATAGTCTATGATGAAGTCATCAAGTAAATAATCAAAGGAGAGAGAATAACATGGCAAAAAACGAAAGACTAGTTAAAGATAAGGATTCATTAAACGTTTCAGAGAGTCATGCTACAGATAGATGTGAGTTTAAAAAAATTGGCTTATTGGTCCCTTTTATAGGGATTATATGTGGGATTTTAGTTCAATTTTTTTACTAATCGAATCGAGGAGGAAAAGTATATGATGGAAGAAAATATTTATACTAAAATAGAAAAATTAGAAGCGGAGAATGACAAATTGCGATTAAAGAGAGAACAAAGAAGCGTTTGGACGCACTGGTCTTGGTTATGTTATCCAGCTATGTGGGTAGTATATGGGCTTATTCATCAACTATTGTTACTTCTAAAATAATTCTCGTGCTTACTAAGCGCTAATATATTAATTTTGACCTATTAAGAATCAAGGGAATTTAAGAAGAAAGAAATTCAAAAAGGGAATCTATTGAAACCAAAATAAATACATGTTGTAACAATTAAGTTAATCGGTGCAAACTATTGCTACGGGTTGGCTTTTTTAAGGTTGGATTTCAATTCCAGAAGTATTGAAAATTGTTGAAGAAATAGACATTATAAGCAACGTTAAAATATTGCGTAGATGGATACACCAAAATAAATTAGAGACTGTATTCCCTTGAAAATAAGATGAATATCAAATAGAGGTTTTCTCAACGAGTTTATTAACTCAAAACCAGCTGATCAAATTCCAATATCTCAAGTTGTTGTGATAAATAGGTCTGTTGAAATTGCGTGTTTGGGTTTCTTTTGCTAGTTTCAACAGAGCCGTAGGGCAAAGAGACAAGCGTTGAGCTAGCTATCAAGCTAATTGTGGATGTTATGTTTTGAATCTTAAAATTGATGAAATGGAAAAAGAGGAGGTTTCGAAAAAGTTTATTGGAAATAGAATGATCATAGAGTGGCTGCGATAAGAAACAGTCTTGGTAAATGAGGAATCTCAATCTAGTGCTAATCAGTAAGAGGAGAGTGAAGGCACGTTTGATTTTATAAGAGTAGCGCCACCCAAGTGCTCCGTGATATTTTGGAGGTGCTCATATTTTCATGTTATTTTAGAAAAAACTATTGACACCGCTTACCAATCCCTATACAATGGCGGTGAAGTCACAACAACGACAATTAACTAAACTTTATGGCACTCCGCCTTGCGACGGGAATCACAAAACGGAGCCTCGATGAAACAGCTATCACTGTAAAATCAAGTTGGCCAATAGCTAGCAGTAAATCACTAGCTTTGTTTATTGTACCTAATTTAAGCGCTTTTTTCTAGAGCTTTTTCGGATTTTTTAGAAGTAGCTACGGCTTATTTGCGTATCAATAAAAGAAGTGAGTCTGCTAGAGAGTTTTTACTCTAACAACTATTGTAAAACGGTATTGGACAGTGAGTCTGATGCCGTTTTTTGATTTGCCAATGGTTAGTTAGAGAGTCGTAGGAGGACTTCCTGATAGGGGGACTGATAGGTAATAGCGGCATTAGCTACTTTTCGCGAAAGTAAGCAATGACCTTTCAATTCCCCACTATCTGATGGATAAGGCCTTTTCCTTGTTGATGATGTCGGTAAGTAATTTAGCTTTAAATTCGCTAGCAACTAGTTGAACACAGGAGAAATTCTAGACTTGTTTGAATCATTTTTAGAAGAGGAGTGCATCTTGTGGAAAAAAAGAAGTTACAACTGGGCTTAATCATCTTGATCTTTGTGGCAAATATCGCTACTGGAATTACGCCAGCATTGGCTAAAATCGGCAATGCCTTCCCAGAAGTCGGCCGATCTCAGCTACAATTGATTATTTCGATTGCGGCCTTATTGAGTTTTTTAGCCTCACTTGCGGCAGGGAAACTACAATCGCTAGTCAGCCAAAAGACCGTCGTCTTAACCGGGGCTGCCTTTCTGGGGTTAGGCTGTTTGCCGTTAATTGTTCAGTCAAATTTTACCTTTTTGTTAATAGTTTCCGTCTTTCTTGGCGGTGGCAGTGGTTTGATGACCGCCAAGATTCCCGCCTTAATTGCCCGCTATTTTGAGGGAGAAGCTCGGACCTCCATGTTAGGGAAGAAGACCGGCTATCAAGGGTTGGGTACGATGTTAATGACCTTTATCGGCGGTGTTTTAGCTGTTTATGGCTGGCAATACAACTACGCGATTTTTGTGATAGCGATTATTGCGTTTGTCTTAGGGTTGTTTTTACTGCCTAATGACCCCGTGTTAAAAAAAGCCAAAGAAGGAGAACGAACGGCCTTAGAATCTGATGACCAAAAATTTGCCGTGGGAAGTCTGACCGTGATCTTATTATTGACCTTAGCTGTCACCTTAACCATGTTGACGTCTGTCTTGTCCAATAATATGGCCTTACATGCCGATATTAATGGCATTGGCGATTCCTCTGTCTCTGGTTTGGCTTTATCGGTCAATAGTTTGGGCACTATCTTGGCTGGGTTTGTGGCAAGCCAAGTAGTCAAAGTCTTAAAATCGAATACTCTTTGGATTAGTTACCTTTTGATGGCGGGGGGCTTGTTGATCATCGGCGTCCTTCATGCAAAAGTCGGCTTAGTCGGAGGCTCTTTCATTTTTGGCTTGGGCTATGGCACGGTCATGACCCGCTTGTTGTATTTGATTACTTCCTTGCTGAAATCCACCTCAGTCCCGATGGGCATGAGTTTGTTTTCCGCCTTGACCAGTCTCGGTTTTGCTTTCGCTCCGATGTTGATGAATGGGATAGCAGGCCTGCTTTCAGATAATCTGGCAACAGCCTCCTTTATGGTGGCATTAGGTTTTGCTTTAGGAATTGCGGCGTTAATTTTAGTGACCAATGGTGAGAAAAAATTAGTCGAGAAGATTGTTTAGAAAGGAGCAAAAAAAATGACGTATAATTTTGAGTATTTTGATCAAGTAATTGATCGCAGAGGGACGATTGCTGGTAAATGGGATGGCTTGGAGTTTTTATATGGTAACAGTGATTTAATTCCGATGTGGGTGGCCGACACGGATTTTAGACCGCCAAGAGAAGTAGTAGACGCAGTGATTGAGCGGGCTAAGCATGGTATTTTTGGCTACGGGTTTTATGGTTTTCCCTATAAAGAAGCGGTCATTGACTGGCATCAGCGGCGTAATCAGATCACGTATCAGAAGGACAGCGTCTTTTTCACCCCAAATGTTCTGGTCTCGTTAAACAATGTGGTGCGAGCCTTAACAGAGGAAGGGGATCAGGTCTTGTTGTTTAACCCGACCTATGGCCCTTTAGAAAAGGAACCCCTCTTTGCGAAGAGAGAAATTGTTCGAGCCAAGCTGTTGAAAGAAGCGGGCTACTATGAGATTGACTTTAACGCCTTGACACAACTGATTGAAGACCATCAAATCAAGCTCTTTATTCTCTGTAACCCACACAACCCAACTGGGCGAGTTTGGGCCGAAGAAGAGCTGATTCAACTGGTGACCCTCTGTCAAGCCAACAACATTCCGATCGTGTCGGATGAAATTCATTCTGATTTGATCATGCCTGAGCAACACTTTACCCCGTTGATGAAGGTGGCGCGAGCCTTGAACTATGATCAAGTGGTGATGTTAAGTGCGCCGACTAAAACCTTTAATCTAGCGGGCTTGCAAGCATCTTACTATATCACGGACAATCAAGACTTCATCAAGAAAATTGACCAAGTCAAAGCCTACAGTCACACCGGTGATTTGTTAAACAGTTTTGCTTATCTGGCCTTAACCAAAGCTTATGAACATGGGGCCGATTATGTGGATAGCTTAACTGAGTATCTCTTTAGTAATTATGAGTATTTGGTGGAAGAACTGAAGCCTTTTAGCTTTGTGGAAGTGACGAAGCTAGAAGCGACCTACCTTGCGTGGATCGAGCTGTCATCGGTAAACTTGACCGGAAAAGAACTGCGAGCCAAGATGGTGGAAAGTGGCGTGGCCATTCAGTCAGGTGATGACTTTTTCGAGGAAGACGGGTTATTCTTTAGAGTCAATATCGGTTGCCCTCGGGAGACCTTAAAAGCAGGGGTGAAGGCCATTGTCGCTTGTTTGAGTGAGCTGGCAAAGGCTGAAGGCATTGAGTAAGGTTTAAGTGGAAGCAACTGGATAGTGTCTAGCAAAGGAGGGCTTGGTCCTTTTAAGAGGGGTGCCAGAAAAAGGCCAACTCTTAAACTGCTCCTAAGCTAGTTCTATATCGAACCAGCTCTTGTTTTGTGAAGAGTTGGTTTGTTTGTGTTGGGTCGAAAGAGGGGGCTGTAGTGAAATAGTTATTCATAAGTATTTTTTAAAGAAACACTAGTGTTGCGTAGATAATCTCAGAATATTCTGATTTATTAACTTTCAAAATTCAGGTCATGTGCGCTTTTTTTGTTGTTATCACAACAGCTCAAAATGAGCGTTACTCTTTTTGTTTTTAAGTGTTTTACTTTGATTTAATTATATAATGAGCGTATTATAAAAGTGTGAATCTGAAAGGGTGGTAAAAATGAAAGCAGCCTATTTTGTTACTGGCATTGATCGATTTGATACATCAGCTAGTGCGCTAGTCAGTGCTCACTACAATGATAAATATCTAGCTGAGAAAGAAGAGAAAATGAAAAAAGAATTCCCTGAAGTTGACTGGAATATTGTAAAGCTGGGGCAGCTTTATGAAATGGTTCATACAGAGAATCCGCTCATTGCTTTAACTCGAAATGCGAAGCCCTATGAAAAAGCGATAAAAGAAAAGTATCCCACCGCTACGGTGATATCTGTGGATTAAGTTGAGCATTCTTGCCTATCTATAGGTCTAATAGTAGCTCTTGTATGAATGACTCAAAGCGGAGGGGAATGAGAGATTTTTAAAAGGTAAAAGTCATCCGTTAAATTAGTTAACGAAACAAGAAGTAAAGCCATCAAAGAAACGATGGCACTAAAAGTGAAGCAACCTAAATGACGGAAGTAACATTGTAAAAAAGATGGTATCTATGATATACTTAAGTCAACAAAAGAAGGCATGCGTCAACATGCCCTCAATGTAGAGCCGTATTAGACGGTAGCATATTTTATTTCATACTAACCGCTAAACTGGTCAAAGTTTATGAAGCGGTTAGTTTTTTTTGTCGCTATTTAGTATTTTGACAATCAAGGTGACTAAGGCAATGATAAACATACCACCACTTAATACCACTTGAATTGTCTCATATACGGACAAAATGGGCGCTCCTTTCCTAGATTTAGTGCTTATTCTCATAAGCTACCACCTCCATTCAAAGATTGCCACCGCCTGTTAACTTTTCTACTCATTTATCATATCATTGAATAATGGTAAAACCTAGTTAAATAAAGAGGAATTTAACTAGGTTTTGCGTTTTCTTTTAAAATATTGATTAAGTTTTATTTGACAGCAAAAAATCAGTAACATAGCAAAAAGGTGGTATTTATGATATACTCAGTTCAACAAAAGAGGACATGCGTCAACATGCCCTCAATGTAGAGCCATTTTAGGCAGTAGCATCTTTATTTCATACTAACCGCTAAACTTGGGCAAAGTTTACGAAGCGGTTAGTTTTTTTCATTAAATTGTTCCGATCTTTACCGTGTCACAGACGTCACTAGAATGTTTTGATTTTGATGACTTTTAGCCAATTAACCAACAGTCAGTGCTAGCGTAAAGGATGATTGTTTCTGGAAAATTTTCAGAGAGTTAGTTAAAAAAAATAAAAAGGCCTCGACAGTAACGATGCCAGAATGAAATGACCGGCTCTTTGTGCACTTAGTTGTTGCAAATTATTATAAAACGATGTTATAGTGAACTTGTCGATGCTGAGAAAATGGAACAAGAAAAAAAGGGGAATATGACATGCCAACAATTCATGTTGACGTATCTGAAGAAGAACACGAATTTCTGACGGCCATGGCAAAATTAGAAGATAAAGATGTAGCAGAATTATTAAAGACGGCGACATTTGAGCACTTAGAAGATTATTATGACGCGCAGCTTGGCGACAAGCCTTATGAAGATTTTTTACAACACACTAAAATTCGTCCAATCTCAGAACTGCTGAGAGACTGGGTGGCAGAAGAAGACTAAGAAGCACCAATCAAAACAGACACGTTTTGATTGGTGCTTTTTTTTAGTGATTTCCGTTTAATGTGACTTGTTGACAAGTAATAGTTGGCAATAGCTCACTCATTTGCTGGTCGCTGACTTCTGGATACCAGGTCATTGCGTTACAAGTTGAAAATAATAACGCGCTTCGCAACATTTCCTCAGCTGTCTGTTGTGCCACAATTCCCTTTAGTAAACGCCCTAAGAAAAAATCGCCACAAGCGACCGGATTTTTGGCTTCGATGGGGTCAGCAGCCCCAACGTACAACTCGCCTTCTATCCGACCAACAATCCCCATTTTTCCTAAGGTGATAATGAAATTGGGTATTTCCTTCTTAATATCTTCAGCTAATAGTTTTAAGTAATCATCAACGGTGCTTAACTGTTTATCAGGAAATAGCGCCTTTATTTCTTCGTCGTTAATTTTTATTAGGTAAGGGGTTAGCTGTTCGTAAGTTTGGACTAAAGCCTCGCCACTGGTATCCACACATAGTTTTGCTGAAATCTGCTTAGCAACCAATGATTTTTCCAATTGAACAATGTAGTCGTCAGGCATATTTTTCATAAGTGAACCAGAGAAGACAATAATATCGCCGTTTTGAATGGACCTAATCAAAGCGTCTGTGAACTGCTTCAAGGTGTCGCTATCTAAGGAAAAGCCATTTTCATAGACGGGAATAATTGTTTTTTTTGACATGTCAACTAGGATATTACACATTCTAGTCTCCTTGTGAACGGCTGTTGCTTGCACTTGATAACCGCGCTCTTTTGCTAAATTGGCAAGGTGTGTGCCATACAAACCTCCAAGCATGGTATGGATCACAATTTCTTCTTCTAGGTCATCGTAAGACAAGGCATAGGCCACATTAAAACTTTTTCCGCCTGGAAATTCTCTGGTTTCGATCGGCCGATTTGGCACATTAAAGTCAATGGTTTCTAATAAGATGGTTCTATCAATTGCAGGGTTGGGACAAATTAAATGAATCATATTCAACACTCCTAGTTTTTGATAGGTTCATTATACATTAACTTGCTCTGTTTTTGGCAATAACTTTGCAGAAAACAGATATATTTGCAAAGTGCAAATTAAAGTGTTGCAATTCGCCAAAAATATGCTAATATAATGTTAACGATTACAAAGGATGGTGTCAATTATGGCAGACAATCGCCAGGAACAAATTTTAACTATTTTGAAAGAGAAAAAATCTGTGCGGATTTTGGATTTGAGTAAACAACTACGAGTCTCTAGGGAAACCGTTCGTAAAGACATTGTCGAGATGGAAGAACAAGGATTATTGAAAAAAACTTATGGAGGCGCTGTGTTAGACGAAGCCAATATCGAAACGGACTATGAACGGCGACGGGCTGAAAACGAAAGAGAGAAGAGCAAGATTGCTGAGCGAGCTTATCAATTTATTGAGCCAGGAGATACCATTTACCTGGATTACGGGACAAGTTCCTATGCTTTAGCCAAAAAGCTAAAAAACTTTGAGAATTTGACGGTGGTCACTAATAGTATTCCGATCGTCAATGTTTTGATTCATTCTTCTGGGATCAACTTGATTATTTTAGGTGGAAATGTCCGTAAAAATGAAGATTCACTATTTGGAACATTCGGATTGACTAACGCCAAAGAAATTTTTGTTGATTTAGGCTTTTTTGGCTGTGCGGGGGTCGACGTTAATTCGGGCGTCACCAACTATCATATGGGTGAAATTGAAATTTCCAAAGTGATGCTTCACCATAGTAAAACAGTGATTTTGCTTGCAGACGAAACCAAATTGGGCAAGTCAGCGTTGTATAAAACCTCTAATCTGGACGATCTTGATATTATCATTACGACGGATATTAAGGAGCCGGAAATGGAAGAAACATTTATCGCACATAATATTGAATGCATCAAAACGGAAGGGACCCAAACCGATGATTAAAAAAGAATGTTTATTTGACACCTCGTTTACGACAAAAGAGGAATTATTTAAAGGGGCGACAGAATTTCTAATTCATAATGGCAATGTGTCCAATGAATTTGAAAAGGCGCTCAATATTAGAGAGAAACAATTCCCAACGGGCTTACCTACTGTACCATCTGTGGCAATCCCCCATACAGATGGCACATTTGTAATAAATGATACGATCCTATGTATTGTTAATAAAACTGAACTCGTATTCAATGAGATGGGAGGTGACGAGGAGGATACGGTGTTCCCAAGAGTAATTTTTATGTTGGCACTTAGTGAGGGGGAGGTTCATCTAGATCAACTACAAAATCTGGTGACCAAAATTCAAGAGGGGGTCTTAATTGAGAAAGTGTTAAAAGCGAAAAATAGCGCAGAATTTGAAAGTGTTGTTAACACGTATTTATAACGAGGAGGAAACACGATGAAAAAAAGAATTATTGTTGCATGTGGCGGTGCCATTGCCACATCAACCGTTGCCGCAAACGCCATTCGTGAATTGTTAAAAGCAAATGGCATCGATGGGGAAGTAAAACAAACGCGAATTACAGAATTAGAATCTGAAAAAGATGGAGCGGATTTGATTGTTACGACGGCGAAAGTAAAAAAAGAGTTTGGCGTACCCGTTGTTCATGGCGTCGCATTTATTTCCGGTATTGGGATTGAAAAAGTAGAACAGCAGATTTTAGACGCATTAACCTAATAAGGAGGGATTTAGATGGGAGTTATCAAGTATATTGTTGATTTAGGGCCAACGGTAATGTTGCCTTTAATCATCTTTATCATTGGAATTATACTCAAACAAGGAGTGGGAAAATCACTTCGTTCGGGACTGACCGTCGGCATTGGTTTTGTCGGGATCAATTTAGTCATTAGCTTAATGACTGAAAATCTCGGGGATGCTGCTAAATCGATGGCCGATAATTACAACTTAGGATTAAATGTCATTGACCTTGGGTGGCCTGGTACGGCGCCGATGGCTTGGGCATCCAATTTAGGTTTAATTGCGATTCCAATTGCCATCCTAGTTAACATTGTGATGCTAATGACAAAAATGACGAAAGTGGTAAACGTAGACGTTTGGAATATTTGGCATATTGCCTTTACTGGGGCCATCGTGCAAGTAGCGACAGGCAGTTTTATGTGGGGGATTGTTGGAATCGTCGTTCACGCAGTCATTATTTATAAGCTTGGAGACATCTTCGTACCGGTGACAGAAAATTACTTCGATTTGGAAGGCATCGCAATGCCCCATGGCACATCTGCCTATATGGGCGTCATGGCCAAACCGATTGATGATCTGATCGAACGGATTCCTGGCTTAAATAAAATTACCTTAACGCCAGAAAAAATTGAAGAACGGCTGGGCGTTTTTGGACAACCAACCATTGTTGGCGCAATTTTAGGCTTTGCAATTGGCCTGTTAGCTAAATATTCCATCGGACAAGCCGCAACTTTAGCCGTACAAATGGCAGGGGTGATGGTCTTAATGCCGATGGTAGTAAAACTAATTATGGAAGGCCTTATTCCTATTTCAGAAGCTGCTCGAAAAATGTTGGATAAACGATTTTCAGGAAGTGACTTCTATATCGGATTGGATTGTGCTTTGATGCTAGGTGATCCAGCAGTCGTGTCGGCTTCGATGTTATTCGTACCACTGACAATTCTGATTGCTGTCTTATTACCTGGAAATAATATTTTACCCTTTGGCGACTTAGCCACAATTGGCTTTTTTGTCGCCCTTGCAGTAGGTGTTCACAAAGGCAATATTTTCCGAGTGCTGTTTTCAGGAACAGCCATCATGACCATGACCCTGTGGATTGCCAATCAAATGGCCTCGCTGCAACAAGCTCTAGGTCAAGAAGTCGGCTTAACCAAAGCAGGCGAGCAAATATCTTCAATGGATCAAGCCGGTTCGCCCATTACCTATCTGCTAACAAAAGGCATCACTTTAGAAATGGGGCTGGGATTTGTTGTCATTGCGATTCTTTACGGTTTTTGTGTCTTGTACACCTATGCCAAATACAAACAAGGCAAATTATATGTGACATCAAACTAAAAACAGAAAGGTGAGTTGAGAGTGAAAGCACTGGCAGTAACGGGTATTGAAACCTTTGAATTACAAAAGATCGACAAACCGAAGCCATCTAAAAAAGAAGTCTTAATAAAAGTAGCCTATGTAGGTGTTTGTGGCTCGGATTTACCTCGCTATTTTGACGGAGGCGTCCATCAGTTTCCCCAAGTGTTAGGCCATGAATTTTCTGGCACGATTTCGGAAGTTGGTGAAGAGGTTGAATTGCCAAAAGGGGCACGAGTGGCTGTAGCACCATTGGTACCTTGTAACAAATGTGAGCAATGTTATAGTGGCAGCCCTCAATTATGTCCTAATTATAGTTTTATTGGCTCTAGGCAACAAGGGGCTATGGCGGAATATATCGTTGTACCAGAAGCTAACTGCTTAGTAGTCCCCGATGACTTAGCCTTGAAAGTCGCAGCGACCATTGAACCACTGACAGTGGCCATTCATGGAATTGAGCGTGTGCGAACAAAAGCAGGAGACAAAACACTGGTCATCGGTGCTGGCACAATTGGCTTAATGACCGTTCTGGCCTTAAGAGCTCGTGGGGTTGGAGAAATTACAGTGATTGATTTGAACGATGAAAAACTGGCTTTAGCCAAAGAGATTGGGGCAGACGTGACAGTTAACCCTTTAAACGTAGACATAGATCATCATTTTAAGGAGAACGGCTTAGCGAATTTGGTTTTTGAAACGGCGGGAACTAGTATCACTCAAGTTCAATCGATTATTTACGCCAATCGACAGGCAAAAGTTTCCTTTATTGGAACATGTACGCGCCCGATTAATTTTGAAGCAGAGGAATTTGAGTTGATTTTAAGACGTGAACTAGAATTGACTGGCTCGTGGATGTCTTATTCTGCCCCATTTCCAGGGTTCGAATGGCATTCAGCTCTACGCTATTTAGCGACAGGGGTCATCGATACCTTGCCTTTAATTACGAGCATCTATTCCTTAGAAGACCAAGCCTTGCCCTTTGAAAAAATGCGCGAAAAAGCATCGAGAGAAGTAAAAGTTTTATACGAAATTGGAGGCGAAATGTAGTGAGTGAAAGTAAGCATGACCGCTTAAAAAGAACCTTAAACAAGGATGGCATAATTGCTGCCCTAGCGATCGACCAGCGTGGTGCGATGAAAAAAATGATGGCTAAGTACAAAAAAGAAGCCACTCAGGAAGATATAATGGCCTTTAAAACTCTTGTCTCAAAAGAGTTAACACCCTATACATCTTCCATATTACTAGACCCTGAATACGGATTACCTGCGGCTAAACAGAAAGATCCAGCAAGTGGCTTATTACTAGCATACGAGAAAACGGGTTACGATGCAACTGTTCCAGGGCGATTGCCAGATATTTTAAACACTTGGTCAGTTCGCCGATTAAAGGAGGCAGGCGCCGATGCCTGCAAATTTCTACTGTACTACGATGTCGATGAATCAGAAAAAATTAATGACCAAAAACAGGCGTTCATTGAGCGGATTGCGTCAGAATGTGTAGCAGAAGACCTGCCATTTTTCTTAGAGTTACTGTCGTATGATGCCGCTGGCTTAGAACCAGAAAGCCCTGAGTATGCCAAGGTAAAACCACATAAAGTCAATAAGATGATGGCGGAGTTTTCAAAGCAGAAATATCATGTGGATGTCTTGAAAGTGGAAGTGCCTGTCAACATGGCCTTTGTAGAAGGCTACGCTGAGGGCCAAGTGGTCTACTCAAAAGACGAGGCACTCAGACATTTTCAAGAACAAACGGAGGCCACTCAGTTACCCTTTATTTTCCTAAGCGCCGGTGTTTCCGCCGCTCTCTTTCGCGAGACATTACGTTTTGCTAAAGAAGCAGGTTCAACCTTTAACGGTGTTTTATGTGGCCGCGCAACTTGGGCAGAAGGCGTTGGTATCTTCATTCAACATGGCGAAGCAGCAACGAGTGACTGGTTGAGAACATCAGGCAAACAAACGATTGATGAATTAAATGCGGTCTTAGTTGAAACGGCGACTCCTGTGCGGCTTGAGGGGCCATAAAATTAAAATAATCAAAAAAGTATCAGTGACAGTAAGCTGTCGGTGGTACTTTTTTATCTTCAAGTCTACACCTGTGTCTCAATTAATGGCATAATTGTTTGCTGAATAAAACTCAGTCGATCAGTGACATTTTCCTTAAACAACGCGGTAATAGCGATAACGACCTCTTGTTCCTGATCGATGTAAAGAACATTTCCACCGTCCCCCATTGCAGCGATGATCGGTTTCGATTTATCTATAATCCACCATAAGTAGCCATAATCCAGTTGTTCTTTTGCCCAATAACTATGGGGTTGCTGCATCTCATTGAGCCACTCTTCAGGAATAAGTGGCACCCCATGCCACTTCCCTTTATTGAGGATAAGTTGACCGATTTTTAGTAAATCGTCAGTCGCTAGTGTCAACCCCCAACCGCCAGCATTTAGCCCAGTGGCATCGACCACCCACCCACTTGTAGTAGTCGACTTATTGAAAATCACTTGTTCTTTTGCCGTTTTTAAGTAGATGGCTTTTTCCACATGAATACCTAGGGGGGCGAATAGTTTTTTTTGAGCAAATTCCAAGGGACTTTGCCCAGTTGATTGAGCTAAAATAGCCGATAAAATATCCGGCCCCACTAAGGGCGTGTAATTAAACTGGCCAATCTGTTTCCCTGCAAGTCGTTTTAACGTAAATTTCGTCCAATCATGGCTCATAAAGTATCGCAGATAAGTGAAAGGGGGGAAGCCAGATTTATAAGGGGTCGTCATCGTCAGCAGATTTTTGACAGTTATCTTTTGTAGATTTTCATTTTTTACTTGATGGTTTGGAAAATAGCTTAAGATCGAGCCTTCCAGATCCTCAAGATACCCCTCCTGTTGAGCAATCCCAAATAGTAAGGAGAGAATGCTTTTGGAAATCGAGTAGACATGGATGGTACTCCGCTGATGACAATCGTTAAAATAGTGTTCATATAAACGTTTATCCCCTTTTTGGATGATCATTCCTGTGATGTTTGTATGATTTTCTTCTATTTCTTGCTGCACTGACTCAAATAGTCGTTCATTCATTTATTTTCCTCCGCTCTTAAAACATCTTCTAATACTTAGCTTAAGGGCATTAAAAATCATAATCAAGTGTTTTATTGTTGGCTTCTTTCAATGTGGCAAGAATTTAGTGTAGCTAAACGTGATAATAGTATGTCCTTGTTTAAATTAGTTTTATGATCATCAGTCTTTGCTACTGATGAAGGCGAGTTAGACCTTTAAGCCGCTATTCTTGAAATGCTTAAATTTGCAAGGGAAAGTCAGTTTTTTTCCTTAAAATCAACTCTATTTTGTGTTAAGATAGCGGTGAAGAGGGGATGTTGCGCAGTCAATCGTAGAAGTGATCGAGCAGTTTTTTTGTCCGTCGTTGATGAATTAGTGTCAGATGATTGAGGAGCAACATTACCCAAGGAAGTGACTGAATGGTAAGAAAAAATGAGTCATTATTGACCAATGACTTAGTCTTCAAAAAGGTGTTTACGTCGAAAGAAAATCGTCATTTGCTGAAAAAATTAATCGAGACTATTTTAAACATGGAATTCGAGTCAGTTGTCCCACAAGAAACCTACCATATAGACACATATAAAATGAGCACCGAACATGAAAAATTAATGAAAACAGAAGTTGATATTTTAGCGACAACCAAAAGCGGTGAAAAAGTGACCATTGAACTTCAATTACAAAATCATCATTTTTTCGTTGAAAGAACGGTTTATTATGCGATTGAAGCCTATCGGTCGAACTATGGCAATCGAGAGATGATAGAAATGGAGTCGGATAATCTTTATTCTGCCTTAAGAAAAACATATGGCATCAACATCGTTGATTTCCATCTATTTCATCCGAACAGTCAAGCCATCCGAACATTTGAATTGAAAGACAGGCAGAACCATGAGTCCTTAGAAACCGCCTTAAACGTCAGCTTGTTTTCCGTGACCTACTTTAGTTTGAAAAACAAAAATATTGAAGTAGGAAGCGATGCCTACAATCTCCAACAACTGATTGAAACAGGGGAGGTAAATTCGCAGGCATCAGCGTTTATGCAATAGCCGAGAACACTCGCGACTTTAGTCGTGTAGATGAATCGGCTTCGGTTGTGGCATAGCTTTAGCTATGTTGAACAGCCGATATCATATATATTAAACTCTTTTTGGAATTTAACGATGACATATGTTAAACTATGTACAAAGAGGTTTTTTCATGTCAGAAGTACATCATGGTCGTGGATATGTCTATTCCATAAAGTATCATTTAGTTTGGTGTGTGACATATAGACATCATATTTTGCACGGAGACATTGATACATATGTTAAAAAATTATTAAACCAGATTGCATTAGATAATGATAGTCAAATCATGGAAATGGAGTCAGATAAAGACTATATTCACTTACTTATTGAATGAAAACCTCAACATTATATTCCTAATATAATGAAAGCATTTAAAGGCGTGTCTGCACGGTTCCTGTTGAAAGCGCATCCCGAACTTAAAAAGCGTCTGTGGGGGTGGTCATCTTTGGAATCCTAGCTACTTTGTCGCAACAGTTAGTGAAAATACAGACGAGCAAATTAGACGCTACATACAACATCAAAAAAAGAAATAACTAGTAGCAAACGAGGTGAATGGTAATGTTACGACATAAAGCGTATAAATTTAGATTGTACCCGAACGTCGAGCAGGAAATCTTAATCAATAAAA
>NZ_JAEEGA010000042.1 GCF_017829975.1 Vagococcus allomyrinae | reverse complement strand
AAATATTTTCTTGGTTTGGCTCCGGAAGACAACGTTATTCACCCCACCACACTCACGAAATTTCGGCGCCTACGTTTAAAGAATGAGGACTTTTTAGATCAGCTTATTTCGAAATCCATTGAAATAGCTATCCAAAAAGGAGTCATCACCTCGAACACCATTATTATCGATGCCACTCACACGAAATCCGCTTATAATGCCAAGTCTCCGATTGAACTATTAAGAGAGCGGTCAAAAAACTTACGAAAAAAAGTGTATCAAATTGATGACACACTGAAAGAAAAGTTGCCGAAAAAATACACTGGTTCTGAGTTAACAGATGAATTAGCCTATTCAAACGAATTATTACAACTGCTTGAAAAAGAACCGAAGGTAGCTTCAATCCCAGGAATTAAGGAACGTATGAATTTATTAGAAGAAACCATTGAGGATGATTTAGAACACATAAAAAGCACCGTCGATCATGACGCAAAAATAGGACATAAAACAGCTGATACAGCGTTTTTCGGGTACAAAACTCATATCGCAATGGATGATAACCGGCTTATCACAGCTGCGGTTGTGACGACAGGTGAAAAATCAGACGGGAAATATTTTACTGAGTTAATTGAAAAAACAGAACAGAATGGTATTGCTGTAAAAACAGTTCTTGGGGATGCTGCGTATTCTGGTAAAGATAACTTAAGTTATGCAAAAAAGAAACGCATTAAGCTTGTCGCAAAATTAAACCCCAACGTTTCAAAAGGTGGGCGTAAAGATAGTGATGGGTTTATGTTTAATAAAGATGCAGATATGATGGTCTGCCCTGCAGGTGAATTGGCAGTCCGAAAAGCACGCCAAGGAAAGAAAAATCAAAATGCAAATCAAGTGATGACCTACTATTTTGACGTTGAGAAATGTAGAAAATGTCCTATTCGTGAAGGGTGTTATGCGGAAGGCGCAAAAAGTAAAACATATTCCATTTCAATTAAGTCTGATCTACATCAAGAACAAATTGAGTTTGAAAATACAGAAGAATTCAAAGAATTAGCTAAAAATCGCTATATGATTGAAGCGAAAAATAGTGAGATAAAAAACCGGCATGGATACGCGACCAGT
>NZ_JAEEGA010000041.1 GCF_017829975.1 Vagococcus allomyrinae | reverse complement strand
AAAGAGGCTGACCCATAAGTCCTCAACATAAGCCAAAAGGCCAAAAATCTTTTTTAAGATTTTTGGCCTTTTTTGACGAAATAAATAGCACTTCCTTGTATAATTAAAGTACCTAATCAATAATTAAAGGGAGTGCTATCTATGTATAAAAATTATAACATGAAACAGGTCGTTTTATCACTCGATTTAGAAAATGAATTGGAAGAACATGATATTGCTTTCGCCATCAATCAACTAGTGGAAAGTATTCCTGATATCGCTTTTGAACCCTTTCATCATCAAATGGGCGCCTCTTCCTACCACCCACGAATGATGTTGAAGCTCATTTTATGTGGCTATACGCAATCGATTTTTTCAGGCAGAAAAATAGAAAGCCTCTCCAAAGATAGTATTCGTGCTCGTTGGTTAACGCAATCCCACTATCCTAATTTTAGAACCATTAATCGCTTTCGGGTGAATCCAATTGTTCAACCTCTTTTAGAAGAGTGTTTTGTCCAATTCAGAAACCAATTAGTCTCACAGGAGTTGATTGACACCGACGCCATTTTTATTGATGGAACTAAACTGGAAGCCAATGCGAATAAGTACACATTTGTTTGGAAGAAAAGCATTAATAATTATGAGAAGAGTTTGACAAAAAAATCAAAAGAACTCTATCAAAAAATGGTTGAGGATGAAATCATTCCCGCTTTAAAAGAGGAAGAGGATCAACTGACAGAAGAGAATTTTTCGACGATCGTTCAATCTTTAGAACAAAAAGTCGATGAATTAACCGCTCAAATAGAGGCGTCAGAAACAACGGAAGAACGTAAGACCATTCGTTCCGAAAGAAAAGAACCTAGAAAGCTATTGAAACAATTTAACGATTTCAAGGCAAGAAAAGAAAACTATCGAGCACATCGAAAGCAATTAGGAGAGCGAAATAGTTATTCAAAAACAGATTCCGACGCCACCTTTATGCGAATGAAAGACGACCATATGAGGAATGGACAATTAAAACCGGGCTATAATTTACAAATAGCGACAAACAATCAGTATGTCTTGGCTTACGACATTTTTCCAAATCCAACGGATTTTAAAACCCTCCTCCCTTTTCTAAGCACAATTAAAGAAAACTACTTTGATTTACCTCAGTATATTGTCGCAGATGCCGGTTATGGCAGTGAAGAAAATTACCAAGCCATCATGGATGATTTTGAGCGGACGCCTTTAATCACTTATACCATGTATCAAAAAGAACAAACAAAAAAGTTTAAGCAGAATCCATTTCACACGCAGAACTGGGCGTATGACGAATTAATGGATCATTATGTCTGTCCGAATAGCCGTGAGGTAAGATTTAGAAATTATAGTACACGGACAGATAAATATGGTTTTAAACGCCAACTTAAAATGTATGAGTGTGAAGATTGTTCAAATTGTCCACTTCGTTCTCACTGTACGACAGTTAAAAGTAATCGAAATCGTGTGATACAAAAGAATGGCAATTGGGAGTACTTCAAAGCCCATGCGAGAGAGCTATTAGTGACAAAAGAAACCGGGGATATTTATCGTCGTAGAAAAATAGATGTAGAACCAGCCTTCGGAAACCTGAAGGCTAATTTAGGGTTCACTCGCTTATCAGTTAGGGGTAAAGACAAGGTTAAAAACGAGTTAGGGTTTGCCTTAATGGCCACCAATTTAAGGAAGATGACTGTCGCAAGACAGTGTTTTAATAAAAATAAGCAAAGAAATAAGGACACAAAAATCAGTTTTCTGATTTTTGCGTCCTTATTATCATGGTTGAGACTTATGGGTCAGCCTC
>NZ_JAEEGA010000040.1 GCF_017829975.1 Vagococcus allomyrinae | reverse complement strand
GTCTTAATTTTAAAACTCAATCGGTTAGGTGTCAGTCCTACTCACCTCTTAACCTTGCTGGATTATTTTAATCGCCAAGGCATTCAGCTCGTCAGCATCGACGATCAACTTGACACCCGAACCACTGAAGGGCAATGGCTGTTTCCCTTGATGGCGGAAATCGGCGACATGGAAGCCTCGTTGGGTCGTGAACGAATCCTAAAAGGGCTTGTGACAGCTAAAGAAAAGGGGGTACAGCTGGGACGACCTTGTAAGACGGCCAATATTGAAAAGGCGATTCACTTGTATCAAACCACCAATGCCCAAATTCAACAAATCGTGACTCAATGCCACATCACCGCTCCGACCCTTTACCGCCATTTATCTAAAAGACGGATTGAACTTCGCGGTTAGTCTTATAGGTTCAACAACAACCTGTTTATAAATAGCACCTTATAATATTTTTGTCAAGAATCGTGACAAAACAATAAAATTTTTTTAAAGCGTTCTGTTGTATGATTGTTCTAGTGAAAATTTGAACGTTGCAACTAGATTCGTGTACGGCTTGATGTATTCGAATCTATTTTTTTAAGTCCGGTTCGTATAGTTAACTAAACGAACAGCGTTATTTATTCCATTCGATCCACAAAAAAAGAAAGAAGGTTTTCTATTCAGATGACACACTTACACTTAACCACTCCCGCTAACTTATTGAGGGAGAAAATTGCGACTAAAGAAGCCAAGATCGGCGTTATCGGCTTAGGCTATGTCGGCTTGCCCCACGCTTTGCACTACGGACAAAAAGGTTTTTCAGTGCTGGGTATTGACATTAACCAAGAGCGAATCGCCCAACTTTTGTCTGGTGACAGTTACATTGATGACGTGGCTGATCAAGATGTGGCGACCTACTTGGCTAACAATCAGGTCGCCACCACTTTTGAGTTATTACCCGCTCTTGATGTTATTTTTATTGACGTTCCTACCCCGATCGATGCCCAGCAACAGCCTGATTTGACTGCTCTAAAAAGCGCTGCTTCTCAAGTCATCGCTCATGTTCGTCAGGGGCAGCTGATCATTCTTGAAAGTACCAGTTACCCCACCACCACTCTTGAGCATTTGGTTACGCCGCTGCTTGAAAAAGGCTTAACACCTGGAAAGGATATTTTTATTGCTTTTTCGCCAGAACGAGTCGATCCGGGGAATCAGCAGTTTAATTTTGATAATACGCCGAAGTTAGTCGGCGGGGTAACTGAGACTTGTACCTCACTGGCAATGGCCGTTATTGGTGACATGGCCGTTGCGGTCTCCTCACCTGAGGTAGCTGAAATGGCCAAGCTGTATGAAAACACCTTTCGCTTCGTCAATATTGCTTTGGCAGATGAGCTTAGTAAACTGTGCCATCAGCTGAACATTGCCATCGATGAGGTCTTGACAGCGGCAGCTACCAAGCCCTTTGGGTTTATGCGCTTCGATCCAGCGGTTAAGATCGGGGGCCACTGCATTGGCGTTGACCCTTTTTACTTGCAGTGGTACATGGCCCAGCAACAACTCTCCACCCCACTCATTAATACGGCCGCCAAAATTGATGCCTCCATGCTGGATTTTCTAATGGTCAAATTGCTGACGGCCTTAACGGAAGAGGGCCTGTCAATTTCTGGTGCTAGGATTGGGGTGCTCGGGGTTACGTATAAAAAGAATATTTCTGATACTCGCATGTCGGCCGCGCCTGAGTTAGTCAACATATTGCTCAATCATGGGTCCAAGGTCAGTCTGTTTGATTCCCATGTTTCAAGTTTGTCTGTTAAGGGGCAGCAACTGCCTGTTTCCCCG
>NZ_JAEEGA010000004.1 GCF_017829975.1 Vagococcus allomyrinae | reverse complement strand
AAACGCACCGGTGACTTACGTCTTAACTCATGATTCAATCGCAGTGGGTGAAGATGGCCCGACCCATGAGCCGATCGAACAACTATCAAGCTTGCGTGGTATGCCAAACGTGTCATTATTACGTCCAGCTGACGGTAACGAAGTCCGTGCAGCTTGGAAACTAGCGATGGCCTCAACGGATCATCCAACAGTCTTAGCCTTAACCCGTCAAAATTTACCAGTTTTAGAGGGCACCAAAGAACAGGCGGAAGCCGGAGTTGCTAAAGGCGCTTATGTGTTATCACCAGCTAAAACTGACACTCCTGAGGGTATCCTAATTGCAACTGGTTCTGAAGTAGCGCTAGCAATAGCGGCTCAAAAAGAATTAGCGGCAGCAGGTAAAGACGTCTCAGTGGTCTCAATGCCAAGTATGGATCTCTTCGAAAAACAAGACGCAGCCTACAAAGAAAGTGTCTTACCAAAAGCGATTACCAAACGAGTAGCGGTTGAAATGGGCGCTAGCTTTGGTTGGGAACGTTATGTCGGTGTTGAAGGGGCCACTGTGACAGTTGACCGTTTCGGAGCCAGCGCTCCAGCACCAACCGTTTTAGCTGAATACGGCTTTACGACTGAAAATGTCGTCAATACATTTAATCGTCTATAGAATGATGATGAAACTGACTAGGATACCCTAGTCAGTTTTTTTTATAAATCCCAAGTCTTTGCTGAATTTTATCTTTTGGCACGCTCACCTTTTTGACAGAAGTTGACTCAACGGTTATCCCCAGTGACGCCAAGAGAGACAAAAAGTGATCCACAGAGGTAGTCGTGGGAAAACTTTGCATAATATCGAGGTAGAAACCGTCCGCTAAAGCCAACACTTCAATTGACAATCCTCGCGTGCCACTTGTATAAGTATGAATGGCTTGAATGTGATCTTCTAAGGCACCTAACTGCAATTGACCAATATAACTTAGGATATAAGTATCGGAAAGTAAGGTCTCATAAAAGGCTAAAAAGGCTTGTTTCTCAGCAAAACTTGGTAAACTATCAAGGTGGTCGCTGAGACTCAAGACTTTTTTCAATTCAGCTTGTAAATTAACAACATCTTTGAAGTCGCCAATCCTTTGCCGATAGTCTTTCACCAGTTCTTGGCGGTCGCAAGCTTTTTGCGGATAGGCCAAGGGCAAGCTGCTAACGCAATTTCTAGAGGTCTATGACAGTTGCTGACTTGCTCCTCTTAAGTCAGTCACCAGATTACACAAAATCGCTTGCTTGTTTCTCGGATGAATCTGCTGGATCGTCTCAGAAAATAGGCTGGCAAGTAGGGTGGCTGGAGATGCCTTAAGTGAGCGAGCATAAGTCATCATGCTCGTTGAATCGAGTTTGATCTGAAAAAGATAGGAATAGGAAAGGCGTTGGGTTTGATCTTGAGCCTCAGGTAAGGAAAAGCCGTTTTTTTGGATAGTAGGCATGGCTTCGCCTGCTAGTGATTTTGGCAGAGCTGGTTCCGTTGTTTCACCTCTTAGGAGTGGCGAACCACTTAATTGAATGTCAGGTACGATTGGGCTAAGCTGGCAGTCTCCTTTGAGATAATAATAGAGAAAGGTTCGAACAAAAGGCAAAATACCTCTTCCGTCGCAAATAGCGTGATGGTAGGCGATGTAGAGAGTGTGACCAAGATAATGAATATCCAAGAGATGATCATTTACCTCAAGTCCTCCTAAAGGCAAAAAGTGGGAGTCATTTCTGATAATAAAAGGTTTGGGATTGGTCACTAGAAAAAAATCACCCGCCTCCGAGATTAATCGTTGGCTTAAGTAGTCAAAGCGGTCAATGGCTTGCCCGAAGGCCTCTGTCAATGGTTGGTAGTCAATATTCTTTTTTAATTGAATTTCCAACACCATACTTTCAAAGCCATTTTTTCGATATAAAAAGGATTGCCCTGTGCGAATTTTATCAGATGGTGTCTTAGTTTTCACTGGATTTAATCGTTGTCTCATCGTTATTAGCCTCATTTCTTAGGGTATAAGCAAGAGTTTACAGGTGAATTGTTGCTGTAATGATGCCCTTTTGTTTATTTTTAATTAAACCAACGGATTAGCCAAAGTTCTTTGGCAGAAAAGACTAACTTGACTAAAATTCTCGAATAGGTAAAGGAAGCTTTACATTTTTTTGATATTGACTTATAATCGATGTAAAGGAAACTTTACTTGGAGGGCGTTCTAATGGCCGTAAGCAATCGAATCAAAGAACTACGAGAACAGAAAAACCTTATGCAAAAAGAAGTGGCCGATGCCCTTGGGGTTTCAAGGCAAACGATGACAGCAATCGAGACTGGGAAATACAATCCAAGTTTAGAGTTAACCTTGAAGATAGCCAAGTTTTTTAATCAACCGGTTGAAGCCATTTTTAGTTTAGAGGAGGAGTAACGAATGTTAGGGAATTATTTTACCTATATGGTTTTAGGACTCAATGTCATTTTTATCATATCGATAGTCAATGTCTTCAGATTAATCAAAACACTGCTAAAGAAACTGACCCGCCAGCTCGACGAATTAGAACAGAAAACCGTCTTTGATAGCTTAGCGATCAGCATGCTAATAATTGTCGGCGTCCATTTGCTTCAATTTATTATCGGAGTATGGACTCATTCTAACGGGATTGATTATACCCCGATTATTGCACCTTGGGCTTATCTGGGCCGACTATCGATAAATTTTAGCAAACAACCTTTTTTTGTCAGAATCGACAGCCTGACATTTGATGTCTTTGTTATTGGGTTAGTTTACCTCTACATGCAATTGAGCTATCGCTTGATTAACAAAAAACAAGCCTTGAAAATGTATGGCATTCCAGCGCTGATTCTTTTAGTAATCTTTGTTGGAGGCAAACTATTAAGCTCCTGAGACAACTAGGGTTTGCGTTAGAGCTTTAACGACATAGGGAGGGATGTTCTAATGGAGCGAAGTAAAAAAATAATAGGACCGATTCTCATCGTTATCCTTTATCTCGTATATTTCTACTTTTATTTGGCTTGCGTTTGGCAAAATGGTGGGATTATTAAAGTCAAGGATGTTACAGCCGCGAACCTTAGCGTAAAACTCTTAGGAGATTTTTTAGGAAACCTGGCAATGCCCCTTGTCTTGATTTTAGGGACTTGGTTTCAAGATAAGTCGCTTAAAAAAATTGGGTTAACCCTCACTCGCCCGTTTCTCATAGGGGGCTTGGCGATCCTTTATTTGGTTATGTTTATCGTCAATCAGGATTTTTCATTAACTGGCTTTTATCAGGCATTTTTTTATTTGGTCGTTGTCGCCTTTTCAGAAGAAGTGATTTTCAGAGGGTATTTGTTCAGCAAAATTGAGGAAGAGTATGGCTTTTGGATAGGAGCGATCATCAGTGGGATGTTATTTGGAGCCGCTCATGCTTTTTTACCCTCAATCATTAATGAAGCCAACCTGGTGACGCTTTTTAAGGGAATGTTAAGTGAAATGATTGGCCAAGGAATCCTAGGAGGTGCTATTTTCGCGATCTTGTACAAAAAAAGCGGTACACTGTTTGTGCCAATTTTAGTTCATGCCATTTTTGATTATCTTAGTGTCGTGTTTAATTGAGGTCATTATAGCTGCTTTTGCTTTTTTAGGGACTCTTTAAGGAAAAAATTAATAGCCAGTTGTACGAAAAAGACGTTCCCTTAGAAAAAGAGAACGTCTTTTAGTGTAGGCTGAAACCAACTTATCAGTATTTTAACCCTGGCATTAAGACGTGACAAATTCATTGATCGTCTGACTTATTTCTTGAACGGTCAACTCTAAACCGTTTAGTAACCACCATTGAATCAAACTGGAAACCCCACCGGTTAAAAAACTGACCCGTGATTCCAGGGGAGTGACGGGAGTTTCTTGATTGATAGCGGCTTTTGTTTGGAGAAACTCCCTGATATCTTCATTGATGACACTTTCTAATAAACGGCGTAACTCACTGCCGTTTTCAAAAGAGACCAAGGAACGGAAAAAAGCTTGATGGTTAACAATATAAACTAAAAAATCATCAAAAAGCATCTGAGAATGATTAAAATCGAGTTTATTTTGTAAGTCAACCTGAGGGATCAACTTGAGACAAAACAGCAGAAGGTGGTACTTATCATCAAAATGATTGTAAAAATTTGAACGGCTAACTGCTGCTTCATCGCAAATCTCTTTGACAGTAATCGTGTCAAAGGGCTGTGTGCTGACTAAAGAAAAAAGCGCTCTGGCCAAGTGTTTATGACTATTGGTTATCGGTCCGTCTAAATTATATGGAGGAATTATGTACAGTTTATCCAATGTGTCCATTTTTATACCACCTAACTTTTCTGTATCTTTTTTTATATATGCCTATATTATACAATAAGTCTCGTAAGGTAACCAATCAAAATGAAAGAAGTGTTCAAAATGAAGAATATTGTTATTACTATTTTTAACGAAGAAAGTCGCACTTATGAAGCACTCTCTCTTTTAAAACAAGACAGTCAGAATTTAGACATCATCGCCTCAGGGATCATCAAAAATAATCACGGTTCTTTGGAAATTAAGGACGGCTTTGATCTCAGTGAGTATGACGATAACTGGGCAGCAGGTGGCTTAATTGGTGGTCTTTTAGGCATTTTAGGCGGTCCCGTTGGCGTTCTGCTAGGGAGTGGCTTAGGGATGACGATCGGGACAGGCTTCGATTTAGACGAACTTGAGGATAATCAGAGTGTCTTTAAGCAAGTGGCTCAAGAACTAGGCGAAAATAAACTAGCTTTACTGACAGTTGCCGACGAATCAGATGAACAGTTACTAAATCAATTATTGATGAAAGAAGGGGCTGTTAAAATAATCAGAAAAAGTTACGTGGATGTTCAAACAGAAATTTTTGAAAATCAAGAATTGGAAAAACAACTCGCAAAAGCCGCTCGTGCTCAAATGAGAGCGGAGAAAAAAGAAAAATGGCATGCCATGGCGGAGGCCAAGCAACAAGAATTATCCGACAAATTAAAAACGTTAAAGCGTGGAAAATAAGCGATGAAAGATGGTCATTACTCACTATTTACCTAAGAAAGAAGGAATAAGGGATGTTAACATTTGATCAAAAAGAAATCAGACTTCTAACTAAAATCAGTCATGCCATCACTGAATTAGAGCTTTCTTTAGAGAAATTAGAAGACACTGATCACAAGCTAAAACATTTTTATGAACAAGAAAAAGCCATCCATGAAATAAGGGTGATCATAAAAAATGCCAAAAAAGTAGAACGATTAGTCAATGAGGAAATTATTTTAACAATTGACGATGTTATTTATGAAACGGCGGAAGAGTTGTCATTAGCACAAGAAATTGATCAAGAATTTGAAAAACTGGAACAGACATTAAGTACAATTGATGACACTGATAATAAAGTTAAGAGCTATCTAGAGCAACAGAAAGCACTTCATGAAGCTAAAAGAATTTTGAGCAATGCCCAAAAATTAAATCGACTCTAAAAAAAGTGTCTCTCATAACAAAATGAGAGGCACTTTTTAATTCTGTTTAGTTGAGGTGTGATTTGGCTCGTTCCCTTCTGTTTAATAAGGGTTGTTAAATGAAAGGAGGCAGTGAGAGAATACTCTCTCAAAGGACGGTTGTGGTGGACGCTTTAAGTCCACAATGTTCACAAACGGTAAATGTCAGGCCTCTTCCTTCGTTAACCTTTTCTAAAAAATTGAGAGCGCCTTGAAAGGTGTCATGAGTGTTGGCGTTAACTTGATTTTCTACAGTCGGTAAAAAATCGCAAGATAGTTCATGAACCACATAATGTCCTTGGTCATTTGCGTTTTTACTACAAATATACCTTGGCAAAATTACACCTCATTCAATTTATGGATTTATCACTGGCTGTGATAAGTCCATTATACCAAATATAGACGAAAGTGTAAGCTAAATTGATTTTTTTAGCGCTGTCATATTTTAGCAATATTAGGTGGCGGCCTTAAAATTAGAAGCGCAAGGGACCACTCCTAGCGCTAATGATTCAAAATGAAAGACAACAGTGACTTGAGACAAACTAAACTAGTGATTGTCAAACAGGATGAATCTTATTTATTATATCGCGGATAAAATAAGCTCAGATACGAAATGGGTGTATTTATGAAAAAATTAAAGATTGGCGATTGACCACTAAATAAGCAAACCGACAAACAGGCATATGGGGAGGTCCTAGTTTGTCGGTTTGCTATAAAAAATTATGGGAATGCAAGGGTAGAACGTTATCAAAATAAGGTTATATTGATAGCTCCTTTAGAATAACACATAAAAATAATATCTGTTTAAAATTTTCATATAGGAATATTTTAAATAAAAAGATCGCCACAAGCTTAAAAGTGGCGATCTTTTCGTTATTTATTTAATCGTCTAGGTTTAAAATAAAACTCGTTTATTTGCAAGGCACCTGTTATAAATAAAAGTGGCACACAGCCGATTGCCAGTGGAAAGGCGTAAGGGTCTGGAACAATTGCGGCTAAAAAGCATCCAGACATCCAAATGATCGTTAAAACGTTTATAACTTTTCTCATATCAATCTCCTCCTGTCGTTAATCATAGAATAGCAACAATGGTCACAAGCTGGTCTTTATTTGCTTAAAAGGTTTAAAATACGGCCTAAACAGCTAGTATTTTTTTGAGATGCTTAGACAGAAAAAGTTCAGAAAAGCGTTAACATTTAGTAAACTAAGAAAACAAGGAAGGGAGGAAGTGGCTATTGAAGTGGACATGTTAATAAATGTAAGCGATTAATACGGAGGTATACTTTGGATATAGCAAAGTAGTTTAAAATTGCCGTGCTAAGGAGGTGAAATAATGAATTTTAGTAAACGTGAGCTGTCATTAATTGATATCTTATTACGGGAAAACGACTATTTGTCAGCTCAAGATTTAGCTGACAAACTAAAGATGTCTGCCAAAACAATCTATCGAACTGTTAAACGTGTCAATGAAGAGTCGGCAACTAATTTATTGATTGTATCTGAAAAAGGCAAGGGCTATCGGCTTGACTATGATACCTATTTAAAAGCAAATTATATTAAAAAAGAGCGTGCTCAAACACCTATTGAGCGGCGAAAGTACATTATGCTTTATCTGTTGTTTCGCTCACCGAATAGTGTCCATCTCGACTACCTTTATGACAAGTATTTTTTAAGTGTTGAGGCAATCAATAAGGATGTATATGCTATGCGAGACTATCTAAGCAGTCAAAAATTAGAGCTCGTTAAGCAGCATCGTCGATTAAACATTATTGGTCAAGAAAAGGACATTAGAGAAGAAATCAATCGAGTGATTAATGATATGGAAATTTTAGATGAAACCTCTTTGTTGCTAAAAGATGGATTTTCAAATGACTACGATGTCACTTTTATTCGTCAACAAGTGATAGAAAAAATAGAAGTGCCATTAAAAAAGGAGGTACCTTATCCATATAATATTAATATTATCGCTCATCTAACGATTTTGATTAATCGTTTTCGAGAAGGGCGAGTTCTACAAATGACTTCTGAGACAATTAGTAGCGAGGAACAGAAAAGGATTGCTGAAAATGAAGAATTGTATCTCATTGCTTATCAAGTAATTGACAATGTCTCTCGCTACTTGAGTGTGTCTTTACCTGAAATTGAAGTTTATTACCTGTTTCAATATTTAGTATCGTCAGGTATTTCGTATTGTCAATCGACTAACGAAAGTCTTTTGGCTGAAGGCGTTACATCAGATTACATCGAGTTAATCAGCCAGCATTACCCACAGGTTATGGCGCGGCCTAAATTGTATTTAGATTTGGTCAATCATATTCGGCCAATGCTCTATCGAGTAAAGCGTCAAATGAGCATTACCAATGGTATGTTGTCGGAAATTAAAGGAGAGTATGCTTTGCTTCATGATATAGTTTGCATGATAACCCGAAGAATAGAAAAGAGGTATGAAATTAAGCGTATTTCTGAAGATGAGATTGGTTTTATTACCATCTATTTCGCTAAGCATTTGGAAGCTGAAAAATACAGTAAAAAAATCTTGATAGTCTGTAGTTCGGGCGTTGGAACCTCAGAGTTACTAAGAGTTAAGGTCACCAATGCTTTTCCAGAGATCGAGATAGTTGAGGTCTTACCTTACCGAAAATTTTTGGAGAATATCGAAAAGTATCAAGAAATTGATTTGATTTTGACAACTGTCAATTTTACAAATGAAGTGACCATTCCCCATTTACTTGTGAACTGTATGTTTACGGTTGGTGATAAAAAGATGGTTAAAAAAATAATGAGTGAGGTATAAAGAGATGACAAACATGGTGTTATCGGAAGTATTATCTGAAAAAGTAATTAATTTGACACTAAAAGCTAAAACTAAAGAGGAGGCGATTGATGAGTTAAGTCAGTTATTGTTTGAGAATCATCTGATCGACAGCACAGTGGACTTTGCTGATGATGTCCTATCACGAGAAAAAGCAGGAGTAACAGGTCTGGGAAAAGGACTTGCGATACCTCATGGTAAGTCAGAAAGTGTCATAAAAACATCAATTGCGATTGGTCGTACTCAGTTTCCAATCCCATGGGAGTCGCTAGATGATCAACCAGTAACGATTGTCATTCTATTTGCTGTCAAAAATACAGATGCCAATACCACTCATATAAAGATGTTACAGAACATTGCCATTTGCTTGGCAGATGATGAATTTATTGAGCAATTACATACAATCAATCATCCAACAGAGATGATTCAACTATTTATTGAGAAAGAAGGAAAACGATCATGAAAATTGTTGGCATAGCAGCCTGTACATCGGGCATCGCCCATACCTATATCGCCAAAGAAAAGCTAATGAAAGGAGCGGAGGCACTAGGGCATACGATACATATTGAAACACAGGGAACGATTGGGACAGAGGATGAATTAAGTCCAGTAGATATTGCTGAGGCTGATGTGGTGATTATTGCAGCAGATATTAAAGTCGGAGGAAAGGAGCGATTTAAAGGGAAACGAATAGTAGAAATACCTACTAGTATGGTAATAAAAGCACCGAAAGCGCTGATCAATAAGATTGAAGCAGAATTAAAGAAAACGTAACGTAGAAATGATAAAGGAGAGACATTGATATGTTAAAAAAATTAGAAATCAAAAAACACGCTCTAACGGCAATTTCCTACATGTTGCCAATTGTTGTGACTGCAGGTTTGTTAATCGCTATTGGCAACTTAACTGGTGGTAATGTTATTGCCGATTATAAAGCAGCTTATTCAGTACCTGATACACTTGTCTCCCTCGGAGTGTTAGGAATGGGCTTATTATCCCCTGTTATCGCTGGAGCGATTGCCTATTCCATTGCTGATCGACCGGGGATTGGGCCAGGACTTTTTATGGGGTTGATTGCCAATTCCATAGGCGCTGGGTTTTTAGGTGGAATGTTAGGCGGTTATTTAGTTGGCTATTTTGTCAAGTGGTTACGGTTTAACCTTAAAGTGCCGAAGTGGGCTGAAGGGTTGATGCCGATGATGATTTTGCCATTGTTATCAACGCTAATTATTGGGTTATTGATGTATTTCGTCGTAGGAGTGCCGATTGTTTGGGCAACGGAAAGCATGACAACCTTTTTATTAGGGATGCAGAGCAGTACCAAATTTGTGTTTGGGGCAGTCTTAGGCGGCATGGCAGCTTTTGACTTTGGTGGACCAGTCAATAAGGTGGCCTCCCTCTTTGCTGATGGTTTGTTACTTGAAGGCGTCTATGAACCGGAAGCGGTGAAAATATTAGCGTCAATGGTACCACCATTTGGTGTGACATTATCCTTAGTGATTTCCAAACTTATTAATAAACCGAAGTATTCTGAGACGGAAATTGAAAATATTAAAGTCGCCTTTCCCATGGGAATTGCCATGATTACAGAAGGCGTCATTCCGATTGCGGCCGTCGATCCTATTCGCGTGATCATCGCTTGTACATCAGGGGCAGCTGTTGGCGGTGGCTTAAGTATGCTGTGGGGTGTGGGATCTCCTGTTCCATCTGGTGGCATGTTTATTGTCCCAGCCATGAATAAACCATTGATGTTCTGCTTGGCCTTGTTAATCGGCACGATTATTACTGCTACTTTACTGGTCATCTTGAAGAAAGAACCTCAAGCAACGATCGTCGAAATGGAAGAGGAAGAGATTGATTTGGATTCAATCACCTTATCATAAAAGGAGGACGTAAGATGTACGTATCAATGAAAGGAATGCTGCAACGAGCAAATAAAGGAAATTATGCGGTAATGGCGATTAACTGTTTTAATCTGGAAAGTGCTAAGGCGGTGATTGAGGCCGCTCAAGAATTACGGGCGCCAATTATTATCGACTTATTACAAGAACATCTCGATCAGCATTTCGACAGTTATATCTTAGCCGAGCCGATTATTAAAATGGCGCAAGCAGCCAGTGTTGAAGTGGCGATTAACTTGGATCACGGTCAGAATATGGCGGGGGTTAAGCAATGTTTATACCACGGCTTTCGCAGTGTGATGGTTGACGCCTCGGCTTATCCAATTGAAGAAAATATCGCCATTACTAAGGAGATGGTGGGCTATGCCCAAACCTATGATGCCAGCGTCGAAGCAGAAGTTGGTGGCATTGGCTCTGTGGCCAGTCATCAAACAGACGAAGAAATGTTCACGGATCCTGCTTTAGCGATTCGTTTTGCCAAAGAAACGGGGATTGATGCCTTGGCCATTTCCTTTGGTTCAAGCCATGGCAATTATCCAGCGGGTTTTTATCCTGAATTTCATTTTGAAATCTTAGACGAAATCAAAAAAAGCACAAATATGCCATTAGTTTTGCATGGCGGTTCAGGTTGTGGAGCAGAGAATATTCGCACATCGGTCGCCAAGGGAATCAATAAGATAAACGTTGGAGCCGATTTTATGAAAGCCCAACGACAAGCCATCGCCTCGAATCTAGCCCTTGATCCAGAGATGGATTACGTGCAATTGATTCACAGTACCATAGCAGTAGGGAAGCAAGTCGTTAAGGAATATATCGAACTAGCCGGTTCGATAGGTAAGTCACTATAAACAGGCGTAAAAACGCAGAAAAGAGGAATGAAATGTTAGTCAATATGAGTCAGTTATTAGCAGTAGCCAAAGAAAATAAGTTTGCAGTTGGTGCCTTTAATGTCGCCGATAGTAATTTTTTAAGAGTAGTTGTGGAAGCAGCTGAAGAAAACAATGCACCAGCCATTATAGCGGTCCATCCGACAGAACTGGATTTTGTTAAAGATGAATTTTTTCAATATGTGTTAAGCCGCATTAAAAACAGTCACGTCCCCTTTGTTTTGCATATGGATCACGGTGATAATCTAGCCAGTATTATGCGGGCGATTCACTGTGGCTTTAGTTCAGTGATGATTGACGGTTCCTTATTGAGCTTCGAGGAAAATATTCAGACAACGAAGGAAGTTGTCGATGTTTGTCGACTATTGGATGTCTCAGTTGAAGGTGAGCTAGGGACGATTGGCAATACTGGTACAACGATTGAAGGCGGTGTTTCCAAAGTGATATACACAGAACCAGCTGACGCCAGAGAATTTATCGAACGAACAGGTGTTGACACTTTGGCAATCGCCATTGGTACGGCTCATGGAATTTATCCAAAAGATATCACCCCTGAATTAAAGATTGATGTCTTGGAAGAAATTGAGCGATTAGTTGATATTCCCTTAGTCTTACATGGCGGATCATCAAATCCTGATAAAGAAATTGCCCGAGCAGTGGCAATTGGCATTCAAAAAGTTAATATCTCATCGGATTATAAAAACGCTTTTTATAAGAAGTGCCGCGAAATTTTAGCCACAACGGAATTGTGGGATCCCAATGCCATTTATCCAGAGTGTATCGCAGAAGCCAAAAAAGTCGTGACTTATAAGATGGATTTGTTTAATTCCATCGGCAAGGCTGAATTATACGCTGACGTGAAACCTTGGCGCGGACAGTGGGCTTAGGCAGGTAATTAACAGGCTTAACGGAGACTACTAGGAAAGTTTGTCAATGAAAGTAAATCTTTTAATGACAGACTTTTTTTGTAGGTCGTTTTAGTAACTGGGATAATTAAGAAAGTCTTTAGGATGGGAGAATGTTTATAAAAGTCATCAAAGGAGACTAGGACTATTGTCCCAGCCTCCTAAAAACTTGCTAAGGGGTGAAATTATAAGGATTGGTTTTTGTTGTGCTAATATTATCTCTGATCTTCTTAATCGACTCAATATTTTGATCATAATTATGGTGCATCACGTTCGTATATAAGATATCCATAACCGTTAAATAACTAATACGGGAGGCCAAGGATTCCGTTCTAAAAAGAGTTTCTTCCGTCAGCACGATAATCGCTTGATCCGCTAAACTCACCAGTTCTGACCCACTGTTTCCTGTTAAGGCGATAATCTTAGCCGGTGTTTTTTTTATTTGCCGAGCTAGATTGACCGATTCTTTCGTCTGGCCTGAATGGGAAAAAATAAAGACACAGTCGTCGCTTGCCAGTTTGGTGGCAAACCCTAGTTGCATGTGATAATCAAAAATATAGTTACAACGGTATTTCGTCCGAATAAATTTATGGAAACTATCGAAAGCCACAATTGATGAGCCACCAAGTCCAAAAAAGTGCAAGGTTTTAGCGGAATAAATGATGGATAAGACATTGCCAAGTAATTCCTCCGTTAAAAAGTGAATGGCATTGTTCAGGGAATAAATATTTGATTGTAAGACTTTTTTGGCAATATCAATACAGGAATCATCTGGGGTAATATCGTCGCTATCTGTCATGGCATTTAAATGATTAAAAGTAGGCTGATAATTAAAATTGTGGGCGATATCAATTTTAAAGTCTTGGAAACCACTATAACCAATCTTTTTAACAAATTGATAAATAGAAGACTGGGAGACTTGGATATCATTGGCCATTTCTTCCAGTGTTTTCCGCGACAAAAATTCATCGGAGTGGATAAAATAGTCTGCAATCTTTTGTTCGGTGTCACTTAAATTGCTTTTCTTTAAGCGAATTCGTTGATCTAAATAATGATTTTTCATGAAGTACCTCCATCTGGACATCTGTCCTATTTCCCCTTTAAAAGGGCTTACAAAATAAAATAAATAGACTATCTACATCATGTTAAATAATCAAACAGATAGTTTAACGGTAAAGGATGATTATTTAATGGGAACTATATAATACGACGAGGCCATCAAGTTGGATAGTCATTTAATTGAAAAGAGTGATGATTTTGACATATTCATCATTATATAGAAAGAACTCAAAAAAAACAATTTTTATTTTCTGACGGTGTTAAAAAAATAACTTTAGGCCTGATTACTGAAAACGCAACGTCCATCCTCACCAAGTTTAGGTTGTGAAAAAATTAAAGAGTTAAAGCCATAAATCATGCAGGCCTGTTTCTTTTATTATTCTTCTATTTAGTGAACAAAGCTGGTCAATCATCCAGATGGATGATTAGCAGTTAACAGAAGCGGTCTGTTCCTTAAGAAAGATGATATTGGGAAAAGTTATTTTTCCTAGTGTAAATGGAGATCTAGTCTTGATAATAATGGTATTTAAGTGGTTATCTAGATGTAATTGATAATTTGTCAATTAGTTGTAAGAGAAGAGAGGAAGGGTCAGTTAATAAAAAAGCAAGTCATAATAAGTAGCAGTTCAGAGACAGTTTGAGCGATCAGAATCTTTAAAAAATTGAATAGCGAACGTTATTTATTGCCAGGTTTGAAGTGTTTTCATCGCCTTTCAAGCTTTGATGATGGCGTTTTCAACCATTGTTCTTGACCGTCTTTTACAGTTAAAATAAAAAATATTTTTTATTATGATAAAGACTTTACATAATTTTTTTTATGCCGTAGTATTTAGGTATCGACAAAGACCTGTTGATGGGAAATGAGTTGGTAGCGAAATTTATTAAAAGAGAGTGAAAGCGTTTAAAGACCACAAGGTAGCAACCAACAGACTGATGAAAGGAGTTTGAGTATGTCGACGTATAAGATTGCAATTGTCAATTCTAGCAGTTTTGGTAAGGTGTTTCCAGATCATATGAGGCGTTTGCAGCAGGTAGGAACTGTCAGCTATCTGACAGTAGCTGGTGACATTTCAGGCCGTCAACTAGCAGAAAAGTTGCAAGGGTATAACATCATTATCGCCAGTGTCACACCATTTTTTACACAAGAATTTTTCGATTACAAAGATGAGCTACGATTAATATCTAGGCACGGAATTGGCTACAATAACATTGATTTGGAGGCGGCGGAAAAACATCAGACAATTGTTTCGATTATTCCTGCATTGGTGGAGCGGGATGCGGTAGCAGAAAATAATGTGACCAATTTAATGGCCCTGATGCGTAGAACCACTGAGGCTGATCAACGGGTTAGAGAGGATCATTGGGAGGAACGAGCCCAGTTTGTTGGCAGAACCTTGTTTAATAAAACTGTAGGCGTCATCGGTGTGGGAAACACAGGCAGTGGTGTCGTGGAAATTGTTCGCAACGGTTTTCGCTGTCAAGTTTTAGCTTATGACCCTTATAAGTCAGAGTTACATATTCAAAGTTATGGTGCTAAAAAAGTGGAGTTGGATCAGTTGCTTAGGCAATCAGATGTGATTTGTTTATGTGCAAATCTAACAGAAGACAACTATCACATGATCTCCCATGATGAAATTGCCAAAATGAAGGATCATGTCTACCTCTCCAACAGTGCCCGCGGTGCCTTAGTTGACGAAGAGGCGATTGTAAACGGTTTAAAAAGTGGCAAGCTTGCTGGTTTCGCGACAGATGTTTTAGAAGCAGAACCGGGCCGCAAAGATCATCCCTACCTGTCTTTGGAGAATGTTGTCATGACCCCTCACACATCAGCCTATACGATGGAATGCTTAGCCGATATGGGGGAGAAATGTGTCCGTGATGTGGAAGACATCGTCAAAGGACAACTACCGGAACGAGCCGTTCAATCAGACAGCCGTTACATTCTAAACGTCTAGTTTTATCAGTCAGTCTTTAAGTTAAAAAAATTTAGTTAGGAAGTGAGGAAATGTTAGCGCTAAAAGTAAAAGTTGGCCCGCAATTTTATCAATACCAAGTTGGGGCCATTGATTTGGTGCCAGACCTCTTAGCAGAGTATGCAGCGACAAAACTCTTGATCGTCCATGGTGGCGTCTCCTGGGAAAAGGCTCAGCCCTTTCTGAGTTTCCTTGATAATCAACAGTATGAGGTGACGTATCATCGTTATACTGGCGAATGCAGTTATCTTGGAGCAGAGTTAATAGCTGAAGTGGTCAAGGCCCAAAAGATTGACTTTATCATCGGCGTTGGCGGTGGCAAATTAGCTGATTTAGTCGGCTATGCGGCTCATCGGTTGAACCTGAACTTCGGCATTATTCCCACATTAGCTAGTAACTGTGCCCCTTGGACCCCCTTATCGGTCATGTATAAGGAGAACGGTGAAGCAGAAGGCAAGACAGAACACTATTTGCGGCAAGCGGCTTTTCTAGTGACCGATCCCCGATTAGTCGTCGATGCCCCTGTGGCTTACTTTATTGCCGGCTTAGCTGATACCTTAGCCAAGTGGTATGAATCTACTGAGATTTTGCAGCAACCCCATTTGCAAGGCGTGCCATTTTTAGAACTGGCTAGTTTTACCTCCGTCTTATGCAAAGAAGCCATCATGAAGGACTCTGTCAAAGGAATTGCGGACATGCAGAAGGGGGAACTATCTCCAGAATTTATTCGCTTGTCGGAAATTATTTTCGCCGTGGCAGGGATGGTAGGAGGACTGGGAGATAAATATGCGCGCAATGCAGCGGCTCATGCCATGCATGATGCCATTAGTAAGTACCTACCTGAAAGTCATCAATTTTTACATGGTGAGAAAGTCGCTTACGGCATCTTTTATCAATTGGCTTTAGAAGGAAAATGGTCGGTGATTGATGAGTTAGTGCCATTTTATGAGAAGTTAAATTTACCACAATCATTGCATCAAATGGGCCTTTATCCAGAACCAGCAGTGATTGACGCCATCATCACGTTTATTGAATCAAAAGAAAAAGTTCATCTTATTCCTGTAGTTGTGACGGAAGAGACTTTGAGACAGTCCTTCGATCAGCTGGAAGACTACATTCAAGGGAAGAGATAGAGGGAGGACATATGGAAACATTAAGTGTCATGCAAAGTTTTTTAATCGCCCTGTGGACAGCGGCGGTTATGTCAAGATGGCTTGGAGGAGGCGCAACCTTAACCTTGCGCTTCTCGCCATTAATGACGGGATTAGTTGTTGGGATCGTTATGGGAGATGTGGCTCAAGCGATGATTGTCACCGCAGCCTTGCAAATGATTTACATGGGAGTTTTTTCACCTGGTGGCTCCATGCCAGCCGAACCTTCCATCGCAGCTGCCATCGCCGTGCCAGTGGCTCTTATGGGGAATTTAGCACCAGAAGCCGCGATTGCCGTAGCCGTCCCTGTTGGATTGTTAGGAAGCTATTTATATCAATTTAGATTTTTCATTAATACGTTTTTAGGGAAATACACAGATAAAGCCGTCGAGGATCTCAATGCTAAGGCTATTAGCCGTTCGGTGATTATGTATCCGACGATTGCCTCTTTCGTCCTATTTGTTCCCTTAGTGTTTATTGCCTTATACTTTGGCGCACCGGTCATTGCCGATGTGATTACCGCCTTGGAAGGAACCGTTGTGATTCACGTGCTAGAAGTGGTTGGCGGTGGCTTAGCCGCTATCGGAATTGCCACAACTGTCTATGTCATCGGTCGGAAAGACTATATGGTTTTCTTCTTCTTGGCCTACTTTATGAGTATCGTCTTTAAATCACTAGACGTGACCATGGTAACTTATGCGATTTTTGGGGTGATCATCGCCTTGATTTTTGTGCAAGCCACCAAAGGTAAACAAGTCCCAGTTAAAGAGAGCACCAGTGCCAGCGCCACATTTGATGACGACGATTATGACGACGGATTTTAGGAGGAAAAGACCATGACGAAAACAACCAATCTAGCACCAGAAGAAATCACTAAAAAAGATGTCACTAAAACCTATCTTAGATGGCACTTTGCCAATGAGATTCCCCATTCATTTGAACGGTATTTGGCACCTTCATTGCTTTATGCGATGATGCCGATTTTGAAAAAACTCTATAAAGACGACGATGCCTTAAAAGCTGCTTATAAACGCCAATTACTGTTCTTTAATACTCAGCTGAGCTGGGGGGGCGGGGTTATTACTGGCTTAATGTCTTCAATGGAACAGCAGCGGGCTCAGGAAGAATACGAAGAAACCGAAATTTTAATGCAAGACGATTTAATGTATAACACAAAAGCCGGGTTAATGGGCGCTTTAGCTGGCATCGGTGATGCCATCGATTCAGGAACTGTTCAATATATTTTTATCGCCATTGCCGTGCCATGGGCTGAACAAGGCAGTGCCTTAGGGGCCCTGTTCCCCTTTGTGGCTTTTGCCCTCTACCAAGTGTTGTTAGGCGTCTTCTTTGCCCGTCAAGCTTTTTCAATGGGACGGAATGCCACCGGGTTGATGCAAAGTTCCGGGGTTCAAAATGCGATCGAAACCTTATCAGTTTTAGGGCTGTTTATGATGGGGATCCTGGCAGGTAACTATGTCAAAGTATCTTCAGCCTTGCAGTTTAAAATATCCGGTCGAGAATTTGTGATCCAAGAAATACTGGATCAAATAGTCCCAGGGCTCTTGCCCCTAGCGGTGGTAATGGGCGTCTACTGGTTCTACACTAAAAAAGGATTAAAAGTTACCCAGGCACTCCTGTGGTTAACCGGGATCTTAATTGTTTTAGCAGCAGTTGGGATTTTATAAAAGAAAAGGAAGTGAGCAAATTATGGGAGAAATTAATTTAGCGCGCGTCGATGAGCGCTTGATTCACGGTCAGGTGATGATGACCTTATCACAAAAAAGCGGGGTAAACTCAATCTTCGTCGTTGATGAAGTCGTCGCCAAAGATCCCTTTATGCGCGATTTATACAAAAGCGCCGGCGGACGAACTGGGCAAAAAACCATCGTCATCACACCAGATAAAGCCAAGTTTTATTGGGATGAATTTAAGTTCAAAGAGTATAACTGCATCTTGATCGCCAAGACTGTCAGTGTTATTTATGACTTGGTTAGTCACGGCGTACCGATGAAAGAACTAAATATCGGGGGAATTGCTCAAAAGGATCCAGAAAAAGATTTACTTGTGACAAAGTCTGTTTACCTTAATCGAGCAGATGCCGAGAAACTAAAAGAGATGAACGAAAGATACGGTGTTGAAACTATCTATTTCCAAGCAACTCCTTCTGCACCAAAATCAAGCTTAAAAGAAGTTTTAACGAAATTCGGCTTATAACCCAATCATTCTAATAGGAGGAGGTGGAAGCGATGGACGAACGGTTGAAAGATTGGCTTTTTCGCTATCAGTATCTGTACCCTTTACGACGCACCAATAAACAGAAACAGCGTTTTTTATCAGCTATTGCAGCCGATATTATGAAAATGCGTCAGGACATCAGCGTCATTGAATACAAACAAAATAAAAAGTATGTCTCCAGCAATCTTTATGTTGGCAATATTGAAAAAGCCGAGCGGATCATCTGCACCTATTACGACACACCTCCTCAAACGATTGGGGCTTATGAGTTGTTTGATCGAAAGCGACAGCGACAGTCGGTGACGGCCTTCATCCTGATTAGCGTGGGTATTAGCTTATTAATTGGCTTAGGGCTAACCTGGAGCTATATGAATCTGACCACCAAAGCGTTTGATTTCAGGTCGATCAGCACATTAGTAGCGATTGCCGGTTATGGTCTTTACTTTTATTTATTTAGTAAAGTAGCCAAAGGGCTGTCCAACAGACGAACAATCGTGCGCAATACCTCATCAGTTTTAGCCTTGTTAATGCTGATGGACCTTAAGCAACCAAAAACCGCTTATGCATTCCTTGATGAAGGTTGCTTTGGTGAACTAGGATTGGAGGCTTTAAAAGCTTCCTGTGGCAAGTCGGCAAAGATTTATCTTTTGGACTCTGTGGGAGCTGATGCCCCTCTTCACGTCATCGGCAATCATCCATTAAAAGCCAGTAAGCAAGTAACGGTCCATCCTTCAAAAGCGCCAATTACTTACATCGTCGGAGCCAATGTCACAAAAACCGCTGAAGGTAACCGTTATTTCCTTCGGCGATCAGAGTTAAAGAAGCTTAACACGGCTAATTTGAAAACCGTCACGGCACTATTGCAGACTAACGTCCAATAATTATTTTGGACGTCAGTCAGCTCGAGCAACAATCAATTAAAGGAGGTTTACTCATGCTTGGAATAGTTATTGCAACACATGGAACCCTTAGTAATGGGCTCCAAAATTCAGCCGAAGTGATTATGGGGGCGACAGAGAATATCGCCACCGTTAATCTGACTCAAGGCCAAGCGATCCAAACGTTGGGTCAAGAAATAAAAGCAGCGATTCATCAAGTCAATCAACATCAGGGCGTCATTGTGCTAGTCGATTTAATCAGCGCTAGCCCCTATAATCAAAGCTTGTTAGTCATTAGTGAATTGGAGAAAGCCTTACAAGATACTATTTACGTTATTGGCGGGGCTAATCTGCCGCTGTTACTTGAAACGATCAATCATCAACTTTTAGGAACGGAGATTGGACAGGCTGCTCAAGCCATTGCCGCTCAAGGCCTTAGCAGCATTGCTACATGGCACGCTTCAATGATCAGTGAAGGAGACGATGACGACGATTTTTAGAGCAATGTCCGACAGTCAAATAACTAAAGAGAAAAGGATGGTTCAATATGAAGTGGGGATTTAGATGGTATGGCCAGGGAGATTCAATCCCATTAACACATGTAAAACAAATTCCCGGTATCAACGGTGTGGTAGGAACCTTGTTGACAAAACTGCCAGGCGATATATGGGAAGTGGCTGAGATTCAAGCTTTAAAAGACTCGGTCAAATCAGGTGGCTTGGAGCTCCTGGGAATTGAAAGTGTGGCGATCCACGATGCCATCAAAGCAGGAACAGCAGAAAGGGATCACTACATCGAGCATTATATCCAAACCATTCGCAACCTAGCCGCCTGTGACGTCAGGCTAATTTGCTACAGTTTTAAACCGATTTTCGGTTGGGCCAAAACAACCTTGGCCCATGAAAATCCGGATGGTAGCTTTTCATTGCTCTATGATCAAGCAGTTGTCGATAACATGGAAGCCAGCGAGATGTTTAAATTGATCCACAGCCAGTCGAAAGGTTTTAATTTGCCGGGCTGGGAAGAGGAGCGACTCAAGAAATTTGATTCCTTGATCAAAATTTACGAAGGGGTGACCGAAGAAGACTTATTTGAAAACTTGCGTTACTTTTTAGAAAAAGTTATTCCCGTTTGCGAAGAAGTCGACGTTAAACTGGCGATTCACCCTGATGATCCACCATGGGAATTATTTGGTTTACCAAGAATCACCAAAAACTTAGCTGATTTGCAAAAAATCATCAAGATCGTTGACTCTCCATATAACGGCATTACATTTTGTACAGGAGCCTTAGGAGCCGACCCAAACAATGATTTAGTGGCGATGATAAAAGCCGTCGGCCACCGCATTAATTTTGTTCATTTCCGGAATGTCGGCTTTTTAGGGGAAAAGAAATTTGTTGAATCGGCTCATTTAAGTGCTGAAGGATCACTGGATATGGCCGCCATTATGAAGGCGTTAATTGAAGTCGGCTTCGACGGTGTGATCCGCCCTGATCACGGCCGTACCATTTGGGGTGAAATCTGCATGCCAGGTTACGGCCTTTACGATCGGGCGATCGGCATGTCTTACTTGCAAGGACTTCATGAAGCGTTGATGACCGTCCATAAGCCAGGGCCAAAACATGACGAGCGGTCAGTTGATATGTGAAAAAAATAACGAAGTTTAATGAGAGGAGGGAATTTATGAGCAATCAACACCCGGTGTATCAGTTAATGGAGCAGGTCAAGCTTTTACCCTTGTACACCGCAACCGATCTGAGCTGTCTGGCTACCTTAGAAGACATCTTAGTCAGCAATCAAGTACCATTAATTGAAGTCACCTTTCGCAGTCAGTTGGCGGCCAAAGCCATTCGGAAATTAGCTGAATCAGGGCGATTAACCGTCGGGGCAGGAACGGTTAGAACCTTGCAAGAGACAGAAGTTGCAGTGGCGAATGGGGCCCAATTTATCGTGTCACCAGCCATCGTGCCAGAAGTCATTGAGTACTGCTTAAGCAAGGATATACCCGTTTTTCCCGGAACCGCAACACCAGGTGAGATCCAACGAGCCAGTTCCCTGGGCATCAAGGTAGTTAAATTTTTTCCAGCGGATATTTACGGCGGCATCAAGGCGATCAAAGCATTAAGTGGTCCTTTTTATGACGTGAGCTTTTTGCCGACTGGCGGAATTGACAGCAGCAATCTGCTAGCCTATCTTGATCATCCACAAGTCATCGCCGTTGGTGGTTCCTTTATTATTTCAGAAGCTGCCATCAAAAACGATCAGGAAAAAACAGGACAAACCTTGGCTCAATTAGTCAAGCTTGTCAGTAGCTCCCAATAAAAAATGAAAGAAGCGGGTGGAATGAGTAATTCGACAATAGCAGGGGTTATTTTTGATATGGACGGCTGCTTAGTAGATACGGAAAGTGTCTATAAAATCGCTTGGAGACAAGCCTTTGAAAAATATGCAGTAGCGATCTCCCAAGAGCAAATAGACAGTTGGCTAGGCTTAGGCTGGGACATTATCGCGCAAGAAATCGATCAGATTACTGACAATAACAAACTAACTCTAGCCATTCGCCAAGCCAGAGAAGCGATCTTTTTCCAAATGATGACAGAAAACTTGGTCCACTTAATGCCTGGGGCTTTGGAGATGTTGGACTTTGTAAAAAAAGAACAACTAGTAGTTGGCTTGGCCTCCTCAACATTTCAAGAAAAAGGCCAACGGATTTTAGCTCACTTTGAGCTGACCCAATATTTTGATTTTATTGTCTTCGGTGATGAAGTCGAACACCGTAAACCAGCGGGCGATATCTACATCAAAGCCATCGAAAAATCTGGCTTGAAGAAAGAGCAATTGCTTGTCTTTGAAGACTCCTTAACTGGCTGTGAAGCTGCCCAAAAAGCTGAGTTGCAGACCATTTGGGTGCCAGAAGTCTTTTCCGATCGTCTCAAACCACATCCCGAGACGATTTGCCAAATAGTTCCCTCAATGATCAAGGGCAAGAATGAACTCGAAAAATTAATGAGAAAGTGATCATCAAAAAAGCTAAAGCCGATACATTCGGTTTTAGCTTTTTGCTGATCTGCTGCTTAGTCGATAATTTTGTGGTACTCGATCGGTTTTGATAATCCAACAGGTATTTCTGAGGCCTTTTTATTGGCGTAATAGTCGTTATTTACGCCGAAATATGCCGTTATCTGTTCATTTTCGAAGATAAACCAATAGCGAGTTTGTTCGTCTTGGGAAAGAGCCGTTACCCCTTCATCTGTGACGCTCTCAATCGCTAAAGGCTGATACGTCTTGTTTTTAACAGTCGGGGCTTCCTGACTATAGCCGATGGTTTTTTCAGAATCAGATTGGATCGAGAGATAGTAAGTTTCTTCGTCAGTTTGAGAAGCCCATTCTCCAACAAGTTGAGAAAGAGTGCTGGTTTTAGAAAGGTCAGCCGAACTTTCAGGCGGGAGTTCATTTCTGAGACTTCCTTGGGAACAAGCACTTAAAAATAGGAAACTAACAATGAGTAGGATTAACTTTTTAATTGTCAAAATAGACCCTCGCTTTTTATGTAGGTTGGATATGCGAATGTGTAGAAAATTGTCCTGTTAATCTAACCTTCTGATGTGGATAATATCTACTTAAGCTCCATCAAAATGAAATGATCTTATGGGTTAAGCTAGAATGAACGCAGACGACGCAAAAAGAACAGACATAATTAACTGTTCTTATCTAGGCATAACAGGATTACTTTTAGTTTTGATTCTTTCTTGCGTCATGACTCATAACAATTGCTACAAAAAGCCCGATCCCAATCCAAGGTAATGCGGCATTACAAAATTCTATGACAGATTGCATATCCTCACCTCCGCTTAATATAAGTTGAGTATATCACAAGTGAAGGTTATTGTTGGTACATGATGACAAATATCAGCCGTTTTTCTCTGTAAGATGTTATTTTTAAGTAAAACAAAAAAGCTCGTTAATTGAGCTTTTTATTGTATTTTTAGACGCTGTCTTGTATAGGAAGAAATCAAACATCATCCTCGTATAAATTTCATCCTTAACACTTACCATAAATTATACCCTAACATTCCAAATGTGGATAGAAAATCAGCTAACCCCTCGTAGCAACGTAAGGAGAAGGGGCAGTCACGCAGCTACAGAAATAAAAGCTAGCAAGCTGCTAGCTTTGGGACCCTGATGATGAGTGTCCTTTTTGATCGATAAAAGTCTTTTTAAGTATAAAAAAAGACTAATTAGGTGGACTGCCTAATTAGTCAGAAACAGAATTACTTTATACAAGCTTAACACAGAATATGAACTAATTCAACATTTAATCGCTGTTAAATGAACTTGTGAATCAACCTTGAAATAAGGATGAGTGCTGTTGCCTCATTCAACTTCAAAAATCGTCTCTAGATATCGCTCGCCAAAGGTATCGTTTTTCAGATGAACGGTCAATTTGAACGTGTGACTCCTCTTTTCGAAATTAGCATGAGGGATAGTAAACTCTGTCTCTGAATGAGGGGCGAGGGGTGAACTCATATAGAGGGCAGATTTTGTTAGAACTGTAGGTTCCCATCTATTATCGACATATTGTGTTAAATCGTCATCAGTCATAATATGCAGATATTCTGTAGCGGTCTGATTTTTCAAGGTGAAACGGAAGGAGTCTTCAGTTGATTCCACAAAAGCAAGGGTGAAGTCGTCCTCTTCATGGCTTGTTTCAGATGTTAGCGAAGTTTCCATGGTAGAAATAGTTTGTTCGTCACGATTAGCAGAACAGCCACCAAGAAAAAGGAGCAAGCATAGTGCGATCATTGATACTACTTTTTTTATGATAAGTCCTCCTTTTTAGATTAGTACAACATAGAAATCATTTGGTGATAAAAAGCTCTTTTACCTTTAACACCTGCTGATCATACGGATTTAGTTGAGTTATAAAGATAAACAGCGATGCCTACTACAATAAGACTACCAATGACCTTAGTTATAAGCGAATCGTAAAGGAATAATAACAGCGGTAAAGCCACTGCTGATAATTTAAAAGAAAACGCGACGAAGGCTAATCCAGCTTGACGTTCCGTTTTATTTTGTTCAGTAGGTTGAAAATCAGAAGTTCGCCCAGGGATGCGGGCTAAAAACAAGCCACCAGTTGATTTTGTGTACACAGCCAATGCTAACAAAAAAAGAAAGAAGAAAATCAGTATGATAATCAGTTCTTGATTCATAATTAAGTGCCCTCCTAAGTTTATTATTCTCCTTATATTATAGCAAAAATCCAGCAGATAACAATTAAAGACCAGTTTGGTGTTTGTCTCCTAAAAGGTGCGATAAAAAACAGTGAACAAACTAGCAAACGAGCTGACATCATACGCCTTCTCGTTTGCTAGTTTATTTTTAATTGAGTTTGGCAGTGGAGTCACCGATCACTAATTCCCCTGAAATCAGCGTTTTTGTCACATTTTCTGGTTGGTCAATTTGCTCCAGCAGAACATTGACACAAGCTCGGCCCATCTTTTCTTGTTGTTGTTTAATATGGGTATAGGTAAATGCCAGATCATCAAAGTGATTGTCAGGATGATCAAAACAAGCGATCGACAAATCCTCAGGCACTTTTTTCCCTAATAAATAGCAAGCCTTTCGTGCTAATACAGCAATATTATACTCTGTAGCGATGATCGCAGTCATTTTCGGGTGATCTTTGATAAAGTCAATAATGGCCTCAATATCTTGACTGATCGGCACCTGCGAATCTGGGATAACAGACTCAATAATATTTTGATTAAGGGAGTCATCCATTGTTACCTGTAACGCTGCATGAGCTTGAATATAGCCTTGTAAGCGATCATTGGCACTTGATACCACATTGCTGGAGGATAGAATGCCAATGTGCTGGTGGCCAAGTTCGATTAAATAACTTGTCAGTAAGTTGGCAGATGCTCGATTATCTGTCGTAATTGAGGAAATAGGCAGATTATCCAGAGTCCGGTCAATAACCACCATTGGAAACTGATTGGATGCTAGCTCCAAAATTGTAGGTGATAAGTACTGAGAAGTTGAGGGCAATAAAATTAAGCCGTCAATTTGCAAATCAATCAGCTCTTTAATCAGCCGTTCCTCTTTTTTTGCGTCACCAAGAGATTTCTTTAAAATAATATTGGTGTTAGTATCCTCTTCCTCAAGTAAGCCATTTAGAATATGGGTACCAAAAACATCGGTAAAGTTAGTGACCACAGCACCGATTAAGGGAAGGTTGGTCCGAATGGGAATTTCTTTTGCGACTTTTTTTTCTGATACCACAATCGTCCCTTCACGGGGTTTTCTAGATAAATAACCAAGATCTTTTAATTCTGTAAGAGCACGCTTAATGGTGATGGCACTTACTTGATAATAGTCCGCCAGCTCTTTTTCTGAAGGAAGTCTGGTTTGTAATGGGTAGTCACCACTAATAATCTTTTTTTCAATATCTAACATCACTTGCTCATATAATAGTTGTTTCATTTTTCCACCTGCTCAATAAAGTATAATTAATAAATATAATTATACTTTATTATGATGGAAAAGTAAAACATGAATAAAAGCCTTCTTGGTATCGCTATCAAAAAAGCTGTTGACATGATTAATCATATGCATTAGTATATAAGTATATTGAAACTTAAATAAGTATATTTAATTAAGGGGTGATGACGTGTCAGCAATTGTCGATCGATCATTTATTAAGAAAGCACGGCAACAAATTGACTCACAATTTTCAAATACTAAGATCGGAGAGGTCTTCGAAAGATGTATGAATAACACGCTAGATACGACAATTAAAATCAAAGGGCAGGAGACTTTTATCGTTACAGGTGATATCCCAGCTATGTGGTTACGTGATTCGGTTTGCCAAGTTCGTCCATTTTTACGATTTGCTGAAAAAGACAGTGAGTTAGAAGGAATGTTAATCGGGTTAATCAATCAACAAATGAGATTAATTAAAGAGGATCCTTATGCTAACGCCTTTAATGAAAGTTCAAATGGTGCCGGTCATCAGGAGGATTTAACGGATATGCAAGACGGTATTTGGGAAAGAAAGTATGAAATCGATTCACTTTGTTATCCGATTCAACTTTCTTACTTACTATGGAAAAAGACAGGCACGACTGCCCAATTTAATACTGCCTACTTGGACAGCATCGACCTGATTATTGAGCTGTGGGAGCAAGAGCAACATCATGAAGAAAGTTCTCCTTATCGATTTCAACGACAGACTGAGATCAAAACCGATACCTTAGAGCGAGGGGGGCGGGGGACTGAGACGAGTTATACAGGCATGACCTGGTCTGGTTTTAGGCCAAGTGATGATGCTTGTACCTATGGGTATTTAGTACCTGCCAATCAGTTTGCTGTTGTCGTTTTAGGTTATTTGGCTGAAATATTAGACCAACAGTACAAAGCCGACAGTTTGCGGCAGCGAGTGACAAAGCTAAAAAGTGCTATCAAAAAAGGCATCGAAAAATATGCAGTTGTCCAACATGCTACCTATGGTGAAATCTATGCCTATGAAGTGGATGGTCAGGGCAATCAATTGCTGATGGACGATGCCAATGTTCCTAGCTTGTTGTCATTGCCATTTCTCGGCTATTGCGCAAAAGACGATCCCCGATATTTGAATACCCGTCAGTTTATTTTGAGCAAGGCTAATCCTTATTTTTATACAGGGAAAGTCTCGACGGGCATTGGCAGCCCTCATACACCAAAGCGTTATATCTGGCCCATTAGCTTAGCGGTTCAAGGGTTGACCAGTCAATATGAAAGTGAGCTCCGACTGCTCGTTAATGAACTCATCCGAACGGATGCTGACTGCGGCATGATGCATGAGTCATTCGATGCTGATGATGCTAAAAACTATACGAGAGAATGGTTCTCCTGGGCCAACATGATGTTCTGCGAATTGGTCTTGGACATCGTTCAAACTGATAATTAAGAGATGGGAATGAAAGGAGTGATGAAATGTCAGCTAAGGTTAGCCCGGTCACAAAAGAACAGCAAAAAATGGCTTATCGATTTATTGCCTTGCCAGTGTTGTTGCTACTGTGTTTTATATTAATTCCGATTGTTTTAGCGCTCGTAGTCAGTTTTACTGATTATGATGTGATCAATCCCCCAACCTTTTTAGGTCTGCAAAATTACTTAAAAATGTTAGATGATCCCTATTTTTGGGTAGCGACGAAAAACACCTTTATTTACACCTTGATCTATGTGCCCCTGGGATTGGTTGTTTCACTTGGCACAGCTAGTTTACTAAATATGAAAAAGAAGGGAACAAAGCTGTTTCGTGTATTTTTTTACGTGCCAGTTTTATGCTCATCGGTTGCTACCTCGACCATTTGGTTTTGGCTTTTAAATCCATCAAGCGGCCTAATCAACAAAGTTATTGGCTTATTCGGTGTTCAAGGTCCAGCTTGGTTATACGATTCAAAATGGGCCATGTTAGCGATTGTTATCATGAGCGTTTGGATGTCCTTTGGGGCAAACATGATTATCTTTTTAGCCGGGCTTCAAGGAATACCAGAAGTCCTTTATGAAGCAGCAAACGTCGAAGGGGCCAGCAAATGGCAAACCTTTAGATACGTAACCTTGCCCTCTCTGACCAAAACCACTTTTTTAGTGACGACCATGTTGATCATTAATGCCTTTCAGGTATTTGATCAAGCCTACATCCTGACCAAAGGGGGGCCGGGGAATTCAACAATTACCCTCGTGTATTACATCTATAACAATGGCTTTGGTAACTTGAAGATGGGCTATGCTTCAGCCATTTCGTTTTTCTTATTCATTATTATTCTGATTTTTTCATTGATTAATATGAAGCTAAACAACTTGGACAATGACAAGTAGAGAGGAGACTAACATGAAAATCAAACAACGGATTGGCACAGGCGCTTGGTATTTAGGAGTGATCTTAATTAGTATTTCCACAGTGTTTCCTTTACTTTGGACATTGTCGACCGCCTTTAAATCAGAGAGTGAAATTCTGAGTAATTCCCTCAACTTGATTCCCCGGGAATTTACGTTAGACCACTTTAAGGAAGTATTTTCTTCCGTCCCCTTTGCCCGTTATTTAGGTAATTCATTGGTGTTAGCCGTTTCCGGAGTGCTAACCAATTTATTTTTTGGATCATTGGCCGGTTATGCCTTTGCCAGATTGCCTTTTAAAGGAAAAAAGACATTGTTCTTGGTTTTTTTGGCCAGCATGATGATTCCAGCTGTCGTCACCATGATCCCTTCCTTTATGGTCTTGCGCAGCTTTCCTTTAGCCGGTGGGAATAATCTTTTAGGTCAGGGAGGTTTAGGGCTAATTAATACTTACTGGGCGATTATTATACCTGGTGCGGCTGGCGGGTATTCGATTTTTTTCATGAAACAATTTTTTGAAACATTGCCCTCAGAATTAGCAGAATCAGCCCGCATGGACGGCTGTAGTGAATTTATGATTTTTCTAAAAATCTACTTTCCTTTGGCAAAAACAGCCTTAGCGACTTTAGGCTTAATGACCTTTCAAGCAGGTTGGAATCAGTTCATGTGGCCCTTAATTGTTTTAAATTCTCAAGACATGATGACTGTCCAAGTTGGCTTGGCCTCTTTTCAATACAATCAGTCGGCCAATCATGGTGCCTTAATGGCAGGGACAGTCATTGCAACGATTCCAATGTTAATTTTATTTATGTTCACACAGAAATACTTTATTAAAGGCATTGGCCACAGTGGTGGTAAATAATATAAAGGAGCAAAGACGATGAAAAAAATAGGCTTATTGTTATGTCTGGCAGCAACGGTATTAGGATTAGCAGCATGTGGTGAGAAGGAGCAAGATAAAGGGAAAGGAGCAGCGGCGACAAAGGATGTGACCTTGTGGGGATCCTGGTCAGGTGATCAAATTGCCCAATTAGAAAAGCAGATTGAATCTTACAACAGCTCTCAAGATAAGTACAAAGTCAACTATGTGATGCAAGAACAAGTAGAAGAAAAACTGTTAACAGGCTTAGCAGGCGGTGAATTACCAGATGTTATTTTATGGGATCGTTATCAAACCGCTTTATACGCCTCAAAAGGAGCGCTTTATGCCATTGATGAGCTCGTTGAAAAAGATGATGTCAAAATGGCGGACTTTTACAGTGAAGCCGTAAAAGAGATGACGTATCAAGATGACCTGTATGGCTTGCCCTTATTGGTAGACACGCGCATTTTATTTTACAATAAAACCTTAATGGCAGATCATCAAGTCCCAACGACTTGGGACGAAATGGTGGCCGTAGCCCCAGAGGTCACTAAGCGCAAAGGCAAAACACTAGAGCAGGCAGGTTTTTCCCTTGAAGATATCGGTTTGTTTAACATGTACGCTTTGCAAGCAGGTTTGGATTTAATTTCCCCAGATGGTCAATCACTGAACTTTAACAATCCAGCGGGTGAATCGGTCTTGAATTTATGGCAAACCTTGCAAAACGATAAAAAAGTCTATGACCGTGGTTTTGATGACAATAATACACAATTCGCTGCAGGAAAATTAGCAATGAACTACAATGGACCGTGGGCTTTAGCGGATCTAAATAAGGTAGAAGGGTTGGAGTATGGTGTCTCACTGCCATTAGCTGGACCTAATGGTGATCAGGGCTCAGTTATGGGCGGCTTTGGACTGGTTATGCCGAAAAAAAGTAACAACGAAGAAGGCGCATGGGATTTTATGAAGTGGTGGACAACTCAACCGGAAAACGGTGTGGAATTTGCCAAGATCAGCGGTTGGATCCCAGCCAATCAACAAGCTGCCAATGATCCTTACTTTACAGAAGATGAGTACTACTCAGTCTTTGTTAAAGCTATGGAAAATGCGCGGACACGACCAACAGCTCAAGGGTATTCAACCGTGGAAGATTTAGCCATGAAACCGCAACTTGAAAAATTTATGAGTAACAGCATTGACGCTAAACAAGCCCTTGCGACCATCGATAAAGAAGGCAATAAAATTTTAGAGGAGAATCAGTAAACATGACAATTAATTGGGCAGAACGAGCAAATCAGGGACAAAAAAGTTTGACTTATTTTTACGCCTCAACCAATCCAACTCAACTATTAAATAATGTCTATCCCTTTGAGGATGACCAGGAAAATGCCGTGTTTAACTACTGGTGGTTGGCTCATACGGTGGATGTTAAAGTAGATGCCTATTTAAGAACGGGGAATCAACTAGATTTAGCCGAAGCAGAAGCGGTTTACGATTATAATAAAACCCGCAATCATGGAAGCTTAATCCATGACTATTACGATGATATGCTCTGGAATGCCTTAGCTGCTTTAAGATTATACACACTTACAGCAAAAGCAGTTTATTTAGAAGATGCCTTAACAGTTTGGCAGGATCACGTGGACACTGGTTGGAATGAAATATGTGGTGGCGGTTTTGCTTGGCGCAAACCGCAAATGGACTATAAGAATACTCCAGTAAATGCCCCATTTATCATTCTGTCAAACAGACTTTACCGCATCCTTGGTGAAAGAAAGTATCTTGACTGGTCTTATAAAACCTTTGATTGGTTGACAAACGTGCTAGTCAGAGAGGACGGCTTTGTCGAAGATGGCATCAACCGTCAAGGGGACGGTCAAATTGACCATCAATGGCAGTTTACCTATAATCAAGGAGTCTACATTGGTGCCTGTTTGGCGTTTTATGAGATCACCAAAGATTATCAATACGTCCGTCTAGCCAATCAAAATGCTCAGACAACCATTAAGCTGTTAAGCGATGGCAAAATTTTTAAAGAAGAAGGAGAAGGAGGCGATGAAGGTCTCTTCAAAGGCATTTTTTATCGCTACTTTGCTGACTTAGCCGCCATTACTCATGATCAGAGTCAACAACAGTTCATTGAAGCCGGCGCGGAGATCCTGGTCACAAATGGACTAAAAGATCAGCATTTGTTAATGGGAATGGACTGGTATCACCCAACAGTTGGTAAAATTCCTTTCTCGGCACAACTCAGTGGCATCATGATTCTAGAAATGATGGCGAAATTAACGAAATAAACGAAAGAACAACCTCAGGCTCTCACTTAGATCATTAAACTAAGTGAGAGCCTGAGGTCTTTTTCTGTTAGGAAAATTAAGTAAGGGAGCGGTACACACGTTGTAAAGCTTGTGAAAAAAGACCAGTCGTTGACAATAGGGTATCAATATTGATAATGGGGCTTTTACATTTGAAAGCGATTACGGTAAAGTGGAGATACAAATAGATGAGTTGGAGGAGTAAAGATGAGACACAAGCAAAAATGGTTGACCAGTATGGTAATGTTATCCAGTTTAACACTCGGACTATCCGCCTGTGGGACAGGTGGCGAAGAGAAAGCCGAAACAAAAAAGGAGATTACTTACGCGATTTGGGATCAGATTCAACAACCGGGGATGAAAGACGTGGCAGATGCTTTCATGAAGGAAAACCCTAATGTTAACGTGAAAGTTCAGGTAATACCTTGGGATCAGTATTGGACCAAATTAGAAGCTAGTGCCAATGGCAACACATTACCAGATGTCTTTTGGATGCACGGCAGTGAAGTGGATCGTTATATGAAAGCAGGAGCTTTATTGGATTTAACAGATTCTTATCAGAAAGAAGCTGGTAACTTTCCTGAAGACTTAGTTGATCTGTACGCTTATGAGGGGAAAAATTATGGCATTCCTAAAGATGTCAGCACGATTGGTTTATGGTACAACAAAGCCCTATTTGATGATCAAGGGATCGCTTATCCCGATGATACATGGGACTGGAGCACACTTAAAGAGATGGCCAGTCAGTTAACAGACAAAGAAAAAGGGATCTACGGCTTTGCAGCTGCCAATGACACTGAAGGAGGTTATTACAACGCAATTTTCCAAAATGAAGGAAAAGTCATTAGCGATGATAAGCAGACCTCGGAACTGAATAACCCAGCAACTCAAGAGGCGTTGCAATGGTGGGTTGACTTTTCTCTAAAAGATAAGGTTTCGCCAACAGCTACCCAATTTGCCGAAAATAATGCTCGCAGTTACTTCACTTCTGGCAAATTAGCCATGCTTTTTGATGGTTCTTGGATGTATGGTGAGTACGCTGCCAATGACTACATTAAAGAAAATGTTGATGTGACCGTCTTACCAAAAGGGAAAGTCCGAGCAACTGTCTATAATGGCTTGTCGAATTCAGTTTCGGCCACAACTAAGAATCAAGCTGAAGCGGTTAAGTTTGTTGAGTTTCTGAGTTCCAAAGAAGGGATGGACATTCAAGGGAAATCAGCAGCGGCGATTCCAGCATATAAAGGAGCCGAAAAAAGTTTTGTTGATGAAACCAGCGGCACCTTTAATACGCAAGTGTTTTCAGATATGCTGGAATACGGTGTCTTAAGACCTAATGGACTGAACTTTAATAATGCCGAAAACTATACGACGGAAAACTTAAATAAAGTCTTTAGTGGCAAAGAAACGGTTCAAGAAGCTACCGAGCGAATCGTCCCTGAAGTCAATAAAATATTTAGTGAGTAAGCGATAACCTAACATCTAAGAAGAGACCACTCTTCTTAGATGCTGAATAGAAAGAAGGGCTAGGAATGGAAAGCATTGGAGACTTACCGAAAGCAAAAGGCAGCGTTAAAACGAAAAAGAAATATAAGAAAGATGCCATATTCTGGGGATTTTTATTAGTTGCCCCAACGATGTTAGGCTTATTCTTTTTAAACATTAAACCCGCTATCGACACGATCATCATGAGTTTTAAAAAATCCACTGGCCTCGGCGGTTCTCAGTGGGTTGGCCTCGAAAACTATCAGCGCTTACTGCAAGACGAGAACTTGCCCTTAGCGATTGGCAATACCCTTAAATATTCAGTGCTAGTGGTGCCGGGCATCATCATCTTTTCTTTGCTGGCAGCGGTATTACTCAATCAGAAAATTAAAGGCAGAGGGCTTTACCGCGTGATTTATTTTTTACCAGTCGTCGCCACACCAGCGGCCATCGCCATGGTTTGGAAATGGTTGTACAATTCAGAATATGGGCTGATCAATTACTTATTGAGTTTAGTGGGCATCACTGGGCCTGCCTGGCTAGCCGATCCCAAGTATTCGATTGTGGCCATTGCGATAGTTGGCGTTTGGAGTGCTGTTGGCTACAATATGGTGATCCTACTGTCAGGATTGCAGGAGATTCCCCGAGATTATTATGAATCATCAAGCTTAGATGGGGCCGGACCAATTCGTCAGTTTTTTGCGATTACCTTGCCATTGGTTTCGCCGACGCTCTTTTTTGTCAGCATCACCACGGTGATCGGGTCACTTCAGGTGTTTGACGTGATTTATTTGATGTTTGACATGAAAAGCGAAGTCATACCCTACACCCAAACACTGGTCTATATGTTTTTTAAACATTCTTTTGTCATGAATGAAAAAGGTTATGGGGCCGCCATTGTGGTCATCTTGTTAGGGATCATTGGGTTCTTGACTTTTATTCAAATGAAACTGCAAAAACGTTGGGTTCACTACTAGGAGGAGCATTATGAAAAAAATACACACTAAAAATCACCTGATCATCCACAGCGTGTTGCTGATTGGCAGTGTGATCATGATCATGCCCTTTATTTGGATGATTCTGACCGCCATTAAAACACTGCCCGAATCGACGATGGTCCCACCGATCTTATGGCCAAAGGTGGCTCAGTGGCATAATTTCCCTGAGATATTAGCCAAATTGCCTTTTATGGCCTTTTATGTGAATACTGGCTTGATGATCGTCGGCCGCGTCTTTTTCGCCTTGTTATTTAGTTCCATGGCGGCTTACGCCTTCGCGCGAATTGATTTTCCTTGTCGCAATCTGCTTTTTAGCGTTGTGCTGATTCAAATGATGATTCCCTCGCAAATTTTTATTACACCACAATTTTTATTGGCCCAAAAATTAGGGATGCTTGACACGATTCCCGGCTTGATTCTGCCTGGTTTAGTCAGCGCCTTTGGTACCTTTTTATTGCGTCAGTTTTTTATGAGCTTGCCTGATGAGCTAGAAGAAGCGGCTATCTTAGATGGCTGTAATATCTGGCAAATTTTCTATAAAATCATGCTGCCATTAGCCAAATCCGGGTTGGTGGCACTGGGGATTTTTACTGCGCTATTTGCCTTCAAGGATTTAATGTGGCCTTTGATCGTCAATATTTCAGAGGATAAAATGCCTTTGTCAGCTGGCTTGGCTACCTTACAAGGCCAATATAGCACGAATTTCCCTGAGCTGATGGCCGGCTCGTTGTTGGCGATTTGGCCGATGTTGTTGATTTTTATGCTCTTTCAGAAAAAATTTATTGAGGGAATTGCCACTTCAGGTGGTAAGTTATAACACTCGATCGGGGAGGTCCTTATGGAAATTAAGATGTTGGAAAATGAATATTGGTATGGCACAGCGGTTGCCCATGGTAGGGAGATGCCCTTGCATAAAGAGAGCCACCTAGCAATAGATTTACGGGTCAATCAAACTGTCAATCAAACGATGCCGTTGCTAGTCTCAAGCAAAGGGCGCTATTTGTGGCACGCTCAAGGTTTTTATTTACAGGTGGAAAATGGTCTTCTGATCAGTGATCGAGAGATCCTGCTTCAAACAGGCTTTGATAACTTAAAAGGGGCCTATCTTGCGGCAATGGCCAATCATTTCCCCTTTAGCTCATCCGCACCCAATGAAGCTTTGTTTGAAAAAATCATTTACAATACCTGGATTGAATTGACCTTTTTTCAATCTCAAGCAGCGGTCTTAGCTTATGCCAAAGGGTTGATAGACCAGCAATTGCCGGCGGGTGTCTTAATGATTGACGACGGCTGGTCGAATAGTTACGGGGATTGGCGTTTTCACAGTGGGAATTTTCCTCAACCCAAACAAATGATCAGCGAGTTAAAGGCCTTGGGCTTTGAGGTGATGGTGTGGGTCTGTCCCTTTGTGACTGCTGATACTGTCGCTTATCGAGAAGCGGCCGCCTTGGATATTTTGATTAAAGCAGCTGATGGGCAGCCTTTGATTACCAAGTGGTGGAATGGCTACTCAGCCGTTCTTGATCTGTCACATCCTCAAGCTGACGCTTGGTTGACCCAACAGCTAGATCAGTTGTTGGCATTGGGAATTGCCGGTTTTAAGTTTGACGCCGGCGACAGTCTTTATTATCCTGCAGATATGGTGACCTTTGGCCATACCTCCCCTGATGAACAATCCAATGCTTGGGCCAACTTTGGTAGCAAGTATTCCTTTAACGAGTTTCGCGTGACGGCCAAAGCTGGCGGTTATCCATTGTTACAACGACTTTCAGATAAAGATCACGCTTGGGGCGCTACTGGCATTGCCTCTTTAATCCCAGATACCTTGTTACAGGGGATTACGGGCCACGCTTACAGTTGTCCCGATATGATTGGCGGCGGTGAGTACCTTAATTTTCAGGAGATCACTCATCTGGATCAGGAATTATTTGTCCGACATGCTGAAATTGCTTGTTTGTTACCGGCAATGCAGTTTTCGGCTGCACCGTATCACTTAGATCCTCCTTATCTAGCAGCGATCCAGCGAAGTTTGGCAGTTCGCCAAAGCTATTTACCAGAAATCATGCAGTTGGTGGCCCATGCCCAACAAACTGGCGAGCCGATTATACGTTATCTGAGTTATGAATTTCCCGCTGAACCAGTGGAAACCATCACCGATCAATTTATGTTAGGAGCCGATCTCTTAGTGGCCCCGATCTATCAAAAGGGCCACCGCAAACGCCACGTTTATTTGCCTAAAGGTCGATGGACTTTGGCGGAAAAGAGCTATGAGAGCAAGGGCGAAAGGGTGGAAGTCGAGATGCCCTTAGGAGTCCCAGCAGTGTTTCGTCGGCACAGATAATGCTATAATGAAAGAGTACTTGATAATCAGAGAAACTGACGTAGCAAGGCTATGTCAGTTTTATCTGTAGTTGTTTGAAAGTGCTTTCTGATTAATTTGCTAGTGGGGTGGCTGTATGAAAAAGAAATCAACACTGTTTTTAATGTTATTAATTCTCTTTTTATGTGTGATTGTGGCTTTTATTGGGTATTTTTATTTTGAAACGCTGCGAGTGAGCCGAGCTAATTTGCAATCAGTGGTTAAAACGAATCTGACCTATGTTCAATCGCGGCTTGAAGGCAGGCAACAAGAGATCGAAGATGGGGCCGCCATGTTGTTGGTCAATCAAAAAATTAAAGATTTGCAAAAAGATCAAACAGACCTTTATAATTACGATTATTTAGAAAAGCTGACAGAAATTCGCCATATTTTAAAAGAACGATTGATTGACACAGAAGTCATGAGCAGTATTTCCATTTACTGGCCCAAAAGTGGCACCTTTATTTCAACTGATAGTAAGCAAGATTTAAAGCGCGAATTAATGACCAATAAACTCTCCAGCAATGGTTGGCGGATGGCCGAAAGAGGCTTGTATTATGCGATTACTTCCACCTTTGACCGAGAAAAAGGGGATGAAATCGTCGTCATGATCCACATGGCCGATGCCCTGTTACTGGACAGTGAAAGTCTGCTGACGGCTGATATTAACGGTGAAGTTAAGTCAATGTTGGTCTTGCCTGATGGCACGACCATCGGCAATGATCCAGACTTTCAAGCCAGCGTTGTGACGTATCTGGATCGAGAAACAGGAGCCAATAGTTCCTTGACCATCGCTAACAGAAAAGGCTATCTGATCTCTCAGGAATCTGCAAAGTCCGGCATCCAGTTAGTTTCCTTTTTGCCCCAAAATCCCAATGAGCATAAATTTAGTGCTATCGCGTTGGCTGTCATCCTGCTAACCGCCTTCGTGTTGATTTTTGGCTTCTTTCTGGTGCTACTGTTTTACCGCAATGTGGTGACAGAAGTTAATTTGCTGATTAGTAAATTTCAACAAGTCGAAAGAGGGGACTATGAAACGAGAATCACCACCGTGGTCAACAATGAATTTAATTATTTATTTGAGCAATTTAATGTGATGATCGGCGGCATTCAAAAATTGGTCACCTCTCTGCAGAAGGAAATAAAATTCCGGGAACAAGCTGAAGCTCGCCAGTTCCGCTCGCAAATTCAACCTCATTTTTTATACAATAGTCTCTTTTATATTGTTTCCGTCGCCGATAATCCGCGAGCGGTTAAAGAGATGACCCGACATCTGGCAGAGTATTATCGCTATTTAACGAAAAAAAATGACCGTGTGACAGTCGCCGACGAGCTGTCCTTTGCTCATCACTACTTAACCATTCAAGCATTAAGAAAGGATTTTCAATTCTCGATGACCATCGATCCTAAGATTAACCAGCTGACAATTCTGCCTTTGATCATCCAACCGATTATTGAAAATGCCATCGAACATGGCATCGAAGCCAAAGAAGGAGCCAACAGAATCGAGGTCACTGGCGAACGGATTGGCGACTGGTGTCAGGTGACGATCAGTGATGATGGGCCAGGGCTGACGCTGGTTGAGCGCGAACAACTGGTTCAAAGCCTGGAGAAAGGGCAGTGTGAAGACAAACAAACAAGCGTTGGTTTATGGAATGTTAACCGACGGCTGATCAACTTATACGGCAGCAAGGCCAAGATTAAATTGAGGACTAACAGCTATGGCGGTCTAAGTGTCTCGTTCCAGTTCAGAGGGGAGGAAGTTAAATGAAAGTGTTAATTGTTGACGATGAAAAACAGATCGTCAATTATTTACAGCGCATCATCCCATGGAAAAAATTTGGGTTTCAGGAAGTGAAGGGGCTCGTCAGCTCCAAGGAAGCCTTAGTCTTGCTGACTAGTGGCTATCAGCCTGACTTGTTAATTACCGACATCAAAATGCCCGAAGTCAGCGGTCTGGATTTAGTTCAAGCGATCGACGCTCATACCCAAGCCATCATTATCTCCGGCTATTCGGAATTTGAATATGCCCAACAAGCGATTCGCTATGGGGTGAAAGAGTACTTATTAAAACCGATCTATGAAGAAGAGTTGGAAGGGGCTGTCACGCGAATGATCGAGGGTGTTTCCGCCGAACAAGCTGCCAGTCAAATAGATCCTTTTCAGTTTTATTTGTATGTATTAACAGATATCAACGACTATGACGAGCAGCTCGAGACCATGTTAACTAAACTCAGGGAGAATGGCTATGAACCGCGTTTCTTAGCAGAAGGGGAAACTGGGCTTTTTAAGTTAAACTGGCAAAATCAGGTCTTTGGCTTTGTTAAAAGTGATCAAGAAATGCCGAAAATGACGAAACAGGGCGAGCGACAAAGGCTTTTTAAGGTACTTTTTGGTCTTTCTCTAAGCACCAATCTGTTGCCACCTACGATCAAAAAAGCCATCGACCAAAATCATTGGAACCTGTTAGTTGAGCTCTTAAGCCCATTGGAACAAGCGCCAGAGACTCAGGAAACTCTTACGCAAAAAATGCAAACCTTGACCTACCTTTACCTAAAGCGGCCGGATATCTTTAAGGAAATGGAAATCGATCATTTTTTACAACTGGCTACCGGTCCATTTTTGCGTCAGTTTCTTGAAAAATGGATGGAAATCAGTGTTTTAGCCGATAGTAACGAAGGAATCGTCCGCTTTATCCAAGGCTATGTCAACCGTCATTATCAGCAACCCTTATCCTTGGAGATTTTAGGAGAGCTGGTTCATCTCCATCCCGTCTATTTATCGAGAATGTACAAAGAAACCACCAACGAAAATCTTTCCACCTATATCTTAACCGTTCGCTTAGAAAAGGTTCGTGAATTGTTAATTAACACCGATTTTTCGTTAAAAACCATCGCTGAACTGGTGGGCTATCGCAAGCCGCAAAATGTCATTGCCCTTTTTAAACGAAAGTACTCAGTGACCCCAGCCCAATACCGAAATCAGCAAAAAAGTCACCTTAAGCACCATTAAATAAAACCACCTCTCGAAAGCTCCCGAAGGACTTTGGTGAGGTGGTTTAATTGGTTTATTCTGATTCAGCTCTATTGTTGGATATCCTGATTGGTTAAAAAGTTTAAAAAGGACTGATAATCATCGTGTTTTAAAGCTGACAGGACTTTTTTTCGGTCAGAGAAGAGCAAAGAAATCATCTCAAAAATAGTGTAAAATATTTTTTTATCTTTGTCATTAATGGCAAACAAGAACACAATATTGACAAACTCCTCATTGCCCCAGTCAATCGGTCGGTCACTACAAATGATATACATTTTAGAGTGGCGAGCGTTCATTTTAATCGTGTGTGGAATCGCAATATTGTTGTAAGCAGTGGACGAGAGGGTTTCTCTAAGCAACACTTGTTCCTCAAAATCTGCCTGAACAATTCCGGCATTAACAAAAATATCGGCCACTACTTGAATGACATCTTTCTTAGTTGTTAGCACATCGTTTTTCATAAAGTAATGAGAATCGCTGACTTGCCAGACACTTTGTTTAAATTCATCGTAACGTTTTTTTAATAAGGCTTCCTCAATATCAAAATAGATTTTTTTCTGATCAGATAGATTAAAAAAAGGGCTGATATTAATAATCGTTGCCTGACTGTCAACTAAGGCAAGCGGGATAGTGGTGATAATCACATCGAAATTTCGAAAGTCATTATAATCAATCACTCGCGTGTAGACCTGATCAATAAAAAGGGAATCTCCAAACTGTTTTTCTATTTTCGTTTTTAAATCGGAAGTCAGCGTGCGGATATCGGGAATAACCAAGGCTGTTAACAACTTCCGATATTTTTTGTTTTCTTTTGCAAAGGCCCCACCAAGATGAAGTGCCAGAAAGCCAATCTCGTCATCAGTTATTCGATTACTAATTTGCTTATTGATAATATGAGCAATCGAGACAGATAGTTCGTAAACAAAAGGGTGTCCCTCTTTAATACTTGCTAACAAGGGATTTTTAAGGAAATAAGCTGTTTGACTGCGGGTAAGCAAATTATTAATATGAACCGTAAAAGGAATTAAAAAGCCTTCATCCTCAATATCAATCACATAAAAATCATTTAAAAATGCCATGATTTCCTCAACAATCGTCAAGGCTTGAGGGTCAACAAATTGGATAATATTGTCCTTGGTGATTTTTTTTTGGCTGACCGTTGAGGTTTTAGCCAGCAACAAGACATAGACTTCGTAAATTTCATTTGTGGCAAAAGTTAATGCCGAAGACTCTTCCAAGTAAGTCACTAACTGTTTGGCAATCGAATACAGGACAGGATCATTGACCTCGATCTTCGTGTTGATCGTTAAGGTATGACTGTTTTTAATCCGTTCCACCATGATCGTCAGATGAAGCACGATGCTAGTTAAAAGGTAATCATCCACAAAAAGATTGTTTTCTTTTAATAAGTTGAAGGTCAATTCAGAGATCTGTTCAACGGGAATTGCAGGGAATAACTTTTCAATAAAAGCGATCGACAAACTGTTGGTATCATAGTCATCGTAGACCTGATCAATAAAAAGTTGTCGCTTATTTTTTTCTGAGCCAAGCACCTCGACAAAATCACCACTTACCGCAATCTTTAACTCGTAGTTAGAGAACTCTTCTCTGATTTTATTTAAATCATTTTTTAAGGTCGTCGGACTAATAAAGAGCAGTTCTCCAAGATCAAAAACATTTAATTTATGGCGTTCTCTTAATAATGCTAGAATAAGTTGCTTACGTCGTTGACTTAAACTTTGTAAGTTAGGCGCCGGATCAATTTGAAAATCGCTAAAAACTTGATTTTTTAAAGAGGGTGTTAGCTGATAACCATTTTGAGACGCACTAATGCCATTTGGCACAAGTCCATTTATTTGTTGGACGTAGTTTTTGATCGATCGCTTAGAGCAACCAAGATACTGAGCTAATTCATTTGAAGTTGTCCAACCACTTCGGCTATCCAAAAATAAAATAACTCGCATAAATTTTTCTTCCAATTTTATAGACCTCCTGACGAAGACGTTTATCTACTATTATTATACCTTCTTTTATCAAGGAACAACAACTTGGAGTTGCACCGGCCCGGTGAAAAAGTCAGATGTTCAACTCGTCAAATACTTGCTAAACTAGGGTTATCAAATCAGAACGGAGCGATGTAAAATGGATAAGATAACAGTTATGTTAGTTTGTGGTGGCGGTGCAAGCAGTGGCTTTTTAGCCAGTAGCATGCGGAAATCAGCGAAGAAGCAACAATTAATCATGGAAGTGTTTGCTACCAGTGAGTCGGAAATCGATAATCATGTCGACGAGATTGATGTGCTACTAGTTGGCCCTCATCTACGTTACCTAGAAGAAGAAATTCAAGAGAAATTAGCGGGGAAAGACATTAAATTAGCGATCATTGAAAATGATATCTATGGGTCGCTAGACGGTGAGCGAGCAGTAAAAAAAGTAATCAATATGATGGAGGAATAAGAGATGAACGCATTTATTACCCTTGTCAATAAACGAGTCACCCCATTTGCGACCAAGTTGTCTCGCAATATCTGGATAGCCAGTTTACAAGATGCGATTATGAGCACACTGCCTTTAACATTAGTTGGGTCAGTCATTTCGGTATTATCAATTTTAAACAGTTATTTTCCTAAATTTCCAGATTTAAGTCCTATTAGTAGTTTTAGTTTTGGCATTATTGGTTTAGCCATCTCTTTTGTATTACCGGTATATATTTTACAACGGAAAAAGATGGACAATAAAAAGAACTTAGCAGGAATCGCCAATGTTGGCTTATATTTAATGTTAGTCTTAGCTCAAATTAATGAAAATGGCGAACTGGTTTTTGCTGGCGACAGCTTTGGTTCAGGCGGGATGTTTTTAGGGATTTTATCTGGTTATTTCACCGCTATTATCTTTATTTTATTAGCGAAATTCACTTTCTTTAAGGACAGCGAAGCGATTCCCGATTATATCGTGTCGAGTTTCGATTCCTTTATGCCAATCTTGATTATCTTGACCATTGCCTATTTGGTGGTCTTTACCTTTAATATCAACTTTTTCGAAATTTTGACCAAAATCTTACTGCCCTTAACTAATTTTGGCCAGAGTTATTTAGGCTTATTAGCTTTTGTCTTTGTCACAACCATCCTCTACTCATTCGGGATTAGCCCTTGGTTACTTTACGGGTTATTTTATCCAATTCAGTTAGCAGGAATTGCAGAAAATACCCAGTTAATCAGTCAAGGACTAGCAGCAACAAACATCAACACTGGAGAAGTGGTTCAAGGTCTGATCACTTTAGGGGGAATGGGGACTACCTTACCATTAGCCTTTATGTTAATAAAAAGTAAATCAGCCAGATTAAAAGCAATTGGTAAAGCCGGCATCGTTCCAAGTATCTTTAATATCAACGAGCCAATCGTCTTTGGTGCACCGATCATGTTAAATCCCTTGTTGATGATTCCTTTTTGGTTAAACTCCTTTATCAATCCAACAATCGTCTATTTTGCGCTCAAAAGCGGATTAGTGGCGATACCAACAAAAGTCTTTAACTTGTGGTTTATTCCTGCGCCTATTCAAGGTTACTTAGTCTCAGGAGATTGGAAAGGGATCCTTCTTTCATTGGTTGTCTTAGCTGTGGCAACCGCCATTTGGTACCCATTTTGGAAGGCATATGATTTAGAACAACTTGAATTAGAAGGAGAAGCTAAATAATGGAAAAATTTAGAAAAGAAGACCTGGTTCAAATTTCCATGGAGATGATCTTACATGCTGGCGATGCTCGAACCGCCTTGATGTTGGCCTATGATTTATTGGAAGAGGACCAGTTAGTAGAAGCTGAAAGCAAAATGAAAGAAGCCAATGATCTGTTAACTAAGGCACATAAATGTCAAACCAAAGTCGTTCAAAGTGAAGCGGCGGGAATCTCGATTGAGTACTCACCACTTTTCAGTCACGCTCAAGATACGATGATGACCGTCCAATCTCAGTACATTCTATCAAAAAAGATTTTCAAATTGTACTTAAAGCAAACAAAAGGCAGAGAAGGAGTATAAGATGAAAAAAATAATTGTGGATACCTACGAGGACATGAGTCAACTTGCGACAGATCTGATCATAGCTGCTAGCCTTCAGGCCAAGCGCATCAATTTGTCATTAACCGCAGGCAGTACACCTAAACGGATGTATGAACTATTGAATCAAAAATTGGCCAGCTTACCAGAAATGACCAATGTCCATTACTACACATTTGATGAAACGCCGATCAAAAATCAAGCTCATGAGGTAGTTGGCTATGATAATTTTGACGGTTTAAATGAAAGCTTCTTTAAACCTGCTAAGATCGATTCCACACGGATTCACGCCATGACAGGTGACAACTATCGGGATTTTCCAGCAGAGATTGATGCTGCTGGCGGCCTTGAGTTAATGGTGATTGGTATTGGCGAAGATGGGCACTTTTGCGCCAATATGCCAGAGTGTACTCTATATGATCAAGAAGTATACAAAGTTAAGTTAACCAATGAGTATCCGTGGAATGAACCTTACCAACAGAGTCTTCAAGGAAATTATTCAGATTACATGTACACACTGGGCTTGCCAGCCTTATTAAAAGTCAAAAAGTTAGTTTTAATAGCTAATGGCCTTGCAAAAGCCCAAGCCATTAAAGCTGCCTTGGAAGGGCCCATGACCCCTGATTTCCCTTCCTCTTATCTTAGATTGCACCCAAATTTAGTTGTGATTTTGGATCAGGAAGCCGCCTCAGCATTGACTTAAGAAAAGCTGGACGAGGCGTTGCCATTGCTCTTATTGCTTTAGCAATTAGAAGCAAGGGACATCGAAGTCAGCCCTGAAAGAAAAATAGCAAAATATTTAAGTTGGCTCTCTTCTGTTTCTACGCAGAAGAGGGTTATTTTTTTCGATAAAATTAATAGCCCTATCATTTCAAATGATGGGGCTAAACTGCTACTATAAAACTTTTTCTAACTAATTTCACGCCAATACTCTTGGCAAGTCTGTTCGCTGGCATATATGGTATTACCACAAGATTGACAAGTGAACATATGGGGAGTCTGCTTATATTTCCTCAGTCAGAGTGCGAACATAATTGCAAAAATACCGAATATCGTAAATACCAATGTAAACAATAGGCATACTGATATTATTATAATCATCTTTGCCCGCCTGTTGACATTTCCCGCATAGCTCACCGCATTACTACCACAATTTTTACACGTGATTATTTCTTGACCTATTTGCATTTTATTATCTCCTGTCTTTATGAATTATCTAATATTATTTAACATCCCACTGAATGAAGAACCTTTGAGCTGGTTGATTGTCGCTTGTTCTAGGCTCTTTATAGTCAACAAGCTTTCGAGGCTCTCCGCCGTCGGTAGGGGCAATAAAAGCCTCTAGGTCATCTACGCCTTGTTTAGAGCAAAATAAAACCTCTTTCCTATCTGAGGAAGCAATCACGCCTACATTTGACCTTGAATTTTCTGGCAATAAGCTGACTGGTTCTTCGTTTTCTGTATTCCTTGAATTCATTTCACTATCGAGAAAATTACTTTCACCCAGCCATGAAACAAAAAAGCCAGACGCTTGATTTCCATTTGGATGTATTTCTGAGATTGTACGAGTACTAAAATCATCCGTATTAGTTTTACTATTAATATAACCGCCACTGATTGATGGATATATTTCATAAGCAGAGTCCTTTTTCATTTTTATTTCAGGCGGTGCAAACTCCTGTAATTTATTTAGTGAAATATCGTTGATTGGTATATACATGACTTTTTTATCTCCACTAGTTGCATCAGTGAAATAGAAATTATCATCAATAAAACGCGGATTGCAATGCTTAGGTGCTGAGTCTGAAAAACTATCCTGTTTAGAAATTTTACCTGTTACATCTGTCTTTTCTCCTTCCGAGTCAATCCATCCAACATGCAAGGAGCCATCAGGAAACTCTTCAGTGTATACAAGTCTATTAAAATCGCCATCAAAACACGCTCTGTTGGAAAGGGTATTTTCGCCAAAAGTCGTATTTATAGCTTTCATTCTTGTCTCTCTTTTTTTATAATTCGCAAATTCCTTTATAACTTTCGATGATCCAGTGGTTGAATTTATTTCTTCCAAATTAAATCGCTCTTCTAAGACCGATCCAGTGCTATCTGTTGGCTGAAAAGAAACAAATGTAAAAGCAATGATTTTCCCTGAATAGTCAATTTCTTCATCTTCCTCCTCGGAACTACTTTCCATGGTTGATTCCTCTGGTATGGATGTCGGGAGAAACGAACTTGAACTTTCAAAATCATCGCTACTGCTCGGTGCGGCTTCTTTATTTGAACAACCAACTAATAGCGCGATTAGTGTCACCAACCCTAATGCAAAAACTACTTTTCTTAATTCTTTCAAAGCTAAAAATCCTCCTTTGTTTGTTTTGCCAATACCTACACCAAACGAACGTCAGATTAATTTCTAAAAACATGAAAAAAGCACCAACTTTAAAAGGCGATACCCTTATAGAATCAGTGCTTTGAAATATATCGGTATATATGTTTCAGGACTCAACCAAACGTTCGTTTGTTGAAGTATTGGTTACCAAAATATTAACATAATTTAACTGAAAAGTGTAGGTTTTTTTGAAGTATTCCGACGATTTAAACCGTTGCGCCGAGCGACATTGTAGACGGTCGTTTCACTTACTTTACATTTCTTAGCAATATCTTTGATAGTCATCTCATTCAATTGGTATAGGCGCAAAATTTTATCTTCTGTCTTTTTAGGTAAACCTTGGTTACCAAGTTTTTTACCTTGGGCCTTGGCTCGTTGCAAACCTTCTATAGTTCTCATCTTGAGAGAGTTTAGCTCATATTCGCTAAAGACAGAAATCATCTGGTAGAACAATATGCCGGAGGGTGTAGAAGTATCAACATTCTCCTTGATGCTGACAAACTCTACCTTATGTTCTTTGAGTTCTTCAATTGTCCGAAGTAAGGTGCTGGTTTTTCTGGCGAGTCTATCCATTTTGTAAACCACTAGGCTAACTTCATGACCCTCTTTAGAAAGTTTCTTGGCAAGTTTAATCGCCTTATTGAATTCTGAACGGTTGTCGTCTGACCCTGAGTGCCTTTCCTGAAAAAGATAGTCGCAATGCTCTAGGGCGCTTATCTGGACGCCTAGACCATATTTTTGGTGTTGACGAGCATCTTCTGCGGTTGAAACGCGGGCGTATGCGACTTTAATTTGTTGGTGTTTGTCTTCTGCTGTTCTCATATAGAGACCTCCAATATATTAGTATTTGTTAGTGCTATTACCATGGTAAGGGTTATATGAATAAAGAGTGGTCTATAGGCAAAATAAAAAGCCTGTAATTCCCTCAAGATTACAGACATATCTATTGCATAGTTTATTGGTCATTTGGTGTTATCTAATCATCTCAGGAAAGTATCATAAAAAAGTTTTGTAATTCTTAAACTCAGCATAGACACCTACTGTGCTTAAAAACTTATTCATAATTGATTTCTTCTCAGATGGATTATTTTTTACTTCAATAAAAAGCCCGAGTAATTGTATCGTTGAAATTAAGCAATGATCTCGTTTTGTTGAATAATTGACCATTTGATTCGGGAAAACTTCTTCAGTTCTTGAAGATAAGTCTTTTTTCCTGAAGCCATTCACAATTAATATACCCTTAGGTACTTGCTCTTCTTTTTCAATAAACTCCGCAACCCATTTTTCTAGTTGAGCTCCATGCTTTTCAGCAGAACTACCATTAACACCTTTGACTTCTGTTACTATTTTCATGCCCTCATATTCAAAGACTCCATCCGCTCGATTATGCTCAACAGGCATGCTTTTAAAGCCCATGTCTGTAAGCATCTCATACACTATAGTTTCTAGTTCCTTGCCTGTTGAAGTAAAGGCTAGCTTATACTTCTGTATTCTTGCCAATTCATTTTCAGTATTTGTCTTTTTATTTTTCAAACTATCAATATTTGAGTTTAGCTCCTCAATTTCTTTCATTTTATTTTCTTCATCAAAGATATTGTATTTATTTGTCCATTCAGGAAGAGAGTAGCCGTCTAATGAAGTTTTTATTTCTTCTTCTAAATCATCGATAGTGTGAAGAAATAAATTTATCACAGTTCGATACTCCTTCGCATTTGAATAATTACCTTCATCAAAAACATCTGGAAAAATTATGAGGTGGCCTTCGCCCATTGGAAAAGCTTTTGAAATAGTTTTTTCAGTATTAGCGATATAGGCAACGGGTATACCCATATCTTTAGAATTAAAATAAGTTGTATAATAATATTCCATGTCTTTTATTTCCAATAGATTTCTATATATAGAATCTGCTGAACATGAAATTTTACTGCCAAAACCTGCGGTCATATTTATATTTATCGGTAAAATGTCTAATATATTAAATTCGTTAACTATATTAGTAGTTTGTCGATTTCTACCAGTTCCTGAATGCTCCTGTCTTCCTGTATAAATATAGAAACTAGGCTCTACTGGAAGAATTACATAAATTGATTTTCCAAGAGCTAATAAGTCTTTAATTTCTTCTTTTCTTCTTTTGAAATCAGAAAGAAACTGAAATGAGCTATCTTCTTTGAGTAATCTTTTACCAGCATAGGTCTCATTAGATCGATATTCTAATGGAACAACCCCTAAATCAATAACTGTTATATCATAGTCTAATAACGAATTATAGGAATTAAATGATATTAAATCAATATTTTTAAAATTCATATGAGAAAAACTCATTGATAATCCTGCAATATTATTTTTCATGTAGATTCTCCTTGTGTAATACCCATTTAGAAAGAGTAATTTCTTAGTAAAATTATATCATACTTCAAGTTATAATTTTCGGAGTTTAAGTTATTAAAAAGTATATCCTATTCAGGTTTATGTTTCATGGGTTATAGTGCTGTATCTCCTGTAGACTTTATCTACCCGATATATAGTTATGTAGATAGTCTATCTGTCGGAGGTTTGTATTAAAATATTAACTCATTGAGTCAGGCTGATATGTTTAATACATTAATAATGATATTGAAGCGTCAAATACTGGATACAAGAATTAATCATAAAATGATATAAGCAGTACATATATTTGAAACAAAAACTTGTAACGTATTATCGCTCCATATTTTACTTATCGGCTGGTGCTATTGTTTAACTAGTCACGTATTTACTCATCTAAATTCTTCACATTGGGTGCCTCCAATATATTGGTTTTATTAGCGCTAGTATAAGGCAATTATATTTCTGTCAATTTTGATAAAAATGCTTTTATGATTTTGTTAGTCATAGCTTTGAACATTTGATATAATGAAAGAAGTCACAAAAACCAATTGGAGGGCTAAAAATTGTCAAAAAAACAAGATAAGCTACATAGAGGAACGGAAAAGAGGGCTAAATATGAAGCTAAACATTGATACAACTGATGTATTCCTTGGAAATGAAATCGATTTCCGAAAAAAAATTAATTTCGTTTTCGGAAAAAATGGTACCGGAAAATCAACAATCACTGAATTAATCAAAGAGCAATATGGACAAGAACTAGATGTGCGTATTTTTCAAGGATTTGACTCTATTATTGGCGAGGACAGTAAACTAAATGCAGTCACTCTAGGTGTTGAGAACACTTCAATCAACAACCAAATCAGTGCTAAAGAAGAAGAAAAAGAAAAAATTGTTCTTAACATAAAAGAAATAAGTAAACTAATAAACCCACCTGAAAATAGCGATAGCCAAAATTTATTTTCAAAACTCGAAAAAAGCAACAAGGAATATAGCGATAAAAAACAAGAAATTGAAGCATTCTACACCAGTTCAGCAACGACTATTTCGGGCAATAACAATCTTGTGAAAAATGCCCGTACTTATAGAAAAGATTCTTTCAAAAAAGAAGTTAGTGATTCTGTGACTCTCGAAAAAACCGAACTAGAAAAAAATAGTAGCATTTTAAAATCAGAAAAGAAAGTAGCTAAAACAATCACTTTCCCTAAAATTGATTTTTCGAAATATCAAGAATCCGTGAATGAAATTCTATCATCTAAGGTTGAAAGTAAAATAATAATTGAAGAATTAGTTGGTAGCGCTAGCAAGACTACTTTTGCTGAAGAAGGTGTGCCTCTCCATAAGCCTGGAGAAAAATGTTCATTCTGTGGTAATTTAGTTACTGAAGAAAGAATGACTTTATTAAAAAGTTATTTTTCAGCCGACGAAGTTGAACTCCTAAAAAATCGAATTGCTAAAGGAAGAAACACAATTAATGAGTATAAAGAGTCTCTTACTTCAGTAGTTATAAAAACAGAAGACTTTTACCCAGATTTTCTAGAAGAATCTGAAGCAATTAGGTCAGACGTTTCAAGGATAGTTGAATCCCAGAATGTTTTCTTAGGCGAACTTATATCTGCTCTTGATGAAAAAGATAAAAAACTATTTGAAAAAGATAAAGTCTTAACCCTGTCTTTGCCAGAGAATTTCGAAAGCATTATACCAAGATATGCAGAAATAATAAAACAAAATAACGAGTTTTCTAATAACCTAGAAGTAAAGCAAGACGAAGCCAGATTAGCTCTTAGGCTGCATGAAGTTAAAAAAATAATTGACGATTTTAAACTGGACTCCGAGCTAGTTATGCTAGAACTTTTGAAGGAAAAGACAACAGAGGCAAAAACAGACTGTGAAAATGAGAAAGCAAAGATAGACGAAGAAAAAAAGAAAATTGAAGCAATAGACAGCGACATTGTAGCGCTTAAAAATGAAACTAAAAACACAGAAAAGCTAGCCAATAATATTAACAGCAAGTTGAAGCATTCAGTTTCATTTGAGCTAGTCAGAAAAAAAGCGGATAATCAAGAATTTTACGAGATCAAAAACCTTTCAGAGGAAATTAGGCCAATCACCGAGCTGTCAACTGGAGAAAAAAATATAATTGCTTTTTTATATTTTATCGAAAAACTCTCTGAAGTTTCGGACTCTCCCGATAATATTAATAAAATTATCATTTTCGATGACCCTATGACTTCAAATGATGATACGATGCAATACCTAATTATTGATGAACTTCAAAAAACGATTAAAAAGTGTGATAAAAGCTCTAGTTCTGATAAGTTTATATTACTTACGCATAACATATTCTTTTATTTGAACTGCTCTTTCGAAGCAAAAAATCGAAGAGATGGTAAAAATGCTTTTGAGGAAAACAACTTTTATAAGCTTCAGCGTTGCGATGGTCAAACAAAAATTGGTAAAATTGAGAATAAACAGCAAGATTTCAAAACAAATTATGAGGCTCTTTGGCATGAACTTGTTTTCTTATATAAGGAAGAAAAGCCAGAAATGATGCTCAATCCCATTAGAAGAATTATCGAAACATATGTAGTCTTTAATGGAAAAGAAGATTTCTATAAAGACAACAAAGATGCAAAAAATCTTTTTAATACAAACTCTCACTATTTTCCAGACCTTGAAGCGGATTTAAACGGAAAAAATAGAGACGATATTAAAACTATGATGCAAAAGTGTTTTAGAGACAACGGAGCAGAAAGCCACTTTAATAAACATTGGAAGAATGCGAACAAGCATAACTAGAATATTATTGTAAACAGGATTTGTAAATTCACAAGTCCTGTTTTGTTGATTTCTCGTTTAAAGTTGTCTTATTTCATCTTGCAATGCTATAATTGCTAGGATATTCATAGAAGCTCCTAATTGCAAAAGTAGTTGTCTTTATTTCTAGAATCAGCAAAAGGCTTGTAGTGTAACTACAAGCCTTTTGAGTTGTGGAGTAATTGCGTAAAAACTCATCTTTCACCGAATTAAATTTATTATTTTATTCGATTAATTCAAAAATTGTTTTATGGAAGTTATTTATTATTACTAAAATAATTTTGTCTTTTTCCCGAAGGGGGTGACTCGTGAAGTTGGATCCAAACTACGATATAGAGAAAGTTTTATAATTTCCTATAAAGTAAAAAAAACCGTCTGGATTTTATTTCCAGACGGCTTTTAGTTGTGAAACAGGTTTTCACGAACGAGTTTCTCAGCTTGAAAAGAGTCTAACAAATCAAGCAAAGGCTTGCGAATACCTAAGGATGCCTTCACAATTTTTTAAGCCATCCTTCGTTAATGGTTTGATCAGAAAAGCCTCATCGGGCACCTCAAAAGGAGGCACTATCCCAAAGTTCTTTGCGGCAGTATAACCAAACCGCGTGTAATAGGTTGGATGACCTAAGATGCTAATATAGGGATAGCCCAGCTCTGTGGCTCGACGTTCAAGTTCGCTCATGATTAATTTGCCAATGCCTCGCTGTTGACAGTCAGGTAAAACGGAAAGAGGGGCTAAGACTAAACCAACACGATCAACCTCTTTGCTTTCAATCACTACATCGCTTAAAAGACCATGGCCTAAAATCTGCTGATCCTCAACCGCCACTACTTCCAATTCGTTCTGATAATGTTTTTCAGCACGAATTTTTTGGACAAGCTCTGCTTCATTTCCGTAGCCATAACTAGAGGAAGTGAAGGCTTTTCTAATCAACTGATCCACCTCATGGTAATCAGCTTGGGTAATGGTTCTTACGATCATAGCTATCATCTCCTTCACTGCTAATTATAGCACTAGTTTCACGAAGCTAACACTCTCAAAAGGAGGGCGTATAAATAAACTGTGGCAACCCATTGTCATTAGGGGCTGCCACAGCTTAGGCTGGCATGTCTTATTTTCTTACAAAAGTTTGAAACTGATTATGTGTCAAGTGCTGGGGTCTCGCTAGTTGGGTGACCTCATCAAGACCTACCGCCACATCAGTCTCCTTGATGACACCTTCTAAACTAACTTCCTTCTGAATAAAGGGATTATAAACCCGATAGACCAAGTTGTCGCCTAGCTCTGACTTTTTCAACGTGCTGAGAATCACGTCTGACTCAGCAAAATCAAGCAATGAATAGTGGGGAGCTAGGGTTTTAGCTGGCATATTTTTTTTGAAAATTGTTCGGCCATTTAAGAAATCAGTTAACTCGTATTGTTGTAAAGGTGTTAAGTATTCCTTACTGAGCTTGGCAATGGCCACCTCATCAAAACTGCTATCTTCGTAGGCTACAGCGACTTCAAAGTTCAGGGTGCCTAGCAATTGGGCGTCAGGTGTTGCCACGATTTTTTCACCAGAGGCTCGGCCAGGACGGTAAACCAGATTTTCTTTCCCCATATAACCAAAGCAGCGGAAGAGAGTCAATTGGATGTTGCTGTAGTGCTCACCGACAATTTCATACTCCCGAACCCCTTCAGTCATAACGGCAACGGTAGCTTGTTGATCTGATAAAGCCACAAAGGATTGCAGTGGGTTGATGGCGATTGGCGCCTCTGTCCACTTGTCTTCTTGCCAATAGTCCATAGCAGAGTGGCGCATGTCCATGGTTTCCACCCCGAAAAGTTTATCGGCAATCGACTGGTCAGTCTGAATATTAGTTGACTGATGCAGACACATTCGATGGTCTTTAGCCAGATTATCGACGGTTAAACCAACTCTGACGATTTTTTCACCTTGACGCAAGCTGATCCGTTGAGTCACAGGGACTGTCACCGATTGAATCTTAGCCGCCCGCTGTTTTAAGTCGGCGGGTAAGATCAGGTCGTAACTTAAAAGCAAACTGTCACCTAACTGATTTTTTTCTGCGATAATCTGAATATTTTGAGCATCTGTCTCACTTGACAGGACCCAGTCTTCACGGGGAGGACTATAATTATAAGAATCCCCATCATCCCCATTATCAAGCAGCACAAATTGGCGGTCATAACTGACATTACTAGCCTTATGGGTCACACTAAAACTGTTTCTTTCTGGGTCGTATTGAACCCGATAGTGTTCGTTTTCGATCCAGTGGTCATCGTTGATTTCCAGAGGGGAAGCCAGCAACCCAGGTTCATCCGGCAGTAAGTATAATTGACAATAGCCCATTGCCGGCACTTCTGGTACAGCGATTTGCAGACGAGCAAAATAGACTTTGTCGGGAATGTATTGATCCCCCATCTCCTTACGGTATAGGTGGGGCGTTAAGTAGGCAAACTGGTTTAACAAATAATCGGACTGGTCAACCTTGGAAAGGATGCTATAGGCCAGTTCATTGCCAGCTTCATCAACCAGTTTAAAATCGCCATCGGGAATGTACAAATCCGTTTCCAGAATACTGCTCCGTTGATAAGGTAAGGTGTTGTAAATGGTCAGGGCGTATTTCTGATTTTGTTGGATTGCCATGGCAATTTCCCGCATATGTAGATCTAACAAGTTTTTGACCAGATCTTCTGCCAGCTTATAACGGCCTTTAATATCCTGGTTGGTTTCGTCGCTGTTACAGCCGCCGATGCTGTCGTGAGCCGCATTTTCAAAAAGCAGCTTCCAAATTTCTTCAATCTCTTTATGAGGGTAGCGATTGCCCAATGAAAAACTAATCGCTAAAAGAGGCTCCAAAACATTGGTTAGCTGATTTTCAATGCGGTTATTGGCCTGTTTTAAATCAGCGCGGGTGGAGTAGATCGATTTGTGAATGCGGCTGTTTTTCCCTTCAATCATTTCCCCCTTAATAATCGGCAAGTTCTGGGCCGATTGTTTTAACTCATCAAAGAACTGTTCCGGATTTGATAAACAGTAGTCCCGACTGGGGTCCTTTTGATTCATTGCGCTGACCACTTCTACCAAATTGGCCTGAATCGCCGATTGATCACCACCACTTGGGAAGTAGAGCACTTCACTACTAGCACGGGCTTCTAGCGGTGGAATCACGCTGTCAATGTAATCCACCAGTGTGTCCGGATTTTGAGGGATATTTAAGCCGTAATAATAAGCAAAATACATTTGGTTGGCTAAGACTTGAGAGCTGTCAGCCCCTTCCCAAATAAACTCCAGTTGTGCTAGGCGATCATCGGCAATTCCTCGCCAAAAGAGCAAGGTATCGATGCCGAAGTGCTGGTAGATCTGTGGCATGTTAGCCCCTTGACCAAAGGCATCAGGCGCATAACCAACCGACATGGCATGTCCTAGCTGTTGGGCACCTTTGATGCCGTAATACAAATTTCGGACAATCGATTCAGCCGAAATCACCAATTGATCTGTCTGGGTATACCAAGGCCCAATCAGCAAACGTTTGGTGCGAATTAGCTCCTTTAAAAGGGCCTCATGTTCTGGGTAATAGCGCAGATAATCTTCCACTAACGAGGTTTGACCATCAAGTAAAAAGGAGGTGTAACTAGGATTGTTGGTTAGAACCTCCATGATTTCCTGGACTTGACGCATCAAATAGACCTTTGAACGAGAGGCGGTAAAATACCACTCTTTGTCCCAATGGGTATGAGGGACGATATGGACTCTTTTTTTACTCATTTAAGCCGCTCCTTTTGCGAAGAATTTACCAAAGACCAAAAGCAAGACATTGACCACAATGATCCCAATCGCAATCGTCAACAAGTACAATAACACATTATTCGTGGCCCCTAATAAGCCAGCAACTGGCCCGCCATTAGGAATACTAACACTTACCTTGAAGAGCATGGCAACCGCCCCAGTGACAGCCGAGCCTAAAATAATACTTGGCATCACCACTTTTGGGTTAGCGGCCGCAAAGGGAATCGCGCCTTCGGTAATTCCTAATAAGCCCATTAAAAGAGCAGGGATGCCTGCTGATTTTTCTTCTTCAGAGTAGGATTTATTGATAAACGTTGAAAGACCTAAAGCTAAAGGCGGAACACCGATCACCGCCGCGACAGCTCCCATAATCATGGTGTTACCAGTGGTAATCGAGGCCACCCCAAAGAGATAAGCCACTTTGTTAACAGGGCCACCCATGTCCAAGCCTAACATGGTACCTAAAATAGCACCAAGTAAAATACTAGTTGAACTATTGCCAGAAAGGGAGGCTAGCATATTGTTTAAACTATCCATTAACCAAGCAATTGGCGCACCTAAAACAAGCATCAGAGCCGCTGCGATAATCCCCGTACCGAGAATCGGAATGACCACTGTCGGCATGGCGGCTCTTAAATCTTTAGGAATCTTCCAAGAATTCATCCACTTAACTAAATGGCCCGCCATATAACCAACTAAAATGGCACCTAGAAAACCAGTTCCTGATTCCGTGCCTAAAATACTTGGGGTATTCGCTATTTGAGCCCCGATCATCGCTGGTGCTAAGGCTGCCCTTCCAGCAATGGCATAGGCGATATAGCCAGCAAAAATCGGCAACATTAGACTAAAACCAATCGCCCCAATATCACTGACCCGTTGCCAGATCGAGCCATCTGGAATAATCAAGCCTTCAGGTAAATTTTCACCGCCAATCGCCGCAGCAATGGCAATCAGCAAGCCTCCAACGACAACAAAGGGTACCATGTGAGAGACGCCATTCATCAGTTGTTTCATCGGTGAACCACTACCAGAAGCTGGCGCCGCCGTTGTGGTTGCTGCCTGAAAGACAGTGGCATTGACCTCAAGAGACTCAATCAGTCCTTGGGCATTTTTTAGGACGTCGGCAATCGGCACTTCAAGGAGTTTTTTACCAGCAAAACGCTCTTTGCCATCAATTGCAGCATCAGCCGCAATGATCACATAATCAGCTTGTTGAATATCTTCAGCGCTTAATTCATTCTCGACTGCTGCCGCACCTTGCGTTTCAATCTTGACTTGATAGCCTAACTGTTTGCCAACTGTTTCCAATTTTTCAGCCGACATATAGGTGTGAGCCAAACCGTTTGGACACTTTGTGACCCCAATAATTTTTTTCATGTTAATCCTCCAACTTCTGATTTAAGTACTCACTAATTGCTCGTTCAGTTGTTAGTGAGTCTAAGGTGTTGATAAAGTCCTCATGCATCAACAAACGAGCCAATTTGGCAATCATTTTGAGATGCAAGTTGCTTTCGTCTGTTTCTGGCATGACCAAGGCAATGGCAGTCGTCACTGGTTGATCATCCATGGCTTCCCATTGAATCGGTTGACTAAAACGGAAAAAAGCTACTAGTCCGCTTCCTGCTTTAATTTTGGTGTGGGGAATCGCAAAGCCAGAGCCAAAGCCAGTGGTCGAAAGAGCTTCCCGAGCTGTAAAACCAGCTGCCAGTTCATCCGCTGAAAGAGACGTCACCTGGCTGATTTTTTGGCTGATTAAAGTTAAAGCGTCAATCTTATTATGGGCAGGGACGTCAACAGCCAAAAAGACCGTCTCCTGATTTATCATTGTTGTCATCGAAAATCCTCCTAAAAATTAATGAGTAAAAAGCTTAAGCAGTTGTTTGCGCAACTGAGAAAAATCCTGTTCTCCTTTGATTTTACAAAGAGAAATGTAAAACATGTTTTTGGCCACCACACGATAAAAATTGTTAAAGAAATGCGTGTTGGCCTTCATCGTATCTTCGGTAATTGCCAGCATAAATACCCAGTCCACTAGCTGATCTTCCCATTGAAGGGGTGTTTCTAGCTTTAAGACAGCTAAACGATTTTGTTTGACGTGGCGGATATTCCCGTGGGGAACTGCCACCCCTTTGAGAGCTGTTGAAGATAGGGCTTCCCGTGCGATAACACTGTCCAAATAATGTGAGTCAATCGCCTCAACTCTTGTCAGCTCAGTCGTCATCAGTTCCATTACTTGTTGAGAACTGGAGACTGATTTTTTTTGAATGATCAAGGCCTGATTCATGATCGCTTCAATCAGATAATCGTATTTTTTATTTTTAATAAAATGGTTGATCTCACTGACCACACTGTCTGTTAAGACTAAGGGCAGATAAATAACTGGAAAGGGGCAGTCTTCAATATAGGACAAGGACAATACTAAATCGATGGGCTCCTCATAATCCTTAAACAAAAAATCACTATAAGACGTAATATCCACCGTGTGAATACTTTCAAACTGTTGCGACAGTTGATTGTCGATCAACTTGCCAGCAGTCAAACCATAAGGTGTAATAATCACTGTATTGAGATAGGTTTTTTTGCGCTTGCGTTTTTCCAAGGAATTTTGGAAATGAATGGATAAGTAAGTTAAGTCATTGGTATCAAAAGAAACGGCATATTGATCAGATAAGTGCTGAGAGGCAATCACCGCTGACTCATAACTTAAAGGATACTGTTTTTTCATATCCATAAATTCCAAGGATTCCACGGGGCCAATCTGATCTCGATACTCCTTCCAAGTAAAATCAATGTGATTCATCAAGCCCTTAATCAGCTCCTGATCTTGCGAAAAACTGGTTCCCAAAAAGCGATCAATCGAAGCCAACATCTCCTGAACAATTTGTTGATGGTGTTGTTGCAGTTCAGCATCAACTTCCACAGCGAACTCTGTTAGTTCCCTCTGAGAGGGTTCCGTTTCTTGTAAAGCCCTAAAAATTTGACTTAAAAACTGTTTGGTAATTAAGTGATCCTTAAGCAGATCGCTCCGCTCTTTTAAAGCGTGAGCGTCCCTGATGGCATCAGCCACCACTCCTTCAGGTATATAAGCCGCTAGTTCAAACTGTTTCAAGCAAAAAAGTTTATATTCCTCTGCAAAGTTATTGCCTTTAAAGTAAGGGGCCAGCAAACTGATAAAAACATCCGCACGAATTTGCTGATTATCGGTAAAATAATAACCATTTCGCGAAGAGTGAACCAGTCCTGCCGAAAGCTGTAACAACTGATTGGCAACGTTGACAATTTTACTTTTACTGACATACAATTCATCGGCGATCTCCTGTAAGGGAATCGTTTGGTTTTTTAGCAATAGATATAATTGCATTTTGGAGGTCAAGGACATTTCCACAAAGGAATCAATAATTTTGAGCAGTTTAAGAGCCGCTCCCAAGTCATTAAAGCCAATAAGACCACCATCCAGATAAACGATTGAAACCGAATAATCAACGACCTCACCATTAAGATGGTCAATATCACTGCGCAGAGTGGGTTTTGAAATCCCTAAGTAAAGACAAATATCACTGATAGTACAAGGATTATTTTCAATTAAAAACTGAAAAAGTTCCTGATGTCTTTTAATCATGAGTATGCTCCTTCCATTTGATTTATCAGCTAGGTTCATTCTATAAGAGAAGCAGGGGAAGCGCCTATACATATTTTTTTCAAAATTATAAAATAAAAAACAATGAACCAATCAGCCTTGTGTTAACTCTATTTTATAACGGAAAAAGAGTGATTGGTAGTTTGGGGAATTGAGCCAAGATATCGCCAGAAACCTCTCCTCTAAATGGGGCCTGCTCACGCCCTTAAACAGGTCATCTCAAGGTCTGACAAAAAAAGCTTGACTTGTCTTTGCAAAGTTGTTAATATTTACTTATCAAAATAGAAACGTTTCCAAAAACGACTATTTTTCTTTTTTTAAGCAAAAGTGGAAACGTTTCTAAAATGAGAGGATGATTAATTTGGGTGTAACTGCAAAAAATTTAGTCGAAGGAGGAAGGGGTGTCAGACCAAAAATAAGCAAAGAGACTCAATGGAAAAATAAGTTGAAATTGGTGAAAAGAGACAAGTGGTTATACCTGTTAATGCTGCCGGGTATTCTCCTAACCTTGGTGTTTAAATATTTCCCCATGTACGGTGCGATCATCGCGTTTAAAAATTATAATCCCATGTTGGGAATTTTAGAAAGTCCTTGGGTCGGCTTAACCCATTTCAAAGAATTTATCTTCTCGCCAAACTTTTCGTTATTGCTGGGAAATACCTTGAAGATCAGTGTATACGGCTTGCTGTTGGGCTTTGTGCCACCGATCTTGCTGGCCTTGTCTTTAAATCAAATTCTCAATAAAAAAATCAAGCAAAAAGTTCAATTGGTTTTGTATGCCCCTAACTTTATTTCAGTGGTGATTATTGTCGGCATGCTCTTTTTATTTCTTTCTGCAAATGGCCCAATCAACGGTTTGGTTCAAAAAATTACCGGCAATCCGCTGATGTTTATGTCTAACCCAGACTATTTTAGAACCATTTACATCCTTTCGGGGATCTGGCAGGGCATGGGCTGGTCGTCGATTTTATACACCGCTACCTTGGCTGGGGTTAGTACAGACTTGTATGAGGCGGCTAATATCGATGGTGCTAATATTTTACAAAAAATCCGCTACATTGATTTGCCAGCTTTGAAACCAGTGATGGTCATCAATTTTATTTTATCGGCTGGGAATATTATGAATGTCGGCTATGAAAAGGCCTATTTAATGCAAACCTCAATGAACATACCTGCTTCGGAAATTATTTCGACCTATGTTTATAAAGTCGGGCTTCAGTCAGGGGATTATGCTTACTCAGCAGCTGTCGGGCTGTTCAACATGATCATTAACGTCATTTTATTGCTATTGGTCAATGGCATTGTTAAACGGATCAACGATGGGAAAGGAATTTAGGTGGAAAAAATGAAGCTATCAACATACTCAAACTTTGACAAACGGATCATGTGGTTGAATCGCGTAATTGTGGCATTTCTCGTCTTAATCACCATCGTTCCCCTAGTTTACGTCGTCATCGCGTCATTTATGGACCCAGCCACCCTGATCAATCAGGGAATCAGTTTTAATCCTAAAGACTGGACGACTCAAGGATATAGTCGGGTCTTAGCCGATGATTCGATCGTCAGAGGCTTTTTAAATTCCCTGATCTATTCCTTTAGTTTTAGCTTTTTGACGGTCTTGGTCACCATGCTGACGGCTTACCCCCTAGCAAAAGCAGACCTGGTGGGCCGTAAGTTTTTTATGACTTTCTTTGTGATTACCATGTTTGTGGGCGGCGGCTTAATTCCCACATACTTATTGATCAAAAATTTAGGGATGCTAAATTCTGTCTGGGCCATCATTATCCCAGGCTCGATCAATGTTTGGAACATCATTTTGGCGCGAACTTATTTTCAGTCACTACCAAATGAATTGGCTGAAGCGGCTACGATCGATGGGGCAAATGACCTTCAGATATTAGTTAAAATCATGTTGCCATTAGCCAAACCGATTATGTTTGTCCTCTTTTTATACGCCTTTGTCGGTCAGTGGAACTCCTATTTTGAGGCGATGATTTATATTAAGGACCCTGATTTGCAACCGCTCCAATTAGTCTTAAGAAATATCTTAATTCAAAATCAACCTTCCCAAGACATGGTTGGAGCCAATACGGCCATGGCCGAAATGAAGCAAATCGCCGAATTAATTAAGTATGCCACCATTGTTATTTCAAGTTTACCCTTAATTGTGATGTACCCATTTTTCCAAAAATATTTTGATAAAGGTGTTTTAGTCGGATCAGTGAAAGGATAGGAAAAAATGAAAATCAAAAAAAGCATTATTACGACGATGTTATTAAGTGTTTTAGTATTATCAGCTTGTGGAAAATCAACCAAGGAAGAAACTGCCAGTCCAGATTACGAACTAACCAAGGTGACTTTCCCCTTAGCTGAAAAAGTCTCATTAAAAATGATTTCTCAAAGTGGGGCCTTGGCGCCCAATGACCCCAATGAAAAATTGATTTTCCAGCGATTGGAAAAGGAGACCAATCTGCATATCGATTGGACCAACTACAATGCCGATTTTGCCGAAAAACGGAATTTAGATATCGCCAGTGGCGAGTTGCCTGACGCTATTTTTAATGCTGGCGCCGGTGATTATGACCTGCTTAATTGGGCTGAAAGTGGTGTGATCATTCCTCTGGAAAGCTTGATTGAAGATTACATGCCAAACCTAAAGAAACTCTTTGATGAGTATCCCTATTACCGCCAATTATCAACAGCGCCAGATGGGCATATCTATTCCTTTCCGTGGATTGAAGAATTAGGGGAAGGCAAGGAGTCGATTCATACCGTTAATGATATGGCTTGGATTAACGTTGAGTGGTTAGCCAAATTGGGCTTGGAGATGCCGCAAACTACCGATGAACTAATGGCGGTTTTAGAAGCCTTTAAAAAAGACGATCCTAATGGGAATGGGGAGGCCGATGAAATTCCTTTGACGTTTATTAACGACGGTGGCAATGAAGATTTAAAATTCTTATTTGGCGCCTTCGGTGAAGGAGACAATGATGATCATTTAGTGGTTGAAAATGATGGTCAGGTTCAGTTTACAGCGGACAAAGCCGGCTACAAAGAGGCGATTAGCTATTTTAATCAACTGTATGACAAGGGGCTGATCGATTCAGAAGCTTTTGAACAAGATTGGAACACCTATGTGGCCAAAGGCAAAGAACAAAAGTATGGTGTCTATTTTACTTGGGACAAAACCAATATTACCGGTGACAATGACAATTATGAGGTCTTACCCGTCTTAGCAGGTCCCAGTGGCAAAAAACATGTGACCAGAACCAATGGCATTGGCTTTTCAAGAGATCGGTTTGTCATCACTAGCAGCAATAAAAATCTGGAGCTAACAGCCAAATGGGTGGATAAAATGTACGAACCCCTGCAATCCGTTCAAAATAACTGGGGGACCTATGGCGATGACTCACAGCAAAATATTTTTGAACTAAAAGATAACATGTTGGTTCATTTAGACTTAGCTGGCACAGCACCCGGTGAATTACGACAAAAAACCGAAACCGCAGGCCCCTTAGCCGTTTTAAACAGCTATTACGGGACAGTCACCACCATGCCAGACGATGCTAAATGGCGCTTGGAGTTAATGCATGACAACTATTTGCCTTATATTAACAATGAGCATAATTACCCAAAAGTCTTTTTAGAAAAAGCTGAGACCGATCGCTTGGCGAAGATTGAAACCGATATGTGGGATTATATTTACCGCAAACGGGCCGAATGGATCACCAATGGCAAAATTGACAAGGAATGGGACGACTACCTGCAAGAATTAGAGCGTTTTGGCCTCGCAGAATGGCTGAAAATTAAACAAGACGGCTATGATAGCTTTGTGAAAGGAACTGAATAAGCGTGAGTAACAATGGTGAATTACTAGAACAAGCAAATCGCTATATTGAGCAACATAAACGAAAGGTCAATCAGCGTTATCGAAATCAGTATCATTTAATGGCACCAGTGGGCTGGATTAACGATCCAAATGGCTTTGTCTATTTCCAAGGGGAATACCACTTGTTTTATCAGCACTACCCTTACGACAGCCAGTGGGGGCCGATGCATTGGGGGCATGCAAAATCAAAAGACTTAATTCATTGGCAAGAACTGCCAGTGGCTTTAGCACCTGATCAAGTTTATGACAAAGACGGCTGCTTTTCCGGCAGTGCCATTGAAAAAGACGGTCTCTTGTATTTATTTTATACCGGTCATGTGGTGGAAAAGGGTGTCACTTATCAAACCCAATGTCTGGCAATTTCAACCGATGGCATCCATTTTGAAAAAAGTGCCAACAACCCAGTCATCGACGCTCAAAACTTGGGCGATAAAGGGGATATCCATGATTTTAGAGACCCCAAAGTTATCCAGCACGACGAGGCTTATTACATGGTCGTCGCCACTAAAACAGCGTCAGACGAGGGCCGAATTTTAATGTACCGCTCCGCTGATTTGCTGACCTGGGATTTTTATTCGATTTTACTTCAAGGAAATAAAGACCAAGGGATCATGTGGGAATGTCCCGATTTATTTCATTTAGACGGTCAGGATGTCTTGATTTTGTCTCCGATTCAAATAAAACAAGCAGGCTTAGAATATCAAAACATCAGTTCAACCATGGCTTGTCTTGGCCAAATGAATTGGCAAACAGGGGAATTAAAGGTTGAGACCTTTCACGAGATGGACTTTGGTTTTGATTTTTATGCCCCTCAAACCACCTTAGACGCTAAAAACCGCCGCGTGATGATCGCCTGGATGCAAATGTGGGATCGCAACATGCCCACCCATGAGTTAGGCCATCACTGGGCTGGTTCCATGACCTTACCAAGAGAATTGCACGTTAGGGAAGGGAGACTAATTCAAAAGCCTGTGTCCGACTATTATCGCGAGTTAGAGTATTTATATGGCTTCGAAAATATCAGTGTTGAGGCCAAACCCGTTACCTTTCACAAACTAATAAAAGATAACACCTATCTCCATTTAGTCGTCGATTTGTCACAGACAGCCAGCTTTGAAATCCACTTTGCTAAATCCAAAAACGAGGGAATTATTTACAGTTATGACGCCACAACCTCAGAATTTTCCCTTTCAAGGGAGAAGAGCGGCTATCAAATAACTGGCAAAGAAGCTCAGCCCTTAAACAAACGCCGGGTGAAAGTGCCGTTGATCGATAATCAACTAGTATTAGAAGTTTTCAGAGACACCTCTTCTGTCGAAGTGTTTATCAACGGATTGGCGACGATGACAAGCACTTTTTATGAAATTGAAAAGGGTGAGGATATTTCCTTTGTGGCGTCAGAAAAGGCTGTTATCGGTTCCTTTGAAGTCGGGCGAGTAAAAATTTCTGACTAGTAAAATAGTAGTTGTTCCCTTATACTTGAGTTAATAGACTGTGAGGGATGACATGAAAATTACCATGAAAGAAGTGGCTCAACACGCTGGCGTGGGAGTCGGAACTGTCTCGCGAGTGTTAAATAACGGGTCAGTCAAAGATAGCACCCGCAAACGAGTAGAAGCCGCGATCAAAGAATTAAATTATCAACCTGATTTTTATGCTCGCGGGCTAAAAACCAATAAAACCAATACCGTCGCCTTAATCTTACCAAGTGTCTGGCATCCATTTTTTTCGGAATTTGCCTTTCACGTGGAAAACCGCTTAGAAGTTAACCATTATAAATTGTACTTATGTAACTCCAGTGGCAATTCCGAAAAAGAAAAAGAGTATATTCAGATGGTCACCCAAAACAAAGTGGACGGGATCATTGGGATTACCTATTCAGATATCGATGACTACGTCTCCAGTAATTTACCCTTTGTCAGCATTGATCGCTACTTTACCGAGGATGTTACCTATGTCACAGCGGACAATTCAGCCGGTGGCCGCTTGGCGGTTAATGAGCTAAGCAAACGAGGCTGTCAGAACCTGGCCTACATCGGCGGCTATCAAGAAACGCCAAACGAAACCAAAAGCCGACGTAAATACTTTGAAATCGAATGTAATCAACAACAGATCGAGTATCAAGTCCTGGATATGTTAGAACCATTACTTGACAGCTGGGCCACCATTGAAGCCTTTTTAATGGAGAACGACACAATCGATGGCATCTTTACGATCAATGACCCGATGGCCATCGAAGTCTGTAAAATATTAAAAAAACTAGGAAAAAGAGTGCCTGAAGACGTCCAAGTGATCGGCTTTGATGGCCAACGAATATCCGAAGGCGAAGGTTATCTCGTCTCAACCATTGTTCAGCCCATCGAAAAAATGGCCCATTCAGCCGTCGATTTATTAATCGCCGTGATTGAGGGCAAAGAAGTTGAAAAAAGAACCGTCTTGCCGATAAGTTTTGGCGAAGGCGGAACGACAAAAAAGCTTTGAAAAGTATTGTCGTTCATACATAGAAGTATGAAGCTGAGAAGTGACTGTTTGTTGAGAATATGATACTAAAACCATTTAATGATTGGCAGGTTTTGCAATCATTAAATGGTTTTTTCTATAGTTCAATTAGCTGATAAAATCAGATGATAAAAAGGCCAATACTTCCTTCTGTAACTCCTCTTTGAAATGTTCTTCGTTAACAATCTTGGCTAAAAGTAGTCCCTCATTTATCTGATCTCTGGATTGAGTCGCAATACCGTGTCTAACCAAGCCAATCATTAAAAAATCATATCGCTTTATTTTTTTAGCCGAGGTGATTGCTTGATTAGCGACTTTGGCCGCCGTCAGATGTTGGCCTTGTTGTAGACATAATAAGGCCATATTGAGTTTGAGAGAAATGTTTAGAGGGTCAATATCTCTAAAATGTTGATATTTTCTACTTCTTTTCAGGACCTCGTTGCCGATTTGGATGGCTACCTCTGTTGGAAAAAGGAATAAGATGTAATTAATGATGCGAAAATCGATCATATACCATTCATCTTGAGCGGATAGTCGTTGCCAAATTTCTTCCACAAATTGTTGTGAGAAGGGACTGATGGAGTCAGGAGCGTTTTCTCCTAATTGCAGAAAGGATGACATAATTTTTAAAATACTTTCAATATACCAATTGTTGCCATTTTTTAAGAACTTCTCACATTGTTTAATAATACCTTTAATTTTTTTGGTATCCAGACTGGAATGCAAAGAGAAAAAGGCATCGAAAATAGCTGTTTTACTATTTGCTTGATACCCATTCAAAATGAAATCAAATTCATCATATGAGATATCGAGCTGTTTTAAAAAGAAATGAAAATGTGTTAGTGAAACATCAACTTTGCCGTTTTCAAAGCGAGACAAAGTTGTGCGAGAAATTTTATTTTGACAGATATCTTGTTGAGAAATTCCCTTGTTTATTCTGATTTGTTTGTAAACGTCCCCTATTATATTTTTCATCTTAACCTCCGTAAAAAAGTAGTGTGCATATAGTTTACAATCCTGTCGGAACAATTGCAAGTTTAGTATGATTAATGGAAAAGGAGATGATTGGGATGATAGAATTATTCTTAATTTGGTTAGCTGGCGGGTAGAGTTAATTTTTGATGATAAAAGAATATAATCTAGATCGATTATATTCTTTTATCGCATTTTTAAGAAAAGAAAACATGCTGGAGGAGAGTGTGGGTAATTTGGTTAATATCTATATTGGTATAGTTGCAGTATTTCTTGTAATACTGGTTTTTTTATTTTGGAAGAAAAAAGATAAAGGTGTCAAAAGTACGATTGAATTGGTCGTGACCGTTGTTTTGGCATTAATGCCTATCGGATTGACATTTTTAGCACCAGAACAAGCTATTTCAGTCGCTTTTCCAGACATCGAAAAATATATAAAGCAGGCAGAGGATTTAGAAAAAGAAAATAAAGAATTAGCTCAGAATATTGTGGAATTACAAAAAGAAAACACTAAAGTAAAAGAAAAAAATGATTTGTTAAGCGAAAAAAAATATGCTGAAATCATTAATTCTGAGTTAGTTGTGGATGGTTTGAGTTTAAAGGCAAAAAATAATTTTTTAGCGACCATTGATTCTGAAAAATATATCCATGAAAATATTCTCAAAGAAGTAACGGGAAAAGATGTTCAGTTTGATGAGGAGCAAAATAAAATTTTTATTGGAAGTCAGGATGTCAATAAAGTTACTAAGGTAAATTTTAAAGAGGTCAGCAAAATTTTATATGACGGAGATCGCCTCATTAAATATGATGATGAAAACGCTGATACGTTCGTAGTGGCTGGAAAAGAATATGATAGTGGATTCGTCTTAGATGCTAACGAATATTCTGATACTGGTGCTATAGCTTTATTTAATCTTGATGGGTCGTACTCAAAAGTTGATTTTGATGTTGGGAAAATTGATTCAAGCAGTCTAAATGATGTCAAAATGAAAGTATACTTGGATGGAGAAGTAAGTGAACAACACGCTTTGTCTTCGCAAGTTCCGTCAACCAAATTTAGTATTCCGGTCAATAGTGCCAAGAGTTTAAAAATTCAATTAGTTGATGGAACGTCAAATTTTGGATTTTATGATATAGTTTTTACTAAATAAAATCTAGTAATGCTTTTTAGTTGGGAGATAGTTTTCTCAACTATTTTTGTATAAAAGAAGACCAATGATTTGCGCCAGATGACATTTTACTTTGTAACTATTGTGATTGGTGCGCCGCTATTAATGAGACTAAAATATGAAAAGGGACAACAAGTATGAAGGAGGATTTATGAAAGAACAAGCAAAGCGTGTTATTGAAAGTTGGTTAGTGATTGAATACTTAAGTACAGGAAAGCTACCTTATTCGGATGAGCAAAAACCATTGTTTGAAGGATCCAAAACGAGCTTAAACAGCTTTTCTCAAATAAAAAAAGGCAACAAAAGCTTTATTTACTTTGGGATTTATCGCTCTTATCAAATGGCTGAAATTATTAGACGATTTTTTAAAGATGAGTCAGAAATATACAATGAAGATACATCCCTAAACTATTCACTGTCGATCCAGATCAATGATGAAGGGAAGTACATTGAAAATAGTATTTTTATTCCGAAAATCCAATTTTTATTGAAAGAAATCTTTTCTTCGTCGTTTAGCAATGCCTCATTAGAGCGTTTAAATAAAGCAATGCAACGTGCATTGGATACGCTTGAAGTGGAGATGCAACTTATTTTTAGCCAAGGAGTGACATCAGAGGCGTTGGATATGACTCAAAAGTTGATTAAGCTTCATTTTGGGTTAGAAAGCCTCTTAGATCGAGAAATTTTTACACTTCAAAATCGTTCATCCAAAAATGAACCAATCGAAGTCAACAGTTTGATTGTCTCTGATTTAGAGACCGTTTTGATGAGCGAGGAGCTGTCACCAGCATTAGAAAAATATATCAATGGCGAGGAAACCTTCAAGACAATTGATGAAAATCGAGATTTGATTACCCAACTATTAGACATTGAGAAACTGCCCGCTGGAAGATGGCCGTCCAACAATAACTTTAAGCTTTCACTGATGCAACAAGTGGCGGTTAATAGTATCATTAACGAAAAAAAAGATATTTTTTCTGTCAATGGCCCACCAGGGACAGGCAAAACGACGCTTTTGAAAGATGTATTTGCTAATTTGATCATCGAACGAGCTCAGAACATGGCAAGCTTTGCCGATCCTACTGAGGCTAAAGAACGAACAGGTAGCTTTGATTTAAAAGGATTTAAGGTTCACACCTATCAATTAGCTGAGAGAATCAAAGGTTTTGGGATTGTTGTTGCCTCATCTAACAATGGGGCGGTTGAAAATATTTCCAAAGACTTACCTAAAAATAAAGAGATTATCCATGAAAATGATCATGTTGCAGAAGATGAGATTGGTTTCTCCGAGATGATTAAAGACGTCAATTTATTTCCAGAGTATGTCAATTATATGTTTGATGGTGAAACGAAAAGCAAACCAACAAATTCATTTGATAACTATTGGGGACTCTTTTCCGCTCCTTTAGGGAAACAAACGAATATCTCTAAAATATTTGATGTCTTATTAACAAATTTTCAATTGGAAGATGGCTCAGAGGAATTAAGTTTGTACAATCAATTAAAAAAGGAACGGTTTGTCCAAGAGAACTGGGATCAAGCTTGCCAAAAATTTATCGATATTCAACAACAAATCAGCACAGAAAAAGACATCATTAAAGAGCATGCTGAAACTGTTGTTAAACAAGAAAAATTAAACATACAATTGGCAGATTACGCTCAAGCCTTAGTGTTAATTGCTGAAAAGTTAAAACGACTTGAGGAGTTAATAGCGACAAACGAGGACAAAATCACTAAAATTGACCAAAAGAAAGCACTCTTGCCTAAAATAGCTTGGTATAAGCGACTGCTTCGACAAGTTACAGGTAAAAACGATCCGATTATCGAAGAGTATAATAAACAAATCCTGACCCTTCTCAATGAAAATGAGGATACAGAAGAGCAAAGCCAAAAATTGAAATCAGACAGAGAAACGTTTAGCCAAAAACAAGCAAGCTTGACCAAAGAATTCTCCTTAAGTGAGGGACGACTTGCTGAATTAACTGAACATTTTGACAAAGATGAGTATCAATTATTTAATGATGAGATGTGGCAAACGGAAAATTACGATAAGCGTCAATTATCTGTTCCTTGGCTGACGAAGCGTTTAAATTATTTACGAGGTAGTTATTTTATTCAAGCCTTAAAGCTTCATAAGCTGTTTAATCAAGCCAATGCGCCAATCTTTTTCTCAGCATTTACGATTATTAATCGTCGTAGAGAGTTAAATTTAAACAATCAGGAAGAGCGTGAGTTGTTAAGAGAATCCTGGAGTATTTTCCATTTAATGATTCCAGTTGTTAGCACGACATTCGCTAGTTTAGGCAATATGTATCGCGGCATGGGAATGGGCTCATTGGATTATCTCTTTATCGATGAAGCTGGCCAAGCAACGCCACAAGCGGCAGTAGGTGGAATTTGGCGTGCGAAGCATGTGATCGCTGTTGGTGATCCTTCACAAATTGAACCCGTTGTCTCGTTGGAAGATTCGTTATTTAAAACTGTTCAAGATGCCTATGCTCTTGAAGAAAAATATCTAAGTAAAACGACTTCTGTTCAAAGTTTAGCAGACCGAGCCAATCAATACGGAATGATGAAACCCAATGGTGAGCGAGTAGGGGTGCCACTATGGGTTCATCGAAGATGTTTAAATCCGATGTTTCATGTCTCCAATGATATTTCTTATGATGGCAAAATGGTACAAGGGGCAACGCCAGAGGCTGCTAATAAGGGGCGGATCGTGTGGCTTGATGTAAAAGGCGAGGTAAAAAATAAGCAGTATGTGGAGGAGCAGGCTCAAGCATTATTAAAACAAATTATCGACTCGTCACACCTGCGTAATATTTATGTGATTTCGCCTTTTAAAGCGGTTGTTGAGCAAACAAAAGCTTATATTAATAAACACGCCTCTGATTTTACAAAAGTGTCAAGTCAAGAAGTCAAAGCATGGAGTAAAACTTCCGTTGGAACTGTTCACACTTTTCAAGGGAAAGAGGAAGATACTGTGTACTTCATTTGCGGAACAGACGAAAAAACGGAGGGAGCTGCAAACTGGTCATGTCAAAAGGCAAATTTGTTAAATGTAGCAATTACTCGTGCGAAAAAAGAGTTTATCATTATTGGTGATTACTCTAGGTTTAAACATAAATCTTATTATCAGACGGTGGCGAAGTATAGTAATTTAGAAAGACTAGAGAATGGAGTGAGAAAATAAAATGAAGTTGATTTTGTCAAAATTTAGAAGTAATTCACTTTCAGAAGTAATAAAAGAAATAGAAGGATGTAGTTATGTTCAAATTGGCGGGATGAGGAAGGAGCCCACATTTAATTTGGAAATGAGATTGTTTTTTGAAAGCCACGAGAAGAAACCTCCTGTATGGCTTTCAGAAATAATAGATTTTTTTAATGTAGAATCTTCAGAACAAGAAGAATCTAATATTAATCAAAGTGTACTTCATCAATATAATGCAATTATTATTTTGAAGACGCGTAATAACTTATACGCTCACTCTTTTGGACAAGGGTTTAGGACAACTGAGAAATTTATAGATAGTGAGTTTGGATTGAAATTTGCAGAAAAAACAATTCGAAGTGAGCAAATCACACTAAAGAATGTTAGTTATATCCAAAAAAATAAAATGAAAGGTATTATGAATTATAAAAAAGATCAAGGAGAGTTTCCTAAAGCTAGTGAAAGTTATGCATTTGTTAGTGGTCGCCCAGAGTTTGAGTTGTTTGGCAATAGCATTGATTGTGGAACGGGTGTTTCATTTCCTAAAAATTATGCCATTAATACTACAGAAGGCTTTTATAAAATTTCTGAATTGCTTGACGCAGTTGATACAGCTTTGAAAAGCAAGTCAACCAAAACAATTTTACCACGAGTAAAGAAAGTGGCTAAAAAATCTAAATTGACCACAGAACTAGACGAAGAAGCTCTATCATTAATAATTAATAGCACTGATGAGATTAATATAGCAATTGATGTAAGCAAGATTCATTTAGAGAATAACAGTATTGACGTTTATTCGGAAAATAGCAATCTCGAAATTTATATCTCCAATAACCTTAAAGTAACAATTCAAAGGATTGATGCGACAGATGATTCAATAGTAAAATACATAAAGCATTATCAAGATAAGATACTCTCTTTGGATAATGTGAGAATAAGAGTGACAAATGAAGACAATCATGTTGTGGTATCTAAGTCATTGAAAGAGTGGATATATTGTGAGTTGGAGTATAATAAAAAAGTCTACATATTAGATTCAGGTTCTTGGGGATATTTCAATGATAGATTCTCATTGTTATTGGAACAACAATTGAATGATATTAACAGAATTGTAACATATTCTGACCATTACAATATTAACTATATCTCTGGGGAAGGGCACTTTTCTGGAGAAGGTGGGTATATTGAAGAATTAACCAAAAAGAATACGTACGTAAAACTTCATCAACGAAATGTATTAGTGAATGGAACAACAATAGAAGTAGCAGATATTTATGACAAAGAATCAAAAGAATTGATTGCAATCAAACGTGGAATGGATACGTCGAATTGTATGTATAGCTTTGAACAATCGGTTTTATCAGTGCAAATACTTAGAAATTCTGATGAGTTTAATGTAAAGAGTGAATTACTGAAATATAATAACAGAAGGAAATATGCTGATATCGAAAAGTATCCAAATATAAGAGAGTCTATGATTGATAAAATTTTAGATTCAAGACAGTCATCAGTACTATGGCTACATAATACTAAAAAGTATGTGGAGATGACAGAAAAGGAACAATTTGATTTAAATCAGATTGGTTCAATGTTGTTGAAATTAAAAATAGTGGACTGGTATAGTTTTGTTAACGAAAATAATTATACTCCTAAAATTTATATGGGGATAGATAAGCCTGCAAAGGCCTGAAGATTGGCTGATGATCTATTTGGATAGCAATCAAAAAATGTATATGTTTAGGTCGTGTCTGCTAAATAACATTGTCTTTTTTCTTAAGAAAGAGGGAGAAGATAAAGAACCTTGTTTCTATACTTATGAAACGAGGTTTTTTAAATAAAATAAAAGTCTTTCGTAGTTGTAAACTTACAGAATGTAATATTTTATTAAGTGTTTTTTTACAGAGAGCCTGACGTTTCATGAAACACCGGATTATATCTTACTACAGTATGGAGGTGTTGTTGATGCTTTGTTATGATCTTTTTCTAATAAATTAGTTAAACTTCCAATAGTCATGATATAATATGTTGGAGTTTAAGTAAGCAAAAGAAGGAATGACTTATTAATGTTTAATGAACAATATAGATATGATCAAACAACAATTAATGTACAAAAACAAGCAAGTTTGATTTGGAATGTTGCTGATATTTTGCGAGGCTTGTATAAACCTCACGAATATGGAAAAGTAATTTTACCAATGACTGTAATAAAAAGATTACACGATACACTATTACCTACCAAAGAAGCAGTACTTGAAGCTTCGGTAAAAACAAAAGATATGAATGACACAATGCGAACTCTTTTCTTGGAACAGGCATCAGGTTATTCTTTTTATAATACTAATCTTTATACCTTTGAGACCTTGCTGTCCGATCCTGATAATATTGAGGAAAATTTTAAAGCATATTTAAATGGTTTCTCAGAAAATATGCAAGACATCTTATCTAATTTTAAATTTGAGGCTGAAATCACTAATATGGCAGATAATGATGCACTATTTTATGTCATTCAAGAATTTAATAAAAAAGACTCTTACTTAGGACCAGATAGAGTAACTAGCACTGATATGGGCTATATTTTTGAAGAGTTGGTACGTAAATTTTCAGAAAGTTACAATGAAGAAGCAGGTGCACATTTTACAAGTAGAGATATTATTTATCTCATGACAGACTTACTATTAGCGGAAGATCGAGATACATTATCAGGAAAAGATGTAGTAAAAACTGTATACGATCAAACGATGGGAACCTCTCAGATGTTGTCAGCCATGATGGAGCGTATTCAATATTTTAATAAGGACGCAGAAGTAAAAACCTTCGGACAAGAGCTAAATCCTGAAACGTATGCAATTGCGAAGGCTGATACAATGATTCGTGGTGGAGACGCAGATCAAATGAAGTTAGGTAGCACCTTATCCAATGACCAGTTTACGGATTTTACTTTTGACTATTGTATTTCTAATCCGCCATTTGGGATTGATTGGAAAAAGGATAAAAAATCTGTAGATGCTGAACATAAACTTGGCGAAAAAGGTCGCTTTGGTATAGGACTGCCTAAAATCAGTGATGGACAATTATTATTTCAACTGAATGGTATCTCTAAGTTAAAAGAGACGGGACGAATGGCAATTGTTCATAACGGGTCAGCGTTGTTTTCTGGAAATGCTGGTGGTGGAGAAAGTGCAATTCGTCAATATGTGATTGAAAATGATTGGCTAGAAGCAATCGTTCAACTGCCTACAGGACTATTCTATAACACTGGTATTTCAACTTATGTCTGGTTACTTACAAAAAATAAATCAGTAGATCGTCAAGGTAAAGTTCAGTTGATTGACGCATCAAAGTGTTTTGAAAAAAGACGTAAAAATATTGGCGAAAAGAAAGTAGATATCACAGAAGAATGTCGGAATTTAATCATCCAAGCTTATGGCGAATTTTCTGAAAAAATGTATCGACAAGAAGATCGAATGGTTGAGTCAAAGATATTTGACAATGAAGAGTTTGGTTTCACGAAAGTTACTATTGAAAGTCCGCAACGAGATAAAGATGGAAATATTGTTTTAAAAAAAGGAAAACCTATTGCAGATTCAAAATTACGTGATACTGAAGATATCCCATTAAAAGAAGAAATACAGTCTTATTTTGAACGTGAAGTGATACCTTTTAATTCAGATGCATGGATGGATCGAAAAAAAGACAAGGTTGGATATGAGATTCCATTTACTCGTTTATTTTATAAATATGTTGCTCCAGAGCCGTCAGAAGTTATTGCTGAACGCATCAAAAAACTGGAGGAATCAATAGTGTCAAACTTTGAGGCACTATCAGGGAAGGATGTGTCTAATGTTGAATAGAAAAATGAAGGACTCTGGTATAGAATGGATTGGCGAGATACCAAAAGAATGGAATATTAGGAAACTGAAATATATATTAGTGGAGAGGAAAGAAAAGAATGACCCAATAAAGACAAATAATATACTCTCACTCTCTGTGGAACGAGGCGTATTTCCGTATTCTGAGAAAACAGGTGGTGGAAACAAAGCCAAGGAAGATTTAACTGCATATAAAGTTGCCTACCCTTTTGATATAGTAATAAATAGCATGAATATTTTAGCAGGAGCTGTGGGGTTATCACAATATATGGGAGCAGTCAGCCCAGTGTATTATACTTTGTTTTCTAGAGATGATAAAATTAGTATAGAATATTATTATTACCTATTTTTAACAGAAGCTTTTCAAAGAAGTTTACTTGGTTTAGGGAATGGGATAATGATGAAGGAATCCTCTACAGGAAAATTAAATACCATTCGGATGAGAATTCCGATGGAAAGACTTGCTTCTTTGTATTTACCAATACCTACTTCAGAAAATCAAGAGAAAATAATATTTTATATAAGAGAGAAATTAGTTCAAATTGATTCTGTAATATCTGGAACAAAGCAATCCATTATTGATTTAAAAAAATACAAACAATCTTTAATTACAGAAACAATAACAAAGGGATTAAATAACAACATTGAGATGGAGGCCAGTGGGATTGATTGGATAGGTAAAATTCCTAGAACATGGAAGTTAACTAAAATTAACACTTTGTTTAAAATTAAGAAAAATATTGCTCGTGAATTAGGGTATAATGTATTGTCTGTCACTCAAAACGGCTTAAAAATAAAAAATATCAGTCAAAACGAAGGTCAGATGTCGGCTGACTACAGTAAATATCAATTAGTATTAAAGGGACAATTTGTTATGAATCATATGGATTTGTTGACTGGATGGATTGATATTTCTAAATTTGATGGGGTAACTAGTCCCGATTATCGAGTATTTGAATCAAAAGATTCTAGACTAGTACATGATAGGTATTTTCTTTATATATTTCAACTTTGCTATTTAAATAGAATATTTTATGGGTTGGGTCAGGGCGTATCAAATTTGGGGCGTTGGAGGTTACAGTCTGATAAATTTTTGAATTTTTTTCTTCCATTGCCTACTTTAGGAGAACAACTTAAAATAGCAAAATTTCTTGATGAGAAAACCATTGAAATTGATCAATTAATTTCAGACAAAGAACAGCTTATTAAAGAATATGAAACCTATAAAAAATCATTAATTTATGAATATGTTACTGGAAAAAAGGAAGTTTAGGGGGGCGGTTTTGTTGCTAGAAAATAGAGAGAGTCGTTTCGAACAGGATATTGAAACTAGTTTGATAACCAGAGGTGGTTGGCAAAAACTACTCTTTAGCCAATCAAATTATGATGCCACTATGGGGATTGATTTGGACCAGTTACTTTCATTTGTTAAAGCAACACAATCGAAACAATGGACTAGGTATCAGAAGATTTATCAAGAGAACTCCCGAGAAAAGTTTTTTAAACGGTTTAACGAAGAGGTAAACACACATGGCTTGCTTCACGTCTTGAGAAATGGAATCAAAGATCGTGGTGTTAATTTAAAGGTAATTTATTTTAAGCCAGTTTCTGGTCTAAATGAATTAACACAACAGCAATATAAAGCTAATTTTTTTTCCTGTATTCGTCAATTTGCTTATAGTTCGATCAATCATAAGACTATTGATATGGTATTGTCAGTGAACGGTATTCCTTTAATTGCTTTAGAATTAAAAAATCAATATACTGGACAATCAGTTGAAAATGCAAAAATTCAATTTCAAAAGGATCGAGATCCTAAAGAAATGGTTTTTGGGTTTAATAAACGTTTTTTAGTCTATTTTGCTGTGGATCATTTTGATGTTTACATGACTACTAAACTTGATGGGAAAAAGACATATTTTTTGCCATTTAACCAGGGATCGAATGGTCCTGGTAATGTTGGGGGAACAGGTAATCCTCAGAATGATGAAGGGTATCCAACTTCATATTTATGGGAACAAATATTGATGGCCAATAATTTAATGGATATTATTCAAAAATTTATGAATTTAGAAATAAAGAGGGAGAAGCAAGGTGAGCGAGAGATTACAAAGAAAACGTTGATTTTCCCCCGGTTTCATCAACTGGATGTTGTTCGCAAATTAGTTGGCGATGTAAAAAGTAATGGGAGCGGTGAGAACTATTTGGTACAACATAGTGCTGGATCTGGTAAATCAAACAGTATAGCATGGTTGGCATATCATTTAGCATCAGTACATGATGAAAGTAATCACCCTGTTTTTTCTTCAATTATTATTGTCACAGACCGGACCGTCCTAGATCGGCAATTACAAGATACTATCATGAGCTTCGAACATACTGGCGGTCAAGTAGAAACAATAGATGATAAAAAAACATCACAAGATTTAAAGGCTGCTATTAATGATGGGAAGAAAATTATTATTACGACATTACAAAAATTTCCTGTTATTTATAAGGAAGTAGATGAGGTTGCAGGTAGGTGCTTCGCAGTTATCGTCGATGAGGCACATTCTTCTCAAACAGGCAACAGTGCTCAAAAGTTAAAAACTGCATTAGCAGATAAGCAAGCAACTTTACAAGAATATCAGGAAATTGAGTCAGAGATTGAAAATAAGGAATTGGATGACCAAGATGAGTTAGTAAAAACGTTGATTTCCCAAGGTCAACACAATAATTTAAGCTTCTTTGCTTTTACTGCAACCCCAAAAGAGAAAACCATTGATATGTTTGGAACGCTTCGTGAAGACGGAACAAAAACCCCTTTTCATGTATACAGTATGCGTCAAGCAATTGAAGAAGGATTTATTCTTGATGTGTTAAAAAATTATATGACCTATAAAACTTCTTATCGTTTGGCAAAAGAGATTGAAGAAAATCCAGAATTACCAACAACAGAAGCAGTAAGGGCTATCGCAAGGTATCAAGCATTTCACCCTTGGGTGTTACGCCAAAAAACAGAAATTATGGTAGAGCAGTTTAGAGAAGTATCAAAGAAAGCTATTGGTGGTCGTGGCAAAGCAATGGTTGTGACCCCATCTCGCTTGCATGCTGTTAGGTATATGCAAGAATTTAAGGATTATATCAAAGAAAAAGGATACAAGGAGTTAAATGTTTTGGTCGCGTTCTCAGGGAAAGTGACTGATGATGAGAACGAGTACACAGAAGCGTCGCTCAACCGTAATAATACTGGAGAACGAATTAAAGAAAGTCAACTGAAAGATGCCTTTCATTCAGAAGAATTTAATATTTTGATTGTTGCTGAAAAATACCAGACAGGGTTTGATGAACCTTTACTCCATACCATGTTTGTTGATAAAAAATTAAAAGGGGTAAAAGCAGTTCAAACATTGTCTAGGTTGAACAGAACAATGCTTGGAAAAAAAGATACCTTTATTTTGGATTTTGTAAATACTAATGAAGAAATTCAAGAAGCATTTCAACCATTTTATGAAGAAACACGATTAGATGAAGAAATTAATATCAACTTAATCTATGACACACAGGCAAAATTGAGGAAATATAATGTGTATAACCAAACTGATATAGATACGGTGATTAAGCTAGTTAAACAAGCACAAAAGAAACAAGATGAACGTTTGTTAGGTAGAGTATCCAGTCAGTTTAAACCAATATTACAACGTTATGAAGAGTTAATTGATGAACTAAAATATGAATTTAGAGTTACTCTCCGTAATTTTGGTAAATGGTACAATTATATTTCTCAACTAGATCGTACTTTTGATATGGAATTGCTAGAGGAAAGCATTTTTACTAATTATCTCTTGAAGTTTATTCCTAATGAGCAACGAGAAAAAGTTGATATTAAAGACAAAATTAGCATGGAGTATTATAAAATTCAAAAAGATTTTGAAGGTGAGATTTTTTTAGTATCAGAAGATCCTGATTATGGTATGCTAAAGAATCCTAAACAAATAAATGCTGGATTAACCCCACTAGATGATCGTAATTCTTTAGAAGATATTATTTTTAAAGTAAATGAACGATTTCCAAATAATTTTACAGACAAAGACAAGGTACTATTGGAAGAAATATATCGCTCTTTTATTGATAATCCAGATAATAAATTAGTAAACATGGCTAAAAATAACGATGCACAAATGTTTGAAAAAACACTGTTCAAAGATATATTTGAAGCTAAAGTGATGGACGAATATCAAAGAGGGCAACAAGCGTATGAAAAACTTTTCAGTAAAGACGACTCTTATTTCAAATTAGTCTATACACTAATTGCAAAAGATTTGTATAAGACATTAAGAGGGAATTAGCATTTTTTGAGCACCAATGTCCTAACAATGATATGGAAAAATCACCGGCTTTAAACGAGCAGGTGAGCATTTTAGAAGAACAAGTCGGTATCTACGAGACCGTGAAAGGCTCTTTAGTTGAGGTGGATGATAGAGCCCCCGATAATCGAGCCGATTTTTCTAGTATTGAGTTTTATGGTGAAAACAGCATTAAGTTATATGATATTGATGCGGCCTATATCAATCGCTTATTGGGAACTTACTCTGCTCATAACCAAGACATCCGCGAGGAAATTGAAAAAGCGCTAACTAAGTTAAACAAATCAGAAGCAGTCAAAGACATTTATCGAGAAATTTTAAATGCCATGGATGAACAAACGGTTAGTAGTAATGAAGATATTTTTGTGGTTAAACGTCATTTTTTCACGAAGGCAGTAGACCAGGCCATTCAAACTTTTGCAGATAACTGGTTTGTTTTAGTCCAGGAACTTCATTCGTCCGCTATGCAATATGTCGTAGGGGCAGAGCCAATTCCTAATATTGGGGCGATCATTGAGAGCAAGGACTTTGATGGATATAAGAAACAACACCCTGAAGCGAGACCCTTTAAGTATGCTCAGGACATGAAACGTGATTGGCGAGTGACCTTAGATGAGGTCATAATGCCATTGAATGATGAACTGAGGTAAATAGTAATAGTGAACTATGATAAAAAGTGAACTTACTTTATAATTGAAGTGAGATGATTTTTTATCATAGTTTATTTTAAGTGTAGAAAAGTAATTTACCGAAATAAAAGGGGGAGAAAGATGAATAATGACTGGTCCAAACTAAAGCAATCTGCCAATCAAATACCAACCAATGATTCTTTATTGCCGTATGTGTTAGAAGTCCTAAAAAATGGGGAAGAAGGAACCAATCATGTTATTAGAACTCGTGTGTATGACTTTTTATCGATTCCAGAAGACATTAAAAATATCAAATACCCAAATTATCCAGATGATGATGGCATCCTAGCCAATCGATTTAGTTTTTCCTTAAGTAAGTTGTATAAGGCTGGTGCATTAGTTCGACCAAGACGAGGCATTTATCAAATTACTGAAGTGGGGCAACGCTTGTTGACACAATACGGAGATCAACTTACCGAAAAGGTTCTAGAAGAGGAACCTGATTATATTAGATATATGAGCGAATTAGCTGAACGAACTGAACGGAAAAGTAATGCACTTCAAGAAGTCAACATTGATAAAGCTGATCCAGAAAAGGTTGAGATTGGCAAGATGGTTAATCAGATAAATAATGAGATAGCCATCGAATTATTAGATAAGATTCGTAATAGTAGCCCAAAATTTTTTGAGTATTTAGTAGTGGACTTACTTGTGAAGATGGGATACAGTGGCGAAAATGGCGATGCTAAGATAACGAGCTACTCCAATGACAATGGGATAGATGGGATCATAAACCAGGATCCACTAGGGACGAGTACGGTTTATCTTCAAGCTAAAAGATATAAAGAAGACAATAAAGTCGGTAGGCCTGCTATTCAGGCTTTTTATGGGGCCTTGGCCGGTGTCAATGCAGACCGAGGTGTCTTTATCACAACTTCTGATTATTCTAAAGAAGCTAAACTATATGCCAAAAGTCAAGGAATTGTGTTGATTGATGGAATCCAACTAACGGATTTGATGCTTAAGTACCAAGTTGGTGTTGAAGAAGCACATCAGTATACTGTTTTTCGGATTGATAATGATTATTTTGAGTTAGAATAACAGGCAATCGAGTTTTGGATCGTTGAAACTATTTCTAATTAGAAATGCTCAGTACTTCTATAGTCAGTATTTACAGTGATAGGTGTTCTGAGAAGCGCCATGTATAAGGTAAATGGCATGTGGTTTGTAAAGGATAAAACTGGTTAAAAGGAGGTGCGACAATGGTGCTTAAGACTTATCTTGCGGTGATCCAAGAAGGAGAAGAAGGCGGTTATACGGTCTATTTTCCTGATGTCGAAAATGCCTATACAGAAGGTGATACGATTGAAGAAACCATGGCGAACGCTCAAGAAGTGTTAGGTGTGATGTTGGCTTATCGGATTGAGGCAAAAGAACCTTTCCCTACACAATCATCTATGGTAGCTATTCATGACTCATTAAAACCCAATGAGTTTGCCGCGCTAATTCAAGTGGATGTTAGCCAATATCTACGAGCGTCTACTGTCGTAAAAAAAGCAGTCACAATCCCTGACTGGCTAATTAAAAGGGCGGAAAAAGAAGGGATTGACCTTTCCGGCACTTTAGTTGAGGCATTAAAAGAAAAATTAGGTGTTTAGTTCTGAACCTTTTCTTCATTGTAGGAGAAGGTTTTTTAGTGCCAGCATTTATGAAGAACGTATAATTGCTGCTAATTTGAAGTAATTTCAATTGTTAGTCAGATTCACTTGACTAATAAGGTTGTAACCCTTTACAATGTAGGTGTTAAGGTAGTGGAAAAACAACCAAATAAAAAATGGCACTTCTCAGATTGGTCCTACCCTCTCCGAGAAGCCCTTAAGCGTCAGTCTGACCTGATACTCAAAGTTGCCAGTTAGTAAGAATTACTAACATATCTATTGTACTTAATTTTTGCGAATTGTGCTAGTTTTTTTCAACAGGCCTTTCGTAAAAAAATAGCGGTATGTTAGGTCTATTTGTCTAACTCCAAACGAGCAGTCACAGGTCGCGATAAAGCGTCTGTTGATGGCTCGTTTTTATTTTTTATTTGGGCTACCTTTAAAGTGAGATTGGTGCAAGTCGAACGGTTAATAGTGGAAACAGAATGCCAGTCAAAGGAGGAAAAAGATATGGCAGAAAAAGAAAGGAACATACTCACCAAAAAGAATCAACCGCTTAAAACTATTGTCTATCAAGATATCTATGCAACCAAAGAAACCTTAGAAAAATTACAATCATGGGAAAGTACCTTAGAGTTATTTGTAACATTTTTTGCTGAGCAACGTAACAAACCTCTAAACAAAAAAGAAATTATCCAACACTATCATGCGGCTTCGCAAATATTTGACGTCTTTTTTGATGATTTTACAAAGCAGACCAATTTATTGGAAAGTCAACTTGAAGCATTACGAACAAGTAGAAAGGTCGGTGACTAATCTGTTTAGGCGGCATAGCTAGTGTGTGTGTTTACTTTCGTGACTGAAAAGAGTATCAATCAAATGGAAGTATGGCTTAAGATAAACAATTAATTATGGCAGAGGTGAAAAATGTATTGGCAATTAGTGAGGCGCTAGAAGTAATGGGTTCTGAAGTGAGAAGGGCCAAAAATTAGGAAATCGCTACCTTTAAAGTGTTGAAAACATGGGTGGTTGGTTTTAGCTTAATCGTAAAACGCAGGAAAAATATTATGGTCAAAACTGTTGAAAATAGTGGTGGCTCAATCGAAGAACTATTAGTTATCCAATTAATAGCATAACAATGATTTAGATAGTCTTGTCGATAGTGTGAAGATATGTGGTACAATAATGAAAACGGGATTATTCAGACACTATCTGCAATAATAGTGGACGATATTTATTTACGGATTTAGAGGGTTATCCGAATAAAATATTTTTTGAGGAGTATGATACATGCCGATTAAATTAGCAAAAGACTTTCCGGCAAAAAAGGTTTTGGAAAATGAACGTATTTTCACGATGGATTCGACACGAGCGGAAACGCAAGATATTCGACCATTGAAATTAGCTTTAGTCAATTTAATGCCAGACAAAATCACCTGTGAGATTCAATTTCTACGATTGCTTTCTCAAAGTCCATTACAGATTCACGTTGATTTTGTGCAGATGAGCACACATCAACATAAATACGCTAGTCATGATCATCTGTTTAAGTTTTACGAAACACTGGCAGATATTGAAAACAATTATTATGACGGGATTATTATTACGGGTGCGCCGGTTGAAACAATGCCGTACGAAGAGGTTGATTATTGGCCGGAATTCACCAAACTTCTAGACTGGAGTCAAACTCACGCGACATCCGTTTTACATGTTTGTTGGGGAGCTGAAGCAGGCCTTTATGTTCATTACGGCATTGATAAAGTTCTTTATTCGGAAAAGCTGTTTGGGGTTTATGAAAACCAACTGATCAGTGAACACGTGTTAACTCGTGGTTTCGACGATGTGTTTTTTACACCACAATCTCGTTACACGGGGATTAATGAAGCTCAAATTGATCAAGAAGTCTTAGAAGTCTTAGCAAATAATCAACAATTTGGGTCGACCATTTTAGCATCGAAGGATCAAAAAAATGTGTTTGTCTTAGGGCATTTTGAATACGACAGTGATACGCTAAATAAAGAGTATATCCGTGATCATGAACGTGGGGTGGCGACTCAGTTACCAGCTAACTACTTTAATGAAGACAATCCAAATGGAAAAATCATCAATAAATGGCGGGCTCACGGCTTTTTATTCTATCACAATTGGTTGAATGATGTCTATCAACGGACACCTTATGAGTTAAATCAGGCAAACTTAGCGATGAGTAAGCCAAAGTCAGACTAAATAGTTATAGTAAATTAGCCAAAACCGGTGATAATGTTTATCCGAAGTTTGAAAACGAGTAAAGTACTCTATTAATAGTCAAAAAAGCCCTCAGTCACCGACTGGGGGCTAAATGTATTGCAAAAGACAAAGGAGTAGCCCTCAGATGGAAGCTTATGGCGGAGGAATTGAGATAACTAACAATCAACTAAATCATGGAAAAGTCATTGTTAAAATGCCTATACATGATAAATAAGGGGCTCGTTAGCTCGCTATTGCTCTCTGATATAAAGCAATAGCCAAGGCTGATGTTTGGAACTCCCTCTTCGTTAGACATGATGTGCTAGAAGTCAATACCAAATATGGAGTTGAGTCGGCTTTTCGTACGTTAGTTCCCTAAGAAGAAATGCTGGAGGGGCAATCGTGACAAGAGCGTGAGCTAATGACCGTAGATCAGTCTTGACTCTTTGTTATTAAAAGCGCTTAAAAAATAAATTATGAGAGTTTTCTCATAATCAACCATTACCCCTTGTTATTAATGTATAAGTAAGGTAAGAAGCGCCTTGGAAAAGTAATTTGAATTTAGATGGTGTGAGCGGAAAAGTAAATTAAAGATGATGATACCAGTCTTCTTGGGAGTTTCCCATGAAAGATGGAATACCCCAAAGAATGAATGTTTTTTTGGAGATGGTGTTATTTTAATCAGTGGAAAGTTTTTTGAAGAAGTTTCGATTTTGGGCGGAAATTTAGTTCCGTTATTTTATAAAGCGGTTTCATTAGAGCGGAAGTGTTAAGTAAGGAGGTTAAAAAGGAAAGGGGAAGGTTGAAATGGTTAGAGACCAACAGCAAAAGGAGCTGCTTGAGTCAGCCTCACAGTTGTTAGTTCAGGTCAGACGGGACAACAGATTGACTCAAGAAAAACTGGCAGAAAAAATGGGCGTGAGTGCTCAAACCATTAAGCGAATGGAACGAGGGGAAGGCGCAAAATTGGATTTGGTGAAATTTTCAAAGGCCCTAGAAGCATGTGGTGAACAGTTGGTTGTCAGTAAAAAATCAAAACAACGGGCACATTATGCTGCCGTTGCCAAGGAACAACAGATTATTAGTCATTTTCGAGAGGGCCAGATCGCAGAAGCCAATCAGGAATTGGAGCAACTAAAAAAATGGGAGTACTCAATTTTGGAAGCAGACGGACGAAGTTTACATGAAGTAGGAGTAGCCCTTAGTTTGTATTTTGCTGGCAAGCCAGGTGCCAGTGTCTCACGGCTGAACAAAATGTTATTGGGGGTAGCTTTGAGCGGGTATAAAAAAAGAGCGCTTCAGTATCAACAGATCTATCTAAACACGATCGAAGCGGCCGAAAAGGTGTTGCTTCAAAAGGAAAAAGGGGGGAAGTCTGATGTTTAATGAAAATAATGATTACGTTGAAAAACTTCAATTGGAATTCCAAAATCAGATGGGATCAAAACAAAAAATCAATTTTCCCATCTTTTTTAAAGACGTTGAAACAGACTACCTTGTGGAGCAAATGAAAGAGATCATCGAAATGGGGTTACTTTTAGATCACAGAGCCTATGATCGGCATTTAACCAAATTTACTGCTGCTCGTCATATTACCATCCTACGCACAACGGTGTTTATGAATGACTAGTTCTAGTGAAGAATATTGCAGGTTAGAGAAGGAGCAAGTCTCGCAATTGATCACGGTGAGGCTATGGCCAAAAATGTGTATCGGCAACTATCCTAATCCCAATCTGAATGAATCGCGGTAGATGGGGGCGAAGGGCGGTCAAAAATAGTTATAGCGTATCGAAACTTGAACCTGTTGGACTGCCTAAAGCGTGTTTGGCGTTAGGGAGATCCTTCATTGTTTGTTAAATCAAGGCTGAGGGTTATAGAAAATTATGATAAGGTATCAAAATATGGTGCCTTTATTGCCAGGAATTATTGTTGAGTAAGATGGGGGTCCTCTGAAAAAGGACATAATCAGAATCCTATTACATCAGTCGCGAATGCTGCAATTAACTTCTTTAAGGTATCAAAACTTGTTACTTTTTAAGAGAGTTGTCAAGTTCTTAAAATGAGAATAGCCTACGGATTGGTTAAAAACACGGAATTGCGTTGGAATAGGGATTTAAGTGTTAATAAATTGGTTTGAGGGGTCAAAAGGTGTCACGTTTAGAGCTGTGATTTACGAGGAAACTCATTTGTAAAATGGCAAAGTCAGAATCCTATGATATCACTGCTCAACGGTGTAATAAACGTATCTAGGGTATCAAAATTTGTTACTTTTAAGAGGAGTCCTAAGAACTAAAAATCAGAAAGACAATTGAATTGGTTAGATGATAAATGGGATTGAGGGGATAGAGTTGAAGTCGTCATCCGTTTTTCTGTCAGTGGTAACTGTTGAGACTATAGTTAAAAAAACTAAGTGATTGATAGAGTTATGTGTAAAATCAACTATTCCTTGTCTAATGATTTTCTTGAAAATTTCAAAAGATGGGCTTACATTCGTTTGCAGGGAGTGTATTTATTGGTTTCCAAGAAAGATGGTATAGGATTATTTGATTCATACGAGGTTTCGAGTTTTGCGTAGGTCTAATGGTTTATGAAATACTAGACATGAGATTGTAGATATTTCGTGAAATTAAAAGAAAGTATGAGTGAACAAACGTATCATAATAATTGTATGAAGATTGCGTTAGTTTTTTTGGGTGATTTTTTTGTCAGACCAACTTTTGAGTGTTTTAATAAGGGGAGCTATAGGTGTTTTAGGTACAGTACTAGGTACTGTTATTACTCAAAGGGGTTCTAGAGTAATTAAAGGATTAGAATTAAGACAAAAAGATTATCAAGCGAAAAGAGACATATTAACTGATGTATATAAATCTCTAATAACAATTATAAATCTATATCCTGATGAATCACCTGTGATCAGGATGAAAATAATATTAGAGCATGTCGACGTGAATTAATTCACGCGATGAGAGAGGATATTGGGATTTTTTGAAGCTACAGGCGATAGTTCTATCAAAACCGAATTGTTAAGTTACTTTTGCTATTGATGTTGGTTAATTATCGTGAATCGTAGTTTAGGTTATTTACATATATTGGAAATAATTATCCAGTCAATAAGCTCCCTTTTTTGCCCCAACTTGCTTATTAGAATATGGCTATCAGTATGACAGCTTCGACAAACGGTATGATGCGCTAAAATTTGTTAAACCGGAAACCAACTGTCGTGAATGCCCTCTTCAGCATGAAGGAATGTGTCAAAAAGTCATTAAAATCAAACAGACAACAGATGTTCGCTGTTATGCTCATCCAGCTCGGGGAACCAACGCTTGGAAGAGTCTTTATAAAAAGAGAAGCGCCGTTGAGCGTGTCAATGCCTATTTAAAAGAATATTTCCAATTAAATCAACCCTGTTCTGTTGAAGGGGAAAAAGCTCATATTAACAGCGTAATGATCCAATTAGCTTATAATACCTCGAAATTTGCCAGTCAACGATTGGCAAAGACGACCAATCAAAAAGAAATAGCTGCCTAATTTTAAAAATGAACCAATTAAAATTGAGTAAGTATTTACTTTTTTTAAAAGTGACTTATGAAATTGATTCTAGTTAATTGTTTATGGTAAACTTGTTATAAATTAAGAACGTTTTTTATAAAGGAGGTGTTTCGTCGTGTTCTTAACAGCCAACTATGAGGCAAAAAAAGAAAAGTATAAAGCGCTGAAAATAGAGTTAACTGAGTATCGCTCACAACACAACAGGATTATTACACAACTAACTGACCTAATGAATTCGGCAACCGGTCGTTTTACGAGTGTTTCGGCAACTAGTGATATGCCAAATGGTGACACATTAAACAAGACTGAGGAGATCGTTGAGGAAATAGAGAGACTCCTTAAACAGGTTAAGAATAGAAACGATAGTCTAGATGAGGGTGTGAGCATTGCAATGAAAAAATACACCCATTATTTAGATTTATATGTGGCAGAGAAAAAACGCGAAGCTGATTATCATGCGGAACAGGCACGGATCGTGTTAGATCGGTTAAATAAGCAACAAGAAGCAATGAGAAATAATAAAATTATTCCGAAGTAAACAAGGAGGAGAAAAATGGCAGATATCGAGATACGTTCTAGCGACCTATCAGAAATAGTGTCTCTTGCGTCTGATACGTCAGAAAAACTACGTGCATCTTTAAGCAAAATAGACAAACTCCTATCCGTAAGTAAAGGGTATGATCAAACATGGTCTGGTGAATCAAAAGACAGTTTTTTAATGTATTTGGGTATCGTGAGTGCGTACCACAAAGATGTTTCAGAGTGTTTTAAGGACTATCAAACAGCCGTCACAGCGTTATCAAATGATAGCGAGACGTTTGATGCAAGTGATATGGGAGAAATTAGAAGGATATAGGAGGATATCATGACAATTTTTTCAACAGAAGAATTAGTTGTGCTAGCTAACATGGTTGGCGTAGTAGAGCTATTTGGTGTACCGGAGTTACAGAGTCACCGGTTAAATTCGGCAGTAGCCTATCCTAAAGGGATTCAAAATCTAGAGAAAAAAAACGTGCTATCACAAGGGAAATTGACCAAAAAAGGGTTTATGGTTGCCTCTCTTATTGAAAAATATGGCAATGCGACAGATTATCTTTGTTTGGATCAAACCGATTATGTTGCGACTGGCAAGCAAGCCATCTTACTACACAAAAAAGATGAGGGGGTTGAATTAACGATTCAAGCACCTGCGACTGTCTTAGGACGCTGGCTAAGTGATTATGCTATTTTAAGACGAAAAGGAACAGCGGAAGAAGAAGGATTTAGGCTAAGACGATCATCGTTATCTTTAGATGACTTACAAAAACAAGGGATTGAGGCGGCTTTTTCAATCGGACAAGTTAAGAAAACGTCTAGCGATATGAAAAAAAGTGCGTATATTTTATTGTTATCCGAAGGCACATTGTATCGTCTGGAAGGAACAGAGTTAAAAGAAGCAAGCCAATTCTGGTTAACAACATGGGTGGTGGATGCCTTAAAGATTCCCTATGAGGTGCCAGAAGGTGATGGCCTGACAAAAGGTAAAGGAGTGGCTGGTTATTTGTCCAATTTGTCTAATAATCGGCAGACAGAAAAAGAAAAGAAGGTGACATGGTTTGACTGGTAAAATCACTGTTAAAGCAAGTGAATTGAGTAGTATTACGTCTGAGTTGGAAAGTGTTATTTCGGAACTTGAATCCTCTCACGAGGCACTGAAAAAAATTTTAGCGAACGAGTACTATCTAGAAGGACAAGCTAAAGGTCTAGTAGGGATGTTTGCCGTCACTTCTGTACGACTGAATGAATTGATTGCTCATTATACACGATTGAAAGAATACGTCAGCTTTGCCGGTGAGACGTTTGTGGAAGTCGATAGCTCTATTAGTCAGACGATTCAGACAAACAAATAACCGACTAACGTTAAACATGAAAGTAGGGATGCTATGAAAGACATCAGGTACAAAGATAGTGAGTGGCAGTCATTATCTGAAGGAATTGTCCAATTAACCAATTCTGGTATGTTTGATTGGCTAGCTGAAGCGGATAAAATTAGTGAAGATGCTGCTAGTGCATGTGATAGGTATGATGTGGATCGTGCGATTACGATTGACACAGCAACAAACATAAATTATAGTGAGATTGAGACACGGGTAACACAACTTCAACAAGCCATACAACACTTACCAGATAAGCTGTCAGCTACAGTGGATTATCCGTTTTATGACGCGATGGACTCGCTAATCGAACGCTTAAGTAACATGAACATCACAAAGTATGAAACATCAGCGAGAGGTCTTTTTTATAATGGTGAAGGTGGCGCACATTCTCCTATGTATAAATCAAAGGTGACATTAGGTGATTTATTTGGGACCAATTCCCCGTTGACTGATTATTTAACCGTCGAATACGCTGAAATGAAAGAGCAAATTGGCGATGTATCGTATGACGAGTATCAAAAGATGGCGTTTGCGGATACCTCTTTTGATTATTACTCAAAAGGTGAGAAAATTAATGAGTTAGGCGTGTCAATTTTAGTTAATGGGGCTATTTTAGTAGTCGGGGGGCTATTGCCGTATCCGATAATGGTAGCGCTGGGATTTGTTTCGGGGAGTAAAAATCTAGGCGACGCCTTTAATGGCAAAGATATCATAACGGGCAAAAAATTATCGTCAGCCGATCGACTGATTAGAGGTCTATCAGGTCTTGCGGATGTAGCTCTAGCGGCTTACGGGACGTATAAGATGGTGTCAACACCTAAAGGAACTGTCAACGTAGTTGTGAACGATGGCTATCATGGTCAAGTAGTAGATCGGACAAAGCAAGCCAGTGGGGCTGGAGATCCAATTCAAACTTTAAAAAATAGATATCCTAATGAAATACAGCCAGGGAAAACATTTGAACATGTTATAGAAAATGGACAAGTAAAAATTCGAGATGGAATTAGAGAAGTCGATTTTGTTATCGATTCAAGCGGAAATTTGAAAGTCGGAAGAGGACATTCTCATTTAGCTAATGGTTCGGATGTACAAGCTGCTGGGATATTGAAAGTTGATTCATCTGGTAATGTTAGAAGAATAACCAATCAATCGGGACATTATGCGCCTAGTGTTGAACATGCTAAAAATTATGAAAAAATATTTAATGATGTAGGAATCAATACAAAAAATTCGTGGTTAGAAATTTATCAACTAGAGCTTACTAATTCTGGATATGTCAATTTAGGCGAACTTAAAATTATTGAATCTACAAAATTAAAATAGGAGATGATTTAATCTTGGGAAGATTAACACAAATGAACAACGAAATATTTCAAGAAAATTTGAATAAAACAGTTATTGAGATAAAAGAGAGATTAGGAATAAGTAGCGAGCTAGACAAATTCATCATAGAACCCATAGATGAGCCTGGAAAAATGTTAGATGGTGGTGATGAAATGATGAAAAGAATGGTTTTAACACCTGAAAATATTGGGGGGAAAGAGCTATTAATAGATGATGTTGTTGGAGTTTTAGGAGGACTATTTCCTCGTTCTCCAGTGTGGATAAAAGTTTTTTTTGTCAGAGAAGAAAGTGGCACTGCAATTTTTAGTTTACAAACTAGTTTAAGATTTAGGAAGCCGACACTTTTGCAAAATTCTGAAACAGGGCATGCTCCATTCAAAGCGGAAATAGAATAAAAAAGGCACTTTATCACTCGATTGTCGTCTTGTGAAGAAGTCTTGAATAGTAAGTCCAAGCTCACCAATCAAGTTGCCAATAGCTAACAAAAACTATTGGTGTCCAACAGTGAAGGATTGAAAAAAATTCAAGTGCCTCACCAAATGGGCAGGTATGTTAAGCTGGAAAGCATTAAGGAAGAAGGCAAGGTGCCAGTTATTTGGGCTCTACGTCAAATGGTGTGGATGGCTAGAAATTAATCGAAATTATCGACAAATTAAGCGGTTCTGTCAGCGATGGCAGGGGTGCTTTTTTGTTTGCCCAGCATGGGCAAACTCTAACGGGTTCAAGTCCCGAGTACATCCCGTAGTGGAAAGTACCTAGCTGAGAATAAGAGTGTCCACCGTGAGGTGGAATCTGAAGGAAGTTTAAAGCAAATCCCTGGTCCGACGAATAGAAATCATATAAGAGGCGACATCTGAGGATAAGGCTGCGAAAGAAGGTAAGCAGGTAATACTGAACGGCTACACAAATAACCTCAAAGCTAGTAAACTATAAGTAATCAGTTCACCACGTTTTGAGGTTATTGGCTGAGTCGGGGATGTTGGCATTGTACTTGAACCGCGTCACTCCATGGCAAATAATCATCCAGAAGATCTGGTTGTTGTAAAAATGGCACATTAGGCAAATGGGTAAATAGATACTCCAAATAACGCGTGGCGTTTAGCCCATTCGCAATCGCAGTTTCAACGATACTGTGCGCCAAGGCATTGGCTTGTCCTCCTGCCATACTTGTGCTGAACAGGTAATTTTTTCTGCCCATCACAACGGCTTTAATACTCCGTTCACTCAAATTGTTGGAAAGAGCTAATCGCCCATCCTCCAAGAAACACCTTAGCGAAGCCTGTTGATTCTGTGCGTAGCGAACAGCTTCTTGTAACTTCCCCTTCATCGTATGAAACGAACTTAGCCAATCAAAGAAGGCACCAACAATTGGTTGTGAGCGCTCTTGCCGAGCTTTGAGTCGTTCTTCAACGCCTAAGTCTTTTGCCAAAAACTCTCGTTCCAAACGGAAAAGTTGATCACAGTACTCTATCCCGATGGCGGCTTGCCCTCTCTTATCAGCGCAATCCACGAATTTTCTACGATAATGGGAATATTCCCAGTATCGTAGTTATGAGAAGTAAACTGAAATGGGAAGTAATCGTTTTGAATGGTGTTAGATCGCCATTTAACATCTGGTTACTTCCCATTTGAATTAAGTTATAATAGCATCATATCAAATGATGGAGGTGCTTTATATGACAAAGAATCAACGAATCGAAACGATGTTACTTATTCAACACGTCAAGAAAGAAATGCAAGAATTAGGGTATAAAGAGAGCTCAATTGCAGTATACCTACCATGTTGGAACCAGTTCCTTACCTACCAACAGGAAAGAGATCATTTATTTTTTTCCTGTACGATGGCGACACAATTTCTAAAAGATATCTACGGCATTTATTTGGATCAAATCCCTGACGGTTACAATAAAATACGACTTAGATCCATTCAACTTCTCTGCGAGTACCATACTCATCGCTTGATTTTGGTGCGTCAGCAATCGTCAAAGTTATCGGTATTGACAACTGAATCGCAAAATTTACTTAATGAGTTTAAGGTTTATCAACAACTCCACCATTTTATTTCTAACTCCTCATTAAAAAGCTACACTCGCTATCTAACCCCTTTTTTTCGTTTTCTAGAAAATCAACTCGTCACAGTAGATACGTTAACCCCAGGTCATATTTTTGAATACACTAAAACGTACCTATCTTTTTCAGCAAGTACTGTCTATAATTCCTCCGGCAGTTTACGCGTTTTTCTTCGCTTTTTATTCCACCAGAAATATGTGTCAGAAGATTTATCTCTTCATGTGTTAACCGCTAGTTATAGTAGACAATCAAAATTGCCTAGTACCTTTTCACAATCGGAACTGACTCAGTTATTAGCTTCAATAGATACGCAAACAGCGATCGGGAAGAGAGACTATGCGATTATTTTGATCGCAAGTCGTTTAGGGCTACGTTCTGGAGATATTAGATTGCTTACCTTTAGCTCCCTAAATTGGAGGGAAAACTGTATTGAGATTACTATGGAAAAAACGAAAAAAGAACTTGTTTTACCTCTCACCGCTGAGATTGGAGAAGCTCTTATCGATTATATCAAGTTCGGACGCCCAAAATCAGCGTGTAAAGAAATCTTTTTGACAAGTTATGGCCCATATACTGTTTTGTCTCCCTCAGCCATGAGTGGCATTGTGAAAAAACAATGTCGAAAAGTTGGCATCGATTCGTCTATCAATGATCATACTAAGTCCAAATCCCTCCATTCCCTTAGAAGTACACTAGCGACGACTCTGCTAGAAAATAATGTTTCTTTGCCTATAATAGCAGATATTTTGGGACACAGCGACACACGAACCACCGAGCTTTATTTAAAGAAAGATATAGAAGGACTGCGGCAATGTGCCTTAAATGTCCCTGGAATTTTTCAGATTCGAAAGGAGGCGTTTTAAATGGAAGCTTTAATACGTGTGCCTCTTTCCAAAGTAGCACTCCCAGATTTAGTCGCTAATTACATTGAGATTAAACGTGCAGCAGGTTTTTTGTATAAAACAGAAGCAGAGGTACTTAAGCGAATGATACGCTTTATGAAACAAACTGAGGAAGCCCTTCCCCTGGTAACACCGAGTGAACTAGTGCAGTGGTGTGCAAAAAAAGAAAGTGAAAAGAATCAAACGGCTTCTAGTAGAGGCAATGTCACACAAGCTTTTATTAATTACTTAAAGCAATGTGACTATGACATTGACTTACCTGAGCTGCCAAAGCTAAAAAGAACAACTTATGTGCCGTATATTTTCACAAGTGATGAAATTAACCGATTTTTCCGTGCAACTGATACATGTGACGGGTACAATGGTAGCCTTCGGCACATTATCTCACCTATCATCTTTAGGTTGATTTACGGCTGTGGCTTGCGAGTTTCAGAAGCCACTCGTCTTTCTCTATCTAATATTGATTTCAAAAAAAAGTGCTTGATTCTTACTGAAACAAAATCAAATAAAGTCAGGTTTATCCCATTTTCAAAGACACTGGGAATACTCTTGGAAAATTATTGCCAAACCTATGTGACATCAGATATGCCCTATATTTTCCGAGGGAAATATCACTATGGGATTAATCGAAGTATCATCTATAAGTGGTTTCGATACTATTTAGAAAAAGCACAGATCACACACAGAGGTAGAGAGTTGGGACCACGTCTTCATGATTTTCGGCATACATTTTGTGTCCATGCCCTTCATCAATTAGAAGGAAAAGGAGTCGATCTGTACTGTGGACTCTCCGTGCTTTCAACATATATCGGGCATGTGTCAATCAAGGAGACACAAAATTATTTGCGTCTAACACCTGAGTTCTTCCCAAGCATATTTCGACCTATTTACGGCTATATTTGCCTGGGATGATCGGGGCAAGCCCGAATACGATCTCCTCATATCGAGATATGTTCAAAATGATGTTTTTGTTTTTCGAACAGGTTTATCAATTAAGTCCAGAAAAAATAACGATGAGTCATTTCACCCGAGAAACTATTCAACACTTCTTAATTTGGTTAGTAGAGTCACGAGGAAATAGTTTATCAACACAAAACACTCGTCTAGCTTCTCTTAAATCATTTATTGACTATCTAATGAAAGTTGAACCTGATTTCTTGTATGAGCTAAAAGAAATCAGGGCAATAAAAGCGAAAAGCTATGGAAAACCACCAATGGATTTTCTATCAATTGACGCACTAACTTGTTTACTAGGTACGCCAGATACTAGCACTCGAAAAGGGTTAAGAGAAGCAACCTTATTAAGTCTGATGTACGATACTGGTTGTCGTGTCCAAGAATTAATTGATCTCACAATTAATGACATTCGCTTATCGAATACATCCACCATTCAGTTGAAAGGGAAAGGAAACAAGCAACGAATTATTCCGATTATGACACCAATGAGTGAGTTACTACAGAGTTATCTCCAGCAATTTAACTGTACAAACCACCTCTTTTTGAATCATTCAAATCTTAAACTTTCCAGGAAAGGAGTGACTTATTTATTACAAAAGAATGTTGATAAGGCAAAAACACTGACGGGTATTGAGTTTCCAAATTCTGTTTCACCACATGTTTTACGGCATAGTAAAGCAATGCATCTGTTAAGAGCAGGTGTCAATCTAATTTATATTCGTGATTTCTTAGGTCATGTAGACATTAAAACAACTGAGATATATGCGCGTGCTGACAGTGAAATGAAGCGAAAAGCTTTAGAGCAATCCATGAACTTGGTTCCGAGTGCCTCTCAACCTATTTGGCAAGAAGACCAATCCCTACTTGCATGGCTGAACTCACTGTAACTTAATTTAAATGGGAAGTAATCAGATGTTAAATGGCGATCTAACACCATTCAAAACGATTACTTCCCATTTCAGTTTACTTCTCATAACTACGAACATGGCTCCAACATCCTACTTGGCAAATATTCGGTAGATTTTGATAAGCACTATAGCCATCGGTTTGTAAATAACCGCTGAAATTTGCCAAGGTTTGTTCAGGCACTTTCTTTTCTCGTGTCAAGGTTGACTGATAGAGGACGATGGGCGTTGGGCAGTCAGCCATTGTTCGAAAGAGCCAAACACGTGCTTCCGATGTGGCTGGACGACCGTCAGGTCGTCTTAAAATCTGATAAGGGGTTTCATCAGCCATTAAGACCTCTTCCTTGACCAATTCTTGATGAAGTCGATCGTAGATAGGGGTCAACCAATCATGGCTTCCTCGAATGACCCAATTGGTCAAAGTTCGATGGCTGACATCTAGCCCCCAAGTCAACCATTCTTTCACTTGACGGTGAAGCGGTAAACACATTTCATATTTTTGGTGGAACAGTTGTGCTAAGATTGACGGACTTGAAAGACTATTTTGAATCGGCTGCTTTGCCGCCTCTGCTCGTTTGATCGAACAGGTTTCGCCAGCTTTACAGGTAATGCAATGGTACGTTTGTTCATGATAGATTCTTTTTTCTAGGCGAGCGGGTATAAACACGAGTTCTTCTCGTGTGGTTTTTCCCATCTCATTCATCTGAGTCCCACAGACTTCACATAATTTTTCCTCATCCGTTAAGTCTAAATGGATTTCTTCCAAAATAGGAAGATGTTTGGTGAGTGCTGCTTTTCTACCAATTACTTCTGGTCGCTTCTCAATGAAAGTGTCAGCGGTTTTTTCTTCAGTTGTCTCTGCTTGGTCGAAAAAAGACTCATCTTCATCCAATAAAGAGAGTTGATTCTCATCGACCTTTTTTTCACTAGACGTCCCAAATAGCTTACGTGTCAAATACTCGATTTGTTCAGCCAAGCGCTCAATTTGTTGAGCTTGATTCTCAAGTTGAATCCGCTGCTGTTCATTTGTTTGGACTAATATTTTTTCTAGTTCTGTCAATTAGATCACCCACTTTCTATCTTGATGTCTTGTTATTATTATACCATAAATAAACAACGTAAAACAGCTGAATCTCAATATTATCAAGGGTTTCAGCTGTTTACTTAAGAGAGATAACCTGGTTTTGCCGGCATAATTGCTTTAGGCTGTTGGATAGACAACCCTTCCAATAACCAGCGAAGTTCTTGACTAGTTAATTGCCGAACCTCGTCTTGATTTCGAGGCCACTGGAGTCGACCAGATTCGATGACTTTATACAATAAGAGAAACCCATCTTGATCGAAATATAAGGCTTTGAACCGATCTTTCTTGCCACCACAAAATAGAAAGAGAGCATCATCGAACAGATCAAGTTGATAGGTGTCGGTGATAATTGCTGCCAATCCTGCAATCCCTCGTCTCATGTCAGTCCTTCCACAAACGATGAATAGATTTTTAACTTGGCTATAATCAACGAGCACTGGTTTTCAACTCCTTTAAAACAGTGAATAAAATGTACTTGTCAATCCCATTGTACAAACGAACTTCCGTCTCTCCCATTGTACAAACGAACTTCCGTCTCTCCCATTGTTAACTTGCAAGCGAGAGACGCTTTAGGCAAGGGGATCTGTTTAGTAATAGGCTTGTCTGTCAATTGAACGGGGACTATCTTAGATTGTTGACTCATTTAGTTTCCTCCTCAGGCTATTTGATACCCCAAGTATAGACCGAAGAAAAAGGCTTGCCAATCCGTCGAGTATTACCTACTTACGAAAGAAGCTAAAGTCCCATAACTACTGCAACAATCAGATGGCGTATATGTGGCGGATAGATGGAGAGGAAGAGTTTGTCCTTAACTGGGGAGGGCTCACTTATCTGTACCAAACGCTCATAGTGATATGAGTCTGGAAAGTGAGCAGTCAGCCGAAGCCATAGTAGTGATGACGCAAGGTGAAAACCTTGAAGAGCGAAGGGCTGAACAACTTTATTGTTAGGAAATCTCGATTGAAAGAGGAAATAGACCACTGGCGAAGAGCGTAAAAGTGGATACCGACTTTACGAGAAAGAAAGGAATAACACCTATTTATACTGAAAAATTAATGGTTCAAATCCTCGACAAAGAAAACCTTTAAAAGGCAATCAAACGAGTTAAAAAGAATAAAGGAGCCCCAGGCGTAGACGGTATGACAATTGAGGAGCTTGATCGATACTTCGCAAAACATTCTGAGGAAATTAGACATCAAATTCTTAATCGTACGTATCACCCTCAACCAGTTATGCGAGTGGGGATACCAAAGTCCAATGGAGACAAACGATTACTAGGGATACCAACAGTGATTGACCGAGTGATTCAACAAGCTATTTCCCAACAACTCACACCTATTTATGAAGAGATATTCCATCCCAATAGCTATGGGTTTCGGCCGCATAAAAACGCGGAGATGGCAATTTGCCAAACACTAACTAATATAAACGATGGGTTTCAATGGATTGTCGATATTGATTTAGAGCGATTCTTTGACACGGTTCATCACGATCGGTTGATGACCTTGATGGCAAAAACAATCAAGGATGGAGATGTTATATCGTTAGTCAGAAAATACTTAGTGAGTGGGATACAGACGGATGAAGGCTTTAAAGAGTCGATTATAGGGACGCCTCAAGGTGGCAACCTGTCCCCTTTACTGAGCAACATTCTGTTGAACGAGTTGGATCAAGAGTTGGAAGAGCGAGGGTTAGAATTTGTCCGTTATGCGGATGATTGTATTATCTTTGTCAAAAGTGAGATGTCGGCTAGGCGAGTTCTGCGAAACATGACAACCTTTATTGAGAACAAACTAGGATTAGTTGTGAATGCCTCTAAATCTAAAGTGACCAGACCGACTGATCGCGAGTTCAAATTTTTAGGTTTTGGTTTTTTCAAGAATTTTGGAAATGACTACATGGCGAAACCTCATCACTTATCGGTAGACAGTTTTAAGTATAAGTTGAAACAATTAACGAGAAGAAACTGGGGTGTTAGCACAGCGCACCGAATAAGTAAGATAAATCAATTAATCAGAGGGTGGGTAAATTATTTCCGAATCAGTAAAATGAAAAACCTCTTAGAGAGGATTGATGGTCATACGAGGTATCGCTTGAGGATGTGTATATGGCAACAATGGAAAACGGCAAAGACAAGACGAAAGAATTTGATAAAACTTGGCTCGGATAGGAAAAATGCGTATAAAAATAGCCATTCGAGCAAAGCCGTTGCCCGAATAGCCACGTCGTGGGTATTAACAACGACAATTACCAATAAACGCTTAGAACGCTTTGGCTTACTATTTTCAGTTAAACATTACCAGAAATTACATAGGATGTAAAGTTGAACCAACCTATATCGAACGGTACGTACGGTGGTGTGAGAGGACGGATGATCAATTAATGATTATCCTCCTACTCGATAGACTGAGGAACAATTTGAAGCGTTAATTTGTTGGCTTCGTGAGAAGGTAGAACCAATTTGTTGATGGGGGAAGTGTTCATAATAAAATACCCCCTTCACGAGGAATAAAACCTTAGTGAAGGAGGAGCACAGCTATCCTTTTAAATTAGGATCGGGTTGTTTTTCCCGTGAAATCTGAATGATTACGCCGAAAGGGTCCTTAATAATGGCATAAAATTCAGCAAACTCGTTTTCGGTTGGAAGAGCAATGGTCTCCGCATTAGGATGGGCCATGATGTCGCGATACAGTTGTTCTGCTTCTTGGATTGTGCCTGTGGTGACACTGAACGAAAGGCCACTTGTTGTAGGCATGCCAGGGTAAACGGGATTGTCAACAATGTTGAGTTGCGTGCCGCCAATTTGTAAGACAGAATGCGAAATAAAGTGTTCTTCTCCTTGGGGAATGATTAAGTCAGGATCTAATCTTTCTTTGAATTGTTGATTGCTGATTTTGAAAAGTAGTTGTCCCTTAAAAAGTTCTTGATAAAAGGTCAAGGCCTCTTCTGCTTGTCCATTTAGGCTTAAAAATACTGCTAATGTCGTGTCTGTCATGTGTAATGCCTCCTATTTATTTGGTATACTAAGCATATAATACAATGGTGTCAGATTATGACACCGATGGAGGTATCTATGAGTAAATCTGAACGAATTAATCAGGAGATGTTATTTCTTAGTGGCAAACAACAGTTCAATTTAGCTGATTTAATGAAGGAGTTTGGGATTTCTAAAAGCACGGCTTTACGAGATATTCAAGAATTGGAGCGACTCGGGGTACCTTTATATACGGAAGAAGGCCGATACGGAGGCTACCGGCTGGTTCATCAGTCATTATTAACTCCGATCTATTTTAATGAAGAGGAAGTCTCTGGGATTTTTTTTGCCCTTCAATGTTTGAAATTCTTGAGCAATAGTCCCTTTAATGCGAACTATCAACAAATCAGCAAAAAACTCCTGCAGACTTTTACGCAAGAGCGACGAGAGGCGATTATCATGAATACGGATATCGTTCATTACAAAGGGGTGGTCCAAGTGGTAGTAGTTGATAATTTGGCCCTTATTTTTAAGGCAATTCTGGCAAGTCAGACACTAAAAGTGATTTATCGGCGATATCAAGCGGCGCACAAAGAGATTTTGCCTATTCGTTTAACAATTATGGATGGCTTTTGGTATTGTATTGGCTGGGATCTGGAAAAGGAAGCGTGGCGAACCTATCGTTGTGATCATCTGGAAATAATTGGTAGTGAGTCGTCGAAAGAAATTGTCTTTAGCAAGGCACAGATTGAGGCGTCTTATGACAAACAAGGTGAAACCTATCGCAATCTAAACTTTAAAGTGAAACTGTCGTCTAAGGGAAAAGACCACTATATTAGACGTCATTTTGAAAATATGACGTTGAGCGAGCAAGGAAATGAGTGCTACTTGATTGGCACATTTAATGAGCAGGAGGCGGACTTTTTAGTCGACTATCTGCTAGGATTTGGGGAAGAAGCAGTGATTATAGAACCGAATTTTCTAAAAAAAATGTATGTTGCTAAATTGCAACATATGATAGAAACGTATAATGGGTAGTCGTCATTTTTAACTAAAATAGATTTCCATCTATTGCATCATAATTGACACCAATGATAAGATAGAAGTAATTCGGAGGTGTCAAGATGAAAGTTGACGAACGTGTCTCAAAATATTTTAATGAATTAAATGCGAATGATTTACATATTTGGCAATATATGGCGAATAATAAACAAAAGTGTTCTGAATGCACGATTGAGGAGTTATCTCAACTATGTAATTCATCTAAGTCTAGTATTTATCGATTTGCTCGTAAGTTATCGTTAAATGGGTTTAGCGAATTAAAGTATGCCTTGAAAAATGATGTCACGATGAGTGAGATGGAGGATGATATTTTAACAGCTTTCTGTGATACCTTGACTAAGTCCATCAATGAATATAAAAAACATGATTTTACCGGGGTTTCAGAATTGATATATAACAGTCAAAAAGTTTTTTTATATGGTACAGGGACACTTCAGAGAGCGGTGGCTCAAGAAATGAGGCGTGTATTTTTATCAGGGAATGAACATTTTTATGTCACAGAAGGTGTGGATGAAATTGGTGCTTTAAGTGGCACGCTAACCAAGGATGATTTAGTCATTATTATTTCGTTAAAAGGCCAATCTGACAACGCGCGCTTGTTTGCAAAACAATTGGTGCTGCAAGGGGTTCCGTTTATCTCCATTACAAGTTTTGAAGAAAATGCTATTTCCCATCTCAGTAATGAAAGCGTCTTTGTGAATACTTCGGAATTAGATATTGGCTTAGGGCGAAAATATCAAGCATTGGATTCGTATTTTATATTAGTTAATATGATCTTTTTAAATTATATGACGTATAAAAATCAGAAAAAATGATTAAAACATCTACATCATGTTAAATAATCAAACAGATAGGTCCATTGGATGATTATTCAATGGGAACTCTCTAGCTATTTTCCAGTTAAATAAACGGAAGATAGTTTTTTTAGTTTGAGTGGAAAATATTTCACTTTTTGAAATGTTTTTCCTAAGGATGCACTTTCGCCCTGAACATCTGAAATGGATACCTATTCATTTGGGTTTAGGCTATACTTTGATGTATTAAATGAGTTAAGGAGATGACTAAATGAGTCTAAAAATAACCAATGTCAAAGTGATAGCGACAGCACCAGAAGGGATTAATTTGGTTGCCGTTAAAATTGAAACCTCGGAGCCAGGTCTATATGGTGTTGGGTGTGCGACGTTCACACAGCGGCATAAAGCAGTTGTTACAGCAATTGAAGAGTATTTAAAGCCTTTCCTAATTGGAAAAGACCCGCAAAGAATTGAAGATATCTGGAAAACGGCAATGGTGAGCAGTTACTGGCGAAATGGGCCAGTCTTGAATAATGCTGTTTCAGGTGTTGATATGGCGCTTTGGGATATTAAAGGAAAGTTAGCTGGCATGCCTCTCTATCAGTTATTTGGTGGAAAGTGTCGTGACGCAGTACCGGCATATATTCATGCCGACGGAAAAACAATTGAACATGCCATTGAATTAGTTAAAGATCGTGTCGACGCTGGCTGGAAAGAAATTCGGGTACAGGTTGGCGGGTATGGTGGCGAAAGTAATACCATGCATCGACCGGAAAGATCGACGCCAGGTGTTTATTATGATCCTCAGGTTTATATGGATACGATGGTAGAAACGTTTGAACAATTAACGACTAAGTTTGATTCAACCATTAACTATTGCCACGATGTTCATGAGCGACTAACGCCGAACCAGGCCATTCAATTTGCTAATCGTTTAGAAAAATTTAATTTAACCTTTTTAGAGGATGCATTACCACCCGAACAAGTGATGTGGTTTGATCATCTTCGTGCTCATACCAAAATTCCTTTGGCTCAGGGGGAATTATTTAATAATCCCAACGAGTGGATGACGATCATTGCTAAACGATATATTGATTATTTACGACTTCATGTGAGTCAAGTTGGGGGGATAACACCCGTTCGAAAAATCATCGCCTTTGCTGATGCTTATGGTGTTCAAACAGCTTGGCATGGGCCAGGTGATATGACCGGAATCGCTCATGCAGTGAATACTCATTTAAGTATATCCACGCCCAATTTTGGGATTCAGGAGTGGAGTTGTAGCATTAAGGAAAACACGTACAAAGTATTCCCAGGGACACCAGTCGTTAGAAATGGCTACATCTATTTGAACGATCAGCCCGGAATTGGCGTTGACATTGATGAGGAAGAAGCGGCGAAATATCCATGTCATGATAATTTACCAGAATGGACATTAGCGCGATTACCAGATGGAACAGCGGCCCGTCCGTAGGGGGAGTTGTGTACAATTTTTGATTGGGAGGAAGACATTATGAAAGAGACGAGAGATGAAGCGGTAGCGGCGGCGATAGTAAAAGAAATAGGAGGGAAAGGGAATATTCGGGCAGTTGGTCATTGTTCATCGCGTTTGAGAGTGACCTTGCATGATAAGCAATTGGTCAACGAGAAGGCAATTGAAGAAATTGATGGCGTTAAGGGGCAATTTTTTAATGGTGATCAATATCAAATTATTTTGGGAACAGGCTTTGTGGATCGGATTTATAACATCGTGGCAGGGAGTGATGATTCAAGTCTGAATACTGATTTAAAAGGAGATCTCTATGAAGGGATGTCATTACCTAAGAAGGTTTCACGAATATTAGGCGATGTGTTTATTCCCGTGATTCCGGTTTTGGTGGCAACTGGGCTTTTTAGTGGTATTATTAATTGCATTAATGCCTTTGGGGTGGAGATGAATCCCAATGTCTTGACGATTGCCACGATATTGATGAAAACGGCCTTTACCTTTTTACCCGTTTTGATCGCTTGGGCTGGAATGAAGCAGTTTGGTGGCACACCTGTTATCGGCATTGTGCTAGGTTTAATGCTAGTCAATCCCTTACTTCCTAATCCCAATGATGTGGCCAAAGGAGTAGTGGATGCCATTATTTTTCAACCTTTTGGCTTAACTTTAAGCGTTGTCGGGTATCAAGGCTCTGTTTTGCCAGCGTTAGTCGTAGCGATTATTGCTGCTAAAACGGAAAAATTTCTAAAGAAGAAAGTACCAGATGTGTTAGATTTAATTATTACCCCATTTTGTACGATTTTAGTGGCCGGACTATTGGGGCTGATTGTTGTTGGCCCAATCTGCCAATTTATTGAGTTGGGTGTTTTAAATGCTGCGAAGGCTGTGATTAATCTTCCCTTTGGACTTGGAGGGTTGATTATTGGCGGCACGCAACAAGCAATTGTGGTCACAGGTATGCATCATATTTTCTTAGCACTGGAAACGGATTTATTGGCAACAACGGGTTTTAATCCCTTTAATTCGATGATTACAGGTGGTATTATTGCTCAGGCAACGGCTGCTTTTACAGTAGGCTTAAAAATGAGAGATAAGAAAAAAGGGGGCTTCTTTATGTCAGCGTCACTTCCCGCTTTTCTTGGTATCACAGAACCAGCTATTTTTGGTGTCAATTTAAAATTTGGCAAACCATTTTTATTTGCTCTTTGTGGAGGGGCAACTGCTGGTTGGGTAGCCGGTCTTTTACATGCAGCAAGTACAGGAATGGGGGTAGCGGCCATTCCAGGATTTGTGACGTATCTTTATAGTGCGACTGGAATTCGAGATTATTTCATTATTCATGGGGTTGCCATATTAGTGACATTTTGTTTAGTTTATTTCTTTTTTGACCCAAATAAGGCGTTGGAAGAAGAATTAGTAAGCTGAAAAGAGCCACACTTTTTTGGTAAGGGGAATGACTATAATAAGTAAAAGCCAGACTTGTCAGAATAAATGACAAGTCTGGCTTTATTTAGTTTAAGTCTTCGGCCAAGACTTCGCGGGCGGCGATGTCTTGAATCAAGTAACAGGGTTTGTTATGCGAAATGACGTATAAATCTACTGCCAGATTGTTCTTCAATTTTTTTACAAAGAATGATAAAAAAATTAAGTGGTGCGATTCTACTTATCTTAAAATGACCATTCAGGAGTATTTTTAGACCCTTTAAGGTTTTTTAGCATCTTCTTACCATAAATTGATATCATAATTAGTATAAACTTATGGAATGGAGAATGCTATTATGGACAGACAGCAGCAAGTATTTGAAAGTATCAAATCTCTAGGTGTAGAGCCTATCGAAGGAAATGGGATTGTTGTCCAGTTTATGGACCCTAGTGTCAGCCCTAATGTCACATCATTTCTATTTCTTTCTGCCTCGTTCTATATTTTACAAATTTGTAAGAATGAATTGATTCTGGTTCAACCAAATAGCAATGGAATGGCCATTGCGACAAAGCTTAAAAAGAATACAGAGGTTTTAAGAATTGATTTTTCAACTATAAAAAAAATATCTGTAGAAGATCACGGTATTAATTATCAAATTACTATTTCCAGCGATGATGGTGATATTAACTTAACTGCGCAAAGAAAAGAACTCTCAGTTCTCAGATCAAGTGGTGCTATCACTGCCGAAAGTATGTGGCCAACTGATAATTGGCATGCCAAAAATATAGATGCTACACTAAAAAAATTAGAGGAGTTGTCCCCTACGAATCAATAAGAACAGTAGAGAAAGAATCAAAATGTCTCAGTGATTGGAATCTGGTTCTTTGCTTGGGAAAATTACACGTTATTTGAAAGGATCAAGATAGTTTTTCATATTGATTCTTTTTTTGGGGGAATTTAAAATGCGGATTTTTTCGGTCAATAATGTCTGCCACTTTTTTGTATGTCAAATCAAATGAATAGATTGCAATTGTATGGATGAAGCAGAGGGGCAAAAACAGAACAGTAGTCATCGCAAGAAATCGATTAGTCTGACAAGATTATCATGGTTTTAATTAATAATATATGTTAATTTTGGTCCATCTTCAAGATTAGATGGGAAAAGTTTTATTATTTTCTGCAGTAACTACTGCTTATTGTTCTATTTTAATTTTTAGCAGCCTAAAGGTTATAATCTCACAAGAAAAGTTGACGGCAAAGGTTATGATAGACTATCCTATAGAAGAGGGAAATAAAGGAGGCGTCATCATGAGCAGCATAGACAGAACATCAGGGATTCCCATATACGAACAGCTTACCCTTGAATTGAGTAAGTATATCGAAAGAAATCAAGCTGGTGATTTTATTCCTACGGAGAAAGAGCTGGAAAAAGAATACGAAGTCAGTCGGATTACCGTCAGAAAAGCAGTTGATCAGCTTGTCGATAAAGGTTATCTTGAAAAAATTCAAGGCAAGGGAACGCGGATTGTTAACACCGGCGCAGTTGGTCAAAATATCGGGTCGGTCTTTAGCTGGACGGAAGAGATGGCTTCTAAAAATATTGAGACCCATACGATTGAACAAAGTCTGAAACGAATCACACCATCCAAAAAATTAAAGCGGGAGTTGTCTTTAGCAGATAATGAAACGGTGATTTGTTTGGAACGTGTCAGAACGGTTGAACGAGAGCCAGTGGCGATTACAATTAATTATATTCGTGAGAAATTTGTGCCTGGCTTTTTTGCGGAAGGTTTGCAAAAGGAGTCCTTATATCAACAACTGGAGGAGCTGTATGGCATTCAGTTTTTAATGGCAGATGAGACGATTTCTGCTAGAGATAGTACCAGTCTAGAAGCCTTTAAGCTCAATATTAAAGAAGATGCGGCTGTGTTAAATGTCCGACGGATCTCCTATTTAAGTAAAAATGTGCCTTTTGAAGTGGTCGATATGGTGGCGCGAGGTGATCGCTATCACTATCTAGCGAAGTTGGAAGGAAGAAAAAATCACAGCATTCAAATCAATAAGCCTAGTTAGGCGTTAAAAACATCATTGAGTCTCTCATGGTGTTTTTTGTTATAACCTTTTTTATTATATTGACAAAAAGGTCATGATGATATAAGATGGGGTTAGGTTATAACAAGTTAGGGGTTTCGTTTTTAAAGGTTATGACGAAAGGGGGGTGCTATGGGTGTCAATTTTGAACAAAAAATCGTCTGTCCCTCTGTATATTCAATTAAAGGAATTGCTGAAGGCTGACATTGAAAAAAATATGGTCATAGGGGAAGTGATGCCAACTGAAAAGGCACTTGAATCTTATTATGGCGTTAGTCGCATGACCGTTCGCAATGCGATTGATGAACTGCAGCGAAGTGGTGTTGTCATTAAGCAGCAAGGCAAAGGGACTTTTGTTAATCAAACTAAAATGACTCAAGATGTGAGCGCTATTTTTAGTTGGACGGAAGAGATGTTGCTTAAGCAAAAAAAATCCACAACTTTGGAAATGGACATGAGGGAGGTGGAGCCGTCTAAGCGGATTCGTGAAGCCTTAAAGTTACAAAATGGCGAAAAGGTCCTATCTCTCACGCGCGTTCGGGCGATTGGCAATGAGCCAGTCGTAATTATGATTAATTATTTGCGAAGTAAGTATGTGCCTGATTTATTGGCAAGGGGATTGACTTCAAGTTCTTTGTATCAGGAGTTGGAGGAGCGCTACGGCATTATCTTGGAAAAGGCCGAAGAAGTCATCACGGCACGTTCGGCGACGGCAATCGAAGCCTCTAAGTTGTTAATTCCAGAAGATTCGGCTGTTTTGCATGTACGACGGGTCTCTTTTATGAAGAACAAAGTTCCTGTGGAAGTGGTTGATATGATTGCCCGAGGTGATCGTTATGAGTATTTTGTTGAGTTGGAAGGTCGTCATAAAAAACACATCATATAGAGAAAAGGAGTTAGGCAGATGTTACCGATTAAGAGGGAACAAATTGAACTGGATGTAGCGTTAAGCACACCAAAAGAAGCGATTCGTTATGCTGGCAATTTACTAGTTGCCACAAACAGTGCGACGGAAAGTTATGTAGAGGAAATGATCAGGGGCTTTGATGAATTAGGCGCCTATATCGTCTTAGCCCCTAATATTGCCATTCCTCACGCTCGGCCAGAATTTGGGGTCAATGAGCAGTGTATGGCCTTTGTGAGAGTCAAGGAACCAATAACTTTTGGCCATCCGCAAAATGATGACGTTTTCCTGATCATTCCGATTGGCGGCGTGGACAAACAGTTTCATATTGAAATGTTGCGGGAATTGAGCACGATTTTAATGGATCAGGATAAGGTAGCAAGGCTTAAAACATCGGAGAGTAAAGAAGAAATCTATGCAATCTTGAAAGGAAGTGCGACATGATGAATGTGTTAACAGTTTGTGGTATGGGGTTTGGCACCAGTTTAATGTTGTTGATGGAAGTGCAGGATATGGGGAAACGTCATGGGTTTGAAGTAAATGGGGAGGCAACGGATTTAAGTAGCGCTAAGGGAAAAGTGGCAGATTTAATTATTGCTTCAAGTGAAATCGCCAAAGAGCTGGCAGGGGAATCAGCTGTCGTTGTGCCAATTGTCAATTTGTTGGACAAAGAGGAAATTCAGGAGAAGGTCTTGCCGCATATTCAAGCATTTTATGCATAAGGAGGGAAGAAGATGTTAGCATTTATTACAGGGATTTTATCGACACCGGCGTTTATTTTGGGGATTATTGCGGCGGTTGGATTAGCAGCCTTAAGAAAGTCAAGCTCGGATATAATTAAGGGAACGTTAAAAACGATTTTTGGTTTTATCATGTTACAGCAAGGGTCCAGTATTATTGTCAGTAGTTTAGTGCCTTTCAGTCAAATGTTTGAAAATGCCTTTAAGTTAACGGGGGTGATTGCGGAAGACAATGCGATTGCCGCAGCTGTTCAAACGGTTTTAGGGACAGAAACGTCGTTGATCTTAGTCTTTGGTTTTATTATTAATGTTATTTTAGCAAGAGTGACAAAATGGAAATACATCTTTTTAACGGGGCACATGATGTTTTCATTTGCCGCAACCATGGCCATTTTATTTGATCAGATGGGGATCAACGGTTGGCAGGCCATCGCTCTGGGATCGCTGATTCAAGGATTAGCCAGTGTGATTTTCCCAGCTATGGCACAACCTTTTGTCAGAAAAGTGACGAACAATGACAGTGTTGGCTTTGGTTTTTGGGGAAGCTCATTAGTTTGGTTTAGCGGCTGGGTTGGTGGCAAGTTAGGCAATAAAGAACACTCCACAGAAACAATGAATGTGCCCAAACAACTGGATTTCTTAAAGGAAATGTCGATCTTAATGGGGCTGGTTATGAGTGTGATTTACCTGATTACCTCAGTTTTTGTCTCGCCGAAGTTAATGAATGAGTTAGCTGGCGGCCAAAGCATTCCCCTCTTTGCGATTATGCAAGCCTTTACTTTTGTTGTGGGGATTTTGATTTTACTACAAGGGGTCAGAATGTTCTTAGGTGAGTTAGTACCGGCTTTTAAAGGAATCAGTGAAAAACTGGTACCAGGAGCCAAACCTGCCCTTGATGTACCAGTCTTTTACTCTTTTGCACCAACAGCCACGACCATTGGTTTTTTATTCGCAGTGCTAGGTGGTTTATTGGCAACCCTGGTCTCAACCATGTTACCAGTGGTCGTCTTGCCTTCAGTGATTGGCTTGTTCTTTATGGGCGGGGCAGCTGGTGTTTTTGGCAATGCCATGGGAGGTCGGCGGGGTGCGGTGATTGCTGGGTTTGTTCTCGGCTTTTTATTCCAGATGATCGTCGCAGTGGCTTATCCAATCTTAGATTTAAGCGGCTACGGTATTAGTGGCCTGTGGTTTGCCTCGACGGATGCCATCATTGTGGTTGTCATCGTTCGCTTAATCGGCACGCTTTTTGGAATTGGAATTTAACTAAATGAGGAGTGAACATTATGTCAAAAAAAATAAGAACGGTCTTAGGGGATATTTCGATGGAAGAGCTAGGGTTTACCTACTCACATGAACATTTATGGTGTTGCCCTCCACCTCAACAAACCGATCGTGATTTTGAGTTAACCAATTATGAGGCTTCTTTGGCAGAATTAAAGACCTTTAAAGCCATCGGTGGTCAAACATTGGTCGATGCTTCCACCCTGGATTATGGCCGTGATGGTAGTAAGCTAAAGGCGATGTCTCAGGAAAGCGGGGTTCACGTTTTAGGGGTATCGGGTTTTAATAAGCACATTTATTTTGATCAGTGGGTGGAAACGGAAAGCATTGAGCAGATTACTCAGCGGTTAGTCAAAGATGTGGAAATCGGCATGGATGGTTCAGATGCTAAGGCTGGGATTTTAAAAGCTGGGTCTTGGTACAATTTGATTCATCCTTTGGAAGAAAAGATTACCCGAGCGGTGGCGCGAGCTCACAAACTAACGGGTGCCCCAATTTGGCTCCATACTGAGGCTGGCACTATGGGATTGGAAATGCTGGATATTCTGGAAGGCGAGGGAGTCGATCTCTCTGTTGTGGCTGTTGGACACAGTGACCGGAACGCAGATCCTTATTATCACTTACAAATTGTCAAACGGGGGGCTTATATTCAATATGACGGTCCGGGGAAAGTTAAGTATTACCCTGATGATGTTCGAATTGAGTTGATCAAAAATATTTTGGCTCATGGTTACGGCCATCGCTTATTAATTTCTGGAGATATGGGGCGTCAAAGTTATCTCCATGCTTACGGCGGTGGGCCTGGCTTTAGTTATATTAAGCAACTATTTATTCCGCGAATGTTGGATGAGGGGATCTCTCAAGCAGCAATCGATCAGATCTTTTACACAAATCCAGCTGTGTGGTTAGCAAAATTTTAGGAGTGAGCAGATGAGACCAAATAAATTATTGGCGATTATTCGCGATGTTTTACCTGAGGATGTGGTGCCAATTGTTCAAGGGTTAATCGCTGAAGGGATCAGAGATGTAGAAGTCTCTTTAAGTAATCCCGAGCGCGGCCTTGGTTGTCTTAAAAAGTTGGCTGACCATTTTAGCTCTGAGGAATTGTATTTAGGGGCTGGGACAGTTTTGACAGAGAGCCAGATTGAACAAGTTTTAACAGCGGGTGGCCGCTATATCATTACACCAGGCTGGAACAAGGAACTAGTTAAAAAGGCTTTGGCTAAAGGTGTCCCGGTTTATCCCGGCGTTTATACCCCTGGTGAAATTGCCGAGGCGGTTGAATTGGGAATTGAGTATTTTAAGATTTTTCCGATTAACGGGGCCAGTGACAGTTATTTAAAGGCTTTGCGAGGTCCATTTCCAGCGATTAAACTAATGGGAGTGGGAGGGATCACGCCGGAAAATCTAGGGGATTATTATCGTTTATCCGTACACTATTTTGGAATTGGCAGTGACCTAGTGCCGCGAGGGGCAACTAAAGAGGATTTGCCACAGATTCAAAAAAATGCTCAAGCCTTTGTGGCGGCGTTAAGGCAGGTGGACAAACAGGATGACTAAACCTAAATTAATGATGGAGCTGACTCGCGATGAGATCAAGGAGGCTTTAGCGGCGTTTCCGGTGGTGATCTTGCCGATGGGAGCGACGGAGCAACATGGTCATCATTTGCCCTTGGGCGTGGACATTTATTTGGCGGAATATTTTGCCAAGGAAGTTTCTAAACAGACTGGGGCGCTAGTCTCACCTAGTATGCCATTCGGCTATTCCTGGGTATGGCGGGATATTCCCGGTACGATCTCTTTGCAGCAAGATTTAGTGGAGGAGGTCATTAAAGATGTTGCCACCAGTGTTTCCCGTTATGGTACCAAGCTGTTAGTACTGATTAATGGCCATGACTCTAATAATTCAGCCATGAAATACGCAGTTAGAGAATTAGAAGACGAGTTAGCTATGCCAGTGATTTACTTATTCTACCCAGATTTAAATCAAGTGCTTAAGGATCAGATGGACTCGCCAACGTGGCATGGCATGATCCACGCCTGTGAATTTGAAACTTCTTTGATGCTCCACGCTAAAGAGGAACTGGTCGATCAAGAGAAAGCCGTTAAAGAATATCCGGAAAAACCAGATTTATATGGCATGTCCACCATCTCTCTCGGAGATTTAAGTAAAAGTGGCGTTTTTGGGGATGCGACACTGGCTACTAAGGAAAAAGGTGCTCGCATGGCCGAGACCTTTGCCAATGAGATGAGTGAGCTTGTGCGAAAAGCTTACGAGGAATTTGTGTTAAAACGATCGTAATAAAACCGACTTACCAAGCACTAAGCCATTGGTAAGTCGGTTTATTTTGTCAGCTAATGCTTTAAGACCGTTATGAGTTGGTGGTAAATTTTCTCAGCAGCCAGCACACCATAGTCTTTTTTGGAAATGGCGATAACTGGGGTTCCTGTAAATTTCTTTTCAAGAGAGTCTTTGGCATAAGCAAATGTCGGCGTTAAGAGAATGGCATCGGCTAGTTGACCATATTGATCCACTTGGTTTGAATTGTATGTGTCAACATCAATCTTCTGCTGATTTTCTTGCATCAGTAACTCTAGTTTTCGATTGAGCATTTGCGTTTGAAGCAACCCTTTATCGGAAATAAGGCTAAACGTCTTATCAAAGATTATGACTTTTTTTCTATTATCATGATTCTGTGGTGTATTCTCCTTCAGTTTTTGTGCCATTTTTCCCATGTGATCCCGTCCTCTTTTTTTAGAAAAAAACCCATCAAAAAAACTTGGCCTCTTATTACCCAACATCTCGTCAATTGTAATGTTAAAACACTTGCTCAGATCAATCAGAGTTTGGAGATCTGGCTGGCTTTTATTTCTCTCCCATTTTGAAATGGCTTGCGGTGTTACGTTTAATATTTCGGCTAACGTTTTTTGAGTCATTTTTTTTGATTGTCTTAATTCTTTTAGTTTCTCACCTATTTCTGGCATTAGTATACCTCCTCGGTCGTCAATTTATCAATGAACAATTCGTTGAATCAGAATAAATGGATGTCAACGAATAGTTGAGTTGTTCTATCAGGTACAGTATAGAGGATATTTCCGAATATGTTAACCAGAAACCTGGTAGTGGGGGTTAAGTAAGGGGAATTGCACACAACTTAACGATAGGTGACAGTTCGACACCGATATCCTCCTTGCGTTTGATAAAATAATCAGTCCTGAGGATGAACGCGCGCGCTATTCCCAATGTTAAACTTAACATACAAATAGCTCTTATTTATCTCATTTTCTATGATAGAAATAGTATGTCAAACAGATGTGTTGCTAGGGGGATATTTGATAAGGAGTGTTCATTTTAAAAGGAGTTATTGAATGAAGGAGAAAGAGGGAGAACATGTACAAAACAATGATCAAAAATGATATCAAACGCAGTAAATTAATGACCATTACGATTACCGCATTTATTGTTATGGCTTCGCTACTGACAGCGCTGGGTGCTTTTCTAAGTGTTAATTTAATTTCGGCGATTGACAGTGCCATGGTCGCGGCCAAAACGCCACACTTTATGCAAATGCATTCAGGTGAGGTGGATCAAGGGCAATTAGCAGATTTTGCTAGTCAACAATCGGTTAAGGACTATCAAGTTCTTAATTTTCTAAATATTGAAGGGCCGGATATTGTCATCAATAAGACTAGTTTGGCCGGCAGTATTCAGGACAATGGAGTGTCTGTTCAGAGTCAAAACTTCGATTTTCTTTTGGATGTGGCGGATGAGATTGTTTATCCGGAAGCCGGTGAGATTTACGTTCCTATTTATTACATGAAGGAAATGCCGATTGCAGTTGGTGATACTGTGACGATTGCGGGTCATCCTTTGACGATTGCCGGTTTTGTTCGCGATTCTCAGATGAATTCTGCCATCGTTTCTTCTAAGCGTTTTTTGGTTAATCAGGCGGATTACGATGTTTTAAAAGATCGTGGTAAGCTGGAATCGTTGATTGAGTTTCGTTTAGCTGAGACTGCCAATCTGGGTGAATTTGAAGCGGCCTATCTTACAGAGAAGATGCCGGCCAATGGACCGCCTGCGATTACTTATCCGTTGTTTAAACTGGCCAATGGGATTACCGACGGCATTATGATTGCGGTGCTGATTTTAATTAGTTTGTTGGTCATTATCGTGACCTTTCTCTGCATTCGTTTTACGTTACTCGCTAAAATCGAAGAAGACTATCGGGAGATTGGCGTTTTAAAAGGGATTGGTTTAAGAGTTGCTGACATTAAACGAATTTATTTGGCGAAATATGGGGTGATGGCTGCTTTAGGAGCTAGTTTAGGCTTTGGTTTAGCTTTATTATTGCAGCGGCCACTTTCTGCCAATATTCGCCTTTATTTGGGAGAATCCAGCAATCCTTTAGCTGGTGGGCTATTTGCTTTGGGTGGCGCTTTGCTGATCTTTTTCGTGATTTTATTGTATGTTAACGGAGTGCTTCGACGGTTTCGCAAGCTATCTGCCGCACAAGCCATTCGCTTTGGCGCGCCTGCCGAAAAATCAAAGGCGGTCAAAAGCTTTAGGCTAAGTCGAAACAAGCTGTTGTCGGCCAATGTATTTCTGGGAGTAAAAGATTTGCTGTCTAGGAAAAAATTGTATCTGACGATGTTTATGGTGCTGGTGATTTCTTCCTTTATTATGATCGTGCCTCAAAATATTTACAATACGATTTCCTCTAGAAATTTTATGACTTATATGGGCATCGGCAACTCTTATATGCGGATTGACGTTCAGCAGGTGGATGATATTGCCGCAAAGACAGCATTAATTGCCGACAAAATGTCTCAGGATGAGAGCATTTCGCAATTTACAGTGCTGACCAGTTATCTGATCGACATGCAAATGGCTGACGAGTCTGTTCAACGTCTTAAGGTTGAACTTGGCGATCATCAAGCTTTTCCAATTGATTATTCAGCGGGAAGAGCGCCAATCAAAGCCGATGAGATCGCCTTATCCACGCTCAATATGGATGACTTAGAAAAAGAGTTGGGAGATGTTTTGCGACTGACGATTGACGGTGTGCCGCAAGAGGTCAAGATTTGTGGGGTTTATTCTGATGTGACTAATGGCGGCAAGACCGCCAAGGCGGCCTTTGAGACATCGCAAGCAGCTAGTATCTGGAGCATCATTCCCGTTACTTTTTATGATAATTCCCTTGTAGATGATAAGGTCAAGGAGTATCAGGAGGCCTTTTCTTATGGCAAGGTGTCCAACATCGATGATTATATCGATCAGACCTTTGGCAGTACGACTGCAGCGATCAAAACCGCTTCTTATGGAGCAATCATAGCAACCATTTTGCTGACGGTCTTAGTGACCTTGCTCTTTATGAAATTGCTGATTGCCAAAGACAAACAGGCGATTGCGATGTTGAAATCGATCGGTTTTAGCACGAAAGATATTCGGCGACAGTATCTGACGCGTTCCTTGATTGTGTCAGTGTTAGCAGTGCTAGTTGGGGTGATATTAGCCAATACTTTAGGAGAAGTTGTCGGCACGTTGCTGATCTCATCCTTTGGCATCGCTAGTTTACACTTTGAAATCAATCCGCTCTTTGCCTTTGTGATGGCGCCGCTGGTGATTGGCACTTGTGTCTATCTGGCAACGTTAGTGGGGATTCAAGATATTCAATCCGTCAAAATTTCAGATCAGATAAAGGAGTAACTCATGGAAAATTTAATTATTGGCTCAACAATCAGCAAAACTTTTGGCAAGGCTGGAGCAGAAAGCCTTGCTTTGGGAGAGGTTAACATTGACTTGGCGAAGGGGGAATTTGTGGCCGTGATGGGGCCTTCTGGCTGTGGCAAGTCAACCTTACTTTATGCCTTAAGTGGCATGGATACGATCACCAGTGGTTCAGTGGTGTTTGATGGCATTGCGTTAGAGCAACTATCTGAAAATGAACTAGCGGATATTCGCCGCCAGCGCATGGGTTTTATCTTTCAACAACCGACCATGCTCAAAAATCTGTCTATTTTAGATAATATTATTTTGCCAGCTTTGCGAGACGCTAGAAAAGACGTCGCTCAGCTGAAAGAAAAGGCTGAGGCTTTATTAAAAAAAACCGGGATTGCTGAGCTTGGTAATCGTGACATCGCCGAAGTCTCTGGCGGCCAACTACAACGAGCAGGCATTTGCCGTAGCTTAATGGGAACGCCTGATATTTTATTTGCAGATGAACCGACTGGTGCCCTTAATTCAAAAGCGTCAGCAGAAATCATGGATCTTTTAGTTGAAATCAATCAGGAGGGGACGGCAATTTTACTTGTGACTCACGATGCAAAAGTAGCAGCAAAAGCCCAGCGCATTCTTTTTATGAAAGATGGCCAGATTGCCTCTGATCTAAGGGTTGCTAAGGAAACAAGTGAAAGTCGTATGGAACTAATTAATGCTCAAATGACTGAGCTAGAAATTTAGCGCAGCTCTAAGCGTAATAATCAGGAGGTCAGGACCCAACAGTCCTGACCTCCTGATTACATAGTGACTATTTTTCTGATAGTATTAGCGGTTCGAATGGTGATCTTGTTTTTTATTTTGGTATTGGCTGTTTTTGCCCACCAGTGGGTCTTTTGATAATTTTTACGAGAAAATGACCAAAAAACGGCATTCTGAGCTGGCTGAATTTGTTCGTATGCTTCTTTAGGCTCGCCAAGTACTTGATAAAGGGTCTCGTAAGATAAAGGTGGTAGCAGAAAAATCAAGTTATCATAGATTGTCTGATCGTCAGTTCCCCACCAATCAGGTGCACTGGTTAATAGTTCTGCTAATTCACTTTGCAAAAGAATATGAACGGGGATATCTAAGGCAAAGTTGTCTTTTATCAGCGCTTCAATCTGGCCAGCAAGTTGTTGCTTATCGTCAATGCTGCTAGAAAAGATGACATTCCCACTATTGAGGTGGGTAAGGACTTCTGAAAACTCACGTTCAGTCAAGGCTTTTTTTAATTCAGCCATGGAAAGCTTGTTTTTCCCTCCCACATTGATCCCTCTTAACAAGGCGATATATCTTTTCATCTAGTTAAAACCTCCTGTACGATTTAGTTGTTAGTTGTATTATAACAGGGATTATGCTCTTCTAAAAGGCAAGTGACTGGGGGAAAATCGAATTTTATTAGCTAATAGACGGATTATACTTGACTTATTTCGTAAAAAAGGTTAAATTAACAGTGTAAACAAAATTAACAGTGTTAATCGAAAGGGGATAATGGTTTAAATGTCTCGTAAAGAAAAAGAAAAACAGGCCCTTCAACAGAAAATTTTTAATGCAGCTACTCAAATAGTGACGGAAGAAGGGTATGAGAAATTATCAATCCGGAAAATTGCCACAAAAATTGAGTATTCGCCAACGACTATTTATAACTATTTTAAGAATAAAGACGAGATTCTCATGAGCATTGCCTATGATATTTATCGCGAGGTAGTTGAAAATGTCAAACAGGTGATCAAAGATCATCAGCAAGCGTCGCCTAGAGAAAAATTTGTCTTAACTAGTCGTTGCTATATTTCTATTATGTTGGAAAATCCGGAAAAGTTTCGAGCGGTTATGTTAACCAGTGGCCTTTCTCTTTCAGAGGATCTAAAAGCTAGAGATCCTGAAGAGGTTCAAGAAGGGAACTATTTGCTACAAATGCTTTTAGAAGAGGGGATGGCCACCAATGATTTTAGGAATGTTCAAGAAAATTCAGCAGAATTGATTTTAATTTCTTTAATGGGCTTGGTGTTTAACATCGTCAGTTATCGAGTGACAGATCCAATACAAATCGAGCAGATGACAACCGCTTATATTGATTTATTACTGAATGGGATAGGAGGAACACAAAATGAAAAAGAGTAAAAAGAAACGGTGGCTCTTGGCATTGATACCATTGCTGCTGATTCCTATAGGGCTGTTGGTTATTCAACACGTAACTGCGGGTGAGGAAAGCAAAGTAATCTTGCAAGGTCAGCAATTTGATCAATTGAATTTAGCTGATGGGCAGTTAGAAGGGGCTTTTAAACAGTCGGCGGTCAGTGCCAAAGTCAAGCTCACGATTGAAAATAACCACGTCAAAGGGATTGATTTGCTGGAACATACCAATGGTCTTGGTAGCAAATCTGAAACCATCATTAAGACGGTTATTGAACAACAAGGAACAGATGTGGATAGTGTATCTGGGGCCACTCTTAGTAGTAAAGTGATTTTAAAAGCCATTGAAAATGCTATTAAGCAGTAACTAATAAGGGAAAGAAGGTAACGACATGAAATACTTAATTATCTATTCAAGCAAGTATGGAGCAACGCAGGCCTATGCGGAAATGATTGCTGATCAGCTTAAGGGCGATAGTCAGAGTCAGAATGTGGCAGACGTGACCTTGGAAAATTTGCAAGCTGCTGACAAAATTATTCTAGGAAGCTCCATCTACATGGGGAGCATTGGCAAGAGTATGCAGAAATTTTGTGTGAAATACGAAGAACTCTTACTTGCAAAACCCTTGGATTTGTTTATTAACGGGTTACGTTCGGGTGATGAATTGGCTGATGAACTAGCCAAGGCCTATACGGAAAAATTGAGACATCACGCCTCGCAGCAAGCCGCCTTTGGTGGTAAAGTTAATTTCTCAAAGTTAACATTTATGGATAAAAAAATTATGAAAATGGTGAGTAAGCAAGAGCCGCAATTTGAGACATTTGATAATTCGACGAACTTGTCCTTGTTAAATGAAGCAGAGCTTATTCGATTTGCTCAACAAATTTGAGACAACCGGGATCGCTAAAAAAGCATGAGAGCTACTTATGAGTAGCTCTCGTGTTTTTACTTGTTGATGTAGAGTTGTCATTAATTGGGCAATACTTGTGTGTTCTAGAAAATAATAACAATTGCTGCACAATAGAAGTAGTTATGACATGGTTACTTTCCTTTGGGACTATATTTATTCTTCCAGATCTTAGAAAAAATAAATAGCAAGATTATTGGAACTAAATAGTCCAAAGTTCTATCCAAAATAAAACTCCAGGTAATGTTAACATGCTTGGCTAGATCAACGCCTAATCTAATTGCGAAAGCGATAATTAAAATAGCAACAGCACCATACAAGTATTTATACCAGATCTCCTTTTTCATCAAAAGCGCCTCCTAGTTCTTATTAACTCATTATATCATACGTTAGTAAGGACAAACTGTATGTTTTTTACTTTAGTAGGGAGTTTGTTGATGTAAAGATACTATCAATTAGGCAATGAAAAGTCTAAAATCAATTCACTTGTGTGGCCTAGAAAATGGTAATTGTAATGGCCAGTTAATTGGGCTAATTCTCCTGTAGCGTGAATGATTTCGGCTGGGCTATCTAGTGTCCCTTGATCAAACATGCCATTTTCAGAAGCTGTAAAGGCGCCAACTTTCCCAGCATAAGTTCCTTCAAAATGCAAAAAGCCAGCAATTTTTGATTTGGCTTTTTCAGCGTCCTCAAGATTGCTATCTAGGTAATAAAGCAGGTATTCCAAGGTAGCAGTTCCTTCTAAAACTCCACTTATTTGGTATTCAACCTTTGCAGAATTAATGGGGAAATGATTAAGAGTTGTTTCGATAGGTGTTTCTTCCCATTTTGTCACAGTAAAAATAGCTGTTTCCATAAGATCACTCTTTTCTAAAATATATGATACTTAAAGAGTAACAGAACGTACGTTCTTGGTCAATAGTTGTGAAGATAATTAATTTTCAGCCCTGAGACAAAATGTTTTACTTATTTTTAGTAAGTGATATACTCAGTATATAAATGAAACAAACAACTACCTTAGGAGGTATGGAAAATGACAACTATTAGTATTTTTGGTAAAGGCAATATGGGAGTAGCAATTGGTGGCAATTTTGAGGATGCGGGGAACACAGTCACCTATATTACTAAGGAAACGCCTGTTGAGCAATTAGGCGATGTAGTCGTATTAGCTGTCCCTTATCCAGCCGTGGCAGGTATTTTAAGTGCCTATCAAGCAAAGTTAGCCGGAAAGATTGTCATAGATATAACAAATCCAGTTAACTTTGAAACCTTTGATGATTTAGTGGTGCCAGCTGACAGCTCTGCTACTGCAGAAATAGCTAAGCAATTGCCTGATTCAGCTGTAATCAAAGCTTTTAATACAACCTTCGCCGCAAGCTTGGCGACCAAAAAAGTCGCGGGTGAACAGCAAACAACGGTGCTCTTAGCATCAGATGATCAAAAGGCTAAAGAACAGTTAACAGAAATTTTAGAGGGCAGTGATTTAGCGGTTATTGATGCCGGTTCGTTGAAACGAGCTCGTGAATTAGAAGCGATTGGTTTCCTACAAATTTCATTGGCTTCTGCTGAAAAAATCGGTTGGACAGGTGGCTTTGCTGTCCTCAAATAGACACTCATTTTAATTTGGCTCAACGAATCTTTACCAGTCAGTAGTAAAAAAAAGTGTTAACAGTAATCGGCTAATTGTCTAGAGTTGTAGATGAGTGGTCGATTCTTTTTTGTTGGTGGGCTTATTGTCGATAGGGAGTGACTTGACAGAAAAAAACTATCTCCTGAATGGACATAGTGGTTAGTTGTTAATAGATCGTTTTACGAACTAAGTGTCAAACAGATTGGCAAGCATATCGGAAAAGCTAATCTGTTTACTATCAATTGAGTATGGAAGTACAGATGTAGAGTTTATTTATCAAGGTTGTATTGATAGTAATGTCAATATATCACAGTATATTGATGGGGAATGCAATTTTTTCATATATGAAAAAGCTGGGAATTTTAACGTGAGTTTGTTTTTTTTTGGTAGGTTGGCATAAACAATCTAATGAGCAGCCAATACAGAACGATTTATCTAGATAATTTAAGTAGCACTGATGAAAAAATATTGCATCGAGTAATTTTAGTGATCAGTTGAATTCGAATTTCCTTTCTAAAAAAATGTAACAATATTGTAATGTGAAAACGTTCTCTTTTTATGGTGTTATAAAAAAAAATTGGAGGCGTAAATTTATGAAATGTAGGTTAAAAAGATTAGCTGTTTTATTCAGTGTCACTATCATGTTTTCTCCTACGGGATCTAGTTATGTTTTTGCAAGTGAAAGTGTTGGAACTAACAATGAGGTAGCTGTTGAGGTTAATTTAGAAAAGGACGATTTGGATACTGTTCTAACAGAAAGAGAAGAGTTTGTTGAAGAGTTCAAAGATTTACTGTTACTAGAAGACAATATTAGTATCGATTCTGCAGTAGATGGTGCTAAAGAAACGGCGCCGCAAGATACGATAACCGATTCAATTGAAAGTGAAATTGAATTAGTGAAAAACGAGGAACCTACGATATTTGAGATATCTTTGGAAACTAATGTGCCAGTAGAAACTTATGAAATCACAGAAAATATTTCTGTGACCTTTGATACTAATTTAATCATAGTAGATGAATTTCAAGAATCAGAGGAGCAAGAGGCACCAACGATGATTGAGGAAGATGAATTAGCATTTAGTCCACTAAAATTTATTGATAGTTTAATTTTCAAAGAAGCTTTAGCAGCTCCGAAATCTAGAATTAAGAATGCTTCACATACACGTCATATTTATGATGTAACAGCAAAGAAATGGAAAATTGTTACCGCCTATATTTCATCTGAATTTACGTATAATGGCATAAAAGTAACTGCTAGACGAACAGGAAATTATATGAAATCAAATGGAATCGCAGGTACATTTATTAAGATTAGTGGAACAAGCAGTGCTGTCCAAAAACCAAGTAGTAAAAGAAGGGTTGCCTATCAATCTGGTGTTGCAAAGATTGGGATCACAATCAAAGGTGTCAGTGTCGTTTGGGATACAAAATATTTACGTGTAAATGTTGAAGCTAATCATAACGGGACTATTAGTAAAAGCTCTGTATTAAGATAAGGAGGAGGAAAAATGAATCTTCTTTTAGTGTTGGTTATATTGGGGCTAGGATCAATTTTACTCTTTACTCTGTTAGTTTTGCTCATAAAAAGAGGGATAAATAATTAAAGAAGATAAGGCATGATAAAAAGGGTGTATAAATTTTTATAGTAACTTTTGTTATTTATGTTACATTTGGCATAAACGCTAACAAAGCATTATAACTTAAGAAAAACTCAAAGGATATCATATGCTATCAATACCGTTATAGATATGATGAAGAGTCAGCTGAAACAGAAAAATGGCACATTTATTTTCTAAATGACAAGGTTGTATGGAGGTATCTCCCATTAGATTAAATTGTAGAAAAAAATAGCGGCATTCTAACCCGCAAGTTTGCAATTTGGTAGCTTTAGAGAATGTCAAAAAATTAAAGTCAAGACGCCTTTTGCGGAATAAAAAGCAAAAGGGCGTCTTGCTAGATTTGACCTGATTTAAATGGGTTTTACTAGCTATTATAAAAGACTACTCATCTCCATTGTAATACTCAGAGCGTAGCCAGCGTTCTTCTGGCTGAGGTTGGTTGCCACTCATGCCAACCTGAACATCTTCGAGGATTTCTTCATAGGATTTTTGCGGGTTGAAACCTTTGGAATTGACATAACTAATACTGAAAAGTTCTTTCTTATTGGCGTAGATAAACAGGCCGAAGTTATTAGCTTGTTTGGTAATTAGTTTTTGATAAAAGGGATCGATAATCTTAGCATAGTAGTCAGTGCTTTGATCGTCTTTGAGAATAACGAAAAAACTATACTCTGCTTGATAGTGATTAAAATACTCATCCGCGGATAGTGATAAATCATTTTTGGCATAGTCTGCCCCTTCTAAAGTGATAAAATATTTTTTGAAGGGTTCATCCCTAAATAGAGGTTCAACAGCATCGCGAGCTTTTTTGGTATAAACAACTTGAGAATAAGTGTCGCTTGTGCCTGCAACTCCTGAGTCTACCACGTCACCTAAGTCACTTTTTTTGTCTTGAGGCAGGGTGATTTCCGCTTCTAGTCCATCAGAATCTTTAAACTTTGTCTTAAAGTATTGAATATTTTTAGCCGATTCAAGTGTACCTTCTCCTGTAAGGGTAAATTTCTGTTGATATTCTTTTTCAAGAAAGACTAATGCGGCTTTTTCCGCTTCCTCTTTCGTTGTATAGTTTTGTGATGTTTTTTCTTTCATGGTACAGCCTCCTATTAGGCCAATTAAAGTTGTGAAGATAAAGGCTATAAAAATTGGTTTTAGTCTTTCCATGTATGTGTCACCCGTTTTCCAATAGTACTACTAGTGTTTTTAATTTCTTAATTTTAACATTGTTCACTATTAGGATCACTGTGAACTTTTAGTGTTTGCTCGGTATGGAAATAAGAAGAGGTAAGATAAACCATTAATGTTTTTAGTGATTCAATTTATAGATAGCCAAAATTGCTCTGTCATTGAGATGACAGGGCTAAACCATATATATTCTACTTTAAATTGTTTTATATAAGATAGTCTGGTTTTGACATCGACCTAAATAAGGTAACTCTTTCGACAAAAAGCATAACAAAAGTTAGTAAACGATGCTTTATCATTTAAGTGTACACGAACGCTATTTAATGAACTTTTTGTCTACTTCATTGACTGGATTAAAGCAATATGCTAAGATTTTCCTATCTTAATTTAGAAGAAAAATAAAAGTTGCTGTGATTTTATGATAGTAAGAATTTTTTTGATTGAGTCAGTTTTTTTCATTTGAAATGAGTTCAATCAGTGATAGAACTATTAGATTAGATAAAATGAGAATCATCGTAACTACTAAGTTAATACTATCAACTTTTTAAGGAAAAACTATGCAGACAAAAAGAAAGAGTCTTATATGTATTATTTTGGGAGTAGTTTCAATTTTCGTTTTAATGCTTTATCGAAAGCCCATCACGATAATTCCAAAATACGATAAAATTTTAAGTATATCCATCAGTAAAAATGATATTCACAGGAGCTTAACCATAGAAGGAGAAAAAGAAATTCTTAATTTAATGAACGATGCCTATTCAAAAATCATCAACAGACAATCAGTAAATGATTCTCCGAATGTAGCTCAATTTTACACCATTAAAATTCTAAGAAAAGGAAATGTAACAGACACATTTTATGTTTATAAAGATGAAAACGATTATTTTATTGAAAAACCTTATACTGGTGTATACTTTTCAACAATTGAATTGTTTAATTATCTAAAGGGAACAATTCCATAAAAAAAGAGATACTTAGTGCCGTAAACACTCATTTATGGTACTTTTTTATTTATGCTTGTTTTCGGTCATTTTAGTTCTAAATCAGGTGCCAAAAACTCGTCCTCTTTTCAATCAATCCAATCTTCCAAAAAGTCGCTATTTTTGTTAAACTAATTAAGGAACCTATTATACAGAGGAGTAGATGAGATGAATGTAGGCATTGATTTAGGCACATCGAATAGTTTGATTTCATATTGGCAAGAAGGTGCCGTCACATTGGTGCCTAATGAATTTTCAAAAACAATTACCCCGTCAGTTGTGGGGATAGATGATAATGGGGAGGTCGTTGTCGGTGAGATTGCCAAAGAGCGTCTGCTGTCTCATCCCAATTTAACCGCCTCAACCTTTAAACAATTTATGGGCACTGAAAAACTTTACCACTTAGGTGATTTGAGCTTTTCTCCCATCGAATTATCGGCTTTGGTATTAAAAAAATTGAAACTCAATGCGGAAGCTCATATTGGCGATGCGGTAACGGAAGCGGTGATCAGTGTTCCGGCTTATTTTAATAATCTGCAACGTGAAGCCACGATTGAGGCGGCTAGACTTGCTGGTCTTAAGGTGACCAGTTTACTTAGTGAACCGACAGCCGCGGCGATTGCCTATGGTTTGCATAAAGAGTTGGATCAGACGATCTTAGTGTGTGATTTAGGTGGGGGCACGTATGATGTCTCTTTGATGGAATTATTTGAAGGCATTATGCAAGTTGAATCGATTTCAGGGGATAATTTTTTAGGGGGAGAAGATTTTACGAAAGTGATCGTAGCGGATATTATGGCCCAATGTCAGTTGACGGAAAGTGACCTGACAAATCAGCAATGGTCCCTGATTTATGAAAAAGCTGAATCAGCTAAGCGCTCTTTAGAGGAAAGGGGAGTTGTGACGGTTAATTTTCGGATTAACCAAGATCATTGTTATTCATTATCTTTGGAGCATTATGAAACCCTTTGTGAGCCCTTGTTAAATCGCATGAAAAAGCCATTGGTTCGAGTCTTAAGAGATGGGGGCTTGTCCTTAGAGGAGATTGATAAAGTTATTTTAGTTGGCGGAGCAACCAAGTCTGTAGTGATTCGCAAGTTTATTACCAAGCTGTTTAAAATTTTTCCTTTTGTCAGTTTGGAACCAGATGAAGCGATTGCGATCGGCGCTGGGGTTCAGGCCTCAATGCGTAGTGGCGATATTCTGCAAGAAGAGATGATGTTGACGGACGTTTGTAGTCATACAATGGGCACGGAAATTGTCAAGGAAACGCCGACTGGTTTTATTTCGGGGATTTATCAGCCGATCATCGAGCGCAATTCAGCCATTCCGATCAGTCGCGAACTGCCGTTTTCAACAATCGTTGACAATCAAACAGAGTTGTTGTTTGGCATCTATCAAGGGGAACACTCTCGGGTAGAAGATAATTTGAAGATTGGTGAAGTGCGAATCAAGATTCCCAAAGGACCTAAAGGACATTTGGTCACTTGTCGCTTTACTTATGATATTAACGGTATTTTGGAAGTCATTGTGACGGATCACAAGCATGACAAGACAGAACGGCTGATCATCGAAGAAAAGCCGGGATCTCTTAGTCAACAGGAATTAGTAGCGGCTTTAAAAAAATTGGATTACTTAAAAGTCCATCCTAAAGATCGAGAAATCAATCGGCTGTTACTGGCAAAACTTGACAGTCTTTACGTGGAGCATCAAGGGGATCTGCGGGAACAAATCTCTCGCTTAAGTGTCTCATTTGAATTTGTTTTGGACAAGCAAGATGATAAAAAAATCCGTAAAATGCAGCAGGAAGTCACACAATTTATCGAAAATATCAGTCAACATCAGTTCGACTGGTTCGATTGAGGGTGATAAGATGACAATTTATCAGATATTAGGCATCGAAGCAGGTGCTTCAAAAAAAGAAATTAAGCGGGCGTATGCCCAAAAAGTTAAACAATTGGACTTATCTAAAGACATGGAGGCTTATCAGGCTTTGCGCAAAGCCTATGATGTGGCTTTATCAATCCAAGGATCCCCGGAAATCAGGCCTGAGTTTCAATCGGTTCCAGATGAGGCGGTGACTCAAGAGGAGATCAGTTTTACAGATGACGTGATGCAGATCGTCGAACTTAAAAAAAGTTTGAATCAGCTGTTGCGTGAAACCATGACTCAGGAGGCTTATTTTGATGATCAGGCTCTATGGGAAGATTTGTTGAGGCCTTTTTTAAATGAATCCCTCCAGCAATACGAAGAGACTCGCGAGCGCATGATTTATTTTCTTGTGGAAAATCACTATTTATTGTCTGATGAGGTTAAAAAGTCCATCACAACATTATGTGAATTAACGGAGGAAGATTGGCAGGCCTATTATGGGTATTGGGACTACAGAGATGTATTAGCTGAGAATCATCTGCGGTTTGCGGATTATCAGAATATTCCTAAAGGACAGCGTGAAACCTATTATCATTATCGCTACCAAATTTATCACTTTTTATCTGACGATCAGCCAGAGAATGCTTCAATTCGCTCGATAGTTGAAAAAGCCAAAGATTTTTCTTATTTGGACGATGATCTGCTTTATTTGCTAGCTCTTTATTATCTGGGGCAAAGCAAAGAAAAAATCAGTGAATCAAGCTCTTTAATTCTCAATTTGTTGTCAAGGATTGAGGGCACACGATATCGGCAAGACTGTGAAAAATTCGCTCGATTTACTCAGTATCTTAATGGCGAAAAAGTGACCAAGTTAACTTATGCTGAAATTAAGGAATTGGAGTGGGCGTCAGAGCGTTTAAAACGCTATTGGGTATCGTTGCTTTACCCAAATAAGGCGACCAAAGAAGTTAAGGTGACATCAACTAAAAGCGGTCCCTCATGGCAGTTTATTTGGGTGGCAATCGCCATTTTAGGGTTAATTGTCAGAGTTGGCGGCATGACTAGCACTCAGTCCAGTCGACCAATCAAGCCGGTGGATCAAGAGATTATGAGGAAAATCCAATCTGAATCTTTAATTGATAATGCTAGGAAATTTCGCAGCTTGAAAGTTTATGGTAGCTTACGATTTTTTGATGATCTATTTGAAAAAGAAGGAACAGCGGGGACGGATTCTCAGTGGAAGGAGGATTTCAGCGACGATGGATATGCGGCTTATTTGGTGTTTAAACAAAATAATCAGGAGCAAATTAAACAAATCAAATTGAGTAGTTATTTGGATCGAGAGATCTTCCATTCTTTTGCAGATCAAGGGTCGATCGTTCAGGTGCGTTTCCAACAATTACCTGATTTTACACTGGCGGTCTTTCTGAATTGGCAGGAGCAGATTACCAATCTCGCGTTTCAGCCTGATGATCAAACCTTGTCTTCACCTGGTTCTTATACGGCTTATGACTATTTTAGACGTGATTTAAACCAATATGGCTTGCCGAGTGAGACTTACTTGAAAGTGCTCAGTGACTTAGGGGCTGACTATTTTTCTGAGGAACTGCGTACTGAGATGATTTTGGTGGCAGAGGATGAGGACAAGCTAATTGAACTGAGAGGATTTGTCAATCAACCGGGTTATCTTTTTAGGTCAGAGCAGTTGGTTTTGGCTTTGAAAAAAGAAGAGGATATTCTCTTTATTGAGTTTAATGAACGAGAGAAACTGGCTCAGATTTATGGTGGTTCATTTGCTGAAGCCCCACAAGCCTATATGGATCAAGTAGCAGGGGCTAGTTTTGATTTTCCTAGTTAATCGAGAAAAAGGGGGGCGTGACTTGGCTCACACAATTGTAATCGAAAATGCGGGTGTTGCTGATTTACAGCAGATTTATCAGCTTCAGTGTCGTGTTTTTCATGAGGAACAAGGGATTCCGCTTGCTGATATCCCTTTGACAGCCGCCAAGGAGCCTCAGTGGTGGTGTGCTAAACTTGATCAGAAGATTGTTGGTGCAGTGGCAGTCTGGCGAGAAGACGGAGTGACTCACTGGGGGCGTTTTTTAGTAGCGCCTGCTTATCGTGGTCGGCATATTGGCAGCCAGTTAGCCCGGGAATCATTGGCCGCTATTTTTGCGCAAGGGGTGGAAAAAGTGACATTAGAAGCGCGAGCGAGCACGGTCAAAATTCTTTTAAGCTTAGGTGGCAGTGTGACAGGAGCTGAGAAGATATTTTATCAAGGGACAATTACGCCAATGGTCATCGCTCAACAGTCGTTTAGCCAAGGTAAGTGATGGTATTAAACAAAATAAGTGGGCAGACTCTCCAGATTTTGGAGAGTTTGTTTGCTTTGATCTGATGTTACTTTAATTGACGTATGCAAAAAAAATAAGTTTTGGTTGACAAAATGAAAAACGCTTACTATAATACAAGTTAAGACAAGTTGATACAAGTTAATACAAGTTGAAACGATGAAGGAGGATACTATGGAAAAAGAGATCTCTGAAAGCAATCCAACGCCACTTTATAATCAATTGGCTAATTTGATTGAAAATAAGATTTTGTCTGGTAGCTATCAATATGGGGAAAAATTGCCTTCTGAAGGGGAGTGGATGAGAGAGCATGACATCAGTCGGGTTACCGTTAGAAATGCCTTACAGTTATTGGTAGATCAAGGGATTGTTGAAAAAAAGCAAGGAAAAGGCGCTTATGTGGCATTTCCTGTTTATAAGGAAGCTTTTAATGCGGGTGGTAGTTTCACTTCAGCAGGGGTTACGTCTAATAAAACTCCCACTACTAAAATTTTGGAAAAGGAATATCTTAATTTAAGTGAGGGGCAACAAATTGAATTAGGATTTATGGCCTCAGAAATTATTTCTTTAAAGCGATTGCGAAACATTGACTATCAACCGGTTATTTTTGAAATCGACTATGTCACAAAAGAAATGGCGCCGATTATCGATGGGTTAACTGAGTCGGATTCCTTGATTGAAGTTTTAAAAGCAAAGGGTTATCAAATCAATCATTTTGACAATGTGATCGATGTGTCCCTTGCCACAGCTGAGTTGGCCCAGCAGTTGCAGGTTGAAGAAGGAACACCACTGCTTCATATTAAGCAACAAGTTTTGGATGCTTCTAGCAAACTGATTTATTTTAATGAGCAGTTTATCAATTCTAAGCTGTATAAGGCAGCGATTCGTTCTTATTAATACCAGGAGGAATATCAATGAAAAAATTAATTATCGCCACCCATGGAGAGTTAGCGCAAGGCTTTAAAAATGCTTTGGAGTTAATCGCTGGTAGTACTGCACAGGAGATCACGACTTATTCCTTAGTTCCTGGCAAAAGCGCCACCGACTTTATGGCGGAAATCGCCAAGGAAATGCATGCCCAGCCGGAACAGCAATTTATTATTATGGGAGACCTTTATGGGGCTAGTATTGTAAACGCTATGTTGAGTTTAGGCCATTATCCTAATGGGGTCCTGTTGTCTGGGGTTAATTTGGGATTGGCTTTGCAAGTTCTTTTAGATGGGTCGGAAGTTATCTCTGATGCCACAATTGATGAGATGATAGCTGAAGCCCAGCAAGGTATTCGGCGGATTCAGCTGGACCATGAAGCACTAGTAGATGAGGATTTTTAGAGAGGAAGTTAGCTAAAGTTGGAAAAGAAAACATTTTTGGATGTCTTTAAGACAAAAAAACCGATTATTGCGATGATTCATTTAAAAGGAGACTCAGAAGAAGAGATTCAAGAGCGAGCCAAAAAGGAGATCGCTATTTACGCTGAGGAAGGCGTCGATTGTATTATGATGGAAAACTATTATGGCGATTATGTCCAGCTAGAAAAAGCCATTCAGTACATCGTTTCCTTGAAGTTAGGGATTCCGATTGGGGTCAATTGTTTAAATCTGGATGCCATGGGTTTTTATTTGGCCAATAAATATGAGCTGGATATTGTACAAGTGGATTCAGTAGTGGGCCATGTTAAACCACGCGATGAAGCGACCTTGCAAGCGTTTTTCGATTTGGAACGCAGTCAGTCTAAAGCTTGTTTAATCGGTGGGGTGCGCTTTAAGTATCAACCGGAATTATCCGAAAAGAGTTTGGCGGAAGATTTGGCCATTGCGAAGACTCGCTGTGATGCGGTTGCAGTGACTCAAAATGCCACGGGAGAAGAAACCTCAATGGCCAAAATTCAAGATTTTCGTGAGGCCTTAGGGGCGTTTCCTTTAGTGGTGGCAGCAGGTGTGACTGATGAGAATGTTTTGGCTCAATTGGCGATCTGTGATGCGGCTATCGTGGGAAGTTGTTTTAAAGATACGAAAAAGGACACTGGTGATGTAAGTCGCGAAAATGTTCGGCAGTTTATGACATTAGTGAAACAATATCGGGAGGGATTGTAGAGATGACAGTAAAATTAGTGAGAGTGGATCACCGTTTGATTCACGGGCAGGTTGGCTTTACTTGGACAAAATTTTTACAAGCAAATTGTATCTTGATTGCTAGTGACGCATTGGTGAAGGATTCGTTGAAAATGACCGCTATGAAGATGGCCACACCAAGTGGCGTTAAGTTAGTCATGAAAAGTATTGAAGATTCCGTCACGGCCCTAAATTCAGGGGTGACGGATAAGTACAGCTTATTGATTTTATGTGAGTCAGTGGAGGATGTGGCCAAGTTAGCTAGTCAAGTGCCCGCGATCAAGGCAATCAATTTAGGCGGCATGAAGGATGGGGCTGATCGTAAGCAAGTCTCAAAATCCGTCCACTTATCACCAAGTGACATTGAGTTGATTCAGCAGTTGTCAGCAACGGGCGTTGAATTAACAGTTCAGATGGTGCCTGATGAACAAGCTGTTAACATCGCTAAATTGATTTAAGGGGGAAAAATAGATGGAGATTTCAGTTGGGAATATCGTTTTAATGTTTTTAATTGCACTGTTTGCTTATATGCACAGTTTCTTTGGTTCAACTATGTGGAATCGACCAATTGTGGTCGGTCCTTTAGTGGGACTTGCTCTTGGTGATTTAGAGGCTGGTTTAAAACTAGGGGCTACTTTGGAATTAGTCTTTATGGGTGCTTTTCCAGTCGGTGCTAGCAATCCCCCAGACTTTGTCTCAGGGACGATTATTGCCACGGCTTATGTGATTATGAGTGGTCAATCGATTTCGAGTGCGGTTTTATTGGCAGTGCCGATTGCCACCTTGGTTCTATTAATCGACAACTTGCAGATGACATTTCTCTTGACGCATGCCAGTCATCAGGCAGATAAATATGCTAAAGAAGGGGATATTAAAGGGGTTGAACGGACTCAAATTTTTTATTCTATTTTAAATAAAGTGATCTTGGCCCTTGTGGTAGCCGCAGGGTTTGCCCTTGGTGTGCCAGCGATTGAAAAGATTTTGTCTTTTGTGCCAGAATTTATTACTCACGGGTTGGATATTGCGGCTGGGATTATTCCAGCAATCGGTTTTGCTATGCTAGCTAAAATGATGTTGACTAAAAAAATGGTGCCATTTCTGTTGTTAGGTTTTCTATTAGCGGCTTACTTAAATGTCACGGTTGTTGGGGTGGCGCTTTTCGGGATTGTGGCGGTCATGTTAATGATGACCGTTAGTGAAAATAAAAAACAGGAGGATTTTGTCGATGACAACGAATTCTAAGCCAGCGAATGAGGTAGCAGCAGGATCAAAATTAACACGGAAAGACTTTTGGTCAGTGTTCTTTCGGTCACTGACACTGGATGCGTCATGGAACTATGAACGGATGCAAAACTTGGCGTTTGCTTATACCATGGGCCCGATTATCAAGCGGCTGTATCAAACGAAAGAAGAGCGGGCCTTAGCACTTCAGCGGCACTTGGAATTTATGTCGATTACCCCTCATGTTTCCACTTTGTTATTTGGCATTACTAGTGCCATGGAAGAAGAAAATGCTCGTAATAGTGAGTTTGATTCTTCCTCAATTAGTGCTGTTAAATCCAGTTTGATGGGGCCGATTGCTGGTGTTGGTGATTCCTTTTTCTGGGGCACACTGAAAGTTATCGCCACAGGGATTGCGATCTCCCTGTCCAATCAAGGCAGCATTTTTGGCCCGATTGCCTTTTTATTGATCATTAATGTGCCACACTTTATTTTGAGATACCTCTGTTTGGATAAAGGTCTCAAGTTTGGTGCCAAATTTTTTGGCGAATTAGGCGACAGTGGCTTAGTTCAATCGATTACGCAGTCGGCGTCCATTCTTGGGTTAATGGTCATCGGCGCTATGACGGCGTCGAATGTCAACTTTGAGTTAACCATGAAAGTGGGTGGTGGCAAGATTGCTGAGTCACTGCAAACGTATGTGGATCAAATCATGTTAGGTTTTTTCCCTGCTGTGTTCTTTTTGATTATTTATTGGTTATTAGGAAAGAAAGTTAAAACGACGACGCTATTATTAGGGGTTATTCTGTTTTCAATTTTAGTGGCTCTAGTGGGCTTAGCGTAAAATAGGTTTGAATAGATGGTTTCTATTGAATAGAAGCCGTCTATTTTTTACTGCCCACTAAATATCTATTAAATAACCCAATCAGGAGGTAGAAGCCAAAACTTTGGCCTCGACAATTGCATTCATGAAAATTGCCTCCTATATATTGGATTTAGTGGGATGACTGTTAGAAAAGGCCATCCCTTTTGTGAATTATTTCCTCGGGTTTTAAAAGACATTATCTCCTCCATGAATGATTAATATTTAGTAGAATGGTGATTTTTTTTTATTTTCTTTATCAAGTAATAAATTGACAATTGGATAAGTAAGCAGATTACCATGATCGTGAGAATCAGAGAACTAGTTTCAAAAGGTTTAAAATACGATGACCACTGTTCAATATTTGCAATTCTTTGGTTTAACGTAATTGAAAGAAAAGTGGAGACAAAACTTCCAACAATGAGAGGAAGTATCACTTTTTGTTTATAGGAAAGAACAAAAAGGAGCAGATAAACGATTCCCATAATTAACCAACCGATCATCGATCGAAAAAAGAAATCTAAGTACATGGCTAGATAAATGAAGGGGAAGCTATAAACTAATGTTAGTAGCAGTCTAATTGTTTTATTATTCATAGGGACTCCTTGTTGTATAAGATTGATAAGTGCTTAGTAGTATCGAGACTTATCGGTGAAGATCAAAACTAAGTAAAAAAGGCTCATAGCCTAAAGGCCATGAGCCATAAATATTAAATGGTTTTTTTAAACGTAATCAGAAAGGCGCTTCGTGTAGCGACTACGTTAGGCATGTAAGCATGTGTAACGAGCTCCCATCCTTGTTGGGCTCTTGAATTAATCAAGTCGTCAAGTAGTTTCAAATCTTTTTCATTTGCGCTATCTTTAATCCACTTTGTAGATGTTTCTAAAATTTCACTTTTGTATTCGTACATATAATCAGCCTCCTAGTTATTGTATACTAATTATACGATATATAATATACAGATGGCATTACAATGTTGTCATCTTAACCATGTGCACAAACTACAGATTTAAGGAAGTGGTTGATGATTGGGAGAAAGTTTACAGGCGATGTTTGAATAGTTAAGTCAGTTGTGACCTTACTATTGATCATCTTTGCATCGTAAAGCAGGGATTAAGGTGTTGACGCAAGAGTTGCAGTTAGTATACTTTATGCCAATGGTGGGGTTGGAGTTCGCTAAGTTTGGCAAACTTCAGATCTAAGACACTGTCTGATGTCAAAGCACACATCACATCGTTTCCCCAAAACCTCAGTCTTTCTAAACAAATCCCACAAGGCGAGAGAATCTTCAAGGGAGACATTTCATCATGTCTAACAAGGCAAATTGTATGAGTGATGTTTTTGTTCTGATTGGCAGCTTCTAGCATAGAACCCAATTCCATACAGACACTAGAGCCTTCATTTGGAAAATCAGGGGAAATGCTCGTAAGTATGTCATTGGTATCTAGCAGAACACCGGCTACACCTCCCCAACCAGTTGGATACCTGTCAATCAATTCGTTTTTGACAGCGTTAAGTAGTCTTTGTTCGTTTGTCATTTTAATTCTCCTTTTGCTTTAGTTAAAGTATCTTAGGTGACAGTTTTAAAATGAGATAAGTGCGTAATCAATGCAGCAAGATAAAAGTCTAACTATGAATTATTTTTCGAAGATCGTTTTCCAATTTTTTATATTGCGGGTTTTTTATTGTACCATCATTGTTTGTTGCTTTCAGAAAAATTAGGGTGATTACTATGTGCTAGAAAGATAAAAACCACTTCTTAAACAAGAAGTGGCACCTATTAATCTATTTATTGAAAGCCAACTGCCACACATTCCGTTAATCTATTGGCACTAAAAAACACGTTGATGACATGTCCATTTTGAGGTGAGTAACCATCGTTTGGTTTGTTGTCATTAAACTCTTTTAGGCTGAATATTATCACTTTTTTAAATGTCATAGTTTCACCTCCTATTCTTTTTCAGCTGGAATCGGCTTTCCAGCTAAATCAATTAGTGGCGTGAGGCCAATCCCGCCTGAAAATGCCACCATTAAGTACTGAACGCCAGTTTCGCTATCGGTGATAATATGAGCTGCTTTCCCAAAACCTTGTAATTTATCACTCGTTAATTCAAATCTATTAGTCATCAGTGTAACTTCCAATCATTTTCTAACATCATCGTATCAAATCAAAAGCTGATGAGTGGCTAAAATGCTTGAAGGGTAAGAAAATTACCCTCAATGATATCTAATACTAGAGTTGTGGCAAGCCTAATTAGAATGGAGGGATTATTCTGGAGTGATAACTTCAGGTAAATTGGAGTCAATCGTCCCATTATCATCAGGCAAGTAATCGTGATAAATTTTGCTTGAGTCGAGGGTTCTAATTGTTTCTTTTTTTAAGCTGACGTCTTTATTTTCAGTTGGGGAGCAGCCACTGAGACCAATAAAAGCCAGGATCAGGATTGTAAGAGAAATATATTTTTTCATGTGAAACCTCCTTATGCGTTTTTTATTTCTATCACGGGAAAAGAAAAGTAGTGGTTCAATCGCAATTTGCTGACAAGTCTGTTGTTTCTAATGATGCGGTACTTGTGAACTGTCAAACTCGAGTACTCATTGGGTGATCATCGTTAAATTGAACTAAGTCCCAAAGATTACCATATAAGTCTTTAAAGACAGCAACTTTTCCGTAATCGGCGTGTTTAGGAGGTCTAATAAATTCTATTCCTTTAGCTAGCATCTGTGTATAATCTCGCTCAAAATCATCTGTTCCTAAGAAAAGAAAGACTCTCCCGCCAGCTTGGTTGCCAATGAATTCTTTTTGAATTGGTTTGGCTGCTTTTGCCAATAAAATAGTGGTTCCACTAGAGTTTGGCGGTGCAACAACTACCCAACGTTTGTCTTGTTCTGCTTGGTAGGTATCTTCAAGCAATAAAAAATTTAATTTCTCGGTATAAAATTCGATAGCTTCATCATATTCGTTGACGACTAAGGCTATGTGTACAATTGATTGTGTCACTATTAGCACCTCTTTTTTTATGGGTTTTATCTTACAAAAGACTGAAAGTAAGCGTTTTTTAATACCCGATATAGCTTCCTAAGGGCCATTACTAAAAATAAGCCAGCCAGCTATATATAGGCCAAGGTAGGTAATGATAACTAAAGCTGAAATGACTAGCGGAATCAATGCAAATTTAGAACGAGTATTTCTAAAGAGCATGAGCGACATGATGAATGACAATGTGTTTCCCACAAAAAATAAAATAGGAACTCCAGGGTATAACGACTGTATGATATTGGAATCCGTGAATCTTGATATTGCATAAAGTTGAGGAATAGTGCTAATTAGGGAGAGAATAATCAAAAAACAGGCTGATTTTGAATTCTTTCGGGTCATTTTAAATACCTCTTTTAATTTATTGTACCATAAAAATGGTGCCGTCATAATTTTTGTGAACAGTAAATTCCAAAAAAAAAGCAATCAGTTCTCATTGCAAAAAGTTACTTTTTATTTTTTGGTTTTGAAGCATAGAGAGCTAAAAAGATACAGGCGCTTACCAGCCAAATTATTTTCATGCGATCCCTTCCGTCCTTACGTTATGAGCTAAGGACGGAAGGGGGAGATGATTTCTTTAAAAAGCTACTTAAAGTTAGACTCATTCTTTTTTTTAGTCTTATTTTTATAAGCGTAATAAGATGGTTTATTATCAAAATATATTTCTTCAACAAAGTGGATATTTTCCTCAGGCAAATTTTCTATAATAGCAGGAGGGATGAAAAAGGCGTTGGCTGGTTTAAAGTGATCAAATAACGTCGTGCCACAATTTGAGCAAAACCCGCGTTCAGCGACTTCTGAGGAGTTAAATATGGCTAGGTGTTTTTTTGAAATAAATGTTACATCATTAGCACATTCTAAACTGGCAAATCCAGTAGAGCCTGTCAATTTTCTACACATTGAACAATGACAGACGACTAAGTCTAAATTTTTTAACGTAGCCTGAAATTGAACAGATTTACAAAAGCAACTACATTTGTATGTTGACATACAATCACTCTCCTGTTGATCGATTAATAATGATTCTTTTAGAGTTAACGTGGGCTGAGGTTATGATTCTTTACGATAGGAACTATCAATAAGAACGAATAACTGATTGTATTTGTTGAGAAAGATAACTGATAGCTGTTCAAAAAAGAGCTGGTAGCAGATTTTTTTTGAATATCAGAAAATAAAAAACTAAAAAAATAACGACAGTAAACACTAAGTGATTAATCCATTTTTTTTGAAGGCAAAGGTATATGATTTTGAAAATTGTTTACCAAAAAATTTTCCGAAAGAAAATTTCATCTTAAAACCTCCCTTATAAAGTAAAAGTTATTTATAAGTATATGTCAAGAAGGATGTAATTGCTAGAGCAATTAACAATCATTTTTGATTTTCACGTTGAATCAAAAAGGGGAGCAGAAGAGGTTGTAATTTCACTAAGGGAGTTTTAGTGCTTTCTATACACGTGATTAAACTTAATGAAATTTTACAGATAAATCAGCTTTAGAAAAATTTCGATAAAAATGTAAGTTACTAGGTTCAACGATAATTTGATAGCTTTCAAATGTAAATTCACATATTTCACCAACAAGTGTGATTTCACCTAAATTATGTTGACGTTCAAACGATAAGAATTCTGTCCCGATTAAATTTGGAAGATGACTTTCGAATTCATCAGTGTAGTCTAGTCCAGATTCCCAATCTATCCAACTAGTTATATTGTCAATGCTGATAATGAGTTTAGGGCATCCTTCGGAAGAATAAATTGCAGGGGTATTATTGTTGTTCAACCAACAATAAACGTATTCAAATTCAAAACATAAGTATGGAGTTTTGAAGTAGCAATTAACAATTGGAGCATCATGGAATGAAAAAAAATTATCAGTATCGTGAGTGATAACAGTCAAAAGTATCCCGTCCTTTCCCAAGTAGGTATTTACAAAGATTATAGCATAGAAAGTTTGTCAAAATAATTGATAGGAATAATCAAAGAGGTTTTAGTAATACCTAGAAGATTTGAAGCTTAGTGTTGACAGTCCAGTGAGAAAAAAAAAGATGCTTCAAAAAAATTATTTCTTTTTTTCAGTTCATCTAAAACCTTTAAAACAATTGGAAAGGTGTTATCACTATTAATAGACTTTATATCGACAAAGATAACCCCTGAAGAATCGTTAGCGCCATCAATTACTTGTTCAGGTATTTCAGTTTGCGCACTAAAATCAATTTCGATATCATATAATGCAAACACATGATGGACACAATTAGAATCGTCTGTAGGTTGTACAAACGAATCGTAGATTCTATTATTTTTATAAGATAGTATGTCATAGCCAGTTTCTTCTTTGACTTCCCTAATAAGTGTACGAACTAGGCTTTCTCCTTCTTCTTGGCTGCCACCAGGAAGATCAAAGCTGTTTTTGTATGGAAGTAATTTTTCATTTTTTATCAAGACGCCATAGACGCCAAAGTGGTTTGCTATTTTTTTCATGTACATAGCTCCGTAGATATTTTTTATCGTGAGTAGTATAGTTTAACAAAAATTGTGTAAAGTGCAAAAAAGAGTCCAGTTTTAATTACTAAAAAGGAACTGTAAATAATTTTTAAAAAAGCTCACCGCATATATGCGGTGAGTAAATGACATCAGAGTGTTTTTCTAAATGTAATCAGGAATGCGCTGCGTGAGGATGTAAGGATAGGCATATAGCCATGAGTGACAAGTTCCCATCCTTCTTTGGCGCGTAAATTAAGGAGAGCATCTAATTGTAACAAATCTTTTTCATTGGCACCGTCCTTCGTCCATTTGACACTTGTTTCTAATAGTTCAGTTTTGTATTCAAACATAAATATTACCTCCTAATATTTTATGAGGTGATGATAGCCAAAATATTAGGAACTTATGAAGAATATGCTTAAATGGTTTCAAATAGTACGTGAATGGTCGTAATTGATAAAATTACGGAAAATAAAAACCCTCTCCTAAGACAACTTTTTGTTGTTTTAGCTAAAAAACGATGGGCAGAGTAGCCAACAAGAATAACTGATAGTATGACCAACTGAGAAATAAATAGCTTCCAATTGTTAACATCGTATTCTTTGTATGTTGGCATAAAATTAAAGAGTAGCATGACAAAAATAATATCAATAACAATAATTATCCCTAGCTTTTTCATGATAATTCCATGTATTGTATGATCATGCAATAATTTGAGATGATGCGAAAGTAACAAAAAAACCAAATATTTTATTTGAGAATTCAATTTTAAGGTCACGTTGTAAAAATATCAGATCAGAACTTTTGATAAAAACAGTCAGAAACTCCATAAAAATAGAAATGAATGAAGAATCGTGGTGGTTAATTGTGATTGAATCATGAAGTCAGTAGGAAAAAAGACCATAATTGTGGTCTTAATTTTTAGTCAATTTTTTCTTTCTTTTTGCTTCTCGAATGATCATACAAATTGACCAAACAACGGCTGCTAATACTGCTGTATCCATAGTTAATTCCTCCTGTGTGCTACTTGATGAATTAACTATACCAAGAATTAGGAGGATTCAACTCGAAATTGCTAACATGGTCTTACACTTTTGTGATAAAAAGGGGGGTTATAGAACTTATGGTTACTTAAATACTGATCAGCTACTATTCTTTATCTGCTAGAAGTAATTTGCCATTAGAGTCAAGTTGAGGTGTTATACCAGTACTAGGTGCGAAAAGGTATTGAACGCTCGTTTTTGTATCGGCAACAATTTGATAAAGATCATTATGAGCTTCAGTGATAAACCGTTTTTCTTTTTTAGTCATGAAATGAACTCTCCTTTCAATTAATCATTTTAATTGGGCCATAAATGAAGGGTGGTCAAAGAGAAAGGGAAGATTAACCTAACGAAGAACTTTTTGATACATCAGGGATGGGTGTTTAGGTAGTGATGATAAACTTAGGTGACAGGGGTAAGAATCAAAAGCAAAAAAATAAACTTGGAATTAATTCCAAATTTTGACGACTTTACCAAAAATATTAGCTTTCTTAATCCAACCGTTTACGTAACCATGATTATTAGAAATTTGATACTCGATAGTACCGTTGCGATTTCTAATAGATGAAATTAAGTGTGTGTAGTAATTTCCTTTGACTTTACAAAAAACAATATCTTTAATCTCTAAAGTAGTTTTAGCTGTAACAGGAATTAAACTAACAGGTTGATTAGATTTAATAATTGGCAACATAGAATTTCCTGCTTCTTTATACTTTTCAACGGTTTGCCCGTTTTGAAGTAGTGAAGCAAAATAGCTTGCTTTTGACATATTTACCTCCGTTTCTTACTAAAAGAATATCATTTTAGCTGATTTTTGTAAAGGTGGCCTTCTATTAATCATGATGGAACTGAAAAAGCTAGGATAAATTATCCTAGCTTTTTTGGGGAGTGAGTTTTTTAGCAATCAGCCATTTTCCAAGGGGAACAATAAGGAGAATAATAACGACGCTAGCTTGAAAAATGGTAAACGGTAATTGTTTCTCAAAGAAATAGCATAGGAGTAATAGTGCAACCGAGGTAAGGCCTAAGCTGATGTTTTCTTTTGGAATATTCATGAGATCATAGCCTCCAATCAATGGGTTTATTATCCTAACATTAACATCTATGCTGTGATATTTCTAGTGACAATTCTGTCATAATAACCGTTAAATGAAAGGGTTTAGGGGGATAAAAGCCTAACAAGCTCATAGGCAATAATCGGCATGGCAGTAGTTGTGGAACATCAGAGGTTTGCTCGAAACAAACGTTCTGCCCAAAAGCTGTAACTCACGTTGAGTATTATTGAAAAAAGAGGCACCAACTTAATCTGTCATTGTTAAGCTACAAGACTAACAGATTAAGGGGAACTCAAAGAAATAAGCCAAAAGTTGAGGGAGAAATGCTTAAAAACGCCAAAGTTCCCCATTAAATTTCAAATCGTTTAAAAAGAACGTCCTTTAATAAGCATGACAAGCAAAATACCAAAAGTGGCGCCAATCGAGCCGCCTTGTAATAATGTCAACGTGGTATAGAGTTTTCCCAAGTCTTTTTTTTGAACAAAGGGCATAAGAAAGATTAAAACGAAACTAATGGTTGATAATAGAAATAATAATGTTAACAAATAATCACCTCTTATTTTTTATATTTTAATTGTACATTAAATTAGGCTGGATTGATACCAATTTTATATAGGAGAAAGGTTATGCTGTTACCAGAGTTAGCGGCCTGAGAAAGTCAAATAAAAAAAGTTTAACTAAATGGTGTTGAAGCCAAAGTTGATCAAATCTCTCTAAAAAGACAGATGTATGGTAATGAGTTGCTTTTAGCAAAGCCAACAGTCATGATAAATTAGGATTTTGTTTGGTTTAGTTAAAATAATTAAAGAGAATGATCGACTGTTATGGTCTATATTGTCCTTTTTCTTAATATAGTACCACTATTGACGCACATTTTGCATGTTATTGCCGTTCGTATAAGGTTTCCTTTGTGGTATAATGAGTAGCGATTTTGTCATATTAACCACAATTAAATTAGCTGGATTATACTCTTAACAAGCGGGATTAAGATGTATAAAGGAGAAGGAGATTCAAATGAAAAAAGTTAGCTTATTGTTAATTACCATTTTTGTCAGTGGCCTTTTTTATGCCCCAACCATTTTTGCGACAGATGAGGTCTCCTCAGATAATATCGCTGAAATAAGCAGTGATGATCAGGAAGGAACAGAGCCTTTTGAAGAAGCGCCTTCGGAAAACACCGAGGCCATTCCCATCCAAACTACTAGTATAGAAACGGGGAATACCTTCCAAATTCGTAAAGAGATTAGCATCACCACGCGAAATGATGATGCTGAAACAAACTATTCCTCTGTTAATTTAACCAGTACTGGTCTTGACTTACATGGCCCAACTACTTATGACACTTTTTTACGGTTTAGTAATCTTAATCTCCCAGCTGGCGCTATATTAACGAATGCTTACTTAATTTTTACAGCTCGTAATGTGTCGACGTCTCCTACTCAGTTCCAAATTTTCGGAGAAACCAGTGAAGCTACAGCTTTTACCTATCAAGGTGCTACCTTTAAAAATCGTCAGATGAGTCAGAATTTTGTAGAAGTCCAAACACCTGCAAAAGTTGCCGTCAACGATCAATTGACAACGGAAAGTCTGATGGCGATTTTTGATGAAGTGAGTTCACAAAAGGCGGGATTGGATGATGTTGTTTTTAAAATCGTCGGTAGCAGAAGTGGTAGTTATATCGCGCGTTCTTTTGAATCTAATCCGACCTTTGCCCCAAAACTAGTCCTTGAATATGAGACTGAACACGATCAAACCATCGTGACAACGAGCGTTAATTCAGATGATGCTGAAGAGTTTGGCATTGGTTTAGCTGTAACGACAAGCAGTAACCTGGAGATTGGTGGCCATTACGGAGTCCCTTCAGCAGGCAATAAACAACAAACTGGGATTCGTTTTAATCAAGTGGAACTGCCTGAAAATGCGGAGATCGAAGATGCCTATCTTGAGTTTGTGACGGCTACCACCACTAGCCGACCTGCCACTGCTAATATGGAGATCCGCGCAGAGCTTGGAGAGCCTGAAACCTACAAAGGGATTGCAAAAAATATCAGCAATCGCTCATACAGCACTTTAGCTATTCCGTTCCAACAAAGCAACTTTACAAGTCGCAACACGACAATTCGAACACCTAACTTAAGCAATATCATCAATGAAACGCGCTTAGCCGGGTGGCAGTCGGGCCAATCTCTGGCGTTTAAAATTGATGGTGATAATTTTATCGGCAGTGTTTATTCCTATGGTTCAACTAATCCACCTCGACTAGTCATTAATTATCGATACAGCGATACGCCTTTTACTTTAACCGATGTTATCTCTGATCCCCAAGAGATTAAAGAAGTCTTTATCAATGAAGTCGCGGCTGAAGGAAGTGTTGCTTCAAAGGCGGGATGGTTAGAATTATACAATCATCACGATCAGCCAGTGTTATTAACGCCTGAAATAGCCCTTACGAGTAAAAAGAAACAATCGAATTTGGCAAACCTCTTAATTCCTGCTAATGGATTTAAAGTTATTTACATGGATCAGCAGCCTGATTTAGGTAATGATCACGGGGCTTTTTCTCTAAGTGGGTCTGGGACGGTAAACTTGATCGATACGAGTGAGCCATCCATGCGTACAATTGATTCGTTGGACTACTTGAAACAAAAATACAACCAAACCTTCGGACGTAAACCGGACGGTAGCGACCAAGTGACGTTGATTAACCAGCCTAGTTTCGGTCAATCGAACAATCAAGCTAAAGCTGATCAAAGTCTAAGTTTCAGCCATACTCGTGGGCTTTATTCAAGTTCCTTCCAACTGGAATTAGTAACGGACCCTGCTTTAACAATTCGTTATACGACTGATGGTAGCGATCCAAGTGAGACAAAAGGAACCATTTATCAGAAGCCTGTGGCTATTAACCAAACAACGGTTGTAAAAGCCTATGCCTATAGTGATGACTATAACACAGGGGTTACAGCCCAGACCTATGTCTTTGAAAATAACTATCCTAATGAAAAAATCAGTGGCTATCAGTGGCTATACAAAGGGAACATCACGACGGAGGAATACGCTCTTGGTATGAAACAATTTCCGATTGTCTCTATGACGAGCAATTCGACTGCTTTAACCTTACTGGATAGTTTTGGTACCTTTGAATATATTGACAATCACACTGAAAATGGCAAGGGCGATTTTTTCAGTTTATCGGCTAATAAAAAATTTGGGCAAGTTAGCGCGTATCAATACAACTCAGGTGTTGCGGCTAAGTTCAATCGCAACGCTCTTACAAAAAAGGCTAATTATCCGTTCTTTGAAGCGACACCTGGTGAACCATATCCTGTTGTTAACAAGTTTGCCAAACTTGAATTAAAAGAAGGTCAAGATGGCCCGCAAAATGATATTTATGGCTTAGGTTATAACCGTTATGACGAATTAGTCACCAATACATTAGCCAGCCAAATGGGGAAAATTGCGTTAAGCGCTCGCTATGTTAACTATTTTTACAATGGCAAATACATGGGCATTAAAACTCTTCGAGAAGATTTTGGTGAGAAAATGTTTGAAGAGTATTTCGGTGGCAACGACAGTGATTATACTAAGATCCGTTTTCAAGATGGCTATTTTCCTTATGGGATAGTAGAAGATGGGGATTTAACGGTTTGGCCAGCGATTAAGAAAATACTTGCCACAAAAGATTTTCAGGAGGCTAAAAAGTACATCGATGTTGATGACTTTATTAAAACACAAATTCTCTTTATGTTTGTTGATACTGAACGAGAAATTGATGCAGTGGTGGAAAATGCCGTCTTAGAAGGAAAAAGCGATGCTGTTAAAATGACTTTTAACATCAATGACACAGATGGGGCTTTCCACAATAATAATCTGATCGGTACAGGTTTTTCAGCTCTAGCCGGTGGTGGGACGTATCGTTATAAATGGAATATTGATAGCATTTCACGGAAGGGACCTGGGGGACTTTTTGGTTTCTTTTCTGGCGACAGTACAATAGCGACGGCTGGTAATTTAGAATTTAAAACTCTTGTTAAAGATGAGGTATTAACACAATTTGGACCGGTAACTAGCAATCTATCTCAATCAACGACCCCTCTTTCAATTAGCAATGTCACTAATCAAATTCAACGCAATATCGATGAATTGAAGGATGCTTACAAACTTGACGCCGCCTTTATGGGCGCCAGAAAAACGATGTATCAAGACTGGTTAAATCAACAAGTTAAAATACTCAATCAAGTACCTGATCGTGTCCAATTTTCACTTGATATGTGGGCAAAATATCAGATGGCCCATAGCTATAAACCAGTGGAAATCAGTCAAGCAGCCGCTGAACTTAAATTGACCAACCCTAATCCTAATACGATCACCTATTACACATTAGATGGCTCTGATCCAATGGGAGCGAATGGGGTGATAGCGCCTCAGGCTTTTGTGTATAAAGCTGAAACCAAGTTACCTGAAGACGCGCAATTAACGATTCGAGCATACAGTGCTAATAATTGGGGACCTTTGACCAAACATTAATCACGAGATAACATGACAGCGACCCCTCTTCGAAGGCCAGATTTGACTTCCCAGAGGGGTCGCTGTGTTAACTACTTCCTGTTAATAGTAAAGTAAGCTAGCAGTAGTTCGCTGGTCGATCATCAAAAATCAGCTAAAAAATCAAGTGTACAGTCAAATGCTTGTTGGCGCGCAAGTCTACATAAGGGTTTATTGTTACGCTCTAAGCGGAATATAGAGTAAATAAGCTGGTGTGTTGGCGTGAGAAAGTGACTAGCTGGCGAAAATGTTTTATGGGAGTAATTGTATTTAAACTTTTTTTCCTCAAGTCTGTTAATAATTAACTCATTCATTCGCTTGGAAGGCCATACGACGTCTTCCTTGGCAGATAAAAGGAGAATAGGACCTTTGATATTCTCGACGTGGATTACTGTGTTTTCTGTCATTTCAACTTCAAGCAACCGATTAAAACTGTCAAAATAATTCATCTCACCATTTTTTATTAGAGTAGAGAAGAAGCTTGGCACAGCGCCACTGGTTGATACGTAGGGTACCTCGTTGTCGCGCCATTGCCAACTAGATTTTCCTGATGATTTAAGATTCCAAGTTAACCCTTCGAAAATACAGCACGAACCTGAGACGGCAATCACCCCGTTAATTTCGGCGATTAATGAGGCAGCGAGAAGGGCAAGTTCTGCTCCTTTAGATAGACCGTAAACAATAATTTTTTTTGTCCCGCTGTTTTTAAGCCAGTTTACCGCATGTTCGATGGTTTCCACTGGAATGTTTGATAGTGAACAGCCCGTTTGGATCGTTCGGAAATAGTAAACGGCTAGGGCCGATATTCCGATAGCGCTGAAAGACTTTGCCACGGAATTAGTGAAGGCTACACTACCTTCACTGCCACCTAATACAAGCAGAGCTATGTCCCGCTGCTGACTGGCGAAATAGCGACCTTGAAATCCGTCTCGATTAATGGTTGTTTTTGTCATTTGAATTGTCTTCAAAATGAAGTCTCCTTTCAAATTTAATTAAGAGTATCATTCCTTATATAAGTCCTCTTAAGTGATTTGGATTAGTCATTCAAAGCCAGTATAAAGGATTTTTTTGTTCGTGAAAAGTAGCAAAGCACAACTTGTGAAGTGATTGATTCTTCACAAAATCAACGGTGTGTTGTTAGTGGGATTGTCTGTTAAGAAGGGAGGCTATTTTTAAGTAAGTGAGCTGGTATTATCAATAGTCAAGACCAAATAATTTGGCAAAAAGCCTAACGATCAATTGATTCGTTTATCGAGAGTCAAGAAAGATCCTTTGTGGCCTGCGGCATGTTGATTGATTTATGTAATGGCGATAAGAAGGTTTTATTTAAAGATAATTTTTAGTAATTGAATTGATGCCTCAAATATGGAGTCTGAGAAAGTGTTATTACTGGGAATTTTAAGTTTGACTATTCTGTCACAAGTGCCCCTCTTGTTAACGTATCAGCCATTCTTATGGTCACTGATGTTTTATATTAACTTGCACGAGACAATGGTTGCGACATTTGAAGGAGCTATGTTCCGTCAGCATCTTTTCATTATCGGCATTTTGTTTTGCTATTAATTGTGCTAACTTATTGGGTGTTAAATGATGTCAGGGGAAAGCAGACTAGAGCTAAAGGTGTTAGGCAAGGATAATGATCGCGACAGTTGGTGTGCATGAAGAAATCTTATGGCTCAATACTAAAGATAGAGCCTGACAGACGAGAATCTAGTAGGTGTATCGGTTATTTTGGATTGATAGATGTAGATAACTATGAGAAAATTAAGAGAGAATAAGTGGGTGAGGCTCTTAAACTTTAAAGCCTATTTATGAATGACTGGAAGAAGGGGTAGAAAATGAAGGTTGATGAAATTACACTTTATTTGCGCAATCATGCGTCAGACAAATTTAAGCAGAACGTTGTCAAATTAGGAATTCCCGAAGAGCATACGTTTGGTGTTCCAACGCCTGAGTTGCGCAAATTGGCCAAAAAGCTGCCAAAGGAAAAAGCGTTTCTAATCGAGTTATGGTCAACGAATTACCATGAGTGCAAAATCTTGTCTGTGCTTGCCCTAGAACCGAATGAATGCACTGAAGCTGATATCAATATGTTGATGGATGGCATCATTTCATGGGATTTATGTGACTTATTTTGTAAAACGATTTTGATTAAACGGCCTGATTTTGACCAAAATATCACGAAATGGATTAGCTCTGATCAGCTATTTTATAAGCGTGCTGCCTTTTCTTTAATTGCTAGCACGTCTACTCACGCGGCTTTAACCATCGATGAGATCAAAGCATATCTGGAATTAATCGCAAACTATTCTGAGGATGAACGTTTATTAGTAAAAAAAGCGGCTTCTTGGGCCCTTCGAGAACTTGGGAAAACGAGTGAAGCTTCTAAGGAATTGAGTGTGCTTACGGCAAAAACTATGTTAAAACAAGCATCTAAAGCTAAACAATGGGTGGCTAAAGATGCCTTAAAAGAGCTGGAAACGTTGGTTGCTGTTAGTGGACGGACGCGACTTATTTCCTCAAAATCGGCCATGGGGAAACAAGTTAACGCCATTAGTGAGAAATGAAACGCTCGTTTGTAGTGGTCTTTTTTGCCATTTTTTTATGCTATACTGAAAGTCTAAAAGATGTTAGGGGGGAATGAAATTGGCTAAGATTGGTATCGTTGAAGATGATCCCTTGCTAAGAGAAGCCTTAGTCATCGGTTTGGAGCAAGTTGGTTATCAAACGGTCAGTGGTTCGACGGTCAAAGAAGGCTTAGCCATGATGACAGAAAAGCTTGATTTATGTATATTGGATATTAATTTACCTGATGGATTAGGTTATGAGATTGGCAAAAAAATGCTGATGCCTGTAATTTTTTTGACTGCCCGTGACGAGGAGTCAGATATTTTGCATGGTTATGATCTAGGGGCTGAAGACTATATCGTCAAACCTTTTTCTTTAGAGGTGTTAAAGCGACGAATTAAGGTAATCTTAAGTCGCAATCAGCTTGCCGAGAGCTATCATTATGGAGAGTTGTCCTTAAATTTTTCGGAAAAGCAAGTCTACTTCCAAAACGAATTGCTTAAATTAACGGCGAAAGAGTATCAGTTATTGCTTTTTCTTACCTCTCACGAAGGCCAAGTTTTATCAAAGGAAACGCTTTTGAGACATATTTGGGACGTGAATGGTGATTTTGTTGGTGATAACACAGTCAGTGTGACGATAAATCGGTTGAAAAAGAAAATTGAACTTAAGGCCGAGGGACCAGATTTTATTCGGAATATCTTTGGCATGGGGTATGTGTTTGGGAGTAACCAATGAGAGAACAGCGACTAGCAAAAAAATACCCCCTCCTATGGTTGTTGTTAACGGTGGCATTTGTTGCAATGATCTATTTTGTTTCTCAGAATTACTTGGTCTTACTTTTGGTATTGTTAATGAGTGGCGGTTTTTGGTTGCTAGGCCTTGGTCAAGGGCGACAACAGGAAAAAGAACTGCAGTTTATTGCCGATTTGTTGCGAACGTTTTTAGAGGGCCGTCTGATGTCAGAGAGCTCTCAGCTTAAGTTGAAAGAGACCCTAAGCGGCAAGATTAGTCATGAATTATTGCGCTTAGAAGAGCAATACAGTGGCTATCAGGCCAAAATCAATCACGACCAGCAGGTTTTGCAGCAATTAATTAGCGATATTGCTCATCAGTTGCGAACTCCTTTGGTAAATATCAAAACATATAGCAGCTTGCTAAAGCAGTCGGCTGATTTGTCAACGACTGAGCAAACGTATGTTAACGCCATTGAGCTGTCAGAAAGTCAATTAACATTTTTGATCGAAAGTTTTATCAAAATGTCACGCTTTGAAAATGACCTAATTCAATTAAAGGTTTCGCCAAATAATGTGAACGAGCTGTTGTTGGCAACGGTCTTTAGCCTTCATTCTGCGGCCTTAGGGAAAAACATTGACATTAAATTTGAAAATAATGAGCCAATTATTGCGGACTATGATTCAAATTGGTTAGGCGAAGCGCTGTTTAATGTTTTGGATAATAGCATTAAATACTCTTTTGAGGATAGTGTGATTAGTTTGCAAGTTTCGCAAAATGAGATGTTTACTGTGATTAGCTGTCGCGATTGGGGAATTGGCATTGAACGGGGTGAGGAACACGCCATATTTCAACGCTTTTATCGAGGAGAAAGAATCGATAATCAGGCTGGTTTTGGGATCGGCCTTTACTTAGCTCAAGAAATCATGTTAAAACACCATGGATTTATCAAAGTGACTCGTGAAGATCAGGGCCTAACTGTGTCCTTGTATTTTTAACAGGGAAGATAGGTTGGTAGAAATTGTCTACTCCCTTTGAACTAGGGCCGTCGTTAGTTACTAGAACTGAATCAAAGGATTGTTGGTTTTTATGTTTTCTAAACTTGATTCAGGCAGTGACAGTGCAATTTCTCAAACTGTTGATGATAGACTTAAGAACGTTCGAATGGTCTTTGTTTAATCGAACCCAAAAATAGTAAAGAAAAGGCAATGCCAGATTAGGTAATTGCCTTTTGTTATGTTCTATTTGGTAGAGAAGATGGGATTGCTCAATTTTTCTAATACAACTGTTAGAAGGTCACTCCTTTTTTGATTTTAATGAAACGATCTTTGATGTCTTATCAGAAAATGAAAATTGTACTTTTTTGGCGCTATTAGGAATGTCTTTAAAGTAAATTGCGTTATGGGAATTGGGTTCAAAATTGACTTGAAAACCTAAATCAATCGTGGCATTTTTTTGAATGTCAGCGTCATATTCTTGATAATTAAGGGTGCTGAAGTCCTCAATAAAATAACTATGAAGGGTCGTTTCAATCCACTGGTTATTGGCGTTGGCATAGTGAAGTGATTTCAACGAAAAATTTTGGTTGGTAGACATATTGTCGACAATAAAAAGCCGAGTGTTCTCTGAGTTTATTGATAAAGTGTCAACTGATGAAGGGGGGGCAGTTTTATTTATTACTTTTTTTTCTTTGGTTTTGAGGTCAGTGCTATCTGTTTGATTAACTATAATAACGAGTGCGATACTTACAGTTACTAATAATGTTGATATAATAGTAAATTTTTTTTTCATTGAATATCTCCTAAATTGATAGTAATTCCATTGTAGCACATCCTTAAAGTCGGTACTAAAGGCAATTATTAATGGTTAGGTGTCATAGTTACAATTGGCTATCTTTTTTGGTTTGTTAGCAAATTGTTAGAAATGGTTGTTAAACTCAAGATAACCAAGAAAGAGGAGTGGAGTCTCATGAGTATTATACAAACGGTTGATTTAACAAAAACCTATGGCGAAAAAACGAATCAAGTTGACGCTTTGAAACAAGTCAATTTGTCGATTGATGAAGGGGAATTTGTGGCGATTGTCGGCAGTTCTGGCAGTGGCAAAAGCACGTTGCTTCATCTGATCGGTGGGTTGGATTTTCCCACAAGTGGCGATGTGTTGATTCGGGGGCAACATTTAAGCCAAATGAAACAAACTGAATTAACGATTTTTAGACGACGTAATTTAGGTTTTGTTTTTCAAAGTTACAATTTGATGCCGATATTATCGGTTTATGAAAACATTGTCCTCCCATTAAAGTTAGACGGTGTCACAATTGACGAGGAGTTTGTCATGGAAGTGGTGGAGAAATTAAAAATCAGTGATAAATTAGCACAAATGCCCAACCAACTTTCTGGTGGACAGCAACAACGGGTGGCAATTGCTCGAGCTTTGGTAGCTCGGCCAACGATTATTTTGGCGGATGAACCGACTGGTAATCTTGATTCGCAAAATACGATTGAAGTGGTTGGTTTTTTGAAGACGTTGGCTTTTGACTTTCATCAAACGATTGCCGTGGTTACCCATGATGAAAAAGTTGCTCAGCTAGCTGATCGGATCATCAAAATTGAAGATGGTCAGATTGCGATCGGAAAGGAGTAATCAAAATGACAACCCCTAATAATAACAACGCTGTGATTCAAAGTTTAAGTATTGCCAGTTACAAGCATAATAAAAATCGCAATCGTTTGATGATAGCGGCGGTCGCCCTGACAATTATGGTTATTTATAGTATTTTCTCGATCATGTTAGGTCGGATTAATGCCGAGTATACGATGGAAGTGCGGGAACATGGCAATACAGCCAGCTCCTCCCTTGAACACCCGACTAATAGACAAATTAAGCAGTTAGAGTCATTAAATTACTTAACAGACACTGGGGTAATGACTTATTTTGCTGACGGGCGAGTTGATCAAGAAAACGTCTTTGCCAGTGTTTTTGTTGGAGAGAAGATGTTTGACACCTTTTATGCTCCTGCTTACACAGATATAATAGGAAAATTCCCTCAGGCGAAAGATGAGTTAATGCTTTCAATTCGTGGGTTAGCTGAAATGGGGATTCAGAACCCAGTCGTTGGCATGGAGATCCCGGTGGAAATTTATCGTGATCGAGATATCACTAGTTTTGACACCTTTCGTTTGTCAGCTTATTACACGGATTATGTGCCCCCGATTTTTGGACCGCCTATCGGCTATTTTTCAGAAGCTTATTTTAAAGATTTAAGTGGTCCAGGTATTGAGCCGACGGTGATTTTCTTAAAGCAAGCCAATCGATTTACGGGCAAACAAGTTGAAAAGAAATTGTATCAGGATGTGGCGACTAGAGATGACGTTCAGCGTTTTGACGGAGGCAATTCGGCTAATTACAATGTTGTTAGACAAACTGTTGGCGGCTATGATATCGCCATCTTGGCCAGTGGCGTTCTCTTTTTATGTGTCTTTTTATTGAATTATAACGTTATGGCGATTTCATTAGGAAAAGATGTTCAGTACTATGGTTTGTTAAAGACGATTGGGACGACGGACAAGCAAATCAGAAAGATCATCTATCGTCAGATTTGGCTGATTGGCTTGATCGGCGTGGGCATTGGTAGTCTTTTGAGTGTCTTAGTTGTTCAGGGGATTCTGCCACTAATTTTAGCCAACTACTACTTGCGTAATTATGGGGTTTCCAGTGATTTAATTCGATTTAGTCCGAGTTTATTGTTCATTGCTTGCGGAATTGCGATCGTGATTGCCTTTCTTAGTATCATGCTACCTGTGCGGAAAATTAGCCGCTTAGCTCCTTTAGAAGCTCTCAAGTACTCTCCTATTGAGGGAAAGGTCAGAAAAGCCAAATCAGGAAGCAGGCTCTATCAAATGGCTTGGCGCAATGGCACTCGTGATCTCAAACGCTTTATCATCACTGTTTTGTCTCTATTTATCGGTTTAACCATTGCTTTGGCTTCATTTTTAGTGACAGAAGGACTGGATTATACAAATAATTTCGCTTTATTTCCCGATTTTACAGTAGAAAATTCTTATAATCCAAGTTGGTCGGAGGATTATCGAGATGATTTTTTACCTGTTGATCAAGAAGATTTAACTTTTTTTGCCAATTTACCAGGTATTGAAAAAGTAAATGTCGTCGCAGGAGATTTTGTTTTTCTAGATGCTAATGAACCGGTTTGGCAAGTTGCCTTAAAAGCTGATTTTCGACTGCAGGAGCAGCAAATAAAAGAAGATGATAAAGAGGCCGCAAAAGCCTTGCTCAAGGATTATTACGCCCCGGTATTGGTAGCAGATGAGGCTTATATCAAAGAATTTGAAGCCTATGTCTTGAAACATCAGTTGGCAATTGATTTAGAAAGTTTCAAAAATGGCACGGGAGTTGTAGCGAATAGTTTCGGAACTTTTTCGCCAACGATGAAGCTTGTGGCAGAAAAAGTGATTGGTCAACAAATTAGTTTAGCAAATTATCAAGGAGAAGGATTAGGTAATATGACCTTTTCTGGTTTCATTGCTCCCGAGACTGACGATTATCCGAATCTTCACATTAGTTTTGGCTTAACTGCTCCTGATATTATCATTAGTGAAAAAGGTTTGGCTAATTTGGGCTTAAGACCTCGAGCCTTTAAAGTAGAAATAGATGTCGATTCCGAAGCAGAGCCAGCAGCTAAAAAAGTAATGAAACGTTGGTTTAGTCAGAAGGAAAGTGTCGTTAAACCTAGTCAGCGCGATCAGATGTTGCCGTGGGTGAATATTAATTCTGATTTTCTTGCAGATGCTCAAGATGAAATCAGAACGATTAAGATTACCATGTATGCTGTCAGTCTGTTGATGGTAGTTTTAGGCTTAGCCAATTTCTTTAATACAGTTATGATGAATATTATCAGCCGTAAGCGAGAATTAGCCATTCTAGAAAGTGTGGGAATGGTTCGTCAGCAGCTTCGTTGGCTACTGGTCATGGAGGGACTGGCTTATAGCTTAGTTGTCGTTGGCTTATTAAGTACGGTAGGGGTGATTAGTTTAAAACTTGTTTATAAGGTCTTAAAATCGCGGATTGGTTATGCAACCTACGAGTTCCCTGTTGTGCCTTTTATCGTAATTATCATCTTATTGATGGTCTTTTGCGTGGTGATTCCTCTATTATCTTATAAAAAAGTGACCGAAGAAAGTATTGTCGAACGACTGCACGGTCGTGATGAGTAGTGTTATTATTATAAGTCAATCTCTTGATATGGGGGAGATTGACTTATTTGATATGTGTAAAATTGACAGCTTTTTGGTGAGTTAGCTATTTTCTGGCTGTCATCTGTTGAGTCCCGTGATTGGTCTGTTGGCGGTAATTTTTTGGGGTAAAGCCGGTTATTTTTTTGAAAATCCGTGAAAAATAGTAAGGGTCCTGATAGCCGACTTTTTTGGCAATCTCATAAATTTTTAGATCAGTCATTTTTAAATAACGGCAAGCTTGTTCAATACGGATCTGAATTAAGTAGTCAATGGGTGAGGTGTTCAGATACTTGTTATAAATACTGCTGAGATAACTTTGAGAAATATTTAAATAAGTCGCCAGTTCAACTAGGGAAATACTTTCTGACAGATGTTCGTTTAAGTAGCGGATGCTCTTGGTCAAATAGCTATTTTGCTTGTCGTTGGACAAGCCATCTTTAAGATAGACAATTTCTGTTAAAATTAGTTTGATTAACTGGGAAGTACATATAATATTTCCTAAGGAAAGAGTTTTTTCGGCTATGTCAAATAAGTTAATAAAGTGAGATTGAATTAAGGCATTTTTTTCAGGTGACGATATGGCAATTGGTATTAAACGATTTAATTCAAAATAATCTGAAAGTGGTGTTTCAAAGTGAGCCCATAAAATTGACCAAGGATCATCTCCATCGGAATAATAACGATGAGCTGTGTTTTCTGGAATGATAAAGAGTGTCCCTCTAGTTAAGATAAAACGCTGACTATTGTTGATTTCAATGGTTCCTTCTCCCTCAAGACAATAGATGAGAATATTTTCTACATTTTCATTATAACGTTCACGGTAATGGTACCTTGCAGAAGGGTAGTAACCTAATTCATTAAGTAACGTGCCTTCAACTAAGGGATGCTCTTTAGCTTCCTGTAAAAGCCCTGGCGGTATGATAATATGACGTTCATCTTTAAACCCGTCCTTCTTTTTAATGTGATTCACTAAAATCACCTCCTTAACAGGAGTTTAACAAAAAAGTGCAAGATAATCCATGATTAATTAATATAGACTATGTTTTTGGTGGCGCTATCACGATATTATATGGGTAATCTACAGAAACAAATGTAGGATTACGAAATAATTTAAGGAGGCGCTAGAATGTCAGAAAATGTCAAGGTTTGGGAAGAAACGATTATCATGCCAACCTATCAAACGTCAGAACCTGATAAAAATCCCTTGTTTTTTGAGAAGAGGGTTTATCAAGGGAGTAGTGGAAAGGTCTATCCTCATGGAATGACTGAAAGAATAATGGATGAGAAGATTGATGTGGCTTATCCCGCAGTGATGTTGGAAAATCAGTATTTAAAAGTCGTTATTTTACCTACTTTGGGTGGTAGGATTCAGCGAGCATATGACAAGACGAATGATTATGATTTTGTTTATTACAATCAGGTGATTAAGCCTGCGTTGGTTGGCTTAATAGGCCCTTGGATTTCTGGTGGTATTGAGTTTAATTGGCCCCAGCATCATCGTCCATCAACTTATATGCCAACAGAATACGAGATTTCTTACAATGATGACGGTAGTAAAACGGTATGGGTAAGTGAAGTGGATAAAATGTATGGGACCAAAGGGATGGCCGGGTTTACCTTATACCCGGATTCAGCTTATATTGAGATTACTGGCAAGGTATATAATCGGACGGACACACCTCAGACTTTTTTATGGTGGGCTAATCCTGCTGTGCCTGCGAATGACCACACAGTGTCAATATTCCCTCCAGATGTGCATGCTGTAATGGATCATGGTAAGCGGGCGGTATCAGATTTCCCGATTGCAACTGGTACTTACTACAAATATGATTATTCAGCAGGGGTGGATATTTCTCGTTATAAAAATATCGAAGTGCCAACCTCCTATATGGCATATCACTCAGATTATGATTTTATTGGCAATTATGATGAGGAGAAAAAGGCTGGATTGTTACATGTGGCCAATCACCATATTTCTCCTGGGAAAAAACAGTGGGTCTGGGGAAATAGTGATTTTGGTTTATCCTGGGATCGAAACTTGACGGATGAAGATGGCCCTTATACTGAATTAATGACAGGCGTATTCACTGATAATCAACCCGATTTCACTTGGTTGAAGCCTTACGAAGAGAAGGAATTTAAACAATATTTCATGCCCTACAAGGGAGTTGGACATGTAAAAAATGCCACTATTGAGGCCGCAGTGAACTTGGAAATAGAAGGCGATTGTTTAAAACTCGTGGTTTATGGAACAAAAGCGCGAAAACAAGTCAATGTGATTGTTTCTCACCTTGGAAAATATCTTTATGAAAAGGAAATTGACTTAAGCCCCTTTTCCTATTTTGAAGATTCTTTTAAAACGTCTCTTACAAAAATTAATGAAGATGTCAGTATTACAGTATGTGATCAAAAGGGGCAGATTCTTGTGAGTTATCGAGGTATGAAGGATCAGCTTCAAGCCTTACCAGAGCCAGCTGAAGCTTTGTTGCCACCAGAAGAGTTAAAAAGTACCGAAGAATTATTTTTAGCAGCGACTCATATTGAACAGTACCGTCATGCAACACTTGAGGCAGAAGCGTATTACCTTGAAGGCTTAAAACGTGATCAAACAGACATTCGTTTGAATAATGGGTATGGGGTGTTTCTCTTTAAACGCGGTCTTTTTCAAGAAAGTGAAAGTTATCTGCAAAAAGCTGTGACGAAGCAAAAATGGAAAACACCTAATCCTTATTATGGAGAACCTTCTTTTAATCTAGGTCTCGTACAAGTAGAATTAGGAAAGGCTGAAGAGAGCGTTAATCATTTTTATAAAGCAACGTGGAGCGAAGATACTCAGTCAGCTGCCTTTTATCAGCTAGCTTGTCATGAAGCCAAACTTAAACACTTCCATGAGGCGATTACGCTGATTGACAAGTGTTTAGTCAAAAACCAGCATCATATGAAAGCTCGTGTGTTAAAAATAGCTTTACTAAGACAACTTGGAAACGAAACGACGGATCTGCTAAAAGCAAATTTTGTCGTTGATCCGTTGGATTTGGGAAGTCATTATGAACATTTTAAAGAGGGACATCAAGAAAAGTGGCAACAGGTCATGCGGGGGGAGTTAAACAATTATTTGGAACTGGCCTGGGATTATCTTAGTTGGGGATTGTTGGATGAGGCCTTGGAGATTTTGGAAAAGGCTCCTAGCTCCCCGTTAACTGCCTATTACCAAGGGTATGTTTATCATCAACAAGGCTACGAACAAATGGCTAAGGAGGCTGTGCTAAGAGGAGAGAGTTTATGTCCAGATTACTGTTTTCCTAATAAATTAGCAGAGATTAAGGTCTTAGAACTAGCTATTAATTTATTACCAGAACAAACAAGCTTTGCCCGATACTATTTAGGTAATCTGTTTTATGATAAAAAGCGCTACCAAGAAGCGATTGAGTTGTGGGAAGCGAGTATGAAACTAAATCCATTATATCCGACTGTTTACCGCAATCTGTCCTTTGGCTATTACAATAATTATGATCAAATAAAATTAGCTGAGTCCATGTTGAAACAAGCGTTTGAACTAGATTCAACCGATGCTAGAGTCCTGATGGAGTTGGAATTAGTGATGAAAAGGCGAGGGGCATCAGTTGAAGAACGTATTGACCTATTGGAGAAGCATCTGACTGTAACTGAGCAACGAGATGATTTATACATTGTGTACATCTCTTTATTAAACAATCAGGGTAAGCATCAAAAGGCTTTGAGTTGTTTGAAATCAAGACAGTTTCATCCGTGGGAAGGTGGTGAAGGGAAAGTCAGTGGTCAGTATATCTTTGCCTTGGTTGAAGAAGCCAAAAAGTTGTTGACGTGCGATCCTACGAAAGCCATCGACTTATTGAGTCACTCACAATCTTTTCCGCATAGTTTAGGGGAAGGCAAGTTACCAAATGCTCAAGATAATATTTCGGACTATTTTATCGCTAAAGCTTATGAGGCTATGGGAAATCAGGAACAAGCCAATAGTTATTATCAAAAAGCCAGCGTAGGTGTAAGTCAACCAGAAAGTGTGCTCTATTATTATGATCAGCCAGCAGATAGCATCTTATACAAAGGCTTAGCCTTGGCAGCCCTAGGTCGTATGAAAGAGGCGAAAAGTTGTTTTCATGGGTTAATTCGATATGGTGAACTTCATCTTTTTGATGTGATAACCTATGACTATTTTGCTGTTTCGTTGCCTGAAACAGTCGTCTTTAAACGAGATCTCCAAGAAGAAAATCAGCTTTATTGTGAATATTTGATGGGGCTCGGAAATTTGGGGTTAAACAATCATCAAGAAGCCTCGGATTACTTTTTGAGCGTTCTTGAACAGGATGGCAGTCACCAAGGGGCTAAGCAACACTTAGCGATGATTGATAGAGGATAATTGTAATATCTGAAAGCCGGTTTAGAAAAGTGGTTTTCAGATATTTTCTTCCTAGATTTTTAGCACTCAAATTATATTGATGGCTTAGGTTAGATGTTGGAGCGAGGCGTGATAAAGATGACTAAATATAAAGTAAAGGTGGTCAAGACCACTGTTCAAGGGAAGCATGACCTAGAAGAAATCTGTATCGAAGGGACCAATTTTGATTTGTCACTGCTGAATTATGGGGCAACCATTACGCATTTGGCGACAAAGGACAGGTGGGGGCAAAAGGAAAATATTGTGGTGAATTTTGAAAAAGTTGAGGATTATCTGGCGGAGCGAAGCTTTATTGGTAGTGCTGTTGGAAGGGTGGCAGGACGAATTCGTAAGGGAAAGTGGGGAAATGACAAAAGTGTACAGTTAGTTTGTAATGAAGGGGTTAATCATCTGCATGGTGGGGAGATTGGTTTTGATAATACCTTTTGGAGCTATCGAATTGAAGAAAAGGTGGACCAGTTGATTATTCTATTTAGGCGACAGTCACCTCATTTGGAAAGTGGGTATCCTGGAAATTTGGAAATGAACATTCGCTTTACGTTATACCAAGATACGTTGAAGATTGAGTATGAAGGTTATGCGGATCGAAAAACACTGTTAAATCCAACGAATCACACCTATTTCAATTTATCTGGCAGTAAAAGAACGTCCATTTTGGATCACCATTTATGGATTAATAGTGCTAATTATTTACCTTTAGGGAATGAACACTTACCAACAGGCGATAGTCAACCAGTTGAAGGAACTGTTTTTGATCTACGAGCTAGCCGCCAATTATCAGAGGTACTTTTCTCTACAGATTCTCAAATTCAGCAGGAGGATGGCTTAAATCATCCATTCTTATTGAGTCATACGACTACTTATATTGGCAGTTTATCTCATGCAAAAAGTGGTCGAAAGGTATTGATTACCTGTCATAATCCAGTGATGATTGTTTATACTGGCAATCATTTTAAGGGACAACCTTGCATCAAATACGGTGGAATAGCTCTAGAAACACAAGATTATCCAGATGCGGTGACTCATCCTCAGTTTCCTAATCACTGGCTCGAACTTGGAGAATTGTTTCATCGTCAAACAACTTGGTCCTTTTTTGCCACGTGAGATTTTGTGTAAGATAGTCTAGTTTTCTAAGGTATCGTCCATTTACCCTTTGAAAGCGCTGTATTATACTGGTTATATCAGGAATATGTGTTATTTAAAATCAAGAATTGGAGGGATTTATTGTGAAGTCAAAAGGAATAAAGATCTTAGCGGTAAGTATGTTAGTTATCATGGGATTAGCAGGGTGCTCTAGTGGAGGTAACAAAGTGGAAAAAGAAGAAGAGGCAGATGGAAAAAAAACTGTGACAGTTTGGGCGTGGGATCCGGCCTATAATGTGGCAGCTTTAGAAGAAGCTAAGGCCATTTTTGAAAAAGAAAATCAAGACGTTACGATTGAAGTTGTTGATTACGCCAAGGCTGACTTGGAACAAAAATTACATACAAATTTAGCTTCAGGGCAAAAAGAAGGGTTACCAGATGTCGTATTAATTGAAAATTTAAATGCGATCAAGTACTTGTCTTCTTATCCAGGTGCTTTTGCGCCCTTAACAGATCAAATTGACTATGATGATTTTGCGACATCTGTTGATTTTATGACTGTTGAGGGGGATACTTACGGTCTACCTTTTGGTGCAGCTGTGGCTGGTTTGTATTTCCGCAGGGACTATCTGGAAGAGGCTGGTTATGAGGCGAAAGATTTGGAAAATATTACTTGGGATCGCTATATAGAGATTGGCAAAGATGTTATGGAAAAAACCAAACATCCAATGTTAACTCAGGATCCTGAAGATGGCGGACTTTTGCGAATGATGATGCAGTCAGCTGGAACATGGTTCTTCGATCAAAATGGTGAAGTAGACATTGCTAAAAACAAGGTCATCAAAGAGACGATTGAACAATATAAACGACTGATGGATTCTGGTATTGTCAAAACAAACAGTGGCTGGAGCGAATTTGTTGCTGGCTTTAATGGTGGAGAGGTGGCAACAGTGCCAACTGGTTGCTGGATTACCCCGTCGATTATTGCGGAAGAATCTCAGAGTGGTAAATGGGGCGTGGCTCCAATGCCTCGATTAGCTATTCCTGAATCTGTCAACGCGACAGAGTTAGGTGGTTCCAGCTGGTATGTCTTATCAACAAGTGATGTTCAAGACGAGGCAATTGATTTTCTCAATCAGACCTTCGCGGGGAGTGTTGAGCTTTATGACACGTTATTGAGCAAGCATGGCATTAGTTCCATGTATTCACCAGCCTTTACAAGTGCTGCTTATACAGAGCCGCAAGCATTCTTTAACGGGCAAAAAATTTACGAAGATTTCTCTAAATGGTCGAAGGATGTTAAAGGGGTTAATTTTGGTATGTATACATGGGAAGCTGATAGCGCGCTAATGGCTGAACTTGTGGGCATTAAGAAGGGTGAAGATGTTGATAAAGGCTTGGACAATATTCAAAAGCAAGTCGAACAACAAATTCAATAACCAGTCTAAAGGCAAAGTAGCTCCTCTGATCGTGATAGAAGAGCTACTTTCCTTCCATTGAAGCAAAGTCAGCTTTCCCAGTGTTGAAGAGAACGGTGCTTTTGATTAGCTAAATGGAATTAAGGAAGAGGGGGTGTCCGAATGGACAGAAAACAACGAACGAATGCTCACGGGCTAGGTTTTGTTTTGCCGGCCTTGCTAATTATTACGATTTTTTCATTTGTTCCGATGATTCAATCATTTTTTTTATCATTTCAAACAGGAAAAGGGGTTGTAACAGAATTTGGCGGTTTGGCTAATTATCGACGTCTGTTTCAAGACCCAGTTTTTATTCAAGCGGTTAAAAATACCTTATTATTTCTGGTGATTCAAGTACCAATTATGACAGTCTTAGCCTTAATTATTGCGGCTATCTTAAATGACAAAAAGTTGAAGTTTCGAGGGTTCTTTCGAGTGTGTATTTTTTTACCTTGTGTGACATCGTTGGTCTCTTATTCTGTCTTATTTAAATCACTGTTTTCTTCAAGTGGTTTGATTAATGATATTTTGTTGAAACTTCAGCTTATTGATTTGCCGATTGAATGGTTAACCGATCCTTTTTGGGCAAAAGTGACAATCATTATCGCATTGACTTGGCGGTGGACGGGCTATGACATGATATTTTACTTAGCTGCCATGCAGAATATAGATGAATCTGTTTATGAGGCTGCTCGACTAGATGGCGCTAATGGCTTTAAACAATTTTTTTCAATTACAGTGCCAATGCTTAAACCAATTATCCTATTAACAACGATTATGTCAACAAATGGGACTCTACAATTGTTCGATGAAGTCATGAATTTAACCAATGGCGGTCCTAATAATGCGACAATTACGATTTCTAAATACATTTATGATTTATCATTTAAGTTTACACCTAATTTTGGCTATGCTGCGACTGTTTCTTATGCAATTGTTGTTTTTGTGGCAGTTTTGACCTTTATTCAGTTTAGAGTGACGAATCGTAAGGAAGGATAGGTGAGATTATGGTAAAAACAAAAGTGACAGCAGTTAGTAAATATGTCTTTTTAATCGTAGCTTCTTGCTTGTCGATTTTTCCTTTCTTTTGGATGGTGATTAGTGCGACAAATTCTTCAAAAGATATTTCCATGGGAAAATTGACCTTCGGCAAAGAATTTATTAGTAATTTTATGAAGTTAAACCAGCAGGTAGATTTAGCCAGGATTATTGGCAACTCATTCAAAGTAGCGATTGCGGCCACTTTATTGGCGTTGTTAATTTCTTCCATTGCTGGTTATGCTTTCGAGATATTTAAAACTCGCGTAACTAATGCTATTTTTAATACATTGTTGTTGGCGATGATGATTCCTTTTGTGGCTATTATGATTCCGCTATTTCGCATGATGACTAAAGTGGGACTATTGAACAGTTTTATCGCTGTGATTATACCTGCAGTTGCTACGCCCTTTCTAATTTTTTTCTTTAGGCAAAACACTCAGGCCTTTCCGAAAGAATTAATTGATGCGGCCCGAGTTGATGGGTTAAACGAGCTGCAAATCTTTTTAAGAGTCTATCTGCCTAGCATGAAATCTACGTACGCTGCTGCAGCAATTATCACGTTTATGAGTGCCTGGAATAATTATTTATGGCCGTTAATTATTTTACAGACAAATGACAAAAAAACATTACCTTTGGTTATCTCGTCCTTGTCCTCAGCTTACCAACCGGATTTTGGGATGATTATGATTGGCATAGTGATTGCAACTATCCCAATGGTCATTGTGTTTTTTGCGATGCAAAAGCATTTTGTCAGTGGAATGGTAGGATCTGTCAAGTAGAGGAGGAAGAAAATGATCAATTTAACAGGAAATTGGAATTATCGGCTGGACCCTGATGATTTGGGTGAAGAAAACAATTGGGCTACAACTTTATCAGAGTTTACTGGCGGGTTTAACATTCCAGGAAGTCATAATGATCATGGAATTGGTGAAAGTTATCAATATGACGGACAGTTATCAAAAGAAAATGTTCGTCATTTACGCCAGAAGCACAAGTATCGAGGGAAAATTTGGTTTCATAAAACAATAGAGATTGAGACATATTCGCCTAAGATGTGTTATCACTTGCTCTTGGAACGGGTGATGTGGCAGTCCCAAGTTTGGTTGAATGGGAAATTCGTGGGAGTGCGTGATTCCTTGTCTGTTGAACATGTCTATGATTTGACAGAATATATTAATGAGAACAATAAATTCGAATTAGTTGTATGTATTGATAATCGGGATATTAAAGATATTAATGAAACGCCAAGCGCTTATACTGATGAAACTCAGTCAATTTGGAATGGCATGATTGGCCGTTGTCAGATCATAGAAACAGCTTATTTGAGGAAACTGTCGATTCAGATCTTACCAGATAGTCTGCAAAAGAAAGTTCAAATAAGTCTGACGTATAGATTGCGTCAACCGTTAGAAGGGGGAAGAATGGAAATTTCCTTGTTTTATCAAAATGAGCCTTTGTTGACACGAGATGAGGTTGTGTCACATGACGGCTCAATAACATGGGACTGTCAGCTTCCTGCTATTCATCTTTGGGATGAATTTACACCTGAGCTCTATTCGTTAAAAGTCTCATTAAAACGGGATCAAGAAACACTTTATTCAGAGTTTCGTACCTTTGGCTTTCGTCATCTCAGTTCCTTGGACTCACAGTTATTAATCAATCATCACCCAACCTTTTTAAGAGGGACCATTGATTGTTGTATTTTTCCTTTGACTGGTTATCCTTCGATGGCAGAAGACCATTGGCAAACGATTATGTCTACGATTAAGTCTTATGGGTTAAATCATATTAGGTTTCATTCCTGGTGTCCGCCAGAAGCGGCATTTGCTGTTGCAGATAAGCTGGGACTGTACTTGCAGATTGAAGGGCCAATTTGGTTAGACGATTGGATGCCTTTTGTCCTAGGAGATAGACCAGACCACTATGATTTTCTACCTAAGGAGAGCGAACGAATTATCAGACAGTACGGCCATCATCCTTCTTTTTGTTTTTACAGTTGTGGCAACGAAATTCGTGGAGATTTCCAGTTGCTAAGTCAAACGATTGCCACGCTAAAGCAGAAGAATCCACAGATCCTGTATACACTTACCAGTAATTGGGATCGATCGGTAGATCCTGAAGATGATCTCTTTATCGCTCAAACGGTCGACACGATTCCGATTCGTGGTCAATATGATATGGATCAGTTGATTAAGTCAACTAAAATGTCCTTTGAAAAGGGTGTTAATCGTCGTCAAATACCAGTTATCTCTCATGAAATTGGCCAGTACAGTGTCTACCCTTCCATTAAAGAGATCGACAAATACACAGGTAATTTGTTACCAATAAATTTTCAGGCAATTAAAGATGATTTAATTCGTAAGGGAATGTTAGAACAAGCTGATGAGTTTACCCAAGAGTCTGGTAAATTAGCACTAGCACTTTATAAAGAAGAGATTGAAGCCGCATTACGAACGGAAAAAATGGGCGGGTTTCAATTGTTAGGGTTAAATGACTTTACCGGGCAAAGCACAGCAACCGTGGGAATTTTAGATGCTTTTTGGGAAACAAAAGATTTGATTGCTGCCGAGGAGTTTCGTCAGTTTTGTCAGGGGATCGTCCCATTGGCATTATTGGAGAAGCGAATTTGGGACAATCAGGAACCTTTTTATGCTGGTGTGAAAATAGCCAACTATCAAGAAGACATTGATGATGCGGAAATTCAATGGAGTCTTGATTATGGCGAAGGCGTTTTGTCGGGGCAGTTTAATACTTCCATAAGCTTAGGGGTTAATAGCTTAACTGAGGAAATCCAGCTCGATGATTTAAGCGTTATAAAATGCCATAGTCGAGTGACTTTCCAAGTGTCATTGTACTTAAAATCAGGGATACGTTACAGTAACTCCTGGGTTTTGTGGGTTTATGCAACAAATACTGAGACGTCACCAACTTTCTTACATGCAACCTACCCAGATGAGAAAGTCTTGGCTCGTGTCAGTCAGGGAGCAACCTTATTGCTAGAACCGGTGGCAGCTCAAATGGAACAGGCGAAAGCGACTAATTATTTTCCAGTTTTTTGGAGCCCAGTTCATTTTACTAGTCAAGAAGGTTGCGGTTTTATTTTTCAAGCCATGCATCCTTTGTTTCAGTCTTTTCCGACAAAAAGCTATCTCGAATCTCAATGGAAATCAGTTATTGAGACAAGCTATAGCTTGTCTTACCAATATTTAGAGAACGATTTTACGCCTTTAATCCAAGTGATCCCTAATTTTTTTAATCATGAAAAACGCTTATTACTGGGAGAATTTGCTTATGGTAAGGGGAAAATCTTAATCTCAACCTTAAATTTAACTGGAGAAACAATTGAGACAAAAGCTTTAAAACATGCTATCTATGACTATTTGAATCATTCATCTGACTCATCTTTGTACAAGATAGAGACAGCAGAACTACTCCAGTTGTGCCAAGTGAAGTCAGATCGTCATTATCAAGACTTGGCTCTAGGGAAAAAAGCTATGTCAGATAGCGAACTTCTACCCCATACTGCCAGTAATGGTAATGATGGGAAAAAGACTAAATGGCAAGCTGTCGATCAGCTACCAGGTCATTGGTGGGAAGTTGATTTAGCAGATACTTATATGTTTAATAAAATAGACATATCTTTTCTATCGAGTGGTGTTTATTACTATAGCATTAGCAGTTCTCTTGATGGAAAAGACTATGAGATCTTAGTAAATAAGACTGTTAACAGTGGAGAAGATAAGTTTGTATCAGAACCAGTTGAAGGCTGCGGGCGCTTTATCCGAATTTCTTTTGGTGATAGTGAAACTGGTATGTCAGTTGGGTTTCATGCATTTAATGTTTATCTGGAGGAGACGATATGACTGTTACATTTGATGAAGTAACTCAAGTTTTTCACTTAAGTAATCAAAAAATGAGTTACATTATGGAAATAAAAGAGCCAGGCTTTTTACTTCAAGTATATTATGGTAAAAAAATTTCTCGGTTTGACCACCGTGGAGATTATCCAGAAGTGGATCGGTCGTCCTTTTCACCTAATCCACCTGGCTGGAAAAATCGGGAGTTTTCGTTGGATACGGCGTTGCAAGAAATCCCTGGACAAGGGACAAGTGACTATCGGGAATCACTTTTTGAAATAGTCTACCCAGATGGCTCATCTGCCACAAGTTTTGTGTATCAGTCTCATCATATTTATCAAGGGAAACCTAAGTTGGCTGGATTGCCAGCTACCTATGTAGATGACAAAGAAGAAGCGGAAACGTTAGAAATTGTGATGGTTGATCCTTTTAGGCAGGTCGAAGCAATTTTAGTCTATACGATTTATCGATGGCGGTCTGTGCTGACAAAGTCTGTACGCTATCGCAATTTAGGAGAGGTGACCATTTGCCTTAATCGAGGAATGAGTGCTTGTGTCGATTTTGACGATGACAATTTTGAGATGATCCAGTTACCAGGTGCTTGGGCCAGAGAAAAACACATTGAGCGACAATCAATTGGTACTGGGATTAAAATATTAGACAGTAAACGTGGTGCTAGTAGTGTGACGCAACAACCCTTTATGGCCCTTGTCAGACCAGAAACTGATGAGCATCAGGGAGAAGCCTATGGCTTTCATTTTATTTACAGTGGTAATTTTTCTATAAGGACGGAAGTTGATCCCTTTTGCCAAACACGGGTATTAGTCGGAATCAATCCAAGCCATTTTAGTTGGCAACTTGAGCCCCTAGAAATGTTTCAAACGCCTGAGGTGGTTTTAGTATACTCTAATGAAGGACTAAATGGCATGTCTCAAACGTTTCATCATTTGTATAGAGAGCGACTAGCCAGAGGCAAGTTTCAATATCAGCAACGACCGATATTGATTAACAATTGGGAAAGCACTTATTTTGACTTTGACGAAACGAAATTAATCGAACTGGCAGAAAGTTCTGCAGAACTGGGAATTGAGTTGTTAGTGTTGGATGATGGCTGGTTCGGTAAACGAAACGATGACAAGAGTTCGTTAGGTGACTGGTATGTGAATCAGCAAAAGCTGCCACGAGGTCTTGCTTCTTTGGCTAAGGCCATTAATGACAAAGGAGTAAAATTTGGGTTATGGTTTGAACCTGAAATGATTTCTGAAGATAGTGACTTGTTTAGACAACACCCTGATTGGCATTTACACGTTCCAGGTTTACCAAGCTCTCAAGGACGTGATCAGCATATTCTTGATGTTAGTCGAGAGGATGTACGTGACTATTTGTTTGTGACAATGGTGAAGCTATTGAATAAGGCGCCAATTGAGTATATAAAATGGGACATGAATCGTAATATGACAGAAATTTATTCTCTTGGAAGACCACCACAACAACAGCAAGAAACCGCCCATCGATATATTTTGGGACTCTATGACTTGCTGGAGCGATTGACAAATAAGTACCCTGATATTCTATTTGAAAATTGTTCTGGTGGCGCAGGTCGCTATGATCCGGGGATGGTCTATTACATGCCTCAAAGCTGGGCCAGTGACAATACAGATGCAATTGAGCGGATTAAAATTCAGTATGGGACTAGCTTGGTTTTCCCACCAATTATGAGTTGTGCTCATCTGTCAGAAAGTCCTAATCATCAAGTTGGTCGCCTGACTAGTTTTGAAAGTCGTAGTGCCGTTGCTATGTCCGGCAATTTTGGTGTTATGATGGATGTGACACAAAAGACGGCAAGTGAACGGAAAAGTATCTCTAAGGTGATTAGTTTTTATAAACAGCATCGTCACTTAATTCAATTTGGCGAATTTTACCGATTATTAAGTCCCTTTGAACATAATGATGGTGCCTGGCTGTTTGTGAGCGAAAACCAAGATCATGCTTTATTTTTCTATTTTGAGATTCTTTCTCAAGCGACGAAACCTTTTCGTAGAGTTAAATTGGCTGGGCTTGACCCGGATGCTGAATATCTTGTAGAAAACGTCATCCGCACGGGTGAAGAGTTGATGAACTATGGACTTTATGTCAATTATGAGATGCAACATGATTTTTCAAGCAAAGTCATCGACATTAGGCGGTCCGATTCAGATACGTTATAACAAGAGAAAGCATGACGTTTTATTGGATATACGAACCCAAAAAGAGTGAAAAATACCAATTACTAAGGGTATTTTTCACTCTTTTTACTTTACAGGAAGGTTCAAAACTATCTTTACATCATAGTTTGACTCTAGCTTTACGCGGCGGCAAGTTGAGTTCCATTTATTGAATTTGGCTCGTTGGTATCTAATTGTTCCCGTTCTTGCCAATCAAATCTGAAATCAGTTGACGTTGACTTAAAAGTTGAATATTGAGCAGAGTGCTGATATGTCAGTGATCATCCTTTGATACTAAATGTTTTTAACTATTTTAAATGACGTCCATAGTCGTGATGCTTTTTTTGGAAGCGTAATTGGAAGCTATTTTGTTAAAAATATCTATTATAGCTGATTCTTAGCGCAATGACAAAAGTTCGAAGAAGTAAGCAATTTGTTTATAAATTTGATGAAAATATAGTAGTACTTGTTTGAATTAATGTTAAAATAGAAGGGTTAATAACAACGGTGATCAGTCGCTGACGATCGAGGTTTATTTTTTGTGTGTTTAGTAGACAAAGTAGTTAATTTAAAGGAGAAACGAATGGAGAAAATATGGCCTGCCAATTATTTAGTAGTGGAAAATGTGGAGCGCTATCGGCAGCTTATGCGCTTTTTTTATAAACGTCATCGGCAAATGCAGGGAGCAACTTATCGTCCTGAAATCTTGCAAATGATGCGTCAAGAGTATTCGTCGGATTATACGGAAATTGAAGCAGATCAAGATTTAGAAAATCTCGTGAAGTGGGGGAATTTACAAAAGCAACAGGAAATGATTCGCGCCCGTACGATTGAGGAATACCGCAATCGCAATTTCCGCTATCAGATTACCGAAGAAGGAGTGCTGGTAGAAGAGATGGTCTATCAGCTAGTTCATACGAAGCATATAGCTCGCGGCGCTTTAAGCGAAAAGGGATTTCGCAATTTACTGGGATTGTTGGAATCTTTGATTGCTGGGCGCGAGGACAGTGTGGTGTTATGGCTACAAATTCGCGAGGAGTTTCGTAAGGTCGGGGAAGATACTGCCAATTATATTGGTTATATTACCAGTCCAGAGGTTGACAGTCGCATGAAAACAGCACAGTTTTTAGTGTATAAGGACCGGTTTGTCAATTATTTACGTGAATTTATTAGCAGTGTTCAAAGTTTGACTTACAAATTTCAAACGGTGATTAAAGGGTTACTGGCGGTTGATCAGGAGGAACTGATTGACGGGTTGTATCAAAAGGAGTTGGAAATTCCAACTTTTGATGGTATTACTCGTGAGGAAGTGGCCGAGCAGGTGTTGGGGGAGTTTGAAGCCTTGAAAAACTGGTTTACTGGTACTTCTGATCGGCCTAGTGAATATGATAATTTAATGATGCAAACGGATCAGATGATCACTAAGATCACGGGTCTGATTTACTATTATGGTCAAGAAATTCATCAATATCAAAGTCGTAAAAAGGATTATTTACACCTGGCAAAATGGTTCGCTGAAGCGGAGAGTTTAGTTGAGGCCCAGAAGATGTATGCGGGAATTTTTGGTTTGGATCATACTCGTCATTATTTTGTTAGTGAAGGCAGTGATGCCACGAGCACTCGAGAAAATAGCTGGGAGTTAACGCCAGGCATTTTACACTTAAGCAAACGGGGTCGAGGCGCGCGAAAAGAATATCGGGCTCAGAGTTTTAAGGTAGATCGTCAGATTCAAAAAGAAAAATTGGCAGATTATCAGGCTGAGGTGGCAGCTCATCGTCAATAGATTGACCAGTACTTTGTCGAAGGAATTTTGGATTTTAGTCAGGTTAGGGAACTGGATCGTGCCTCACGACAGGTGTTTTTAAAGTGGATCAGTAAGGCAGTTGCGACACAGGCGCCAAAGAAGCATCTCAAACATCAGTCGATTGAACAACGGATTGTCACCGAATTGGATTTTGAAGTGATGGTCACCATCTATCCTGGCGAGCGAATTACAGTGGCTTGTGAAGATGGCGATTTGGAAATGCCGCGGGTAGTGATGGAAAGGAGGGGCCAATGACACCTGAAGAAACAGCAAGAGGCTTATAGTTACTATTTGAAAATTTCTGGATTATTCGTGAGGATCAGCCAGAACATTACAATTTTTTACGTCGGCATCAGCAAGCCTTGCAAAAAGAATTGCGTCAGCGCTTTGGCATGAGTTTAATTGCTCGTCCTCAGTATATTCAATTGTTAAAACGGCCTCAGCAATTGGCAGGCTGGATGGGAGATATTGGTTTTACCTCGTCTAGTGACTACGGATTGTTTTGTTGCGCTATAGCTTACGTGGAGGATTTTGAGGCGGGCACGCCGTTTATGTTAGATGAACTAATCCGTGGTTTAGGGTTAATGATGCCTGAAGAGCTAGAGATGGATTGGACAAATTACAACCATCGCAAAAGTTTAGTGCGGGTAATCAAAAAGATGATCAGTTTACGGTTGATTGACAGTATTCAAGGTGAAACGAGCGGGTTTGAACAATCGGAAATGAATCAGGATGTGCTCTTTATGACGACGGTTCAATCACGAGCCTTTTTAGCACGAGCCCCCCAATCTTATACAGAATATCAGGATTTTAATGAGTATTGGCAGGATTTTCAAGGGAGTCAACATTTAGAAGGGAATCAAGTGTTGTACCAGCGGTTGATGATGGAGCCTGAAATTCGTCGCAGTCCGGAGAATGAGGAGACTTTCACTCGTTTACGCAATTATCATTTTAGGATGCAAGAGTATGTGGAAAGTCACACTTATTTTCATTTTGAGCTGTATCGTGATTATGGGGCGTTTACCTTAGAGCAACAAGATAGTTGGCAGGAAGTGTTTCCTAGTCGGCGGGTTATTGATGAAATACTGGTTCAGCTGGCGACGCTTCTTCGGGCTACTGATTATGAGGCTTCGCCATATGGTCATGTGACTCTCTCGCAAGAAGCGTGGCAGCAACTAGTGATCAAGTTAAAAGGGGAGTATCACAGCTATTGGTCAAAAGAATTTAGTGAGATGAGCGATACACAATTAAGTCAGACCTTACTGTCTCGGGGACAGGAATGGCAGTTGATAGAAGTGACAGAGATGATTAAGTTCCAGCCGAATTTTGCTAGGCTGGTAGCAGAAATGAGGCAAGAAGATGAATAGATGGGTTGTTAACCGCGTAGGTCTGTTAAATTTTTGGTATTATCAAAATCAAATTTTTGAATTGGCCGATGGCCGGATGTTGCTGAGAGGAACCAATGGCTCGGGAAAATCGTTGACGATGCAAAGTTTATTCCCCGTGCTCTTTGACGGCAATACCAATGCCAATCGTTTGGATTCTTTTGGGTCAAGTGACCGTAAAATGGAAGACTACTTATTGGGAGAAAAAGGGGTATCCGATCGTGATGAAGGAACGGGTTATCTTTTTTTGGAAGTCAAACGGGAAGAACGGGAGGAGTATCTAACCATTGGGATTGGCATGCATGCTAGTCGTGGTGGTCGTTTAACCAAATGGTTTTTCGCTATTGAAAACAATCGCCGCGTGGGGATTGATATTGAATTGTACGAGGAGATTCGCAAAGATGAAATTGCCCCTTTGACGAAGAAAAAGCTGATTAATCGTTTGGTTGGTGGCGGCCGGGTTTATGATCGGCAACGGGATTATAAGCAGTTTGTTAATGAGCGAATTTTCGGTTTTGAAGACATTGAACAATTTGATGAGTTGATTGCCTTATTGATTAATTTGCGCAGTCCTAAGTTGTCCAAAGAGTTTCGCCCTTCGGTTATTTATGGTATTTTACGGGGATCGCTGCCAAAGTTAAAAGATGACGAGCTTTTGACCTTGTCTAAAACCATTGAGCAGTTAGATGGTCACCGGGAACGGTTGGAAGATCTTAGCAATGAAGTGCGGGAGTTGGCTAAGTTTACTAAAACGTATCAACGCTGGCAAGAAGAACTGACGGGGCAGGTGTCGGGAAAATGGCTGCAACTGGCAGGAGAGCAGAAAGAATTAGGTGCTACTAGTCAAAGGATCGCCAAGTCATTGGAAAGTGACCGTCAGCAATTGGCTGATAGTCAGCTAAAGCTGTCAGACAATCAGGTTCAGTTGGCAGCGTTGGAGCAGAGCATCCAGGAATTAAATCAACATGAAGGGATGAATTTGGTCCAGCGTGGCCAAGAATTGCAGGAGCAATTAGCAGATATTCAAAGGCGGTTGCTTAAAAACCATGATCAGCTTTCTCGCAAGCAAGAGCAGTTAAGTCGGCAACAGGAGCAGTTGGAACAACAGGAACGGGATAAAGAGTTGTATTTAGTGGATTTAAAAGACTTGTTGTTGGACAATGAGCAGTATCTTGACTATTTGCGACTAGCGGAGTTGGACAAGGTTTATGCTGAAAAAATGCAAGGAGAGATTAGCCGAGAGGAATACGACTATTGGCAGGCAGAGGTTCAGAAAAAGAAAGAACATTTTCAAGATGTTTTGGAGAAGCTACGTCAATTGGCTCATTTAAAAAACCAATTTGCAAACTTATCCCGTGAGGTCGCAACCATTCAACAGCAATTAGATGAGTGTGATCGAGATATGCGTCAATGGCAACAGACTCGTCAAGGAGAGATTGAGAAATGGAAGGAAGGGATTGAACTTTGGGCCAGTAAGGCGTCATTTTCGATAGCAGAAAAACGTTTTTCAAAGTTATTTTACCGGATGGATCAGTTATTGGAAGAAGATCTGCGAGAAGAGCTGGTATTAGCGCCGATTCGTGAGAGTTATGAAGAGGCCAGAAGTCAGAATCAAGCATCGATGGTTCCCTTAAGGAGCCGTTTGACGGATATTGAGGAACAGCAACAAGAAACAGAGGAAGCGATTAAGGAATGGCAGTCGCAAAAGATGCCAGAACCTACGCGGAATCAGACGAGGTTGGCTAACCGTCAGCAACTAGCGAAGGACATCTTGTATCGCAGTTTTTACCAAAGTGTGGATTTTCTTGAATCAGTCGAGCAAGGGGAGCGGGATAATCTGGAAGGCGCTCTATATGCTTCTGGTATTTTAGATGGGCTGATTTCTGAAGAAGGCTTAAGTCTGGCCGATGATCTGCAAATTTTACCACGACCAAAGTTTTTTGCCTCGACCTTAGCTGATTACTTGTGTGTCAATGATCAGATTGAGCCTGCCCTCCAACCTATCGTGGCAGATATTTTACAGAGTATTACCGTTGATGAGGTTGATCCTGAGTTACCAGCAATTTTCCGCAATGGCTCTTATGAGATTGCCAATTTAAAAGGAGCCATGGCTGAGGGCTATCATGCTTCTTATATTGGGGCAGCTAGTCAGGAGCGTTACCGTCAAGAGATGATCTTAGAGCTTCAGAAAGAGTTAGCTAGTTTAACGGAAGAGTATAGTAAAATTGAAGATCAGTTGTCTGTGAAGGAACGGTTACAAGATCAGATGCACGAGGATTATCACGATTGTCCTAAGGGGGAGCAAGTCTATCAAAGTATTAAGTACTTAGACGAGATTAAGTTGCGACGTCAGGCGAAACTAGAGCAGTTTACGGAAAAGCAAGCTGAAGCTCAGCATGTTGAGCAAGACCTGATCACAGCTAAAATCTCCCTTCATGATCTGACTTCCCAAACAGGGTTAGCTTTAGAAGAAACGGTCTATCAAGACGCGATTCGCTATAGCGATAATTATCAAGCAAACTTGCGAGATGCCTATCGAAATTATGAAATCATCAAAAAGATGGACCCCAACTTGATCAACTCAGCTCAGACTGTCGCCGATTTGGCTGATGAGGTTCGTCTTTGCTTTATTGAAGAAAATGAAGGCAAAGGGGAGGAGCAACGGCAGCAGCGATTGGTGGCAGAAAATCTGAAACAGCAACAGTTGGTTCATGTGGAAGAACTTCAAGCTCAGTTGTCGGCAGCCAGAAATGAACAGAGAGAACGGCGAGACACGGAAGAACAATTGCGTCAAGCGTTGCTTGACTTAAGTAATTCCCGGACAAAAAAGGAAATGGAACTGTCTTCGGTGACAGAAAAACTAACTGTCACCAGCTTCAAGGAAACTTACTGGCGCCGTCTATTGGAAAAAGAGTTGTACCAAGTGGTGGCGGACCAGACGGATTTGAAGAAAATTGCGCTTGAAAAAAAACGAGATGAGAATTTTAATAAATTACGAGGCCTTGAAAATAATGTGTTAACTCAGTTTGGTTATATTGGGGAGCAGTTAGGCAGTTATCAACCGCAATTGTTAAATGCAGTTGGGATTGACCTTTCAGCAGAAGAGGAAGCTCAGCTAGAAGAATTTGCCCAGTACAACCATTATAAGCAACCGCGATTTTCGGCTGATGGTCAGGCCCATACGGCGGTTGATTTGTTGGATAAGCTGACGGGACATCAAATAACCTTGAGGGATTTGCTGAAAAAAGACGATGAAGAGTTGTTTAAATCAATTATCTTAGAATCAGTTGGCAAGATTTTAAGAAGTCGTATTGAACAAGCCATGAAATGGGTGGAGCAAATGAATCAATTGCTCCAGTCGCAAAAAAATTCTTCAGGTCTGTCTTTAAGCATTCAATGGAAACCAGTACCGAGTGCCTCAGATCAGGATTTAGGAACGAGTAAGTTGGTTGAATTGTTGCAAAAACCGACGGAAATTCTCTCAGAAGCTGATCGTGAAGCTGTTTCTCGTCATTTTCAGGAAAAAGTGTATTATGCACAGGAGCAGTTGGTCAATAGTGAGGATGATAATAGTACTCTTTTCCAAGCGATCGCACAGGCTTTGGATTATCGTGATTGGTTTGAGTTTGAAATGAAATTCAAACGGGCCAATGAAGGTTACCGACCACAGGTCTTAAGCGATCGCAAGTTTAACCAGTTTAGTGGCGGTGAAAAAGCGGTGGCGATGTACTTGCCTTTATTTGCGGCAGTTTACTCACGTTACCGGGATGCAGGGCGAGATTGTCCAAAAGTCATCACCCTGGATGAAGCATTTGCCGGCATTGACGATGACAATATTGCTGAGCTTTTTAAAGCCTGTGAACAGCTAGGCTTTAACTATGTCATGAACTCTCAAGCGCTTTTCGGTGATTATCCAACTGTTTCTAGTTTGATGATTTATGAATTGTTGCGACCGCAAAACATTAATTTAGTGACGCCGATTCGCTATTATTGGGATGGGCACAAAAAGCATTTTATGCTGGAGGAAAGCCATGAGTAAGGTGCAAGCGCAGCAGTTTTTCAAACAGGACGTTTTCCGCATACTAGCTAAAGAACTTTGGCGCCGCTATTATCATAAAGGGGAGTTTGGTGGGTCAGTTGGCCTTGGCTTGTTCAAAGAGGTTGATACTGAACCGCTTCGAGGGCTGTTAGGCCTGACTTCTCTGGCGTGGTCGAAGAAGAAGAGCCTGTCCCTCTCCACTTTTGCTACAGCTATGGCAGACAGTGCTGTCGCATGGACGTTAGTGGAGTTTGTGGAGACGGTCTGGCAACCCTTAGTGTTAAAAACGGATGTTGTAGCTCAAGAGAATGCTGATTTTCAGCAGTTTAAGGCTGAGCTGGAGCAAATTGCTCCAGTTTACCTCAAGCTGTTGACAGATAAGCAAGTGTACGAGTGGTTTCAATCAGAAACTGTGAGTCTGGCTGATTTTCGTTTGGTTGCTAAGGCCTTGAAACATCTGCCAACAGATTATCTGCGGATCCCCGTGTTTGCTTATGAGCAGTCGGGTGACGCTCATGCTTTTGACAGTGGGATGCCTGCGGAAAGGCTGCTCCTGCAAATCTTAGCTGGCCAATCTCAAAAAGAGGAACGAGTCGGGTTTTTGGCAGAGGTTGAAGCGAAGAATGACTTGCTTAATGAATTTTACTTATTGCGAGACGATATCTTAAACTTTGCTGCCATCCGTGGTTTAGTCGCCACAAGTGATGGTGAAATTAATGAGATGTGGCGTCAGGCCTCACTCCAAGGGTGTTCATGGAATGTCCCTCTTAAAGAGATTTTACGGATGGACGAGATTCGCCCAATGTCTGGGGATAAAGTCTTGATTGTCGAAAATTCTGGTATTTATTCGATTCTGATTGATTTATTGCCTCATGTGCCGATCATCTGTTCAAGTGGACAGTTTGTTTACGCTATTTGGCAATTATTGCGTAAATTGGTTGCTAGTGGGACTCACCTGTATTACTGCGGTGATTGTGATCCAGAAGGGTTGTTGATGGCACAACGGGTCTTTGATACGTTTCCGGCAATGGCCCACACTGTTGGCATGAGTCTGGAAAATTATCAGTATGCTGTTAGACCTAGTGAAATCAGCCCACAACGGTTGAAACAGTTACGGCATATTCGCCAGCCTGAGCTTAAACTGGTGGCTGATAAAATTGCGACTAGTGGCATTGCCTTGCAAGAAGGAATGATTGACCAGTTGATTGCGGAAGTCAGACAAGTTTTTCAAGAGTAGGAAGCGAGTTAGGTTTTTTGATGGAGCTGTTGGTTTGTCAGACTGTTAGTAGAGGGCTATTCACGGTATTAAGAAGGCGTTTTTTGTAATGGAATTTTAAAGAAAGAGTCTTATCTATAACTGATATAATATTCATATAAAAGGCTACTGCATGAACACTTATCTTTAACTACAGAGGGATCCGTTCTAAGAACGGTGACACAAGTCAAACAAAAAACGCTGTTTAAACCGATGAAAGTTTAGCGATAGCGTTTTTTTGTTGGTTTTTTTAGTTCTGATTTTCACAATGAGATTAAGAAACGACATGGATAGTCTACAGAATCAGAGGGAATCAAGTAAAGGGTACTACTTGTTTGGTATTGGCTACATTAAATAGCTAAAAAGAAGCTGAAAGAACCACTCTTTGTTCGTCATTATGTTGATAATCCAGTGGAACTATATGTTTGGATTATTTTACGGGATGTATCTAGTTTTTTTACAGATATCGCAAAACTTCAAATAAAGATCGCTAGCTATATGTTATAAGAAGGTTTTAACAGTCATAAGCATGCAAAAAAACTGGAGATAAACTCCAGTCAATCACGCATTTAGTGCAAGCACAGAGTGATGAGCTCGTGCATAGTATAACAAGAAAGAGAGAAATTAGCAAAATAAAATGAGAGTTAAATGATTAAGAAGGCGATTGCTCATCTTTCTTATCATTAATTATCTCGCTTTCAGCTGTCTTTATCCCGATGTTTGATTCATTTATGCCATGCTTAATTGCTAATTTTAAAATGAAATACACAACAATCGCACATATGCCAAATAAAATTAAATTATAGATGATATCAATATAGTACAAACCTTCGATCGTCATAACCATCACCTCGTTTATAGTTTAAGCTAATTATATCATGATAAGAGAACAGGTATATGACAGTCTTGTCAGGTTAAGGGAGGAAGAGAGTAAAGGTATGTTAGTTATTTCGATAAATTGAAATATAAGCCATCGGGTCTATGAAATGTCCGATGGCTTATTGGCAAAGCCTAAATTAAGACTTAAAAACTGTCATTATCTTGAGTTAGGCGAGGTTGTTAACGCTCAGAATGGTTCTAGCTTAAGATTGAGTTGATAAGCAATGTGTTAAGCCTTTTTTATCGGCACCCAAACTTCATATCTGCTGCCTTCAGGAGTATCGCAATTTTCCTTTTCTATTGCTGTTATTGGATTTTCTGGACCATTATTTCTAATATATCCTTCTGGAATTTGGACTTTATCTGCATATCTATTACATTGGCCATTTCCGTTTTCGCCAACGGCTTCTTCATTGGTCGCCATCCATTCTGTAGTAACTACAAAAAAATCGCTTCCAGGAAATTCTGTCATTGTGTAACCTTCCGGGACGATTTCCACATTATTTACAAATAAACCTTGAGAATAAATTTCTTGTCCTTTGTTATTGGTATACCAGATATTAATCGGTTTTGAATCTGTCGCATGTTGAAGAATGGGGTGATAACCACCTTTTCTAAAAAAATTATTCCAAACAAGCTCAAAATCAACTGAGTTAGTAAGAATAGTTTCGTTACCAAGAAAAGTAAATTTTTCCTGGTGGATTTGAAATGTTTTTATTTCAGGTTTGTTTGTTCTTGACATGGGTTCTCCCTCCCTAGATATGTGATATGTGATATGTTCAATTATACCAAAAAAAAGAATAAGAAGGGCTATATAATTATGATAGTGCAGATTTCATAGCTAAATTATGTTCTGTCCGGGTTAATTTGGTATGTTTACTGCTAAAGTAGAGGTAAGAGAGTGCTTAATATGGCCGAAGGACCGATATTGGCAATTCTAGAATTTTCAGAGTATTTTGCGGAAGCACGAAGTCAATGCCCACATATAGCATTGAGCCCCTTTTTTATTAAGCTGGGTTTAAATTCTGATATGTAGAAATTTATGTAATAGGAGATATCACAAAAAAACAACCTTTTAGCGATGCTTTGACCAGCTAAAAGGTTGTCTTTAATTAACTTAAGAAAAACTAAGGAAAATGAGATCATAAATGATGTGAATAATTAACGGCATGATGATGGTATTTGATTTGAGTCCACTTAGATTAAAGGCTATTCTGGCACTGCCTTGAATCAGTAAGATGTGAGCGAGTGTTGTCATGGGATTGCCATTATAGTAGGTTGAAAAATGTAAAAGTCCAAAAATGATACAGCTAAAAATGATGCCAATTATCTCAGCTTGTTTTTGATTTGTTGTTTTTCTATAAATAAGGTTAGCTAGGACAAGTAATATATAAAAGCTAATTAATTCTTCACCTAATAACATAAAGGGGATGTTTAAGATGATTGACATGATATTTCCGGATTCTGGATTAGCAGCTAAGTGAAACTTTAAAACATATTGAAGAAAGATGGACGCCGCAAAACCTAAAACAGCTGTAAGAGTAATATATTTAAAGAAGTTCTTGATATTTCCATTAGGATCGCTCGGTTTACTGAATAAATCTTTGATACCTGATGTGCCGAAAGTGACGATAAAAGCAATCAACCCAGAAATCATTAAACTATAGGGTGATAAGGCAGTGAAAAAGGAATTGATTTCGTTTGTTGCAAGGAAAAATCCAACACCTAAAATGACTGCTCCGATTAATCCGCGACTAATTGACACATTGTATTTATTAATTAATTTATCCATGAGAAATCCTCCGCTCATTTATTATTTCGCCTTATTATTGATCGTTTGTAAATGAAAGTCAATAAATTTTCATTTGATTTTTCATCTTTTTTTTATAAGGATATTTTTAATACAAGGAAAGGGTTACAGTAGAGTGGGGTAGCAAAGCGACAGGCCTTTAAACTAATTTAGTAATAGTGGTTTTAATTATCTTAAATTGCAGTTTTTCCATCTAAAAATTTAAATATATGAACCTTTTTTACAAGTTGATAATATGTTTCTGTTAAACTAAATTGAAGAGAGAGGAGTGATTGAATGGCTTATATATTGGTTGCCGAAGATGAATTGTCGATCAATCGGTTAATAAGCAAAAATTTGCAATTAGTGGGGCATCATATTGTGCAAGCTTTTAGTGGTGAAGAGGTGTTACAACAAGTTATTTTAGAAAAATTCGATTTGATTTTATTAGATGTAATGTTGCCAAAAGTCGATGGTTTTGAGATTGCTAGACAATTAGAGCATACAGTGCCGATTATTTTTATCACTGCTAGAACCAACTTGTCAGATCGTTTGGCTGGTTTGGGATTGGGGGCAGATGATTATATTGTAAAACCCTTTGAAATACTGGAATTACTTGCTCGTGTGGGAGCTGTATTACGGCGGACTCAAAAACAAGAAAAAGTGTTTACTCATGATAATGTATCGGTCGATTTACTGACACGACAAGTATTTTTTAATCACCAAGAAGTACCACTAACACCAAAAGAGTATGAATTATTGCAAACATTGGTTCTTAATCGGAATTTGGCACTTTCAAGAGAAAAGTTACTTGAATTAGTCTGGGGATATGATTTTATGGGGGACAGTCGAACAGTTGATGTTCATATTCAAAAACTACGAAAAAAACTTGAATGGGAGGATGTTATCAAAACTATATACAAAATGGGATACCGATTACAGACAGGTAAACCCAAATGAGTCAATACAACTTTTGGCAAAAAACATACTTGATTACACTACTTTTTTGCGGTGTTTGTTTATGTCTTGGTGTTTTTATTATTGAAATAATTGGTTATCATCAAAATTTAAACCTAGAGATTGCTCAGCATCTTGCTGAGCAAACGGTTATTGCTGAAAATCTGAATCATGATATCAGTGTCTTAAATCAAGGGAATGAGAAGATGCTCTTAACGGTTTTCAAATTTTATAAAGAAACGTATCTTACAGAAAATTCTCAAATAGAAATTGCAAGGACGAAGACAAATTCAATGAATCAAACACCTCTTAAAGAAGATGAGGTAAATTATCAGATATTAAAGAATGAAGGGACGCCCTATTTATATATTACTAATTTACTTAAAGGGAATTATCGAAGCTGGACGTTAACCTATCAATATGATCTATCATCTTTTATTTGGAGGTCAAACCAAACACGATTGGCATATTTAATTGGTTGCGGAGGTATTTTATTAACCTTAACCATAGGTTTGTTTGTGATTTTGCGTCGTTTAACTGCTCCCCTTGAAAAATTGACATCAATGGCAGATCAGTTAGCGGAAGGCGATTTGGGATGCAGAGCAGACCAAGGAAGCCCTGATGAGATAGGGCGTTTGGCTACAAGTTTTAATAATATGGCTCAATTTATGCAACAATATATATCTGATTTGCAGGAAAGTTCTCGACAAAAAGAACAACTTGTTGCTAATTTGTCCCATGAAATTAGGACACCTTTAACAGCGATTAAAGGCTATGCAGATTATCTGCTAATTGCGGAAGTGACGGAGGTGGAGCGGATTGAGGCCTTATCATTTATTACATCTGAGAGTGCTAGATTGCAGCAATTATCACAGATGATGTTACAAAGCTATACAATTCAGCATACATCCTTAGATTACCATCGTTTGTCTTTAGCCACAATATTAAAAGAAGTGGACTACACTCTTTCTGAAAAGCTACAGCAAAAAAATGTAGTTTTCGATTATGAAAAGCTAGAGAATATTGAGTTATATGGTGATCCAACCTTGCTTAAAAGTCTTTTTATTAATCTCATTGATAATGGCATTAATGCGAGCGAGGCTGGTGGGAAGGTTTGGATTACCGCAGAAATAACCCAAACGCAGCTTTGCGTTGCTGTACATGATAATGGTTGTGGCATAACACAAAATGAACTAGAGAAAATTGGTCAGCCTTTCTTTCGATCAGACAGTTCTAGAGCGAGGCATACAGGAGGGGCTGGTTTAGGTGTGACATTATGCCACAAAATAATCGAACAACACCTAGGAACTCTTCATTACCACTCATCCGAAAAAGGAACGACTGTTACCATTGTTTTTACATGTTGTTAACAAGTTGATACCATTTCTAAAATAATAAAGAGCTATACTAGGATCAATTCAAGAAAGGAGTTATACAGTATGAAACGAAATGAAACAAAAAAGGCGATCAAGACGGTAGTCATTGGCGGGGTTAGTATTGTAGCACTGTTAGGACTGATGGGAGCGAGTGTTTCCCTTGTTAATAGTGTTAGTAGTGGTCACCTACAGACTGTTGATGCAAAAGAAATTAAGCAAAAAGTTTCTTTTAAAGATCAGCAGGAAATCGAGGGCTTTACCATTCGTACGTATGAATCAGTTAAACCGACTGAAAATGATATTTCTCCTCAATCAGCACTTACCATTGGCTTGGAGTCTTTAGAAGCAGATTTTAATGTTAAATTAAAGAACAGAGTGTTTATCGTATTTATACCACCTCTTTTTAAAAATTCTAATCCTTATTGGAATATTACGATAGAATTGGCAGAAGGGTCAACTATGTTTAATGTTGATTCCAGAGCTGGCAAGTTAACCTCTGCTTCAGTAAATAGTGATCCAAGTCTTGATTGGAGCTGGTTTGATAATTGGAATGAGGAAGTGGTTGAAAGCGATGATGACGATTTAATCCTTGGCAGTGAGGAAGCACCTGTATTATATAGTTCCGAAGAGCGTGTTGAACAAGAACAAAGGATAGCTGGATGGAATAAATTACCTGAACAAGAAGATATCAAACAAATGGCCCTTGACTATGGAAAAAAAATCACAGGTGATCTGGAGTTAACGATTGACAAGACGCAAATTGTTGATATTGTGTATGTTGCCGTTGGCAGTGAGTGGGACCAGTCAAATGAATATAGATACGAAGAAGGAGAAAAGAAAAAAAGCATTGAGGAAGTCGGTTTACCTTTTGAAGCTCACTATGTAGTTGAAGTTGGGCTGTCAGATAATACATTTTTTTCTGTTGCCATTGATAAAGCAGAAGGTAAACTTTTGTCATATGAATATTTTGATGTAAATTATCTTGATAGAAACTATGAATAAGTACATAATTTGTTTGTTATTTAGGATGTAAACATTAAAGAATTTTGAGCATCAGCAAGAGTATCGTAAAAAGCCCGTTCCCTAAGTTGGAGCGGGCTTTTTGCTTTTCTAGGGCTGAAGTAATACTTTGATATCATCTCCGGCCATCACTTTTTGAAAGGCTTGTTCCCATTCTGCTAATGGATAAACGGCAGAAACTAAGGGAGTTAAGTCGATTTTTTCTGATTCCAGAAGATCGAGGGATTTCAACCAAGAACTTGGTTTCTGGGTTCGCGATCCGATATATTGAATCTCTTTGTGAATCAGAAGACTCATGTCGATCGGAATCATATCTTTGGCAAAAAGCCCTTCTTGAATAATGGTACCTTGCTTTTTACTAATCTGAAAGGCTTGGCGAAGAGCGACAGGACTGCCAGAACATTCAAAAACATAATCAACGCCTAAATTATCGGTCAAACTAGCCACTTTTGATGTTAAGTCGCAGGTTTGACTGTCGATTATCTGATCGATACCTAAAGTGGATGCCAGTTGCAAACGCTTTTTATCTTGTGTAATACCAATAAGGATGACGGTTACCTGATAGGTCTTTAAGACAAGTGACATCAGCAAGCCAATCGGGCCTGGACCAAAAACAGCAATGGTTTCTCCTGATTGAATCGCCGTCTTTTCCATTACAGCATGAACACAACAAGCCAAGGGTTCCAACATGGCAGCGACTTGAGGGGTAATATTGTCGGGTATTTTATGACAACGTGAAGCTTTAGCGATGACATATTCTGCAAAGCTCCCATCAATCTGAGTTCCCAGTCCTTTTCGCTGACTGCAAAGGTTGTACTCTTCTTTGAGACAGTAGGGGCATTTTTCACAGACTTCAAAGGTGGTTTCACTGCTGACGATATCGCCCACTTCTAATCGTTCAACACTTTCCCCAACTTCAACGATTTCTCCTGAAAATTCATGACCTAATGTAAGTGGGGTAACTTTGGTGTATTCTCCTTTAAAGTTATGAATATCGGATCCGCAAATCCCCGTAAAAAGGACCCGAATCTTTACTTCATCTTCTTTAAGATCAGGAGTGACGACGTTTGTATAGCGCATCTGATTGTAGCCGGGATTCGTTTTTCGTAATGCTTTCATAGTATAATAAACTCCTTACTCATTAGTTTAAGTCAATGTGAGCCCCAAGATTAAGCAGATATTGGATAAGTTGATGGTAGCATTTTTCGCTTGTTAACTCAATTTTCTGGCTATCACAAATTATTTGAAAACGATATCAAGTTAATTGGTCTTGTGAAAAAATTGACCTAACTTATAATAAAAGTGTGGAGGTGCCCAAGATGAACAGAAGAATTAACAAGATTATATTGGATGTGTTACGAGGAGAGAAAAAGTCGTTACAAGATTATGCTCAGCTGTTTAAAGTATCGGAGCAAACTATTAGGAATGATCTTAATGATATTAATGAGCAGTTTGCTGCGGATGAGCAAGGGCAAATAATATTCGACGAAAGTGGTACGATTATTTTTACCTCCAATGTCGATTGGAACCAAACGTTAAAAAACTATGCCACATTTCAGCATTACCGTCTTTCACAAAATGAGCGTCGAACCATTCTAGCCCTATTACTACTGAATTCTATTGAGTATGTGACCACTTATTATTTATCTGAATACTTACTTGTCAGTCGCAATACGTTGATTAGCGATATTGAAGAGTTGAAACTTTGGTTTAAAAAAAATGAGTTGGAGCTTTATTCACAGGTTGGTAAAGGGTATCAAATACGGGGGGATGAGGGAGATCTTCGACGAGCTATGTTGAAACTAATTTTATTAAACGGCTTGTTCGCTGGTGAATATGCTTATGCTTTTGGCAATGAAAACAGTATTTTTCAACGATTATTGTTGGACATTATCGATCAAGATGGGATTTATCAAAAAATGAAAGGCTTGCTAATTAAAGCAGAACGTCAACATGATTTACAGTTGTCTGATTTTTCTTATCAGGAAGTGGTTTGTTACTTAATGATTGTGGTTAGCCGTTTAGAACAGGGACAAAGCATTAGTGAGGTAAAAACGGAGCAGCTAGTCAGCAGTTCTAAATATGGCTTTGCTAAAAGTTTGGCAACCGAAATTGAATCCGATTTCAACGTGTCTTTTTCAGAAAGTGAACTGTTATTTTTGACAGGGAATTTGCGGCAAAAGAGCTATTTAAAAAACAATGGTCGAAAGATTGATTCCATTGAAATCCAAATACTGGTCAATGAGTTCATCTTCCATTTGTCCAATAAACTCAACATTAAATACTACTTAAATAGCGATCTTTTCGAATTGCTAGAAAACCACTTGAAGTTGTCAGTATTGAGAATTAAGGAGAATGTGACGGTTGAAAATGACTTGCTGCCAGAAATCATGGCGTCTTATCGAGACATCTTCCCAATTGTTAGATCGAGTTTAACTAATTTGGAGACTTATTTAGAAAAATCCTTTTCAGATGACGAGGTGTCATTTCTCGTTATGTACGTTATGGCGATCGTAGAAAATAGCTCAGGTGATCAGCCGGTTATCACTGTTCGTCTCGTTTGTAATTCTGGTAGGGGCACTGCTCAATTGTTAAAGGCGAAGATCACGCGGATATTTCCACAAATTGAGATCATTTCAGTGGATTCTTCTCATGATATTGCCACTAGCCAGTGGTTGACTCAGGATTTGGTAGTTTCAACTGTGCCGATTCGTCAGTTTTCGCACCCCTTGGTGATTGTTAATCCGATGTTGTCTGAAACCAATATTATGGATATCCAACGAATGGTCTATCAGCTTCAGGCCCAAAAGGTCATGAAAAACCAAGTAGGTGAGACAGTGAAGAGTCGAAAAGATGAGTTTTATCAGAAGTATTTACAGGTAATCGATAAATACATCGATACTGAGGACAAGGTTCATGCTTTGGCAGAATTGGAGAGGGTTTATTATGCTCACTTTGAAGTGGAGAAAGAACACTCTGCTCGTGAGATTGCCACCTTATCCGATATTTTAGCTGTACAACGGATCGAGCTAAATGGTCAAGCTGAGACTTGGCAAGACGCGGTGCGCTTAAGTGGGCAGCTATTGTTAAGGGATCGTTTGATTACAGAGTCTTATATTGAGTCGATGATCGAGATCATCGATCAGTTGGACTCTTATGTGGTGATTTATCCAGGAGTGGCGATTCCCCATGCTGATGGGAAAAATGGTGCCTTGAAAACCGGGGCAAGTTTTGTTCGCTTACAGCAACCAGTTAATTTTAATCACCAGAAAAATGATCCAGTCAAGTATGTGATTGCTTTCAGCATTGCCGAGCAAGATAATTTGGGCAGTTGTTTGTATAACTTAACAGAGATCTTAGGCAGTGGCAAGTTTGATCAGGTCTTAGGATCTTGTCAGACAGAGTGGGCCTTATTAGACAAAATAAAAAATTTAGAAAATGAAGTGATGGGGATTGTCGATGAAAAAGTTACTGTATGATACTAAAGAAAAGTTTATGTTTTGTCGCTTTCAAGCCGAGAAGCGGACGGAGCTTTTGGAAAAAATGAGCGATGTGCTGATTGCGGAACGCTACGTGAAGGACAGCTATAAAGAGGCCGTGATTCTCAGGGAAAAGGAATTTCCGACAGGGCTTCCCACTAAAGGGATCAGTGTTGCTATTCCTCACACTGAGAGTCAGCATGTGATTCATGAAGGTTTTTTGGTAGGGATTGTTGAAACCCCTGTCATTTTCGAGGTGATGGCCAGTCCAGGAGAGGAAGTGCCAGTGGAAATTATCTTTATGTTAGCCATTAAAGAGCCGGAAAATCAGTTGGTAATGTTGCAAAAGTTAATTGGTCTTTGTCAGAATGAGCGCGCATTGGCCATGATCAAGGAAGGGAAGGAGGTTGAGTCGATTAATCAATTGTTACGGGAGATCATTTGAAAAAACAAAAATAAAGGGGATGTAACGCATGTTAGAACTAATTAAATCAGCAGTTAATTATATTCTTGATTTAGGGGCAACGGCTATGTTGCCGATTATCTTAACGATTTTTGGGTTAATTCTGGGACAGTCTCTCAGCAAGTCATTTCGCGCAGGCTTAACGGTTGGTATTGGGTTTACTGGCTTGAACTTAGTAATTGGTTTATTATCTGATTCAGTTGGCACGGCTTCTCAAGCGATGATTGAACGGCTGGGCTTAAATTTGGACATTTTGGATGTTGGCTGGCCAATTGGTGCGGCGATTACCTTTGCGACACCGATTGCCGTTTTGTTAATACCAGTTATTTTTATCTTTAATATTATTTTATTGCGCTACAATATGACCAAAACAATGGATGTGGATTTGTGGAATTACTGGCATTTAATTTTTCCAGGGGCCATGATTTATTATGCGACAAATTCAATTTGGATTGCGATTATTTGTTCGCTGATCAATGCGTTTGTGATTTTCAAATTAGCTGACTGGACGGCACCAGCAGTTGAACATTTCTTTGGCCTACCGGGGATTTCGCTGCCTCACGGTGAAACGGTAAACTTCGCTCCCATTACCTATGCTTTAAATCGGCTTTGGGACAAAATACCTGGTTTGAATAAGATCGACATCAATGCCAAGAACTTAAAGGATAAGCTGGGGCTTTTTGGAGAACCGATGATGATCGGCCTGATTTTAGGAATCGGCATGGGCTTCTTGGCTGGTTATGATTCTCAAGCCATTATTCAGTTAGGGATTCAGATGTCAGCGGTGATGATTTTGATGCCGAGAATGGTGGCGTTGTTAATGGAAGGTTTGGCGCCAATTGCCGACGCAGCGAAAAGTTTTATTCAAAAACGATTCCCTGGAAAAAAGGTTTATATCGGACTGGATGCTGCGGTGGTGACAGCTCATCCAGCAATTATTACGGTGGCGCTTATCATGGTGCCGATTACGATCTTTTTAGCAGCAGTTTTACCTTACAATCGCTTGTTGCCTTTTGCTGATTTAGCTGTTTTGCCATTTACGGTTATTTGGTCAGTGGCGGCTTCAAAGGGAAATATTTTCCGGGGATTGCTTAATGCGATTGTCTCTCTGTGCTTGGTGCTCTTTATTGCGACTAATTTAGGCGCTTTAACGACGACGATGGCCCATGCTGTTGGGTTTGCTTTTCCCGAAGGGGCAACGATGATTTCTGGGATTGATATGAGCAGCCATTTAACCTTGTGGATTATGTTGAAATTAATTGATCCGACGAATGTGCCTGCTTTTGCGGCTGGAATTATTGGACTGCTGTTATACGGCGGGCTTTGGTATTGGGTTAGAAATGATATTAAGAAGCAGTTTCCAGAATCAGAAAATAACTAGAAAATAGGAGTGGTCATCGTGAATAAAAAACATATTTTAATCGCCTGTGGAACAGGTGTCGCAACATCAACAGTCGTCAGCATGCGTGTGCAGGAGGAATTAGCGAAGCACCAGATCAACGCGACGGTGGAGCAATGCAAGGTGGCGGAATTACCAGCAAAAATTACTGGCGCGGACTTAGTAGTCACGACGACCTCTTATGAGAGTGATCAGATACCAGTGATTCGTGCTCTATCCTTTTTAACGGGAATCGGAATGGATGAGGATATTGCTAAAATTATTGAGATTATGAAGTAAAGGGGCCATTCAAAATGACTGATTTTAAAGGGAAAGTAGCAGTTGTGACTGGTGGTGCCAAAGGGATTGGCCGCTGCATTGTGGAAACATTTGCCAAGGGTGGCGCTCAAACGGTTATTTTAGATTTTGATTCATCAGCGGGTGAAACTCTGGCTGATGAAATAAACGGTAGGGGTGAGTCGGCTCTTTTTATCAAAACAGATGTCAGTCAGGTGGCGAGTTTGGGCCAGGCTAGAGACCTTGTGATGGCGCAGCTTGGTCGAATTGATCTGCTAGTTATTAATGCTGGCATCAGCTATCATCACAGTCTTCAGGAGATCGACGTAGAAGAATGGCAACGGGTGATTAACATCAATTTAAGTGGGTCTTTTTATACGATAAAAGCTTTTTTAGCAGATCTGATTCAACAAAAAAATCAAGGAAAGGTCGTTTTTATTACCTCTGGTTCAGGGATTACTGGAACTGGTGGTGGGGCTCATTACGCGGCCTCCAAATCAGGCCAACATGGGTTGATGCGCAATCTGGCAAAAGAGTTGGGGCCCTTAGGGATTAATGTTAATGCCATTGCGCCACGAGTGATTCAGACTGATATTTTAGATCACTTATACCCGACAGAGGAAAGCCGGGAGGTATTGCTTAAACAGATTCCGCTTGGCAGAATAGGCCAGCCTCAAGATATTGCTAATTTAGCAGTGTTTTTAGCCAGCCCTGAGAGTTCGTACATTCACGGGCAAATCATCTTAGCGGATGGTGGACGAACGTATTAGAAAGGACGAAAAAAATGAAAACAGTGTTAGTTGCTTCAGGAACGTCGCAAAATAAGTTGAAATTTGCGACCAGCTTTATTGACACCTATTTAAATGAGCGGGGAATAGCTGTAAAAGTTGTCGGTGAAAGTATTTATGAAGTGAAGCTAAAGGAAGTGGAGCCAACGGTCATTGTGGTAATTGGACCTCATTCTTTTGGGGAGGAGTATCCTGTGGTGAATGGGATGGCCTTTATTACGAAGATGGGGATGGAGCAGTGTTGTGATGACATTCTTCATCATCTCAGCTGATCTGGGATGACGATAAGACTATTTGCCATCGATATTTATGGCACCTTATTAAACGAGAAAAAACAGATTCCGCCAGCCAATCGAGTAGTTATTGGCGAAAATTGGTGTGGCAATCACTTGTTGGAAATGAATTAGTTATGGAGGGAAACAAAGATGACAATCTCGATACCAAATAAAGGTGATTTAACAGATGAGCAACTAATAAAGTTGCTGGCAACGATGTGGAAAATCCGCTTTTTTGATGAAAAGGTGGATCAGCTATTTGCTCGTGGCTTAATTCACGGTACCACTCATTTAGCCGTTGGTCAGGAAGCCACGGCGGCAGGCAGTGGAGCAGTTCTTCGTCAAACTGATTGGATTACTGCAACGCATCGGGGTCATGGGCAAACCATTGCCAAAGGAACGGATGTCAAAGGGATGATGGCGGAGCTATTTGGCCGCACGAATGGCACGAATAAAGGGAAAGGTGGCTCCATGCACATTGCCGAGTTGGCAACGGGAAACTTAGGGGCGAATGGGATCGTTGGTGGTGGTTACCCAATTGCGACTGGGGCTGCTTTAACGGCCAAAATGAAACAACAAGATCGAGTGGCCCTTTGTTATGCGGGAGATGGTTCCACCAATGAGGGGAGCTTTCATGAATCGCTCAATTTAGCTGCAATCTGGGATCTACCGGTTGTCTTTTTTATTGAAAATAACCAGTATGGCATGAGTGGGCCAGTGGAAAAAATGACACGGGTTTCCCGTCTGAGCGAGCGAGCCCTTGCTTATGGCATTGAAGGGGTGACCATTGATGGCAATGATTTAATCGCGGTGATCGATGCTACTTGGGATGCGGTGGAAAAAGCCCGCAATGGCGGCGGGCCAACCATTATTGAAGCCCTTACCTATCGCTGGAAAGGTCATTCAAAGTCAGACGCAAAAAAATATCGAACCAAGGCAGAAGAGGAAGAGTGGCGCAAAAATCGCGATCCAATCAAATTAGCGAAGGAACGATTTATGACAGCTGGCTTGTTGACAGAAGCTGAAGCTGAGTTAATTCGACTGGCAGCTAAGGAAGCTATTGAGGAAGCGGTTAGCTATGCTGAAGCTGGGGAGATGCCACTGCCTTCAGCGTTGTATGAAGATGTCTATGCAGATTAAGGGGGAACTGAGGAAATGCGAGAAATCACTTATTTAGAAGCAGTTAGAGAAGCGTTAACCGAGGCGATGCATGAGAATCAAGATGTTTTCCTGATGGGAGAAGATATTGGCGTATATGGCGGTGCCTTTGGTGTCACTCGTGGGATGGTCGAAGAATTTGGTGAGGAGCGCATTCGTTCAACACCTATTTCCGAAAGCGCCATTGCTGGTACTGCAGTTGGAGCGGCTATTACTGGCATGAGGCCAGTTTATGAATTACAGTTTTCAGATTTTATTACGATTGCTTTGGATCAAATCGTCAATCAAGCCGCAAAAATTCACTATATGTATGGGGGGAAGGCAACGATTCCTCTGGTGATGAGAACGCCTGGCGGTTCTGGGACTGGGGCAGCTGCTCAACATTCTCAGAGTTTGGAGAATTGGACAGCTCATGTTCCTGGTCTAAAAGTGGTGCAACCAGCGACTGCTTACGATGCCAAAGGATTGCTTCACGGGGCGATTGAAGACAATAATCCTGTGATGTTTTACGAGCATAAATTGTGTTACAAGACCAGTAGCGATGTCCCAGAAGGGAAGTATGTTATTCCTTTAGGTGTGGCTGATATTAAGCGTCAAGGAAGTGATATCACCGTTGTGGCAACGGGGATCATGGTTCACAGAGCTTTAGAGGCTGGCGAGATTCTATCTCAAGAAGGGATTAATATTGAAGTGGTTGATCCGCGAACGCTTGTCCCTCTGGATAAGCAAACAATTGTTGACTCGGTTAAAAAGACGGGACGGGCGATAGTTGTAACCGAAGCGGTTAAACGCAGTGGCTTTAGTGCAGAGTTGGCTAGTGTGATTGTCGAAAATGAGTCATTTGATTTTCTGGATGGGCCAATTGTTCGCTTGGCAGGGGAAGAAGTACCGATTCCTTATCATCCAGATTTGGAAAAGTTGGCAGTGCCTCAAGTAGTGGATATTGTCAAAGCTTGCCAAGAGATGATGGCAAAAAAGTGATAAAGGAGGTCTTGTGAATGGCTTTTGAGGTATTAATGCCAAAATTAAGCTCAACGATGGCAGAAGGAAGTATTACCCAGTGGTTTAAAGAAGAAGGAGAATATGTGGAAGTTGGCGAAGCAATTTTTGAAGTGATGACAGATAAAATTGCGATTGAAGTTGAGGCCTATGAAGAAGGAACATTGTTGAAACGTTATTACGAGGCAGATCAAATGGTACCGATTAATGCAGTGGTCGCCTTTTTAGGGAAAGTTGGTGAAGAGGTTCCTGATCAGGCACCGTCGATTGAGAGGCGTCAGTCTGAACCAATCAAAGAACAACCTCAGTCAGATTCTTCTGTCTCGGTTAGTCAAGAAATACGAGCGACGCCAGCCGCTAGGAAGCTGGCTCGTGAAAAAGGAATTGAGCTAAGTCATATTCTTGGAAGTGGGCGCCATGGCCGCATCCATCTCAGTGATGTGACGGCTTATTCGGTGAAGCCTAACGGCGTGCCAGCCGTTGAAAATCAAGAACTTTTCAGCCCGTGGAAGGGACTTCGTCGAGCGGTTGCTGATACGATGGTGACTAATAGTCAAACGATTCCTCATGTGACGATGGAAGCGCAAGTCAATCTCAAGGAATTGGTGTTGTTGCGGCAGCAGCTATTACCAGTGATTGAAGAGCAAAACGGCAAGCGGTTGTCTTTGCTTGAGTTCATGATTAAAGGGGTCACCGTCGCTCTTAAACAATTCCCTCGTTTAAACGCTCACGTCTTAGAAGATGGGATTCATGAATTTAGCCAGGTTAATATGGGGGTGGCGGTTGGCTTGACTGATGGTTTGGTCGTGCCGGTAATTAAAGGGGTCAATCAGCTTGGTTTAGCAGACCTAACTGAAGCAGTCAAAGTCATGACGGAAAAAGCCCGAGAAGGCAAGCTGACATCAGCGGAGGTATCTGATGGGACCTTTACCATTAGTTCTCTCGGTAAAGGGGTTGTTCGCCATTTTACACCGATTATCAATGGGCCCCAAGTGGCAATTTTAGGGGTTGGTAGTTTATATGAGGCGGCTTACTCAGTTGGCGATCAAGTGGAAATGCATCCTACCTTAACGTTAAGTCTTTCCTTTGATCATCGGGCAATCGATGGGGCGCCTGTGGCCGAATTTTTAAGCGTACTCGTAGGTCTTTTGGAACAACCTTATGGCCTATTACTATAAATAGGGAGAGGAAAGATTCGATGGAAAAAACGATCATTGAAACACTGGTAATTGGGTCAGGGCCAGGAGGTTATGTGGCAGCGATTAGAGCAGCACAATTAGGACAAGCTGTCACGATTGTGGAGAAAGACGAGATTGGGGGCGTCTGCTTAAATGAGGGGTGCATTCCGTCAAAAGCTTTAATTACTGCTGGACATCGCTATCAAGAAAGTCTTAACTCTGACTTTTTAGGTCTCGAGGTTAAGCAGGCCAACCTTGATTTTTCCCAAACGCAAACATGGAAAAATCACCATGTGGTCAAAAGACTGACGACTGGGATCGAGAGTTTGTTAACAAAGAACCAGGTTAAGATTATTAAAGGGAAAGCCCGTTTTATCGATCCAACTCAAGTGGCGCTTGAAACAGAGCATGGGGTAACTGATTATCGCTTTAAGCAGGCGATTATCGCCACTGGTAGCCGTCCGTTGTCGCTTAAGGGATTCCCTTTTGGACCACGAATTTTGGATTCAACAGGTGCCTTGAATTTAAGCGGAATTCCTAAAAAGCTAGTGATTATTGGGGGTGGCGTGATTGGCGCTGAACTAGGGAGTGCGTACGCTAATTTAGGCTCAGAGGTGACAATTTTAGAAGGCTCCCCTCAGTTACTGCCTAGTTTTGAGGGAGATATGGTTAGAGTGGTTCAGTCCGCTTTTAAGAAAAAAGGAATCGTTGTTCAGACTGAAGCGCTTGCTAAAGAGGCCGTTGTAACGGCCTCAGGTGTGGTTGTTCATTATGAGGTTAAAGGGAAGTCCTATGAAATTGCCGCAGACTATGTTTTGGTGACCGTTGGCAGACGTCCTAATACAGATGACTTAGATTTAGAGAAAACTGGCATAACAGTGGATCAGCAAGGTCTTATTCCAGTGGGAGCTGATTATCGCACAAAGGTGGCCAATATTTTAGCGATTGGTGATGTGGTGGCAGGATTGGCTTTGGCTCATAAGGCTAGCTACGATGGGAAAGTAGCGGCTGAAGTCTTAGCTGGTAAAAAAGTTGAGCGTGATTATCGAGCAGTGCCAGGGATTTGTTTCTCTGATCCTGAACTGGCTAGTACGGGACTTACTTTAAAGGAAGCTGAAAAGACCATTTCCGCCAAAGCGTTTCAATTTCCTCTCCAAGGCAATGGTCGAGCACTGTCACTTAATCAAAATCAGGGATTTGCTAGGCTGATTGTTGATCAGGATTCAACGATTGTCGGTGGTCAGATCGTCGGCGTAAACGCTAGCGAGATGATTGGTGAGATTACTTTAGCGGTAGAGGCAGGGTTGACAGTTGAGGATATCGCCTTAACCATTCACGCTCATCCGACATTGTCAGAAGCAATTATGGATACAGCTGAACTTGCTCAAGGCTTACCGATTCATCTATAAGGACAAGGGGATTTGGACAAGCGTCTAAATTCCCTTGTTTATTTTTTTTTATTTCTGGGAGAATGGCCGTAAATTCGTTTATAGGCTCTCGAAAATGATAAGGGGTTTTGATAGCCAACGGCTTTGGCAATAGTCGTTACTGTGTGGTCTGAGTTTTCTGGTAAAATAAAATTGTCTGTTACTCGATTAAAAGTGAATCAATATGGTAAACTGGTTTTATTAGCCGATTGTAAAGGAGCTTTAAATGAAGATAAATACCTATGAATTGAACGAAATACCTGAAGATCAACTGAGGTTTTCGGTGATTTTGGCTAAGCAAAATAATAAGACTATTTATGTTCGTCATAAAGATCGAATAAGTTATGAGCTACCTGGAGGCAGGAGAGAGTTAGGCGAATCTATTGAACAATGCGCCAGTAGGGAACTGTTTGAAGAAACAGGTGCAATTGCTTTTCAATTAAAGCCGTTGTTTATTTACGGTGTAGACAATGAGGGGATTGAAACTTTTGGTCAAGTTTTTTATGCAGAAGTAGCATCGCTGACTGATTCATTAGAGCACGAAATTGAAAAAGTTGTTTTACTTGATAGCTTGCCTGAAGTGCTGACATATCCAGATATTTATGCTGTAATTATTCCTAAAGCCGTAAAATTGATTCGATTATAATTTATTGTGAGGTTTTGTTGGCATAATGTAACTTGATTGGTCCAAAATGAGAGTCCTCACTATTAGAGTTAAGTCATTTACGTAAAGATAAACGATCCCCCAGAATTAATTCTGGGGGATCGTTATTGTCTGTTGTAAAAGTGTTATGAGATATCAAAAGTGCTTGAGAGCTGTTTTTTTAGGATGGAGTGTGCAAGAATCGTCGTTCATTATAATCGGGAAAGCGATCCGTGTGATCCAGTCATCTTCGTGAAGACCAAAAGAGAAGTCGCATAGGTATTCTTCAAGGTTAGGGCCAATGATTTGCAAGTTGTTTTCTTTAGAGTAGTTTATCAAATCAACGTAAGTTGAAAGAAGGGATTGATAATTACCAATCACAATTTTACTCATCATTAAGCGTTTTTCGATAATCCGCACACGAGGATGCTTAACGTTTGTTGGGGTAATAGGATAAAAAACTTCTAGTTGGCCCTCATCAAAGAAGAATTGATTAAAGTAGTGTTCATGAAAGATAGCCGAGAAAGGCCCAATAATTTGGAAGTTATCTTCTTCGCAAAGTTGAGTTAATTCAGCAAAACGATCCCAGAATAATTTTTTTGCATGGTGATTACAACGATAGTTAGTGAAATACACATAGGTTTCAGGGGAGTAGTCGATCGTAATATCACGATTGACTTGTGCTGTTTCCAAATAAATTAATGATTGACTGACAGCGGAATAGGAAGCCTTGGATTGGCGGATTTGTTCTTCAATTAGTTGTTTTTCCTTTTCTAATGCGGTAATAGATTGATTTAAGGCATTTCGAAATACCTTTAAGTCTTTTTTCTTTACGAGTAGTTTGATGTCGGAAATGCTTAAGCCTTTCTTTTTTAGTTCTTTAATTTTTAGAGCGTCAATTGCCTTTTCTTCTGAGTAATAACGGTAATTGTTGCTTGAATCACGCTTGCTAGGTTTTAGCAAGCCTTTTTCATCGTAAAATCGTAAATTTCGCTTGGAAATGCCGCAAATATCTGATAGCTCGCCAATGGTGTAGTATGCCTTCTCCTTCATACCTGAACCTCTCCTTTGGTTATTTGACTGCCTTTGACAATAGACGGAAGCGGGGAAGTTGAATTGATTTATTCTAAGAGTGACGTTGACAATAAGCTGGCGGACGGCAAATAGGGATAAGTTGAGATTTTTGTAAGCGGTATCTTTTTAGGTTTATTATACTATAATGCTCTTAAATGTCAATTGTCAGAATAAGCAAGAATCTTAGTAATAATCCTAACTTTTTTACTGCAGGTAAAGCACTAAGAATAGATCTGTTGTAGGAGAAAAGTAAAGCTTGATATTATGTTTGATTTAATTATCATGGTGTAGATCTGTTGATAAATTTGTGAGAATAACGACAGCAATTAGTGACAGGAAACAGGACACATTGTTTAAATTTCATTAAATGCTAAAGCGTCAAGCATTCTCCTGGCCCATGGTTTTAAGTCTTTTGCCTTTTAGACACTAGCGACAACAAAATGAAGACCAAAGAGTTCAGATTTTGGCGCATTTTGTAGAAATTATTTAGTCGGTACCCATATCAATTAATAGCTTTCCAAAAAATATCTTTGAAACAGAAGTTATGAGTGTGTTCCAATTTGACGAAGATCCGTTAAGTCGACATTTTTTTATTGGGTTGTCAGTATCTTAAGTGGATAGTGTTGTATGATTCGTTTAGGTTTCTGCTTAATAAATTATGTTGTAGAATTGAAACCTATTAGCACTTTTCAATTGTGCCTTTTTTGTGATTGTTTTTTTGATGAAAAAGTGGTTGAATAGAAGTGAGACAATCATAATTCAGTCCGAAAATTTTGTTTGAGGTATCAGTGAGCTGATTTAATGAGGTCAATTCAAAAAGCAACATCTGAGTATATGAAAGAACATGTGTTGTAGAGGCGAAAGGAACCGTAGATGGATATAAAACAAGAAGAATTAAGCAAGTTTGATGTTGTTAATATTTTTAAAAGTGACTTGGTCGAGGCCGAGCGACTATTAGGGATCGGTCAGGGAGATGATGCTTGCATGCTGTTAATTGCAGCTTCAAGGTCTTTTCTTCGCTGTTTATCTGAGGAGACTTTCGAATAAAAACCGTAGTAGATGAGTGTAATATATGTTGTGGAGGAAAATGATAAAAAAGTGATGTGTATTATTGCAGTATTGGTTCTAGTAGGGTGTTCGAAAAAACCTGAGGTGGCGACAGACCAATCAACAACTCAACCATCAAGCCCTGCGGCACTGCCTAGTCGGTGAGCCCAGTCCTACGGCTAGTATGTCGACAAGCGCTACTACGGAAAGGTTTAGCCAGCAGATTGAGGAAGTCAGCACGGCTCCTTACACGAGTTCGTTTAATGCTGTAAAAAATGCTGAGGCAATTGGTAAGGTGTTATTCACCTCTTTTTCAGGTAGTCAAGCAGGCGTGATGGAATATTTTGATCGAATGACGATTGTCGTGACAGGTCCAGATACTTACCAAGTCAGCTTGGTGGTTGGAGTGGCAACATGATGGAGGAATGGGTTAGGTAGTTAATCAAAAAGATAGCTAAAGGGAACGTAATCACCTAAATCTTGGAGTAGTATCAGGTGGTTACTTTTTTTGTAAGGGGAGTCAGCTGAAGAAGTGGGAAGAGTGAGCGGGCTGATCGGAAATTATACCTTTTGTTAGTTAAATTCAAAAAAGTTGGTTCTTTTTTTATTATCAAAATAGCTATTTTGACCTTATTTTAGAATTGACAGGTTATATGTTATTCCTTATTATGAGTGACCACCCAGTCAACAAATAAGCGTTGTTTAGGTGGCGCTGACTCCTGTTTCATCAGTGAATCTTGGCTTGTTATGCTGGATTTACAAAGGGAAAGTGACTGTCCAACTGCTAGATGGCTATCTAGAGTTAGGCAGTCACTTTTTTGGTGGTAAAGGCGAGTGTTAATCTTCTAAATGAATGACGCGGTCAAACATCGTGATGTCTTCTTTAGCGAGTTTGTGCCCGACTTCAATAACTGCTCCGGGATAGTTTTTTAGGGTTTCTCGAATAATGGCAGCGTTGTGATGATCTAGGGCAGACGTCCCTTCATCGACTAATAAAAACGGACGTTGTCGCAGTATGGCACGTGCAATTTCGATCCGTTGTATTTGACCACCAGAAAGACCTGTATCGTCTTCTTCTAGTGAGTAGTCTAGTCCTTTTTCGGTGATGAGCTCTGTTAAACCGGTCATTTTTATGGCGTCAGTAAGGTCTTGGTCTGAAAATGATTTTCCTAATGTTAAGTTGTGATAAAGAGTATCAGCAAATATAAAAGGAGTTTGTTGAATTAGCGCAAAGTGTGATTGCAACAGTGTTTTATTAAACTGAATGATAGGTTGGCCGTTGATAAGGTATTGACCTTCTGTTAGAGAAGTTTGTTGTTGAAAGACTTTTAGTAAAGTAGATTTCCCATAACCGGAAGGGGCCATAATCAGTAGTTTTTCTTGGGCATGAATCAGTAGTGTTGTTGGTTTTAATAGGAACTGTTTTCCTCTTTTTACAGCCGCTCCTTGTAATGTTAGCGATTGAATGGTTTTTAAAGAACTACCAGTTTTTATTTGTTCATAGTTAAACGCCAATTCGATTTTTGTTAAAATCCCGTCGACAGTAGCGAGCTGATTCTTAAGTTGAATGACTTGAATAATTGGATTAGTAAAAGAATTAGAAAGTTGCACAACTCCCAGAAATGCGCTTAAAGATAAGTTTCCTTGGATAATTCGCAAAATTCCAAAACCAAAAGGCAAGATGATTCCTGTAAACCATGAGACAAGATAGATAATAGAATCTGAGAATGCGATGGTTCGTTCCATATTAGCCAGTGACTTTTCCAATTGTTGCACAGAGATATCAGCTTGTGTTTCGGCATAAGAGTAAGCTTGATAGGTGACAATCGTAGCAATACCGTGGAAAAGATTGTTCATTTTTTTTACATAAGCACTGTTGTCTTGTGTCCAGGTGTTTGCTGTCTGCTTAATGCTCTTTTCGGTTATTTTTGAGATAAAAAAAGGGAGAAATGAAGCCAGTACGCAAACGAGCGTCATAAAAAAATCAAAGGTTAAAGAACCTAGTAATGCGATTATAAAGGACAATAGATTGCCAATAATCGTAATTTCTGCTTTAATACCGCTAGTTTCTAGTTGTTTCATGTCATTTGTTAAAAGTGATAAAATCTGACTGGTTTTATCACTCTCCTGTCGCAAGTAATAGTTGACTAATTTACGTTTCAAGTTTTGATTGATATCTTGAATAAACTGAATTTGAAAATACTTGGATAAGTAATTGATGATGCCGAAAATAAAAAATCCGATCACTCCCAACCAAACAATTTGTTTAAATTCAACTAAGTTTTTATTGCCAGCAACGCGAATAAAAGCACTGATAATGTACGCCAGTAATAAATTACTGAAACTGTTTGCAACTTGAAAAATAATCATAAGGATAAGTTTGAAGCGATTGCCATATTTTATAATAATCATTTTATTTCCTCCTCTTTCTTTAGTATAGGTTCAAGTTCCTGCGTTTTATGGTAATATTACAATATATTGTAAAAAAAGTAGGGGACTAAATGAAAAATTATGGAGAAGCCTTTCGTTATTTGCGTAAAAATAAAGGGGTTAAGCTGAAGGAGTTAGCGGAAGAAGGTCTTTCAGTGTCGTTAATTGCCCAGTTTGAAAAGGGGCAATCGAAAATCTCCTACGATCGGTTGTTGAAATTATTGCATAAACTGAATGTCAGTCATGATGAATTTGGGTTATTAGTTAACCCGGGGCAGTATTGGCTAAAAGAGCAGGAGATGATGAGTAAGTTTTATCAATTGATGAACAGTTATCAAATTGATACGGTTATTGATGACTTTTTGCTGAAATTGCTGGTAGAACAAAGGAAAATTGAAGATTATTTGGCGAAACAAGTCAGTCTAAAGATGAGTCATTTTTTGATATTTGTTAAAATTTACGTGTTGTTTATCAAATTGAAACAAACGGGAAAGCCGATGAGCTTAGAAGTTATTCCAGAGGATATTGGAGTAATCGGGCTACCCGTTCAGCAATATTTATTTGATGTTGAGATTTGGGGGCTTTATGAATTAGAATTACTCAATCGCATGTCCTTTATTTTTACACCGCCTATTTTGTGGCGTTTTGTTCAACAATCTGTCAAACGATTAGAGTCTTATCGGTGTTTACCAGCAGCGGAGGAGTTGGTTTTCCAGACGTTATTTACCTGTTTAACTGTTTTTTGTGCTAAAAATGCTTTTGAATATGCCTTTAAGACGCTTCTAATGGTTGAGGAACAATTGGTCTTTCAAGAAAATCTTCGTTTTGCGGCAATGTTGCCTTTTTATCGGGGCTGGATATATTTTTTTATGGGAGATCAAAGTAAAGCCAATTCGTTATTTCTGGAAACCATTCAGATTTACGAGCAGTTGGGTTTAGAAAAAGAACGGGATAAATATAAGGAATTGAGCGGAAATTTGAAAAAAGTCAAAGAAAATCAGCTGTTTCTAATCCAGATTTTTGGCTCAGTATAGGAGAGGTTACATGAATAAGTATCGTCATGAAAAGCGTTATAAATGGTCCGATCCACAAATTTTGGCATTATATCCACAATTTTCTAGTCAGTTTATTACAGGCATTGAGTCATTAGAACTTTATACAGATTATGACGAGTGGTATAGTGAAAAACTTTCTTATTTAAAAATAACGTTCAAGTTAATTGATGGCATCAAGGAGAAGTTGACAATTTTATTTAAGGATGTTTCTTCGTTTAGGCTAGAAGGGTTTGGAGGAGGTTATCACCCAATTTCTGGTTTTGATATTATCATACTAGACTATGGGCCAGGGACAACGGTTCAATACGAGGTGATTGATTACGAAGATGGGGCGCTATTTTTCTATTTTAGATCTATGGAGGTTTTATCTTTTAGTCAGAAATAAAGGTGAGCTATTTGTTAGAGAAAGAAAGGAGACAAGATGGACGATATGAGTGAAGAGCTAAAACAGGAGATATACGAAGTCTTAAATTTTACTGTTAATTCAGGTTATTTTGCAAAAGAGGAGGTAGAAGAAATAGCGATTCAGCAAATAGAAGAGCTCTTTTTTGATTATGAGAGGAGCCTATTAGCAGTTGCTGACGTTCGACAGATGATTATGGAAGTTAAGACCAGTTATCAGTCAACATCTTCAGCTTGTTATGAACGGTTACGTCAAGTTTTTGATCAACTTAATCGTGAGAGGATTATTGCAGTTGATTTTGCTGGTTATGATATGAGTGAAGGTCATGAATCTGTAGGAGATGTGTTTCAATTTATGAAAGCTAATGAGATTCCTCGTTTTGGTTACTGTTTTTTTCATCAACAAGATATTGAAAGAAGCATGGACCCAACAATCGGCGAATTGTTTTTAGCTTTTAATAGTATGAATGGGGATGAGGAAATTGCTTTAGCTGTTGGTAAACGAGTTGTGTCTTTATTAGCACAACAAAATTTCACGGTAAGTTGGGATGAAACGGTCCATCAGCGTATCTGCATTGAGGAGTTTACGTGGGACAAGGTTTTTAACAATGAGGCGAACGGAGTCGAACAAGCAATTCAGGTGATGCGTGAAACCTATGTCGTATAAAAGAGGTGCTTAATGGACAGCCATTCCGATTCCTATTATGATTCTTAGTGATTCACTCTACAAATTTGCAGTAAAGCTTGAGGTGTTTGTGATGAATTGCTAACTAATGACCAAAAGATAATGACTATCTTTTGGTCATTAGTTTTAATTAAGTCGGTTTATAGGAGCTTACATTCTAGATGTTTTTATCGTTTAAGCTGTTTGTCGTCTTATTAAATCAGTTTATTCGATTTATTGATACTTTTTATTTAAAAAGGTTTTAAAAGTTTTATTTATAGCTTATACTTGAGGTATCTCTTTTTAAAAAGGGGTAATTAATGAAAAGGAGCTAGATATGAAAAATAAAACGTTAATTAAGTTGACATTGGTAACATTAATTGCACCATCATTTTTGAATGCTCAAGGGGCAATTGCAGCTGAGACGCTACAAGAAAAAATGCCTGTAACAGAAAATGCGGGTACAATCACCTCAAAGGAAGCTGCACCAGAAGTAGAAGTTGTGCCTACTCCAGAAGTTACCCCATTACCAGTAGAGGAAGCGCCATCGACAGTTGAAACAGTACCGGCGCCGTTACCCAAGGAGGAGCTTGCTCCAGAGGTATTAGTAACGCCAACACCTGAAGTAGTTGTGACACCAGCTGATGAGCCAACGACTCCTACACCAACTCCTGGTGACGATGTTAGCCATCTACCTGGAGAAAATAATGGTGGGCTCAATGCTCCCACTTTATCGGTTAATCCTGTTAAAATGATCAAAAAAGGGGTTGTTTTCGATCCGTTGGTGGGTGTCTATGCCTATGATCATTCAGGTGATGTAAGTCAGCGAATTAAAGTGGTCACAAATACTGTTGATATAGCTAAAGCGATTGAAAAAAATGCACCACCTTATATTGTTGTCTATGAGGTAGATTCGGTTGATGGTGGACCGAAAACAACGAGAACAGTTGAAGTTTACGTGGTTGATGATAGCCAATATGGTATGCTAACAGCCTCAATTTCAGACTTTACGATTGCACAAAATGGTGATTTGACAGCTGAAATCAAAAAGCGATTGGTTGTGAAAGGACCTGACGGAAAAGTTTTACCAGCTTCAGATTATAAGATTGCGACAAATGGTTCAGCTGGTGGTGGCGATGTTGGAGAGTTTAATATTTCAGTTGTTGTCTCTTCGGAAGATTATGGCACGTCGACAGAAGTGACTGTTAAAGTAACGGTGCTTAAAGGAGTAACGTTAACAGCTTCAGACCGTCGTATCCTTTTAGGTGAAACTTTCGATCCTCAAGAAGGGATTGTGGCGTTTGAAACTATGGCGGATGGCACTACTAAGAATTTAGAAGCCTATGATGTGACGACGGATTCTGGTCTTTCAATTATTGGGAATGTTAATACTACTTTAGCAGGTGTTTATCCTGTGACATATTCGGCTAAGAGTAGTAGTGGTGTCGTAGAGTCAGTTACCGTTAATATCACCGTGGCTGAAAGTAATATTACAATCAACACGGAAAGTTCCATTACGATCTTTCAAGGCTCAACTTTTACGCCAGAAAATTATGCAACAGCAACCGATGAAAGAGATGGTGCTCTTCAGGTGACGGCCACTCATAATGTGGCGACTGAGACGCCTGGTACCTATTCTGTTACTTATACAGCGACTAACTCGGCTTTGAAAACAGAGACGGTAACTGTGCCAGTCATTGTTGAAGAAAGAATTCCTAAAATTATTGTCTCCTCGCCAACAATTGTTCAAGATCAGGAGGTTACTGATGCCATGATTAGAAGTTGGGTGACTGTGGAAGATCCGCTTGAGGCTGATTTGATTGATAAAGTTACCTACACGGTGACCAAACGGGGAGTGCTCGACACAACAACCGTAGGGAATACATTTACGGTTGATTATTCAGTAACGAACTCTTCTGGTAATGTGGCAACTGCTTCATTGACTGTGACAGTAGCTGAGCGGCATGCAACAATCACGGCAGCTGACCAAACGGTTAAGATTGGTGAGACAATTACCGACGCAATGATTAGAGGATGGGCCAGTGCCAGTGATCCAGTAGATGGTGAAAACCTTGCTGTTACTGATTTTAAGTTGTTGGATGGTGAAATTAACACCAATGTCGCTGGCAGCAAGTATCGAATTGAGTATTCTTATACGAATACGGCTCATAATACTGCCACAAAAGTTATCACTCTATCTGTCGCCGATGTTATCATGCCGACTTTAAATGTGGAAGATCACGTTATGTATGTTGGTGACAAGTTAACCGAAGAGATGATTTTAGCTTGGGCAACGACTGAAAATGCGGAAAATGTGGGATTTGAAGTGTTAGGTGATGCGATCAAGGTCAGTACACCAGGCAGCACCTTAGTGGAGCCAGGAACTCAGCAAATTCGATTCACAGCTTATGCTGGCGTAAATAATGGTAAAGAGGTTAAGGGGTCACCAACCCAACCTGCTTCAGCAAAAAATAAGGAAAAAACAATCACGTTGACAGTTAAGGCTAAGGGTGACGGTTCTGGAAATAATGGCCATTCTACCATTAAAACAAGCGGAATTAACACAGCACCTAAAACAAATGTGATTAAGACAGGCAAGGCGACTTTACCTAAGACAGGCGTGAACGCGTCTAATATGATGTGTTCATTAATTGGTTTAATATTAGTTGTTATGTATGTCTTTAAAAAGAAACAAGATGAGTGGGATATTGAGTTATAAAAAGACTATTTTATCAGGTTACTCTAACTAGTAAAAGTGGTCATATTTTAATGATATGAGAAAAAGCTGAATGAGATATTGCCATTGTTCCGAGTGCTTTAGCACTTAGAATTGTTGAGATAGAAGCTTAGCGTAGTACTGCCGAGTGAGGCAGAGTCAACGACGATTTAGAGTGAAAAACAATTCAAGTTCTTCTTTTACATGGGAAGAACTTGAAATGTTCTTCTATTAAAAAAATGTCAGAAGGGGATTTTTTTTGAAATATTATAAAATTGGTTGGATTGTACTAAAGAAATGTTTGGTTTTTATTTTCGTATTTGTTGGTTTGTCACTGATGTTTGCCTACTTTAAATTGAACACCAAACATCTTCAACTGTTAATTACTGTCTCATTTGTATTTGTCAGCTTGCAATATTATTATGTTGTGGCACTGTCATTAATGGGGATCAGGAAACCTGTGAAAGATTACGCCGACCGCCGACCGAAAACCCGGTTTTTAATTTTGATACCTGCTCATAATGAAGAGCAAGTGATTGCCTCTACTGTTACAAATTTAAGAAAGTTAGAGTACCCACAAGAACTATTTGAAATTGTGGTTATCAATGACAATTCGACGGATGAGACTGAAATGATTTGCACTCAAATAGGTGTTAATCACGTCAACACTGGCGAGAAGTTATTTCCTAGAGAAGGCGTAGGGAAACCTGGTGGAATCCAATACGCATTAAGAACTTTGGGGTTTGAAGGACTTGCTGATCAATATGATATTTTATTAATTATTGATGCGGATAATCATGTTGATCAGCATTTGCTTAAAGAACTTAATTCTCAGTGGCAATCAAAGGGAAAGCCAGAGGCCATTCAGAGTTATTTAGGGGTTAAAAATTATGGAACTATTTTAAGTAGAGGTTATGGCATTTCTTATTGGATCAGCAATCGTTTTTTTCAACATGCCAAATATCGTTTAAAATTGCCATGTTCATTAGGTGGAACTGGTATGGCTTTAAATTTGAATTATCTTTTGAAAAAGGGAGGTTTCAAATTTGATTCTTTGACAGAAGATTTAGAATTGGAGATTGAGATAGTTAAGGATGGCGGGCGAATTCTTTGGAATTATTTTGCGGGTGTCTATGATGAGAAACCAGATCATTTGCAAATCAGTATGAAGCAGCGCACGCGATGGGCGCAAGGCCACTGGTATGTGGCGTTTAAAAATAGCGGGTGTCTCTTAAAGGCGTTTTTTAAAACGCGGAAATGGAAATATATCGATCAGTTAATCTATCTTTACAGTATGGGGCAATCGTTGTATTATGTAATTTTTGCAGTGCTTAACGCCTTGTTTATGTATATCACGTATGTTGCAACATATAATATTGATCTGGTTTACAATCAATTTTTATTTCATCTGTTTCATAGTTTTTTTCCGTTGTTTATTTTTTATTGGTTTACTGGGATATACAGCTATGCCTTTCTTCCGTTATTCACACTGCATCAAATACATCAGAAAAAATTTTTTCTAAAGACAGTGTTCTTAAGTCTGCCTTATTACAGTTTGACATTTATGGTTGTTCAAATAAGAGGTCTTTTAAAATTCAAACAACAAGGTCATTGGGTAAAGACACCACATAATAAAACGTTGATCGAACTTGAAGATACAAAATCTAGTAAGTCTTCTGTTCGTAAACTGGAGTAAATGTGAAGTTGATGGAAAAGGATGAAGAATGTTTTACTAAAGTTTGATGGTCTATTGTTCAAATAATGTGGTATTTTATCTTAGCGAAATAGTTAAGGGGTATTTACTATCAACTTTGAAAAAAAATAACTATATACATCATGTTAAATAATCAGACCTCAAGAATGGCACTTTCAGCTTTTTTCTAGCTGAAAGTTTAACAGTAAAGAAGAATTATTTAATAGGAACTATATGGATTAAACAAGCAAGGAGTTGGCCAAGGAGGACAGCTACTCGCTTGTTTTATTTGCTCCATTTTGACATTTTGTTTTTCATAAAAAATCGAAAAATAAAGTTATTTTAATTTAGTTAGGAACGAATTATTATGACTCGGCAAGCGGCTGTATTGGCCGTTTTTAGTGGAAGCTACCTTTAGGTTAATGGAACGATATCTGATTATATATCTCTTTTTCAACTTTCTATTTGACATCAAATGACGGGCATGATATTATTTGTAAGTCTTAAAACGTAATCATTACGTTTTGCGTTTTAAGATAATTTGATTGAGCATAAGGGGAGTGGTAACAGTGAAGAAACTGATTAAATGGGGGCTTGGAGTTGTAGCGATAAGTTTATTAGGGGCATGTTCTACCGGCGATCTCAAAAAGGAAACCTCTAGCAATGGGGAGATTAAGGTAGTGACTACTTTTTATCCGATGTATGATTTTACTAAAAATATTGTAGGAGACGAAGGGGATGTCTCCTTGATGATTCCTGCTGGAACAGAGGCACATGATTATGAGCCATCGGCCAAAGAATTAAAGAAGCTGCAAGATGCTGATGTCTTTGTTTATAATAATGAAAATATGGAGGTATGGGTTCCTTCAGTGGCGAATGTCTTGACTGAGGGCGGGGTAACGGTCATTAAAGCGACAGACAACATGGTTTTGTTACCAGGTACTGAAGAGGAACATGATCATGCTGAAGAAGATCATTCCCATGAAGGTCACAGTCATGAGTTAGATCCTCATGTGTGGTTAGCGCCAAGTTTGGCGATTAAGGAAGTGTCAGAAATTCGCGATCAATTAATCGCAGCATATCCAGAAAAGGAAGTTATTTTTACGAAAAATGCTGCTGCCTACTTAACTAAATTGACGAATTTGGATCAGTTGTTTAAAGATACGCTGTCTGGGGCAAGCCAAAAAAGTTTTGTTACCCAACATGCTGCCTTCGGCTATTTAGCACTGGAATATGGGTTAAAGCAAGTGCCGATTGCGGGACTATCACCTAGTGAAGAACCATCGGCTGCCAGATTGGCAGAATTGAAAGATTATGTCGAAGACAATGATGTGACCTATATCTATTTTGAGGAGAATGCCACAGACACAATTGCCCGCACATTAGCAGAGGAAGCAAAGGTAGAACTGCTTGTCTTGAATCCTTTAGAAGGGCTGACTGAAGAGCAAATGGCAGCGGGGGCTGATTATGTCTCAATCATGAAGGAAAATTTAGCTTCTTTAAGCAAGACCATTAATTCAGGCACCTCATCAAAGCTTGACTCTGCTGAAGAAACGGAAAAGACTGTTTATAATGGCTATTTTACTGATGGGCAAGTCAAAAATCGCGAACTGGCTGATTGGGCAGGTCAGTGGCAGTCAGTCTTTCCCTATGTGCTAGATAATACTTTAGACCCAGTATTTGAATATAAGGCGAAGTTAAACAAGGATATGACAGCTGAGGACTATAAAGAGTATTATAAAACAGGCTATGATACAAAGATCGATCAACTAAAGATAACAGGGTCCTCCATGACGTTTATTGATGATCACGGGAAATCGATTTCTTCTGAGTACAAATATGTGGGATACAAAATTCTCGAGTATGAGAAAGGCAATCGTGGGGTTCGCTACTGTTTTGAAGCTGTTGACCCAAGCAGTGGGGCCTATCGAACGGTGCAGTTTAGTGATCACACGATTGAACCTAGCAAATCGGCTCATTTCCATTTGTATTTCGGAAATCAAAGTCAAGAGGAGCTGTTGCAAGAGTTAACTAATTGGCCTACATACTACCCTTCAGAGTTATCAGGTTTTGAAGTTGCCCAGGAAATGATGGCTCATTGATGTTTAACAGATTATCGCTTGCGAGACAATAAAGTAACTAAACGAAGACTGTTGAATAAATAGGCAACTATTTGTTTAACAGTCTGTTGCTGTATCACGAAAAATCGCGAATTTTCTGCTATTGCTAAACTTTTTATTGTGGCTTTCATGTGTGATAGTCGCTGTTTTTAGGTCGAAAATCATGGTATACTTTTCTTAATAAGCCTCATGATCTGTTTTTTGAAAGACGTTCAGAAGCTGGTGTGTTTTTCGAAAAGATCGTATTTTTGTTATAAATGTATGAAGATTATTAGGAACTTATTTCGGGGAATAGAATAGGGGAATTAATATGGAAGAGATAATAAAAAATGATTTTGTCTTGTTTTTACAGCGTAAGGTCAATGCAGAATTAGGGACAGTTGGCTATGAGATATTGTTGAGGGATAGTAAAAATAGCCATCGATTCCCTCGTGATAAATTTGCTCAAATACGAAATAATCGTCAGTATTACAATGATTTTTTAATATGGATGACAGATGAGGTCGGCAATCTGCTGAAAAAATATCCCAATAGTTGCTTTTCAATTAATTTTACACGAGCAGAATTGATGTATGATGAAACGATTGACTTATTGGAGCGAAGTCGGCAAATTAGTCATCGGCTGATTGTGGAAGTCACCGAAGAAGTGGTAATTAACTCCAAACTGGTGCCCCATGGCGAAGGGATCTCGTTCACCTCACAATTAGAAAGACTTAAGGCGATGGGGTATCAGATTTCAATTGATGATATTAGCTCAGGACAAAATAGCGTTGGCAATATTTTGGAATGTTTGCCATATATTCACGAATTGAAGATCTCTTATGTTAACTTTGCTAAACTTGGCTTAGAACCGTTGGCTTTGACTAGTTTGATTAATTTTTGGCAATCTTTTTGTGAAAAAAATCATTTGCGATTGGTGATCGAAGGCATTGAGACAGAGGAAGTTTTTAAACAGCTTAAGAATCAGGGGTTAACTTTTTTTCAAGGCTATTACTTTTCAATGCCTTTTCAAGGAGATACATAAGGCTTATCTTTAAATGGAATCAGAGGAACACTTGAAACACTCGCTTATAGTGGGATGCAACGAGACGTTGCACAACGATATGACAGAGGCAATGAATTTGTGCGACCAGCAGGATTTACTAAAATGAAAGGGCGATGTATGATAAATTTAGCAATTGGGGCCAAACTAAAACGGGCTCGAACTGAATTAAAGCTATCTCAAGCTGACGTAGCAGCCTGTCTGATGATCACACGCCAAACCTTATCAAAGTGGGAACTTGGTAAAAGTCTTCCTGACTTGATGAGTTTAAAACAGTTAGCGCTACTGTACGATGTGTCTCTGGATTCTTTGCTTGAGATGGCCAAGGAGAAGATGGAAATGTTATCAACGATTAGTAACGAGGAGCTAAGTCAATTGATGGTAGCTGAGATGTGTCAGCCAAAAGAAGCGACTGATGAGCAAAGAGCTTTTATCTTGGAGCAGGTTATTTCGGTGATCGGATCTCAAGCAGAATGGTGGCATGAACTAATTTGGTTCGCAGTTGATAAGCAACCGATCATACCAAGTCGCTACTATATGCCAAATTACGCCATTACGACTGAGACGTCAAAAACCTGTCAAGCCCTTTTTCCAGGTTATAATTACAAACTGTATTTGTTGACTAAAAGTGATTTTGTTATTATGAACTTATTCGACTGGTTTGAACGGTCTCAGCTTACGGTCTATTCTTTGGCTAAGATGGATTTTATGGCGGTAGGTAAGCTCTATGATCCGTCAATAGTTGCTGGAAATTCTTCCGGAATCTGTTACCGTACTGAGACTGGTCATTTTGATTTAGTATCACTGACATCATCTGAAGCGGCTAAACTTAGTCATGTGCTAGCAGTACTCGATCCACAACATCACTATTTTATTGAACTGGAAACGATGAGTCTGTCTCAGTTTTATAAAAAATATGCCAAAAAAGGGTATCAAGATCGATAAAGGGGATGTAGTAAGGTGGAAATTGACAAACGAAGACTTTATCTGATGGGAACGGTCATTGAACTCTGGGTTGATCACGATCATTCTGAGCAGTTACTGGATCAGGCCGAGGAGATGTTGATCGATTATGAAAGACGATTTAGTGCTAATGACGCCAGTTCTGATTTAATGAGAATCAATCAGCAGGCAGGACACGCACCAGTCAGCGTTCGAGAGGATCTATTTGAGCTAATTCAAAAAGGAAAAGAACAAAGTATTTTGAGAGACAGTTATTTAAACATTGCAATTGGTCCGCTGATTCAAGAATGGCGCGTGGGCTTTAAAGACGCCAAATTTCCGACTGATGGACGGATAAAGCAACTGTTGACTGTGATTGATCCGCGATATATTACCCTTGATGATGAGCGGCAATCCGTCTTTTTGGAAAAAAAGGGCATGGCCATCGACTTAGGCGCTTTAGCTAAGGGATATTTTGCGGACAAAGTGATTGAGTTTTTTAAAAGGCGAGAAGCACGGGCGGGTTTAATCGACTTAGGTGGCAATGTCTTAACGTTTGGCGATGCCCCCAATCATGCAGATGGAAAATGGCGTGTCGCCATTCAGAATCCTTTTTTGCCACGAGGACATTCGGCTGCGATTGTTCTGGTGAAAAATCAATCAGTTGTCACATCTGGGATTTATGAGCGAAGGTTTGAGTGGCAAGGAAAAAGCTATCACCATATTTTTGATAGTGAGACAGGTTACCCGCTTCAATCGGAGCTGGCCAGTCTTACGGTGATTTCTGATGAATCTTTGGTGGGGGAAATTTGGACAACCCGTTTATTTGGTAAAAAAGCGGTCACGGTTATTAGAGAACTAAGAACGGTGGCAGGCGGCGAAGGGTTGGTCATTACCACTGATGGTCAATTAGCTCATACTGAAGGGGTGGTTTTGGAAGATTAAAAGAAGAGAAAAGAGAGGGGGAAATCGTGATTTCCTTCCTCTCTTTTTTACGTGGTCTTAAAATCTTGCTGAAGGTTATTTAGAAAGGTTGTGATTAGTTCTTTTTCTGCGACGATTAAGGTTTTAGAAGCTTGGTGGGCGATAAAATAATCCAAAGATAGTAAATCCAACGGCAAGGGATAGATGTTAAAATGATCTTTGGTGTTGCTAATTTTGACACTTTCTGGCAAAAAGGTGACGCCCATATTTTTCGTGGCCAGTTCAACAATCGTGAAAATATTGTTACTTTCAAGTATGATCTCAGGTTGGACGTTATTTTTTTGAATTAAATAGTCAACCTGTTTGCGAATAGCTGATCCTCTGGTCGTTAAAATAAGCTTTTCTTGTAAGAGTGATTTGATGGAAAGACTGTTTGCTTCAAGTAACCGTTTATCCTTTTGGTACAAGCTTGATGATTCTGGGATAATGGCGTAGTATCCGTGCTGTCCATAATTATGAATGGTTAAATTGGGTGAGATCGTTTCCGGATTTTGCCCAATAAAAAAGTCCAATTCGCCATTCAAAATTTTGCGATCGTTGTGGGAAGGCGTATCTTCATGGAGTTCTATTTTTATTTGAGGATGTTCCTTCACAAAATCAGGCATAAATAATGGCAATAAATAAGTGCCTAAGCTAGCAAGAATGCCAATGCGAATGATATGTTGATCATGTGATGAGTATTGAGCAATTTTTTTACGAAAACGATCTTGCTCTGCTTCTAATGAATACAAGTATTGGTAATAAAGGCGCCCCGCTTCTGTTAATTGAAGTGGTGAGGACTGACGGTTAATGATAGTGATGTCTAGCTCTTTTTCAGTTCGCTTTATCAATTGAGTCAAATAGGGTTGAGAGATATATAAGTCTTTGGCCGCTTTGGTAAAATTTCCGTGTTTTAGCAGCATGTCGAGATAGTATAGCATATTAGGCGAATCAAGGGTCATGGTGCACCTCCTACTGTTTAGTGAATCCATTATAACAAATTTGTTATGGAATGATAGTTAAATAAATATTTCACAAAAGATTACTTGTGATATAAACTACTAACTAAGAAGAGAAATAAAGCAAATTGATTAGAACATCCACAAAAAACTGTCTTATTAAGCATTCATTGTAGTTGTTTGTTATATTTTTCTTAGATTTTATTGTTCATCTTAGCACAAGAAAGGAAGTTGTTTCATGAAATTTATCAGTATTGTTGGAACGAATTCAAATGATTCGACAAATCGAAAACTGTTGCAGTATATGAAAAAACATTTTGCAGAAAAAGCTGTCATTGAGGTTTGGGAAATTAAAGACTTGCCTGCCTTTAATGAACCAGAGGATAAGCTTGCACCAGTGGGGATTGCAGCATTATCAGCTGAAATCTTGGCGGCCGATGGTGTGATTATTAGCACCCCAGAATACGATCATGCGATTCCTGCGGCCCTAAAAAGTGTTTTAGAATGGTTATCTTATACAACTCGTCCTCTGATTGACAAACCGGTGATGATCGTTGGCGCCTCTCATGGTTCTCTAGGTTCTTCACGAGCGCAGGCTCATTTAAGGCAAATATTGGATTCACCTGAACTAAAAGCTCGTATTATGCCCAGTTCGGAGTTTTTATTAGGGCGATCTTTAGATGCCTTTGATGAAGAAGGAAACTTGATCTATGGAGATAAAATAACCGAATTGGAGGAGTGTTTTGCCGAATTTAGTCTGTTTGTGGAAATCACTAATCAATTGGTCAAAGATCATCGATTTAAAGCTAATCAGACCAAACTATTTTCTTGGGAACACCTAGCAGATGGAGGGCTTAACTAATGAAATTTATTGGAATTGTCGGGACAAATGCCGAAGTATCTTATAATCGGATGTTATTACAGTACATGCAAAAACACTTTGATCACCAAAGTGAGATTGAAATTTTGGAGTTGACAGATGTTCCCATGTTTAATGAGTCGGATGATCAGTCAAATAGTGAGGTTATTCAACGCTTTCACACTAAAATTACCGAAGCAGATGGCGTCATCATCGCCACACCTGAGCATAATCATTCGATCCCTTCTGCCTTAAAAAGCATTTTAGAATGGTTATCCTTTAATTTGCATCCTTTGGATGGTAAACCGGTCATGATTGTCGGTGCCTCTTATGATGTTCAAGGGTCTTCAAGAGCTCAATTACATTTACGTCAAGTGCTTGATGCGCCAGGTGTAAATGCGACGGTCATGCCAGGCTATGAATTTTTATTAGGTCGGGCTCATCAGGCCTTTGATACTGAGGGCAACTTAAAAGATGAACGAACCATTGATTTTCTCGAAAGTTGTTTTTGGCGCTTTTTGCGTTTTACAGAAGTGGCCAACTTATTGAGTGTGCCAGAAGAGGTTCAATTTGAATCAGGGGCGTTTACTGTGACGACTCCTGGACACAATGGGGACATTCCGATGGTTGTGACCTTAAAGAATAATCGAATTGAAGACATTAGCATTGATACTTCAGGTGAATCAGAAGGAATTGCGGATGTGGTGTTTACACGTATTCCTAAACAAATCATTGAAGGTCAAACTTTGAATGTGGACATTTTATCTGGGGCGTCAGTGACGAGTAATGGCGTGATCGATGGAGTGGCAAAAGCGATTAAATTAGCGGGATCAAATCCCGACATCTTGAGAAAGCGTCCCAAGGCCCCAAGTGCTTTAAATACTGAGGATGTGGATTATACCACTGATGTGGTCGTTGTGGGAGCCGGTGGAGCTGGTTTGACAGCTGCTGCGAGAGTGCTTCAACAAGGCAAACGAGTGATTGTCGTCGAGAAATTTCCAGCAGTTGGCGGCAATACGGTTCGGACAGGTGGACCGATGAATGCGGCGAATCCTCAATGGCAACAGAGTTTTGCTGCGATACCTGGAGAAAGCCACACCTTGGAAGAGTTGGTCGCCATTGATGAAGCTTCAATTGATAAGGACTATCTTGAAGATTTTCGCACATTAAAAAAAGAGATCGCTCATTACTTAGCCAAAACGTCGACAAGTCGTCCGTACTTATTTGATTCTAATATTTTTTACCGGATTCAAACGTATTTAGGTGGCAAACGCAAGGATCAGCATGGTCATGAAATTGTGGGACAATATGATCTGGTTAAACTACTGACAGATAAAGCTCTTGAATCGGTGGAGTGGTTGGAGTCAATTGGGGTTGAGTTTGATAAAGAAGACGTGACAATGCCAGTCGGCGCTTTATGGCGTCGTGGTCATAAACCTCTTAAAAATGAAGGGTATGCCTATGTCTCTGCTCTCCAATCATTTGTAGAAGATCACGGTGGTCTAATCATCACAGATACTGGCGTAAATGAGTTAATTCTGGAAGAGGGACGCGTCGTTGGCGTTATTGGTAATGGCATGAATGGTCAAAAGGTCACTGTTCGTGGCGAAGCGGTTATTTTAGCATCGGGGGGCTTTGGAGCTAACACTAAAATGTTAAAAGAATACAACACCTATTGGAGCGAAATTAACGATGACATTAAAACCTCTAATTCACCTGCAATCACAGGTGATGGCATTGTTTTGGGGCAAAGTGCTGGGGCAGACTTAGTTGGCATGGGATTCTCACAAATGATGCCCGTCTCAGATCCAGAAACAGGAGCCTTGTTCAGTGGCTTACAAGTTCCACCACAAAATTTTGTGATGGTCAATCAACAGGGGCAACGGTTTGTGAATGAATATGGCAGTCGAGATGCCTTAACGCAAGCGGCGATTGATAATGGTGGACTATTTTATTTGATTGCGGATGATGAGATCAAAAAGACCGCTTATAATACAACTCAGGAGAAAATTGATAAACAAGTCGCAGCTGGCACACTCTTCCGCGATGAGACATTGGCTGGCTTGGCCAGACAATTGGGAATTGATCCTGTTAGTTTTGAAGCGACCATTTTAGCTTATAACAGCTATGTTGATCAAGGAAAGGATCCAGAATTTGGTAAAGATGTCTTTGATTTGAAAGTGACAAAAGCACCATTTTACGCTACCCCGCGAAAACCAGCTGTTCACCATACGATGGGTGGGTTAAAGATTGATGCTAAAACCCATGTCTTAAGTCGTGATGGCCAAGTGATTGCTGGCTTGTATGCGGCGGGTGAAGTGGCTGGGGGGATTCACGCCGGCAATCGTTTAGGCGGGAATTCTTTAACAGATATTTTTACGTTTGGTCGTATCGCTGGTGAAACAGCCGTGACTGAGTTAGCGAATTAAGCGTGACGTGTCATCAACTAAAAATGTGATGGAGGAGAATCATGAGTAAGAATATTAAGCGGTGGCAAGTTTTGGTGGCTTCGACAGTTGTTTTGCTTTGCACTGGTGCGGTCTATGCTTTTAGTGTTTTTGCTGGCCCGATGAGTGCGACCAAAGGCTGGTCAATGTCAGAGATTATGTTAGCCTTTACGATTAATGCAGCAATCGGCCCAATCCCAATGATCTTAGGCGGTTTTTTAACGGATAAAGGCTTAGCGAAATGGGCGATTGCTATTGGTGGGTTGTTGTTTGGTTTAGGCTTTTTTCTAACAGGCTTTGCAACAAGTCCTGCTATGCTCTATTTGACTTATGGGGTTATCGGTGGTTTAGGGCAAGGGTTAGCTTATTCTGGCTGTTTGAGTAATACTATCAAGTTATTTCCAGATAAAAGAGGGTTGGCCTCTGGAATTATTACGGCAGGCATGGGAGGTGCGGCTATTATTGCTGCTCCGATCGGTAATTATTTCATTCAGCAGTTTGATGCACTGTATGCCTTTAGAGTGTTAGGGATTGCTTATATGGTCATTGTGGCTGTGGCTAGCTTTTTTATTCAAACAGCTCCGGCAAATTATCAACCAGAGGGCTGGACTCCTCCGCAACAGCCAGGTGGCAAACCATTAGTTAATAAAAATTGGCAAAACATGTTACGAACACCGTTCTTTTATTTAATTTTTCTGATGCTGTTTACTGGTGCCTTTTCAGGGTTGATGATTGCTTCTAATGCGTCAGTAATCGGCCAGCAAATGTTTAATTTATCTGCTGGAACGGCCGCTTTTTATGTCAGTTTATATTCTTTGAGTAATTGCGCTGGAAGAGTGGTCTGGGGAACTGTGTCAGATAAATTGGGACGAAATCATACACTCTCAGTGATTTTAAGCATGATCATTGTAGCTTTCTTGATCTTAGTGCTTCTGTCCTCACAACTTGGTTTTGCTACAGGAATTGTGATATTAGGACTGTGTTTCGGTGGTGTGATGGGTGTTTTTCCGCCGATGGTCATGGAAAACTATGGACCGGTTCATCAAGGTGTTAATTATGGCATCGTCTTTTGCGGGTACTCGGCGGCAGCCTTTTTTGCACCCAAAGTAGCTGCCAGTATGGCGACAGCGAATAAAGGCGATTTTACTAAGGCCTTTTATGTGGCGATAGTGGTTGCTTTAGTTGGATTTGCTTTAAATATTGTCTATATGCAATTGAAAAAAAGAGTGATAGTTCCGGCGATCTCTTAAAGTGAAAATAGTAAGCCTGGTAATCCACCAACGATTGATTAAATTTCGTCGTTCTTTGGGTTATCAGGTTTATTTGCGTGTCAGCAGGCGCAACCTAATGTTGAATTTGAGGAATTCAGGCATCCATGATATGATAAATGAATTAATAAATATCTACAAAAACGTGTGAAAAAGGATGGTTAAATTAATTTTAGGTGTTCGATAAAACAACGACTTATTTAAAGTTTAGCAAAGGAGATTTTATATGAAAAAGTGGTTAGCGGTTGGTTTGGTGATTATGATATTGGGCGGTTGTTCCAAAAGTGAAAAAGTAGCTGATAGCGATCTCAGGAGCAACAGTCGTCAGGAAGAGACAGCTAATTTGGCAAAAGAGAAAACGTCGAAGAGACGAAAAAAAACGAAACTCTCTACCGAATCTTCGACTAGTGCTACATTGGATGAGAAAAGTGAGAAGACAACAGAGTCAACCGAAGAGAAAAAGGCTCAAATTGAAAAATCAATGACAGTTTTTTGTGATCCAGATGAGAGTCAAGAAGTCGGTTATTTTAATGACGGTCAATCCTTTGGGGCGATTGTTCCAGATTTTAAGGCCTATAATAAAGAGGATGCCTTTGTTATCCTTGGTGAACCATCAATTATTGTGACGGAAAAAAGTGAATTGGTTGCTCGACTGGACTTAGAAGGAAGTGAAATGGAACGGATAAAAGAAGAATTTCAAAAGGAGAAACTGACTGAAAGTCAAGCTAAAGCGTTTATGTTTCAAGCAACAGATATTAAGTTGGTCACTGAGATGGGCTTAGAAGTGGAAGGCTTAATTTATGATGATCCGCAAAAACCGAATGTGTATCTATTAGATGGAGAAGTGGCTTATGTGACGCCTGTGATTGAGTATCTGGAATTTCACGGAAGATTGCCATTGAAATAACAGCATTCAGATCCTCTTGCGAATTGGCAGCTCCGTGGAATTCTTGTTATAATGAATGAGAGGGGATGAGGCAGATTATGGAATTAAGATTATTGCGCTATTTTTGGACGGTTGCTGAAGAAAAAAATATTTCCAAGGCGGCGAAATTACTAGCGATCACTCAGCCAACTTTAAGCAGGCAAATCAAGGATTTGGAAGAACAAGTTGGGTTGCCGCTATTCATCAGAGAATTCAATCACTTGGAATTGACCGAAGATGGCCTCTTTCTAAAAGAAAGAGCCGAAGAAATATTGGCGTTAAACGATCAGTTAACCTTGGCCTTGTCCGATAAGAAAAATCAGCAACTAAAAGGAAGCTTTTCCGTCGGCTGTGTTGAAGCAGACAACTCAGATACGTTGGCCTTGATGTTGGAAGAGTTGGTCAGTGATCATCCTCAAGTACACTTCAAACTTGTCTCAGGAACGAGCGACGATATTTTGGAGAAGTTGGAGAAAGGTCTGTTGGATTTAGCCATTTTACTGGAACCGATCAACACCGATGCTTATGAGTGTTTGCCATTCCCTCGTGACGAACGCTGGGGCTTGCTAGTTGCGACTAACTCTTTATTAGGAAAAAAAGAGTCGATAATGGCAGCTGATTTAATCGGGTTGCCTTTGCTTTGCTCAAGTCGTCAAGAGGTTCAAAAACTTTTGGCAGAGTGGTCAGGAATGCCTTTTGAGACGTTGAATGTGGTCGGGACCTTCAACTTAATTTTTAACGTCTTTGCTTTAGTTGAAAATCAGGTGGGAGCGGCTTTAACTGTTGAAGGAGCTACTGTCAATCATCGTTTTCCGGAGGTGACGTTTGTGCCCTTAGCACCAGAAGTGAAAACCAAGTGTGTGCTTGTTTGGAAAAGAAGATTACAAACGCCTGTTGTAAAAGAGGTTATAGCTCGTTTTAAGCATGCTTATCAAGCATAGTACTATGGGGGCTAAGCATTGGACGAATAATAGTTTTAAGCCTATGATGACATTATACGTGATTATAGGTTTTTTTGGCGTAGGAAAATTTAGGAGGTTGTTAACATGGCAAAGTATGAAGAACTAAAAAATGGCGTTATATTCCCTCCTGGTGAGAAGAATGTGGTCACAGCGGAGTTTTTCACTGGACAGAGTTATCTACACCTATTGATTAACGATCCGGCGATTAGTGTTGGCGTTGCGACAGTGACATTTGAACCAATGTGTCGGAATAATTGGCATATCCATCATGGGGGCTTCCAGCTCTTACTGGTAACGGGTGGAGAGGGGTGGTATCAAGAAGAGGGGCAACCGGCTCGTTTTTTGAAGATCGGTGATGTTGTGACTATTTATGAAGGCATTAAACACTGGCATGGTGCGACAAAAGATAGTTGGTTTGAACATATTGCCATTACTAGTGGGACTGCTGAATGGTTGGAAGCAGTTTCTGAAGAATCGTATCTACAATTAGATAAAAGGGGCGAAAATGATGAAAAAACAAACAGCAGGTCGTGAGAAATTAGGGGAGTTTGCGCCACAATTTGCAGCATTAAATGACGATCTTTTATTTGGGGAGGTCTGGTCGCGAGAAGCACAATTATCGGCTCATGATCGTAGTTTAATTACCTGCTCTGCTTTACTGGCGATGGGGGCACCTCAACTAGAAAATCATTTAATATTGGCCAAAGAAAATGGTGTGATCAAGGCTGAAATCGTCGAATTGATCACTCATTTAGCCTTCTATGCAGGATGGCCAAAAGCGTGGAGTGCTTTTACAATGGCGAAAGAGATTTTTGAGTCATCAGATGACCATTAAGGCGGCAAACTTATCTAAAATTGGTCTTTTGTCAGTGTCATTACTTGTGGTCTCAGGCGGCGCTATCGCAGCTAATATCCCAGCGATCTCCCAAAGCTACTCAGATGTTAGCCAGACGCTAATTGAGTTACTGACAACCATGCCATCGCTTTTTATTATGTTAACATTGCTGGTAGGTCATAAAGTTGCGACTAAAATCGGTTATTCTCGGACTATCTTAATGGGGATATTTTTAGTGTTGATTGCGGGACTTCTGCCTGTCTTCACTCGTTCTTTTATGACTTTATGCTTTAGTCGGGTCCTTTTCGGGATCGGGATCGGTTTATTTAATCCTTTATTGTATGTAGTTTCCACCACACTTTACAAAGGAGCTGAATTAGCTAAAGTTATCGGCTTACAAAGTGCTTTTGAAGGCATTGGCGGCATGGTGATGACCTTTTTGGTTGGTCAGTTATTGATCATTAACTGGCGGGTCTCTTTCCTAGCTTATGGTTTAGCCTTGCCGATTTTTTTATTATTTGCTTTATTAGTGCCGAAAATACCGGCTGTTGAAGCAGACAAAGCTGTGATAACTAAAAAGGCGGATATTTCTGTCTGGGGTTATGCTGTATTGTTAGTAGTAGCGGTGACGGTTTATATGTCATTGACCGTCAAGCTGACTTCGCTATTGTTGACTAAAGGAATAGGCAATGCAACGGATGGCAGTAATTTAATGGCCTTAGTAGGTTTAGGTGCCATGTTAGCTGGTCTCGTGTTTGGTCCAGTTGTGACCAGCTTAAAAAGATGGACTTTACCATGTTCGTTTCTAGGTTTAAGTTTTGCTATGTGTTTAATTGCCGTTGCTCAACATTTAGTCGTAGCTGCTTTCGCAGTTATGTTGTGTGGGTTGTCTTTTCGTACCTTTGTTCCATATATCTTTAATGAAGTGAATCAACCCGTTAATAATGGCCAAAAGAATACAACAGTTTTACTGATTGCCTTCAATCTTGGAGCGGCTTTTGCTCCTGTGACGATCGCTTTCTTTAATCGAATGGTTGTCAATGCAAGCCTCTCGGGCTTATTTCTGAGCGAAGCACTCTTAATGCTCTTGTTAGCAGTAGGGAGTGGGCTATGGTTGTTGTTTAAGTCGAGAATTGAGCGACTCAGAGCCAGCTAACAAATTCTGCGATCTTAATTTAAAGGTGACTAAATTGATAGTTTTACCAACACTCTTGAGAATGGTCATTTTTCAAGAGTGTTTTTGCGAACGAAAAAGAAATTGGTTCCCATGTGTTGACGGAAAAATGGCCCAGGTATAGAATAAAAGAGAGTTAACAGTTGATATTGGAGGGATTTTAATGAAGGGGATACAAGTATCGGCATTTGGTGAAAGCGATGTCTTAACGCTGTTGGACATTGCTGACCCTGTTATGGGGGAAAAGGACATTTGCATTCGGCTGAAAGCAGCTGGAGTTAATCCTGTGGAGACTTATATTCGTTCTGGGAACTATGGGGTATTGCCTAATTTACCTTATACTCCTGGTTCTGATGGGGCCGGCATTATTGAACGTGTGGGAGCAAAGGTGGAAGGTTTTCAAATAGGGGAGCGGGTTTTTGTGTCAACGATAGGTGGTCGTGGGACAGGAACTTACGCTCAAAAAATCGTCTGTGAAGCAGACTCGGTTTATCATTTGCCAGATGAGCTTAGTTTTGAAGAGGGGGCTGCCCTTGGTACTAGTGCTTTTACGGCAGTTCAAGCACTGTATCAAAAGGCTAAAATCCTACCGGGAGAGTATGTTTTGATTCACGGCGCATCAGGAGGAGTAGGCAGTCTTGCCTTGCAATTAGCAAAGTTAAGTGGTTCTATTGTGATTGCCACGGCAGGTAGTCAGAAAGGCTTAAAGCTATTGTCTACTCTGGGAGCTGATGTTGTGTTAAATCATCACCAAGTAGATTATTTGCGAGCCTTGCCGACACTAACCAAGGGTCATGGCGTGGATGTTGTGATTGAAATGTTGGCCAATGTCAATTTGCAGCGGGACCTTGAGATTATGGCAAAACATGGGAGAATTGTGGTGGTTGGCAATCGTGGGAGCCTTGAATTTAATCCGCGCTTGGCCATGAATCAAGAGAGCCAAATTATGGGAATGTTATTAGCTAATATGACAGATGATCAAAAAAGAGAAAATGGCTATCGCTTAAAAGGAGCCTTAAATCATGGGGTAAAACCGATCATTGATCATGTTTTTTCTTTAGCAGAAGCTAGAATGGCCCATGAGCTTGTAATCAGCCAAAGAGAGTCTGCAGGTAAAATTGTGCTAAAAATTGACTAATATGGAGTGATAGTGGTGGAGATTATTTCAGAAGAAATTTTAGGTCAAACAATTCGTGCGCGCGAGCCGATGTCTCATAAAGGCAATTATGGCAGAGTCTGTCTAATTGGCGGTGATCAGCATTATGGCGGCGCGATTATTTTGGCTAGTCAGGCCGCCGTTCATTCTGGTGCAGGATTAGTTACAACAGCGACGATGAAGGTTAATCATGGGCCGTTACATGCCAGACTACCAGAGGCGATGGTTGTCGACTGGTCAGAGTCTGACCGTCTGACCACTAGTATTCAGCAGGCAACTGTCATTTTGATTGGACCTGGTCTTGGTTTAGCGACTGACAGTTTGACCTTACTTAAACGGACCTTGATGTTATTAACCAAAGGACAAATCTGTCTGATTGATGGGTCAGCGATTACGTTGATAGCTGACTATCGCTTGACGTTACCTGATGGGCCAACGTATATATTTACTCCCCATGAAAAGGAGTGGGAGCGACTAAGTGGTCTCTTGATAGAAAATCAAGACCGAGAAAGCAATCGCTTGAGTGTCAATCAGCTAAAGGGCATTGTGGTATTAAAAAAACATCGAACAGAGGTTTACCTGGCTGATGGCATTTGGCAGAACCCTCTGGGGACAGCGGCTATGGCAACTGGTGGAATGGGAGATACCTTGGCGGGGATGATCGCTGGCTTCGTCGCGCAATTTCCCCTAAATAACGCGATTTTAGCAGCTGTCTACTTGCATAGTTATATTGGTGAAAGATTAGGTAAAGCTCACTATGTGGTGTTGCCTAGTGAGCTTATTACCCACATCAGTTCATTGATGAAGCGATTTGAAGGGAACTAAGCTTGAGGTTTGGCCAGTGATTTTAACGGATATTTAATGATTTTTTCTTGGATTTCTCCTTGTATTTGTTTATAATAGGGTTGTAAAAAGCAATGGGGTATGTACTATGGGGAAAAAAATCCTAACGTTTTTTTATTGGGTATTGGCAATCCTAACGATTCTTTTTATTATTGTGGCTTGGCTAATTATTATTGACGTGATTAAGATTGGGATGTAGGGGTGTCAATTATGTAGATAGAAATGAGGTGTAAGTGGCTAAGGAGTTATTTACACCTCGTTTTTATGTATTTTCATCTGTAAGCTATGATATGATTTAAGTGGACATGACTAAATGAAAATGGAGCACAACGTTTATGGAAATCAGAATGGCCAAACAAGAGGATCTGCCCATCCTTTTCACCATGGATCATCACATCGAAACAGACTTTTTAACTCGCGCTGTTTTAGAAAAGCGGGTCTTTGTTGCAGAATTAGCAGGTATAGTGGGTTGGTTGCGTTATAGTTACTTTTGGGAATCAATTCCTTTTATGGATATGTTAGTAGTGGTAGAAGAACAGCGGCATCGGGGTTATGGATCAAAATTAGTCGATTATTTTGAACAGTATTTAAAGGAGCTTGGGCATACAGTGGTTATGACCTCTACTTCGGCTGTCGAGAATAGTCAACACTTGTATTATCAACTGGGGTATCAAGCTGTGGGTGGTTTTTTTCCAGTGGATGAACCATATGAGTTATTATTGAGGAAAGAGCTATCTACTAATCAAAAAACAGGGGGGGCAAGGATAAATACTTGCTTTTTTAAAGGTGAAAAGTTCTTGATACATGACTGTTTGTTTTCTTGTTGTCAGGTAAAGTCAGATAAAGATTCTGAGAGTTTTTTAAAGCAAGGTTAAACCCTTGTTTTTAGTTAGATTACACATAAATAGGAGGTTCGCGATGATTGTCTTACAAGAAATTGATCAATCGAATTATAAACAGTGCGCTCAACTGAAAACTAAAGCCAGTCAAGGTCACTTTGTGGCACCTAATTGGTATTCATTATTGGAAGCCAACTATGAAAGCAATAGAAAGCCATTTGCTATTAGTTCTGAGGGTGATATCATCGGTTTTATCATGTACAGTTATTATCAGGCTGACTCAAGTTATCCAGTTGATTCATGGTGGATCGAGCGTTTTATGATTGACCAGGACCAGCAAGGTAAAGGGTATGGAAAGGAAGGAATATTGGCAGGGGTTAACTGGTTTAAACAAACCATGGATGAAACTGAATTGAGAATCTCGGCAGAGGTTACCAATGAAGTAGCGATCCGCTTGTATCAAAAACAAGGATTTAGTTTGACCGGAGAAGAGGTAGAAGGAGAGAAAGTTCTTTTGTTAAAGTGGTAAAAAGTTAGTGGGTTTTCCAGTGAAGCAGCGATTATTGCCGTTGATATTGCCTCGAAATCTGCCAATATTGAGATTGGCTTTTTGGATCGATTTAGTGGTTCTGTGGTTATTACTGGTAAGGTGGGGGCGGTTGAGTCTGCCTTAAAGGCGGTGATAACGGGGTTAGTCACCATCTTAGGCTTTACCGGTGTGGAGGTAACTCGAACTTGAGTTTATGGAGTGCTTGACCTAATTCAAAGAAGTACCTGATGGTGTGTATTCCGCCATCAGGTACTTCTTTGAGTGTGAACTATTATTGTGGGTCGAACTTGTCCAATAAGCGCCTAAAGAGGGGTGCTAGCATGATATAGAAGCCAAGATTGCCGACAGCATGTAGCAAATCAAAAGACAAACCTTGGATATAATAAGGCCAAAAAGCCGTCATGCCATACATTTTATAGCTGACAAGGCTGATGATGAAGCCGTATAAAAAGCCAGCCAAGAAACTAAAAGCCGTTTGCAATAATAAATTCCGCTTAAATAAGGGCCATTTGGCTAAGAGACCAACTAAACACATGATAATGGCGTAGCTGAACAGTTGTGCGACTGTCCAAACGCCCATGCCTAAATAGAGATTAGTGATGATGACTGACAACAAACTGACGACTAATCCTTGACGAAGACCACGGTAAATGGTCATTATCAGCAAAATCGTGGTCATTGGTTGTACATTTGGAATAAATTGAAATAATAAACGTCCAACTACACAAGCAGCAACCATCAGTGACAGGTTCGCAATTTCCTTGACAGAAAAAACAGATGTTATTTTTGCGTTTTTATTAGAATTTTGCATAGGTAAACACTACCTTGTCCCCATCGTTAAGCTTAGTGTCTTTTGCTCCGGTATTGACCATTTCATCATTGATTGTATAGGTCCAAAATAAGTTGTCAGCAGTACTTTGTTCAACACCTTCAATCGAGGTGATCATGCCACCTTCTTCAACAACGTCGAAATTATCCTGAAGTGCCTCCATTAAGTTAGTTTCTTTGGCAATGGTAATGGTTTTCTGACTGAGTTCTTCATCGTCTTTAATCAAGGAAACACTGACTTCAATTTCTTCTTTTTTGATTGTTTCAGCTGTGGAGCTTGATTCTTTAGTAGCATCTGTTCCATTTTCTTTGGTTGCGCAACCACCCATGATAAGTAAACTCAAGATTAACGATAAACTGACTAGAACAATGCTTTTTCTATTTTTCATTTTTTTCCTCCTGATAGGTTATAGGCCTAGTTTATTATAGCCTATGTTATTTTATACTAATTTGTTGGACTTGTGAAGTCCATCGCCATGATTTTAAAATACCAAGCTGTTAATCAATTCTTTTCGTGGATTTGGTAAGACAATATGATTAATAATCATCGCTTCTTCTTTAGCGCCTTCGATTCCAGCTTCCACGGCAGCTCGAACTGAATCGACATCACCTGTCAGCACAACAAATGATTTGCCAGCAATTCCAGTTGCCAACTGCAAACTAATTAACTCAACATCAGCTGCCTTTACAGCATAATCGGCTGCAATAATTGAGCCTGCTGCTGAGTAGTACTCAATCGCACCAACCGCTCTGGTATCATCAGGAATGTGAGTCATGTTGATCGCACGAATAACTTGCGGATTTATTCTAGGGATTACCAGTTTTCCAACGACATGCATCCCACCAATTCTAGCGCCTTCACTAATTGATCGGTCAATTGAATCAACTTTGCCAGAGATTAAGATATAGTACTTGCCAGGACAGCTGGCCTTGGCTGAAATGAGCTGGCAATCTGCCGCTTTTAACATAAAGTCAACGGCCTCAATTCCTTTAGCAATACTATTTAATTCTAAGAAGCCCAGTGTGTCAATCTCCGTCATTTACGCCACATCCTTTCTAATTTGAATCAATTGGTCACCAACTGCCACAATTTTACCACTGATACTGGCATGAATGGGAGCCCCTAAGGTGTCACCCTCAATGGTTGCAATGAGTTGTCCCTTTTCGACGTGGTCGCCTTTTTGGACAATCGGTTGACATGGTGCCCCAATGTGCATTTTCAAAGGAATGAAGACTTCTTCGGTTTCATATGAAACTAGTTCCGTCAAATCGATGTCAGCGTATTTTTCTAAGCCCATCTTTAGTAAAATATTTTTGGGCGGTGTTTTTTGATACTCACGCATCTCCTGAGGGACAAGCTCAGCACCATCATAAACATACTTAATGCCTTTTTCGGCTAACCGCTGTTTCACATAAATATTAACCTGTCTAGGCGACAGAGACATCGGACAAGCGATGACTTCGCAAATGCCACATTCACAACAAAGAACGGCTTGTTTCCAGACTGGATCATCGTCAATATCTGCTGGAACATCAGTCATTGACAAATGTCTCATAACTTGATGTGGCCGCAATGGGTGCCCGATTTGGTAACGAGGACATAAATCGGTACAAAGGGTACACTGAATACAAGAAGACTTTGCCTGATTGATAATCTGAATCATTTGACGTTCGTGAAGTTTATATAAGTATTCCCGTTCCTCAAGAATGATGATCCCAGAGGTTGTTTTTGTGACGACTTGATCGCTAAAATTAAGATGGTTGCCAATTTTGCCCATCATTGGGCCACCGTTTAAAAAGATAAATTGTTTGAGAGGGGTCCCGCCTGCTAATTCTAAACAGGTCGCAAAAGGCGTGCCAATAGGAACTGACAACATCGTCGGCTGATTGACAGCGCCCGTAACGGTCAACAATTTTTCGGTTAAAGGTTGATCTTCTGTCAGGGCATGGTAAACATTTAGCATGGTAGTGATGTTTGAGACGACACAACCAACTTGCAAAGGGATGCCTCCTGGGGGGACGGTTCTCCCTGTGACTTCAAAGACCATAATTTGTTCATCACCAGCAGGGTAAAAATTTCCCATGGTGTGAAGCTGAATAGGAGCACTAAACTTTGCGATAGCTTTCGTTAAAGAGGCAATTTCTTCTTTGTAATGCTCTTTTGTTACGATCACTATTTGTTCGGCTTCAACTGTTTTGCCAACTTCTGTGATGGCTTGAATACATTTTTCAGCAAAATGCTTCATGACATAGTGATCCGTTTTAAGTAAGGGTTCACATTCTGCCGCATTAATAATAAGGTACTCTGCTTTAGCCTTAAGTTTTTTTGCTGTGGGAAAACCTGCGCCTCCAGCGCCAACAATTCCCGAGTTATGAATTTTTTCGAGTAACATGTTATCACCTACATCTTCAATTTTTTAGTGTAGACGTCATTGTCAGTTCTATTGTAAGCTCTAACATTTTAGAAATCAATGATAATTAGCAGTGGATTTCATTTTTTAAGAAGCCAAAATAGTTAAATGATCCAGCTAAAGAGGGCTGCTAAGCAGTTTTAAATAGCACAAAATTGGTATTTAAAATTTGTGAAATGAATTTAGCCTTTGACTGATCTCCTTAGATTTGCTATGATAACCTTGAGATGACACTCACAATGAGGTGAGAATAAACCAACCATGCAACGATGCAAAAAGAATCTGTTCTTTTTTGTGTCGTTTTTTTGTGACCAACGGAAAATTATAGAAAGGAGAGGAAGATGACTGTTAATTCAACTATCGTATTACCCTCTGGGGTGGTGTTGAAAAACCGCTTATTGTTTGCCCCGATTTCCACTTTGGATTCTGATATAACTGGACGTGCTTCGCAGGGAGAGCTGGCTTTTTTTGCTGAACGAACAGGAGGTGTCGGCGGGATAGTGGTAGCTTCTGCCTATGTTTCCTTAGTAGGAAAAGCTTACGAACACGGGCTGAGTGTGAGCCATAAGTCTCACATTTCTCATCTTAGCCAGTTGGCGAAGATCATCCAAAAGAATGGCACAAAAGCCTTTCTTCAAATTTACCACGGCGGCGCGATGACACATTTTGTCAGACAGCCACAATATTTTTGTGTCAGTCAAGCGTCTGCTAATTTAGGGAATGTGGCCTATACTGAATTGGGAGAAAAAGAGATTGAGCAAATAGTGCTGGATTACGAAAAGGGAATTGAACGCAGTATTTTAGCAGGGTTTGATGGTGTGGAAATTCATGCCTCAAATTCTTACTTACCTCAGCAATTTCTAATGAGTAGTTGGAATCAGCGAACTGACCGTTGGGGAGGAGTGCTTAACAATCGTTTGCGCTTTTTAACGGAGATTATTCAACGGGGATTAAAGGTTATCGATCGTTTGGCTAAAAAACCTTTTGCTTTAGGTGTGAGACTCTCACTGGAAGACAACACCTCGTCAGTTGTTTCCGTTCGTCAACAAAGTTTTCGCGAAAGTCTGCTGATTATTCAAGCCTTAAATGATTATCCATTAGACTATATTCATGTGACAAGTCATGATATTCTACAGACAGTGATGGTTGAGAATCATCCGTATCAAGTGTTGCGACTGTTGAAGGTCATGTCTCCCAAAGTCCCCCTGATCGGTTGTGGAAACTTACTTCAACCTGATGATATTGAGTCGGCACTAGAGAATTGTCAACTGGTATCGGCTTGTCGGCCTTTTGTGTTACTACCTAAGTGGGCTGATCAAATTATTCAGGGGCAAGAGGTGCAACTCCCAGTTTTGAACATGTCTGGGAGTGACCGTCAATTATTGAGAATTCCGCGACGATTGTGGAAGAGTGTCAAAGAATCAACCGATTGGTACTTGTATCGTTAGGAGAGTGGACATGAGGATATTAACAGAACTTCAACAAAGAAATTTACTTTGTGAAGGGGCGATTGGCACGCAGCTTCAAAAACATTGTAGCCTAGTACCTTTAGACTTAGCGAATGAAAGGCAACCAGACTTAGTGAGAGGGCTTCACCAAGCTTACCTTAACGGGGGAGCGGATATTTTGACGACGAATACTTTTCGGGCAGTGACATTAAATAATTATCGTCAGATTGTGGAACGCGGCATTGAGTTAGCGCGATTGGTTAAGCCAGCTTTCATCGCTTTAAGTATTGGACCAGCTGGTTTGGCCCAGTGTACGGAAAAACAATCTGACCTCCTCCTGAAAAGATTTAGTGACATCGGGCGATTAGCTGAAACCCACATGGTCGATTTATTGCTGTTGGAAACATATTACGATCTAAAAGAGTTGGCTGCTGTTGCCGAGTTGCTCAGTCCAATCAAAGTGCCTTTGTTTGTCAGTCTAAGCTTACAACCAGATGGTCGAACATTCGCTGGTGAATCCTTCGAATGTGTGATCGAAGAACTTCGCCAACTTAAAGTTGATGGCATTGGCTTAAACTGTATGACCCTGTCATCAGACGTAATAGCATTGGCGATGAAACTAAGAAGCCAGATAGATTTACCGCTGATAGTTCAAGGAAATGCTGGGATTCCTAAACAAAGCGAAGAGGGTTGGCGCTTTCCAGTTTCCGATCAAAGATTTAGTGAATTGCTCGAGCCACTGTATCAACTTGATTCAGTTATCATAGGTGGTTGTTGTGGAACCTCACCAAAAACAATTCAAGAAATAAGGAAAAGAGGGGATGACATTTGGAAAATAAACAACGGGTAATTCAAGAATCAGTGCCTGGAAGACAGGTGACCATTGCTCATATTATTGCCAATCCCGATCAGAAAGTTTATGAAAAAATTGGCTTGTTGGAGTTTCAGCATCAGGCCTTGGGAATCTTAACGATTACGCCTAGTGAAGCGGCAATTGTGGCCTCTGATATCGCTACTAAGACGGCGGCTGTTCAGATTGCGTTTATGGATCGTTTTAGTGGGGCAGTCGTGATGGCAGGCGATGTGATGGCTGTGGAAGCTGGTATTTCGGCCGTTATTGAAACTTTAGATTCATTGTTAAAGATAAGAGGAGTAAAAATAACTCGCTCATAACTAGTGAAGGTAGTAGGTGAAATGGTGAAGAAAATGATGTTAGTAGGAGCAGTCGGAACCGGTAAAACCACGTTGACTCAGCGACTTAATGGAACAGATATCGTTTACCAAAAAACGCAAGCGATTGAGCACAGTGTTGATATTATTGACACGCCGGGAGAGTTTACTCAAAGGAGACACTATTACAGTGCCCTTCAGGTAACATCAGTAGAGGTTGATGTAATTGGTTTATTACAGAGTGTTAAGGAAAATTTTGCCACGTTTCCCCCTGGCTTTACGACGATGTTTTCTAAGCATAGTATTGGGATTGTTACTAAAATTGATTTAGCAACCTCGACAGATGAGATCGCAAAGGCCATAACTAGTTTAAAAGCGGCCGGGGCCAGACAAATTTTTCAAGTATCAGCGACTACTAATCAAGGGGTAGCTGAGTTATTGGCATTTTTAGCTGAGGAAAAGGAGGATGGAGAATGAAGATATATACCAAAACTGGTGATAAGGGTGACACGAGTATCATCGGGGGTGAAAAAGTAAAAAAATGTGCAAACCGTGTTGTAGCCTATGGTACAACAGATGAGTTAAATTCTCATATTGGGGTGATTATCAGCCAGATGAAAAGCAGTCCTGATATTAAAAAAGATTTGCTCGAAATTCAGCAAATACTCTTTGATTGTGGGACTGATCTAGCAACACCTAATAGCTCTAAAGGATTTCGAACGAATGAAGAACCAACATTGTGGCTAGAGAGCTGTATTGACAAATATTTAGCCTCACCACCAGACATTCAAGAATTTATTTTACCTGGCGGAGATCCCATTGCCAGTCAGCTTCATGTTGCCCGAACGATTGCCCGACGAGCCGAACGCTATGTGGTTGCCACCAGCTTGGAAGAGGAAATTAATGCTGATGTGCTGACATTTTTAAATCGTTTGTCAGATTATTTTTTTGCGGCAGCCCGTTTGGTGAATTTTCGTGAAGGACGTCCTGATATCAGTTATCGCCGCAACAGCCAAGTTTTTTATAACTAAAAAAAGGGGGCATTCACGATAGTAACTATTTTTGAAAGCGCTGATTTTTTTTGTGAAAATAGTTCTTTTGCTGTTGTATTCTATTTTTTGTTATGCTAATATAAACATGTGATAAAGATTGTCTAACGTTTTTTATAGATGGAAGTTTGGTGTAATTCCAACGCGGTCCCGCCACTGTGATAAGCTTATGCTTTAAGTCAGGTCTTTCTATTTTTAACGTGGTACTTACTGTTTCGTGGTAGAACAGAAGGTATGACTAGCGCTTATTTGGCTAGTCGAAGATTTGCCTATTGTTTTGTAACATGTGCCGACTGACAGATTTAATCAAAGGGATTAATTTATCATGGGCTAGTTGTCTCTAATGACAACGGCGTTTCATGCACATAGAGGTGTTATAGACTATAGGCAAAAGGATTGACTTACTCGTTGTAAGTCTTAGCACAACGGTGTGCTTCCCTTGCCTTTTTTTATTTGAATTTTTAAGTTTTAGTTGGCAATGACGCTACCTAAAAGGTCGATTTTGGTCTTTTTAGGTAGCTTTTTGTATTTTTTGGAGGTGGAGAGATGAAGCAGTTAAATTTTAACACTCATATTTTTATCGGTGACGATGCATTGGATTGTTTAAAAGGTTATTCAAATCAACGAATTTGCATAGTGACAGATGCTTATATGGTGGAATCAAACTTAATTGAATACGTCACTCGTTCTATTAACGATACGAATAAGTATGACGTGTTCACCGATATTGTGCCTGATCCAACCATCGATAATGTGGTAAGTGGTGTTGCGACTTTAGCCGAGTTTAAACCAACGATGATGATTGCTTTCGGCGGAGGTTCAGCTATTGATGCGGCCAAAGCCATCAAATACTTTGGTATAAAACTGGCGATTATTTCAGAATTATTATTAATTGTTATTCCAACTACAAGTGGTACTGGATCGGAAGTCACAAATTTCGCAGTCATAACAAACCCGCAAGCAGGGTTAAAATACCCGCTTGTCGATGAGTTGTTGCAACCAGATAAGGCGATTTTAGATGGACGCTTAGTTAAAACTGTTCCGCCGAAAGTTACTGCAGATACTGGCATGGACGTATTAACCCACGCTTTGGAAGCTTATGTCTCCACTGAGGCGAATGATTTTTCAGACGCTTTGGCAGAAAAGGCAGTCGACTTGATTTTTAATTATCTTGTTCGAGCGTATCAACATGGCGATGACATGGAGGCCCGCGAAAAGGTTCACTACGCTTCTTGTATCGCAGGGATTGCCTTTAATCAAGCTTCTCTGGGTCTTTGTCATGGGATGGCTCACACGATGGGTGGAAAATTACATATGCCTCATGGCCGACTAAACGGTGTTCTTTTGCCAACGATCATCCAATTCAATGCCAATGAGAGTCAGCGCGCTTTAGACAAATACGCTCAATTGGCTCGCAAACAAGGTTGGGCTAATTCTCGAGGGAAAGTTGGTGTTAGAAATCTGATCAATGAGATTAGTGATTTGCGGCAAAAGTTGGAGATGCCAGCTAGCTTCGTCGCGGCGGGATATACTTGTGAAGAGATCAAGCCGGTGTTAGAAGTAATTGCCAAAGAAGCGATAAAGGACCCAACAACCCGAACAAATCCTGTTCAACCAAGTACTGAGCAAATAAAAAAAATCGTCTTGAGTTTATTTTGACAGAGTTCTTGGAGGAGCTTATAATGCTAACAGATAGAGAAAAGAGGGCGGTTGGATGACGGATAAACAACGGTTAATTCAAGAATATGTCCCCGGTAAACAAGTTACGCTAGCTCATCTCATCGCTAATCCAACACCAGATAGTTACGAAAAGTTGGGCATTGCAGCGGCTAGTGGGGCGATCGGTATTTTGACTATTACCCCTAGCGAAGCTTCAATTATTGCTGTCGACATTGCAGCGAAAGCTGGCGATATTGAAATTGGTTTTGTCGATCGATTTAGTGGTTCAGTCGTACTCACTGGTGATATTTCGTCAGTGGAGTCAGCTTTAACCGCAGTTATCAATGGTTTAAAAGAAATATTAGGGTTTTCAAGCACAGAGGTCACTAAAACATAGTTGTTTTAATATAGTGAAATATTTAGAGGCAAGGAGTGGATATCGTGAATGGAACGATTATCATTGTTGATGATGAACCTCTTACGAGAGTAGACCTGAGAGATATGTTGGAGTTGGCTAATTATCATGTGGTTGGGGAAGCGGCAGATGGTTTTGAAGCAATTGAAATGTGCAAAAAACACCGACCAGATTTAGTGATTATGGATGTGCAAATGCCACTTTTAGATGGGCTAAATGCTGGGAAAAAAATTATGAGTGAAAAACTAGCGAAATCTATTTTGATGCTGACGGCATATAGTGATGAAGTGAATCGGAAAAAAGCCATGGAGTTCGGCGCAGTTGGTTACTTGGTTAAGCCATTGGATGAAAAGTCTTTTATTCCAATGGTCGAGATGTCGATTGCTAAAGGGATTGAAGTGAGCAAATTGGAAAGAGATGTTGACAGTTTAGCTGAGAAGTTAGAAAATCGTAAATTGATCGAAAAAGCTAAGGGGATTTTAATGTCGACCCATGCTATTAATGAAGAAACTGCTTATCAGCAAATCCGCAAACTTAGTATGGATAAACGGTGTCCAATGATTGATGTAGCAGAAATGATTGTGATTGCCAATGGTTGAAGATGATATTCGCCGATTGTGTCAAAAGTATTCAGAGCTGGATGTCAGTGATATTGATGAAATTATTAAAGAAGCTAATAATATTGAAAAAAGTATTCGGTATCAAAATGAAGATGTTTTTATTGATATTTTATCTGATGTGACAGACGAAGCGATCGTGGTCTATCATCGTCGTCCTAAATTAAAAGAATCGATTTATCAGGAAACCGTTGTTGGGAAAGTAGCAAAACGCTTAAACGAACCAGGCGTTTATCGAACCTTTGAAACGTCTCTTAATACGGAAGGTCTCTTAGCAAAGACGCAAGAGAACAAACTGATTCGTCAGAAAGTCTTTCCCATTCGCAATAATCAGCGAAATATTGGGGTCTTGATAATAGAAGCACCGGTCAATGAAACCATCGGTGAACAATTTTATTTTTCCAATCAAGAGGATGGGTCACAACGTCCTGTAACGCAACCGATTGCCTTTTATAAAAATTTGATTAACAAGTTAGATGAAGCTATTTTAATATTCGATAAAGAGGGGCATTTAATTATCAACAATGAAGTGGCTGAATCGTATTATTATCATTTTGGTTATATGGAAAAAATCAATGGGTTCCACTACGATAATTTATCACTTGACACGTCAACCTTTGAGCAATTATTGTATTTGAGAAATGCTGGAAAGTGGGAGGAAGTTGCTGAAAAAGAGATTTTTTTTGGCGAAACCCACTTTAAAATGAGTCGTTTTTTTGATGATGACACCGAAATGTTTAGCATGATTCTCCACGACAAAACAGAAATCTACAATAAGGAAGTAGAAATTATCACTAAATCGGTGGCCATTAAAGAGATTCATCATCGAGTGAAAAACAATCTTCAAAGTATTGTTTCTTTGCTAAGAATTCAAAGCCGGCGCAGTGAAAGCGAAGAGGTGAAAAAATTACTTCGAGAAAGTGAGACGAGAATTCTGGCCATTTCTACTGCCCATGAGCTGTTGTCTAAACAGATTGCAGATGACATTTCACTCGTATCTGTCTTGGATTTGACGATTAATAATGTTCACCGTTCTTTTCTAGGAAGTAAGCAAATTGCTTTAGAAAAATACATTGATGAGACTATTTTTTTAGACAGCGACAAGACTGTAAGTTTGGCATTGATCGTTAATGAGTTGTTACAAAATAGTTTTGAGCATGGCTTTACTAAAGAAGATCCGCAAAATTTAATTCAAATTGAAGTCACGAAAATTGATGATGACACTATTTCAGTTGTCATTCAAGATAATGGTGTAGGTTATCATGCAAAAAAAAGCAATCGAAGTAGTCTGGGATTAAAAATTGTTTCCAGTTACGTCAAGGAAAAATTGAGAGGTAAATTGCATATTAAGTCCAATCATTTTGGAACCACCACTCGCTTTTATTTTAAGCAGTGATAATTAAATAACCACAAACAACGTTGTTTGTACAATGAGCAAAGACGCTTAAAAGAAATCTGTTATCACTAGCAGATGCATTTTAAGTGTCTTTTTATTTGAATCAAGATTAGGGAGAGGAGGTTACTAAATGTCTGAAGAAACTGTTTTGAGTGTGGGAATCGATTTGGGAACATCAACGACACAGATGATTATATCGAAACTCTATATTCAAAATATGGCATCAGCATTTACGATTCCAAGAATTACCATTACGGACAAACAGGTGGTGTTTAAAAGTGAGATTATCTTCACCCCGATTCTTGCCAATAATTTAATTGACGTTGAAGCAATCAAATTATTTGTCGGCCAACAGTATCAGCAAGCAGGTATCGATAAAGAAGAAATTCAAATTGGAGCGGTCATCATCACAGGTGAAACAGCCAGAAAAGAAAATTCCAGCAATGTCTTACAAGCCTTGAGCGGCTTCGCGGGAGATTTTGTTGTGGCAACAGCTGGACCAGATTTGGAAAGTATTATTGCTGGTAGAGGAGCAGGTGCTCAAAGGTATTCAAAGGAGCATCATACATCGGTTGTCAATTTGGATATTGGGGGTGGGACGACAAATTTGGCATTGTTTTACGACGATGAAGTCTTTGATACAGGTTGTTTAGACATTGGGGGGCGTTTAATTCGGGTGGATCCACAGACCCAGAAGATCACTTATATAGCTCCTAAAATAGCTGAAATCATTAAAGACGAATCCCTTTCAATAACGGTCGGGCAGCTGGCGACAGTGGCGCAATTGATGCCGATTGTTACGTTTATGGTCACATTACTTGAAAATAGTGTGGGAATCGGAGTTGAAAGTCCCTATTATCGTCAGATTATCACCAACAAAGGGATTGAATCCAAGCGAGACATTAAGGCGATTTCTTTTTCAGGTGGTGTGGCAGATTGTCTTGTCGAAAAATTGCCTAATGATCCTTTCAGGTATGGTGATATTGGCTTATTGTTAGGAACGGCTATCGCTCACTCTCGTCTCGTAAAGGAAATACCGGTTATTAAATCTTTGGAAACAATTAGAGCAACGGTTGTAGGGGCAGGTTCACATACCGCAGAAATTAGTGGCAGTACCATCACTTATCGTGAAGAAGTATTGCCAATTAAAAATTTGCCGGTTTTAAAATTAACCCCTCAAGATGAGAAAGGTGATCGTCAAGAATTGGCAGTAGCTATTTTAAAAAAATTGCAGTGGTACCAGCTTGAAAATGATTTTCAAGGGGTCGCACTTGCCATTGAAGGGGAGAAAAATCCGACATTTCAACGGGTTCTTGATTATGCTGGTGGGATTGTTGAAGGGTTAGCCGCTATGATTAATCATAATGAACCACTGGTCATCAGTGTTCAGCAGGATATGGCTAAATCACTTGGCCAATGTTTACATAGCTTATTGCCAACAGGCTATCCCTTTGTTTGTATTGACAGTGTCAGAATGGAGAATGGTGATTATATTGATATTGGCAAACCAGTTGCAGGTGGCAGTGTTTTGCCAGTGGTCGTTAAGACCTTAATATTTAACTAAACAGAACGACTAAATTTCAAATGAATGATGGATAGAAGGAGGAATATTGACGATGATTTTAAAGACAAAACTCTTTGGTACGATGTATGAATTTAAGTCAGTAAAGGAAGTATTAGCCAAAGCGAACGAAGTGAAATCTGGCGACACATTGGCTGGCGTTGCTGCGCGCTCTGCAGAAGAGAGGGTAGCTGCTAAAGTGGTGTTAGCCCAGCTTCAGCTTCAGGATTTATTTAATAATCCGATGGTTCCCTACGAAACTGACGAGGTAACACGGATTATTATTGATGATGTTAATAAGCGAGCTTATGACAAGATTAAACGCTGGACCGTTGAAGAATTACGAGAGTATATTCTTGATTTTAAAACAACTGATTATGATATTAAACAGATTGGTCGAGGACTAACGGCTGAAATGGTCGCCGCTGTGACTAAGTTAATGTCTAATATGGACTTAATTTACGCGGCTCAAAAGATCATCGTGATAAAAACTGCCAATACGACAATTGGTGAAGTTGGTCGTTTATCTTGCCGCTTACAACCTAACCACACAACAGATAACATTGATGGCATTATGGCTTCTGTGATGGAGGGTTTATCTTTTGGGATTGGCGATGCCGTTATTGGGTTAAATCCAGTGGATGATTCGACGGAAAGTGTGATGCGTATTCTGAATAAATTTGATGAATTTAAATCGGAGTGGGACATTCCAACTCAAACCTGTGTGTTAGCCCACGTAAAAACCCAAATTGAGGCAATGAAAAAAGGCACCCCAACGGGTTTGGTGTTTCAGTCGATTGCCGGTTCAGAAAAAGGAAACACGGCATTTGGATTTACTGGAAATGATATAGCGGAAGCGAAAGCTTTGGCTTTAGAAACAGGCGCTGTAGTCGGGCCAAATGTGATGTATTTTGAGACGGGTCAAGGATCAGAATTATCGTCAGATGCACATTTTGATACGGATCAAGTGACCATGGAAGCTCGCTGTTATGGCTTTGCTAAACGCTATGACCCTTTTATGGTTAACACGGTAGTTGGGTTTATTGGACCTGAATATCTCTATGATTCAAAACAAGTTATCCGAGCTGGCTTAGAAGATCATTTCATGGGCAAGTTGTCCGGAATTTCGATGGGTGTCGACGTCTGCTATACCAATCACATGAAAGCTGATCAAAATGATGCTGAGAATTTGGCGTCGCTATTAGCTTTAGCTAATGTTAACTTTGTTATGGGCATCCCCCATGCTGATGATATTATGTTGAACTATCAAACGACTGGGTATCATGAAACGGCTACCTTAAGACACATGTTAAACAAACGTCCGACGAGTGAGTTTGAAAAGTGGTTGGAAAAAATGGGAATTATGGAAAACGGCCGTCTGACTGAAATTGCTGGTGATGCATCAATTTTCTTAAAATAGTAAAGGAGGTATAACGTTAAAATGGTAGATGAAAAAAGCTTGAAAGCAATCATAGAGACCGTCTTAGCAGAAATGACTGGTCATGAAAAAAGTTCAAATGAAGCTGTTGCCACAAAAGAACAGGAGGTTATCTCTGCTGAGGCTGTCAGTTGTCAAATTGAAGATGGGTACATCCCTGATATTACTGAGGTTGATATTAAAAAGCAATTTTTAGTGCCAAATGCGCATGATGAAGAAGGGTATTTGCGAATGAAATCTTATACGCCAGCAAGACTTGGTTTATGGCGAGCTGGTCCCCGCTATAAAACTCAGTCCATGCTTCGGTTTAGAGCAGATCATGCAGCGGCTCAAGATGCGGTCTTTTCGGATGTCTCGGATGACTTAATTGAGGAAATGGGATTTGTTGCAGTTCAAACTAAATGTCAGGATAAAGATGAGTATGTCACTCGTCCAGATTTAGGTCGCCAATTTGATGAAGAGACTCGTAAATTAATCAAAGAAAACACAACTCATGGGGCGAAAGTTCAGATTGTTGTGGGGGATGGCTTAAGCTCTGCTGCAATTGAAGCAAATATTAGAGATGTACTACCAGCGATTAAACAAGGGTTAAAGATGTTTAATTTGGAGTTTGATCACACAATATTCGTGAAATATTCCCGTGTTGGGGCAATGGATGAAATTGGCGAGCTAACAGAAGCTGACTGTGTTTGCATGTTGATTGGAGAACGTCCTGGATTAGTGACGGCTGAATCGATGAGTGCTTACTTGGCTTATAAACCAACTAGTGGCATGCCGGAAGCTAATCGAACGGTAATTTCCAATATTCAGAAAGGTGGAACACCAGCTGTTGAAGCGGGAGCCTACATTGCAGAAGTGATTAAAAATATTGTGGATAAGAAAAAATCTGGTATTGCTTTAAAAGAATCTGAGTAAGCTAGTTGTCAAGCATGGTGAACTAGTGTTAAAAGATTTTTTAAGCAGTCTTCTATGGTTAGCTGACGATCCTTTATTTAGCTCTAAAACCATCAATGAGAATGATGGTAGTAATTAACACTAGTTGACTCTTCGATTTCAGCAAATTTTTAACGCTAAAGTGTTGAGAGTTGAAGGTTGGAACAGCAGAAATTAAGGAGGAAATGTAAATGATAAATGATTCATTAGGGGCAACGGTCCTGAGTGCCAAGATTATTGCTAATGTGGATGCCGGTATGGCTAAAGCCTTAAATCTTGATCCTCAAAAACATCGAAGTATCGGCTTGGTCACGTCAGATTGTGATGATGTCACGTATGTAGCGTTGGATGAAGCGACTAAAAAGGCAGCAGTTGATGTGGTTTATGCGCGCAGTATGTATGCTGGAGCTGACAATGCCAATACGAAATTAGCAGGGGAAGTAATTGGCATAATTGCTGGACCAACACCAGCAGAGGTAAAAAGTGGTTTAGATGTTGTGGTCTATGAAATTGAAAATAGCCCTGGATTTGTAAGTGCAAATGAGGACAACAGTGTTCCATACTATGCTCATTTAATCTCGCGAACAGGGACTCACCTGTCAAAGGAAGCAGGCATTGCAGAAGGGGAGGCGCTGGCCTATTTGATTGCCCCACCGTTAGAAGCAATGTATGGCTTGGATGCCGCAGTTAAAGCAGCAGATGTGAGTGTCGCGGCCTTTTACGGCCCTCCTTCTGAAACAAACTTTGGCGGTGGGTTGCTAACGGGGAGTCAGTCGGCTTGTAAGGCCGCCTGTGACGCCTTTGCTCAAGCTGTTGCAATGGTAGCTGCTAATCCAAAAATGTATTAAAATGACCTCGTAAAGAAAGGGGGCCACAAGAGTGGAAATTCAAGCATTGGGATTAATTGAGGTAAAGGGTTTTTTAGGTGCGATTGCCGCTTCAGATGCAGCCTTAAAAACAGCAGATGTCAAATTGATCAATGCCGAAAAAATTCGTGGAGGGTTAACAACCATTCAATTTTCTGGGGATGTTGCAGCTGTTAAGGTTGCTGTGGAAGCTGGTAGTGCCGCAGCTCGTGAGTTAAATTGTCTTCTTTCAAGCCATGTCATTCCTCGTTTGTCAACTGAGGCATCGCAAATGGTTGTAGACAGTATTCATCAGAAAAAGACGATGGCTGAGGGTCTTAAACCAACAGAACTTAAAGAAGTGGTTTCTGATGATAAACTTAATGAAGCAGTAACGGCAAAAGAAGATCAGTTGAAGAAACCAATCGAAAAGAAACCATCGACGAAAAAGGCAGATTCATCAAAGAAAAAAACATAAAGGAGGGCTAATAACTTGGTGACATTGGCAGATAAAGATTTACTTTCAATTCAGGAAGTTAGAGATCTTTTAGCAGAAGCGGAGCTTGCGCAAAAACAATTGGCAACATTTTCTCAAGAACAAATTGATGCTATTTGCAAAGCTATGTCTGATGCTGCTTATGAGCAGCGGATTAAACTAGCTAAAATGGCTCGTGATGAAACAGGGTTTGGGATTTGGCAGGATAAAGTGGTAAAAAATTCCTTTGCTGCACAGGCCGTATGGGAAACCATTAAAGGGATGAAAACAGTGGGAGTAATTTCTGAGGACCCTATGAACAAAATTTTTGATGTGGCAGTACCAGTGGGAATTGTGGCTGGACTTATTCCTTCGACAAATCCAACTTCAACAGTTATATACAAAGTGTTGATTGCAATTAAGGCAGGAAATAGTATCGTTATTTCGCCTCATCCGAATGCCCTACAGTGTATTGTGGAAACTGTTAAGGTATTAAAAGAAGCCGCTATTGCGGCAGGATGCCCAGCTGGGGCAATTAGTGTCATGCAGACACCCACTATTCAGGGCACAGGTGAGTTAATGAAACACCGTTCAACGAATCTGATTTTAGCAACTGGTGGTACCGCTATGGTTAAGGCGGCTTATTCTTCAGGAACTCCCGCCATTGGTGTTGGACCAGGAAATGGACCAGCTTTTATTGAACGGACGGCAAATATTCCCCTAGCGGTTAAGCACATCATGGATTCCAAAACTTTTGATAATGGCACTATTTGTGCATCGGAGCAATCAGTAATTGTCGAAGAAGTTAGCAAAGAAAAAGTGATGCGAGAATTCAAGAAGAGTGGCGCCTACTTTTTATCTAAAGAAGAAGCCATTATTTTGGAAAAGTTCATCATGCGCGCGAATGGTTCGATGAATCCACAAATTGTCGGCAAATCCGTTCAAGCTATCGCTGAACTGACAGGTTTGAAAATTCCCAAAGGGATTCGTGTCTTAATTGCTGAGGAAGAACGGGTGGGGGCTAAAATACCTTATTCACGCGAAAAGTTAGCGCCAATTTTGGCCCTTTATACCACAAAAGATTGGGAAGAGGCATGTCACTTGAGCATTGATATTTTAAATCATGAAGGTGCAGGTCACACAATGATCATTCACACTGAAGATCAACATGTGGTTAAAGAATTTGGGTTAAAAAAACCGGTCTCTCGCTTGTTAGTTAATACGGGCGGTGCACTAGGTGGCATTGGCGCTTCAACGAATTTAATGCCTGCTTTAACCTTAGGCTGTGGGGCTGTTGGTGGTAGTTCAACGTCAGACAATATTGGACCAGAAAACCTATTTAATATTCGTCGAGTGGCTTATGGTGTCAGAGAATTAGAAGATTTAAGGGGAGTAGATAGTCATTTGGTGGAGTCTACGGACTCTAATCCAAGTCAAGAGCCAAGTGACGACTTAGTCTCACAAATTGTAGAAGCGGTCTTAGCAAAAATGTCGTAAGGGTTTAATAGCAATAAAACATAAATACAAACACTATTAGGAGGAACAATATTATGAACGCAAATGCATTAGGAATGATTGAAACTAAAGGGTTAGTAGCAGCAATTGAGGCAGCAGATGCTATGGTTAAGGCTGCTAATGTTACATTAATCGGTAAGGAACAAGTCGGTGGCGGTTTAGTAACCGTGATGGTACGGGGAGATGTCGGTGCCGTTAAAGCCGCAACAGATGCTGGTGCGGCTGCCGCAGAACGGGTAGGAGATTTATTATCTGTTCACGTTATTCCGCGTCCTCACTCAGAAGTTGACGAAATTTTACCAAAAATGACAGACAAATAAATTTGGACGTCATATGGTGTAAGGGTATCATCTGTGGTACCCTTACACTACTAAAAAAGCGGGTGAAGATGTGGCAGTGATAACTGAAGGTGATCTTCGTCACTGGTTAAGAACGTGGACAATCCAACCATACACGAATGTAATACCATCGGCAAGGCGTTTTTTGAGTGATTAAGGCATCAAGCTAAAAATCAAGTCAATTCCCAGAATTGAGGAACTTCCGGTGACTTATATAACGACTGAGAGTAATCAACAAACATGTCAGCATTAGTATTGGCTCTAGCGGGATTAGACTTGCGAGCGCAAGAAATGACGCCACACCCCAGCTTTTTTACACTGATCGGCTTGGCGATTATTCGTGACTGGATATTAGACAAGCCTGTCAATCAATTGTTATATGGTTGATTATTTAACAGGATGTATATAGTTACTTAAGACAGCTGATTGACTAAACTAACTTAAGCAAACAGTCGAATGTTTATGATTGGACTCCTGGACAAATCGAGCAGCAATGGAAATGTTCAAGTGAGTCAAGATGTTTTTCAAGGAGGTAACGTGATGAATGAAGCGACATTAGATCGAATCGTACGAGAAGTTGTCTCACGCATTCAACCTAAGCAGGACTTTGAAGTAGAGGCCAGTGGGCGTCATGTTCATTTAGATCGCCAAACGATTAACGAGTTGTTTGGTGAAGGCTATCAATTAACGAAAGCAAAAGATTTGTCGCAACCGGGACAATTTGCTTGTAAAGAACGGATTACCTTAGTTGGTCCCAAAGGAACCCTTCATAATGTGATTATTTTAGGGCCAGAGCGACGGCAATCACAAGTGGAAATATCAGGAACAGATGCACTTGCATTAGGAATAAAAGTTCCTGTTAGAGAAAGTGGGGATATTGCTGGAACGCCTGGTATACTTCTTTTAAACAATAACCGGACAGTTCACCTTCATGAAGGATTGATTGTGGCCAAACGACATGTTCATATGACTGTCGAAGATGCTTCCGCCGCTAAGGTAGTTCAAGGAGAAATTGTTCAAGTGAGAATTGACGGAGGCAGGGCGCTCATCTTTGATGAGGTGGTAATTCGCGTCAGTCCTAAGTTTGCCACTTACATGCACATCGATTATGATGAAGCTAATGCCTGTGGGTTTGCCAAAGGAACTAGAGGCTCAATCATCAAAAAGGTGCAAGACGATGCCTGATTTTGAACAATTGGTTGCGTTTGTCACTGAAAAAGTTATGGAGAAATTAGCATATGAGAAAGAGCAGCGGCCACTGTGTGTTTTAGGAGCAACGACAAAAACATTAGTTAAGCGCTTAACAGATGAAGGCTATCAACTAGTGAACCACCCTAGCAGTGATTCGAGTCTGTGCATCGCAGAACTATCATTGGGTCGTTTAGGAAGAATTGCCGCGATGACACCGAAGGATGCTGAAGAGGAGCTGATACTAGCCCATCTATTGACTAAAAAAGAGGTTCTGGTTAATACTTCAGGAAGAACATACGCATCTGCTTTGGGTGACTGTCCTTATAACATGAAAAAGAAAATTAGTCATTTGGAAGAAGAATGGCAACGTTTTGGTGCAATTTTTATGACAAATCCTGTTATTAAAAAGGAGAATAGACTGTTAAGTGTTCATCATCTCCAAGAAGCACTCAAGGATGGCCAGCGAACAATTACTGTGTCGAAAGAGACCATCATCACCCCGTTGGCCAAAGATTTAATTAGAGAATACCAGCTTATACTTATTAAAGAATGAAATGAGGCGTCAATATGTTAATTGGAAAAGTATCAGGAAGTCTGTGGGCGACACGTAAAAATGAAAAACTTAATGGCTTGAAATTTCTCCTTGTAGACATTGAGGAAAAAAATCAATATCGTCAAACGCTTGTGGCTGCAGATAATGCGGGAGCTGGGTTTGGTGATCTGGTCTTAGTGACAACGGGCAGTTCTGCCAGAATCGCTCTTGATGGTGCTGATATACCTGTTGACGCTACTATTGTTGGTATTATTGATTCTGTTGAACAGACGAAGTAGACTTGTAGAAGTGGTAGTTATCATTAAAAGGAGGTTCATCACATTATGGGTATCAACGAAATTATCATGTACATCATTGTATTTTTCATGATTGTTGGGGGAATTGATTATTGTTTAGGTAATAAATTTGGTTTAGGGAAACAATTTGAAGAAGGTATCATGGCTATGGGGTCTTTGGCACTTTCGATGGTAGGGATTATTACGCTAGCACCTGTTTTAGCTGGCATTTTGAAACCGGTAGTCGTGCCAGTTTATGCTGCCTTAGGAGCTGATCCGGCGATGTTTGCTACTACGATTTTAGCGAATGATATGGGAGGCTTTCAACTGGCAGTCGAAATGGCGCAAACCCCAGAAGCGGGTCTTTTTGCAGGCACAATCTTAGGGGCCATGATGGGGCCGACGATCGTCTTTACAATTCCTGTTGCTCTAGGAATTATTGAAAAGAAAGACCACCAATTTTTAGCTACAGGTGTTTTATCAGGGATGATCACCATTCCAATCGGAGCCTTTGTTGGCGGTTTAGTAGCGGGATTTGATGTGATGATGATTCTTAAAAACTTAGTACCAATTGTAATTGTTGCAGGGCTTATCATGTTAGGACTTTGGTTTATTCCTGACGGTATGATCAAAGGTTTTACGATTTTTGGTAAGGGTGTCGTGATTGTTGCTATTTTCGGTTTAGTTGTTGGCGCGATTGAACAGTTGGTAGGCATTACGATAATCAAGGGGACAGCTCCAGTAACGGATGGGATTGAAACCGTTGGTGGGATTGCTTTAACATTAGCAGGTGCTTTCGTTCTAGTTGAAGTCATTACGCGAGTCTTTAAAAAACCATTAATGGGACTTGGAAAAGTATTGAACATGAATGAAACGGCCGCTGCGGGACTCATTGCGACAATGGCCAACAGTATTCCGATGTTTCAAATGATGAAAGATATGGATGATCGCGGAAAAATTATCAATGTGGCGTTTGCAGTTTCAGCTGCTTTTGTTCTAGGGGATCATCTAGGTTTTACTGCTGGAGTTGCCCGCGAAATGATTTTTCCGATGATAGTGGGCAAACTAGCAGGAGGGTTTACAGCTATTTTGGTTGCCATGTTTATGTCTAATCGCTTGACAAAAAAAGCTGAGGCGGTGACGAACTAATGGCTGACAATCAACAGGAATTAATTGAGAAAATAGTGAGAAGTGTGTTACTTGAGAAATTTTCTTCCTTATCAGATTATACTAAAACAGTCGACCCGAGTGGCATCTTATCGGTGAAGCTGCCAACACTTGAAGTTACTGAAGAAGATCGCTTGGATACCGGAAAAGCCGGAGATGTTGTCTATTGCAAAGACTTAGTTACTTTAGCTGAAAGTCCTCGGCTGGGATGTGGGTTAATGGTTATGAAGGATACCACCTTTGATTGGACTTTAGAGTATGATGAAGTGGATTACATAATAGAAGGGACTTTAAGTGTCTTAATTAATGGTCGTCAGATATCTGCTGGACCAGGCGAAGTCTTATTTATTCCTAAAAGTAGTAGGATTCAATTTTCGGTTGAAGGTGATGCGCGTTTTCTATATGTGACTTACCCAGCAGATTGGGCATCCCAATAGCGGAACAAATAGGAGGGGTTTTATGGTTGATATAACTAGGGCTAATCACTTACTGGCTGATTTTCATCAACTTGCAAACACAAAAACGAGTCGAAGTTTTGACAAAACATTCCCTTTAAAAATTGGGATTGATTTAGGAACATCATCAATTGTATTGGCAGTCCTTGATCATCAAGATCGACCTGTTTACGGAAGCTTTGAATTTGCTGAAGTCATTCGTGATGGGCTTGTGGTTAATTATGTGGAAGCTGTGCAGATCGTTTCTCGCTTAGTGAGTGAGGCTGAACAAGTACTTGGGGTGGCCATTGAAAAGGCTGCAACAGCAATACCTCCTGGAACGGTTGGTAATGACAAGAAGATCGTCTCCAATGTTTTGGAATCAGCTGGGATCGAGGTAACGACAGTTATTGATGAGCCTGAAGCAGCCGCTTGTCTATTGGACATGCATCACGGTGGCGTGATTGATGTAGGTGGCGGGACGACAGGAATTAGCATCATCGAAAACGATCAAGTCGTATTGACCATCGATGAACCGACTGGGGGAACCCATATGAGTTTGGTTTTAGCAGGCCATTACCGAATCAGTTTTCAAGAAGCGGAACTGCTAAAACGAGACCATAAGCAAGAACGTGATAATTTTATCATTGTTAAGCCGGTGATTGATAAAATGGCTGAAATCACCAAAACGATTTTGGCTCAACATCCGATTTCTCCACTTTATGTTGTTGGTGGGGCCAGCTATTTTGAAGAGTTTGCCTCGGCATTTTCTGCGTATATTGGGGTTCCAGTTATTCGACCAGATTATCCTCAATTTGTGACCCCTTTAGGAATTGCTAAAGCGAGTATTTTAGACTGATTGGTTTGTTACGATAGACTTTCTGCCACGTTTAATGGTTAGCATGTGAAAAAGCTGTTAGAATAACAGTGTGATAATTAACAGGGATATCAGGAAAAGGTTGCCATTTTCTTGATATCCCTATTTTATTTAGTTAAATAATAACTGTCGTCAAGAAGTGAGCAGATTTCTTCGCTGGAAATAGTTCCGTCTAAGACGATCGAAACCCAATGTTCTTTGTTCATGTGATAAGCAGGGTAATAGCCCTCCTTATTTCTTAATATATCGATTAATTCAGGATTAAGTTTGACGCAAATCAGTTCGATCTGTAACTCTGAGTCCAGTCCTAGTTTATTTTTCGCCACACTCATAATAACTCCATACCACTTTCTATTTCGTTTATGCCTAAAAACAATTGTACTAGGAGAGGAGCTAAATGGAGATTCAGGTAGGGTGCTATATTTCTTTTCAGCATAGCCGAGGATACGTTCTTTTATCATGACAAAGACCTTCCTTTCATAACTGGTAAACTCATTATAGCAAATAAATTCTTTTTTAATGCGGTGAATAGGTAAATTTTGAGAATTACGTCTACTATAATCATTATGAATTCAGTTATTCTCTCTGATTAGCAGCAAATAAACAAAAGAATGGAAGTACGAGGATTTTAGCTATATAATATAAATAGTTTAAACTTGTCCAGCTCCTCTTAGATAATCTAGTGGAACTGGCGTTAGGAAGGTAATTAGCGTCTACAGTAAACTGTCAAAAGAAGTGTGAGAATCATGATGATCTTTAATCACTGGCAAGTGTCAATCGGTAATTTATGTCGTAGATAAGGAGAAGACTAGCTAGTGAACAGGTAAAAATCAGCAGGAGGATGTGAAAAAAATGAAAGTAAACGAATACTTAACAGTTGTGGCCATGGAAGAATGCGCAGAGATCCAGCAAGTATTGTCCAAAGCCTTAAGATTTGGATTTGATGATTGTCATCCAAAGACACCAAATCAAAGTAATGAAGAAGAGATCTTGACGGAATATTATCAGCTGACGGCGATGATTGAAGAGATGCAAAAGCATTCGCTTATTCAGGAATTTTCTCCAGAAAAAATAGCGGAAATAAAAGTGAGTAAAATAGAAAAGGTGTACCACTACATGACTTACTCTAAAGAAAAAGGATTGTTAGAAGACGGAGAATGAGGGGGCATTGTTGTAAACAAATAGCGACTCAAGGGAGTAAAGTCTAAAAAGGAGTTAACATGGTGAATATACTAAAAAGAATGGGGCTCAATTTAAGTCAATCAGCTCCTTTTGTTTTGAGCAATACGATTATTCTTGTGCCATATCTATTGTTTATCAGCTTAAGTGATGGCCAAAGTTGGCTGAATATTTTACCTTTTGTGTTTTTTTATACCTTTCGTATGACTGGTATTTTTTTATTTCGCGGGCTGAGCCTTGGAGCAGATAGTTATAAATTATTGGTGACATCACTTATCTTTGGTGGTGCGGGTTCTTTTTTCGGAGCATTAGGTAGCGTTTATTTTCCTTTGTATATTCTCTCAGGTATCTTATTGGGATTGAGTGCAGCCTGGTTACAACCTGCGAACCTGACCGTAAATTTTCATGAAAAACAGCAAGGGTTTGTTCCCATGACCTTGGCGAACTATCTGGCTGGAGTGGTCCTCTTGTCGTTTCTTTTTGGAAGCATGATTTTTCTGAAAGAGGTACAAATGACACTGGTGTTTACACTTTATGTGTTCTTTTATGCTATGGCTTTTATAGCTGTTAAGGGTTATCCAAACTATCAACTGAAAAAGGATGACCAAAGCCTAGTTTCACGAAAAGAGTTAATCGTATTTGTCGTGTTTTTTGTATTATTATTACTTCTTCGCGGTGGCCGTTTGTTATTTAGGGTAAATGATTTGGCTATTGCCATTGTAGTTTTTTCTTTCATTTTTATTTTAAGCATATTGTCACTAAATAAAATGTCTAAAAAGTGGCACTTACCAGTCTGGCTAAATTTACTTACATTCTTAACTGGCATGGTTGGAAATTTTTTGATTTTATTTGGTTCTTTGTACGTTGGCGTACTTGCTGGATTTGATCAGGTGACCACTCATCTTTACCTGCCCTATGTCTGTGGCGTTGTGATTGCCATGTTTGGCATAAAGTGGATATTAAGATTATTTTCAAAATGGCCTCCTCTCTTAGTGCTAATTGGTGGTTTAGCAGGAAGTCTTCTATTAGTGTTGATTCCTAATTTACCGATGGTTCCTTGGTTTATGATTAGTTTTTTCCGCAGCGGCCTTGGTTCATGGTTAAATACTTACTATTACGAAACTGAAGGAATTCCTATCGATCAGCGGTTGCTAGTGAAATTTACTACTCAAAATAAAGGTAGTTTGACACATCAATTTTTGCTGATGACTATGATTTGGGTGTTGGCAAAATTAAAGGGTCAACCAGGGAAACTGTTGCTTGAATTAACAGGGAAAAAAATGATATCGCCAGTTGAAGTGGCGATTTTAGATGTGACGAAATGGTTAAGTATTGGGGGATTATTAATTGGAATGGGAATTTGTTTATATTTATGGAAAAATCCCGACGGAAAAGTAGCTAAGCGGTCAAATTAATTTAAATTAGTCGAATTTTAAATCATTGAAAACAAGAATTAACAGAGTAATGAATAAAGATAATGTAAATAGTAAAGGGAGGTCCCTTTACTATTACGTTATCTTTATTTACTTTTTATATACGGCATAGTATAACCCGCCGACCATAATGGCGCCGCCAACAATGTTACCGAAATAAACTGGGATGAAATTAAAAATGAATTCTTTCCATGTGGCACCATTTTCAAAAATCGCTGCACTAATAATAAAGACATTGGCCACGCTATGTTGAAAACCGATGGCCACAAATGTTGTCACAGGAAACCAAATACCTAAATATTTGCCAACAGTGTCTTTAGTTCCGTAACAAAGCCAAACGGATAATCCAACAAACCAGTTACAGCCAATACCAGAAATAAACGCTTGGAGAGGGGTAGCCTTAATTTTAGCTGCCGCCATAGTTAAGGTCTCATGCAAATAAACACCTGTCGAAGTTAATCCGACAAGATGACCAAAAAAATACGCAACAAATAAAGAGCCAATAATATTGGCGAAGGTAATCACCACAAAATTTGAGAGAAGCTCTTTTGTTGAGACTTTTTTATCAAACCACGCGGTGGAGACCACAAACATATTGCCAGTAATCAATTCACCTCCACCGAGTAAAATGACAATCAGTCCAATTGGAAAAATCATGGCACCGATTAAACTAGCAAAACTGCCCCATTGATCTGCAATGGAAGAAATAACACGGATGTATGCTAAATAGCCTAGAGAAATCATGGCACCACCGATAAATCCCAGTATTAGTTTAGCTCTCAACGGTTTATGGACTTTAGCTTTGCCTTTTTTTATTGTGATGGCTAGTGTTTCTTCAAGTGAATACATAAAAATGCCTCCAGAAATTATTTTTGACCATAAAGAAGGAGGTCTGTTTAAACAGCCTCCTCCCTGAGTTTAGTGTCTAGCTAAACAATTTTTCAACTGCAGCTTTAACTTCTTCCTCATTTGTCAAATATGGAATGGTAATATGGTCAGTGCCCGCTCTCATTTCATTGTATTCAATTGAGGTTTCGATAGCATGTTCATTTCGCGCCCAGCTTCTACGAGCAACGCCTCCCATTGTGTCCCAAGCAATGGCTGATTTAATGATCTCGTCACATAGTTCACTGCCATCTAAGACCATACCAAATCCACCGTTGATTGACTTGCCAATACCGACACCTCCTCCATTGTGAAGGGCGATCAGACTCATTCCCCGGGCAGCATTACCAGCAAAACATTGCGTTGCCATATCCGCTGTTACATTACTGCCATCTTTAATATTAGAGGTTTCTCTAAATGGTGAGTCTGTCCCAGAAACGTCATGGTGATCGCGACCTAGCATGACTGGCCCAATCTTTCCTTGACGAATCAATTCATTAAATTTAAGGGCAATATTAATTCGTCCAAGAGCATCTTGATAAAGGATCCGCGCTTCAGTTCCAACGACAAGCTGGTTCTTTTCAGCATCTCTAATCCAATTATAATTATCACGATCTTGGTAACGTCGATTAGGATCAATCGCTTCCATGGCAGCTTTATCTGTCGCCATTAAATCTTCATGCTTGCCACTAAGACATACCCAACGAAATGGACCATAACCATAATCAAAGAGCATCGGCCCCATAATATCTTCAACATATGATGGCCAGATAAAGCCATCTTTGTCATCGACGCCATTTTTGGAAATTTCTTTAATGCCAGAATCATAGATAGCTTTCATAAAGGAATTACCATAATCAAAGAAATAGGTTCCTTTACGAGTAAGTGATTTTATGACCTCAAAATGACGCTTAAGTGTCTGATCAATCAGAGTTCTAAAGGTTTTTTGGTCGTCAGCTAAAAGCTGGGTTCTCTCTGCAAAAGTAATACCTACAGGACAGTAGCCACCTTCGTACACATTGTGGCAAGAGGTCTGATCTGATAATAAATCGATATGAATATTTTGTTGATCCATGTATTCTAACAACTCAACAATATTTCCATGGTAGGCGATGGAAGTGGCGGCTTTTTTATCCAAGTAAGTCTTGGCAATTGCAACGGCTTCCGCAGGTGTTTGTGCCAAATTACTGATCCAACCTTGTTCTAAACGGGTATCAATCCGTGACATATCGACTTCAGCAACGATGGTAACTGAATTTGCGATTTCACCAGCTTTCCCTTGGGCACCGCTCATACCACCTAACCCTGAAGTGACAAACAATTTACCCGCCAAGTCTCCTTCATCTGGAATCCCTAATTTTAAGCGGCCAGCATTAAGTAAGGTGTTAAAAGTACCATGAACAATTCCTTGGGGGCCGATATACATCCAACCGCCTGCGGTCATTTGACCATAGTTAGTAACGCCCATTTGTTCAGCGATTTCCCAATCATCGATATTATCATATTCGCCAACGAGCAAACCATTCGTGATAATCACTCGAGGCGCGTCTTTTTTTGATTGGAATAACCCTAAGGGATGTCCAGACTCTACAACCAGCGTTTGTTCATCAGTCATCTCCTCAAGGTACCGCTTAATCAAATGATATTGCATCCAATTGGAGCAAACCTGCCCAGTTTCACCGTAGGTTACTAGTTCATAGGGATAAAGAGCAACGTCAAAATCCAGATTATTATCAATCATCACTTGCATGGCTTTGGCCGCAACACATTTTCCTTTGTATTCGTCGATTGGACGCCCTTGTACACGATCTCTTGGGTACCAACGATAGCCATATATTCGACCACGGGTTTTTAACTCATGTAAGAACTCTGGAATCATTTGCTCGTGGTACTTTTCCGGAATATATCTTAAAGCGTTTTTTAAGGCTAATGTGGCCTGAGCTTGAGATAAACGAAATCCTCTATCTGGTGCTCGCCGAATTCCTTCTTGAAATTTAGGCATGTCAGGTAAGACATCTTCAAGTTTAATGGTCATGGCGTTGCCAATAACTAAGTTATCAATCATCTTAATTTCCTCCTTTAATTGTCAGTGATACTAAAGTTAAGCTGAAAGTTATGTGCTCATTGTAAGCCCTAGTTGTCAATAGAATGACTATTAATCTGTTGTGATTGGTTTTTACTGAGAAAGATCTCTCCAGAAGAAATTAGACGAAAATTAGACTGTCAAGCTTTATAATGAAGCTAATAAAAAAAGAAAAGGTGATAGTATGTTTGCAGATAAACTTTTAGTGAATTTTAGTCAGATATTCAGCCCAATTGATAGGGGAAGACCATTGAGAGGGAAAGAAATGTCAGAGGCTTTGATTATTGAAAATGGCTATATCGCCATCAAAGATGGGAAAATATTAAAGGTTGGGAGTGGCAGTCCTGAAGAGACATTACAGGGGCCGTTAACAGAGATTATTGACTATACGGGAAAATTGGCTTCACCAGGGTTAATCGATTGCCATACTCACTTAGTCTACGGGGGAAGTCGTGAAGGCGAGTTTGCCAAAAAACTAAATGGTGTCAGCTATTTAGATATTTTGAAAGAAGGAGGAGGGATTTTAAGCACGGTTAAAGCAACAAGATCTGCTAGCTTTGAAGGGCTTTATCAAAAATCAGCCCAGCTATTGGATAAAATGTTAATTCATGGGGTGACAACTGTTGAAGCTAAGAGCGGTTATGGACTAGATTGGCAAACTGAAGAGAGACAGTTACAAGTTGCCCAACAATTAAACAACGATCATCCGATTGAGTTGGTCTCAACATTTATGGCAGCCCATGCGATTCCTGAAGCATATAAAAGCAATCCTGATGCGTTTATTCAATTGATCATCGACGAGATGTTACCTAGGGTTAAGGCTGAAAATTTAGCTGAATTTTGTGACATATTTTGCGAAACAGGCGTGTTTACAGCGGCTCAGTCTCGGAAATTATTAACTGCGGCGCAAGAGTTGGGCTTTAAACTGCGAATTCATGCTGATGAGATTGATTCCATTGGCGGAGTCGATGTAGCAGCTGACTTGCAGGCACTAAGTGCGGAACATTTAATGGCGGCAACCGATGATGGCATTCGTAAGATGAGTGAGGCTCATGTAATCGGCAATATTTTACCCGGAACGACCTTTAGTTTGATGGCGGATACTTATGCACCAGTAAAGAAAATGTTGGAGGCGGGAATGGCAATTACCCTTTCAACAGATAGTAACCCAGGAAGCTGTCCAACCGCTAATATACAATTTATGATGCAGCTAGGTTGTTTTAAAATGAAACTGACGCCTATTCAAGTGTTTAACGCCGTCACAATCAACGCGGCTTATTCAGTGGCAAGAGGCGAGTCGATTGGCAGTTTTGATACAGGTAAACAAGCCGACATAGCTATTTTTGATGCACCAAATGTCGATTATCCAATGTATTTTTTTGCCACAAATTTGGTAATGGATGTCTATAAAAATGGGAATCAAATTGTCAAAAACTTTGTTCGCCTGCATTAGTACCTATAGAAAGTAACAAGTGAAGCTCCATTTACAAACTAAATGGAGCTTTTTTCAATAAATTATTGTCAACGCTTGTTTTTCGAAAGCGTTTTATCGTAAAATATGGGTATATACCTTTGAGAGTTAATGGATAATTGCAGTTGAATATCTCTAAAATACGGATGAAAGAAGGTGAGACCTTGAGTAAAGTTGTGTATGGTCAATTATTTGGAAATCCTGAAATTTTCGTTGATGGTAAATTAATTCTATTTTCATTTACAAAGATTAATGCGTTACTGTATTACATGCTTGTCAATAGGAAAGTGAGTCGAGACGAACTGTCAGCCTTATTATGGCCAGATATGGATGAAAAGAATGCGAAAAAAAACTTGCGGAATACGATTTATCAAGCTAATAAGAAATTAGGCGGTGACTATATCTGTTCACCAAATAAGTTTGTTTTAGTATTGAGTGATGAATTACCGATTTCCAGCGATGTTGAGCGTTTTAAAGAAAATCCAGGGGATAGTCTTTCTCTTTATCGTGATAGTTTTTTAAAAGGGTTCTATTTGAAAGAATGCGAAGAATATGATTTATGGACAGAAAAAATGCGTAATTTTTTTGAGAAAAAATTCCTAAATGAATGTTTTCGTCATGTCACTCAAGACATGGAGGACGGACGTTATGAACATGTTGAAAAAAATTTACAGCAGTTGATTAGTCTTGATGAATACGACGAACGAAATTATCAATTGCTAATGAGCTACTATTATGAAGTAGAAAGACATGAAAAAGTAATCGAAGTTTATTATGATCTTGCGGATGTCCTGAATACTGAGTTAGGCATCGGTCCGAGTCAAGAGACCCGAGATATTTTTGAACGTGCCTTGATCGTGATTAACAAAGACAATCCGGTGATTAATCGTCGATTTAAAACCAAATTCTTTGGACGTTTGGCAGAAATTCAATTAATGGAAATAAATTTTATTCATTTTAACCGAAATGAGACTAGTCACTCGATTCTTGTGAAAGGCGACATGGGTGTTGGGAAAACCAGTTTAGTCAGTCGTGTCTTAGATAATGTCCCCCATTTTCATATTTTAGAAACACAGTGTTATGAAGTGGAAAAAAACTATGATTTGCGGGCGTGGCGAAAGATCTTTAATCAGTTATCGCGTTTGATTGAACAAGAGGGAATTATGCAACCAGATCATTGGCATCATACGCTTGATCGCTTTTTCCCTAATATTGAAGATGTCTCTCAAGAGAAACCGATTGAGGATGAGAAACATTTTGATTTAAACATTCTTTCCCAAATCATGATTGAAGCGATTCGGAAACTAAGTTTATCCAAGAAGATCGTTTTGGTTTTTGAAAACATCCAATGGTTAGATGATATGAGTTTCCAATTATTAGTTAGTGCCATGCTTCATCTAAAAAACAAAGAGGCAATTTTCATTTTCACTTCAAGAAATGAGATAAGTTCTCGTGTTTTAACTTTTTTAACTACCATCAACTGTTATGAGTTATTAATTGAGATTTCCTTAGCTCCATTATCTTTAGCGGAAACTCAAGAATTTTCAAGGAAAGAGTTAGTCGATCACCCTATCTCTCAAGATAAATTATTAGAACTATATAAGCTGACTGAAGGCAATTTTTTCTTTTTGACGGAATATTTAAACATGATCCGAAATAACGATCACATTGACATAATGAATGTTCGTATGCAAGATACCTTAAGAGACAGATTTAGTGGTTTAAGTGAAATTGAGACAAAAATCATTGAGGTGGTTGCGTACTTTTACGATTATGTTCCAGTTGACTTATTGGCGGAAATTGTTGATTTACCTGCCATAAAATTGGCAGAGACTGTTGAAAAACTTGTTAAAAGAAATATTTTATTGGAATTGTTTATTAGTGATGAAGTGATGATTTGTTTTAGCCATAACCGATTGAGAGAATTTATTTACATGAATCAGATGACCTCCAAAAAGCGCTTGTTACATAAAGAAATTGCGTATTTAATGGAAAAATCAAGGATGAGTAGTTTGAATGATCATTTGATTTTTGCTAAAATTGCTTACCATTACGAAGAAGCCAGAGAATGGCTGAAGTCAGTGGATTTTCAACTTCGTTATTTGCAAAGCTATTTCAAATTTTATCATGAGTTATTTCCAATAAACGCTGTTCCCAACGACAATTCCATGGTCAATCCTGATAATTGGAAGAAGGGAACGATCAAAGAATTTGAAAAAATTCGTCAAAAATTAGCAGAATTAGAGCCGGTTTATGGAAATGATGAGAGATATTTAATGTTGGGAATGCGTTTTTATAATATGGAAGGCCGGTACCTTATCAGACAAGGAAATTATGAAAAAGGGGTAGAGGATATTCAATATGTTCTTCGTGTTGCCAAAGAACTAAATGATAGCCACTTCTTACTGGAAGGGTATAAACAAATGATTTATTATTGCATCCAAATTGATAATAGTCGAGAGATGCATGATTACCTCGAATTAGGCTTAAGTGAAGCGATTCGCAGCAATAATCACGAATCCATTGGCATTTTATTGCGTTTGAAGGGCCTTAATTATTTAATGGCAGGCGATTTATTTATGGCTGAACGCCAGTTGATAGAGTCCATCAATACGTTTTCCATTACTGAAACGATCAAGGACAAATACAGCATCAACATTGCTGCTGCCTATGATTATTTAGCTGAGATTCGAAGTATCGAAGAGAACTATGACGAAGCCGTTAGATTGCAGCAAATGGCTATTGAACTGTGTGAAAATAAGGGAGCATACTCGAGCTTATCCGTTTTTTATATTAATATGGGCATCATTCTCTTTGGTAAAAGAGAGTATGATCAGGCAAAATCTTTTTTTGATAAAGCATATCATATTTATGAAGAGTTTTCTTCTCTTTGGAAACGGCCACAGCTCGATGCTTATATGTCATTAATCAATCTTTATCAAGGGAATTATCAGGCTGTTTTTGTTTATTTAATTAGCTCCAAAAAATACATGGAACGATTTGCTAATCCACGGGATATCGGGACGATTTATTTTGCAGAAGCTATGATCAAACGCCAATTGGTTAAAGAGAAGCACCATGACAATAAATTATGGGAAATGCTCGATCAAGATGAATGGTTTTATTTCCGGAAAGCCTTAGAATACTTAAGTCCGAATCGCAATAAATTAGAAACCAATCTGTTAAAACGGACGTTTAAACCAGAAGAATTTGCTAATGGTCAAAGATAGAACAAGGAACACCGAGTGATTGAACTTGGTGTTCCTTGTTTATTAGTTAAAGGGGAATGAGGCTCTTTTTTAGCATTCGTAAAGCTACACAGGGGTATTGTTCACTCAATAACCCTAAAGATGACAATAAATAGGAGCCATCGATATACAATTGAGGCGTTTTTGGCATTAAATGTTCTTGTTCTTTTTGTAGAGCTGCTTCCAATATCTCTCTGGCTTGCCCACTATGAATCATGACACCGCCAGTCCCAATTAATGCTGATAAGTGACGTAAATCTTTCCCTTTTTGATAATAAGTATCGTGGTGAGGATGACGTTCTCTTCTGATAGTCCCAGCGTGGCGTTTGACGGCAATTCGCGTCGCAACTTTTGCCATTAAACAATCAAAATCACGTTCAACAATTGATGCTGGGATAAACTCTGGAGTTTGTTCTCTTTTTAAACAAAACTGTCTTATTTGGCGTTCATCATAAGCTTGACCTGAGAAGTCAGAAAAAGAGGCGATGCCTGCCGTTTCCATTAAACTGACAGCAGAATAGCGCATACCTAAATCACCTTCCACTGTTCGTTTTAGGAAAGGTTCAGGCAGGCCTTCATACAATACGTCTTCTTCAGCAGTCAGGCCATTTGATGCTGAATGGACATCTGTAGTTGCGCCGCCAATGTCGACAATGGCTACACTTCCAATTCCGTCTTCATAGCTGGTACCTTCAGACAAAAGCTTGGCAGCCTCCAGAACGGCCATAGGGGTTGGAATAATTGGCGAATCACTCAATTTCGCAATCTCTTCTAATCCCTTAGCATAAATTATTTTGTCGAAAAAAATCCGTCTCAAAAGTTGTCTGGTCTTTGTTGTTTGCAAACAATTGACTTTAGGAAGAACATTTTCCGAAATAACATAATTTCTTTGGGAGAGAATGTTCTTTAGTTCAGGTATTGCTAGCGAGTTACCTGCCACAATGATCGGGATGTCATCTTCTAAGGCTGTTAGTCGTTGAGCACACATCAGAATAAATGATGTGTTTCCCCCGTTTACTCCGCCTGTCAGCAGAATAACATCTGGTTTCAGCGTATTAATTTCTTGAATGTCTTCAAAAGAAAGGGCATAGGCGTAGGTCTTTAGTATTCTGGTGCCTGCTCCTAGAGCTACTTTTCTGGCTGCATCAGCTGTCAAACTATTTGTAAGTCCAATCGCGACCATTTTGAAGCCTCCAAAAGCTGATGAACAGATCAGTGTTTGATCAATTTTCAGTTTATCTATTTTTAATTTTTGGGCTAAGACTCCGTTTAATTCTTGATAACTATCCAGTAGATTAGCCTTACTATAAGTGTTTACTGTGGCTTGACTAATAACTACTTCTTTTTCTCGATCTAACAAAACACCTTTGGTATAAGTACTGCCGAAATCAATCGTCAGGATATAGTAAGTCATGTTTAAGCCTCCTTTAAAATGTCACTATCGTTAAAATTAGATTAAAATTTGATAAGAATTACTGGTCGAATTATTATGAAAAGAATCTAAAAAACGTCAAATTTTGTTATCAGCTAATATGATTGACCTAGATTAAAGAAAGGGAGATCAAAGAGGTGATGCCACCTTTCTGTTATAGCAGTCTGTTATTACGATTCATGATGTCGCTTTTTAATTCGATAACATCACCTAAAACATGGTTTCGCAAAAAGCTGTTCATTTGATTGTTTTGTTTCTTAATGAGAGCTAACTAAATCGTTCTTCATTATAAACTGGATGCGTCAAAAAAATGTCAAATTTAGTCAAGAGGTTTAACAGTAAGTTTTTTTTATGAGTGTTTTCAGCGTCTAAAATCAGGTGGTTTTCCCACTATAATGCTGTTTTAAGAAGGTTTGACAAGTAATTAGTTGGGTGGTAATTTGAGAGTATAGCAAGGGGTTCTCACAAAACCAAGAGAGAATTATCGTTTTTTATTCACGAGGCATTTGGTATGTGATGACTATTTTTAACGGGTATTAAATTTCTTTGACTAAAGGAGAGAGTGAGTTGAGACAAAAACAAGTATTACATGTTAAAGAGATTACGCTATTAGGATTGTTAGTTGCCATGGAGGTGATTTTGACGCGATTTTTTGCGATTGAGAATTCCTTTGTCCGCATAAGTTTTGCATTTTTACCTCTAATGTTAATGGGCCATTTATTTGGACCCTGGGTAGCAGGCTTAGGAGGAGTTGTTGGGGATATTCTGGGAATGTTAATTTTCCCAAAAGCCATGTTTTTCCCAGGATTTACTCTCAATGCTTTTCTGATTCCCTTTATTTACGGCATGATCTTATATCGAAAGGATTTTACTCTCAAGCGGATTGTGATCTCCCAGTTGGTTATTATGGGGACTATCAGTTTATGTTTAACACCGATTTGGCTTAACATCTTGTTTAAAATTCCAATTGTTGAATTGTTGCCTGTTAGATTTTTAAAAGAAGGAATCCTCTTCCCAATTAATGTCTGTGTTAGTTATGGTCTCTTTAATAAAACGTCCTTGGTCACGGTGATGGCGTTAAGTAAGTGAACAATACAATGGGTTCGCAGGGTGAAGGCACTTGTCTTTCCCTAGTATGATAAATGAAAGGAAGTAGTCAAATGGCAAAGTTAGTAGAATGTATTCCAAATTTTAGTGAAGGTCGAGATGAAAGCGTTATAAACGGATTGGTTGAGGTGGCTAAAAGCGTGAATGGTGTCACCTTATTAGATCACTCGTCTGATTCAAGTCATAATCGTAGCGTCTTTACTTTAGTAGGCGATGTGGATGGGATTCAAGAAGTGGCCTTTAAATTGGTTAAGTATGCTAGTGAACACATTGATATGACAAAACAAACAGGGGAACACCCACGAATGGGTGCGACAGATGTGGTACCGTTTGTTCCAATAAAAGATATTACAACAGAAGAGTGTGTGGAAATCTCGAAAAAAGTGGCCCAACGAATTAATGAAGAACTGGATATACCAATCTTTTTATACGAAGAATCGGCCTCAGCTCCTGACAGAGTCAATTTGGCTCGAGTGAGAAAAGGGCAGTTCGAAGGAATGCCTGAAAAACTATTACAGGAAGAATGGGCTCCTGACTTTGGCGATAGAAAGATCCATCAAACTGCTGGAGTGACAGCAGTTGGTGCTAGAATGCCTTTAGTCGCTTTTAATGTTAACTTGGATACTTCTGATATTACGATCGCCAATAAAATTGCCAAAATTGTTCGTGGTTCTGGTGGTGGCTTCAAATATTGTAAGGGAATTGGGGTTATGTTAGAAGATCGCAATATTGCTCAAGTGTCCATGAATATGGTTAATTTTGAAGGGACACCCTTGTACCGCGCTTTTGAAACAATTCGCTTTGAAGCTAAGCGCTATGGGGTATCGATTATCGGGAGTGAAGTGATCGGTCTAACACCGGCGAAAGCACTGATCGATACTGCTGAATACTATTTACAGATTGAAGATTTTGATTATGGTAAACAGGTATTAGAAAATCATTTATTAAACTGAGATAAGGAGAGCTAAAATAATGGAATTAGTTGAGTTGAAAGTTAACGAATTTATGCATGTTTTAGGTTCAGATGAACCTGCTCCAGGTGGCGGATCGGCTTCAGCATTAGCTGCAGCCATGGGTATTTCATTAGTAAAAATGGTAGCTGAATTAACTACTGGAAAAAAGAAATACGCCGAACATGAGGCGTTGATTCAGGAGGTGTTAAAGGAAGCAACGAGTTTACAAGGGGTACTATTGGAGGCTATCGATAAAGATACCCAGGCTTTTAACGTGGTCTCAGCTGTCTTCTCTATGCCGAAAAATACGGAAGAAGAAAAGATGGCACGACGTGAAGCGATGCAATTGGCTTTAAAAGGGGCGGCAATTTCCCCCTATGAAATGATGGAAACCATTGTTAAAGGCTTAAAAGTCGTCAAAAAGGCCGTTGGCAAATCGAATGCAAATGCTGCTAGCGACTTAGGTGTGGCGGCTTTAAACCTAAAATCAGGACTTCAGGGGGCGTGGTTAAACGTCCTGATCAATTTGTCTGGAATTAAGGAAGAAGCCTTTGTTGAAGGGTATCGCGTGAACGGTGAAGCCTTATTAAGAGAAGGGTGCCAATTGGCTGACCAAATTTATGAGGAAATTGTGACATTAGTCTAATGTGAGAAAGGAAGTTAATGACCTACTATGACCTATTTATCAGATATTGAAATTGCCAATCAAGTAACAATGAAACCGATCAAAGAAGTGGCAAAAAGCTTAAATTTAGCTGAAGAAGATTATAATTTATACGGAAAATACAAAGCCAAATTAGATGCTTTGGAATTAGCAAAGATGGCAGACCAAGATGATGGGAAGTTGATATTGGTTACTGCCATCACGCCAACTCCAGCGGGAGAAGGCAAAACAACGACATCAGTTGGTTTAGCTGATGGACTGACTAAAATTGGCAAGAAAGCCATGTTAGCGCTTAGAGAGCCTTCACTAGGACCTGTTTTTGGTGTTAAAGGGGGGGCTGCTGGTGGTGGCTATGCCCAAGTTGTGCCAATGGAAGATATTAATCTTCACTTTACTGGTGACTTCCATGCGATTGGAGCTGCTAATAATTTGTTGGCCGCTTTGTTGGATAATCATATTCATCATGGCAACCATTTACAAATAGACAGCCGTCGCATCACTTGGAAGCGTGTTGTTGATATGAATGATCGGCAATTACGCCATATCGTCAACGGTCTACAAGGGAAAGTTAACGGTGTCCCAAGAGAAGATGGGTATGATATTACGGTTGCATCTGAAATAATGGCGATTTTGTGTTTAGCTAATAATATTGTGGAGTTAAAAGAAAAATTGCGCAAGATTATTGTGGCTTACAACTTCTCTGGTGAGCCAGTTACTGCTGGGGATTTAAAAGCTGAGGGGGCTCTAACGGCCTTACTAAAAGAAGCGATTAATCCTAATTTAGTGCAAACGTTAGAACATACACCTGCTCTGATTCATGGAGGTCCATTCGCTAACATAGCTCACGGATGTAACAGTGTCCTTGCGACTAAGATGTCCTTAAAATATGCGGATTACACAGTGACCGAAGCTGGTTTTGGGGCCGATTTAGGTGCTGAAAAATTTATTGACATTAAATGCCGTTTAGCTGAAATTCGTCCAGATGCCGTGGTATTAGTAGCGACCATTCGAGCGTTGAAAATGCATGGTGGCGTGCCTAAAACGGAGCTTGGCGAAGAAAATGTCACAGCCGTTATTGATGGCTTGCCTAATTTAGAAAAACATCTGATGAATATTCAGGAGGTTTACGGTTTACCAGTTGTTGTGGCAATCAATAAATTCCCTACAGATACTCAAGCTGAATTAACTGCTATTGAAGAAGCTTGTCAGGAACGTGGTGTTGATGTTGTCTTGTCTGAAGTTTGGGAAAAAGGTGGTGCTGGTGGTGTAGCCTTAGCTGAGAAAGTTGTGGAGCTAGCTGAACGTGAGAATAACTTCAACTTTGTCTATGATTTAGAAGATAGCATTGAAGAAAAATTGACGAAAATTGTCCAAAAAGTATACGGTGGCAAAGGGCTTGAGTTAAGCAAAGTCGCGCGTCGAGAAATGGCTGAATTAGAGCGTCTAGGTTTTGGCAATTATCCAATTTGTATGGCTAAAACCCAATATTCCTTCTCAGATGATCCAACACTAATCGGTGCCCCTGTTGACTTTACCGTTGCGATTAAAAACATGAAGGTGTCAGCTGGTGCTGGATTTATTGTCGCCTTGACCGGTGCGATTATGACGATGCCAGGTTTACCCAAATCGCCTGCCTCAGAACGGATTGATGTTGACGAAAATGGGACTATTTCAGGCTTGTTTTAGGCTATAGTATGAACTTAAAAAAACTTAATATAGAAAATTATCATGTGTCAACTTGGAGTGGTGGAGAGACAAAACAATTATTTCTCTCCCCAGTTCAAGGGAGCTATCAAGTCGGGAATTTTGACTTTAGAGTATCCAGTGCATCGGTCAAAGTAGCTGAAACCCATTTTACATGTTTGCCAGGCTATGAAAGGCTGATCATGTCGATTGATCACCCATTAACCTTGTGTCACCAAAGTGCTGCAGGGGGGAAAAAGATCGAACTAACGCCTTATACGGCTCATCATTTTTTAGGTAGCGATCAGACCACCTCATTTGGAAAGTGTCAGGATATGAACTTAATTTATCGTCGTGGTCTTATAGGTAAGTTACAAGCGTGTTCTCAGAATGCATCCATTCGAGCTATGAGTGGCGAATTTGTCTTAGTGTATGCACTGGAGGAGCTTAGAGTGCTACTAAATCAAGGGACTGATATCCGCTCTTCTCATTTAAAGGCAGGTAGTAGTATTGTGATTGAAAGGGTTACCGAAAGTTGTCAGTTGACGCTAACAGCCAAAACTAGAACTGAAAAACCAATAGCAGTTGTGGCAAGTATTAGCGCAAATTAAGAGTTTGTTTGTAACCGATTTCAACATGTTGATGAATCATTTCCGTTTTAGTTGAAGGGAGAAAACTTATGGAATCAAATTTAGATGTAACTGAACTAAACGAAATAGAAGAAAAATCAAAATTTAGTTTAAGCGGTGCCACACTTTACGGGATAAATGCTGTTATTGGATCGGGGATCTTTTTATTGCCACAGACAATCTATCGAGATCTTGGGCCAGCTTCCTTGTTTGCCATGATTTTCGATGCTGTTCTGGTCTTATTATTGGCAGTGTGTTTTGCGGAAGTTGCTTGTTACTTTAATAAAAATGGTGGTGCTTTTCAATATTCTAAAGCTGCTTTTGGGGATTTCTTCGGCTTTATTGTTGGATTATTAGGGTGGTTTGTGACAATTATCGCATGGTCAGCAATGGCCTCTGGCTTTGCCAAGTTGTTAATTGTAACATTTCCGGTTTTAACTGGACAGAATAAGTTGATCAGTATTTTATTGGTGATTGCTTTATCGGTTATTAATAGCACAGGGTTAAAAACTTCTAAAATATTCACTATTGCAATCACAGTGGCAAAATTAATCCCGATCGTGGCATTTGTTTTAATTAGCATCTTCTTTATTAAAGGTGGCATTACCGCTGGAAACTTCACACCATTTTTACAATTAAAAGAAGGGATGAATCTTTCAGATGCGATTGCTTCAACGTCTTTAACGATTTTTTATGCCTTTATCGGGTTTGAGGCATTACCAGTTGTGGCAGGTGAAATGCGGAACGCGAAAAAGAACGTGCCAAAAGCAATTGTTGGCTCAATCAGTATTGTCTCAATTTTATATTTCATCATCATTGCTGGAACGATTGCAATGTTAGGTGTGGGAATTTTAGAAACCGACGCTCCAGTTCAGGACGCTTTTGCTTTGATGATTGGACCTGCTGGTAAGTGGATTATTTCAATCGGTGCCTTGATTTCAATTTTAGGGTTAAATGTCGGAGATTCTATGATGATTCCTCGGTATGGCGCGTCCATATCTGATGAGGGATTGCTGCCAAAAGTGATCGCCAGAAAAAATGATAAAGGGGCACCAGTTATTGCGATCATTATCTCTTGTATCTTGACAAGTTTATTATTATTAAGTGGTAGTTTTGAACAATTAGCAGAACTAAGTGTCGTTTTCCGTTTCATTCAATACATACCGACGGCGCTAGCAGTTATTTGGATGCGTAAGAAAAATCCTGATATGAGAACAACCTTTAGATTGCCATTAGGACCTTTTATTCCAATCTTGGGTATTGTGGTTAGTGTCTGGATGTTATGGAGTGGTGCAAATACCGTTAGCTTATTAGCAGGTGGCGCAGGCATTGTTATTGCAGGTATCATGTATTTTATGTTAAATGGTGGTAAAAAAATAGCAAATTAACTAGATTTAGGGAGGGTTTTTTTAATGACTAAACATATTACGTTAGACGGGAATAGTTTAACATTAGCACAAGTAATCGATGTGGCAAGACATCAAGCAACTGTTTCAATCTCTGCGGATGCAGTTGAGGCAGTCAATGTTTCACGAAAAATAATTGATGATATTGTCGAAAGCAAAAAAGTGACATATGGGGTTAATACAGGTTTTGGCTCATTGGTTAAAGTCAGTGTTCCTCAAGAAGAGACGAGACAAATTCAAGAAAACTTAATTCGAACTCATTCTACAGGTTTTGGCAACCCCTTGAAAGCGGATGAAGTCAAGGCCATCATGTTAATTCGAATCAACTCGCTTTTGAAAGGATATTCTGGGATTCGGTTATTGACGATTGAGACGCTAATGAACATGCTCAACAAAGGCGTTGTGCCATTTATTCCTGAAAAGGGGTCACTTGGTGCCTCTGGTGATTTAGCACAGCTCTCCCATATGGTTCTACCAATGCTAGGACTAGGAAAGGCGTATTACAAAGGAGAATTATTGGCAGGCAAAGAAGCGATGAACAGGGCAGGTGTGACTGTCATTCATTTGGAGGCAAAAGAGGGGTTGGCCTTAATAAATGGAACAACTGTTTTAACGGGGATCGGGGCATTGGCAACATATGATGCCATCGAGTTATTGAAAATATCCGATATTGCAGCCGCTTTATCATTGGAAGTTCATAATGGTATCATCAATGCGTTTGATGAAGAAATACATATTATTCGGCCTCATAGTGGCCAATTAGCGACGGCTAGAAATATTAGACGCTTGTTAACTGGGAGCACTTTGACGACACCGGCAACGGCGGATCGAGTTCAAGACCCTTATACATTAAGATGTATTCCACAAGTTCACGGGGCGAATAAAGATACGATTGCATATGTCAAAGAAAAGATTGATATTGAATTAAATTCTGTGACCGATAATCCAATTGTCACACGTAGTGGTCAAGTGATTTCTGGCGGCAATTTCCACGGTGAACCGTTAGCGCAACCTTTTGATTTCTTAGGAATTGGGGCAGCAGAAATAGGGAATATTTCTGAAAGACGAGTGGAACGTTTAGTCAATACGACCTTAAGTGGCTTACCGTCATTTTTAGTGAAACATCCTGGGGTTAATTCAGGTTTTATGATTACTCAATATGCAGCAGCATCCCTTGTCTCAGAAAATAAAATTTTAGCTCACCCTGCAAGTGTGGATTCCATCGCTTCTTCCGAAAATCAAGAAGACTTTGTCAGTATGGGAACGACAGCTGCTCGTACTGCCAGAGATATCGTAGCCAACTCGCAACGGGTTGTGGCAACTGAGCTTATGGCGGCTTGTCAAGGGATTGACTTTGTCTTAGATCGTGGGGAACTAGGGGTAGGAACTAAAATTGCTTATGACTTTTTCCGTCAACATGTGAATTTCCTTGAATATGATAAAGATATTGAAATGTATGATGAACTAGAAAAAGCAACCGAAGTCCTTATTAAAGGGGACTTGTTAAGAGCTGTTGAGGAAAAGATTGAGTTGGACATTCAATTTTGATTTAACTGAAAATAGTCTTGTTGGGGGAATTATTCAACAAAACACAGTATGAGCGGAATGTCTCTGGATAACTAATTCAGAGACATTTTTTGCCAACCGCTCCAAATTTCTCTTGTTAAGATGTAATTTTATTAGGAGGGGTTATTATGAAATATCAAAAACCAAAGGGAACCATTGATATATTGCCATCTGATAGTGCAACATGGCAATATATTGAAGAGGCCGCTCGAAAAACATTTGGCCGATACGATTTTCATGAAATTAGAACACCTGTTTTCGAGCATTTTGACGTTATTTCTCGAGGTGTTGGAGAATCAACTGATATTGTCTCTAAAGAGATGTATGATTTTTACGATAAAGGGAAACGTCATATCACTCTTAGGCCAGAAGCGACAGCGCCAGTTGTGAGAAGTTATGTGGAAAACAAACTATTCGGCCCTGAGTACCAACATCCTTTTAAGACATACTATATCGGGCCAATGTTTCGATATGAACGTCCACAGTCTGGGCGGTTGCGGCAGTTTCATCAAATTGGGGTGGAAGTGATAGGCTGTCGCCGAGCGTTAAGTGATGTAGAAACCATTGCGATGGCCTTGGATTTTTTTACCGGCTTAGGTATTACACAAACAAAGGTTGTGATTAATTCTTTAGGAAGTCGACAAAACAGGCAAAAATATCGGCAAGCATTAATTGATTATTTAAGACCACTGGAGAACCAATTAAGTGATAATTCTCGGCGGCGATTAAAGCAAAATCCTTTGAGGGTTTTGGACAGTAAAGATAAAGAAGATCAAAAAATAGTCCAGCAAGCCCCCTCAATTATCGACTATTTAGATGAAGAAAGTCAGTGTTTTTTTAGTGAAGTCCAACAACACTTAACTAAATTGGGGATTACGTTTGAAGTTGATCCTTTAATGGTTAGGGGACTAGATTATTACAATCACACTGTGTTTGAAATCATGAGCGATGCGGCTGGTTTTGATGGCGTTTTAACTACTATTTGCGCTGGCGGACGCTATGATGGATTGATTCGTGAATTTGAAGGACCGGCAGAGTTTGATAATGGCTTTGGCTTCGCCATAGGAATTGAACGCATGTTGATTGCCATGGAAGCTGAAAATGGGTATCAAGTTCAGGCAGAAAGTCCAGATGTTTACATTGCTGATCTAACACCAGAGGCAGGTGTTGTTAGTTTGAAACTAGCGACTATCATTCGGCAAAACACGTTAATTGCTAAATGTGACTATTTGGCTCGTAATTTAAAATCACATATGAGATTAGCAAACAAGTTAGGCGCAATTCTTGTTATGATGATTGGTTCGGAGGAATTGGCAGGAAACAATGTAAAAATTAGAAATATGAAAACGGGTGTCGAAGAATTAGTTAGTTTAGCTGAAATCGAGTCTGATTTTTTAAGTACGTACTACAAAATGATTAATTTATAGAACGAGTTGATTAAAATGATTGAACACTTACTAAGTCATCGAAAAGAAATTCAAGATTACGGGACTAAGTTCTTCATCTTAGTGATCTATGCCTTCCTCTACTCGATAGCTCTGAATATTTTTTGGCGAAATGGCAATATTTACGCAGGTGGAATTACAGGCATCTCGCAAATTGTTACCACCATTCTAGAAGCTGCCACATCGCAAAAAATACCGATCTCTTTGGTTTATTACGGTTTAAATTTACCATTATTTATCTTAGGCTGGTTTGTGGTAGATCGAAAATTTGTGATATTCACGATCATCGGTGTTACTTTCGCATCATTTGCGATAGAAATTACGCCGATGATTGAGTTGACGAAAGATCCGATCATTTGCGCTATTTTTGGTGGGGCAATCAGTGGTTATTCATTGGGATTTGCACTGAAGCACGGGTTATCCACTGGCGGAATGGACATTGTGTTACTCAGCCTAAGAAAACTAACAGGTAAAAGTATTGGTAACTTGTCGTTGATTATTAATGGCGTGATTGTTCTGACTGCTGGGTTTATTTTTGGTTGGCCACATGCATTTTACAGTGTTTTATCTATATTTGTAGGAGCTAAAGCGACAGATTTAGTATATGTCAAACACAAAAAAGGCCAAGTCATGATTATTACTCAGCATCCTGAAAAAGTTATTGATAAACTACAGGAGCAATTAACTAGGGGGATGACCGTTGTCTATAACGCAAAGGGCGCTTATCAGCAAAAAGATCAGGCGATGTTAATTACTGTTATAACCTATCGGGAAATGGAGATTTTGAAGGAAATAATGAAACAAGTCGACCCTAAAGCGTTTGTCAGTGTCTCTCAAGATGTGGAAATTCTCAGTGATTTTGAAGAAATAGATATTATTTAATCGATAAGTGGGTCACAAAAGCGTGGATAAACAAAAATCAGCTGCAATCAAGTGAAAACAGAGTTTATCTAGTATTAATTGATCTGCTTATCAAAAAAGGCAAAAAGGCTGGGGATTTCCCTAGTCTTTTTGCCTTTTAGAGCATGCACATAAACAAAAAATTTTGATCAGGACAAACCAACTACCTTTATTAACGACTTACTGATCGCCTTTTTTCAGTCAAAATGATCACTTTACAAGAAAGGGTTCTACTTAACAGATATTAGGTGAGACGCTTTCTTTTTTCAGTTCGATCTGTTTGATGATCTATTTTTAGACTACTTCTGAAATTAGTGATTAATGTAAAAAAACAGAAGAAGCTGAGAGGGAGAACTAAGACACCAATCGTTCCAACAATTGCTGCATAGATGAATAAGTCATTATTATGACCTAGTAAAACCATCATAAACCAAGTGATAGCTCCGATTGAAGCAATTATATTAAGCGTAAATAAGATGTACAAACAAGGCAACATTTTTTTTATTAGCGATACTTGGGCACGAGTCATATGAACCTCCACTAGGCTTTTTCCTAATAATAACATTAATTACGACAAGTTGCTGAAAAAAATTTATTTTGGATAATTCCGAGACAGATTGCTCAGATAGAAATGGAAATTTTTGATTTAGAGGGCAAAAAAATTTATAAGACTGCTAGCCCTGGCACTGGTGTGGTTACGGCGGAATTAATAGCTGATACTAAGTATCAAGTAATCATCAAAGTTGAAGAAGCGGAGTATGGGCACTTTGCCTTTGATTGCCATTAAGAAGCTTATTAATAGGTTTTTAGGAAGCTTTTAGTTTGCGGAAGTGTGAGACCACTAGTCACTTTACTTGACTCTCTCCTCAGTTAAGCCTGATAATCTAAATAGGGGAAAGGCACAGTTGAACCCATTATGATGATTAAAAGGAGTGATATCATGACCACTTTTTTAGATAAGAATGAAAAACGAGATTTAGACATACTCTATCATTTGTATTCTGAGGATAAGTTATGGTCTGCTGAAGAGCTAGCCACGGTGGCTAATTGTTCAGTGAAAAGCGTTACCAGTTCAGTTTCAACCCTTAATGAATTAATCTCGGAATATGATTTAGATTGCTGGATTCAAATCGAAAGACACTTAGGAATAAGGTTGTGTACGGATTCTTATGCTAGTATCTATCATCTTGAAAGCCTATATATTCAGAATACGATAACTTATCAATTAATGGATAAGTTATTTCACGAGAGAGATTTATCAATTACGAAGCTTCAAGATGCTTTTTTTCTATCAAGGAGCTCTATCTATCGAAAGCTAGCGATCATCGAAACATTTATCCTCAGTAATGGCTTCAATTTTTCTAAAACAGAGCTCACGATTACTGGGCCTGAAGCAAGCATTAGAGAATTTTTTTACCTATTTTATATTTCGATTGCTGATGACCATTTTTGGCCCTTTAAAACGGTTTCTCAAGCCCATTTGGAAAATAAACTGGTCAAGATTGAAGAAGCCTCACACTTTAAACTGTCATACGCAGAAAAGTTAAGAGTTTTATATCGATTAGCAATTAATTCTGTTCGTTATCAACAAAAACATTATGTCTTAGAACTACCGGATATTGTCAAAATTGCCCCAAACCTTGAAGTTGAATTGGCAGCAGCTGCTGAATATTTTATGGAAGGCATTCCAGTCAAATACCAACAATTAGAATACCAGTATTTATCACTGGTGTATTTGACTTACGCTAATACAATTGAAGTCAATAATACGCTAGGCATTGAAGAAGCAGTTGATTGGAATCGAAAAGAAAAGACCAAAGCATATGAACTTGTGGCAGAATTGTTAGACAAAATGAGCAATATTTATCCTCAATTAGATTTGTCTGAATATTTTGCTTCTTCTCTTTTTATTTACAAGCTGATTTCAGTAGCGAATTACGCTTTATTGTATCCAATGCTTGATGTTGACTTAGATTTAAACGATCGCTGGAATAAACGCTTTCGCTCTTTGACTTTTTCTTCTTTAGAGCGTCCCAAATTCACAGAAGTCTTGTGGGAATTAATTGTTGAGATACATGAAGAAAACAACAGGGAGTTAATCAACCCCCATCATGTTTTCTATTTCATCTATTCTGTCTTTAATCAATCCCTTGATTTGCATATATTTGAAAATACGTTAAAAATAAAATTGATCATGGAAGCTGGCTATTTAAGCGAAAGTGAATTGAAAGAAAAATTAGCACGTTTATTGGGAAATGATGCCAAGATCGTGACAAGTGACATCAGAAATGATGAAAAGGAGCCTTATGATTTGATCATATCTGATTTGCCTTTTTTAACCATAGATTATCCAGATGCCAAACAGCAATATATTTGGGCATTTCCACCGATGAAGAGAGATTGGCAAAATATAAAAATGATGACAGAGATGCTTTCATTCGACTCTCAAAAGGAAAAGGATGCCTCAGTCTAAAGTGAACAGGGTGGGCCTAAAATCTCACCCTGTTTTTATTATGGCTTTATACTATTAGGATAGGTCGCCTTGATGCCGGCAATGATAATATCTAGGGACGTTAAAAAACTTTCCTCAATATCAACCGGTTGACCAAACCCTTGATTGAACTCTAATAAAGCAAATCCGTGCATCATGCTCCTTAACAGTCGCATGGTATGGACGGTTTCTGTATCTGATAGTTGATAGTACTTTAACACTTTCTCAAAAATACTGAGTATCTCCTTAGAAAGTTTGTCACTAGCAGAACTTTGCCATTGGCGAACCAATTGAGTCGCTTCATATAATCCTTTGTTATTTTTTGCGAAATTCAGGTAGGCTATCCCCATTGAACGTAAGGCATCTTCTCCTGACAAGCCAACCGCCGCTTCGACTATCGTTGCTTTAAGGCCTGTCAACCCTGCAATGAACAACTGTTCTTTTAAATGATCTAATCCCTTAATGTGATTGTATAGAGAAGGGGGTTTAATCTGTAGCGCTTCTGCAAGTTTTTTTAAACTTAGACCTTGAATCCCATCTTGATTGGCAATAGCGATGCTTTGATCAATGATCGTTTCAAGTGTAATAGACGTCTGTTTAATGATTATCTCTCCGTTCTTAAATGTTCTTCAGCATGTTTAATTGCCTTTGTGATGGCGTCTTGAGGATTGAAAATAATAGCTCCGTGGCCAACAGCTAAGGCTGAAATTTTCAATCTATTGAGCTTTTTGGCTGTTTCAATCGCCAGTCGATTATTCCAAGTAGCCATTGCTGGAAATGGAAATAGCGGCCTTAAGTCTCCGGTAACGGTGAGACTCGGACGAGTATGGAAGGCATCACCAGCGATTAAAATTTGAGATCGCTGATCATAAAACGCCATTGAGCCAGGTGTGTGACCAGGAGCATCAATCCCTCTTAATGAACCGACACAGTCATTTTCATCTAGTAATTTATCTGGTTTAGTTTTGATAGAATCAAGAAAACTTCCTTTAATGGTAGATTGTGGTTCACCCTTATTTAACGACAAATCCCCAGCCATCAACAACGCATCTCGTCTAGAAATATATGTTAGAGCATTTGGTAAATGCTCCTTCAATTTATCGAGTCCGCCAATATGATCCCCATGGGGATGAGTCAAAATTATGTTGGTAATGGGTTTATTAATTACTTCTGCGGCCTTTAAAATATCAGTGATGCCAAATCCCATCCCTGTATCAATCAACGTTAAGTTTTGATCCTCTTCAACTAGGTAACAATTTATTGGAAATAGTTTTGGTAAAAAGGTTAATTGATAGACGTTTTCAACTTTGTTAATATTCATAAACCCACTCCTAACTTAATTAGCATTATAACTAATTCGATTAGTTTAGTCAACTTGAAGGATTTCGCTTCGTGATTATTCGTTAGTTTGTCAGTCATTTTTCTGCCTGTTAACATTTAAAAAGGGCAAGGGGAGTGAGCTTATTATTCATAATAGTGTTATAAAATAAGGTATAATAAAGTTATAGAATAACAATAAGAGAGGTGAGCGTCATGAAAGTTGGAAATAGTTTAGTGTTGATAGAGATCTTGTTGATTGGTGTTATTTATCTAAGCTTGTATGTCATCGTTTTTGTTGGCCGAATAAAAAATAAATTCATCAAAATTAAGAAAAAGACGCTCCCAATAGAGGCACATAAAAATTTTTCTGTGAAAAGAAATGTCAATCAGTTATAATCAAAACAGAATTGAGACCGCTAGTCTTAACATCACTAGCGGTTTTTTATATCAGGCATGAAAGTACGTATATTCCCATTAACTTTATCTCTAGTGAATAGTTAATGGAAACTATATAGTCAACTAATATTGGAGTGAGTCATATGAAACAAGTCATTCAAGAAAGTTTGGGAAGTGTTTGGACAAATCGAAAAGTCTATATTAAGAGTTTATTATTACTAACAGTTATTCAAGGAATCCTATTTTTACCTGTTTTAGGCATACTATTCAATCAGATTTTACATGTTGCGGGATTACAGAGTATAACAGAAACAACCCTATTATCAGTGTTGATGAATCCTTTAGCAGTGATATTGCTAATTCTATTAGCTCTCTTAGCCATTATAACGATTGTGTTTGAAATGGGCTTTTTTTTCCTATTGGCCCATTTTTTGTCTCAAAAACAGCAAATCACCTTTAAACAAATTCTGATCGGCTTATCAGGAAAATTAGGTTCCTTTATCAGTTTTCAATTAATTTTATTCCTTATTTATTTTGTCTTACTTTTACCTTTGGCGTCTATTGGTTTGCAATCAATGGTAACAGAGTCACTGAGGTTGCCTTATTTTATAGCTGACGAACTCTTCAAATCAACAACAGGAACGATCATCTACCTCGTTGCGCTTTTAGGTGTTTTTTATATCAGTATGCGCTTAATTTTTACCTTGCCTATTTTTATTTTAGAGAGAGAAACATCAATGTTAGAAGGGATGAAAAAAAGTTGGCTAATTTCGAAAGGACAATCACTAAAAAATATCCTTGTTTTAGCCAGTATCTTAGTGCTCTATCATTTATTGTTAGGTGGAGCTGGTTTAATTTTAGTGATACCTATATTTTTAATTGAAAAGGTGAGTCTGACATTAGCGCCCTGGGTAGCCGGGATTATGTTGACAATTATTCAAGCGATGTTTGTTATGAGCTTCGGATTGCTCCAGGCGATGATGGCTGAAACCATTATTCGCTTAGGTGATTTAAATGAGGGCACTCGCTTAGGGATTAGTGAGGCTCACATTGACCTTTTGCCAAAAAGACTGACTTTATTGACTAAAATAGGTCTTACTGTGGTGATGATTGTTGCAGCTCTGGGTAATATTATGACGATGAGAGAGGGGATATATGCACCTGCCACTGTCATAATTGCTCATCGTGGGGAAACATCTCAAGCTATAGAAAACACATTGACTGCCTTAATTGCCGCTGCTGACATTAAAGCTGATTATGTGGAGCTTGATGTAATGGAAACAAAAGATAAAGGGTTAGTTGTCTTTCATGATGACACACTTCGCCGTTTAGCAAATAGGAATGACGCCATAAAAGACTTGACTTTAGCAGAGATTAACGAAGTGGTTTTAAGCAATGGCGGCCTGACCGATCGTATACCAACTTTAGCAGAGTTTATTGATGTTGCTAAAGAACACCAAATTAACTTATTAATTGAAATCAAGTTACACGGGAATGAATCAACAGAAATGGTTCAAAATGTTGTAAAGCTGATGAATGAAAAAGGGGTAGCGAATAAGTATCTTGTTCAAAGCTTGGATGGCAACGTTGTGTCAGAAGTCAAACAACTAGAGCCGGCAATTAAAACTGGCTACTTAGTCGCGCTTAATATTGGCAATTTACCTTCAATTCCTGCTGATTTTTTGGTTTTAGAAGATTTTTCTGTCAATCAACGGTTATTAGACCAAGCAAAGGCTCAAAATAAAACAGTTTTTGTTTGGACGGTTAATCGTGAAAACCTGATGCGCCAATATTTACGAATGAACATTGATGGAATGATTACCAATCAACCTAAAAGAGCAATTGAATTACGCCAGTCTTTCGAAGAAGATAGAGGTTTCGGGCAACGAGTACGAGAATTAATGGATTAATTTATGTATTTGAGATCAATCCCTTAGTAATGACTAAGGGATTGACAGGTATCAACGAAAAATTCGTTGATATCTATTTTAGTTTAATAAACGATTGATAAAACAAAAGTTAACTCACCTTTTAAAAATGACTAGTCATTTTTAAAATATGGTGATACAATAATGGGGAAATCGATTTCAATTGTTCTTCTTATGCGCAAAAGAGGGCAACATCTGTTGTAGTTGGTTATAAAAAAATTCGTTTATTTGTCGTCAAGACAGAAAATACAAAAAGGGAGAACTAGAGATGAATAAATTTATCGCATTTATGGAAAAACACTTTATCCCAGTGGCTGCGAAAATTGGAGCTCAGCGGCACCTTGTCGCCATTCGTGACGGATTCATTGTGACAATGCCTTTGATGATCTTAGGATCCTTCGGTGTACTGATTAATAACTTTCCAATTCCGCCTTATATTAATTTTATGAATAATCTATTTGGTGAAGGTAAGTGGCAAGCTTTTGGTAATAACTTGGCAAACGGTACTTTTTCAATTTTAGCACTGTTGATCGCCTTTACAGTTGCTTATAACTTAACCAAAGGGTATGGCAAAGATGCATTGGCTGGTGGCGTTATTTCTGTGTCTAGCTTCTTTTCATTAGGCGCTTTAGCACCAGATGATCAAGGTGCCTTAAGCAATGCTGGTTTAGGATCACAAGGCCTTTTCTTAGCATTGATCGTGGCGATTGTTTCAACAGAGGTATTCCGTCGCTTAGCTGACAACAAGAAACTTGTCATCAACATGCCTGATGGTGTACCACCTGCTGTCTCTCGCTCATTTGCGGCCTTGTTCCCTGCAATGATCACTGTATCTATTTTTGCTTTTATTACAGCTTTATTCCAAGCTGCAGGCATTACCAGCTTGGTAACGGCTTTCTATCAATTAGTCCAAGAACCATTTATGGGTCTGGCTAACTCATATCCAGCCGCCTTATTACTAGGATTCATTTCAGCATTTTTATGGTTCTTTGGTTTACATGGGGCGAATATTATTGATCCCTTTATGCAAACAATTAACATTCCGGCGATTGAAGCCAATGTTAAAGCATTGGAAGCTGGACAAAAAATGCCTTATATTGTTAATAAACCTTTCTTTGATTCCTTTGTTAATTTAGGAGGGACTGGGGCTACGCTGGGACTGATTATTGCCATTTTCTTAGTGGCTCGCCAGCACAAAGCCTATATGACTGTTGCAAAACTATCAGTCGCACCGGGAATATTCATGATTAATGAACCAATTATGTTTGGTTTACCAGTAGTCTTGAATCCGTTGTTATTTATTCCCTATGTGTTAACGCCTTTAGTGTTAGTAACGGTGGCCTATTTTGCGACAGCAGTGGGCTTAGTGCCAGCCGCAACGATTATTGCGCCATGGACAACACCGCCAATTATCGGGGGCGCTCTAGCGACACAAAGTTTAGCTGGTGGTATTTTAGCAGCTGTTAACTTGTTGATTTCTGTTTTGATTTATCTACCATTTGTTAAGATGGCACAAATTCAAGAATCTCGTCGAGTTGACTCAGAACACGCTTAATTTAATCACAGTTAAAAGAACGGAAAATTCGCTAAATGGCATTTTCTGTTCTTTTTTCTTCATTCTGACAGTAAATGAATTGAGAGTAACTGACTAGTTGGTTATAATAGAAAAGAGGATGGGTCTTTTTTAGGTGAGAGGTAGGGGACGAGATGACTAAGTATGAACAAATAGCAGATATTATCCGTAAACGTATTAAAGAAGGGATTTACCCGACTGACAGCTGGTTACCAAATCAAGTAGATTTGGTTGATGAATTTCAAGTAAGTCGTGTCACGATAAAAAAAGCCATGAATATTTTGACGATGGAAGGCTTAGTTTATAGCCAAAGAGGAGCGGGGACTCGCGTTCTCAATAATGATTTATTAGGTGTAGATAACTATTCAGCTAAAGATTATGAGGGGCTTAGTGTCCAAATGAAGGGACGGGATTTAAAGAGTCACATTATTTATTTTAATGTCGAATTCCCTGATGAGCTAGTTCAAAAACGATTAATGATTAGCGCTCATCAACCCGTTTACAAAATAATTCGCTTGCGAATCGTTGACGGAAATCCTTATGTGATTGAACATAGTTTTATGCCGACTAATATCGTGCTTAACTTAACAGTAGATGTCTTAAAAAAATCGATCTATGATTACATTCATCAAGAACTCGGATTGGGATTTGCTGGAGCTTTAAGAAATATTAAAGCTGATCGGCCAGATGATTATGACAAAGAATTTTTAAAATGTGGTGATTGTGACCCGATTTTAGAATTAGATCAGGTTATTTATTTAAAAGATGGCAAAATCATTGATTATTCTCGAAGTCGCAGTCGTTTTGATCAACGAAGTTATTCAGTTTTAGATGTGATTGATAATTGAGTAAAAAAACACTTCAAGAAGAGGTGTTTTTTTATCATCAGACAGCTCTAAATTATCATTACTTGGATAGAAATAGATATAAAAAGGAATAGCCAAGAAAAAGAGAATGACTCTTAAGCTTGGCTATTCCTTTTTATATCTACCTCGATGTTAAGGGAATTAAGATAGGATGTTGCGATCAATTTCATTTTCATCTTTTGCGATCATCAATGCAATAGTGGTGTCTCCTGCCACATTTGACAGCGTTCTAAACATACCAGAAAACCAATCAATTCCTGCTAAAAGGGCAATCCCTTCAACTGGAATCCCCATACTGGGAACAACAATAGCTAAGGCGACTAATCCTCCTCCAGGAACCACGACTGTACCTAAGGTTGCTAAAGTTGATAAAAGGACAATGCTAATAATTGTCGATAAGTTGATTGGTAGACCGTAAACTTGACTTAAAGTGATACAGGCTACGGCTAAAAAAGTCGCCAAGCCATTGCTGTTGAGTGCTAACCCCAAAGGCAATACTAATTTCGAGATTCTTTTAGAAATCCCTAGTTTTAATTCAGCATCTTCCATTTCCACTGGCAAAGCGATTGCAGAACTGGTTGTGGTAAAGGCCACAATCAAAATGCGTTTCATTCGTTTGAAAATAAGCAAAGGGGAAACCTTGACGTATAAACCGACAAAGATAAACCAGATAACGAGAAAAAAAACAGTGGCTAGTCCAAATGTTAAAAGAAATTTCCCCAAAGGTAAAATAACTTTAACACCGATAGTGCCTGTAACCCAGGTGATCAAGGCAAAAACACCAAAAGGAGCTAACACCATAATAAATGTTACCATTTGAATGATTATTTTGTTAAACTCTTTTAGAAGGTCTAATAATTTCGAGTTTCCTTGTTCTTTTTGAATAAAACTCAAGGCAATACCAAAAAGTATGGCAAAGATTATCACTTGAATCATGTTGCCTTCGGCCATCGATTTGATTACATTGGTTGGAAAAAAATCGACAACCAGGTCATTAATAGTTGTATCTGGGACGGAAATAGCGTTACTTGTTTGAGTATCAAGTGTTAGCCCTTTCCCTGGATTGAGAAGTAATGAAAAAATAATACCGACTGCGGCCGCAATTACGGTTGAGAACATAAACCAAGCCAGGCTTTTTACCCCAAGTTTGCCTAAATCTTTAGGTGATAAGCTGCCGACTGCCTCAACTACCGCCCCCATAACCAATAAAACGACGGACATCTGAATTAATCTTAGAAAGACATCACCTACCATTTTAATAGGGGCGACAGCTTCACCAACCGAGAGACCGACTACAACACCAACAACTAACATGATCATGATTTGATTAGTTGTTCCGAGCTGTTTCCATAATTTCATCTTACCGTGCTCCTTTCTCTCTAATATGGGCTTAATGAAAAATAAAAGCAACATATAGATCTGTCGTTATCATACCATGAAGCGTTTTCTCTATGATATAAATGAAAATGCCAAAGTGATTCTCAATGATTGTTCAAAACAAACAAATAAAAAATAAGTTTGTTAAATTTTTTTCAAAAAAGTACACATTTTTTTTTGAGGCTACAGGGCCGTAAGAGTTTGTCGAAATTACTATGTGAAAGCGGGTTTGGGCATAATAGCTAAAGAAGGTTTCCTTTTTTAGTGTTATTAGCTAATGCTAACCTTTTGTAAAAGGCTTACACTTTAGATGTTAAAGATAAGGAACAAGCGACCTATTAAAAGAGGAGTGGAATGAATGAACGATTTAAGCGCAGTAGTTGAAGAACATGTAGCATGGCTATCAGGAATTGGCGCTGATCCAACTGGTGGCACAACACGCCTGCTATATGATGAAAACTGGCAAATAGCTCAAAATGGCTTAAAAGCAAAGTTTGAAGCCATTGGGCTAACAACTTCCTTTGATGCTGTAGGTAATTTATTTGGCAGAATCGAAGGCAGTCATTACCCAATGGAAACGATTATGACGGGATCTCATGTAGATACAGTTGTTAATGGTGGGGCTCTAGACGGTCAATTTGGCATTTTAGCTTCTTATTTAGCAGTTAAATATTTAACGGAAAAATACGGACAACCATTGCGTAGCATGGAAGTTATTTCCATGGCCGAAGAAGAGGGCAGTCGTTTCCCTTACGCTTTCTGGGGCAGTAAAAACATCTGGGGAATTGCAGATAAAGCGGATGTACTTGAAGCTGCTGACGCGGCAGGCATTAAATTTGTTGATGCAATGCGTGATGCTGGCTTTGATTTTAAAGACGAAAACGAGGGACTGCGTAAAGACATTAAAGCTTTTGTGGAAATTCATATTGAACAAGGCTCTGTTTTGGAAAAAACTGGCAAACAAGTGGGGGTTGTCAACAGTATTGTTGGGCAAAAACGCTATAACATTACCTTAGAAGGCGAATCAAATCATGCTGGAACTACGCCGATGGGATACCGCAAAGATACGGTTTATGCCATGAGCAAGATGATTAATGAAGCTATTGACAAAGCACATCATCATGGAGATCCGTTGGTATTGACTTTTGGTCATGTGGAAGTCCAACCTAACACTGTCAATGTTGTGCCTGGCCATACAGTGTTTACAATGGATTGCCGTCACACTGATGCAACAGAGCTTGCAGCTTTCACTAAAGAAATTGAAGCAGACATGAAAGCAACGGCTAACAAAATGGGAATTAAAATCGAGATTGACAATTGGATGAATGAAGCGCCGACCCCCATGTCTCAAGAGATCGTGAATGTTTTAGAGACAGCTTGTACCGAAGCTGGCTTAAATTTCCAAGTGATGCACAGTGGTGCTGGTCATGATTCGCAAATTTTTGCCGTCAATGTTCCAACGGCCATGCTCTTTGTTCCAAGCATTGGTGGCATTAGTCACAACCCAGCCGAAGCAACTAAAACAGAAGATTTAGTCGAAGGTTTGAAGGCTTTAATTGCATCAATTCATAAATTAGCGTACGAAGATTAGAGAGCGAGGGAGAAATAAATGGAAAATGTTAGCACAAGCCCCCAGGAAAAAGGCTTACAGTATTGGCAAAAAGTAATCATTATGTTGTGTTTAGGTTGGGTGACGATTTGGATTTACCGTTCAGCACTAACACCCCTTTTCCCAGAAATTCAAGCGACAATTGGGAAGTACTCAAATGCTCAAATGGGTCTAATTTCAAGTTGTTATTTCTTTGGTTATACGGGTATGCAAATTCCTGCTGGGATTTTAGTCGATAAATTAGGAAAGAAAACCGTTCTTATTCCGGGATTTCTGTTATTCGCTGTGGCGGCCTTCTTTATTTCAACAGCAACGTCCATTACAAGTATCTATATCGGTAGTGTGTTAGCAGGAATTGGTTGTGGCTCTTATTACGGGGCCGCATACTCACTTTCATCAGAAAGTATTCCTGCTGAGCGTCGCGGTCTTTCAACTGCCATCATTAACAGCGGATCAGCAGTAGGTATGGGATTTGGTTTAATCGGTTCAAGTTTGATTGTTAAACAGTTTGGAATGCCTTGGCAAACGATGATGTATATCTGTGTAGTGGCAATCCTTGCGATGGTAGCAGTGTTTGCGATCGTTATTAAACCAGGCCGCGTTGCTCCTGTTTCTGCTACCAAAGAGACTGTAGAAGATACGCAACCACAAGGCAAGACCAATATGAAACAGTTGTTCAGCTTGAAAATGATAACAGCTTACTTGTTATATTTTGGTACCTGTTATGGTTATTACATGGTCGTAACATGGTTACCCTCCTTCTTGCAAGAAGAACGAGGATTCCAAGGATTGGCAATTGGTTTTTCGTCAGCATTAGTGGCCTTTTCAGCTATTCCTGGCGCATTGTTCTTCAGTCGCTTGTCAGATAAAAATCGCGACAAAAAAATCAGTTTTATCTTTGTTTTAGAAATAGCAGCAGCTTTAATGTTATTGTTAACCGTTTTAGCACCGAGTTCAGGTATTTTATTGGTTGCCTTAATCTTATATGGGTTATTAGGCAAATTGGCTGTAGAACCAATTATTATTTCTTATATTGCCGACAGTGCGTCAAAAGAAAGTTATGGGACCACCTTTGGCGTGTTTAATTTCTTCGGTATGAGTTCATCGGTCATTGCACCAGCCTTAACTGGGTTAATTTCTGATAATACTGGCTCGAAAATTATGGGCTTTTATATTTCAGCAGTGATTTTAGTTGTAGCAACAGTGTTGTTTGTCATAACAAATAGAAAAAAAGCAAATGCTTAAAATGTAAACGAAAGAGGCGTATTGACATGGGTTATAAGACAAATGAGATGGGGTATCCAACAGATTTATTAGCATCACGGGCGGTAATTGAACGAGGAAACTTTGCGATTATCCCACCAAATGGGCTAGTTAAGAATGTTCTTCCGGGCTTTGATAATTGCGAAATGACAATATTAGCCACACCAAAATTAGGCGCAACATTCGTGGATTACGTGTGTAACGTGTTACCAGGCGGAAAAAATGACCAAGGATTTGGTGGAAATGGCATTGAAACATTTATTTATGTGATGACTGGTGAATTGACAGTATCCGTTGGTCAGGAGACCTTTAGTTTGGCAGCAGGAGGGTATGTTTATTGCCCACCGACTGAAAAGCTAAGGTTTGTTAATCACTCATCTGTCGCAACTGAAACGTTCCTTTACAAGAAAAAATATCAACCTGCAGAAGGGTATGAGCCTTATGTTGTTTCTGGTAACTCCAATGAGGTTGAAGGTGAAGCTTACGAAGGTATGACAGACGTCAATTTCAAAAATCTATTGCCAACAGATTTAAATTTTGATATGAATTTCCATATTCTGGCTTTCGATACCGGAGGTTCTCATGGGTACATCGAGACTCATTATCAGGAACACGGTGCATTGTTATTAAGCGGCGAAGGTATGTACAATCTCGATAATAACTGGGTCCCAGTGAAAAAAGGTGATTACATCTTTATGGGGGCCTATAATTTACAAGCTTGTTATTCAGTTGGACGTAACGCACCTTTGAGTTACTTATATTCGAAAGACTGTAACCGCGACGTGGAATTGTAAACATCTAACCGACAATAATAAGGTGCTTATTGCCAGCCAGGAAAGCGTCATGAGACGTCATCTTGTGTTGCTAGATCTAAACTACGGCATAGAGAAGCTTTTATACTTGTCTATGTCACAATAAAAGAGCTTTTCGAGAGAAACAGTCCTCGAAAAGCTTTTCAGTGCTAGTGCCAGTCATGTACCGGCTAGCTTAGCGCGAATTTCGAACAAGTTTCAGCCACTTTAGGCCGTGAAACGTTTCTTAGGAGGATTGTCATGTCGGAAGAATTAATTTATTTAGAAGCGACAGAATTAGAATCATTAGTCAGTCACAAATTGCAAGCAGCAGGCATGTCTCAAGAACATGCTGAGGAAGTTGGTCGGCATTTACGTTACGCCGATGCTCGTGGCATCCATTCTCATGGAGCCGTTCGTGTTGAGTATTACGCTGAGCGGATTGCTAAAGGTGGGTTAACACTTAAACCAGCATTTAAGTTCGAGCAAACTGGGCCCAGCACCGGTATTTTTCACGGAGACAATGGTTCTGGGCATGTGGCAGCAAAAGAAGGGCTTTTTCATGCCATAAAACTGGCACAAGATACAGGGGTCGGTATTGTTGGAATTTCTAAAATGGGGCATAGCGGCATGTTGTCTTATTATGCAGATATTGCAGCTCAATCGGATCTAATTTGTTTGACAGTTTGCCAATCAGATCCTATGGCAGTCCCTTTTGGTGGAACCGAGCCTTATTTTGGAACTAATCCCATTGCCTTTAGTGCTCCAACCCAAGGAGAGCGGCCTATTATTTTTGATATGGCAACAACTGTCCAAGCATGGGGGAAAATCCTTGATGCTCGCAGTAAACATTTGGAAATCCCCAATAATTGGGCAGTTGATGTTCAAGGGCAACCCACGACAGATCCTTACAAAGTGCAGGGCTTACTTCCAATTGCTGGACCTAAAGGATATGGCTTAATGATGATGGTGGATATTTTATCTGGAAGCTTACTCGGCTTGCCTTTTGGGAAACATGTTAGTTCCATGTACTCTGATTTGTCAAAGGGACGGAATTTAGGTCATTTGCATATTGTCATAAATCCGGCTTATTTTACTGATTTAAGACAATTTAAGGAAAATCTTTCAACAATGATTGCTGAACTACACGAAAATCAACCTACTAAAGGGTTTGATCAGGTTCTTTATCCTGGGGAGTTAGCTGAAAAAATTCAAGCCGAAAGCGACATAAAGGGAATCCCAATCGTCAGAGAAATTTACGATTATTTAATAAGTGAGACGATTCATTTTGATAAATACGATCATTCTGATACTTTTGCAGAAAAAGAATAACCAACATAAAGAGAAGCCGACAAAGTAAAAGGAGTGGGAAAATGTTACAGACAATTATTATGAAAAATAGTTATCAAGACTCTGTTGTCTTGATGTTGTTAACAAGTAAATTAAGTCAATTGGCTAGTGTAAAACGGGTATCCATCATGATGGGAACCCCTGCCAACAAAGATATTTTAGTGTCTGGTGGTTTTGACACACCGGAAATGGGGGCTGCAACAGCTAATGATATGTTGGTGATGCTAGAAGTTATGTCTCAAGAGGATACTCAAGAAATTCTGGACTTGATTGATTCAGAATTGAACAGTCAGAAGGAAAGCACTGGGGACATCAAGGAAACCATCAACACTTGGGATAAAGCACTAAAAGCTTTGCCTGATGCCAATGTCGCTTTGATTTCTATTCCAGGCGTTTATGCCGCTTTGGAAATCGAGAAGGCTTTGGATCACAATTTGCATGCATTTGTTTTTAGTGATAATGTGGCAATTGAAGATGAAGCACGTTTAAAACAAAAAGCTCACGATAAAGGATTGCTAGTTATGGGACCTGATTGTGGAACAGGCGTTATTCACAGTCTGCCATTGGCTTTTACAAATAATATTCGCCCGGGGACAATCGGTGTTGTCGGAGCTTCAGGCACAGGTATCCAAGAAGTTACCACATTGATTCATCGTTATGGGCAAGGCGTGACAAATGCCATCGGAACTGGTGGACGCGACTTGTCAACGGAAGTTGGGGCGGTCTCAATGATTGACAGTATTATCGCCTTAAACGAATCGGCAGATACCGATGTGATTGTGGTGATCTCAAAACCGCCAGCAAAAGAAGTTGCCACAATGGTATTAGATGTCCTTCGTAAACTGTCTAAACCCGTTGTAACGTTATTCTTAGGATCGAACCCAAGGTCTCATGAAGAAAATCTTTATCACGCTTATACATTGGAAGAAGCTGCTCAGTTAGCAACTAAAATCAGCCTTAATCAGACAGTTGAATATACGCCAGCAGCGGCTAAAGAAGTTGGAAGAGGAACAGCAGATGGAATAAAAGGGTTATATTCAGGAGGCACGCTAGCTTATGAAGCCGCATTTTTATTACAAGATGCCTTAAAACTACCAGAAACATCTCATGCTGAAGGATTTATTATGCAAAATGGCCCTCACGAAATTATGGATTTAGGAGATGATGTCTACACTAATGGTCGTCCTCATCCAATGATTGATCCAGATGTGCGAGTAACAGAGCTTAATAAAGTTCTCGAACAACCGGAAATTGGTGTTGTGATGTTGGATGTAGTCCTCGGATACGGTGCTCATGATGACATGGCGACGGCACTAGCAAAACCAATCCAAGCAGTCAAAACAAAATTACAAGAGCAAAACAGACATGTTATCTTTGTCGGTGTGATCGTCGGCACAGATGCTGATAAACAAGGGTACGAGTCACAAATTGAAATCTTAGAAGAAGCAGGCGTAGTGGTCTGTCAGAACAATGTGCAAATGATCCGCACAGCACTTGCTGCAACTGGTCACTCGTTAACTTTTGCAGAGAAAAACATTACGGAAAAAATAAGCAGTCCTCTGACACATTTACCTCGTGCTTCTGAAAAAGTAACAACCTTATTAGGAATTAAACCAAAAGTCATCAACATCGGCTTACAAAGCTTTACAGAGTCGATTACTGACAATGGTGGGGAAGTGGCTCACTTTGATTGGCGCCCTTCGGCAGGTGGCGATGTTGCCTTGCAGAAGACGCTGTATTTCTTAAACAATTTCCAATTTGCTTCAAAGGGGGAGAATTAATATGACTTACCAAACAATTGATGAGGCTAACCAAGCCGTTATTGATAAAATCACACAAAGTGCACCCTTTTTAATGGATGTTCAACCAGCCAAGGCGCTGATTCCTGCTTTGGACAGTTACCTCTTATTACACGCTGGGCCACCCATGACGTGGGAGGAAATGACCGATCCGATGCAAGGCTCTTGTGTCGGAGCCGTCTTATTTGAAGAATGGGCAACAGATGAAGCCGAAGCCCGTCACTTATTGGCTTCCGGACAAGTCGCCTTTGCCCCTTGTCATCACTATGATGCCGTGGGCCCCATGGGGGGCATTACCTCAGCCAATATGCCATTGTTAGTCGTTGAAAATAAAACCGATGGCAATCGGGCTTATTGTACGATGAACGAAGGAATTGGAGCAGTCTTGCGTTTTGGTGCTTACTCAGATGAAGTGATCACCCGCTTACGCTGGATGCGAGACACTTTAGGACCAGTCTTAAGCCAAGCCATTCAAACCATGGAAGAGGGCCTTAATGTCAACGTTCTAGTGGCAAAAGCAATCGCTATGGGGGATGAGTTTCATCAACGAAATATCGCCGCTTCCTTAGCCTTTTACAAAGAAGTTGGTCCGATTATTACCAGTTTGCCGATTGCTGAAAAAGAAAAACAAGAAGTATCCCAATTCTTAGCGGATACCGATCAATTTTTCTTAAACATCATGATGGCTGCCGCTAAAGCTGTCATGGACGGGGCTCGCTTGATTGAAGAGGGCACTGTGGTCACAGCCATGTGTCGGAATGGGAAAGACTTTGGCATTCGGATCAGCGGTATGGGAGATCAGTGGTTTACAGGTCCAGTTAACACGCCACAAGGGTTGTACTTCTCAGGCTATAGCGGAGAAGATGCCAACACCGATATCGGCGACAGCGCCATCACAGAAACCTTTGGTGTAGGCGGAATGGCCATGATCGCGGCACCAGCGGTGACTCGTTTTGTTGGTTCAGGAGGCTTTTACGATGCGTTGAACACCAGCAATGAGATGGCTGAAATTTGTATTAGTCACAACAATAACTTTCCAGTGCCAACTTGGGATTTCAAAGGAATTTGTTTAGGAATCGACGCTCGCTTAGTAGTGGAATCAGGCATTACGCCTGTTATCAACACAGGGATTGCCCACAAAAAGGCGGGAATTGGGCAAATTGGAGCAGGGACTGTCCGTCCTCCTTTGGCTTGTTTTGAAAAGGCCATTACTGCTTATGCCGAAAAATTAGGAATGACCTTATAATTATTCCAAATCCTAGAAAGAGAAGCCATCTTGCCTCGTTTCGATGGTTCTCTTTCTATTATATTAAGCTGATTTATCTAATCAGGATAAGAAAACGTTTGCTATTTGTCTTCGAAGACAAATGTCATTCAAGATTAAAGAGCTTATAATAAGAAAAGATGAACGGGGTCTTACGTAGCATCTAGGATAACAAGCTAGATATTGATTTGACAAGAGAGGTGAACACAATTGAACATTAAATGGAAAGGCGACTTGGTTGACGAACTACTTGTCAATTCAAGTGAAATTACTTGTCACAGTCAGTTTACTCATGGTGTTAATCTTAGGGTAGCTAATCAATTATTGTTCATCGGTGATGATCAAAAAGGCTGTGTCCCCTTTGGTATTCATCTCTCGAAAAATGAGTTTCAGATAATTAATCACCAGCCGGACTGGCCAAATAAGGTAAAAAAAACAGCAACAGGACTTTTATTAGGAGATTTGAAGCTTGATCTGGTCCAGTCTTCATCTTATCCTAATCGGTTGCCTGACATACAACTAAGAAAATCACAAGAAATGACAGTGGCAAATCAGATTTTAAATGAATACTTAAAAAAAACGGGGTATGATTTCAGCCCATTATTCACGGATTTAATTTTTGGAACTGCCAATCTGCAGAGCCATACGAGTGACCAATATCTGGCTTATTACATAGGACGTGGCTTAGGATTAACACCTGCTGGCGATGACTTTACCATTGGTCTGTTAGCAATTGATACGATTCAGCCTTTCCTGCCTAAGGATTTCCGTTCAAAATTGGAACAGACATTAAGTGACAAACGAACCACTGACGTATCAGAAAGTTATTTAGCAAGCGCTTCTCGGGGCCATTTTAGTTCCTTAGTAATTGAGGTAATCAAAAGTTTCGCTAGTTCAAAACAGGCTATTGAAACAGCTGTTTTGGCATTAGCCAACTCAGGTAGTACCTCAGGTTCAGATACGCTTGTTGGTATATATTACGGATTGCAACATATTCAACCTAAGACTGTATAGAGATAAGGAGAAATAAAAATGAAACAACGAGTCGTTTTAGCATTAGGTGGCAATGCCATTTTACAACCAGGACAAGAAGGCACTTATGATAATCAAAAAGCAAATATCGACACAAGCAGCGATAGCATCGCTGCAATTCTTAAAGATGGTCACGAATTAGTAATTGTTCACGGTAACGGCCCTCAAGTCGGTCAGATTTTACGTCAAAATGAACTTGCTCAAGCTGAGGTGCCACAGCAGCCTTTACCAGTTTGTAGTGCAGAATCTCAAGGGTTTATTGGGTATATGATGCAACAGTCTCTAAAAAATCGTCTGCCAGAAAAAAACATTGCAACAGTCCTAACCATGACGGAAGTTGACGGGCAAGATCCAGCTTTTAAGACACCAACGAAACCAATTGGGACATTCTATAGCGAGGAAGAAAGTTTAGCTTTAGCAACATCTAAAGGTTGGACAATGGGTGAAGATGCTGGTCGTGGATATCGCCGTTTAGTACCGTCACCAAAACCCAAGGCGATTGTGGAAGTGGATACAATCAAAACACTATTAGCCAATGATATTGTCGTAATTTCCACAGGCGGCGGGGGAATCCCTGTCGTTAAGGAAGAGGAGCAGTTCCGTGGGGTGGCGGCAGTTATCGATAAAGATTCATCGGCATTGCGCTTGTCTATTGACGTAGAAGCGGATGTCTTGATGATATTAACAGATGTACCAAACGTTTACATTAATTATGGCAAATCGAATCAAGAGAAACTGACTGCGTTATCTTTGGAAAAAGCCCAACAATATTATGCTGAAGGCCATTTTTCAGATGGTAGCATGGGACCTAAAATGCAGGCGTGTATCGAGTTTGCTAGTTTAGGGAAAACTGCGATTATCTGTGCGTTAACAGATGCAGTTGATGCACTGGCTGGCAAGGCTGGAACACGTGTTGTTGGATAAAAGACAAAAAAGACTGGAAATTCCAGTCTTTTTTTAACCTTATTTTAATCGATTTAACCAGTTAATTAGCTGTCGATAGGCTTCTTGAGCGGCAGGATTCCGACTATCAGCATCAAAATCGTGAGGCAACTCTTTTACTTGATACAGGTAATTTTCAGGGATTTGTTGCGCCATTTTTAGCGAAATATCAAAAGGAACATCCTGATCGTCACGGCTAGCCGCTAAAAAAGTTGGTGGCAACTCTTGAAGAGACTTACTGGTTAAACTAAAATCTGGCTGCGGGTTCTTTCCTAATAATTGCTTAACCCATTGACCAGTTTGGCGATAAGATAAGTAGATTGGAAAACGTTCATTAATACTAGCCTGGCTTTTAGGCGCTCCTTGAGTCAGTTGATAAACCGTCATAAATGGAACAGCCGGGTATTTTTTATAGTAGGAACTGGCTTGGTTAAAAGCAGGGTAATCCAGTCTATCGTAGCCATAAAAACTGACAATCCCTTTTAGCTGAGAATTATTATGCTGATGAGCCAGTAACAGACTGAGGTAAGCACCGGCCGAGCGGCCAAACAAACAAAAATTTGCAGAACCTAAACCTAACAGTTGGTTGTGTTCTAATTTAAACCAGTCAATAGCTGCGCTCAAACAAGCAGTTATCTCGGCAATTGTCACTTCTGGAATCAACGGGTAATCAACTGTTAACAAGTGATAGCCATGGTTATTTAGCAACTCGATATAAGCAGTTGGAAGATCATCACGATTTCCGTAAATTAATCCGCCTCCGTGAAAATAAATTAAAGTCAGTCCTTCTTTTCGATTTTCGGCAGGATAAAAACTGGCCATAAGCGGCAAATCTTGATGGTGAGAATATTGATAGATTTCTTTCATATGTCAAACTCCTTGTCGATTTGATAGTGTTATCAAGTTACATCCACTGATAACTTGATAATACTCCTAAAAGACTTGCTTTTCATTGGTCATAATAGATAAAAAAGCAGGGGCAATTGTACGAAAGAGGAGAGTCGCTATTTTCTTTACAGATTGTTTAAACTAATAGTGACGGCATTATCTTTTCTGGAAGCAAATGGCGCTAAGATAAGTAAAAGGAGGATCAGGATGGCTAAACGTGTAGTAGTCGCAGTAGAAGACAATGCCATTTTACGACCGAATCTAAAACCAACGTATAAAAAGCAATTATTTAATGCTAAGCTCAACGCTGAGTTTATTGCCAAGATTGATGATTTGGATTATGAAATAGTTTTGATTCATGGAAATGGCCCTCAAATTGAAAACATTCTCTTTCAAAATGAGGAAGCAGATCATGTTATCCCAAAATCTCCTCTCGATGTCTGTGCGGCGGAAGCCCAAGGGCTAATCGGGGTATATGATGGAACAAGCTTTGATAAATGTTCTTGCACAGAAAGGGTCTACCAGCAGTGTAGTAACTCTTTTAACTCAAGTAGAAGTAGCTGAAAATGACCCTGCGTTTAATCAGCCAGCTAAATTTATTGGTTTATATTACAGCTCTGAAGAAGCAGCTCAAATAGTTGCTGAAAAGAATTGGTTGATGGCTGAAGATTCTGGCATAGGCTATCGTCACTTAGTACCCTGCCCTGAACCGCAACGAATTCACGGCATTGAATCGATTGTTAAGTTGGTTCAAAATAACACGATTGTCATTGCAGGAGGGAGCGGCGGAATTCCTGTTTATAAAGATCAAATGGGGCTTTTAGCTGGAATTGAAGCGGTGGTTGACAAGGATTTAGTTGGAGCACAGTTAGCCCAAAAAATAGATGCAGATGTTTACATGATGTTGACAACTGTTGAAAATATTTACGTAAATTATGGCAAATCAACCCAGAAACGATTAGGAAATATCACTGTAACAGAGGCCAAACACTACTATCAGGAAAATCAATTCGCTTGTGGTAGTTTGAAACCAAAAATAGCCGCAGCAATTCGTTTTGCCGAATTAGGAAAAAAAGCGATTATTTGTACCTTGGAAGAGGCCGAATCAGCCTTGTTAGGTGAATCGGGAACTCATGTAAGCAAAGGATAAGAAAAGCTACCTCTTGCGTGAAGCTGGATCCAAACTACGATGTAGAAAAAAACTAGAGCAAGTTGCTCTAGCTTCATTCAGTCAATGGGTGTTGACAATTCCAAAGCTAATCGTAAGTTAAGACTAGTTGCCGGGTTATTAATTGACTCTCCTAATATTTCCTGACAATTATCAATTCGATATTTTACTGTATTGCGATGGATAAATAGTTCGTTAGCTGTTCTGGTGATTTCACATTGATAGTTCAAATATGTTTTTAAGGTTTTGCGCAATTCTTTCAGAGCGCTTGTTTCTGGGTAAGCCAGCTCTTTTAAAGTCGATTGGCAAAAATAGCGAACTTCCTCAGGTTGCATATTATCAAATAAGTTTAACATCCCTTTAGGCTTGTAATAATTAATCCTATTTTGTGATAAATCAGAAACTGAGCTTTCAAACGTGATTTTCGCTTCAATATAGCTGGTTGAGAGTGCGTCTAAGCGGCTACAGGAATGGCCAAAAGAAAAAGCTAAGGAAATCGGTAAAGCTTGTTCCAATTGTTCAGCTAGAGAGGTCAGTACGGCGACGATTTTAGTCGCTTCTTCTTTTGCTTGTAGAACAATCGCTAATTGATTGCTGTTTTTAATCGGGAAGACCAGCGTATCCTTAAGGTAGCGAGGCAATTTTTCTGCTAGCCAATAGTTGGCAAGTTGACTTTTTTCTTGGTTATACTTTAATTCGAACTTGCTCTTTTCGTCATTGCGACAATTAACATAAATAATTTGATAAAAATGAGAATATTTAATCCCGAAATTTAAATCAAAAGGAAACCACTCTTTTTGCTCAAAAACTGGATTCTGCTGACTTTCAATTAGTTTCAAAAAATAATCACTTTTACTCATTTGCTGAGATTCTGTTACTTTTAAATTTTTTAACTGCACAAAACTCAGAACTAAAATGGCTTGTTCAATGGCAAATTCAGAAACGGGATAAGGTATTTGCTCTGGTTTCAAAATGACTAAATAGTAGGGGAAATTACTATTACTTTTAATTGGGTAAATCGCCACTTGAATTTTTTTCTCATCAAAATCAGCGATGATAGCGGAACGAAATTGACTATCATTTTTAAAAGAGTTCACCTCCATCAATTGTTTAACAAAATACTCAGGAGGTTTTCTTGATTGGCTGAAATCGCTGGATTGTGCAACAACCTCCTTAAAAGGATTTAGTAACATAACAGGTGTTTGTACCATTTTACCAAACTCGCCGATAATTTTTGCCAGGTTTGCGTCATTGATTAGCAGATTAGAAAAGCGTTTTTGAATATCCAAGGCGTAGGTGATTTGTTCAGTTTGAGTATGCCGAATATAATTTGTTAGTTTATGCAATAAAGACCCGAGTGGCTTGGTTTCAGGGATCAAAACTAAAGGAAATTTGTTTGCCACAGCATAATCGATCACTTCTGGGTGGATTTCATCTAAGAATCGTCCGATTTTGATGGCCAAACCAGCTGATTGGGCTAATAGTAGGGAATCAATTAAAGGGATTAACTCTGCTTGTCTATCTTGGAAGTGCATTGCCGTGGTTAAAAGAAAGACATTTTTTGGCATATAAAGAGCCACGTCAGGTGTTTCTGTGATTTCGATGCTGTCTACTACGTGGGCTAAATCAGCTCCAGGTGTTAGAATAAGTAAATCACTAAAACGTGGGACAGTCAGTAGTTCAATTAAAGTTGTCAAGATAATCACTCCATATTTCCATGATAAATTGATTATACGGGAAGCGTTTTCCGATTTCTTTGTGCAAAACGACTAAAAGTATTTTAGATATTGTGATTTACGCTAATGAAACAAGGTCGAACCAAGTAGGATAATAGTAGTAAGAATAAGAGGTGAAAGACAAACCATCTTTCATAAGGGTTGTTGTGAGTTTCGAACAAAAAAATTGACACGACAACTAACTCAAAAAATTGTTGAAGGAGCTGTATGTATGATTGAACCATTTATGACACCGATTAGAACTATAATGACACCGGGTCCTGTTGAGGCTCATCCCTCTGTCTTAAGAGCCATGGGAACACCCATTGTTGGACAATTTGACCCAACCTTTTTAAAGGTGATGGATGAAGTAAAAGAAATGATTAAAGTACCATTTCAAACTAAAAATAAACAAGCCTTTGCCATTGATGGAACTTCTCGTTCAGGCTTAGAGGCTGCACTGATCGCTTTGATCGAGCCTGGTGATAAAGTTCTGATACCAGTCTATGGACGTTTCGCTTTTCTCTTAGGTGAAATCTGTGAGCGAGCCCAAGCAGAAGTGATTTATGAGGAAAAAGAATGGGATGGGGTTTTCAGTCAAGAAACTGTGATTGACATGATTGATCACCATCAACCTAAAATTGTGGCTATGGTTCATGGGGAAACGGCCAACGGGCAAATGCAACCCCTTGATAAAATAGGACCCTATTGTCAAAATCATAACATTTTCTTTGTCGTTGATACAGTGGCTACTTATGGTGGTGTGCCAATTAAAGTCGACGAGTGGGGAATTGACATCGCCATTGCCGGGACTCAAAAATGTCTCAGCGTCCCCTCAGGTTTGTCCTTGATTACCTACAATGATAAAGTTGAAAAAGTGCTAGATTCTCGTTATCAAAAAGAATTGGGCTTAAGCAAAGAGTTTCGTAATGACCGGCATATCGCTAGTAATTATTTGGATTTAAGCCAATTGCAACGGTACTGGAGTTCTGAAAGAATCAATCACCACACTGAGGCTACCAGTTTGATCTATGCTCTTCATGAAGGTTTGCGCCTATTACTTAATGAGGGGATTGACAACAGCTATGCACGTCACCAGCTAAATGACCAAGCGATTGTCGCTGGAATTACTGCAATGGGATTGGAGATGTACGGCGATCCTGAGACAAAAATGCCGACAGTAACGCCGATCATGGTGCCAGAAGGCATCGAAGCAGAATCCGTTCGTTCTATGTTGTTGGAACACTTTGGTGTTGAGATTGCCTCATCTTTTGGTGCCTTACAAGGCAAGGTTTGGCGAATTGGCAATATGGGATTCAGCAGCCGTCATGAAAATGTGTTACATGTACTGGGCGCCTTAGAAGCAACTCTTTTGTATCACGGTGCAACTCTTAATCGTGGTCAGGCTGTCCAAGCGGCATTAACTATCTATCATAAGTAATAACTAAGAGGCTGGTCTAAAAAAACCAGCCTCTTTTTAATGTGCAGCAAGACCAACTATTCGCTGAACTTCTCTTTTGGCGATAACAAGAATATCGCCAAAAGAGAAATAGACTATTATTGATTTAACCAAAAATTTCTTTGTTGCTAATTAATCGGTGCAGCCGCAAGCCGATTTGTAATTGGAGAATTTCTTCTGGATTATCAAAATCGAGATTGACTAACTCATGAATCTTTTCAATGCGATAGCTTACTGTTTTATAGTGAATAAACAACTGTTCAGCAGTCTTTTTTAAACTCTGATTGAAATCTAAAAAATAGCTTAAGGTGTCTACCCAATCAGGATAAGCGTCAATGATGAGCTGTAACTTTTTAGGAATATATTTTTGATAATCTTGAAAAGGAATCAAGTCGCCAAACATTCGATATATCCCTAAGTCCTCATAAGTTAAGACAAAGACATCCGCAAAAAAGAGGGTGGCTTGTTGCACTACTTGTAAGGCTTTTTTTGCTTCAGTGTTAATGTCATCTAGGAACGTCGCATCGCTTATGCCTACACGACATAGAATCGGTTCGTCTTGCCAATTTTGATGAATACGCAACAGGTTATCACTAAATTGTTTTTGTTCAAATTCCGAACGATTGGCACTGATGATTAAGATAATCCGATTGCTACGAATGCGATAAGTCAAATGAGGGTAGTACTGCAACAGCTTTCTCATCAATTTTTCGCCGATTTCCTTTTGTTTTTTGCGAACTTCAAAACTAGGCTTTTCAGAAAATGACTGATTACTAAATTGCCACACGACAACACGATAGGACAGTTGTTCATCCAACCTGAGTAATTGAGCGTATTCAGATAATTGTTCTTTGGAATGATACTTTCCGTATAAGACATCGTCAAAAATGTCATTAAAATAGTTTTGCTTGACTTCATTGATACTGTTTAATTTCAACAATTCTAATTGCAAGGCGATGATGCTGTTTTCAATGGCCATAAAGTCCATTTCGCCAACCGTTTCATTTATCTCATGAATGATTAAATAACTAGTTCCAACAGCACTTATTTTCACTGGAATGAGTAATTGGGAGTAGTCGTCATTAGGATAAGCATCAAAACGAACCGTTTGACGATAACATTCAAAATTTAAATTTTCTTGTTTAAGCGGCAATTCATTGATGACCCGATAATCATTGAACTGATGATCTGTTTGAAATATCACTTGCTTCCGATTCTTGTAAAAGGAGACTGGATTATTAATAAAAGCTTCTAAGGCCATTAAGGTTTCCTTTAGGCTGGCATCTTTTTGATTCAAAGCTAAGGTCATTAGATGTTGATGAACCTTTCGATAATGATCAAGAAGTTTGGCTTTATGATTGAAGAGTGTCTGCATTACTTCAATCATAATCGTTTCATAGCCAGCAGAACCTGGTATTTGAATAATTGGGAAATGAAAGCGGGCAGCTCCAGATAAAATCCCCGGCGGAATTTCGTCAACAAAGCGACGAGTTTTAATAATTAAGCCACTAACGTTTAGTGTCACTAATTTTTCAATAAAAGATTCCTGTTCGTCGATCGAAAAGTGTTGAATGCTAAATAAACTACTTAACAGTAGTTGTCCAGCAGAAGCCCATTTTTCAACATCAGGTGCTTCCATGATCATGATATTACTCACTTCATTAGTCAGACCTTCTTGTCCCTCTAATAAAGTTGCCTCTTTAAGAGAGGGTAAGGATAAAATATGTGTTAATGTCATTGGCATTGCATTGACCTCCTATAATGCGAAATTTTACTTAAGTAAGCCCCCATCCAAAACAGATAGACGAGCGTCCCTTGTTTTTTTATAGGTGGTTTTACACTTTTTTTGGGTGATTTAAGCAAAATACTCGACGTACAGTAAGATGATATCTATAATTGTGCAAAATGTCTATAAAAAAGTTCTCGTTTATCCACAGTAGATAAGAAAACGCTTCCTGTTTATCTTATGGCATAAATGGCATCCCCACCATTTAAGTATAGAATTAATGGTGAAGAAGGGACGAGAAACCTTCCGTAAACAATCGGAGATAGACAGTTGGATCTTCCGATCAATAATGAGATGTCAGCTAGTAAAGAAATGGGGAACTCATTTACTGATGACTGAAAATGAAAGGGGCTAAAATAAGCAGGTAGGGGAACAGGTAGATTTTGGATTTATTCGGATTATTAAAACATGATGGATTTATAAGAAAAAGGAGTGTTTCAACATGAGTAAAATGAAACAGTTAGGTATCGCTGGTTTGAGTATTGTGGTGAGTTTGTTAATCGCTCACCCCGTATTAGCAGCAGGGATTGAAGCGACTAAAACACCGACTGGATTTATGGCTGTATTAACCATAATCCCGCTGATTATTGTGTTGACTTTATTATTTTTAAAAGTTGATATGATTATTGCTGGCTTAGCTGGTGGGGTTGTGGCCATGATTATTGGTGGGGTGAGTTTAGCAGATGCTAATACGCAATTATTGGAAGCTGTTCCTAGTATGTTGTCCATTACTGTGCCAATTATCAATTCTGCCGTCGCTATGGCAGTGTTTAAATCAGGTGGTTATACCGCTGCTTTAACTCTTGCTAAACGAGGAACTAAAGGTAAAGTGGAGTATGTGTCTGCTTTTATCGTCATTTTATTGGCAGCAGCAACTTATATGTCAGGAATTGGTGGCGGTAGTGCCATGGTCATTGCGCCTCTTGCTTTCGCAGCAGTTGGGGCAGTACCTGAATTAATTGCAGCGATGTCATTAGCAGCTGCTGTGTCATTTACAACATCGCCTGCTTCATTAGAGTCAAGTATTGTTTCTAAATTAGGCGAATTTCCAGTTGCTGAATACGTTGCTGCGATGCGCCCGTTTTGGTTATTTTTCTTAGTTTTGGCGATTGGCTTAGCTTTTTGGGGAACAAAACGTCGCAATCTTGGATTTAAAGAAGAAGAAAACAGTGAATATGACTCATTTACTAACGGTCAATTATTCAAGATGACCATCCCAGCAATTTTCTTGCTGTTTGCGGTTATCTTTGGCCCCTTGGTCAATCAACTAACTGGGATCACGATTTTCACGCCAATGGTATACATGATTGTAACGTTAGCATTAATTTTCTTCTGCACGAAATTCAACATGAATCAGTCTGTGGAAGCAATGATTGATGGCTCAACATATATTTTAACTCGTTTGTTCCAAGTGGGAATATTTTTAGCCTTCATTAACGTAATCGCTCAAACAGGAACTTTTGCAGTGATTGCTGGGGTTGCCAAAGCAGCACCGTCAGCGATAGTTGTACCTGTTGCTGTCTTAACCGGGATTTTAATCGGCATACCTGCCGGTGCTTATGTGGGATCTGTTTTGACTTTAGTCTTGCCAGTTGCCGTCTCATTAGGCTTTTCACCCCTTGCTCTAGGCTTCGTGACAATTGGCGTCGGGCTGGGCAGTCAGATGAGTTTTGTCAATATTACCATGCAAGCATTATCTTCTGGTTTCCAAACACCAATTTTGGATATTGTTAAGGGAAATATTAAGTGGATTAGCATGGCATCAGTTATTTTGCTAATTATTTCATTGATTTTTGGTTAACAAAGAATCTACAAAACTACTAGGAGGGTTTACCTATGGATATTTTATTTAAACAAGTACGATTGAACGATGATGAAGAATTAAAAGATGTGGCGATTAAAGATGGTCTAATTGTAGCGATCGATCAGGAGATTACTGACTCAGCTGATCGTGTGATCAACGGCGAAGGAAGAGTGTTAATTCCAGGTTTTGTGGAAAGTCATATTCATTTGGACAAGGCGCTAATTGCGGATCGTAAACCAAATCAGTCTGGAACATTACAAGAGGCTATTAAAGTCACTGCTGAACTAAAACCAACTTTTACCAGTGAAGATGTCTACACTCGAGCTAAAACGGTCTTGGATTTGATCGTTGCCCGTGGCGTTACCACGATACGAACTCATTCAGAATTTGATCCTGCTCAAGGATTTACCGGCTTTGAAATGATTTTGAAGTTAAAAGAAGAGTATCGCGATTTAGTTGATATTCAAGTTGTGGCTTTTCCGCAAGAAGGCATCTTCAAAGCGCCGGGAACTGAAAAAATGATGTATGATGCCATGGAAATGGGAGCTGATGTAGTAGGTGGTATTCCATATAACGATGCGCCAGCAAATGAACATATTGATTTAATTTTCGAGATTGCCAAAAAATATGACAAAGATATTGACTTACATCAGGATTTTGCAGATGAAGCTGACAACATGTCAATTGAATATTTATGCCAAAAGACCATTGCTGAAGGATACCAAGGACGGGTATCTGTAGGTCACTTAACAGCACTCCATGCATTACCACCAGAAAAATTAGCCCCTATTATTCAACTGATGGCAGAGGCGAATATTAGTGTTATGGCCCTACCAGCAACAGATTTACATTTAGGGGCTCGTAATGATACCTATAATGTGCGACGTGCTGTAACACCAATTCGCAAGTTAAGAGATGGCGGGGTCAACGTTTGCATTGCCACCAATAACATGCGTAACGCTTTTACACCTTATGGCAATGGTGATATTTTACAAACAGCGATGCTAGCCATTCCTGTTGCTCATTTAGGTGGGGCAGCTGATTTACCAACAGTATTGCCGATGATTACAACCAATCCAGCTCGTGCGATTGGCTTGACTAACTACGGAATCGGCATTGGAAAACAAGCCGATGTGGTACTACTCGATACTAAAGTAAAAAATAACAGCATTATTGATATTCCAGAACGACTAGTAGTGGTTAAAAATGGACGCGTGACGATAGAAAATACAAAAGAAACTGTTATTCATCGTTAAGACTGGTCTAACACTCCTGAAAAGAACGCCAAACACATAAGACACCTCCGACGTTAGATAAGTTGTTTTGGGACGAGGATCGGCTTGCTTGTTCAGCGTTCTTTTCCTGTGGAAGTTAACTGGACGTATAAAAAAATAGATGAGGTGGAAACGATGTTACAGACAATCATCAAAAAAAATAGTTATCAAGATTCAGTTGTTTTAATGTTGTTAACAAGTAAATTAAATCAATTACCCATGGTTGAACGAGTGTCTATTATGATGGGCACGCCTGCTAACAAAGATATTTTAGTAGCAGGCGGTTTTGATACGCCAGAAATGGCTGAGGCAACTTCCAACGATATGTTAGTCATGTTAGAAGTGACTTCACAAGAAGCTACGCAAGAAGTGTTGACATTAATTGAAACAGAGTTAAACAGTCAAAAAGAAAGCGAAGGGGCAACTAAAGAGGTCATAAACACTTGGGATAAAGCACTCAAGGCACTACCTGATGCCAATGTCGCTTTGATTTCCATTCCAGGTGTTTATGCCGCTCTTGAAATTGAAAAAGCGCTCGATAACGGACTTAACGCTTTCGTTTTTAGTGATAATGTCCCCATTGAAGAAGAGGCGCGTTTAAAACAAAAAGCCCATGATAAAGGACTTATCGTGATGGGACCTGATTGCGGAACTGGCGTCATTCACGGATTGCCGTTAGCCTTTACCAATAATATTCGCAAAGGGAAGATAGCTGTTGTCGGGGCTTCAGGCACCGGTATCCAAGAAGTTACCACATTGATTCATCGTTATGGACAAGGCGTGACAAATGCCATCGGAACTGGTGGACGCGACTTGTCAACGGAAGTTGGGGCGGTCTCAATGATTGACAGTATTATCGCCTTAAACGAATCGGCAGATACCGATGTGATTGTGGTGATCTCAAAACCGCCAGCAAAAGAAGTTGCCACAATGGTATTAGATGTCCTTCGTAAACTGTCTAAACCCGTTGTAACGTTATTCTTAGGATCGAAACCAAGGTCTCATGAAGAAAATCTTTATCACGCTTATACATTGGAAGAAGCTGCTCAGTTAGCAACCAAAATCAGTCTTAATGAGGCAGTTGCATACACTCCAGCTCCTGCAAAAGATGTGCCATTATCAACGACTAAAGGAATTAAAGGATACTATTCAGGTGGCACATTGGCTTATGAAGCAGCATTTTTATTGACAGATGCTTTGGCGATTAGTGATAATCACCATCAAGCAGGATATATCCTACAAGCAGGCCCTCATGAAGTCATCGACTTAGGCGACGATTTATACACAAATGGTAAACCTCATCCGATGATTGATCCTGAAATTCGAATTGAGAAGATTGAATCGGTGCTTGACCAACCCGAGACGGCTGTCGTCATTCTTGATGTGGTTTTAGGTTATGGTGCCCACGAAGATATGGCTAGTGCTTTGACAGGAGCTATTGAAAAGGTCCAAATAGCTCGTCCTGATGTGCTGTTTATAGGGATTGTTGTGGGGACAGACGCTGATAAGCAAGGTTTTGAGCAACAAATTGAAATTTTGGAAAAAGCAGGGGTTGTCGTTTGTCAGAATAATGTTCAGGCAATTTCAACAGCAATTAGAGCTGTTGGTGGCCAATTGACCTTCACTTCCAAAGAAACACTTCCGAAAGAGGCTAGTCCTCTAAAGCAATTACCTACTGTCTCATTTGAATTAGAACAGTTGCTCTCGACAACACCAAAAGTCATCAACATCGGCTTACAAAGCTTTACAGAGTCAATTACTGACAATGGTGGGGAAGTGGCTCACTTCGATTGGCGCCCTTCGGCAGGTGGCGATGTTGCCTTGCAGAAGACGCTGTATTTCTTAAACAATTTCCAATTTGCTTCAAAGGGGGAGAATTAATATGACTTACCAAACAATTGATGAGGCTAATCAAGCCGTTATTGATAAAATCACACAAAGCGCACCCTTTTTAATGGATGTTCAACCAGCCAAGGCGCTGATTCCTGCTTTGGACAGTTACCTCTTATTACACGCTGGGCCACCTATGACGTGGGAGGAAATGACCGATCCGATGCAAGGCTCTTGTGTCGGAGCCGTCTTATTTGAAGAATGGGCAACAAATGAAGCCGAAGCCCGTCACTTATTGGCTTCTGGACAAGTGGCCTTTGCCCCTTGTCATCACTATGATGCCGTTGGCCCCATGGGGGGCATTACCTCAGCCAATATGCCATTGTTAGTCGTTGAAAATAAAACCGATGGCAATCGAGCTTATTGTACGATGAACGAAGGAATTGGGGCAGTCTTGCGTTTTGGTGCTTACTCAGATGAAGTGATCACCCGCTTACGCTGGATGCGAGACACTTTAGGACCAGTCTTAAGCCAAGCCATTCAAACCATGGAAGAGGGCCTTAATGTCAACGTTCTAGTGGCAAAAGCAATCGCTATGGGGGATGAGTTTCATCAACGAAATATCGCCGCTTCCTTAGCCTTTTACAAAGAAGTTGGTCCGATTATTACCAGTTTGCCGATTGCTGAAAAAGAAAAACAAGAAGTATCCCAATTCTTAGCGGATACCGATCAATTTTTCTTAAACATCATGATGGCTGCCGCTAAAGCTGTCATGGACGGGGCTCGCTTGATTGAAGAGGGCACTGTGGTCACAGCCATGTGTCGGAATGGGAAAGACTTTGGCATTCGGATCAGCGGTATGGGAGATCAGTGGTTTACAGGTCCAGTTAACACGCCACAAGGGTTGTACTTCTCAGGCTATAGCGGAGAAGATGCCAACACCGATATCGGCGACAGCGCCATTACGGAAACCTTTGGTGTAGGCGGGATGGCCATGATCGCGGCACCAGCAGTGACTCGTTTTGTTGGTTCAGGAGGCTTTTACGATGCGTTGAACACCAGCAATGAGATGGCAGAAATATGTATCAGTCACAACAATAACTTTCCAGTGCCAACTTGGGATTTCAAAGGAATTTGTTTAGGAATCGACGCTCGCTTAGTAGTGGAATCAGGCATTACGCCTGTTATCAACACAGGGATTGCCCACAAAAAGGCGGGAATTGGGCAAATTGGAGCAGGGACTGTTCGTCCTCCTTTGGCTTGTTTTGAAAAAGCCATTACTGCTTATGCCGAAAAATTAGGAATCAATCAGTAAGATTAGGCTCACACTTTCATAAAGCTAAAACAACAGGGGAGGATTTACCTCTTCCCTGTTGTTTTAGCGAAAGTTTGTGAAAAATGGGTTGTTCGTTTAGACATCACTTGCGACTTTTTTGAAAAAAATGAAATCGAAGCAATATCGCTATTAGTATTTATTCGATGTGCACAAAAAAAATAGCGTTTTTGTAACTTCCACCAATGAAAACGCTTTTAACAAAAGTTATGATAAGACTATCAGCAGCTGATACGGCAAAACAGTTAACGACTATGCACGATATTAAAAACAGAAAGGTTATAAATATACCTGAAAATGATCTTATTTTCAGGATGAAAAATTTGTTAAGCAACAATAAACTAAAGTCCAACTTTCATACTAGGAGGGTATTTATGGTCAGCAATGATTCTGTCAGTCATCATGAACAAGATACTGACATTCGTGTGACAGAAGAACAAGTTAAACGGTTGAGAACGAGAGGCTATAACGACGATGTACTGCCAAAAACGGCGACTAAACGAAATATGGGTACCTCAAATTATTTTACGTTATGGATGGGATCGGTACACAACATTCCCAATTATACAGCTGTTGGCGGATTTCTATTTTTAGGCTTGTCACCATTAAATGTGATGTTAGCGATTATTGTCAGCTCTTTGGTTGTGGCAGCTTTTATGGTATTAAACGGACGTGCAGGGTCTCGCTACGGAATCCCTTTTGCTATGCACTTGCGATCAACTTATGGGGATATCGGCGCTAAACTTCCTGGTTTTTTAAGAGGATGTGTGGCAGCAATTGCTTGGTTTGGCTTGCAAAATTTTACTGGATCATTGGCATTGCTGATATTAGTTGGCAAAATATGGCCAGGATTTTTAACATTGGGTGCTGAATTTAATTTCTTTGGGATTAATCTTCCTGGATTAATCGCCTTTACTGTCTTTTGGATAATTAACATGGGGATTGGTTTTGGCGGTGGTGGTGTTTTGAATAAATTTACCGCAATTTTAAATCCGTTAATTTACGTTGTTTTTGGGGGAATGGCGATTTGGGCAGTAAAAGTCGGTGGTGGGATTAGTAATATTTTGGCTTTTACACCAACAGGTAATATGGTTCAAAACCATTCAGCTCCTATAGTCTATTTAATGATTATTAATGCCGTATTAGCCGTTTGGGCAGCGCCTGGTGCAAGTGCCTCGGATTTCACACAAAACGCTAAGTCAACTCGCGCTCAAACCATTGGCCAGACTGCTAGTCTTTTGATAGGTTACTTAATCTTCGCTTTTTCTAGTGTGGCAATTTTGATTGGCGGCTCGATTCATTACGGTGTGCAAGAGTGGAATGTGTTAAATATAGTTGATAAATGGGACAGTCTGCCAGCGGCAACGTTAGCCGTCATTGTCTTATTAATGACGACAATCTCAACAAATGCCACTGGTAATATCATACCTGCCGCTTACCAATTGTCGGCGCTATTTCCTAAAAAAATCAATTATCGAAAAGGGGTAATCATTGCTTCAGTTATTAGTTTTCTGATTATGCCCTGGAAATTGATGGAAAATCAAGACAGTATTTTCGCTTTTTTGAATATGATTGGGGCTGTTTTAGGACCAGTAGCTGGGGTAATGATCGCTCAGTATTTTTTCATTCATAAACAAACGATTGATTTAGATCAGTTATATATGGATCCCTCTGAAGACAATTCAAACAATCAATACAAAGGGATTAATAAAGAAGCCTACATCGCAACGATTGTGGCGCTAATTATTTCAATGTTAGGTCAATTCATTCCCAGTTTAAAAATCATTTCCAGTTTGTCTTGGTTAATTGGTGCTGGTTTATCTTTGATTATTTACTTAGTTTTAAAAAAACGGAAATAAATAACCAACTTGTTTGGTTAGAATAAAACTTCCTGAGGAGGAAAAGCAATGGGCTATGATTTAATTATCAAAAACGGTTTAGTTATTTTAGAAAACAGTGAAATCAAAACAGATGTGGCAGTCAAGGATGGCAAAATTGCGGCCATCGGGAATGATTTAGGTGATTCCAAGAAAGTAATTGACGCCAAAGGGTTGATTGTCAGTCCAGGGATGGTGGACGCCCATGTGCATATCACTGATCCTGGCGGTGGTTATCGTGATGAATGGGAAGGTTATTTAACGGGAACACGAGCTTGTGCTAAAGGTGGGGTAACGAGCTTTATGGAAATGCCTCTTAACCAAGTGCCAGCCACTGTCGATAAAGAAAGTCTCGAGATTAAGTTTCAAGCTGGAAAGGGCAAACTATCTGTTGATGTGGCCTCCTTTGGTGGCTTAGTTCCTTTCAATCTAGAAAGACATGGGATTGAAGAATTAGATGCTGGAGGCGTCGCCGCATACAAATGCTTTATGGCCACTTGTGGTGACCGCTCTATTGATGGAGATTTTATGAATGTTGATGATTACTCCTTATACGAAGGGATGAAACTGGTTGCTAAGACGGGGAAAGTCTTAGCCATACATGCTGAAAATGCCGCAATTACTGATCGCTTAGGTGAAATTGCTTACAAAAATGGCAAAACAACTCTTAAAGATTATGTGGCGACGCGTCCAGTCTTTACCGAAGTAGAACCAATTAAACGGGCCATTCTATTTGCCAAAGAAACAGGCTGCCGAATTCATATTTGTCATGTGGCTTGTCCAGAGGGGGTCGAAGAAGTAACTCAAGCTCGTCAGGCAGGGGTAGACGTTACTTGTGAAACATGTACTCATTACTTGTATTTTGAAACAGATGAGTTGGATGCCATTGGTCCTGTTGTCAAGTGCTCGCCACCTATTAGAGATAAAAAAGCCCAAAATGGCTTATGGAAAAAAGTTATGCAAGAAGAGATTTCCTTTGTGACCTCTGATCATTCACCTTGTACTCCAGATTTAAAAGACACAGCTAACGCATTTGAAGCATGGGGAGGTATTTCAGGTGTCCAAAACAATGTAGATATTCTGTTTGATGAAGGCGTTCAAAAGCGTGGTATGCCGTTAACCACTTTTGCCAATATCATTGCGACAAATCCTGCTAAACGCTATGATTTAGCACATAAAGGGAGCATTACTATTGGGAAAGATGCTGATTTTGTATTAATTAAGCCAAATTCTTCATATGTATTGAAGGCAACAGACTTAGAGTATAAAAATCAAATAAGCCCTTATATCGGTCGTGAAATTGGGGCACAAATCGCTCAGACAATCCTACGTGGCCACACTATTTATTCCATTGATGCAGGAGTAGTAGAGGAACGATTTGGTCAGTTTATTTTGAAGTAAAACACCAAAAGTTCAAGCGGTCAAGCAACTGACAACATTTACAAAAACAGTCTGGGACTAATCTCTCAGACTGTTTTTGACGTTTAGCTTTTCTAAGTTTGTATCAGTTAAAGTATTAGGTGAGGAGACAAATTATCCTATGAGGATGGATAAATCTTTGAGCCCCCTTAGAAGCGGTAGATAAAGAGGGAATCACTTCCTACCATGGCGTTTTCCTTATTCCTCACTCTCCATTGAAAGCAACAAAGCGACCCTCAGTTGGATACTTAAATCGGGATCATCAATGGCTTTGCCAAATAATTGAGCGCATTTGGTAATCCGATATTTAACAGTATTGCGATGAATAAACAATTCTTCAGCTGTTTCAGTAATCCGACATTGATTATTTAAGTAAGTGCTCAAGGTTCGTCGCAGTTCAATATCATTTTCATTATCAGGATATGCTAAATCTTTTAATACAGTTGTGCAGAAATAGCGAATATCATCTGCTTCAACTTGTTCGACCAAACTACGAATACCTTTATTTTCATAAAGATAAAGTGGTGAGTTGTCTTTGGCTTGAGCGCGTTGGAGACTCTCAATGGCTTCGTAAAACGAAAAACGAAAGAGGTGAATGTCTGATACTGGGTTGCCAATGCCAAAACTTACAGAAATTCCTAAATTGTTTTTAATTGTTTCGTGAATCCCCATTAGCATTCCTTGAATGTCTTTTTCAGGTTTTTGAAAGAGTAACCCCACTCTTCGTTTATCTGACAATGGGAATGAGACAGTGTTATTAGCGTACTTTTTGGCTTCAGTAAAAAACCATTCAAACATCAATTCTTCGATTTCTTCACTATGGAAGTCATATTTGGCTGGAATCAACATCTCTGTTACCACAGCGCGATAGCTATTACTTTTTATAATGTTAAACGGTTTACCATAATCGATCCAATTATCAATTTCTGGGTCTACGTCAAAATTTTTATCGGTTAATTTCGTAAAAAACTCTTTTTTTGCAGCACCTTCGTTGATCATCAATAAGCGATCTTTATAGATTGTATAGGACAGAACACTAATCGCTTGTTCAATGGCCAATTGAGAGAAGGGGTAGGGGAACTGATCAGATTTTAAGATAACTAGCATATGTGGGAAAAAATGATGACTCCCAACAGGATAAATCGTGACCAACAGTTGTTGACCGGTACGACTTGTTTTCACGATAGACTCTGTTTTACCCAGACTTTGAACTTTACGTATATCGTCTTTTAGCTCTTGGAAAATTTCTTGCTTTAATAGATCATCTATTTTAAAACCGCGACTAGTAGCTTGGATCTCGCCAAACGGATTCAATATAAAAATCGGTCTTTTTATGAGAGAGCTCAAATGATTAATTAAGGAGTTTACGGTTGCTCCTTTCATCATCATATTAGAAAATTTTCGTTGAATATCCAATGCAAAATACATTAATTCCGTATGGTTATCCCAAATGTAGGATAATAATTGATGAGAAACTTCTCCAAGAGTACGAGTAACGGGAATTTGAATAATAGGAAACCCTAATTCGTCTGCCACTTCAATTACTTTTGGATCCAACTCACTAATAAAACGGCCCAACTTAATGGCGATACCAGCACTTGGCAGATTGTTTAGGGCGCGTATTAAGTCGCAAAGCCCCGATGGATTATCTTTAAACGCCATGGCCGTGGTTAATAACAACGTATTTTGAGGCAAATATCCCGACATGTCAGGCGTTTCAGAGATTTCGATCGTGTCAACTTTACGAGTCAAATCAGCTTTGTTATTAATTAAGTTTAAATCAGAAAAACGTGGGACCGTTAAAATTTCTTCTATTGTAGACATATTAAATCTCCTTCATAACTCCATTAAGCCTATTTTACTAAAAATAGGCTTAATGTGAAAGAAAAAGGATGAAAAACCCTTATAAAAATTGCTGTGATAGTTTGACAATTTTTATAAGAGCTTTTATTTATTGAATGTTATTTTTAGATAATCTAGCTTGTAATTCCTTATCATAATGTCTTGCAGCTGGAATCGTAAAAGTCAGAATACCACAAAGCAACGTGCCACCACCGGCTATCACAAATAACATTTCAACACCAATTTTATCAGCAAGAGGTCCTGCAAAAAGCAACCCAACGGGCCCGGTGATACTCATAAGGGAATTTAACACCCCTAAAACACGACCTAAAATTTTGGGATCGTAACTTTGTTGAATCATTGACATTAATAACGTGTTGAAATAAGGTGTAGCAACACCAGCAATTGTATTTAATACGACAAAGAAAATAAAGCCATTACTTGTTCCTGGTAAAAAACCACTAGCACCTATGGTCAGACCTAGGACTAAATAAGCCACTAAGATTGGTTTCATGCGATCCTTCCATTTGCCGAAAACGCCAATAAAAGCGCCACCTACCAGCATCCCCACAGAATAAACCACTTCTATCAACCCAGCTTGCCCAACTGACCCATTAAAATAGTCCATGGTCATCAAAGGATATAAACTTGCCGCAGGCATGAAAATCAAGGTAAAAGCTGCCCCAATAATCGTGATATACCAGAGTCCTTTGTTTTCAGTTAGCTTTTTTAACCCAAATTTTGTGTCCGCTAACAGATGAACCCTTTCTCCCTCAGAAACTAGACTAGGAATCATGACGAGTAACAACATACCTACACCTAAAATAGCCCCAAAAACATCGAGAAGAATCAAACGGTTCATCGGGATGATCGCGAAAAGAAAGGCACCTAAAGCAGGGGCGATAATAAAGTTAGCCGATTGAACCATCCCCAACTGACCATTTACTTTGGTTAACTCACTTTCGGGAACCATCGTCGGGATAATCGATTGGATCGTTGGCATCTGAAAGGTTTGAGCGATTGAGCGAACAAAAAGTGACACAAAAACTAGCCAAAGGGGAAAGCTTGGTGAGATAGTCCCAGCAATCGACAGTATGATGGCGAAAATCGCCACAATAATGTCTGTAATAATCAGTAATCTTTTCTTATTGAAACGATCAATTAAAGGGCCAACAAAGGGGCTTAAAACTACCATGGGGATCATTCCTAATAACGTAGCAAAGCTGAGGATCGTCGCAGATCCCGTTTTTTTAGTTAGATACCAAATAATTGAATATTGAACAACCATACTGGTAATGCCTGAAAGGAACTGACCAATTAAAAAGAGATAAAAATTTTTCTTCCAATCTTTTAAATCGAAGCTTAAGTTAGGTTCTGTCATCTTTTATTCTCCTGAACTAATCTATTTTATTTGTGTCTATTGTATCTTAAGCTGATTCAGGAAACAACCTATTGATCATAAATTCAGAGTAGGGTGATTTTAGCCTCATTTTAGTCAAAATAAAAAGGCTAATCTTCCGACTACCTTTGAAAGAGCATATCGTTAAGCCTCAGGATACATTCAAATTTCTTACAAATTGAAAGGAGGTTATCAGAAGAAGCGCCAACCGCTGAAACAAATTGTTGTGAAGAGTCATGCCTATTAATCACCTCGGTGTTCAATAACAATTTTTACTAAAGAAAAAGACTAGCCATGTTGGACTAGTCATGAGTTCGTAAATAAATTAATTTTTTTAAGTAAGTCGTTTTAACCAATAAGCGGGCGAAGAAAAACTGTTGTAAAAACAAACTAATTGCCAAAATAATCATGATAGACAATGATTGTTCTGTATAAATGCGGCTATTAATAACTAGGCTAACAATTAATCCACCACAAAAAATCATCGCCGAAGAAGTTAAAAAGGACAATGTATACCGGGCAAACATTCTTGCTTTTGCGACAAAGGTTTGATAGTCGTCCTTGATATTTTTAATAAAAGTCAGTCTCGTTAAATCTTGATACCCATCGTTCACCTTCAAGCGATAGGCGAGAGATGAAAATACGATGATTCCTAATAGGTATATGGTGACCGCTACATTAATCATGATCCATCACTCCTTTTTACCAGTATGTTTTCATCTAATGTCACGCTGAATCTTTATAATTAAATGTTAGCACTTAAATCCAGAGATATCAACTAATAGGTGTTGAAATAAAGATGAACAATCTGTGAAGATGGGTATCTAATTGACTAGGTGATACTAGTAAACTGCTTGAAAAGAAAGACATAGCCTTATATGTAGCCAGATTAATCTTTTATGCCGATCACTCTGATTCGTTTATAGTCTAGTATCCATTGGTTATCCTGATACAACTTTGGTGCCAGATCTATTTGAACCTGTTTAACAATCTCACGTTTTTCAGTGTCAGAAACGCCTTCAAAAAATGACGAGGCAAACATATTTAACCAATTTTCCAACCCTTGATCGTCCACTAACGGTGTCGGACGATCAAAATAGCACCCATAGATGACGTTAAAACCAGACTTTTCCATCAATACCAGATAATCACCAATACTTGGGAAAAACCAAGGAAAGAACTCCTGATTGTAGACAATATCGGTTTTCTCAAATCCTCTTATGAGGCTATCGGTCAATGTTTGACAGTTACCTTGGCCACCTAACTCCGCCACCAAGCGACCGCCCTTTTTTAGGCTTTGAAAAATTGAGCTTAAGGCTTTCTCAGGCTCCTTTACCCAATGAAGTGTCGCATTTGAAAAAACAGCATCAAATTCATTACTAAAAGTCAACTCAGTAGCGTCTCCTGCTTGGAAAGTTAGGTCTGGGAATTTTTTTCTGGCTTGGTTGACCATATTTAGCGACTTATCAACGCCGACTATACTGGCTCCATAGGTAGTTATTTCTTGAGCTAAATCGCCAGTGCCACAGCCAATGTCAAGAATTTTTTCACCTGGTTTTGGCTTTAATAGATCAATCAAACTCTCACCATGACGAGAGACAAATTGATGTTGTTGATCATAAAGCTGCGAGTTCCACGAATCTTTTAATGTCATTATTTCCTCCTTCAAAATGCTGAATAATAATTTATGCAATGCATGATCGTCCTAAATCAATTATAATAAATTAGAATGATAAATAAAAGAAACGATTATGATTGAATTTAATAACGATTCGTTATCGGAGGGCTTATGGAGATTAAATGGATGAAGACATTTCTGATAGCGGCTAAATACGAAAATTTTAGACAGGCTTCTGAAGAATTGTATTTGACACAACCAGCCGTTACAAAACACATCAGTAAGCTAGAAGAAAACTTGAACACTAAACTTTTTGATAGAATTGGAAAAGGGGTTGTCCTAACCGAAGCAGGCCAACATTTTAGATCGACCGCTCAAACCATCGTCGCAAAATACGATGAGGGCTTGGGCGAATTCGAAAGATGGCAACAAGGCTTTAAAAAGAAGTTAGTCATTGCTGTAGCCCCACAAATTGCGTCATCAGTTTTGCCAGCTTTTTTGCAAGAGTTTACGTTTAAAAATCCTTCAATCGAACTATTGATTAATGTACTGAAGTCCTTTGAAATAAGTGAAGAGATCCGCTCTGGAAAGGCGAACCTTGGCTTAACACGTCTTAAACCAAGTCATCTTGATCTATCTTGCCGAATTATTCACGAAGAAGAGGTTGTTCTGATTGCTCCTCCTCGCTTTGATCAAACATACAGCGAATGCCAGCTGTTTGAAGACTATCGCTTAATCACTCACAATCACCCAGAATATTGGGATCCTTTATTAGGAGATGTTAAGCATCATTACCCCAAAATACAAACAATGAAAGTCAACCAAATCGAAATTACCAAAAGGTTTATTGAACAAGGGTTAGGCGTCTCTTATCTTCCCCTAACGATGGTCAAGGAAGAACTAGGTAGACAAACACTTGTCAACATTCCTAATGATAAAATCACACCTCCTCAATCCCTAACATATATTTTAACCAAAACAATCACAAAGGAAGCTCAGCAATTTATTGATTTTTTTCAAGCTAAAATGGCCACACTAGTTTAATTGATCAAAGGCTTTTTCAGGAATTGATTCTGGCTGAACTTCCTCAAACGTTCGAACGTTTTGACCTTTGATTAGTAATTTCAAATATTTATCTGGCGTCATTTTTCTACCAAAAGAAGTGTATAATATTTTACGGGAGACACCATGTTGATCATAACCAACAGTCAAATAAGTAAAATTTTCTTGACCATTGGCGTCATCTATAAAGCTTTCTTCATAGTCTGCAGAGGTCTTGACATAAAGAATCGAATTACTGATCCGAGGATTCAATAAGTCAATGACCATAGCGGTCGAAGAGGTATGATTACGAGTCAGTGATGGTGCAGCAAAAAATATGCCAATAATCAACAAAAGTGGTAGGCCAATTAAAAATATCTTTCTTTTCATGAGAGGTGCTCCTTATACAGTTAATAAACCTATCATAAATCAAAAAATGAATATTGTCTTCGAAATCTCGTGACAACGATCTAACAATTTTGTCACATAAAAAATTACTTCAGCTTGAGTTTGACAATAGCTAAATATCCATACAAGCTGGCTGAAGCAGTTTAATTGAGTTAGTAACTTGTCACAAGCCACGGTTGTCTTACATTTTAACTTAGCAAGAAGGAGCTTACTTATGAAAAAAAAGGTGCGAGTCGGGACGCGAAACAGCCCTTTGGCCATAGCACAGACGAACATAGTAGTGGGAGCCTTAACTAAGATAGCCCCAGGCTATCAATTCGAACTGATATTAATGGGAACGCTGGGAGACCGAGATAAACAGACACCACTTAGTGAACTTGGCCCACAAGGTGTTTTTGCAGACGAACTTAGTTCAGCTATCCTAGCAAAGGAGCTTGATTTTGCTGTTCATAGTTTAAAAGATCTGCCAATAAAGCAGACGGAAGGACTCACCGTGGTCTATCCAAAACGAGAAAACCCCTTTGATAGTTTAATTATCAGAGAAGGAAAAACACTTGAACAGTTACCAGTGGCTGCTCTTATTGGAACAAGCAGCTTCCGCCGTGAGGTAGAATTATTACAACTGCGGCCTGATCTAAGACCTGCTCCAATTAGGGAAAATATTGATCAACGATTGGAACAGCTTAATCAAGGAGGCTTTGCTGGCATTATTTTAGCCAATGCTGGTTTAAACAGGTTGGGGTGGCAAAATCCGCGACATTTTTCAGTCATTAATTTTGATCAACACACCTTTATTCCTTCAGCTGGTCAAGGGACCTTAGCACTTGAGTGCCGGCAAAGTGATCATACCACCCAGACCCTTTTGAGAAATATTGCCGATGGAGATACCATGACATGTATGGCAGTGGAGAGGTCATTCTTGGTAGCATATCTGATGAAAAAGAGGTGGTGTTGACAGTGATGCTTGCTGATAAACAGGAAATGCCAATCTACCTTCGCCAGACAGTTACCGGACACGCTTAATGCTTAGGGGAAATAGCTGCAAATAGCCTAAAGAAAAAATGGTTAAAGCTGAAATCTTCTGATTAATTGAATGCTTAAAGAGGGTGAGAACCACGTATTCTGGGCGTTAAGGGAAAACACTAACAGGCAGATTTTAAGTAAGGCTATTGTCACGAGAATAATTCTTGAGTACAATGACTATTATACATTAGTGAAAGTGAGCTTAAATCGTGAAGATAGAACGAATCCTTAGTATTTTATTTTACTTGTTAAACAGAGAAAGCGTTAGTGGCAGTCAGTTGGCAAAAGAATTTGGTGTGTCACGACGGACAATTATCCGTGATATAGACACTCTTTCTTTAGCTGGCATTCCGATTTACGCTGAAACAGGTGTCAATGGCGGGTATGCTATTCAGCAAACGTATCAGTTGAGTGGTAATCTATTAACTGAAACGAACGCTCAGTATCTTTTACTGGCATTAACCAGTCTAAAAACTATCTATGGTGACCAAAAAATTGATGATACTTATGAAAAAGTCTTTCATATTTTTTCCAACAACACTGATCAGAAATTATTGGAATTAGATTTTTCAGTTGTTGGTGAAAACAAACAAGTCATAGAAAAAGTCAGTCAGATAAAAAAAGCTGTAGTTGATCAAGTATCGATTAGTTTTGATTATACAAGTCCTACTAGTGGAAGAAGTCACGTAATCATTGATCCACTACATGTGTCCTACAAATGGTATGCTTGGTATGTCTATGGCTATTCTCATGAAAAACAAGCCATGCGACAGTATAAATTAATTCGAATAAGACATTTAAAGAATAGCCAGCCTTGGCTTCAAGAATACAATATCCCTCAGTTGATTGATCAAATGGAAAAGGAACGTCACAACGAGTATCTGACTCTAATTATTCGTTACCCTAGTTCCATTCAAGTCCTAGTGGAAGAATACTTAGGCGGAGAACTTTTAGCTGAGGAAGCGGGTTACTTAACAACCAAAATATACATGCAAGAAAATAATTTTATGCTATTTTCAATATTGTTAGGATTCGGTGATCAGCTTCAAGTACTTGAACCGCAGTTTTTTTCAGAAAAATTAACCTCACATCTTGAAAAAGCGTTAATAAACAATTCAAAACGGTGACAGCTAGCTGTCACCGTTTTAGTGTTATGATGATCTTAAGTTAAGAAAGAGGGGTTAAGTATGAAAAAAACTATTTATGTTTATGTCTTAGAAACTATGGCTGATTGGGAATTGGCCTATGTGATGCCAGCTATTAACCAGGCAGCTAATTACAATCTAGGTGAGCAGCGTTATCAGTTGAAAACTGTAGCCAATACGATGGAACCGATTCGAACAGCTGGTGGATTAACAGTGATTCCAGATTGTACGGTAGCTGAAATGGAAGGAGAGGTAGCTGCCTTAATTTTGCCTGGTGGAGACACATGGCCTGAGGCGCAACATCTACCAATTTTGACTAAAGCGGTTCAATATGTGAATCAGGAAATTTTAGTAGCAGCTATTTGTGGCGCAACCTTGGGTTTAGCTAATATGGGAATGTTGGATAACAGGCAACATACGAGCTCTTCTTTAAAATTTTTGACAGGGTTCTCTGAGAAATACCAAGGACGTCAGTTTTATCAAAAAGAACTTGCGGTCACTGATCAATTTGTCATTACAGCCAGTCCAGCGGGAGCCCTAGCTTTTGCCAGAGACATTTTGACACATTTAAAAGTATTTCCAGAGCCTATGTTGACACCATGGTTTAATTATTATCAAACAGGGGATGAGATTTATTATTTTCAATTAATGGCACTAAACAACTAATTCCTAAAAGAATAATCAAAGTGGTTCTGCATTTTTGATCGGTTAGGTCAATCACGATGTACTGTCCTTAATCTAGTAGGATTACTCTACACTCATAAAATTTAGCACCTAAACGCTTGAATGCGGCGAATTAAAGAGGAGGAGCAGGCAATGAATCAACAATAATCTGACATCTTACTATTATTCAGACACAGGTCCCCATTACTTGTTCTTTTTAAGAAAGATCATCACCGAAGCATTGTACTTTTTAGTTACTTAATTCATAGCTTTAGACCCGACGTTTCACTTAAAAATATAGGCTCTAAAGCTAAAAAATGATTATTATAATCATCTTCTGAAATCCTGAAAAAGAGGCACCTCCTAAGAAGTGAAGAAGGCTGATCACTGAGGTCAAAAAAGGAGGGTATTTATTAGTGGTTTAAGTAACAGAGATTATTTTAATGATTGAGAAAAAAGGCAGCAAATTTAATCATCGCTACCTTTTTAGAATCATGACGTTATGGCAATAATGGAGACTCGGATTTAGACTCTTTATCTAAGATAAAGGTCGAATCTACTGAGTAACTTTCTTCAATAGCAAAAGCCTTGTCTTTGTTAAAATCCTCATTTCGAGAAAATGACTCTTCAAATTCCTTTAACTCTTTTTCAGTTGGCGGTAATTGGGAGATCGCTTCATCAGCAACAATTTCATGAGATGGTATTTTTACATAGAAACACACCATTAAAATGATGCCAATGACAAGAATACTCCATTTCTTCTGTTTATCCGACATGGTTTTAATCCTCCTTAAAAAAAGTTTATCATAGTAAAACCCAAAATTCTAGAAAACATTATCTCTTTTTAGTTAAAGCTTTTATAGATGACACATGTGCTTCTTTTTTACATAAGGGATATATCTATTGAAATACAAGCAATTGTTCACTATACTTTAACTATCAGAAAAGTGAGGGATATATATGAACAGTACAATCGGAAAAAAGGTAAAAGAACTGAGACAAAAGCAGAACTTAACCTTAAAAGAATTAGGGCAAAAAACGGGACTCTCAAGTGGCTATCTATCACAATTTGAACGAGGACAAACCACGATCGCTATCGACAGTTTAGAACAAATTGCCACGTTTTTTAATGTCGAATTATCCTTTTTTTTAGAAAAAGTAAAAGATACAGCATCACCGGTCGTTAGAAGTTATGAGCAAATTAATTTACAGGTCACTAATTCTCAATTTATTTCTCAATCATTGGCTCAATCAGATGGAGAAAAATCATTTCTACCAAGATTGATCGAGATCCTTCCCAATAAGGGAATAATTGAAGAAATAGAATTGTTTTCTCATAGGGGGAAAGAATTCATCTATGTATTAGAAGGGGTACTCGATCTGTACCTAGAAAATGAAGCTTTTTGTCTATATCCTGGTGATTCAGTTTGTTACTCATCTGAAAAGAGTCATAATTGGGCCAATAATACAGCTAAACGCGTTAAATTTTTAGTTATGAACGATTATTCCGATTCATAATAATGAATTTTATTTGCTAACAAAAATAGAAAACGCTATTTTTAATTGATTTTCGTTTTTTTCTGATGTATAATTCGCTTAAATGAATCGAGTTATGCTCTCATTTTTACTTGATCAATAAAACACAAGGAGGATGAATATGTTACTTTTATCAAGAAAGGATATCCAAAAAGTTTTTTCAATGTCTGAAGCGATTGCCGCTGATAAAACGGCGTTTAAACTTTTCAGCCAAGGAAAAACAAACGTTCCCTTACGGACCCAAATAGTTTCGGAAAAGGAGAATGGCACGTTTCTATTTATGCCAGCATATGCGGTTGATTTAGATGCGGCCTCGCTTAAAATTATCAATATCTTCCCCAATAATATCAATCAGGGGTTACCATCTGCACCTGCTCAAGTCTTTTTAGTGGATGGGAAAACTGGAGTTGTGAATGCTGTCTTAGATGGAAATACGGTGACTCAGTTAAGGACAGGAGCAGCCTCTGGCGTGGCCTTTGATGTCTTGGGAAGTAAAGAGGCGAAAGAAGGCGCTTTAATCGGCACTGGAGGACAAGCAGCTAGTCAACTTGAAGCCATGATTTGTGGGCGAGACTTAGAAGTAGTTCGTGTTTACGACACGAATTTCGAAAGAACCAAAGCGTTTGCGAAACATATGACTCAGGAATTAGCTAAATATGGAACTAGGATTGTAGCTTCAACTTCATCAGATGAAGCTATTACCAATGCAGATTTAATCATAACAGTGACCCCTTCAGAAAAGCCAGTTTTTGATGGTACAAAAGTAAAAAAAGGCGCCACTGTTAGTTGTGTTGGTTCTTATCAACCACATATGCAAGAAATGGATCCTGTGATACTGGAACGAGCGTCAAAACTCTATTTTGATTCAGAAGAAGCCGTACTATCTGAAGCAGGTGATATTTTGATCCCACTTGAGAAGGGAATTATCACGAAAGACATGTTTACTGGTGATATTGGAGAAGTTCTACTAGGAGAACTAGTTGGGCGCGAAAACGAGGATGAAATTATTGTCTTTAAAACCGTCGGTATTGGTGCCCAAGACTTAGTAACAGCCAAACTAATTTACGATAAGGCATGTCAACAAAAGGTCGGAACGGAATGGTCTTAAGCAAGGAGAGTTATTACGTCGTTTAATTTAATAAATATGTTTCCGAGAAATAGCCGCTAAGAAAAATAGAAGGGTTTAAACACCAACAGTTTTTGGTTTAAGAACTAGGATCTATAAAGGGAGCTCTTGTAAATAATAAGGCAGCAACAGGTTGCGGAATAGGATAAAAACCAAATTAATCAGCGATGAGATTGTTATTGAAGCTGATTTTAAAATCTATGAAGGAGAATGTCTATGCATGAATATCCAAGTATTTTTAATGATGTTTTAGGACCTATTATGGTTGGCCCAAGTAGTTCGCATACTGTTGCATCTGTGCGAATTGGGAAATCATTGTCTCAAATGGTAAATGGTAAGATCACTTATTTTCAAGCTGACTTTGATCCAGATGGTTCACTGGCTGCAAGTTATATAGGGCAGTGTTCAGATGTTGGCCTTATTGCTGGTTTATTAGGAATGGAGCCCACAAACAAAGAGTTACTTGATGCGATTCGTATTGCTGAAGATCAAGGGATGGCTATCGATTTTAGAATTGTGTCTTATGACGCAACGCATCCCAATACTTATAAAATGATTATTAAAAGTGATTTAGATGAGAATGTAACGGCTACTGCCTTATCTGTAGGTGGTGGAATGATTGAGTTTATCGAAATTAATGGGGCAAAAGTTTCCATTAAAGGTGGTTTTTATGAGACGTTGATTTTTGCTGAAAATAGGTCATTGGTAAAAAAAGAATTAATTAAACTAATCGAGAGTAGCGTATCCGATTTTTGTTCAGTCTCGATTCAAGAAATGAACGACCAACAGGTTATTAGTATTCAAACCCATACCATCATAAAAACAGACGAACTAGAGGTACTAAAAAAACATGTGGCGGCAGAAAATGTGATCGCTTTCGATCCGGTTTTACCTATTATGTCACAAAAAAAGCCTGATATTCCTTTTCAAACAGTTGAGGAAATGTTGGAAATCGCCAAAAATGAAGACTTAGACTTAGCGGATATGGCTTTGACATACGAAAGTATTCGAGGCCATATTGATAAAAAAGAGGTTTATGATAAAGCAGTTGAAATAGTGGACATTATGTCACAGGGAATCGAGTTAGGGCTTAAAGGAACCAACTATGCTGACCGGATATTGGGATATCAATCACACAAAATGTTTGTCCTCAATGATAAACTAATTGGTGGTGATATCACTTTACGAATTATTGGCTATATCTCTGCCATGATGGAGGTCAAAAGTTCAATGAACGTCTTTGTGGCAGCACCAACTGCTGGCTCTTGTGGCACTTTGCCTGGAACGGTATTAGCCGTTTCTAGTTTTTATGATAAATCAAAAGACGAAGTGGTTCGTGCGTTCTTAGCCGCTGGGATGATTGGTGTGTTTATAGCTGAATATGCCACTTTTGCCGCCGAAGTCGCTGGCTGTCAAGCTGAATGTGGAGCAGGGTCTGGGATGACTGCTGGAGCCTTAGTCCAATTGATGGGTGGTACGATCGAAGAGGCCGTTGATGCTGCCTCAATGGCCTTACAAAACATTTTCGGTATGGTATGCGATCCTATCGCAATGCGTGTCGAAGTTCCTTGTTTAGGCAAAAACGTGATGTGCGGCTTAAATGCTTTAGGGGGAGCAAATATGGCTTTAGCTGGCTATGATGCAGTGATTCCTTTAGATGAAACCATCGAGAGTTTTAATAAAGTTGGAAGAATGATTCCACCTGAATTAAGATGTACAGGTTTAGCAGGAATTGCTCAAACAAAAACAGGGTTAAAACTAGCAGATCGTTTAGGCTGTTCTTTGGGCTGCTGTTAGTCTATCATTCCTACAAAAAATAAAGCCTCTAGGTCCTATATGGACTTAGGGGCTTTAGCTTAAGACATATCGCATGTTAATGAAATATCAAATGTTAAGTTATGCTGAAATGACAGTTTTCGCAAATTTTGTAATAACAATAAAATCCAACTAAAAGCCATAATAAACGCAATCAACTCAAAAGCGGTTAAGGAGAGATAATGAATATTAGCAAAGAGAATGTTACAAATAAATAATAACCCCCCCATTCCGTAAGAGATGAAAAGAAACTCTTTAGTTACCTGTGGCAATAACCAACGAACACTGAAGATTAAGATGATGACCAGATAAACTAACCATGATGCGGCTTTTGTGTGAATGATATGAAGGTCGCCACCATCATTGGGAAAGAAGCCAACTGCTCCTAAAGTAATAGCCGTAATCGTCAACAGCACTCTGAGAATCAACAGACGTTTATTATTAGGAAACGATTGCCGTAATGAAACGAACAAGTAATCAATTAAAGCGATCATTAAAAGGGCCGACATCATCAGGGTGATATTAAATTGCCAACTATTCACAGCTTTTTTGAGTGCCCAGAAAGCTAAAATTATGTTGCCACCAAAGATAGTCTGCATTAGTTAGCATCGAAAACAAAAGCCCTCCTAAAATGACGGAAACAAGCAGAGTGATAATCATCGTTGACGAAATGGAGGTTGCAAAGTAAATCATAAAATAATTAATAACAGATGTGAATAAAAAGAAAATAAAGGTTGCCGTTAACACATCAAAACTAGCGTCTTTAAATAAAATGCCGACGAGCCAAAAAAAACCAGAGAGAACGAAAGCTAAAATAATCGCAAAAGACAGGAGAATCGTCGGGAAATTACGCCAATAAATGTTCTGAGTGGGATGATTGCTGGACTGCCGTTTGCCTTTTACAAAAAAGAAACTAAAGACACAAATTCCACTGAACACCCCTAAAGTAATCACCATGCTGGCTATCGAAAGGGTACCAGTAAGAGGCACTTGACTAATGTTTTCATAGAGGGTTATTAAAAAAAAGCCCAAACTAATCAATAGGGAAGGGAGGAGGAACCACCTTAACGTAATCACTTGATTTTCGTCTTGCTTCTTTTTTATGATGGTAATCCCTTGATCCTTGACCTCCATCACAAGTCGATCAGATTCACTGATATTAAGTTTTTGATATATTTCTGGAGGGATTTTTATGATTAAGGCTTCTTTTTTCATTATCAGAACATACTCCATTCAGTTGATAAAAATTTTAATTATTTAGGAAAGAACCGTATTAGTTCTCTTGTTAGTTTAGCAAAGTCAGAATATGAAGTAAAGGGGAGTTAGTTGAATTAGGTAAAGGGGACGGTGGAAAATCCATAAAAAAATAACCGAGCGACTGAATTAGTCACTCGGCATACACAGTCTATTTTCCTAGGAATTCTTTTAAAGCATCAATTAACGGTGTTAATGGTTTTCCTAAAACTTGTTCAAAGTCATCAGAAGTCACGTCCAATTGGCCGGTTCGGATATCATTTTGAATCATTAAGATAAATCCAACAGCTTCTTCTGGAACATTATTAGCTATCAACACTTGCTGATACTCATGATCGTCCATTAATATAACCTTAAATTCTTTTTGACTAGCAACCTTAAGTGCCAGCGCTAATTCCTCGTATGTAATTGGAGCACCAGATAATTCAAAAACTTCCTGATACTTTACTTTGTCAGTTAAAACATTGACCGCTGCTTCAGCGAATTCACGTTTTAAGGCCCAACCAACTTTCCCTTGACCAGCCGAATAACTAAACGGTAGACCAGCAACTGCTGCATTTAAAGTGTCCGCTTCATTTTCAATGTACCAGTTGTTTCGTAAGAAACTATGAGAAATTTCTGACTGTCTGATTAATTTTTCGGTGATGATATGATCTTGCGCTAAAGGACTATTAGAATCAGTACCTTTAGGGAAGCTGGTATAGGCTATAAAAGAGATACCAGCTTGTTTAGCAGCCTCCACAACATGCTGATGCTGTTGTTCTCGAGTGACTGCCCCCCCTGGTTGAGAAGAGATAAATAACAAACGATCAATCCCTTTAAAAGCTTCTACTAAGCTTGGATAGTTATCAAAATCTCCAATACGCACCTCAACTTCCTGTTGGCGGAGTTTCATCGCCTTTTCTTCTGTTCGCGCAAGTGCGACAATCTCATTTAATGGGACTATCTTTTGTAAGTAACTTATTGCATATGCTCCTAATTCTCCTGTTGCCCCTGTGACTAAATATTTCATTTAAACTCAACCTTTCGCGTGTTAATTTTAGTATACAACTATCATAAGCTTTAAAGTTACTTATGTAAAGTAAGCACATTTAAGTGACTTAGGCACCTTAAGGTAACTATTGTGATTTTGCAAGAGACTATTTCGTTTTTCTGCTTCAACTATTGCTGATCCACCGACCAGATTTGTGATAAAATTGTCTTATTAAAGTTATAAGGAGTTCTACAATGAATATTGCTATTTGTGATGATAATGTTAATTTTGTTAATTGGTTAGAGGAAATTACCCTTCATGCCCCTCATGAAGTTGACATTTTCTTGGATGGAGGTGAGCTACTCTCATACATAGACAAATCGAGATCTTCCTATGATACTATTTTTCTAGATATTGAAATGAATGGTTTGAATGGCATTGAGACAGCTAAAGAAATCAGAAAAAATAATCAAAATGTTTTAATCATCTTTGTTACGGAATATCAAGAATATGTCTATGATGTTTTTGAGGTTCTGCCTTTTCGTTTTCTAATGACACAACTTAATACAATCAAAAAATAAATGAATTATTTGTCCTTGTCCAAAGTAGCTATTTTATGCAATAGCCGATATCATATATATTAAAATCTTTTTGGGATTTAACGATGACATATGTTAAACTATTCCCAAGGAGGTTTTTTCATGTCAGAAGTACATCATGGTCGTGGGTATGTCTATTCTATGCAGTATCATTTAGTTTGGTGTGTGACATATAGACATCATATTTCGCACGAAAACATTGATACATATGTTAAAAAATTATTAAACCAGATTGCGTTGGATAATGATAGTCAAATCATTGAAATGGAGTCAGATAGAGACCATATTCCCTTACTTATTGAATGCAAACCTCAACATTATATTCCTAATATAATGAAAGCATTTAAAGGCGTGTCTGCACGGCTCTTGTTGAAAGCGTATCCCGAACTTAAAAAGCGTCTGTCGGGTGGTCA
>NZ_JAEEGA010000039.1:1826-3403 GCF_017829975.1 Vagococcus allomyrinae | reverse complement strand
CCCCCAACTACCATCGGCGCTAAGAAGCTTAACTACTGTGTTCGGCATGGGAACAGGTGTATCCTTCTTGCTATCGCCACCACACTTAAGTGATGTACTATCTATTAAGTTGAGATTGCTTTCGCTCACTCAAAACTGGATGTTGAAATAATCAATCAAAACGTGCCGTGACTCCTACGTCTTAAATCTTGGTTAAGTCCTCGACCGATTAGTACTAGTCCGCTCCATACATCACTGTACTTCCACTTCTAGCCTATCTACCTGATCGTCTCTCAGGGGTCTTACTTCCCGAAGGAATGGGAAATCTCATCTTGAGGGGGGCTTCACGCTTAGATGCTTTCAGCGTTTATCCCGTCCACACGTAGCTACCCAGCGATGCTCTTGGCAGAACAACTGGTACACCAGCGGTGTGTCCATCCCGGTCCTCTCGTACTAAGGACAGCTCCTCTCAAATTTCCTGCGCCCGCGACGGATAGGGACCGAACTGTCTCACGACGTTCTGAACCCAGCTCGCGTGCCGCTTTAATGGGCGAACAGCCCAACCCTTGGGACCGACTACAGCCCCAGGATGCGACGAGCCGACATCGAGGTGCCAAACCTCCCCGTCGATGTGGACTCTTGGGGGAGATAAGCCTGTTATCCCCAGGGTAGCTTTTATCCGTTGAGCGATGGCCCTTCCATGCGGAACCACCGGATCACTAAGTCCGTCTTTCGACCCTGCTCGACTTGTAGGTCTCGCAGTCAAGCTCCCTTATGCCTTTGCACTCTGCGAATGATTTCCAACCATTCTGAGGGAACCTTTGAGCGCCTCCGTTACTCTTTAGGAGGCGACCGCCCCAGTCAAACTGCCCATCTGACACTGTCTCCCATCACGATAAGTGATGCGGGTTAGAATGGTCATAACACAAGGGTAGTATCCCACCAATGCCTCCACCGATACTAGCGTACCGGCCTCTACGGCTCCTACCTATCCTGTACATGTGTCACAAACATTCAATATCAAATTACAGTAAAGCTCCATGGGGTCTTTCCGTCCTGTCGCGGGTAACCTGCATCTTCACAGGTACTAAAATTTCACCGAGTCTCTCGTTGAGACAGTGCCCAAATCGTTACGCCTTTCGTGCGGGTCGGAACTTACCCGACAAGGAATTTCGCTACCTTAGGACCGTTATAGTTACGGCCGCCGTTTACTGGGGCTTCAATTTTGAGCTTCGCTTACGCTAACCCATCCTCTTAACCTTCCAGCACCGGGCAGGCGTCAGCCCCTATACGTCATCTTTCGATTTTGCAGAGACCTGTGTTTTTGATAAACAGTCGCTTGGGCCTATTCACTGCGGCTGACCTTGCGGTCAGCACCCCTTCTCCCGAAGTTACGGGGTCATTTTGCCGAGTTCCTTAACGAGAGTTCGCTCGCTCACCTTAGGATGCTCTCCTCGACTACCTGTGTCGGTTTGCGGTACGGGCAGTGTCATTCTTCCTAGAAGCTTTTCTTGGCAGTGTGATGTCAGAAACTTCGGTACTTTAATTTCCCTCCCCATCACAGCTTGTCCTTAATGATCGTAAGCATTTAACTCACC
>NZ_JAEEGA010000039.1:0-1731 GCF_017829975.1 Vagococcus allomyrinae | reverse complement strand
CACCATCAGACTCACTGCTTGGCCGCACACTTCCAATCGTGCGGATTTCCTAACCTACTGCGTCCCTCCATTGGTCAAACAAATGAAACTGGTACAGGAATATCAACCTGTTGTCCATCGCCTACGCCTATCGGCCTCGGCTTAGGTCCCGACTAACCCTGGGAGGACGAGCCTTCCCCAGGAAACCTTAGTCATACGGTGGACGGGATTCTCACCCGTCTTTCGCTACTCATACCGGCATTCTCACTTCTAAGCGCTCCAGTAGTCCTCACGATCTACCTTCAACGCCCTTAGAACGCTCTCCTACCAGTGTACACAAGGTACACTCCACAGCTTCGGTAATATGTTTAGCCCCGGTACATTTTCGGCGCAGGGTCACTCGACTAGTGAGCTATTACGCACTCTTTAAATGGTGGCTGCTTCTAAGCCAACATCCTAGTTGTCTGTGCAACCCCACATCCTTTTCCACTTAACATATATTTTGGGACCTTAGCTGGTGGTCTGGGCTGTTTCCCTTTCGACTACGGATCTTATCACTCGCAGTCTGACTCCCGGATATAAATGAATGGCATTCGGAGTTTATCTGAATTCGGTAACCCGAGATGGGCCCCTAGTCCAAACAGTGGCTCTACCTCCATCATTCTTCATCCGAGGCTAGCCCTAAAGCTATTTCGGAGAGAACCAGCTATCTCCAAGTTCGTTTGGAATTTCTCCGCTACCCACAGCTCATCCCCGCACTTTTCAACGTACGTGGGTTCGGTCCTCCAGTGCGTTTTACCACACCTTCAACCTGGCCATGGGTAGATCACATGGTTTCGGGTCTACGACAACGTACTCAAGCGCCCTATTCAGACTCGCTTTCGCTACGGCTCCGCCTATTCAGCTTAACCTCGCACGCTATCGTAACTCGCCGGTTCATTCTACAAAAGGCACGCCATCACCCATTAACGGGCTTTGACTTGTTGTAGGCACACGGTTTCAGGATCTATTTCACTCCCCTTCCGGGGTGCTTTTCACCTTTCCCTCACGGTACTGGTTCACTATCGGTCACTAGAGAGTATTTAGCCTTGCGGGATGGTCCCCGCGGATTCCGACGGAATTTCTCGTGTTCCGCCGTACTCAGGATACTCATAGGTGTGCAATCATTTTCGCCTACGGGGCTTTTACCCGCTACGGCTGACCTTTCCAGGTCGATTCGACTAACAATTACAGCTACCACAACTGAGTCCTACAACCCCAAAGAGCAAGCTCTTTGGTTTGGGCTCTTCCCGTTTCGCTCGCCGCTACTCAGGGAATCGAATTTTCTTTCTCTTCCTGCAGGTACTTAGATGTTTCAGTTCTCTGCGTCTCACCTCATATACCTATGTATTCAGTATATGATGACAGCCTATAAAAGCTGCCGGGTTTCCCCATTCGGAAATCTCTGGATCATAGCTTACTTACAGCTCCCCAAAGCATATCGGAGTTAGTCCCGTCCTTCATCGTCTTCTAGTGCCAAGGCATCCACCGTGCGCCCTTATTAACTTAACCTATTTTACTAACAATGATGTTAGATTTTTGACTTCCAGCCACTAGCGATAGCGACTTCCATCAATCCTTTAAACAGCGTTTGAACTTTGTTTAAAAACTCTTGCTCAGTGTGTGATTACTCACAACACTGTCAATCAACGCGGTGTTCTCGGTTTGTTTTGATTATTTTTTACTTCAACTATCCAGTTTTCAATGAACAAA
>NZ_JAEEGA010000038.1 GCF_017829975.1 Vagococcus allomyrinae | reverse complement strand
TTTTCCTCTCTGGATGGGTTTTCGACGACTTCATTCTATCGGAAATAATCATATGTTTCTATTTTTTTGCCTTAAAATAGGTGTGAATGATTTTTTCTCATCCACACCATAAATTATACAGCCTTAAAAAACAGCTCATCCTATCTATGGAAGAGCTGTTTTTTTATAAAAAGAAGACGCTGCTTTAGTCACCGTGGTAAACGGCTTCGACGTTATAACCATCCAAGTCATAAACAAATGCGCCGTAATAATTAGGATGATACTGGGGACGTAAACCAGGAGCGCCATTGTCAGTTCCACCAGCGGCTAGGGCAGCTTGATAAAAAGCGTCGACGGCTGTTTGAGAAGGAGCTTTAAAGGCGATGTGAATCGGAGCCGGTTCTTTTTCTACTAACCAAAGGCTACTACCAGTGCCGTCGTTTTTACCAAAACAGACAGTGACATCAAAATCGTGTTGTAGGCCACCTGCGAGCGGGGCTAAGACAGCTTGATAAAAGGCTTTACTTTGTTCTAAATTACTGACATTAATACCAAAATGATCGATCATTGTAAAACACATCCTTTATCTTTTAATAAACCAAGTATACGAATGTTTGTTCGTGTAGTCAAGGGGGGCGTGTGAGAATGTTAGTTTTTTAAGATGAGAGCCATCAGTTAAGAATATCAGAAATAAAAAACGCCTGTGGAATTTACTTTCCATCAGACGTTTTTAGTTAGTTAAGTCGTTTCCAAATGACAGGCTCGCTTGGCTGAGTATCGTTGGTGGCATTTAAATTAGGAACTAGTAACGTATTTGAATCAACGAGTTCCAAATCCATGTTTGGTTTTTGGCCAAGGTTATACAATGTAAAGGCTGGCTTAGTAATTTTGACATGTTTGGCTGGGTAAACGAGATAATCTTCACCTGTTTGAATGATGGTGAGATCTTCTTTTGTCGATTTAATTGTCATGGGAGCGGTTTGCTTAGTATCAGTTTCCTGAACCCAGTTGCCGTTTAATTGCGTCACAAATGTTTCTTGGTCTGCTGTAAAGTACTGGTCTTTTTCTGGGATCGCCTCGATAATTTTATTGCCAACTGACCCTCCCACAGCCATTAAGACGATATTTCCTAAGTAACCGACGAGTATTAATCCGACAATTACAGCGATTGCAATCAGCGTTTTTTTCATGAGTCTTGCCTCCTTGGCTTCTGGTCTATTTTTTAATAGAATGAGATTGACGTTGAGTCACCTCACTGAGTATAACAAAAAAAGAACGGCTTTGATAATTTACTGCCCCAGTTTATGAAGGAAATCCTTTTTGGGAAAAGGGAAAGTTTAATTTGCCTACTCCTTGTGACAAAACTTTACATTAAAGTTCTACCATCAGGATGGCGGACTTGTTATACTAGTTTTATAGAGAGTGGGTGACGGTGTGTTAATAAAGGGAAATTGGGAAGAGTCTATTTATTGTCGATTAACGGAACTAATTGATAAGTATCAACATCAACAGCAATACGTCGTATTTGATTGGGATAACACCTGTATTATCAATGATATTGGTGAGGCGGTCTTTAATTATCAGCTCCGAGAGTTAGCATTTGATTTGACCCCTGAAGAACTAGGGGAAACCTTAGTTAAGGGGATTCCGGCTGAGCCCTTTAATGCTAAGTGGGCTAATGCAGAAGGGCAGGTTCTAAATGCTGTAGTGCTGGCAGCTGATATCGTGTCGAGCTATCAGGCCCTGTATCAAGTAGGACCTCCTGAGGAAGATTGGTTAGTGAGGGCCAAAGAGACCCTGGCATATCAGGAATTTATTGCTAAATTTCGCTTTTTGTATGATGCCATTGGCGATTCTTTTTCGGCCGATATCAGTTATCCTTGGGTTACTTATTTCTTAGGTGGGAAGACGGCGGAGGAGATTCACTATTTGGTGAGAAAAACCTTAAAAACAGAGTTAGTGGCGAGCTTGGCCTACGAGACTTGGAGCAGTCCTCGAGATTATGTTAGTCAAAGCGGGAGTGTTAGCATTCAGTTCAAAAGAGGGATCCGCCTCATTCCGGAAATTCAGCAGTTAATGAGAACCTTTAGTGAGAAGGGCATAAAGGTCTATATTGTCTCAGCCTCAAATCGAGAGGTGATCTTACCATTTGCAACTAGCGACAAATTTGGCTATGGCTTGCCTGAAAGTCAAATTTATGGGATGCGTTTAAAGGAACAAGGGGGCAAGATGTTGCCGGAGCTAGCTACTGGGGTTGCTCAAACTCAAGGTGTAGGAAAAACGGCGACCATCAAAGAGTCTATTGAAGTAATGCATCAACATCGGGGGCCGATTCTAGTAGCTGGTGACAGTGATGGGGATGTTGCCATGTTATCTGATTTTTCTGATACGGAGATTGCCTTGATCATCAATCGTCATAAAGCTGGGAAGATTGGGAGTCTTGTAGAATCGGCAGTGGCGACGTCGACAACAGAAGGTCAACGTTTCTTTGTCCAAGGGCGAGATGAAGTCATGGGGGAGTATCGTAAAGCCTCAGGTTCGATCTTGTTAATGCCATAAAAAAGAAGTGTCCGACTTAGGCTTAAGTCAGGCACTTCTTTTTTTACTGACGGCGTCTATAAAGGATGAGGCTAGTTGCTAGAACTAGGACGATGCCACCGGCCAAGCCGTACTTGGCAATTGTTTCGCCAGTTTGGGGCAGTTTGTCACGATCGTTTTTGACCTTTTCAGCTTTATTTTGGACGTTCGTCAATTTTTCAGGTTCGGTCTCATTTTTTGAAACGTCATTTGCCGTCACATCAAAGTTGATGATGTCGCTGTAATTGCCTTTTAAATCTAGGACAATGATTTGAATCTGGTTGGGTTTTGCGTCATATTGACGGGCGACGATCCCGTCTTCGTGAGTGTAGATTTCAGCAGTTCCTTTGTCAATATCCGCAGTGACGTAAGCCACGCAGCTGGGATCAGTTTTAAAAGAAAGCAAATTTTTCTCTGAGTCAAACTTGATATCTGTTACTTTGATTGTCGCTTCATTGTTTTTTGTCAAAAAACTATAGCTGTATTTGATGGTCTCATCTTGATTGGTTACAAGCAAGAAATTGACCGTTGTTAAGCCGGCCTGATCCATGGCCGGTGGTCCGTCAATAAAAGAGATACTTTTTAGCTTAAATGCTTCAATTGCTTCAATCACTGATTTAAAATCTTCAGCGGTAACAGGTGTCCCTTTGGTAAATTTACCATAACTGGAGTCGTCATGTCCGGCTAAAGAGCGAATGGTAGTTTCGCTAATAGTGGTTGTGTCAGTCGTGGCTGTCGTCGAGCTGTCAGAATTGGTCGATTCGCTGGACGTGTCGCTGGTTGAATCGCTAGTTGAAGCAGACGTTGACGAGCTACTGGTTTCTTCGATTAAAGTTGCTTGACTGGAGCTGCTCGTGTCATCAGCAAAAGAGGTTACGGAAGACCAGCATAAGGTGGTAATGAGGCCGACTGTCAGAATCAGTATTTTGTTCATAGGAGTCATTCCCCTTTCTTCCAAGGTTTTAATATGTCGGTAACCTTGTTGTAACAATTGTAACATGTTTGCCTGAAATTACAACTAAAATAATCGGCAGAGGTTGTATCTTAAGTTTTACCTAACCTTTAGTTGAAAAAAAACGGCTGACGAGAGGTTTTTAGTAGCAATCTAACTTATTTTAGGTTAGTATGTCTAATAACAGCGATTTGCTAATTCAAGTAAGGAGATGGATGACATGGGAATTAATCGTTTATCAGCCATTTTTCCTCGATCAATTGTTGGGTGTTAAGGCTTCGACAGATAGTTTAAAAAGGGACTTACTCACAATCAGACATGGAGGAAACTAAAATGACTAAAATTGTAAATTCAGTAGTAGAATTAATTGGCAGTACCCCTATCGTGAAATTGAATCGCCTAGTGCCTGCTGGCAGTGCCGATGTTTATGTTAAACTAGAGTTTTTTAATCCTGGTGGGAGTGTCAAAGATCGAATTGCCTTAGCCATGATCGAAGCAGCAGAAAAAGAGGGCCAACTAAAGGCTGGTTATACCATCGTGGAACCAACGAGTGGAAATACTGGGGTAGGGTTAGCCATGGTCGCATCAGCGAAGGGCTATAAAACGATCATTGTGATGCCTGATACGATGAGTGTCGAACGTCAAAAAATTATGAAAGCTTACGGCGCGGAACTAGTATTGACTCCTGGAGCTCAAGGAATGAAAGGGGCAATTGCTAAAGCGACAGAACTAGCAGACCAAGCTCACTTTTTTATGCCGTTACAGTTTGATAATCCGGCGAATGCTCGAATTCATGAAGAAACAACCGGGCAAGAAATAGTGGCGGCTTTTGCTGATTCGCCTTTAGATGCGTTTGTTGCAGGTGTTGGGACTGGTGGGACTGTGACTGGCGTCAGTCATGTCTTAAAAGCGGCTCATCCTGAAACAAAGATCTATGCGGTTGAACCGGAAGAGTCTCAAGTGCTGCAAGGAAAAGAACACCATCCTCATAAAATTCAAGGAATTGGCGCAGGGTTTGTCCCCAAGGTTTTAGATACGTCAGCTTATGATCAGGTGATTGCAGTTTCCAGTGAGGATGCGATTTTAACGGGGCGCTTAGTCGCGGAAAATGAAGGCCTGTTAGTTGGGATTTCAGCTGGTGCGGCCATTAAAGTCGCCTTGGACATTGCCAAAGAATTAGGGACTGGAAAAAAAGTATTGGCGGTTGTCCCTGATAATGGTGAACGTTATTTATCAACTGCTTTATACGAAAACTAAGTCATTTTCTTTCATAAGTATGGTAAACTATAAAGAATAGAGCTTGTGCTCTGTTCTTTTTTTGTCGTACTGGCATAGTAAAACTAATCCAGTATCGAAGAAATTCTGGGAGGGGAACGTATGCTTGAATTGCGACCGATTACTGAATCTGAATTAGCCGCTTTATGGCAGATTAGTTACAAGGAGGAGCAGCCAGCCTGGGTTAGGTACGATGCCCCGTTTCTGCATGATTATCACCCTTTAACATTGGAACGATTTGAATTAACCGAAAGCGACTTTTTTCTTTCCGCACAAGTAAACGGCGTATATATAGAAGGAAAGATTTGTGGGGCGGTCAATTATTACTGGATTGATGAGGCTACCCGCTGGTTGGAAGTCGGCATTGCCATCTTTGATGAAGCCAACTGGGGCAAGGGCTATGCTACAGTAGCCCTCTCTTTATGGGTTGATCGGATTTTTCAGCAGGAACCACTTATTCATCGCATTGGCTTGACCACCTGGTCGGGGAATCCCGGGATGGCTAAGGTCGCCCAGAAGCTTAACTTTCAATTGGAGGGGCGGTTGCGGGCTGTTCGCTATTATCAAGGAATCTACTATGATGCCTTGCATTTCGGTTGTCTGCGGACAGAATGGCATCCCCTAACAGTTAAGAATCATTGTTAGTTAGGAATAGTTCCTTGAAATAAGTCGAAAAAAATAGTATGATAGTAGTAATAATAGGAAATGGAGGGAATGCTATGGCTCATTCAAAAGTAGAAGAAGCGATTAATCAATTGAAAGCATCCGATATTCGGATCACCCCACAACGCTATGCTATTTTAGAATATTTAATTGAAAGTCACACCCATCCAACTGCCGATGAGATTTACAAATCATTAGTTGTACGCTTTCCAAGTATGAGTGTGGCAACTGTTTATAACAATTTGCGTTTATTTACTAAAATAGGATTTGTCCAAGAAATGGCTTATGGCGATGCCTCAAGCCGCTTTGATTTTAGTTCTCAACGACATTATCATGCTATTTGCGAAAGCTGTGGCAAGATTGTTGACACGTACTATCCAGGTCTTGAAGATGTAGAGGCTGCCACGGAGCAATTGACAGGATTTAAGATCAATGAGCATCGGATGGAACTTTACGGTATTTGTCCTGATTGTCAAAGTAAAATGTCCTAACAGCTTATCATTAATTGTGTCGCCCCTTCTTTTGTCAAAAAGGAAGGGGCTTTTTTATGCCGAACAGTCGGGTGTTTTTGTGGTATCGTTGGTTGAAGGGACTGCCCAGTCATTCAGAAAAAAGATTGACTCTTTCGTTATTCAAGCTACTCTTGGGGATTCTGGGGAGTCTGCTTAATTAGTCAGATCAACAAGCTGATAATCAAAATGAAGGTGTTATTTTAAAATCGCTGCTTAAATGCGAATGGGAGGAAGAAAGGAGAGCCAAATAATCGAAAGAGTAACAGTGGGGAAAGCGTGAGGATTACGAAGGAAAAAGATCTTTTCTAAGGGATTATTCGCATTTGCATTTTTTTGTCAAAAAACTGATAATAATAGTTGCAATTTCCTCTGAGACTTGGTATATTATTACATGTCGCTGAGATGTGACTAACGAGAAAAACCGCATAAAACTTTTTTAAAAAAGTTGTTGACAACGTCAACTAACTTATGTTATTCTAATTGAGTTGCTGATGAAGAGCTAAACCACTTCAACAAGCTGAAAAAAACTTTTGAAAAATAATTAAAAAAGTTGTTGACA
>NZ_JAEEGA010000037.1 GCF_017829975.1 Vagococcus allomyrinae | reverse complement strand
TCTCTAGATTTAGTCATGTTCTTGGTTCTGATATAGTATAAGCACATTAGATTTAGAAAACCATTATCCGAACCAATATTAAGCTGTCTATATTTCTCATATGTTTCATCTAACGTTTTTTTTGCACTAACTAAATCGCCTAAGCTAATATGTATGTTAGCCAGTAATAAATAAAACTCGCGTCTACTATTTTCTTGCGAAACAGCTTGTTCAGCACACTTTCTCGCTTCTATAAGATTTCCTTCTTTAGAATATAAAGACGATTTCCTATGAAGTACACTACCTTGCGTATCTACTTGTTCTAGTTGACCTAAGTAACTTCTAGCATCATCAAAGTTGTTTTGTCTTATTGCATTTTTTGCAGCTAAATCTAACATAAATTTATTTTTAAAATTAGTTTTCACTAGTCCTTCATTTAAAATTTCTCTTACTTTATCAAGTTCTCCTAATTGATAGTAACACTCTCCTAAATCTCGGTAAATATAAGGAGAAGCATAGTAGTTCTTTTTAACATTTTCATATTTTTCAGCTGCCAGAGTAAATTTTCCAGCTTTCAAATATTTAAATCCACAAATGCTCAAATATTTCTCTATCGACAAATCGTGCATCTTCCTAAGGTCTGCATCTGTATTTTCTTTTAACCTTATCTTAGATCGGATGTAATATTCTAAAGCTGATATATTATCTTTATCTAGTTTTAATAATTTTTCAAACAAATTCTTAGCCGTTAACCAATCTTTACTTTTATAAGCACTCATAGCACTTTTATATATGTCTGAAGGCAAGATTAATTTCTTGAATTTATCCAAGCCATTATTCACATCAGAACGTAGTAAACAAACTATAAGAACGTCTAGTGTTTTAATATCAGGTACATTATCGGAGTTTAAATACTCATTTTTCAAACGACCTACTATTGATTTATAATCATTCTTATTCAAAACACCATATCTTTGATTTAGAGCATTTACAACAGGAGTGGAAATAGAGTATGATTGAGAATCAACGTTTAACGTTACTATGCTCAAATCTATTAAACGATTTATTAACTTATTGGAATCTGGAACTAGGTTCATCAATATCTTTAACGATAAAGAACCAAAGTTATTAATTATTTTAAGTAGATATTCTTCCTCTTTTTTTATATTGTTATTTATATACTCGTCAAAGACCCCTTTATTATAATGAATAAGGTTCACTGGACTTTCTTTAACCATATCTATTCCATAAAGATGTATGTCATTAGACGCAATTCTAACAGCAGGGGGATACCCAGCAATATAATCCCCTACGGTGTTGCTGTCTTCTTTAGAGATATTGATACTATGAAAAACATTACAGTACTGTTTCAATAATTGTGCTGAGGACTCTAAGCTAAGTGGTGGAACGAATGAAACGAAGTATAGATTATTGTTATAACCTCTAGGATTTCTGGTCAGTAAAAACATTACAAATAAATTATCCGTTTTATTTATCTGATTCATCAACTCTAAAATCTCTGTTTTAAATTCTCCCTCAGAGTTAAGCATACCTCCTTTATCTACAAGAATTGGCACTTGGTTGTGTTTTGCAAAATTATTCAGGTAATTCAAAATTTCTGAAACTTGTTCTGCTAATTCCAGTTCGCTAAAACATCTTATATTTTCATCTATTTTGCTAATAGATAGACCCGTCATTGAATCTAGTAATAAGTCTCTGTATAATGAAATCAGTGATTTTGACCCTTCTATTTGATACTCACTTGAAAGTAATAAATTAAAGTTTTGTTTCACTATATATTTAGCAAAACTTCTACGACCAATGCCATCTAAACCAAAAAATACAAGGTTTCTAGAATTTCGATCCGACGAAAAATAATGCCTAGCAAATTTTTCTTGATCTTCTCCTCTACCTAAAAATAAACTTTCTACTTTAGTTTCTAAAATGCTTCTAATTAGACTAGCCGCAATTTTAGGGGTCTCTACATATCTAATCAATGAATTTTGTAACCACTTTGGCAAGTTAGCGTGCGTAATATCCTTGTCTATCAATATAACTAATATATTAGCAATATCTCGATTTAATACAGCCATTTCAGCTATATTAAGTTCATATGTAACCCATGGAGCACTTAATGATTCCTTACTCGCGAACAAGACAAATACTTCCGAATTTAAAATATAAGTATTAATTTGATTCCTTAAATCTACACCTTCAATAAACTGATGACTGTCTATCACAGCATTGACATGACCTAATTCTTTATAAACGTCTAAAACAAAAGGTTTATCAGCCCCATTGTGGGATAAAAACGCCCTCTTCATAATAGTTAACTCCTCTACTATAATATTTAATAAGTATTATAGTATCACTAAAAAAAAACATATGATAGACATCTGATAAATAAGTTACATTACATGTCCAATACAAATATATTTATTCAAAAAAAAGATAAAAGTAAGTTGACATAATCTATATTATACTAAGTAGCCCGTCCCCCAAGGGATTGGGCGCTTTTCTTTGTGAAAACAAACTGGTATAGGTCAAATTTAGAATCGAAATGCTGATTTAACGGCGTTTCGATTTTTTCATAGTTAGTGAAAGGGAGGGCATTTATCAGCTGATATAGGCAACCGGTTCTTTATAAATGGTGCAATTACACCAAAAGAAAAGAATTGCATAAGTGATATTTTTCCATCCTGGTTCAGTTTTAAGCAAGGATATGGTACAAATATAAAATTTTAGTTGCATAAATGTCACTATTTTAATATAAAAAGTAATATCACCTTTCTTTTTAATTGTTACTTAGTTAAACTTTAGGTATATAAAATAATAAAAGGAGGAGTAACTAGGAATGCAGATACTATTTTCAGTCATGTCTGTTGCATTATTAATTCTTTTGATTATAGCTATAGTCAAACCAGAGTATAGGAAAAGAAAAAATATTATCATTTTGATATGTTCAATATTGCTATTGCAATTTTTTTCTAGTGTAATAACAACTATATCTGATTTATTCTTTTTGATATTTTTAATATCTATTGTTAGTCTTATTACATTTATTTTTCGATCTAGATTCAGAAAAAAACAGTTTATAATTTCAAGTTTAATTGTAGCAATGGCATCGATGTTTTTATTAAGTGCAACTATGACACCAGAAGAAAGATTATTGGCCCAAAAATCTTCAGAAGAAAGAGTAGTAAAAAAACAGCAAGAACAAGATCTAAAAGAAAAAGAGAAGGCAGAGGCTGATAGATCAGTTAAAGAAAAGAAGAAGAAGGCGGAAGCTGACAAGTTAGCTAAGAAGCAGAAGGAGAAGGTTAAAACTGACAAATTAGCTAAGGAGCAACAAGAGAAAGCAGAAGCTGACAAATTAGCTAAAGAACAACAAGAAAGAGCAGAAGCCGACAGGTTAGCTAAAGAGCAGCAAGAGAAAGCAGAAGCCGACAGATTGGCTAAAGAGCAGCAAGAGAAAGCAGAAGCCGACAGATTGGCTAAAGAGCAACAAGAGAAAGCAGAAGCCGACAAATTAGCTAAAGAGCAGCAAGAAAAGGTAGAAGCCGACAGATTGGTTAAAGAACAGGAAGAACAAGCTAGGAACAACAATTTGACAGAGGAAAAGCAATTTGTAGACTCTAATGGTAATGGGACTATTAAAGGGAGCCAAAATGGTATATATCATGTTCCTGGTAGTACTTATTATAGCAGGACTACTAATCCAGTCGCTTGGTTTAAAACTGTTTCAGAAGCGGTTCAATCTGGTTATGTAGCTCCTAAAAGATAGATAAACGGGGACCGAACTTACTTTGTTTGGTGAGCTAAGACCAAGAATTTAGTTTAAACAGTATTTTTAGAAATTATGCATAGTAAATTAAAAAAGAGCAACCAGATTCTTCGTCTGATTGCTCCAGGAGTTTGGATAATTCACTTGGGAGGAGTGAATTAATGAAAAAGTTTTGTTAGGGTTGTTTGTTGGTATGAACTGACTATAGCAAGCAATTATGATAAATCTGTGAAGGCAGTTCAATAAAATCATGAATCCAGGGATCAGACAAAATAGTCTAGTTGAACCAGCGAGAAAAAAATCCTTTTTTATTGGAAAGTGGTTTGCTTGTTTCGCCAGTTTTCTTCTTTGTGGCATCAAATTTCATTGTTTGCTGATCCGTTTTTTCAGTGTGTTCTGAAGGGGATTTTTTTGGTTCTTCAGAAACATGATTATCCTTGTTTTTTTCTTCTAAGCTAGTTTCCAAGGCAAAGATTTTTTGATTGGCCTGGAGCGTGAGAACTTGCTGTTGATCCAGTAGTTTCTGTAGCTGTGTTTGGTGAACTAGCAACTCGTGTATTTGCTTATCCTTAGTGACTAATTGGTTACTGAGGATACTGTATAAGTCATCATTTTCTTTTGTCGTTTTTTTTGCTGGTTCAGGACTGATTTTTTGGGTCAAAAGCTTAACAGCTTCATCGTTAAGGGAGTATACTCCTTTGTCGTTTTTAGTGTATAGTTTTGCCGGCAAAGAACGGAAATGATACTGTACAGTTTGCTTGCTAACTCCTAAGTCATCAGCAAGCTCCTTTATAGTTTTTGCCATATAGTGACACCCTCAATTTTCTGTATGATTTTAGAACAAAGGAATTGATTTAGAGCAAGTTGATTCTTGAAAGTATATTTTGAAACTAGAAATTTTATTACCTTTTCTAGCTTTTACTTTTTCAACTCTAAAAGTAGAAAATATCACATTACCGTTTTTATCTGGAGTGGTAAATTCATTTTTAGCTCTTTCCAAAATTCTTTCATCAATATGTGACATTCGATATGAACTTGGAATACTTAAAATCTCTTTAAACTCATGCACCTTGACGAACCAAGCACCTTTGCGAGTTTTCAAATCACGGTGAGACATCAATTGGCGATATAATTCTTTAGAATAACTACTGGACAGACTAGTCATATTTTCCAATTCAAATCTAGTGAAGTTTGTGCCGATTGAATTCAAAATAAATTCAAAACGCTCACTTGCTTGAATAATTACTTTTTCATTCTCTTTATCAATAGCAAATCGTTGAAAGAGAAGAAGCTCTTCAAAATAATGACTATCTTCAAATTGGTAATTTAAATGCTTCATTTTGTCCCAAGTAGCTTTTATTGCTAGGTAGAACCCCTCTTTTTCTCTACGATCATATTTTGCGATTTCCTTAAAGACATCAAAATCAAATGTCATTTCTTGTGTTCCTTTGCGCTTCATTTTAGAGCAAACAGCCCAAAAAATATCCATTTCAACAGGTGTAAAATTTCTTAAAGGTATAGTGTTTAATCCGTTGTTATAACGTACGACATCATTACTCATATAAGACCTCCTATGAAAATTATACTTAATAAAAAAAGTATAACATAACCCTTGATGTATATGCACATTTTAGCTAAATTTGTTGCACATTATTAGACTATTATCGATTAATAGAAGTGTCCAAAAGTGTGTCCCTTACTGTCCAAAAGTGTGTCCCTTACTGTCCAAAAGTGTGTCCCTTACTGTCCAAAAGTGTGTCCTTTAATGTCCAAAAGTGTTGCACATTGCATACTCAAACGTCTACTCTCCCAAGGTATACCGAGACCCTAGTAGTAGTTCTTAGCAGTTTATCTTAACAGTTTATATAACAGTTTATCTTAAAACGCGTACGCGCATGTAACAAATCTCCCGCCCAAAATTTTGGACTCCTGGAACAAACAGGTTCGCGAATATTAATCCAAAAAAAATCAAATTCAAAAACATAAAGGAGTGAGGACAAGCCTCACATTGTAAAGGTCAACCCCATCTTTAAAGAGAGTTTGAGCTATCCTAAGCTCATTTAGAAGGCATAACGTCTCTTTGTCTTGATTAACTGATCAACTAGCTTAAAGGGCATGCTACGCATGGTCAGGGCAAGCCCTAACAACCCAAAGGCTGAGAAACCACTCTAATTTCACTTTTAAGAAACTTTATAGTCTAATCGATACGTTTCTCTTATCGATAAAATCAAACAGCTTAAATCGGCTTATAAGCCCCAAATAGGACTATGTTATTTCTTTCTTATGAGCCAGCATAGTCCAATATTAATATTACTAGTAATTTTATCGCAAATTATTGCATTTTCTCAGTTAACATCGATCCATGAAAAATAGGACAAAATGTTAACTCGAAAAACGGGTAACAAATGCCAGTCTAATTGCATTTGTTACCCGTTTACTATGTTTCGGTTCCCTTTTTCTACCCCCCTACTAGATGGTGGGGGTTCTAAGTGTCAGGGCTAGGCCCCGACACTGCCAAGCTAAAAAACCTCGCTACGCTAACGCTGAGTCTGCAAGCAGACTCTTTCGCTTCGGCTTTCTTGCTCTGGCAATACGTGAAATATTCTGTTTTTCAGTATAAACTAGAAAACGAAAAACAACAAGAAAACACTCGATAAATTCTAAATGATAAATATGATCTTGTTTTTAATGTTACCGGTAATTATAAAAGACGATAGACCTATAAATGATGGGATTTCCTTAACTGGAAAAGTGAACAAACTCTCAATTTTTTCTCAAAAACGGGGATTGGGGAGTACCCCAAAATTAAAAAACGACAAGAAAATATTAAATTTCTATCGGCTTTTTTCGTAAGTGTCTACACACTTGCAATGCTTGCGCTAAACCTCCCCCTAAAAAGTCAATTGTCTCTTTTTGCAGTGTGACCATCAGCTTAGAAATGCAAAGTTGAGAAAGGGGACATTTTATTCTGTGTGAAAAAAAGAAAAGGGCGCACTTACACAAACTATGTTTGTACGTCGAAATTGTTGGTAAATCTCACGTTGAGAGATTTAGGTCTACGACGTTCTTTTATCATGTTTGTTGTGATTATCTTGATAAATTCCATAAGAAAGCACTGTGTAAATTTTTTAACGTTACTCGTAATATTAAAAATACAAATCTGTTAAAATAAATAAATGGAATGGTTATTCGCAATTTTTTTTGAAATGGAATATAATAAAATTTGTAGTAATAAGTATTTTTGGCGGTGACTGTCTGATATACCTCTAGGAGGTGGATTCTATGGATGGAAAATCTAATGGAAGTGTAGATAGGTCTGTGTCTGATTTAAATGTGGATCTACTTTTGAGATTGGGTACGTTCTTAGTAACCGTCTTAAAATTAGGTTATGATGTTTATAAAGACAAAAAGAGCAACCGTCAGCTTTAGCAGGCGCCCGGTTACTCTTTTTGTTTAACTGTTGTTTGTTGCTTGTTACCGTCATTAAAACGGATTACTATGTTGAACATAACGTTGGCGCGTTATGTTCTTTTTTTTATTTATCATAACGCTAATTTCATAGTTGTTATTATATATAATAATAAACAAATTCTATACTCATATACTAGGCGAAAAAAATTTGAAATTAAAGAGGCGCTTTACCAATATCCTTTTAAGGATATTGGTAATTTATAATTAAATAAGTTATAATTAGTTAGCAATAAATTGCACACCAGTATGAAATGTATTGCTAAACAACTTTGAAAAAGGGGAGAATTGCTATGGTATCTAAAGTATCAGAATACGAAATTTGGAGACAAGAACAGTTTGAAAAAAAAATTGGTTTCTTTCCAGTTTTTAGTGATTTCAAACCATATATGAAAAAATTATCTCCTGGAGCTATTAGTTTATACGTATATTTTGGCTTACATGCAAATCATAAAACAGGTGAAGTTTTTCATAGTGTAGCAACGATAGCTAATTTTTTTAATAAATCACCAAGAACTATAAGTAATTGGATATATGAGCTAGAAAGTGAAAGGTTGATTGAAAGACATCAACAAAAAGTAAACAGCGTTAGTCATACATATCTAGTGCCATATAATTGGCAATCTGGCTATCTCAAAACGGAAGATGATTTTAAGTTTAAATTTGATCAAATCCAGTTTTAGAATCATATTCTTTGTGATCATCTTGATAAATCCCATTCATTATTTTGGTTTTTTTGATGTGTTTTTCGTCGGATCATTTGTTCCGGTTCTTTTGGTGTATTAAATTGGTCTTGTGGTTCGCTTAAAATCCAGTTTAGCAATTTAAGTGGCGACATGTTGAGTAAATCGAAATTGAAAATCTTATCAATCCCACGTGTGATGGACGGGTAATTTGTAAATGAATTAAATAAATTCAGGGTCTTAGACTCAAGATTTTTGTATGCAGCTTGTGAGGCTAAGGCTTTTTGGTGCGCCTGTTGCTCTCTTAATACTGATTGGCTCAATAACTCCTGCAGTCGTTCAATCTCTTGATCCTTTTTAATTAACGAAACGTTGAATAGCCCACGTTCGTGGTCAAATTGATACGTTTCGTCTAATAAAACAGCTATCTTATTTTCTTGCTTGCTTATCGTTTCTTTCATGCCATCAATTGCCATGCTTGTTTGTTTGATGTGTTCAAGCTCTTTAAAATCCACTGTGAATCGTCCAGTAGCTTCCTGTTCCCGTTTAAACATTCCTGTACGTGTTTCTACGTATTCAGGCTCGAAGGCGTCAGGATTGAAATTAGGCGTGTTTCTGGCTTGCTCAACTAATTTCTCTTTTTGCTCTTTTAGATCCTCCAGCTCTCTCATGGTGGCTTTGTATTCAGGTACACTTAATTTTTTTCGTTGACTGCCCTTGGTTCCTCGATCAATGTTAAAGCCGGCGTTGCTTAACCTGACGGGCAATTCATCTTGAACATACCGGAGTTCTTGCCTATTAAACAACGTTTTTGCGGTTAATTTTCCATCTTTCATCGGAACAACACCAATGTGCATGTGTGGTGTTGTTTCGTCCAAATGAACCATGGCATAAGCAATGTTTTGTTTCCCGTATCTTTCTTGAAAAAAGGAGAGTGATTTATTAAAGTACTGGCGTACTTCTGGCATGCTTAACTCTTTAAAAAAATCTCGGTCACTTGAAATAAGCCATTCAGCAACTAAAACAGCGTCTTTTCTGGTTGCTCTCGTTGACACTTTCTGACTGTCAATTGTTTGATTAACCACCTCTCGATAATTGATCAACTCTTTATTCACTAAATCATAATTCAAGTGTGCTTTTGACACGTCGATTTCCTGATTTGAGTGGTTGCTTATTTCTCGTTGATTATGTTTCTGTATGCCATTGAGGTTGTCTGATTTGAATTTTCTCATGGTGGCTACTAGTTGGCTCATTAGTCTTACTCCCCCTTGCGATTTGGTGAAATAGTGACACTTTTACACTGTCCTTGCACTAAAATGGCACTATGCTCCCGTATTTAGTTGTAAAGTGCCACTATAAAAGCTCTTGAAATCGGCTAACTTCCATGTAAAGTATAACTCATTATACTTTAATTCGTAAAGTGTGAGCTCTGCCGAGGGCTAAAACCTTGTTTCCCTGTTTCGTGATTGTCGCTTTTAGGCTTTATCACTCGTCAGGAAAAATCAGGATATTTTAGTTAATCTGGCTAACGCTGCTTAACTAAAATATCCTGGCAAACCTTCTCTTTTTTTTCTGCAGAAAAAAAAGGATCAGCACAAAAATCATGCTGACCTTTTTGATATTATTTTGATTTTGACGTTACCGGTAATTGGGGTAAATGGAATAGCGGAACGGATAATTTTCGTTACCTGAAATTTTGTAAATCGGCAGTGTACATGAGACTTCCTCCAAACAAATTTACTAGTATTGTACCAAATAACAGCAGATTCCCAACATTAATTCCTTATCGATACAAATTGCCCGCAGGCGCTCGGAACCCCAACTATAAATATTCTTATTATTTTATTTTCTCCAGGATATAACCATCCACATCATTTGACGTAGAGCCGAAGAAATCTCTCCGACTTTTCAGTATGCGATGGACTCAAGCAAAATGGGAATACTAGCTTAGCTGCTTGTCGTACAAATTTGTCGAAATCCTGCCGGTATCCCAACTTTTTAAAAATCAATAACAAGAGTCATATTTTCTATATCATCTATTTCAACACTTAACCTAGAAATTTTTTCTTGCGCTTCTATTCTTTCAGATAAAAGAACGCTTTTATCTTCTAATATTAGTCTGTAATATTGCATTTGAATGTAATCAGACTTAGGCTTAAGCTTATCTAAAAATTCTCTAGATTTAGTCATGTTCTTGGTTCTGATATAGTATAAGCACATTAGATTTAGAAAACCATTATCCGAACCAATATTAAGCTGTCTATATTTCTCATATGTTTCATCTAACGTTTTTTTT
>NZ_JAEEGA010000036.1 GCF_017829975.1 Vagococcus allomyrinae | reverse complement strand
CTGATCCGCGGTTGCTGTAAATAAATGACTGCCATCAGGTTGAGGGCTAAAATGGCCTAAAAAATTAGTGAAGGTGATTTCTTTGATCTCCGGAGTGTTAAAGGCGGCACACGCAATTTTATCAATTACCTCGACTGTGATTTTGGTATACTCCCGCCCGGTCAAGGCGACGGTTAAAAGGGTCCCGGCAGGCCCTTCAGTTGGGTGTTGGACAGGCTCGGCCTTAACTAAGACAAAACTTCCGCCATTTAGTAAGGCGGCTTCTGATAACATAATGGATTCAATGGTTAGCATGTTTGGCCTTCTTTCTTATTAGTTACTTCACATTCTATACTGTCATATGATGGAAGCTGACGACAAGTCGCTGTAAGTATTCTTGGGATTTAGCCTGATCTTGTTGATCGCATTGAAGGACCTCCACGATACAGGAATGAGTCATAATCATCGTTACTTGACCAATAAAGTCATGTTGAAACAAGTCTGACCGACAGACGTATAAATCGCCTAGTTGAATGGGGGTCTGTCTCATGTTTTCGCTCCTAAATAAATTTTCTTAGCTAATTCCTCATTTATCTGCCAAAGTGTCAGAGTAAGTGAAGTAGACGATTAATAAGGTCATGACGCCACAAATCGCCAATTGTAAAAATGGATTGCTTGAATACGCCTGAACCATTTTTAAACTGATAATCGTCATAAAAAATGTTGCAACCAGTAAAATGGTCTGTTTCAATTTTTGATAGTCTTTCCGAATTCTCACGACCGTTGCAAGAGGGGCGCCAGATTCTTTGGTAATTTTCCGTAATGACTCTTTGCTCATCACTCGTCTAAATATTTCCAAATAGGCTCGTCTAAAATAGGCATCACGAGCTAACAGACTGTATTGATGGCGTTCAGATGAGCGTTCTTTGCTGTATTTTTTAACTTTAACTTGCGCTTGAGCCCCTTCAACATTTTGCTGAATATAATCGAAAAGCTTTCGCCAGTCAGATAGTTTATTTTGTGAATGAGCTAAAACTTCTAACTCTAACTTAAAAGAATCAAGTTCTTTTAGTATTTCTTGCCAGACTTGATAATGTCGGCTGATTTGATCTAACTCAGTAATGACAACTGTATCGCCTGGGCGAGAATCTTCTAACAAGCGATTAAATTCTGGCCATTTTTGCCAATCCTGATGTTTGGCCTTATAAGACTCCACCTTAACAGAGTGACATGATGCCTGTTTCAGCTCGGTAATCGCAACCTCATTTGACTGATTTTTTTGTTTATGTTGAACATATCCAAGCTTCATTTAGTCCTCCTCCTCATCTAAGCAACTCTGACAGAGATTTAGTACCATAGGGCGGATGTTCCAATACATCTTGTAATTCTTCATATATTTCCGAAAGTTCTTTCATCTCACGATAGGCTCTTTCTGGTAATTTGACTCGTTTAGGAAATCTTTTATAGTGGGCTTGAGATGTGAGTTGTCCCTCGACATCATTAGCCAGAAAATTTCGCAAAACTGTTTGGTATTTAAATTCATACCAGTCATTTGGTCTTTCTCGTTGGTAACTCTGCCATAACCAACCAAGACCTCCTAATGACTGCTTAAGTTTTTCGTATTCATCACATGATATATGAGCCATATTCTTTGCCATTTTCCTTTCCTTTAGTCATTTTGTGTTAACTTTCATAGTGTTATACTGGCTACAATTTCTGAATAGCAATAAGTGGATTCTAACTAGAATCCACTTATTGCACTAATCCTATACTTTTATGGCTTCACTACCGTGTTGAACTCATTGTTTTGATAGTCCCAACTGTATGGACGAGCATGATCAGCAGCCGCTAAGGTTGGTTTTAAATAAATCGTCACCCACGCTTCATGATGATCCTTATCATCAATAATTGGCCATAGAACATCTGAATTATTTTTCGATGTTGATTGATGTTTAATATTGGTATAGGTTAGAACATGACCATCGTATTGATAATACTCAGGAATAACTGGTTTAATGGTGATGCCGCCATATTGTTTCGTCAAATCAGGCTCTGTATAATCAAACTCAAACGGCACTATAATCGTCTTAAAGGCTGGGTTAGCAGATTCAATGGCCGATTTCGTAATCGTTTGATAATGTAAATCTGCTTTTTGAGACGTGTCGGCCAATTTAACATTGTCTATTCCATGATACCCTTCTGTTGGAACGACAATTTCCGAGTGAGGTGTTAGAACTACTTGACGCAAATGTAAGAGAACTTCTGGGATTAAGGTAATAACAAATTTACTTGTGATATCTACTTCTTCTCCTTTAGAATTTTTCCCTTTAAAGTACACATGCATATCCAATTTACCTGGATAATTAGCCGTATTCAGTGCGGTCTTATATGAACTAACTGGTTCCAGTGTGTCTCCCGAAGCTAGCTTAGTTTTATCAGCTAATGTAATGGTAATCGGATCCCCATTGCCATCTACTTCACTATTTCTGTTTTTATCAAACTCGTAGACCTTGATATTAGAATTATCAAATATCTTTTGTTTTGTTTCGTCTTTTGCTACATACAGTGGAAGTGAATAGTCATCTGCATAGACAGCTAATTTCCGATCTGGATCGTACTCATGACCCGTTTCATCGTCAAATGTATAATCTGTTAAAAAGACTGTTACCCGATTTTTCAGTTCCACTTTATTTCCTTTTTCATCTGTTCCTGTATAGGTGTAATCTAAGGGATACGGAGCAGCCTTTTTAGCATTAAGAATGTCATTTAACTGAGCCGTATCGAACACTACATTAGTATGATCAAAGGTTGGAGGCGAAGTGAGAGTATTTTCATCCTCATAAGCAATTTTCTTTGTTACACCATTATTGGTCTCTTCGACTACGTACCAAGCAATAACACGAGATAATTTTTTTACTAATTCCTTATCAGATAAATCTGCTACATCGGATAATTTATAAGTAAAATCATGAACATCTAAGTAATGATCCTTATCAATTATGGTCCTATCTGTAATCTTATTAATCCATCTGGAAATAACAGTTTGTTGATTTTGTGAATCATTCGTAAAATACGTTACCAACTGAGGTCCAGGGTATGTTTTATCAAATCCTAATGTTTTCCAGTCTATATCGGCGGACAAATTATTGATATTTCGGTTAATTCGCATTCCAACATATTTTTGCCGGTCTGCTAATGTTGGGGCAATCAATGTATTTTCGTAATCCTTTACATCTGTAAACTTAATAGCTTTGGAATCCCCTAAAGAACCATTTTTTGTGCCAGTTATTAGCCAATTATCCATAAGTGTCCAATTATAAGCATTTACTCCCGGTTGATTTAAAGAGCTATCTTTTATGTTGACCATTATGTCTTCAAAACCGGTTAAAGCTGGCGCATAGTCATCTTCCACTGCAAGCACACCGGCAAATGCAGCCATATGTTTTTCGGTAGGAGGTGTTGCCATTGGACCTTTCGCAAAATTGGAGTCATAATATTGATAATGATCAACAAAGTTACTGTGATCTAGTGTGTCTCCACCAATAAAGAAACGATCTTTCTCATTTGCAGGCATATCGACATTCACAATAAATTTAGGATTCACAATATTATCTATTTCCAATGCCTTAACAGAAACTACCTCAAACTTATCTGCAGCACCACCTGAACCTGGTGTTTTCTTCATTATCCCTTGTACGTAGTAGTATGGGCTATTTAAATGTTGACTATAGAAACTACTATAAAAAGCACTAGATGAACCAATATCTGTTGTTGTTCCATAAAATGCAAAGTCTCCACTAGTTCCTTCTGATATTTTAATGACAGTATTCTTCGGAAACACTTGCAAAACATTTTCAATTGGATTCCCATTGTTAATATCTACTTCAATTAATTTAGTTCCTGTCGCTTCATTACTTAAAAAATAGACCTTTGTTGCCGTTGTTAGCTCAGACAACAACAGTATTTTATAGGGATCAGTTGTTGTCGTCACCACATTGGCAGGATCACGATAACTATAGATTTTTTTTCTTAACTGCTGACCATCGCTTTGAATTGGCCCACTCCCAGTCTTATCGAAAATTTGAAAAGTAGCATAATATTTGTAATTAGAAGCTGGTGCAATAAAACTATTGTAGTCTACTCGACCATAGTAATATCCTGAACTTGTCACGCCTATTGTGGGACTAACATACATATTCTTAATATCAGTCCAATTCGCGCCTGGCGTAGAATCAGGATTATCCGTTTCCAGTGAATGTAAATATTTTGTGCGCATGGTGTTTACATACGCTCCTGATGTCGCGCTCTCCCAACCTTTTACTGAAACTTCACCTATGGGGACTCTTCCTTTAACTGTTCCATCGTTTCTTACACTTGGACTAGAGAAATAAACATCTCCCGTAACCAATTGTGTGGCATTTCCGGTAGTTCCACCTACCCCTCCAATAACTTGTCGAATTCCATGAGATCTAATAGCAGATGACGAACCTGCATCGGTTTCACCAGGTAGTATCGGTTGAATGTTCTTATCAAAACTATTAAATCGAGTATTAGTTATCAAAATATTATTAGGATTACTCTCATTGACATCAAAACGGACGTAAGTACTTTGTCTGCCATTTCCACTCATATATGCTAGATAAGAATTGTCTTTAGTCGCATAAAAACCACTTCCCAATCGCAGTACAGCATCATTCATCGAGCCAAACATTTCTGTAGCTAATTCTTTTCCATCTTTATTGTATACACTAAATTTTACAACCCCACCAGCATCCACACCTCCTGGAGAAAAAAGAACCGCAAAATTACCTGAAAGGGTCTTTTCAATACCAACAACCGTCCAAACTATAGGGACACTAACTCCAAACTTGTTCAATACATTAGGACTTCCAAGACCTTCAATGTGTAATTTTTCAATAAAAGGGCTAACCTCTTCCCCTTGAAGATAGTCATCAAACAAAGGAGACTGGTTGCGTAGCTTAGGCTCTAATAATTGTATTGCATCTGTCTTGACAGAGTATTCTGATGTTAGACCATCATCTAATTTAAGAATATTTGTGGGATGAGCAGTTATTTTGTTGAATTCTTTCTGATGATTATTATATAAAAGAGTTATTAGACCAATCGTTAATCCCACGATCAACACAGCCAGTTTTCTCCTCTTATTACTTTTTTTCTTTTTCAAAAGAAAAACTCCTTTCTTTGATTAAGCAATAGATTTTTTAATTAGGAGTCAATCCATCTAACGCCGAAAAAATGGTATAGTAGGGTACATTAGTAACAGCTGGAACAGCATTATTCCACCACGCCTCCACAAATCCATTTTTCGAGGTATTAACACTCTCCACCTTTAATTGAATGGCAAATGTTTCTTTCCCTCCTGATAATGAATGATTAGTTAGTTTTACGGTTTTCATCAAAAAATCACTTTTTTCTTTATCCTTAATCACATCTGTGTAATAGTAATAACCATCTTGTCCATCTATCCACTTACTGTCCATTCCTGTCAAGATCACTTCTTTTCCTAGTCGTTGAGAAAATACTTTGGCTTCGTCGGTTTCCAAAGTTGGCAATATCATGACTCGCACAAACATATCCCCATTGGTTTTATTTTCAATCTCCACTTCTTTTTTGTAAGCAGTGTCTAATTTCATTTGGCTCACTGTTGGAAATTCTTCTTTAATCTGAACATGTAAATCTTCCACTTCAACCGTAAACGTCTCACGATCCTTTGCCAAAGGGGCCGCAATCAGACTGTGAACAGTCTTTGTCATGCCTAAAAGAAAGAGCGTAAAGATAACATAGAAGATAACAAGTTGCTTTTTTTTCGTCTTCATTGTATGGTCAGTCCTCCACTCTCTAATTTAATTGATTCTCGAATAATTGATAAGCTAAATCTGTTGGCAATAACCCCATTAGGCCTAAAGATGAATTAGTCAAAGAATACCCTTCTGCGACTACATCAATACCATAGAAGGTGTGTTTCATTATGTTAGGTAAATCTTGCGTTCCTTTGATGGATTTAATGAGAATACTCGCACTTTTATTGGGAGGCAATATCTCAGAATAATAAAAGTACCCATCTTCATACAACCAATAATCACTACTCGCTTGAAGCGTTGTCTGAACGGTTGGAAACTCTAACTCAATAAACTTAAAGAGAGTTCCATCGCGAGAAACATCGCCATATAAGAAACTGTTTTGTTCTTTTTGTTTACTTTTAAAATAAGTACTGCTATTTTTCTTATAGGTTTTCCCAACTTGCCAAGAACTCGTTACGTCTTTTTCAATAGCAGGTGTTACGGCCGTATCATAGACTTTGACATTTCCGTTACCTGTTCGGTCAAGTGTATCCATTTCAAAAATCAACAAAATTTCTTCTAACGATACTCTGACAAACCCTGCACTTGTTGAATCATTTCGAACAGTAATATTTTTCTCGGCGACAGTCCCTCCTGAGACGACAGTATTGCTTTTATCACCTTCTACTTTTATTTCTATCGCATTTGAATTCACCCGGTTAATCCGTTCATCTGCCATGGTAACCCAGGCATAAGTACTGCCAATGACTACCACAAGTGCATAAAGAATTGACACCACTAAAAAGCTTTTTTTGAAGGGTTGCTTCTTGGTTCTTTTTTGACGAGTGCGTCTCTTTTTTTTCATCCCTTCTTACACCTCCAATTTGGGTTTGTTAACGCTCTTGTTCACGCCGTTTTTGTTTCCATAACAGTAACGCAATAAGAATAAGTAAAAAACCAACCAGTACTTTATAAATTAAATTACGCCACTCTTCCCCTGTTTGAGGTAATCTAATGAGTGGTTTTTTGATCTCTTCTTCTGGTTTTGGCTTATCAATAACTTTATCGTCTCTCATGGCGATAAACTTCCATTCGTATTTCATTTCACTTTCTTTTTCATAATTCTCAGCCGTTAGCTTTTGGTCGACAGTAAAGGTGGCTTTTAACACCCGATCCGTTCCAAACTCATAGCTGCCTAAGGGCAAAGATTCTTTTCTCCAATCAAATTTTCCATTCCCCAAAAGTGGGCCATTATAGATTTCTTTTCCTTCCAATTCCAGTAACACCTTTACATGGGCATTAAAGTCAATCTCACCATTACTGCTTATCTTTTTTACTCGCAAACCTATATCAAAAGGTTCCTTTTCATCCGTGCTTCTAATGGTTATCTCCTTTGTGTACACGTCTCCAGGTAAAACGTTTGGCATGTCTACAAAATAATCGCCTTCTCTTGAAACGACTATTCCAGAGTCATCCGCAATGACAAGGCCAGATGGAAGAGTTGCAGCTTCAATAACGGCGGATTTCCCGAAAAACAGCCCTCCAATTAGCAGGATACCTAATATTAGTCGATACCATTTTCGTGCCTTTTTCATTTTTTTAACCCTTCCTTCTTGCTTGTTTGTTATAACTCAGCACGGCCACTTTGAAGTGGTCATGCTGAGTAGTGTTTTATCTACGGAATTGCAGGGAATCCAGCAGACGTTAATAATTGATTTAAAACTAATTTTGTTTGTGGTTGATTTGGGTCCATGTTCCATTGAGAAGACCCACCATGCAAAGCTGCTGATTCCGCTTGAACAGCTTCCATTGTTACCACTAAATCATAAGTGATACCTTTGAACGCATCGCCTGCGCCTTGAGCATATTGTAATTCTTTTAGTAAGTCAGGTGTTGTTTGGCCACCTTTTAACGTGTTAGTGAAGTAGAAGAAACCATCATCTGAGTTATATACCCATTTGTCAGCACCCATTGCCGCAGTAGTTGTCATGGCATCACCGTATTTAACTTTAATCAATGAGCTACCTAAGATGGCGTCATCGGCTTGGATTCCTTTAATATCTCCATTAGCAACTGGCACCATTGTCGTTACATTAGCAGCTGAACGAGTATCAGCAACTAGAGCTGGTGTGAAGTTAGTCAAAGTGTAATCAAATGCCACACCATGTCTAACACCATTTTGACCTAGCAAAGTATTTTTATCTGTCCAGTCAAACCCGGCCATAGCAGTACCACCGGCATAGATTTGATAAGATAGTGGTGTATGTGTGAATTTCCATGTGGTGTTTAATGGTCCAACAGCTGGTACGCCACCTGTTGTATCAACTTCGACAGTTGAGTCAATTTTTTGATACTTAACAGCAGCTGGGTTACTCGAATCATAAGCAAAGGCAATCATGTAATCGACACTTGCTTCTCTTAACCCACTAGATGAATTAACTTTAGATTCTCCTTTACCCCATACCTTAACACCAGCAGGAACTGGCACTGTCATTTGACCTGTAATATCCGTGTAGCCATTAATTGGAGTGCCTGCTCCATCAGCTACTTTAGATACACTAATATCAACTGGTAAATCTGGCCCGACTGTCCAACCGCTTGTGGCAGGAGTTTCAACCCCTAAACTCTTCAAATATGTTAGAACTTCTTCATATGAAATCCGAACGAAGGTTGGCGCTGTTCCCGTATTTGTGACAGAAACTTCCTTTGTCGCTGCCATCCCTGGAGCGATCTCACCTGGGTCTTCCCAGTTCTCATTCAATACTGTGTCGCCAGCCGCTGCTGTTTTCACTCTATTGATTCGTTGATCTTCGTACGCGACCCACGCAAATGTTCCAGCCAGCAATGTCACAAGACCTAAGGCTGCGGCTAGCCCCATCATTTTTTTCTTGTTTTTGTTTTTTACCTTCTTCATGGAAAAAAACCTCCTATGTATTTTTTATATATTTAACTCCAGTTCCGTAAGAACCAAAGAATATACCCTAGTAACGCGTTGATGGCTGCTTAGTTGAACCATCTGAAAAGAAGTAATACCGTAACACTAGTAAAAATCCTAATAACCCAAGGATAAAAGCCAAACAAATCCAAATGTTTTCACGGACAAATTCAGCAATAAAGCCAACATTGGGAATCATAAAAATCTTTTTCCCAACAATTTTTTTGGCACTAAAGGGCGGATCATCGGTATTATTGGCATCACCTCGTGTAATTACGAAGTCACCTTCTTCCCCATTTAACTCCTTCATGGTTTTAACCACTCTATGGGTTAAGAACTTATCTTGGGAATCCCCTACTAAAAAGGTCACAATATCGCCTTCTTTAGCATCCCGACCATCCATAGATTGGACAACAATCATGTCTCCTGACCGGAAACCACCTGGTAGCGAGTCTTTTTTAGGCACCATGGAATCTGTCAAAACGGTAAAAAAGCGATACCCGAAGTAACTTTTACTGGTGTCTCGGTTAAGAGCGAACAAGGTCGCACTGGCGACAATCGTAATAACCACTAAATAATAAAGGCCATTAAATACAGATTTTACGATTGTCTTCCCGATAGAAGGAGGTTTCTCTGACGGACGCTCTCGCTTATGATTGCGTTCCTCAGAAGACGAACGACTTCTTCTCTTTAAACGATCGGTTGTTGGATGGTTCGACGAACTTCTAGATGACAACGTTTTTCGTTTCTTCCGTCCACGATTGGTTTGATACTCTCGACTTCTCTCCATCTGTTTAATTCTATCTCCCCTTTATTGCCAATGATTTAAGCGATCTCTCTAGCAGAACAACAGGTCGTCTGTTTTGCTGATTGTGTGGTATTTAATATCTGGCTATCACTTCAAACTTAACCGCTCGCCCTTATTTATTAAGGACCATTTGTTGAATCTCCCTCCACCTCACTAAAGTGAAATTATGTTGACATTTCACCCTATATGAGACCTCACTGTCTTCTTTCTTTTTCTCTTACCTCAATTCAGCCTTTCCCTTTATTCCCTCGCGATAAACAGGGAAATCAATAAGAAAAAACGACTGAATTTTCCTGATAATCTGAATTAACAAAAACTATAGTTACTGATAAATGCAAATAAAACGTCAAAATAGTACGTTATCTAAAATATGAAATCCCGAATTAACGGCATTTCACTTTTTTAGACACGCACACTTACTCCACGTTTTACGAATTTAAAAAAACTATAGTTTATAATAAGTCAAAGGAGTTGTCAACAAAAAAATAATATTTATTTTATGAACCAGATTTAGATACTGTGTTCCGCCCTAACTAATCGCTCAAACAACTGATGTAACACTCTTTCCTTTTTGGTTAGTTAGTATCACTTTTTATTTTCCTTCCTTTAATAGGAAACAAAGAAACGCATGTGACAGACATTATTTGAGCACCATTCGCACAGTTTTAATTAAATTTATTAGGAATAAAAAACATTGCTTAATGTAAAAAAACACAAGGAGGCAAAAAAAAATGGCGACAATTGGCTATATGAGAGTGAGCACCCACCAACAAAAGTTTGATTCTCAATTAACGGCACTTGAAAATTACGGGGTGGACCATTTGTATAGAGAATACGAAAGTGGCCG
>NZ_JAEEGA010000035.1 GCF_017829975.1 Vagococcus allomyrinae | reverse complement strand
TTAATGCCAGTGTCAATATCTTGACCGAAGGTCTAAGATTAGCCTAGATAAACTCAATAACCGTAGGAACTGCGGGGATAGCTTGGTAAATAAAAGACACCGCTGATAGTAAAGAAATACGCTGTCAAGTATGCTTTTTTCCCAAGAATCTTGTGACTTTAGTCATGAGAGGTTCAATATATAGTAGAAACGAGTGATTAATTGCTGTTTTTTTTTGAATATAGGTGTGCAATTGCCTGATAATACGCCGTTTTGTTCAATTAGAGAACGATAAAAACAGATAATATTTGTCGTCGTTTTGTAACATAAGCAGCTCTTTTTCTTATTATTAGTAAGCGACTTGTTTTTATATTACAAATTTTCATTTATTTTCAGAAAAAAACATCAAAAAACATTTGTTCGCCCCTTGCTAAATAAGGATTTCTAAATTATCAGACAATTCGACATAAAAAAAGCCTCAGCTTAATGTGATGTTAACGGAATTGATATTGCCTTGTAATATCGCCTTGTTATGCTTTATCTCGTTCTCAAGGGAACACAACCTGAACCTACAAAGAGGTTCCAAACAAGGAGAGTTATTACATAATGAATTTAAAGAAACAGGTAATCGGATTAGTCACAATCGCAACAGTTGGATTAGGCATGGGAAGTACTGCATTTGCAGATAGCATTTACATGGTAAAAGCTGGAGATACGTTATCTCAACTTTCATTTGACTACTTAGGTGCTGCTGATAAGTACATGACAATTGCTGAATCTAATAATATTGCAAATGCCGATTTAATTTATGTCGGACAAAAATTAAAATTATCTGCTGATGGGAATATTACACCTGCTACTCAGGAAGAAATAGCCACACAACCAGAAGTTGCGACAGTTGAAGAAGCTGCGGCAGTGGTTGAAGTTGCTCCTGAGCCAGCGGCGGAAGTAGTTGCCCCTGCTGTTGAGGCAACGCCACAAGGTCAGACATTAACAGTTGAAACCACGGCTTATGACGGGGTTAGCCTTGGAGGGTTAACTGCCAGTGGCTATCAAATTTCTAGTACGGGTGACAAAGTGATTGCTGTCGATCCAAGTGTTATTCCACTAGGTAGTACTGTTTATGTCCCAGGATATGGAACAGCCATTGCTGCTGACACTGGTGGGGCGATTCAAGGAAATATCATTGATTTAAATATGAGTACGGCTGATGCTATTCAATGGGGTCGTCGTACCGTAACAATTACTGTTTTATCATAGTAAAAATGAGAAAAAACTGTGGAATTAACCGTTCTGCAGTTTTTTTTTGCTTATTCTATATGATTTGTTGGACAAACGGGGGGATAACCCTTAAAATGATAAGAGACTTTTGAAATATATAGATGCTACTTGATTTCTCTGAGAATTTTGTAGGATCATATTACGGAGTGTATATAGAGGATTAGGAGGACAAAAAAATGTCCATGTTTTTAGATCAGGTAAAAATTGATGTTCGGGCTGGCAAAGGTGGCGACGGAATGGTTGCCTTTAGAAGAGAAAAATACGTGCCAGATGGTGGACCTGCCGGTGGCGATGGTGGTCGCGGTGGTGATGTGATTTTAGTGGTTGAAGAGGGTCTACGGACCTTAATGGATTTCCGTTTTAACCGTCACTTCCGTTCAACCCCAGGTGAAAACGGAATGAGTAAAGGAATGCACGGTCGTGGAGCAAAAGATACCTATGTATCCGTTCCGCCAGGTACGACTGTCAGAGATGCTGAAACTGGGGCTTTACTGGGAGATTTAATCGCTCACGGTCAAGAACTGATCGTGGCAAAAGGTGGCCGTGGTGGCCGTGGCAATATTCGGTTTGCCTCACCGCGGAACCCAGCACCAGAAATTGCTGAAAATGGCGAGCCGGGTGATGAACGCATTATTGAATTGGAATTAAAAGTCTTAGCAGATGCTGGTTTAGTAGGGTTTCCATCTGTTGGGAAATCGACCTTGTTGTCGATTGTTTCTAAAGCACGCCCAAAAATTGGCGCCTATCATTTTACAACCTTAGTCCCTAATTTGGGGTTAGTGTCCGTTGCGGATGGTCGTAGTTTTGTTATGGCGGATTTGCCAGGGCTAATTGAAGGAGCTTCGCAAGGCGTTGGTCTAGGAACGCAATTTCTGCGTCATATTGAACGGACTCGTGTTATCTTACACGTTATCGATATGAGTGGTATGGAAGGGCGTGATCCATATGATGATTATCTAGCGATCAATAAAGAGTTGGAATCTCACAACATGCGTTTGATGGAGCGTCCCCAAATTATTGTTGCCAATAAAATGGACATGCCTGATGCTGAAGCGAATTTAACAATCTTCAAGGAAAAACTGTATGCTGGGATCGAGGATGAATTTGCTGAGAAAATTCCGGTGTTCCCAATTTCTAGTTTGTCTAACAAAGGAATCGAACCTTTATTAAGTACCACTGTTGATTTGATTGAAACAACGCCAGAATTCCCATTATATGATGAGGAAATGCAAGAAGAAACGGTCCGTTATGAATTTACGCCAGAAGAAAAACAATTCGAAATTTCTCGTGATGATGATTCCACTTGGGTATTATCTGGTCAAGGGTTGGAAAAACTCTTTAAGATGACTAACTTTGATCGGGATGAAAGCACGATGCGTTTTGCCCGTCAATTGCGAGGTATGGGGGTTGATGAAGCCTTACGTGCTAAAGGCGCGATTGATGGCGATCTAGTTAGGATCGAATCGTTTGTTTTTGAATTTGTTGATTAAGTCTGAGAGGGTATCGGAAATACGGAATTAACTGGTTCAGTTAAAGTGGCAATCAACTGCGGTTGGTTGTCATTTTTTTTTGGAGAATACCATCGTTAAAATTTTGGTATTCTCGTATTTATTGGTACAATGATTATATGGGGTTTATAAGGTTCGTATGAACCGTGATGGTTTCATCACGGATAGAAAATTTAAGGAGTTGAGTGACATTATGGCAAAAAAAGTGATTATTTTAACCTTTGATTTGGAAAGTATCTCTTATCAAGCTTTTTCAGAAATAAAAAAAATGCATATGAAACGGGAGATTAAAGGGGAACAGATGGCCGTTGTGACCCATCGGAAGGATGGCACCCACAAATTTGACATTCAAGATTTTATTGATTTTACTGGTAATAATAACAGTGCCAAAGGTAGCACGATTGGGATGTTGATCGGACTTTTTGGCGGTTTTCTGCCGATGATGTTGGGCTGGTTTGCCGGTAGCATGATTGGCGGAGCGAAGGATGCTAAGGAAATTACAGAAGCTAAAAGCATTTTTGAATCAGTCGCTAATCAAATTGGCGAAGGGCAAACAGGTGCGGTTTTGATTGCTGAAGAGGATGATAATCGGCCGTTAAATGACTTGATTTTTAATCGTTTAGGTGGCCACATTACCCGTTTAGATTTTGATGAGGTGGAAGAAGACATATCCAATGCACAGAAGATGGAAGATGAAGCGAAAAAAAACAATGACAAAACTGAGACTGACACACCGACTGATATAAATTAAGCTGAGAGTGGAATACTTTTTAGCTGGGAAAAAAAGTATTGCATCATTGATCTATTTCTTAGTAATATGAATGAGCGGAAGCGGTTCGTTTTATTGATGTTGGTCATCAATTGAGCGGAAGCTTTTCTGTCAACTGTTAGTAAGAAATTAATAGAGAAAGCAAGGGAAGATATGGAATTACAATTTTTAGGTACCGGAGCTGGTGTGCCAGCAAAACAGCGCAATGTGACAAGTGTCGCATTAAAATTATTAGATGAGCGAAACGCAATTTGGCTATTTGATTGTGGTGAGGGAACGCAACAACAAATTTTACGTACGTCTATCAGACCGCGCAAAGTCGAGAAAATATTTATTACTCATCTACATGGAGATCATATTTTTGGTTTACCTGGTTTTTTGAGTAGTCGCTCTTTTCAAGGCGGTGACTCTCCTTTGACGATTATTGGACCAAAAGGAATTAAACAATTTGTTGAAACGTCTTTAAAAATTTCTGATTCCCATGTTAAGTATCCGATTATTTACAACGAAATCGATGAGACTGGGGTTATTTTTAAGGATCATCAATTTACAGTAACTTGTCTGCCCCTCGATCATCGAATTGAGTGCTATGGCTATCGTGTGGTGGAAACGGATCACGAAGGGGAGCTCCAAGTTGAGAAATTGAAAGCTGCTCAAATACCATCTGGTCCAATATATGGCCGCTTAAAAAAAGGGGAAACGGTCGAGTTGCCTGATGGTCGGATCATCGATGGTCGTGATTTTATTGGTCATGCCCAAAAAGGCCGAACGGTGACGATTTTAGGGGACACCCGCAAACACCCTAACAGTGTTATTTTAGGAAAAGATGCCGATGTCTTGGTCCACGAAAGTACCTTCAATCAAGAGGAAAGTAAATTGGCTCGAGCCTATTATCATTCAACGACCAAACAAGGGGCGGAAGTTGCTCGTGAAGCAGGAGCCAAACAACTATTATTAACGCATATTAGTGCTCGCTATGTCGGAAATGATGCCAAAAACTTGGAACTTGAAGCCAAAGCTGTTTTTCCGAATTCGCGAGTGGTGCGCGATTTTGATTGCATCGATATTCCTTTTTTAGGTAAAGAAGAACCCCAAAAATAGCTGTTCCTAAGGGCCTTCTCGTGTGTGATGACGAGATAGCATGCCACTTACTGAAAGGAGTTATAACATGTTTCTACCAAAAGCTGATATTGCAGGGAAAATAGTCCTCATAACTGGTGGCTCTGCAGGATTAGGTGAGCAAATTGCTTACGAAGCAGCAAAACGTAATGCGATAGTTGTCGTTTGTGCCCGTCGCATTAATCTGATAGGGAAGGTTCGTGAAGTCTGTTCGGAGTTGTCGAATTTTGAGGCTCACTCTTTTCAATTGGATGTTGGCAACCCTGATAATGTCGAAGAGGTTTATCAAAAAGTCACTCAAAATCTTGGTCCGATCGATATCCTTGTGAATTGTGCTGGTTTTGGATTGTTCCGTCACTTCACGGATTTTGAGATGTCAGTAGCTGAGGAAATGTTCCGCGTGAATGTCTTAGGGCTTATGTATCTGACGCAAAAAATTGCTCTTGATATGGCGGAGCGCCAAACAGGTCATATCGTTAATATTGCCTCGCAAGCCGCTAAAATGGCGACAGTTAAGTCGACGATTTATTCGGCTACAAAATTCGCGGTACTAGGTTTCTCCAATGCCCTAAGATTAGAAATGAAACCTTTTGGAGTGAAGGTCACAACCGTTAATCCTGGTCCAATTGCCACTGATTTTTTTGAGATAGCGGACGAATCAGGGGATTATTTGTCCAATGTGAGTTGGTTGGTTTTACAGCCACAACCTCTGGCTGAACGGATCGTCAATAGTTTTATGACAAATCGGCGAGAAATTAATGGGCCAGCTGTGCTGGAAGTTGCCAGTAAAGCCTATATCCTATTTCCACGGCTGGGGGATTATTTTGCAGCCAATTTGTTTAATACGAAGTAAGAGAAGGGGATCTCATGAAGAATCAAAGTAAACTCATTATCGGGTTCATCTTAGTATTTATTGTGGCTATTTTTTCTGTCATTAATACTGATAAAGTAGCAGTGAATTTTGGTTTTGCAACAATTCAGTCTCCATTGATTTTTATTATTTTAGGCTCTACTGTTTTGGGTGCTCTGATTGTTTTTGTCACTTGGTTTTCTAGTTTTTGGAAACAACGTAAGGAAATTAAAGAAATGAAGACGACAATTGCCCGATATGAAAGTGAAATAGAAGAGCGAGTGGAACAAGCAATTGCTGCTGAGAAAATTGAAACAGAACAAGTGATTGCTGGAAAGCAGTTGCGCATTGACGAATTAGAGCAACAATTTCGTGAATTAACAGGTGAGCTTTTTATCGAGACGAACGGAGAAGTCCCAGAGGAACATAATTAAGAAGGTAGTCCATTTCCGGAGTAGCGGAGATGGATTTTCTTTTCCTTTCTCTTTAGTCGAGTCCCTACTGGAGTTTTTTTAAGTAAAGTGTTTAGCAAGCGCGCATAATGGAGAGTCGCAGTAAACGGGTTGGCTATTTCGTTTCGAGTGAGAAAGACTCGGAAATTTTCCAAGCCTTTTGTCTTTTTTTTTGGTATAATGAAATTAGTAGGAACTTCTTAAGTAAATAGATAAGTGTGGCAGTCACTGTTTATTTAGTGACGCCTCTTTGGTTGCTTAAAATTAAAACAAGCAATCAACGGATGGGGAGTTTTAGCCATTCAGGATCGTTTTTTTGGTGCTATTTTTCTTGTGTAGAGACAACATCAAGTTGCTTAAAAGTTTTTGATAAAGGGAGTGGACATTTTTGAAACAGGCTAATTTTTCATGGCAAATTCATCAGGATAATCCAGCAGCAGAGGTGTTAGTTCCTTGGCTGGCGGAACATCAATTTCCGGCATTTTTTGCTAATTTACTTTGGCATCGCCAGATTCAAACAGTTGAGCAGTTAGAAGCTTTCTTCTCTCCTAGTCTGGAACAGCTTCACGATCCATTTTTAATGTTTGATATGGATCGTGCCATTGAGCGAATTCAAACAGCGGTTGGTGAAGGTCAGCCGATTTTGATTTATGGCGATTATGATGCAGATGGGATCACTAGTACAACTGTTATGAAAGAGGCAATTGAGCTACTTGGGGGCGAAGCGTCCTTTTACTTGCCAGATCGTTTTAAAGATGGCTATGGCCCCAATAAAGCCGCATACGAGCGTCTCATTGAAGAACGTGGGATCCAATTGATTATTACTGTGGATAATGGTGTGTCTGGCCATGAAGCAATTGACTATGCAAAATCGGTTGGGGTCGATGTTATTGTAACTGATCATCATGAACTACCGAAAGAATTGCCAGAGGCTTATGCGGTCATTCATCCTCGTCATCCCCAAGGGAACTATCCTTTTGGAGAGTTGGCTGGTGTTGGGGTAGCTTTTAAAGTAGCGACGGCTTTGCTCGATGAGGTACCAATGGAAATGCTGGACTTAGTGGCGATCGGTACGATTGCCGACTTAGTATCGGTCACTGGAGAAAATCGTGCTTTAGTTAAATTAGGTTTGGATATTTTCAAACAGAGCGATCGAATTGGTCTTCAGGCATTGTGTCAGCAAGCTGATTTGACTCAAGGCGTGATTACAGAAGAAAATATTGGCTTTGGCATTGGACCTCGTTTAAATGCCATTGGTCGCCTTGGTGATGCTTCTCCTGGTGTGACACTGCTGAGCACCTTTGATGAAGAAGAAGCCAGTGAACTAGCCGAGTTCATTCAGCAGAAAAACAGCGAGCGCCAGACCATAGTTAAAACTATTACCGAGGAAGCATTGGCAATGGTTAAGGACATGCCAAATCACGGCATCTATGTCTTAGCTAAGGTCGGCTGGCATGAAGGTGTTCTGGGAATCGTTGCCAGTCGAATTGTTCAAGAAACAGGCCGACCGGCATTGGTTTTGGGCATTGATGAGCGAACTCAAGTGGCGAAAGGTTCTGGCCGAAGTGTGACGCAAGTTAATCTGTTTGATGCCATGAGTGCGGCCAGTGAGCTTTTTATTAATTTTGGTGGTCACCATATGGCCGCGGGTATGTCATTACCGATGGATCGTCTGATCGATTTACAGGCTGCTTTAGATGGGTTTGTGATCGAATCGAAGGTCGATTTTTCACAGGGACCTGAATTACAAGTGGAGGCTATTTTACCACTTGCAGAAGGGACGATCGATTTTATTCAACAACTGACATTATTGGCTCCTTTTGGAACGGATAATCCCTCACCGCACTTTATGTTTGATCAGGTGAAAGCCGTCAATTTGAAACAGATTGGCGCTGGTCAAAATCATTTGAAGTTTCAGCTGGCACAAAATGATGAGTTGCTGGATTGTATTGCTTTTGATTTTGGGAAAGATCTGGAAGAGCTGGCCACTGCCGATGAGTTGCAACTGGTTGGTCAATTATCAATAAATGAATGGAATGGGAATCGCAAGCCTCAAGTTTTTGTTAAGGATTATCAAGTGGCGGATTTTCAATTATTTGATTTACGTGGCAAGAGGTTTAATGCTGAGGATTACTCAAAAGATTCGACCGTGTTGTTGACATTTGACGCAAAAAATTACCGGCGCTTAAGCAAGCAAGTTCCCCATACGGTCTTACTGGTGGAAAATGGCAAGATACCAGAGGGTCAAAATTGGCAAGAAGCGGTTATCATTGATTGTGGGCTTCATGCCGCAGATGTTAAGACGGTGATTCACCAGCTTGGAGTCTCAAGGGTGCATCTATTTGCTGAGTCACTGGAACAGTGTTATTTGAATGGTATCCCTAGTCGTGAACAGTTTGGTAAACTTTTCAAATTTATTGATCACTATCAACAGATAGATGTTCGATACAAAACGAAAGATATTGCGAAGTTTCTAAAAGTTGAAGAAAGTGTGTTAATTTTTATGATTCAAGTGTTTTTTGACTTGGAATTTGTTACAATAGACAGTGGCGTGATGAACAAGGTGCAAGCACCAGTCAATCGCGCCTTAAGCGAAAGCAAAAGTTATCAAGAGCGTGAGTTAAAAATTGAAGCCGAAAAGTTTTTATTATATAGTAATGCTAGCGAGTTACGCGACTGGCTTTTGCTACAGGAGGAAGAATAGTGAATTTAAAAGATTATATTGCAAGTATTCCAGATTATCCCGCTAAAGGTGTTATCTTTAGAGATATTTCGCCGTTGATGGGTGATGGTGCGGCTTACCGAGAAGCTACTAAACAAATTGTTGACTATGCCAAAGAAAAGCAGGTAGACATGGTCGTTGGACCAGAAGCTCGTGGGTTTATCATCGGCTGTCCAGTGGCTTATGAGTTAGGGATTGGGTTTGCACCGGCTCGTAAAAAAGGGAAATTACCGCGTGAAACCATTGAAGTGGACTATGGTTTGGAGTATGGGGAAGCAACATTGACTTTACATAAAGACGCCATTCAACCAGGTCAACGGGTTCTGATTTGTGATGATTTATTAGCAACCGGTGGGACGATTGAAGCAACTATCCAACTGATTGAAAACTTAGGCGGTGTGGTCGTCGGCTGTGCTTTTTTAGTGGAATTAACAGATTTACACGGTCGCGATAAAATTAAAGACTATGATATTTTGGCTTTAATGGATTTCTAAAATGTAAGTATAGACTGTCTGAGAGTTTCAGACAGTTTTTTTTGGATAGGAGGATTTCGATGTCAAGGATTCGTTTTAGACCGGCAGACGTAAGTGACGTGCCTATGATTTTGCAGTTTATTAAAGAATTAGCGGATTATGAGGGATTATTATCTGAAGTCGTTGCAACAGAAGCCTTATTAACAGAATGGCTTTTTGAGAAGAATAAAGCAGAAGTCATCTTTGGGGTAGTTGATGGAGATGTCGTGGGATTTGCTTTGTTTTTCCACAATTTTTCCACTTTTTTAGGCCGTTCAGGCATTTATTTGGAAGATCTGTATATTCGTCCTAAGTACCGCGGGGTCGGCTACGGAACAGCCTTTATTAGTGAGTTGGCCCATTTGACAAAAGAACGTGGTTGCGGGCGTCTAGAGTGGTGGTGTTTGGACGAGAACCATCCTAGTGTGGCTTTTTATCAGTCGTTAGGGGCAGAGCCGATGGATGAATGGACGGTATTTAGATTAACGGGAGATCGTTTAGAACAGTTAGCACAAAAAAAGATCAACTAACCTTTTTAAAAGGTAGTTGATCTTTTTTGTTATTTTTTGAAGATCCCAAGCGGTTTGCCCACAGGTAAGAAGGTATAACCAAAGTGTTTGTTTAAAACAGCAGCGGCACTGCCGTAAAAAGACATGATGGCGATTAAAAATTCTGCAATTGCCGCTACCATGTGGAAGAAGTCAGGAGCAATCCCTAAAGTCGAAAGAGCTAAACCAATAAACAAAAAGTCGATCAGTACAAAAATAATGAATAACACCTTGTGGGTTTCAGCCGCACCAATCGTCATAAAGACTGAAAAGATTAAATAACCGATAAAGGCAAATCCTAATTCTTTTGGATCGTAACTGGCTGCTAATTGTTCACCTAGTAAGCCGTTTTGAATCATCCAAGATCCCGCAACACCAAACCAGAAAAAACCAAAACCGAAGAAGGCTGTTGCGCCAAACACATTATTACATTTAGCGTCATAGGCTCCTGCGACTAGTTGAGCAGCACCACCTAAGAATAAAGCCCAAGGGATAATTCCACCAACTCCTTCAGTCCATCCTAATTTTTGTGATGAGGCGACAAGTGTTACCATTGCTAAACCGAAAAGGCCGATAGCCGAAGGGTCAATTAATTGATGTTTTACTGTGATTTCTTTTTGTTCCATGATAATCTCCTTTAATTTTAAAATATACACAACTTATTAAAAGTATCATCTCAAGAGTCGAAAGTCAATGAAAATTAATTGTTATGTCAAGAGAATAGTGGGATAGTTTGAAACTTTTTTTCTGAAAATTTTCTTAGTAAGAAGCTTGATCGTTATGTAATGGAAGAAATGCTTTTTTTAGTTGACGGTAAAAAGATACGTGTGTATACTGTATATATACAGCAAGAGGTGATGGTATGGAAATTATTTTGAGTGCGCGCTCAGAACAACCTATTTATGAACAAGTTTATGATCAGATAAAATCACAAATTATGGATCATTCTCTCGTTAGTGGTGAAGAACTGCCCTCGATCAGAGGGTTGGCAAAGGAGTTAAAAGTTAGTGTGATCACCATCAAAAAGTCTTATGAGATGTTGATGCAAGAGGGGTTTGTTCATAGTATTAAAGGAAAGGGAACTTATGTCGCGGAGATTGATAAGGAGTTTATTCAAAAAGAAACAGTTAAGTCTCTCAGGAAGCAATTATCGTCGATTTCTGATCAAGCTAAAGTTGTCGATATTTCATTGACACAGTTAATTGAATTATTATCAGAATCCTATGGCTGATCATTGATTGCTGAGGAGTTAAAATCGGAAAAGGGAGTGTTGTCATGATGAACGCAATTGAAGTCAAAAACTTGGAAGTTGTTTATCCAGAATTTACCTTAGATAAGATTGAATTCAACGTTCCGTCAGGTTCAATTGTTGGATTTGTCGGAGAAAATGGTGCTGGGAAGACGACGACGATCAAAGCCATTTTAAACTTAATCTCACATGCAAAAGGGTCAGTTAGTATTTATGGACTGGATAATCAAGAACAAGAACTTGCGATTAAGAAGCAAATAGGCGTGGTGTTAGATGATGCTTTTTTTTACGAAGATTTTACCACAAAGGAAATAGCAACGGTCTTAGTTAAGATGTATCACAATTGGGATCAGCCTTATTTTAATGAATTGCTAAAGGCTCATGGAATCACCGAATCAAAAGTGTTAAAAGAATTGTCAAAGGGAATGAAAGCGAAAGTGAAAATTTTTGCCGCCCTAGCTCATCATCCCCGACTCTTAATTCTTGATGAGCCAACAACTGGCCTTGATCCTGTTTCTCGTGATGAGATATTAGATATTTTTTATGACTTTATCGAAGAGGATAAAGCGATCCTATTCTCCTCTCATATTACCTCAGACATTGAAAAAATTGCTGATTCTGTTATTTTTATTGATCGGGGAAAAATTGTCTTAACGACTGATCAAGCGGAATTTCAAGAAGACTTTGGTATTGCCAAATTAACTGCAAGTCAACTGGCGGATATCGGTGAAATTGATTATCTCTATCGTTTAAAAACCGCAATTTCAACTCAATATTTAATCAGCAATCGAAGAATGTTTTTAAAAGAATATCCAGATATTGTCGTGGAAAAGGCGACAATTGAAGCGACCTTATTGATGATAAAGAAAGGTGAGGTAAGATGAAAGGCTTATTAGTGAAAGATTTAATCATTTTGAAACGTAGTTTGAAAACCATGGCAGCTGTGACCGTGATCTTTATAATTGCTGGATGGGCGGATAAATCCAATGGTATGTTGATCTCCCTAGCTTTTATTTTTAGCATGATGACCATGTCATCTTTTAGCTATGATCAGTTTAGTAATTGGGAAACATACGCTTTGACTGCTCCTATCAGTTTACGACAATATGTAACATCAAAATATCTGTTAAGTGGTTTACTTAGTCTTGTGGGGATGCTCCTTGTCCTCGTAACGCTCGTGGCAAAATTGTTTATTAACCAACTGTTTGATGCACAACTTATCTTTTTATTTGGGGGAGTAGCACTGTTAGGCAGTTTTCTCTTGTCGATTTTAACGTTACCCTTGCTGTTCAAATTTTCCATTGAAAAAGCGCGGCTGGCAGTTATGAGTTTGGTGGCAATTTTCTTTTTGCTTATTTCTACAGTAGGTTATCTTTTTGAGAAAAGTCAAGTGACGATCCTCAATCAGTTTTCTTCATTTTCCGTTAATCATTTAATTCTGATATTGTTTGTGACAACTCTGGGACTATGCGCGATTTCTTACCCTTTATCTTATCGCTTTTTTAAACAAAAATTTAATTAAATACCAGATCGCCAGTGAGGTTTTTCTTCACTGGCGTTTTTTTTATATGTTTTGAAAACCACCTGCTATGCGGGTGGTTCCTTAGAGCTTCCAGCGAGGTATTAAAAAAGCCTCCTAAAATGTTAAACTGATATTGGTTTCCCGACCGTATCATTAACAT
>NZ_JAEEGA010000034.1 GCF_017829975.1 Vagococcus allomyrinae | reverse complement strand
TTTATTTTTTCTACCTATATTATCTCAAATTGAACGGAAAAAGTCTGTAAAATCAAAAAAAAGTTGTATAAAACAGCTATCATTTTATACAACTTTAATTATTTAACTTTTTCAGCAGCCTCGCTAGTAACAGGACTGCTAGTAGAACTGATAAAAGATCAGTGACTAGCCGAGATACAAGTAATCATCTAGACTGGTCAAAGTACAGGATGATTACTTGTCTTGATTAAATTTCAATATAGCGATCACTAACATAGCCAAGCTTGTGGCCAGTGTTAATGCTTCGAATACTGACATAGTATTCCCTTTCTGAAAAAGTAAGGGAGTACTTATTTTTTTAATCATAAGCATCACCTCCTATCGTGTTACATAGGGAGGCTAGCCATCATCAGTTAACTTTTCTATAGGATTATTTTAACATGATTTCGTTTGTTTTTTAAGCATTTTCTAAGTCGTTATCAAAAGAATATGCTTCGGTTGAAGGGGAAGGGCTAGGAGAGGGGGAATTTTCAAGTGGAAATGCTCTCGGCCAGCAAGTGTATCTTGGCATCGGCGATTAAATAAACGTCTCCCATGGTTGTCATGTTACCATCCATCAATCGAATTGCACACTCCTTAACCGCCACATAAACGTTAAGTTCCCGAGATAATGGGAGGAGTTCAGCGAGCAATGCCGTATCATCAATGCTCAAGTTTGCTTTGGAACAAAAGAAAAAGTCGTCAAGGCCTATTCCAGTAAAAAGCGAACTGTTGGTTATATCGCTACCAGTATTTTTAGAACAAAGCCATTTGGCAGACATATTGATGGCGCCAGCACTAGCTCCCATAACAACTGCGGAACTTTGTTTAATAATATCGGTTAATCCGTAATCTAACAAAAATGTGTGGAGAGAAGTGGTGATGCCGCCGCAGACAAAAATCGCTGAGGCCTCCGCTAATAATGATTGAGCGTTCTTTTTTGATAAGCGATAATCAATCATCTGGTAGTTGTCAAAGACAATTCCAGCAGGCTCTAACCACTTATCTTTGACAATAGTAAGTTCGGGATAAGCAAAGTTCGAAGGTTGTCCATTAATCATAACTAAAGAAGTTCTATCTGCCAAATCCTGACTTAAAGACTGCTGCAGAGAGTTAGGTAACCCCTCATCAAACCAACTAAAATAATAGCGAATAGCCATCTGTTACATCCTCCATATCTAAGTGTTTTGTATTGATTAAGTGAGTAATAGGTTCTACTTTATTGTACGTAATTTAAGCTGAATAAGCTAGACCATTAACTATTCGATTTTTTTTACAAAAAATAGTATTAATAGTACAGAGAAAAAAACAATAAAAGGTACAATTAATGATCGTTTTTTGGTATCATTGATTTAGGACGTGAAGATTAAGTCAGATAAGCACAAAGATGAATGCGGTTACGTTTTTGGTAACTCAAGATGAAATGTCATTATAATTTGTCAGAGGTGGTGAATGTCTTTGGATAGAGCAGAAGTTCTTACAAGTAAGATTAGACAAAAAGAAGAACAAATTAGAGATGTTGAATTTGGTATTAGAAAATTGGAAAAGGAATTATTGGAACTTTATCAAGCGGCAGAACATGAGGAGAAGGTGAATGCTATTTTTTTTAGTATGAAAGAGAGTAAAGCAAGGCAATTTTCTAACCTAAAAAATAATGTTGAGGGCATAAAATTTAGTGTCAGTTTATCGGAAAATATGATGGATTTGGTGAATGGAAATTTGGCTCAGCAAACAGAAGAATCAATTAAACATGCTATTAGAGTCATAGAGTTAAAGATTAGTCAAACAGAACAAGAGATCATACGATTAAAAACCACACAAAATGGTTACGAAATAGTATTGTCAAATTTGTACAGTCAAAGAAGGCAGTTATAAAGTTAAAAGGGAAGGATGGTATCATGGGATACACGATTGGTTATGATATTGTGTTACTTGATTCAGAAATTGAAACGATTAATAATGAAATTAACAAAACAATGGATGAGTATGAAGAAGTCCTTGACAATTATTTATCTTCTTTACAAAGAATTGTCAATAGTGCTGTAAAAGGTGGACGAGTTTCAACTAATTTAGCAACTTACTTGGAAACAGCAAAGACACTTAAAGAGGTTGTTAAAGATTTTAGCGCAACTACTCAACGTGAAACAGAAGCCTTTTTGGCGGATTTTGATGAGGCCGATGCTGATTTTTATTAATATGAGTGAGGTGAATTATGAGCGAAGTAGAGATTGAGATAGATGTAGAAGTAATCAATGTAGAAATAGCTTATTTAAGTTCATTGAGAAAGAATGCTTGTCAAGCACCACCGTTTTTGGAAAGTAAAGGAAAAACCATTGAGGAAATCACAGAAGTTTTCACATGTCTTGATTCATTAGCGATATCGCTAGATGATATGATAGGCAATACTATTTCGTTTTTAGAAAATGCGAAAGATTCTATGATAGATGTAGATGAAAAAAGTGCAAAAGTACTGGAAGAGTTATTGAAGGAGGGAAACTAGAGTGTCAGGGATGAAACGAGATTTCTCTCAAGCAAATGTATCGGCAATTCAGGCAGTTATAAGTGAGGTTGAAAATGATGGACAATGGGGAATTGCCGATTTTTTTGGAGATTTATTTTCTTGTCCAGGTGAAGCGAAAGACAGTCTGGCCGATTTGAGAGAGTTTCATAATCAAATTATTGATAAACAAAATATAGGACAGACTGATTTTGAAAAAGTGTTGAAAAATGTGAAGCAAGTTGATAATTCTTTTAAACGTCGAATAGGTGGGATAAAAGAAAAAATAGAATGTTATAAGGACAAAACGGAAACCATTGGGAAATTAATTACTCCTTCAGTGATAACCGCTCCATCTTGGAAAGTGAATTCTATCATTACCACAATGAATAATCAGTACGCAAAACTGATGGGAAGACCAGAGGTATTTGATGAAGATGGCAACGGTGTATTTGGTGCAGATCAAGGAAGTTTACAACAAAAATGGGATAATGATGTCAATGATGAAGGGGATAGAGAGAGAATTAGAAATATGATTGAAAAAGTGATGGGGAAAAAAATGTCTGATGAGGAGATCAAAGAATTTTTAAATAATTTAAACAACGAAGGTTGTGGATATGCCGCGGCGACCAACATAATTTTAAGTGAATTTGCAGGTCGCGAAGTGGAATTCAAAGAAAAATTCGGAATTGATTATTATGATAAAGATGGTAATGTTAATTTTGAGGAACTATTGTTAGATTTTTATTATCATCAAGATAATTTCGGACCAGGGGCAATCGGACCGAGAGTAAAAGCAGACATAAAAAACTATTGTCGTGACCATGATGTGGATTTGACAGGAAATTTAAATGGAATATATACGGAGTCAGGAATTAAACAACAATTGAGCGAAGGGAAATTAATCACAATGACCTGTTATATTCCAGGTATGAAGTTTGAGGGAAGAGATGATCCGATTGATTGGCATACGGTGACGATTGTCGGATTTGACGAGGTGAAAGGCAAGTTTATTATATCTTCCTGGGGAAATAAGTATTACCTAGATGAATTACCAAAGGTGGCGGATATGTATGTGTATTGAGGATGAGGTCAATGAGTAGTATCGTAATAGGTCTGTCTTTTTTGCTCATCATAAGCTTGATCGGCTGGCTAGTGTATAAGAAGCAAAGAAAAATAGCGGTGTTATTAAGTGTAATATGTTTGAGTGTAGCAGTGATTGTAGGGATTAGTTTTTTTCAAACAATGACAGGGGCAGAAAAGAAAGTATCTAGCTACTTTAATTATTTTGAAGCCACCTTTCAACTGACTGATGACCAATCCGTTTATGATCGTAGCGGGACGAATCGAAATGATCCGAGAATTCGTTTGGCGTTTCAAAAGTATGATCAGAGCTGGCTAATTCAAAATGAAGTCGTTACAAGTGAAACAGCTGAAAAAGCAGGGATTGAAGCCTTAAGGAGGCATATTTATCCTCATTATGCTGCTTATATACTCAAAGAGTTTATCTATAATCAAGCTATCGGCAACGAGTTTGCTGTTGTGGAGAGCTATCTTGAAGACAAAGGGTACAATTATCATTGGGATAAAGAGGTTTATTCCTCAGAGGATAAGCAAGCTCTTTACAGTGATGAGCGTGAGTTATCGAATTTGAAACTACCTAGTTACACTAATGAAATTAAGCTGAAAGATGAAAAAGCCTATTACTCTGGAAAATCAGTCCAACAAATTGATTTTTTGCAGTTTATCGACTTTTTCGATTATCAGATACATTTGGTTGGGATGATCACTAAAAAGGAGCCAGATTCGGCAGACATTGAGATGACGCAACTTAATGAATTGTTAGAACAGACGATTAAACATCAGCGCTTGAAGATTAGCTTAAAGGAAGCAGAAGAGTCGTAAATTTACCATACTTAACAAGTAATTGCTATAGCTATGAGTTAGATTTCAAAACAAAGGAGTAGCCCTCAGTTGGAGGCTGAGGGCTAGGAGATGTATAGCTATCTTAGGGATAACTATACCAATGAAAAAGTTTTGTTAGGGTTGTTTGTTAGTATAGTTATATACTAAGCCAAAAATATGAAGAAGCTATGAGGATAAATGACGGATTGTTAGACTATTTTGTTAAGGAAATCATTGTAAAGAATGAGAACAAAACAACCTTTCAGACCACTATTCGAAAATTGCTTCTTTTTCGTCAAAAAAGTTTTCTTAAGGTTAATGAACGGATAGATTGAGAGATATTTAGAGAAAGAAGACACTTCAAACAAAAGCGTGAAGTGTCTTTTTTCTTGCTGATATATGGAACTGTTGAATAGATAGAATGGGAGAGTTGGGAAATCAGAATGGGTTATAAAGTACTTTACTGATGATACTAGTACTATTTCAAGATAAAATACTAAAAAATACAGTTATCAATTAGCAAATGGTAATTTTCAGGAGATATTTCGCAAGCGGAAAGATATCTGATAAGTAGCGATATCGGGTTACTGATGTTTAAATCACCCTCATCGGATGATTAACCTGCAAAACTTTTTAACCAATAAAAGAGAAACTAAAGAATCGGAATATAAATATCAGTCAAACTTTTTTCCGATAGTTTTTTTGGCGGTTCGGTGATATACATCTCAAAAGGAGTGGCATCTCTGGCTTTTGCTTTATCCTTAAACAGCCATTCCTGATACATATACTGCCAAGCCTCCCCATACTCTTTGGCCGCTAACTCGAAATGGCCGACGGCGAACTTGCCAGAAATACTTGACTCGCAAACATTTCCTTCTTCAATGACCTGAGCTTCTTTTGGAATGGTCATGGCCACGCTAGTGCGAAGGTTTTTTTCATTGGTAATAAAGGGATTATCATCGTAAATGGTCAACACTTTTGTGTCATTGGGCACGATCAACTGGTGTTTGGTAGCAAAGTCAAATAGCTCCGTTACTAACTTGCGACTCTCCTTGCGAAAGGCGGCATAGCTGCCTCTAAAGCGGATATAAATAATCCTCTGGTCTTGTAATTCTTCGGTGGTGATAGTCATAGGTTCAATCATGGTCATTCTCCTAACATTTTTAGTGGTGTCGACACAAATTATTATGTCACGGAGTCATCTCGATTTCTTGGCATTTCTTGCTGTTTTCGGTAATCTCTAGGACTAACACCGAAATGCTGTTTAAAACGCCTACTAAAGGCACTGGCATCACTATAACCGTATTCCATCGCAATTGCCGTGATGGACACCTGTGGATTTACACATAAATAGATGGCCGCTCGTTCCAATTTGAAGCGGGTAATAAATTCGTGGAGCGTTTCCGTCGAATACTTTTTAAAAATCCTGTGAAAATGAAAGTCGGATAAGTGGGCGTTTTGTGCCAAGTCACTTAAAGAAATTGGTTCTTTTAAATGGCGTTCAATATAGTCTTCTGTTTTATTGATCAAGCGGAGATACCGCTGTTGAGAGCTGGAAGTGGTCGTTGCCTTTTTCATGTCTCATCGCTCCTTAACTCAAATGACTAGTGGCCTTTTACTTTGAAGCGAGTTTGGCCATACTGTACATCAACTTTAACCTATTTTACGGCAGTTGTAAAAAATTTTCTTTATTAGGAAGTAGAGGGTCTCACGAAAAAAAATCACAGAATCAACAAATAAAAACCCTCACCCAGCGAAAATAGGTAGCCTATTTCCGTTAAATGAGAGAATTGAGGTTGTTAAGCTAGTTAAACTGCTTGGTGACTACGGACCTACTACGACTAAACCGCCTCCGCGTGGCGTGATGATAATAATATCCATTAGTTTCCCTCCCTTTAATTATTCATGTACCTATGAATATGTTACTATATAATTAATAGTTAGCTTTATTTTATTCGTATGTGAATATTTTTCTTGGGAGGAGACATAATGTGCTATGGGGAATATTTTAGAATTTTGAGAAATGAGAAACGAATGACGATTTTGGACGTCTCAAAAGACATCATTTCAGTGGGGCAGTTATCAAAATTCGAACGGGGCGTTAATGAAATCACCATTTCAAAATTTATTAAGTTATTAGATAGAATAAACATTACCTTAGAAGAATTTGATTTGCTGTGTAACAATTATGAACACAGCAATCTCCATCAGTTAGTTAAAGATATTAGAAAGAGTTACACCAATCGCGACACGGAGGAGTTATTGAGAATCTCAATGGAAGAATTATCAAAATGGGAGACCACAGGTAATGTCAATAACAGATATAATCATATCATGTTGTCAATTATGAATGACGAATTAAACGATCGTCATACAACAGAAGACAGCGATATTGAATTACTGACGGATTATCTGTTTTCCATAGACGATTGGACCTATTATGAAATTGTCCTATTTGGCAATTCGATCTCAGCCATTCCGATTCAAACCGTGATTTTATTATCGGATGAAATCTTCCATAAAACCAAATTTTTTCAGAGCAATAATAAACACCGGCAGATGGTGATTCACGTCTTACTGAACGCCAATCTGATTTGTCTGATGAACGATGAAATAGAAAAAAGTTATCAATTTCAACAAGAAATTGATAACTTGATAAATTCGGAAACCTATTTGTATGAAAAAAATTTGTTGATGTATTCTGAAGGGTTATATTTGTTAAAAACGAATCAAATAGCCGAAGGAACAAAAAAAGTTAATAAGGCCTTGGATATTTGTCGCGAGTTGAAATCCTATAAGTTGGCCGACAGTTATGCGACCTATTTTGATGAAATAATGGCCAGTCTGGTCAAACCGACCTAGAAGAAGCGTAAAAGTCTAGTATCGCTAGATTCAGGTAAGTCACAGGAGAAAAGTTCCTGATGACTTATCTGTTTTTTTGCTATTTTAGAATCAACCGTTGATGGTCAGAAAATCAGAAAAGGGATATCTGAGATGATGGGACGTAATTGGAGAAGATTAAGAGGCCGGAAACCCGGCCTCAATGTTAGTATTCCATAAAAATGGGATACTATGTCTGTCTAGAATTGATTTAAACACTACCTAGAACCTGAGAGCGTATTTTTTTGAGTAGGTGTTAAACTATGAACTAAGTATCATCAAGTCGGTTGGCATATAAGATGGTCACTATGATAATAAGGACACCGATAATACGGATCAAGGTCACACTTTCGCCAAGAAACAAAATAGTGGCGCCAATGGCCGCTGGCAGTTCAATTGAGGAGACTAGAGAAGAAAGGCTCGAACCAATTTTAGGAACCCCAATGGAAAAGCAAATGATTGGCAAAAGAATGGCGACCACGGCATTTAAAAGACCATAAAGAAAAAGTGAGGACATGGGAACCGTCGTTAATTGAGAAATTTGTGAAAAGCTTGTTAGCATCACCACGATGAAAACGCCACAAGCAATTCCCAAGCCTTTTTTTGGCCATTCTAAATCTGGTTCGATAATATCGTTTAAAAAGATGTAAAGGGCATAAGAAAAGGCGTTTAGCATGCCGAACATCACCCCTTTTGCAGATAAGAGGCCTAACCCCGATTCGATAATGCCACTACCAAGAACAACCCCAACTAAAATAAAGACAATGACGAAAAAGTGCTGAATGGAAGGCATTTTTTTGCGGTAGATAGCCGCAATTAGAATCCCAATCCAAGGAAACTGAAATTGTAAGATAACAGTCGTACTGGCAGAGAGTTCAGATAATGCTTTTAGGAGAAAGAAACCTGTTAAACCTAGCGAAATACCAATAATTAAGGTCTTTCCAAAACTGATCAAAGGGAAATCTTTGTAGCCTTTAAATAGGATGAACAACAATAAGAGGGCAAGAAGTCCAATGCCTGACTGACCTAAGAGTACTTGCGATTCAGATAACCCGGCATTGATTGCCAGAGAATTAGCGGTTGGAACCAGACCACCGGAAATGGCTCCCACCATGACGACGATCACATAAATTATTTTTTTTCTTTCCATGAGAATCCGTCCTTTCGTTAATCGTTTTGGACTGAGTAACAATGATCTACGTAGCAAGCTAGGTTCTTTTAAATACAGCTTCACAAGACATCACAGCATAAGTATCCTTGTCTTAAAAACTACCCGAAGCTCTGATCTTAGCCCATTCTTAGTGCTTATCACCTTTCACTTAGTTGTCCCTGGCTGCTAACGGCTCATTATTTTTCCGAATTTATTCACTTGAGCTAAGCGGATTTGAGGTAAAGGAAAGCGAAACGCCCCATTTCTTAAATTGTAAAGCCTTCCACTAGTGGAAGGTCAAGGATTAGTTGAAATAGTTTATAAGAGCGCCCATTTTATATTGATAAACCTTGCTATGACGGGGATGATAGGGGTTAAAAACTATCACCTCTCGATACCTACAAAAGGCTTGGTGCGGTTAAAGGAGCATGCTAACTATTTTATCAAACAAACTATGGATGTTGCCTTTTCATTGGAACGGCCGATTCTAGCGGTTCTTTGAAGGAAAAGTTGATTTAGAAAGGGTGGCATAGAAACATTAAGTTTTTATCTAAAGAGTCTTGACCTTCCAGTGATGGAAGCTTGTATAGTAACTTATAATGACAGTTTCGATAGAGTGAGATAGGAGGCTGAGAAGGCAAGTGTAGGTTAGGAAGTAAGTAGGTAGAAAAAGAAGAGGAGGCGACAGAAATGTCAGAAAACAAGATTGTTTACCCGTATATTCCTAATTCCAATCCTGAGACGCAAAAAGAGATGATGGATTATGTCGGCGTGAAGGACATGTGGGAGCTTTACGAAGAAATCCCTGAAGACTTATTGTATCGTGACAGACTAGCGATTCCTGATGGGATACTTGATGAATTCAGTATTAAAAAACATGTGGAAAAAATTTTAGCCAAGAATACGAACTGTGATGAGTTTATCAATTTCTTAGGGGCAGGCTGTGCTCAACACTTTATTCCGGCAGTGGTAGATGAAATTACCACACGTGGTGAATTTTTAACCTGTTACGGTGCTGAAAGCTGGGCAGATCACGGTAAGTATCAAGCCTTTGTTGAGTATAATTCAATGTTAGCGGAGCTTTTGGAGACAGAGGTGATGAGTGTGCCGCAATTTGATGGTGGGCAAGCGATGTCAACAGCTTTGGCGATGGCTTGTCGGATGACCGATCGGCGTAAGGTCCTGTTACCAGAATTGATGAATCCGATGTACCGAAGTATTGTGGCGAATTACATGGATTCTGTTCAGGATGAATTAAATGTGGAATGCCTGTTTATCAAGTTTGATCCTCAAAGTGGCAAGTTGGACTTAGCTGATTTAGGGGAAAAATTAGACGAAACAGTGGCAGCAGTGCTAATTGAAAATCCTGGCTTTTTAGGGGTTCTGGAAGATCAGGGAAGTCAGATTGCCGAGTTGACAAAAGAAGTAGGGGCTGAATTTATTGTTTACGTTAATCCGATTTCTTTAGGGGTGTTGGAAGCACCGGCAAATTACGGCGCAACGATTACGTGTGGCGATCTTCATAGTTTAGGACTTCATCTGTCTGGAGGAAATGGCCAAGCCGGTTTTATCTCCACTCAAGGAGAAGCGCGTTATTTAAACAATTACAAAGATTTTATTTATGGCTTTGCTGAGCCAGAAGTGGCAGGCGAGTACGTCTTTGGTAATATGCTGATTGATCGCACGCACTATTCCAAACGAGCATTTGGTAAGGAGTTTACTGGGACGGGGACCAACCTGTGGATGATTTCTGCGGCAGTCTATATGGCCTTAATGGGGCCGAAGGGAATGGAAGATGTTGGTACCGCTATTCTGTATAACAGTCAATATGCGGCCCAGGAAATGGCTGGGATCGAAGGTGTTTCACTTCGTTTTAACAGTCCGTTTTTCCAAGAATTTGTCGTGGACTTTTCAGCCACTGGCAAAACAGTTGCTGAGATTAATGATAAGTTGTTAAAACAAGGGATTTTCGGTGGGTTAGATTTAAGCAGCTGTTTTGGAGAATTTGCTGACTGCGCCTTGTATTGTGTGACGGAAGTGTTGACGAAAGCCGAAATTGATCAATTAGTGGTGCAACTACGCAAGATTGTTGAAAATTAGCGACATCAGAGAGGAGAATTACCATGGGGCAAAATCAACAAACATTATTACGCGATTTTCATGAGGCCCGTTGGAATGAGCCGATTATCTATGAAATGAGTACGCCAGGTGAACGTGGGGTTCTGGTACCCGAGGTTAGTCAGTCTCTTTTAGCAAAAATGGCTGACAAAGAGTTGATTCCAACTAGTTTGAAGCGGAAGCAGCGCCCTAATTTACCAGAAGTTGGGCAAATGCGAGTCAATCGCCATTACATGCGGCTCTCTCAGGAAACTTTAGGAAATGATGTCAGTGTCGATATTGGACAGGGGACATGTACCATGAAATACAGTCCGAAAGTTCAGGAGCACTTGGCGTCACGCAATCCTAATATTGGCAGCATTCATCCGTTACAAGATGAGTCCACCATTCAAGGGTTGTTAGAAATTTATTATAAGACAGAAAGTTATTTAAAAGAGATTTCTGGAATGGAGGTCTTTTCATTTCAACCAGGGGGCGGTGCCCATGCGATTTATACCAACGCGCTAATCGTTAAAAAGTATTTTGCTGATCGCGGAGAAGATCGTGATGAAATCGTGACGACGATTTTTTCTCACCCGGCTGATGCGGGAGCGCCAGCAACCGTTGGCTACAAGGTGATTGATTTAATGCAAGATGATGAGTTGGGCTATCCAACGTTAGAGGCTTTTAAGGCGGCTTTGTCAGAAAAAACAGCGGCCATCTTTATTACCAATCCAGAAGATACAGGAATCTTTAATCCGCGGATTAAAGAATATGTGGAAGCAGCTCATGCTGTCGGGGCGATTGCAGTTTATGATCAGGCCAATGTCAACGGTATCATGGGGATTACGCGAGCAAAAGAGGCTGGCTTTGATTTGATTCACTACAATCTTCATAAGACCTTTTCTTCCCCACATGGCGGGATGGGGCCCGGTGTCGGGGCCTTAGGTGCTAATGAGCGAATGAAAGAGTATCTTCCAACACCAAAAGTTACCTTTGATGGAGAGAGGTATCATTTGAGCGGTGATATTAAGCGTTCTGTCGGCAAGGTTCGCTCGTTTATCGGCAATGCGGCGATTATTGTCAGAGTCTATATGTGGATTCGGACATTAGGGGCCGATGGCATTAGAGAAGCGGCCATGTGTGCAGTGTTGAATAATCAATATGCCATTAAGAAAATTGAACAAATTCAAGGAGTGACAATGTATTATGGCAAAGGCAAGCGGCGAATTGAGCAATGTCGTTACAGTTGGGAGCAGTTAGAAAAAGACACGGGTTTAGGCACAGAAGATGTCCAGCGCCGTTTGGTGGATTATAGCATGGAACATTACTGGGAGTCCCATCACCCTCATATTGTTCCTGAGCCATTCACCCTTGAACCGACGGATTCTTACAGTAAAAAAGATATTGATGAGTTTGTAGCAGTCTTAGAGCGGATTGCTTGGGAATGCTATCACACGCCAGAGATTATCCGAACCGCGCCTCATAATGCCCCCTGTCATGGGATTAAGAATTACTATGAAGCAAATCCCGACAACGTCATTTGCTCATGGAAACAATATCAGAAAAAATACGGGATGACTTAATGAAAATCGGCTTGATTATTAATCCTATTGCCGGTGTCGGGGGGCCTGCCGGATTAAAAGGGAGTGATGGCGCGGAGATTCAAGAGCTGGCGCTTTACAGAGGAAGCACGTTTCAGTCGGCTAAAAAAGTCAAAATAGCCTTGGAAGCGTTGCGGTCTGTCGAAATATCTTTTGAACTCTATACAGGTGCGGGAGAACTAGGGGAAGAAATTGTCAAGGAACTGGGCTTCCCATGTCAGGTATTTGGTTCCAAAAAAAGCAAGACAACATCGCAGGATACAGAAGATCTTGCCAAAGTGTTGGCTAAGCAAGTTGAGTTACTGGTGTTTGCCGGTGGCGATGGAACGGCTCGGAATATCTATCATGCTGTTGGCCTGTCGATTCCTTGTGTGGGGATTCCGACAGGGGTGAAGATTCATTCAGCTGTTTATGGCAATTCGCCAAAAGCAGCAGGGCAACTAATAGCTCGCTTCATTAATCACCCAGAAAGCGCTCAGCTAGTTGAGCGGGAGGTCATGGATATCGACGAAGAAAAGTTTCGTCAAGAGATTATCGAGGCGAGGCTATACGGTTATTTAGAGGTTCCCTATGTAAGCCAACTAATGCAGCCCTCTAAGGCCTCAGTTAAGTTTAGCGAATACGATGTCATGGGAATTGCCGATGAAATTGCTGACCGCATGAAAAAATTGCCAACAGACACCTGTTTTCTATTTGGCACAGGTGGCACCACGTTTAAGGTGATGGCGCATCTTGGCTTTAGCGGTAGTTTATTAGGGGTAGATGTAGTGATTAATCAGGCTGTCGTGATAAAGGATGCCACTGAAAAAGCGCTGTTTGACCTGTTAAGGGGAAGGCGGGTAGTCCTAATACTAACGGTTATTGGCGGGCAAGGCCACATTTTGGGGCGAGGCAATCAACAAATCAGTCCTCGTATCGTCAGAGATGTCTTACCCTCAGATATTTGGATTGTCTCAACAGCCGCTAAAATTTACCATCTACCCAATCACGCCTTACGAGTCGATACTTCTGATTGGGAACTAGATCAGCAATTAGCAGGTTATTGGAAAGTGATTGTAGGCTGGCAAGAACAAATCGTATGTCCGATTGTTTAGTGAGGAGGGAACGCGATGAAAAGCATTTTGATTACTGGTGGTGCTTCAGGTTTAGGAAGGCATTTGGCTCAAAGGTATGAAAATAAAGGGTATTTGGTTTACGTGTTGGATATGAATGAAGAAAAATTAACGGAAGTCGCAACGAAGCAAATTATTCCGATTCACTTGGATGTCTCAGAGGAAAGTAAGTGGCATGAACAAGTTCTACCGATCATCGAAGAAAATTCTGGTCGTTTGGATTGTGTGATTGCTTGCGCCGGCGTTATGCGAGTGGGGAGTGTTGAAGAGTGTAGTAGAGAGACGTGGGAGTTGATGTTTAACGCGAATTTGACCGCTCATTTTATGACGGCCAAGATGACAATGCCTTACCTTAAGCAAAGTCGTGGTAATATCTTGTTTATTGGCTCACCTTCTGCCACCTTTGCTGTGCGCCAAGAGGTCAGTTATATCACCTTTAAGCATGGCATTTGTGGGTTGATGAAATCCGTTGCCTTTGATTATGGGCGGTCAGGAGTCCGGGCCAACGTGGTTCATCCTGGGTGGATGAAAACACCGATGTCTGATTTAGAGATGGAAGAAATTATGGAGCGGGAGGGTGTTACCTTGGAAGAGGCCTATGCCCAAGTGTGCAAGCATCTGCCTTGCCAACGACCGGCCTCTTTAACAGAGATTTCGAATGTCATCGAGTTTGTTTGCTCGGATCAGGCATCTTATATGACAGGATCAGAGATACTAGTTGATGGCGGTGCGTCAATTGTCGATGTGGGAATGTTGGAAATGATGTAAGGTTATTTGAAGGATAAGAGAACCCTGAATATGCATGGAAAACCAAAACGAGGAGACAGCTTGAGTGATCAAGAAAAGTCTGCTCGTTTTTTTAATCTCATAAGTACATCCCATAAATAATTCGAACCTACCGTTTCAATTGATTTTCTACTGCGCGATGTTCTTTAGTCGTTTTCGTTAGTTGCTTGTAAAAGACTTACCTTACAAAATGGGCAGGCAAAGTTGACTCAAAAATTGCTTTCCTATGTCATTTTTGAGGTTCCATTCTTATAGAAACTGTCTAAACCTGTTCCGCATGATAAGTCCCTGCAAAAATCCGTTAAATCTTGGCTATAGTAATATCAAACAGTGCAATACGCTCACCGTGAAATAAATTTTGTCATAGTAGATGAAAATAAAGAGTCAACCAATTTAAAGGCGCAACATTAAGGGTTTGCTTGTTCAACAGTCGCTTGCTTTTTCAAAGACACTTCCACCTTATTTCGTGTCCCCCAGCCCGTTACCTGCCACATCATAAAGAAGCTGTAATAGGAAAGTAAGGTACAGAGATAGATGTTTAACATAGTAGAGAACGACACC
>NZ_JAEEGA010000033.1 GCF_017829975.1 Vagococcus allomyrinae | reverse complement strand
AAAATGGTTTTCACTCCTTGAACCTCCAATAGAAATATGTCTACTTCTATTGTGGTGAATAGTGGACCGTTTTTCAATTGGATTTACTTAAGTAAGTGGCCCCATTTTAAATTAACATAAGCATTAAATGCAATATTCATTTCATATATAGTTCTAAGTAATGGAAAAATACCATCTGTGTTGGAATTATTTAATAAAAAGAATACTGTATTTAATCGTGCATTAATATTACCCAATATTAATAACAGGAATACATCATGTTCTTTAAAACTATAATTACCATTATTTATCAGATTCTCAAACCTCTTTAAACGCCTAATTGTACTAGCATATATTTTTGTGTAATTAAATCTCTTATTTGAAATAACTATCCCCTCCAAATTGATTTAGACATGTTGTTTGTTTAGATGACCTTGAATTTAACGTGGTAACAAGTACAAAATCGACTTAAGTACACAATTGATTTCTTTGAAAGGACTATGTTACCTTGATTCTACATTACCACATAAAGTATTGGAAAGTAAAAATTATCGTAAACATTGGTTTTTGACAGACTATAAAACCTTATACAACAAGCTTTCGCCCTCTTATTACAAGAGTGCTTATTTGCGGTTCTTGTCAAAACTTATGTCAAAATCAAATCGCCATAAACTACTGTTTTTGTTATAGTTAAAGGAACAGAAAGAGGTGATTTTTTTATGGAGTATATTTTTGGTTATGCCAGGGTAAGTACTCAATCTCAAGAACTTAATCGGCAGGTGGATCTAATCAATGAAAGCTACGTAGTAAACAAAATGTATATGGAAAAAATATCAGGAAAACTAGCAAGTCGTCCGGCATTAGATGAATTGAAAAGTGTTGTCAGGGAGAATGATACAATCGTTGTTGAAAGCTGGAGTAGGCTAGGAAGAAGTACAAAAGATTTACTGGAGCTGATGGATTACTTTGAAGATAAAAAAGTCAGGGTCATCAGTTTGAAAGAACAATTTGATACCTCAACACCTCATGGGAGATTTGCTATTGGATTGTTTCAACTAGTCAATGAATTTGAAGTAGAGTTGACTAGAGAACGTGTTGCTGAAGGTATAGCGGCGGCAAGAGCAAAAGGACATGTTGGCGGACGTCCTAAAATCAACAAAACAAAAATTGAAAAAGCCATGAAACTCTATGATGAAAAAAAGTATACCATTTCAGAGATTGAAACCATAATGAAATTAAGTGCTTCAACGTTATACCGATACCTAAAACAAAGAGAAAATGGTATATAATAAAGGATTCTAAGCCATTTTAAAAATAATATCTTAACAATTACCCATACACGACGTTTAAATCGCCTAATAAACTCTAAAAATACTAGTAACATTAAACTGGACATGATATAATAAAGTTACTAGTAACTTATGAAGGAGAGGATAACTTTGACGATTCAAGAAGCATTGAAAATTCTTGAAGAAAAGAATATTACAAGCAGTATTCAAATGCTGCGCAGATGGATACGCCAAAATAAAATCGAAGCAGTATTACCTTCAAAAAAAGAAGGTTATAAAATTGACGAAGCCTCCCTTAACGAGTTCATCGACTCAAAATTGGCTGAGCAACCTCCAAAGTCACTCGCAATAACCGCTAATGACTTAGAACGTAAATATTCGGAGGGCTATAACGCTGCTAAAGAAACCTATGAAATTCTCATCGAACATGCTGTAAAGGAACGGGAAAAACAGCTTGTTTTGGAAGGACTTAAAGAATATACCATCACTTATACCACTAAACAGCTCTTACATGGATTTGAAAGACGTCAAGAATTAAACACACACTTCAAGTCTCTGGGCATACATGCCCTCACACTAAACATTTTAGGAGCGTGGGTATACGATGATCAGCTGGGAATTTTGTTTGATTATACATTCTTACCTTATCCAAATCGAAAAGTTGAGACTAGAGTGAGAGAATGGTACGCACAAGAACTTCTGGATCATTTTGAGAAAAATAAATAATGTTACTAGTATTTTTATATGATTTTGTGTCAAAAACGATATTTTTTCAATAAAATAGTCCTCAGCTATAAGCTAAGGACTAAAGGAGATTTTTATTTACTTTGGAGGAGTAAATAATGAAAAAGTTTTGTTAGGGTTGTTTGTTGGTATATTTATAATATACACATCAAATTTGAAGTAATTGTGATAAAATTGGTCGTTTAATTTGAAAACTACCAAACAATGAGAGGAGACACCTATGAAGAAAATACCATACAATAAACAACTACCTTTATCTGACTATTTTAATCAAGACAAATCATTAAAGGATATTCTTTTTGACGATACTGATCAATTGGCTGGAGAACTCACTATTAGTTTTAACAGATCTGATTTTACTCTAGCGGATTCAAAGAGCAATTTTTCTGGAAGTTCATCTATGATTATTCAAAGAGTGACTGCGTTCATATCAATCAACTTTTCTAATGGTCAGCCGACAAAAGAAAGTCTCAACAGAATGTATTTCATTCTTGAAAACTAGTTTGCATTTTTGATTCAACAATAATGCAGGTGATTGAGGAGGAGTTAAGTGTATTTACTACCAATGAATCGAATTTATGATGAACTATTCAAAGTTCGATTATTTACAGCACAACAGATCCCACCATATATTAAGTTTTTACATGTTTTGCCTGAGCCAGGGGCGACTAGGATTATTCGGAAACTCATCACTGGTGTTGAGTAAGAAATAAACGATGGGAACGACTATTACGTGGCAAGACATAGAGACGTGCGGCTAGATGGCTTAACAGCAAGAATCAGATAAATAATGTAGATATGGGCTTTTTCTTGAAATAGGTTGTGTTAATGTGCTATAATGATGTTGCAAATGATTGAGCATGTAATACACGAACCCCCAAGAGAAGTCGGATTCTCTTGGGGGTTTTTCGTGGATTGATGTCGCCGTGATTGCTTTACTTCTTGTTTCTTGTATTCAACCAATACTCAAATATGGCTACTAATAGCCCTACAAGAAGGGGGCAAATGAATGTTTCAAGCATGTAATACACCTCCTTCCAGTCGCAAAACTGTCGGATAGGCGACACTCTATTATACCTTAAATATTGTGTTGAAAATAGGTGATGTTTATTCATAACTTCTGGATGTTTATCTTTTTTCAGAATAATCAAGTGGTGCCGGAAGGAAGTAATGATGATGATTAATAAATTTGAGGATCTACTGAATCAATTAGCAAATGGTGAAATAGGAACAATTGAAGTAAGCCATGAAGAGTTTTTCGTTTTTTGGGACGCCTGGAACAAACGAGAAGATCGAAAGTTTTTTCGAGGGAATGCGCAGCTTGGTGGACATATAACCTATGTATACGACACAACTGTAGTATAATTGAACTATCGCTCGACCTATCAATAGAAAGGACTGTTTCGATGTCAGGAATACCAACTAAATTTAAAGAAGAACTTGAAGAAATGAATATGATCTATGCCACCATACAAGATATCAGAGTGTTTAAGAATAACTATGATCAGTTGCTACTTAATAAGTGTACAAGAGATAATCTTGGCCGGATTGTTGGAGATTATCCGTGGGGATTTGTTTCCGGAAGAATAAAGGGGAAGCTGATGGAAAATAACCTATCTGAAGGAATGACAGTTGAGATTGATTTTAGCGAATTTGATACTATCGCCGATCCTGATAATAGAATGGTCAATTGTGGCCAAGTAAAGCATAGATATTCAACAGCAGAACCCTACTGGCGATTATCATACGAATAGGACCATATATGGTCTTAAAATGAGGTGAAGAATGACAGCATTAGAAGTTTATGCAGCTAGAAGTGGATTAACCATGTATCGTATTTCTAAAATAAGCGGTCTGCCCCCATCTACTATAAAAAACGCGTTTAAGAAGACTCTTGGACAAACAACAATCCGAACACTACAAGCAATTGCAAAGACGGTACAGGCTAGTCCTGGGGAATTGCTAGATGAATTACTTGAGATAGAAGAAACAATCGTTAGACAAGAATTAAACGATATTAATGAGTTGATCAAACAGCAATTAATTGTGTTAGGCTATACGATCGTCGACTAAAAGACCACTAAACATGCGTGTTTAGTGGTCCTTTAATATACCTGATTGAATTAAGTTTACTATGTTTGTCCTGGTCGCGCAATTAACAGAAAGAAATAATTGATCAAAGCTCTTACCATTTTTTTAGGTCAATGATCTCAATATGTCGGATATCCTCGTAAGCGATTGTTTTAAGCCCGATAGTGATGCCCGAATCATCAAACCCTTTAAGGTAACCTCTGAAATAGTTGAAGTCCCCTTCTTTTTGAACTGATAAGTAATGATTTTTTAATTGTGCTAATACCAAAACCTCATTAATTTCATTTGGATTCATTGATTTTTCAACGGTGATTTTTTTTGAATCGCCCTCCTTCCCAATTTCTTCAGTATGTTCAGAAAGATAGAAGCCGGCCCATTTAATCTTTTTCCTATCCAGGTATTCCACATCAAAAAAATGTTGTAAATCAACCTCATCAAACATGATTAATGCCCTCCTATTAGGTGATCGCGGCGAGAGATTGCAGTGGCCCCACTTAACACGCTGCTTGCGTGAACCAAGGCTGAGTAGCCATATTTGTTACGTATTTTATCTACTAAAAAATCAAGTTCTTTAGCCAATGTTTGCTTTTCAGGATCTTCGAAAAGATTCGTTTGAAGCGCGTCACTACGAACAAGCTTTGCGTATGTCACACCAATTTGTCGGACAGCACACTGCGGGTCATAGTTACTTCTAAAAATCTGAAGACAAATAGATTTTAACCTGGTACTTTCAGACGTTGGTGGTACTTTAACCTGTTTGCTAAAACCACTCGCTGATTCGTTCCGAGAATATCTGATGAATAGTGTGACTGAGCTTGTTTGGTAGCCCTTCTCTCTTATTCTTTGAGCGACACCGTCCGCCATTTCACAAATCACTATCTCCACCTCTCGCTGGTCAGTATAGTCGTAATTTAGCACTTGTGAGTTGCCTAATGACTTTTCTTTTGTGGTAATTGGTTCTGATAAAATCGTCCGATCGATGCCATGAGCGTGAGCAAACAGTTGTAGCCCAATAACTCCTAACTTCTCTTTTAAACGATATGGATTGGCATGAGCAAGGTCATACATAGAATTAATTCCCATTCTCTTCAGTTTTTCTTCAGTTTTAGCCCCGATTCCCCAAAATTCGCTAAGTGGTTCAATGGCCCACAGTTTAGTGGCCACATCTTCTTATCGCCATTCGGCCATAAAATCAGGATTTTTCTTGGCTTCGATATCCATGCCAATTTTAGCTAGTAAAGGATTATCTCCTAGACAGATAGTCACTACTAAACCAAGTTCTTGTTTGATTCGATCCCGGATTATGACAGCAAGGTCCCAGGGTGAATCAGCAAATAAGTGCCATGAATTAGTACAATCGCTGGCTGATTCGTCAATGGAATAAGGATAATAATCTTCTTCAGCTACATAGCTCTTGATGATATTTCCTATAGCTAGGTTCTTTTTTATATAGAGAGCCATACGTGGAGGCGCGATAATTAAATCTGGGTGATCTGGAATTTCGTGCTTACGTGAAACGTTTGATATTCCTAACACTTTTTTTGCTTTGGGACTTGCTGCTAAAACTAATCCGCCGGCATTTTCTGCTTTCGACATGACAACCAACATTGTATCCATAGGATCTAATCCACGTTCGATGCACTCTACAGAGGCGTAAAAACTTTTACAGTCGATAAAAAGGATGTCTCTTGTCGGTTCATTCTGATAATTATACGGCTTCATTGGTGTATGCCCTCCCCTCACTCAGTCCATCTATTATAAGAACGTACGTTCGTTTAGTCAAGCGGGATAGAAACAATATAAGTATGTTAATAAACGGAATTGAATGATTATAAGAAAAAAGCGTAAAAACACTTTACTAAGTAGTTCTTGTGGGGTATACTAATATTAACAAGAGCAATACTAATAGCAATGTCTATATTAACGTTAACAATGACTTCAATTATGACGTCGCTATTAATAACAATAGCAACGTTGCTAGCAATGTTGCTTGTGAGTTTGCTATGGACATTGTGACGGTAGAAGTGTTGTTAAAAAGGGAACAGGAGGATAAGTTTAAAATGGAAATTCATGAAAAAGTTAAGGGTCTTTTGAGTATGGATATCACTGCATACGAGATTGAAAAACAAACAGGAATAAGTAGACCAACGATCATGAATATGAGGAAAGTAGGATATAACTTTCTGAATATGTCTTACGGTACTGCTGTAAATTTGGCGAAATACTATGATACTCTTAATGAGGGTGGACTAATATTTATTGATCAAGGAGGGTTTATTTCTTTCTCTCTTGCCTTTGATAATTATGTTAAGAGTATAAAGAGTGACAACTCTAATGTGAAAACTAAAGAGTTAAGAGCGTTACAATCCGTAATTGGAAAATTAGGTGATATTGCACTCAAGGATATTGATTTACTTCAACAACTGTATGAGGTTTATAAACAATCATTGGCAAAAGAGAAAGAAGAGAGGGTTGATCCAATTGACAAATAATCAAGTAGCTGTATACAATGCGGAAGTTATTTCTCCAAGCACGAATAAGGGCGGGGTCTTAAAAACTACTATTACAATAAATATTGGTGGTGGATTATCTTTACGGCAAAATAAGCATCAACCCTGGAGAAAAAACAAAGTTCTTCTTGTTGACAAAGATGGACAAGGGAACGTGTTACTCAGTTTTGGGAAAAATCCTGACAATTGTGAAAATACTATATATGATGTACTTCTTAAAGAGGTTGCCCCAGAGGATGCCATAATTGAAATCACTGATAATTTACATGTTCTTCCAGCCAATGACGACATGGCCTTTTTTGACCTTGATGTTTTGACGAATATTGATAATAAGGATGTACTATCGGGCTATAGCTCTCTAATAGGCATGTTAAAAAATATTTTAGCGTTGATACTAAGTATAAAGAATGTCAGTAAAGGAGATAAGCAAGCTGAATCAGATATTGAAAAACTTGAAATTGAAGCGAACAGATATCTAACTATAATACAAAGTAAAGTAACTGAATCAGGTGTAAATGTTGACGATATATATTCTCTCTTAAAAAAAGCCATAGCACCTTTGAAAGACAAGTATGATTATATTATAATAGATACCCCTCCCCAACTAGGTTTAATTGCAGGCAATGTCTACAACGCAGCGGATGATATATTGATTCCATTTCACCCAGAAAAATACTCATTTAGAAGTATGATCAAATCAATTAATACTATCAACGAATGGAAAGAAAGTAATCCGAACTTATCAATAAAAGGAATAATTCCAGTCAAAGTAAAAAAATCAACATTAACACACAATATTTTCTTGGACAGTTCGAGTCAAATAATTTCTACATCAAACAGTAATCCTATTTATATTACCGAGACAAGAATTCCGGAATCGATAAAACCGGCAGAATCAATTGTAAAATTCAACTTACCCATCACCATGATAGATGAAGATGAAATTAAGAATAAGAAAGAACGAGAACCAATAATGGAAATGAAAAAAGTTTATAATAATCTTATTGATGAGTTAGGATATTGAGAGGTGATTAAGGATGGCTAGAAACCAAAATAAAAATGGGTTTACACCAGAAAATTTAATGGCCGGGATTGATCCATCGATTGAGGTCATTAAAGAAGATATTCAGAAAACTGAAAGTGAGCCGATAATTGAAGAATCATTTGAGACTGAAGAAACTAGTGCTGTTTCAGAAATAGAAACGGAAATGACTGAAAAAAATGGCGAAAATGCAAATAACGAAACTTCTTTAGAAAAATTTGCAAAAAAAAATAAGAAAAAGACTGTACAAAAAAACGTCTATTTACACGAGGATGTTGCTGACACTTTAGATAAATTTGGAAATTTTGTTGGCAAACAAAATGGAGGAAATTCTTATATTGTAGAAGCCGCACTAAAAGAATATTTTGAAAAAAATAAGAAGTATATTTCAAGTAAAAAGAGAAAGTAAATGCTACTTTCTCTTTTTATTTTTCGACAGAAACACCAGTGTGACGTACACTTTACATTGTGAAACAATACAAGCAATAACGCTATCAACAATGCTAGCAATGTTGATAGCGTTATTGCTTGTATTGTTGACATTGTTATTGCTAACAATGTTGATAACAAATTCTGTGTTGATATTGTTATTGTTACTTATATTAATAGCGTAAATAGTAGTAACACGACAATTGAGAGTGTAGTAAAAACACTTTACGTGGTTTTCTTGATGTGGTAAGATAGCTATGTATAAGAGCTTTAAATATTAATCATCTAAATTAAATAATTGAAAATTTCTATGTTTACTTTTCATTCATTTTGAGATAAGCTAACATGGAAAAACAAAAAATCCCTGTCAGTAGGATTGGCGTCATACTGGCAAGGTTAAATTTTTTTACGTTCTAAAAGAACTTGGTGATTCTTGTAATCTGATTAATTACATTATATCAAGTTTTGTCAAAAAAAACAAGGTAAAAATGCTTATTTAACTGTGTCTTTATAGCTTTTGACTCCTAATGAAATCTTTTTTAGACAAGAACGTGAAGCCAATTAATTTGAATTGGTGAATTGTTCTTGTCTTTTTATTTTGAGAGGAGTGTAAAAATGTTAAATTCTGTTAAATTGATCAACTTGATTTTAAAAACGGGCTTGAAAAAGTATCGTTACAAAAATAGTAATCATTCAACAATAGATCATGTTAAAGACTCCAATAAAAAAGGTGTAGTCTTTGGGTTCCGTAGCAAAGCTGACATGCAATGCAGCAAAGGTTTTGTTATGTCTTCAAAAGAAGCAGTACTGGATAATTGTGGTTATCTTACTCACTGGACACCTAACATATTTGCGTGGGGTGGCTATACGGATGCATCAAAGAAATATGTCCGGGGATTTGAAGAGAAGAATTTAATCCAAGAAAATTGTTTTGTCCTGGATGTTGATTGTGGGGAATTTTCAAAGTTCCGGGTCGATTATTTACTGGTAAAGTGCATGGAGAATACGGATCTAGTGCCAACAGCAATAGTTGAAACGCCAAAAGGCTATCACCTTTATTTTGTGTTAGAATCAGCTAGTTATGTATCGAGTGCCAGCAATTATAAATCGTTGAGTGTCGCAAAAATGATTTCTCAAAATTTGCGAGAATCTTTTGCGAGTATTTTGCCTGGCATCGACGTTGGTTGTAATCACTTTGGTATCTTTCGGATGCCGACTGAGGAGAACCTGGTTCACTTTGATGAAAGTTTGACGTATGACTTTGAAGATCTTATGAATTGGTCAATGGCTTACTCAAGAGAACAAAAAAAGAGTTTCGCTTTTTCCCTAACACCAAAGAAAAAAACAAAAGAATTTACACAGCGACATGCAGCGTGGTATAAGCAGCTGTTGCAAACGGCTGATGTTCAAGGTGGACAAGGCCAAATTGGACGGAACAATGCGTTATTTACGTTGGCGTTAGCTGATTATTCTTCAGGAGTTGATCAACAAGATTGTTTTGATCAACTTGATTTGTACAACACAGAAGTATTGGCCAATCCGGTTAGTACACGCGAAATAGAAAAAGTAGTAGCTAGTGCCTATTCAGGGAAATACCAGGGGGCGCATTCAGAGAAGATTTCAGCTTTGTCAGAGCTATATCTAACCAATAGTGGCGTTAAATCGTCTTATAGAAATGGTCGGGTACCGGCACAATATTGGGTTAAGCACGCTAAACCAAGGAAAGACAGAGAAAGAGTTCATCTGAAGGAATGGAAAGCAGACTTGATAACTTACATCAATGAACACACCACCTGGTACAAACCTTATTTAGATGTGCCTAGAGAAAAGTTGATTAAGGATTTAGGTATCCCATCGAGTACCTTAAAAGTTCTATTCCGAGAACTAAAAAAGGAGACGAGTGTGTATATTCAAACGAAACGTGGAAAAGGTGGATTTACCAAACTTGCTACTAAAAAATCCATGGCCTATACGTTGCTACAAAAGCGATATGAGTTATTTACGCATTATAAGGGTGTCTTAGGACGTTATTTTCCATCTTCACTCACATATACAAATACGATTTCCAATCTTAGGTTTAACAGATTATTAGCGTCTACTAACGTGAATTTATTTGAGAGGGCTCCTTGATATTTTATAAAGGACACTATGCCATAACTTATATCAAGAATAGCTTTGCCTTTGTTTTAAAAAGACTTAGTGCTAAGTGAGCCTTAGCGAACGGGTGTGACATGTCCTTAGACATGGAGAGTCGAGCGGTAGCGTTGGGGACGGTTTGTGTATTTGTGGTGAAATAGCGTTAAGTAAATTGTTTAGTTATGGAGCTGGGAGAAAACAAAAAAGTTAGCATTTATGCTAACTTTGATGCTTAGGTGAAAAGGTTTATGTTTAGTTGGTTATCACTGATTCTTCAAATTAAATCATTACTGTTATAAGTTAAGTTTATTTAGAATAGGGTGTAAGGTATTTGATTGAATTGGGGTTAGATCAGAATATTTTACTGCTATTTTTAGTACGAGTTCTTTAACTTTGTAATCATCTTTAGGATTCCATTCTGTAATATGTATGATTGCTACATTTGTGAGTTTTGACAAAACTTTTCCTGTAAACTTATTTTTTAGCAATTCTGATTTGCCTTGGTAAAAATTGCCGATTTGCGCTTGTTTTTTTTTCATAAAGTTATACCAATCCTTTTAGTTAATGTTTTCTTTTTATTTAAGCAAAAGTATTTATTCTAATACAGTGATAATCTCATTAAGTGGTTTATTGTTTTTCTTAATAAGGTCGAATTCGTATTGCATTGCATCTTTTAAAATCTTGTTGTCAAAGGGATATGCAAGTAAGTTTATTAAAAATTGAATTTCTGAGTGTGCGTGGCTGATTGTTTTTTCGTCTTTTGTTGTAAATAAAGTAACTTTGAGTCGGGCATATTGACTAAGAATTGTAAAGCGATAGTTTTCATTAAATTTTAGGAGATTATCAACATTATCAAGGATGTTGATTGTTTCTGTAAAATGGTTACTATCAATGATTAGATCAGCAATATTAATTAACAGAATTGGCCATGAGAAGATTTTGAGTCTATTAGGGGTATGTGCATCTTCAAATGTAAGCGGAAGAATGGATTTACTCACTCTAATCAATTCTTGGCTAGAAAAATAGCGAACGCATTCTGCCATGTTAAGGATATCGTAATAAGTGTGATATGTTGAGTTCACAATATTTTGATAAATCTTATTTTTTTCATTTTCTGTTATGTCAGGTATGTCATTTGGAAAGTTTGAATGAAAGTTTTTTTTGCAAATAATATAAGCTCTATAGGCGTATGAATGGTGAAATTTGTATTCATTTAAGATGGGATATATTTTCAGTGCTTCCTTATTTGGTAATAAACCAGTTTGAACTTTTGCAAGATCTAAGACACTTTGGTAATAAGGCTGTTCTTTTAATAATATTTCATCTAAGTCTGAAGGAACAGCGTTAAGTTTTCTACAAAGTGAAGTCATCAAGGCGGTAGACATATCTCTGTTTTTGTTTTCGACTTTAGAATAAGCAGATTGTGTCATGATGTTTTCAGAAATTGCTAGTTGTGAAATGTCTTTTTTATTTCTAATGTAAGAAATTGCGTCTCTAAAATCCATGTAGATTTCCCCTTTTTCCCCAGTTATTCGATTTTGGACTAGTCCAAAATCGAATAATACCTATTTTTTTGTTTGTTTTTATTTTATACTGTGTTTATGGATATCCAATTAATTGATAGAAGGTGATAAAATGTTTATTGAAATTGTAAATGTAAGTGATCTTTTGAGATCGATTGTAACGGGGACTAAGCCTTAATTTGATGTTAACATTACATTGGTTTTTTGGTTCGAAATATTCATATATGAATATTCAAAAAAGCCCGATCCTATCAGTTAGATAAGATCAGACTATTATTGTTTTAAATTAAAGATTCGTTTTTTTCTTGTACATTAACTTTGTATGTGATATTGTTAGGTCAAGAAATTAATCAGCATGTTACGTTTTGATCATAAAACATGCGATGTACGTTGTCTGTTGCCCTTTAGTAATGAATGTGGGCAAATAAAGGGTAAGCGACGCAAAGGACGGCAATCCAATGCACCGCTCATCTATTCAAATTCTGAAAGCACCAGAACTTGTTTAGCCCTCTAGTCAATCTTTCGATTGGACTTTCACCAGTATATCAGATTTTGGAGTTTTTTTGTACTATAATTTTTTTGGGAATCACCCCTTAAAATGATTAGTCAAAAATACTAAGATTTGATTGCTAGTAAAAGTTGATCGTTTGAGTGCCTGGGAGTAGGTTATCTAACAAGTTTAGATGGCCTACTCCTTTTTTGTTTGTCCACACTTGTTACTAAAAAACTATGAAGAAATGAGGTGATATTATGCTAGCTTTACAAGAAGCGTTGCTTTTAGGGAAGATTGCTGATTTGGAGTCTGGAAACAAAGTGTTGTTGCTAGATCGTGGAGGGGCTGTCTTTAGGCATTGTCCAAGTGGTGGTTGGTTACGCGAAGGATTTGAACTGACATACTCGTTTATTTCTCAGATTACTCAAATTTACGATCATCAACGAAATGTAATTTACACAGATTCTGGCTTTCAAAAATTCATTTCTACTTTTGAAGAGCATTTAAATGATCAACCACTTTTTGATGATGATGAACAGATTTGTCGTGAATGTGGGTGTAGCTATTACAATGCTTGTGTGGGGCCGAATGGTCCTTGTTATTGGGTTGAACCAGATCTATGCAGCCCATATGTTTGAATTTAGCAAAGGAAGGGGAGTGGAAAAATTGAGAAACTACCAATCAGGCACGCAATCCAAAATGTATGGTGAGTATTGTTACGCGTCCGATGTTGAACGAGAAGCGTTAACTGTTAAACTGTTTTCGACTAATGAGATTTGGTGTAATTTGAATGACGGTCGATTTGTTCGAAGAAGCGATTTGGCAAGAAAGGCTGTCATTAAAAATTCGGCTAACTTGTATGAGCAAATTAAAAATGTAGAAGCGGCTGGATTCATTATTGCAAGAAGGATTCATCCAAACGCACCTCTAAAGTATCTACTTGATCCAATTCCTATTCGAAAAAAAGGCCGATATCGTCCAAAGAAACTTGAACATGCTGTTTATAAGAAAGGCTAGCAATTGGTGTTTCCTAAAGAAAGTTTAGGCAGTGTGGTCTTGTTAAGGTGAATTGATCTAGAAAGTTTTACCAGGATCACTTACTAAAAAAAAGAGAAGAGGAATAATAGTGGCAAATGTAAAGCAGACAAGATTTTTTGAGTTCAGTAACCAAGGAAGTTTTTATTATGCTTTAGTTAAGGCACAAAGCAAAGAACAAGCTATTGAAGAATATTGTAAGCAAGTTTCCAGTATTGAAACAGAGGATGATAAAGAAGATATAGAACAGAATTTGACAGAGTTAAGCTTAAAACAAGCAATCCTAGAAATGAAAAAATTTACTGGTGAAGACGGTGGAATTGTTAGTAGTGAAGAAATACTAGATCAGATAGCTGATGATGAATTATCTATTTTGGCGGTTGATAGTAGTTTACTTTAAGACAAGTAATTCCAAGTTAAAAATAATAAGGAGTACATGACTATGAGAAAAAATCTGTTAAAAGTCAAAATTCTTGGTGTCTTCTTGCTACTTGCAACGTTAACCGGCTGTTCTACAATGGCAAATAGTTCTGAATTAAAATCAAAGGAAACGACGCTAGCGACGTTTCTGAATGAACTGAAAATAGAAAATAGAAAATGAGGATTATTTGGGAAACATAAAAAAAGGAAATGAAGAAGTAGAGATTTTTTTTGCTAAAGAAGTATCTCGTAGATACGGGTTATTAGGAAGATCTACATTTATCCCTGTTGAAGAAAAGATATTACAGTATAACTTATGGAATTTGATTAACGGGAACATTAACGAAGTTGAATTTATAAAAAATACCGATGAATTTTTTAATTCAGATTACTTGAAGACAGAAAAACTGAAAATTGATGAAGAAATTTCATCCTTACAGGAGATTCTCGATAACATAGATATAACCATCGAACATGAAAGAAAAGTAAATTACTTGACTCATTAATCGAAGGGAAGAACTTGTTTCTCTTTGCTCATTAGTAAAAACCATTTCATAGTTGTAGCCCTTTGACAATTGAATAACCTCATGTAGCTTAAGCAATTTTTAACCTACGTGAAAAAAATGGATGTGGTGAAAGGAGAAAATAGGAGAGTTGTGTAGGTCGACCACAACTTAGCATCCGACTTAGACAAAGGCGAGTACCTTGAAATGGGGGAAAGGGTAAAGCACTAGTGTAACTAGTGGCTGGATGGCATCTTGGGCCTGATCAAGACGGGTTCGCACTCAACCTAAAGAAAGTGCCATTTACTGATGAGCAAAGAGAAACAGTAATCTCTGGATGAAGGGAGCTGGCTCATGAAAAAGAAATTAGGAGCTATTGTGATGACGTTGGGAATTGCGATTGTGTCATTTGCATTCTTCCAAATGGAGTCACCAAAGAGTAGAGGACCTGATAAGGTCGTAAAAATTTTTGAAGTTCAAAGACATGCAATAAGGGCTGAAGAAATACGCCAGACTTTAAACGATCGAACGTATCTAAGTCTCAATCGTTTTAGTGAGTGGCAACTTGAAGGAATAGTCCTAACAGATGATAAGACAGAAAGTGAGGGGAAATCAAGTGAAAATAGGCTATACAGCAATTAACACACCTGAAGAGCGACAAAAGTTGTTACAAGCTGGTGTTGATGCTTATGTCAACTCAATAACGGTCCACTCTACCAGTTGAAAATAGGTCCACTTAAATTGACTATTTAAGCCATTCTTTTGTATCTTCAACTCTAAATGATGTCCCACTCATATCTAGAACG
>NZ_JAEEGA010000032.1 GCF_017829975.1 Vagococcus allomyrinae | reverse complement strand
GAGCACGCGAGTGATGGTTGTCGGTGACACAAAGTGACGTTTGGATAAGTTTTTTAAAGACACCTCATCCCCAAGCTCTAGTGCGATCGATTGTTTTACTCGATTGGCAATAAAACAATGGGGGTGAATTTCCTTGGATTCTGCAACAAAGGTCGTCTGGCAATTGCGGCAGAGGAAGCGTTGTTTCTTTAAGCGAATATAAGTTGGAAAATGAGCCATACTGACCCATTTAATGCGTGAGGTCAAGAACCCATTCTTTACGATAGAGAAGTCCTTATTGGGCATGCCACAACAGGGACAGTTATCGGGTGTGTAAGTGAGGGTTGCCAAATAAACTTTACTGTTAACGCCGTTGATTTTCTTTTCTTCGCAAAAGTTTTCCTCAAATGTAATGTGTTTATCTTTCAAATCTAGTGACATTCGGATACAATGATTATGAGACATATGAATTTTCCTCTCTGGATGGGTTTTCGACGACTTCATTCTATCGGAAATAATCATATGTTTCTATTTTTTTGCCTTAAAATAGGTGTGAATGATTTTTTCTCATCCACACCATAAATTATACAGCCGATTAACTAATCGGACTGCTTGCTTGTTATTTGGCGAGATTTTCTTTGACACGGAAAGCGACCATTTTAGCGATCAGTTCATAAGGGATGTCTTGATTATAGGGAAATTGAACCGCCCCTTTAGATGTTTTGTAAGCAGAAAGTTCTGTTGCAAATTTGCTGATAGCACTAGGTGTGGGATAAAATCCCAGATGTTTTTTTGCGGCGGCAAAATGAACCAAGTTGCCGTTTAAATAGTAAGTTGGCATTTGATAACTCATTTTTTCATAACTATCAGGTGCCGCCGCTTGAATCGTCGCTCTGGTTTTCATGAGAATGTCTTGAATCTCCGTTGGGTAACTGTGAATGTAGTCCGTAATCTCTTGAGATTGAATCATTGTTTTTTCCTCCATTTTTTCACTTGTTATGCTAAGTTTACTATACCTTGAGGCGAAGGGCGATAATTATCTTTTTTCTGCGATTAAAATTGACTTTTGAGTTAAGATTTATTATACTTTGAGATGGAAAAGGATATGTTTTAGTGACATGGAACGATTAGAAAGCTTTTTATTTGCTGAAAGAAAAGCCGTTCACCATTAAAGTGCTCCCTTTATCGGACCTTGATAAGAAATTATCACGCCACTCTGCGTTATCGAGCTTAAGAGGTAATGATTGACATCATTGCAAACAAGGTGGTACCGCGTGTCGACGTCCTTGTTTTGCATGGTGTTTTTTTGTGCCAATTTCGAGGCTCTCAAAATAGAAAGGAAGTATTGTGGATAATGAAAAAACTAACTAGTAGTCAGGTGCGTCAAATGTTTTTAGACTTCTTTAAGGAGAAAGCTCATTCTGTTGAACCAAGCGCCTCACTTGTACCGATTAACGACCCTACCTTATTGTGGATTAACTCTGGTGTTGCCACGTTAAAAAAATACTTTGATGGAACCGTTGTGCCGGATAATCCACGGATTGTCAATGCTCAAAAGAGCATTCGGACAAACGATATTGAAAATGTTGGCAAGACTGCCCGTCACCATACGATGTTTGAAATGTTAGGTAACTTCTCGATTGGCGACTATCAAAAGAAAGAAGCGATTCACTGGGCGTGGGAATTTTTAACTGAAGATAAATGGATTGGCTTCGCGGCTGATAAATTATATGTGACCGTTTATCCTGAAGATAAAGAAGCTCGCCGGATTTGGGAAGAAGAAGTCGGCTTAAGTACAGATCGAGTGATTGATATCGCCGATAATTTCTGGGACATCGGCGCTGGTCCTTGTGGTCCTAATTCTGAAATTTTCTATGACCGCGGGCAAGCTTACAATGATGTGGCTGAAGATGATCCAGAGAACTATGCAGGTGGTGAAAATGAACGCTATTTGGAAATCTGGAATCTAGTTTTCTCTGAGTTTAATCACACTTTAGAAGGAACGTATGAGCCATTACCGAACAAGAATATTGATACAGGAATGGGACTTGAACGCTTGTTGTCAATCCTGCAAGATGCGCCAACTAACTTTGAAACGGACTTATTTATGCCGATTATTGAAGCGACAGCTAAGTTAAGTGCGGGCAAAGTTTATGGGCAAGATGTGGCAACCGATACCTCCTTTAAAGTGATCGCCGATCATACACGTGCGGTTTCCTTTGCTATTGGTGATGGAGCATTGCCTTCAAATGAGGGCCGTGGTTATGTCTTACGTCGTTTATTGCGCCGGGCTGTAATGCATGGGAAAAAATTAGGGATTGATAAACCGTTTATGTATCAGTTAGTGTCAGTGGTTGGCGATATTATGGCAAGTTATTACCCTGAAGTGACAGAACAACACGCTTTTATTGAAAAAGTTATACGGACTGAGGAAGAACGTTTCCATGAAACGATTAATGAAGGGCTGCAAATTTTGACGGATTTGATCGCTTCCATGAAAGGGAAAAATGAAACAGTCTTAAATGGGAAAGATATCTTTAAATTGTATGATACGTTTGGTTTCCCTGTGGAATTAACTGAAGAAATTGCTGAAGATGAAGGGCTAGCAGTTGATCATGCTGGGTTTGAAACTGAGATGACAGCTCAGCGTGAACGAGCGCGTGCTGCTCGCAATACGGATCAATCCATGAATGTTCAATCTGCTTTGTTGACGGATATTAAAGAAAGCAGTACATTTGATGGCTACACACAAATCGATCTAAGCAGTGAGTTAAAAGTTATTATTGCCGATGAAAGAATTGTGCCTGAACTAGATAAAGGAACGGGGCAGTTAATTTTCAATGAAACGCCATTTTATGCTGAAATGGGTGGTCAAACCTTTGACAAAGGCCTTGTAAAATCAGCAACTGGAGAGATTGTTGCGAAGGTCGTTGATGTACAAAAGGCTCCGAATGGTCAACCTCTACATAAAGTCGAAGTAGTTGGTAACCTCGTCACTGGTCAAACTTACCAGTTAGTAGTGGATCAAACTCGCCGTAATAAAATAATAAAGAACCACACGGCAACGCATTTATTGCATCGTGCCTTAAAAGATATGTTAGGAGAGCATGCCAATCAAGCTGGCTCACTTGTGACACCGACTCACTTGCGATTTGACTTTACTCATTTTGGTCAGGTAACTAATGACGAATTAGCGCAAATGGAACAAATTGTAAATGAAAAGATCTGGGCAGGGATACCAGTTGAGACTGTTGAAACTGACCTTGACACGGCAAAATCTATGGGGGCGATGGCGCTCTTTGGTGAAAAATATGGTCATGATGTCCGCGTTGTGAAGATTGCGGATTACTCCATCGAATTGTGTGGTGGAACTCATGTGGCTAACACCTCTGATATTGGGATCTTTAAGATTGTGTCTGAATCAGGTATTGGCGCAGGCGTTCGTCGAATTGAAGCGGTGACTAGCCAAGAGGCTTATGAGTTGTTAAAAGATGAGGAAGAGCTACTGAAAGGTGTGGCCACTTTGGTAAAAACACCTCAATTGAAAGAAGTTTCTACTAAAGTTGAACAGCTCCAAAAACAATTAAAAGAATTACAAAAAGAAAATGAGAGTTTAAACGCGAAGTTAGCTAATCAGCAAGCCGGCGATATTTTTAAAGAGGTAGTTGAAGTGAATGGGACTAGTTATATCGCTGCTCAAGTATCTGTCAAAGACATGAATCAATTACGTCAATTAGCAGATCAATGGAAACAAAAGAAGGTATCGGATATTTTGGTTTTAGGGACTTCTCAAGGTGAAAAAGCTAATTTACTAGTGGCGATGTCCCAAGCCGCAAACGAAAAAGGCTTGAAAGCCGGCGACTTGATCAAAGCTATCGCGCCAAAAGTTGGCGGCGGCGGTGGCGGCCGTCCTGATATGGCTCAAGCTGGTGGTAAAAATCCAGCAGGTATTCCAGAGGCATTGAAAGAAGTGGCTAACTGGTTAGCATAATTTTGAACATAGAAATCTCTGTTTTAATGTGAAACAGAGATTTTTATTTTTGGCTAAACTTAGGTATAATTGGAGAAGAGAATAAATCGTCGTGTTTTATGACGGCTGATGCACGTGCAAACTATTATAAATAGGGGCTGAACGTATGGAATTTAGACTGGCTGAAGAGGCAGATGTGTTGGAGATTTTAACAATTTTTACACAAACAAAAGCGTTTTTTAAAGAACAAAAAATTAATCAATGGCAAGGCGACTATCCTGGGATTCCTGAAATTAGGCAGGATATTCACTTAAATCAATGTTATGTCGCAGTCGAGAAAGAATTAATTCTTGGAGTGATAGTGCTCAGTTTAACTCCTGAAAAAAGTTACGATTCGTTAATTGGCGGTGCTTGGAACAGCGAGAATCCCTATACTGTCATCCATCGATTGGCCATTAATAGTAATTATCAAGGTCGGGGAACCTCCTTAAAACTATTGGCCTATATCGAAGAGGTGACGTTACATCATGGCCGTCATGTGATTCGAACCGATACTCATGAATCTAATGACGGTATGCGGTATATTTTAACTAAGACAGGCTATCGCAATACGGGGCGTCTGTTTCTGGAAGATGGTAGTCCGCGAATTGGTTATGATAAACTACTTGATGAAAGCATTGCTGAAGAAGTAGCAGAATAAGTACAAACAGGCTAGGGCGTTTGTCCCAGCCTATTTGTACTTATTTTTTGGAGTGATTGAGTTGTCAGCGTTTCTTACAAAATGAAGCGCTCGATTGCTTCAGCAACTGCGTGATGATTATGGTCGTTTAAGCAGTGATAATTGGCTAGCTCTTTTAATTCAGGAACGGCATTGGCAACCGCAACCCCTGTGCCAGCTAACTGGATCATGGTTCGATCGTTCATGTTGTCACCGATGGCCAAAATCTGATCGGTGCTTACATCTAACATGGTAATCAACTGCTGTAAGGCGTTTCCTTTGTTGACTCCTCGAGGGTTAAATTCTAAATAGCGGTTTGACGAGTAGTTAATGTCCAATGTCTCAGCAATTTCTTTTGATAAACTGGCTTCAATTTCTTTTAAAAATTCTAAGTTAAGGTGTTGAAAATTTATTTTTAAAATCGGAGAAGCGGACAAATGAGTGATTCTTGGTTGGTCTAGTAACTTTAAGTCAATGTGGCCGTCAAGATACTCTTTTTCATTTGAATTCATGTTCAGTGTGTGAATATCTGATAAGGTAAAAAGGTGGATCAGCACATCATGTTTGACCCCAAGATCAAAGATATGTTCCACTAATTCAAAAGGTAAAGCAGTTGAGGTTAAGAGTCGATTATGTTTATTTTCTGTGATAACACCGCCGTTATATGAAATAGCATATTCATTTTCTAGATCATGAACGCCAGTCATTTTCAAGATGTGTTGAAAATCGTTAAAACTACGACCCGTAGCAGGAACAAATTTAAGACCTAAAGCTTGTGCTTTTTGAATGGCTCTTAAATTTTCTTGTGAGACCACTCCTTGGCTATTAATCAATGTTTCATCTAAATCACTGACAATCAATTTATACATATTAGTCATCCGTTCTATAGTTATGAGGTTTACCCAGGTGACTGTTTTATTTTCTAGTCATTTTGCCTCTATTTTGATAGGTTGTCTGTCTTTCCCTGGTTGAAATGATAAGTCGTTCCATAATAGATTACCACAACTTTCCGTCAAAAAGGAATAGAAGTGTTTTGTATCTTAAAAAAATGTGCTACACTATATAAGACAGAACGTTAAAGGACTGATGATTAATGGAATTTGCAGATAAACGTAAAAATTTTAGATTTCCGGCTTTTGATGATAAAGAAGGGGTTAAACTCCCAAAATCAAATCATCGTGATTTGTTTAGTGACGAGTTTAAAACCCCATTTTCCGATAATCGCTCAATCGCAGAAGAGACGGAAGCGACTTATGAGGAGCGGTTTCATCAGGAAGCTGTGTCTGAACCTGTTATGCCAGAACCCTATGTTCCTGCGAAAACAGAACCGCTAAAAAGAGAGAAACGACCGGATTTTTCTTATCAAGGGCCACCGATGGAAGACTCTGTCATTGAAGTGAAAAAGCCCGTATTTTACAGCGATCATCGAGCTAGCTTGGAAAAAAAGTTGACCCGTGAGAAAAAATTGGACCAACGAGCGAACAGTAACGCGCAACCAGGTAAATATAAAGGACGGTCTTATTTTGTCCCTAAGCATATTCCAGCATCGATTGTGCCTGAAGATGTTGAACCGACCTTTAGTAAGAAAGAAATCATTGATCGCATGAAAAAACCGAAAGCGAGTTATCTAATATTAGAAGACAATGAGGATCGGGCTTTTCAGTATGATGAGATTGAAAAACGTCAAATTAGTGAGTTTGAAGTTCGTGAAGAGGAATCCAATATCCCTTTTACTCGACGTGAGTTTAAACAGCTGAAAAAAGGGTCAAAAAATGATGAAAAAGTTCCAGCGATTACTAGGAAAAAAAATGAACAACCTGACCAAATGGCCAAGAATAATCGGTTGGAAAAGTCATTATCAGGGATTATGGCCGAGGAAACGTCTCAGTCAAGAGCCAGTAAATATTTTGATTAAAGATTAAGCTTTCACTGTTTAGGCTCAGTGGAAGTTTTTTTGGTTGAAATATCAGCGAGAATGTATGATAATGGTAGTCGGTATAAAAACTGACTGATGGAAGTCGAAATACTACACCAGACTAAAATTCAACCTAATATAAAAGTTTAAACATTAGAAAAGAGGATTTTCATGCAAAATCAAGAAAAACCATTGTATCATTTTGTCGGGATAAAAGGTGCCGGCATGAGTGCTCTCGCATTAGTCTTGCACGAGAAAGGGTATCGCGTTCAAGGTTCAGATATTGAGCAATACACTTTTACACAACGGGAATTAGAAAAGGCAAACGTTACGATTTTGCCTTTTGATGAAACGAATATCAAAGATGGCATGATTATTATTGCTGGAAATGCGTTTCCAGACAGTCATCGAGAAATTCAAGAAGCTTTAAAGAAAGGTCTGCAAGTCATTCGTTATCATCGTTTTATTGGCGATTTTATCAAAAATTTTACCAGCATTGCGGTTACAGGCTCCCACGGTAAGACAAGTACTACGGGGCTATTGTCTCATGTTTTAAGTGGCATTGAACCGACGAGTTATTTAATTGGTGATGGAACAGGTCATGGGGTTTCAGGGGCTAGATTCTTTAGTTTTGAAGCTTGTGAATATCGTCGTCATTTTTTAGCTTATGCGCCTGATTATGCGATTATCACAAATGTGGATTTTGATCACCCTGATTATTATAAGAGTATTGAGGATGTTTTTGATGCGTTTCAAACCTTTTCGACTCAAGTAACAAAAGGGCTAGTTGTTTTTGGTGACGATGAGTATTTGCGTAAACTAGAGACGGATGTGCCTGTTTATTACTATGGGATTAATGACGATGACGATTTCCAAGCGAAAAATATTGAGCGGACAACTTCCGGTTCTCGTTTTGAGGTTGTACATCAGGGAGAGACAATTGGTCAGTTTGCGGTTCCTGCTTATGGGATGCATAACGTGTATAATGCTTTGGGGGTTATTGCGATTTCTTATTTAGAAAAATTGGATATGACCAAGGTAGCTGAAGAAATGTTAAGTTTCGGAGGCGTTAAGCGTCGTTTTAGTGAGAAGAAAGTCAGCGATATGATTATCGTAGATGATTATGCGCATCATCCAGCAGAAATTCGTGCGACAATTGATGGCGCTCGTCAAAAATACCCGGACAAAGAAGTTGTGGCTGTCTTCCAACCTCATACCTTTACTCGGACAGTAGCGCTGTTGGATGAATTTGCTGAAGCCTTGGATTTGGCTGATGAAGTCTATTTGTGTGATATATTCGGTTCAGCCAGAGAACAACAAGGAGACGTCAGGATTGAAGATTTAGGTGATAAAATTACCAAAGGTGGGAAAGTTGTTAAGGAAGACAATGTTTCTCCTTTATTGGATTTTCATAATGCCGTCATCATCTTTATGGGGGCTGGTGATGTTCAAAAGTTCCAACATGCCTATGAAAGCTTATTAGGCACGACTCGCCGAAATAAAATGTAATACAGAGATGCGGAGAAGAGTGACGTACGTCAGTCTTCTCTTTGGTGTATTCAGCATGTAAAGGAGAGACATTTGCTTGTGGGCTATTCGATCATTTCGACAGGGATGCCGTATTTTGAGTTGTTTTCGAAAATGATAGTGAAAACTTGCGATTTTTGACTTTTTTGGTACAATTAAAACATAAAGATGGAGGTGTCTTTTTTAAGATGATTGGAAAGCCGAGAAAAATAGGCAAGACAATAGAGGATATTGAAGAGGGGCAGTCTTTGAGTGTGACAGAATCGATTGAAGACGATCGCTTGTTGTTATACTTGGGCTTGACGAACGATGCGAATCCGCTGTATATTCAACATGATTACGCACAAACAACAGAGTATCAAAAACCAATTGTGCCATCGGCAATGTTGATGGGCATCATCACCAGTGCGATATCAAAACATTTGCCTGGACCCGGCTCTCATGTTGTGAATTTTTCAATAAATTTTATTGAACCAGTGTATCATTATGAAACGTTAACGTTTGACTTTGAGGTTATCAAAGTTGATAAAATGAAAGATGTCGCCACTATTTCAGTTGAAGCAATTAACGGTCCTGGGGATCGTGTGCTAGATGCTGTTGTGATGGTTAAACCGCCATTGGCGAAAATAGAAGAAAGCAAGGAGTAATCATGATGGAACAAAATCAGTATAATCAGGTGTCACAAAGGACGGATGCGGGCTTAGCAGCTTTTTTCTCAAAAATTTACGCGTATTTAGGAATTGGAATTGCTATTACAGCTGTCACTTCATATTTGGTAATGGATGTTTTTTATGCTCAAGTTGCCAGTGTTATTCAAAGTTTGCCGTTAGGTTTAACGTTAATTTGGCTTCTTGAAATTGCCTTAGTTATTTTTTTAAGTGCTAAAGCTGTCAAAAATCCAACGTTAGCTGTTGGTGGCTTTATCGCGTATTCGATTATTAATGGTATTACCCTTAGCTTCACGCTAGTTTGGTATACTAGTGAAGTGATTACCAGTGCTTTTGTCGCGGCGGCAGTCACCTTTGGTGTTATGGCTATTTTTGGTTCGCGAACGCAAAAGAACCTTAGTGCAATGGGTCAAGCTATGAGAACGGCTTTAATCGGTGTTATTATTGTCATGTTAATCAATGTCTTTTTCGTTAAGAGCACTGGTTTGTTGCTCTTTATCTCGATTGTGACGGTCTTTGTTTTTGCAGGGTTAACTGCCTATGACCATCAACGGATCAAGGCCATTTACAATCAATTTGGTGATGCGCCAGAATTAAGTGGCATGGCAGTCTTTTGTGCCTTACAATTGTATCTAAACTTTATTAACCTATTACTTGCTTTCTTACGTATTTTCGGTAGAGATTAGTCAGTAGTTGGTTTGAAAACTTCCTCCTTGCATAGTAAGGAGGAAGTTTTTTTAGGAGGAGAGAGATGACGTTACATGAGTGGTTGCTAATTTTTCCATTGCTATTTATGTGTCACGAGCTTGAGGAACTCGCCTGGATGCCTGAGTGGTTTGTCAGGTTAAAAGCGAGTCCGGTTAAGTTGCCAGATAAGGTAAGGCAGATCACTGTGTCCCCACGATCTTTTACTTTGATTGTTTTTGAGGAATTTATCTTGGTTTGTTGTGTTATATTATATAGTATCGTGGTCTCCTCTTTTTTGGTGGCAACTGCCTTAATACTGGTCTATGGGTTGCATATAGTGGTGCATTTTGGCCAAATGGTGTATTTACGCCGCTATGTTCCAGGAAGCTTTACAGGTGGCTTGACGTTAATAGGCTGCACTCTAGTACTTAAACAGCTATTGCCACAAGTTGAAGTTGGACCTTTAGTGATAGCGACAGTACTTATGACGGTTGTCGTGGGGGCAAATTTAGTCATTTGTCACAAGTGGATCAGGTGAGGGCGAATAAAAAGAAACCCTATTTCAATCACTTAACTTCGCAAACTCGATTGTTTTTTGGTAAAATGAAGAAGAGTGTTAAGAATGGAGAAATGATATGTCGAAAAATAAACTGTTACTAATCGATGGCAATAGTGTAGCTTTTAGAGCTTTCTATGCCATTCAAAACTTTGAATCATTTAAAACGAAAAGCGGCTTACATACTAATGCCATTCTTTTTTTCAATAATATGTTAGATAATATTATGCAAAAAGAAGAGCCTAGTCATGTTCTAATCGCTTTTGATGCTGGGAAAACCACGTTTCGTCATGCTTTTTTTGATGATTACAAAGCTGGTCGCGCCAAAACACCAGGGGAATTTAAAGAACAAATGCCTTATATTCGTGAGCTAATCGAGGCTTTTGGTATTCAACATTATGAGTTGGCGGATTATGAAGCTGATGATATTATCGGCACCTTGGCTCGTCGTGTTAGTGCAGATGATTTTGAAGTGGTGGTTATCTCGGGAGATAAAGATTTAACACAGCTAGCTGACAAAAACATTCGAGTGGAAGTGACAACTAAAGGGGTGAGTGAACTAACAACCTATACTCCTGAGTTTATTAAAGAAAAATATGGGTTAGAGCCACTACAAATCATTGACATGAAAGGACTAGCTGGTGATAGTTCTGATAATATTCCTGGCGTGACACGAGTTGGCGAAAAAACGGCCATCAAACTATTGGCGGAATACGGTTCTGTGGAAGGGCTCTATGAACACCTTGATGAGTTGAAACCAAGTAAGATGAAGGAAAATTTAATCAATGATAAAGAGCAGGCTTTTTTGAGTAAAAAGCTTGCGACAATTGATGTCAATGCACCAATTGATGTGGCGGTTGAATCGTTGGCTTATAGCGGCAAAGATATTGATAAATTAGTTCCCTTTTATCGTGAAATGGAATTTAAACAACAACTAAACAAATTAGATACGACTGGTTTAACGGGAACAAGTGAGCCGCTTACTGAGATCAGCTACGAGGTGGTAACGGAAGCGGCAACTAGCATGTTCAGCGATGGGATGAGTCTGTATGTGGAAATGCTGGAGCCTAATTATCACACATCGGATATTTCTGGTGTGGCTTGGGGAACGAAAGAAAAGTTATATGTGTCCTTCGGTGACGATATCTTGTCTCAAGACTCCTTTAAAGAATGGTTAGATGATGAAAATCTGACGAAAATAGTTTATGATGCTAAAGCTAACCAAGTCGCGCTTAAACGGTACGGTATTGACCTTAAGGGAGTTGCCTTTGATGTTTTACTGGCGTCTTATCTGATTGATACGAATGATAAGAGCGAGGATTTGGCCGAGGTCGCCTTTAATTACGAGTATTACGATATTGACACGGATGAAAGTGTTTATGGTAAAGGGGTTAAAAAAGGCTTGCCGGCAGAAGATAGCGTATTGTTTCAACACTTAGCTCGAAAAGTTAAGGCTTTGGCAAGTTTGCAACCAAAGTTGGATCAGTTGTTAGTGGAAAAAGAACAACATGAGTTATTTTATGACATGGAATTGCCCTTATCTCGTGTTTTAGGTGAGATGGAAATTGAAGGGATTACGGTTAACGCTCAACGCTTACAAGAGATGAAGCAGGAGTTTGCCGTTCAATTAAAAGGAATTGAAGAGCGGATTTATGAGTTGGCGGAAGAAGAATTCAATATAAATTCTCCGAAACAACTGGGTGTTATTCTCTTTGAAAAAATGCAGTTGCCAGTGATTAAGAAAACTAAAACAGGTTATTCAACGGCTGTCGATGTGTTGGAACAATTAAAGGATCAAGCCCCAATTGTGGAACATATTTTAGAGTACCGTCAAATTGCTAAAATTCAATCGACTTATGTTGAAGGGTTGCTAAAAGTGATCCAACCTGATGGCAAGATTCACACACGTTATGTTCAAACATTGACTCAAACCGGTCGTTTGAGTTCAGTCGATCCTAACTTGCAAAATATTCCTATTCGATTGGAAGAGGGCCGCAAAATCCGTCAAGCATTTGTGCCCCGTAAAAAAGATTGGCAAATTTTCTCATCGGATTACTCTCAAATTGAATTACGTGTTCTGGCGGATATCGCCAACGATCAACATATGCGCGAGGCGTTTGTTGAAGGACAGGACATCCATGCAAGTACTGCAATGCGTGTCTTTGGTCTTTCATCTGAAGAAGTGACAAGTAATATTCGTCGCCAAGCGAAGGCGGTTAATTTTGGGATTGTTTATGGAATCAGTGATTACGGGTTGTCGCAAAACTTGGGAATCTCTCGTAAAGAAGCGCAACAATTTATTGATACTTATTTTGAAAAATACCCTGATATTAAGACCTATATGGAAACCATTGTCCGAGAAGCGAAGGATAAAGGCTATGTGGAAACCTTGTGGCATCGTCGCCGTTATTTACCAGATATCAATGCTCGTAATTTTAACTTGCGGACATTCGCTGAGAGAACGGCGATTAACACGCCAATTCAAGGAAGTGCTGCTGATATCTTGAAGATAGCCATGATTAAAATGGCTAAACGTTTGAAGGAAGAAAACATGGAAGCGACGATGTTGTTACAGGTTCATGATGAACTTGTTTTTGAAGCGCCCAAAGAGGAGATTGTTAAGCTGGAGCAACTTGTTAGAGAAGTCATGGAAAATGCGGTAGAATTAAGTGTGCCGCTTAAAGCCGATAGTAGTTATGGCAACACGTGGTACGAAGCTAAATAAGTCTTGAAAATTGTCTCTAAGAAGAAGTTGAGCTAAAAGCTGATCAGCCTTTATCTCGGCTTCTTTTTACAGAAACGTTTTATATAGGAGGTAGTAGTATGCCAGAGTTACCAGAAGTAGAAGCGGTTCGAACTGGGTTGGAGCAGTTGATTTTGGGGAAAGAGATCGATCAGGTTCAAGTGTTTTGGCCGCGGATTATCGAAACCCCTGAAGTTGAGTCGTTTAAAATCAAGCTGATCGGTGAAAAAGTAGAGGCAATCAGCCGACGGGGTAAATTTTTAATTTTTCACTTCACTCACTATGAGATGGTGTCTCATCTGCGAATGGAAGGGAAATATGAATATCACCAACAGACGGACGAGCTGGCTAAACATACCCATGTCATGTTTGATTTTACCGATGGCACTCAGTTGCGTTATTTGGATGTTCGCAAGTTTGGTAGAATGACGCTTTTGCCTAAAGGTCTTGCAAGTGAGTACAGTGGGATTTTGAAATTAGGGCCAGAGCCTGTCCCTGCCACGTTTCTCTTAAAACCTTTTACAGCGGGCTTAAAAAAATCAAGTAAGGCTATCAAACCCTTGTTGCTAGATCAAAAATTGGTGACAGGCTTAGGGAATATTTATGTTGACGAAGCGCTTTATGAAGCAAAAATCCATCCTGAACAACCTGCTGACACTTTGACATCTAAAGAAGTGGCTGCCCTTTATCAGTCGATTATTGATGTCTTGGCTCGGGCAGTTGAAGCTGGTGGGACGACGATTCGCACCTATAAAAACGCCTTGGGAGAAGCGGGGAAATTCCAAGTGTCGTTAAATGTTTATGGCCAGACAGGTCTTCCCTGTCCGCGTTGTGGCACGGCGATTATTAAAACAAAGGTGGCTCAACGGGGAACGCATTATTGCCCCGCTTGTCAAAAGCTGCGTCAGCGAAAGATGAGGTAAAAGTGATGACCTTTATATTAGGATTGACAGGTGGGATTGCCACTGGTAAGTCGACCGTTGCCGATTATTTCAGGCAGTTGGGCCTTCCGATAGTTGATTCAGATACGATTGCTCGTGAAGTGGTTGAACCTGGTACTGTTGGCTTGGAAAACATTCGGTTGCATTTTGGTGACGAAATCTTGACGGATGATGGACGTTTGAATCGGAAAAAATTGGGAAGTATTGTGTTTTCTGATGAGTCTAAACGGCGCTTATTGAATCGACTGTTAAGTGAAGAATTGGCTAAGGCTATTTCAGGTGAAATCGACGAGTGGGTGGCCAGAGAGGTTCCCATAGTTGTGGTGGATGTTCCTCTGATGTATGAGGCTGATTATGATCGTAAAGTCGATCAGGTGATGGTCGTTTACTTGCCCGAAAAATTGCAGCTCCAGCGGTTGATTGCTCGTGATCAGTTATCTGAAGAAGAAGCAAAAAAACGAATTACCAGTCAGATGCCGATCGAAGAGAAGCGGTTGTTGGCTGATATTGTCATCGATAATTCAGGATCAGTGACAGAGACTCAGAAACAGTTGAGGGAATGGCTGAAAAATTACAAATAAACGAAATAGTGAAAGGAAGAACGTCTTGAAAAATACCAAGATGTTCTTTCTTTCTGTATTTATCAGCATATAAGGACTATACCATTCACTAGTTTTCATGTTATAATAACTGTAATATAGTGATAATTAGTTACTCAAAATAGATAGAATACACGAGGTGAAAAACATGCAGTGTCCAAAGTGTCAATACAACGGGTCTCGTGTCGTCGATAGTAGACCTGCTGATGATGGCCGTGCCATCAGAAGAAGAAGAGAATGTGAATCTTGTGGGTTTCGTTTTACCACATTTGAACGGATAGAAGCAGCACCCTTATTAGTGATTAAGAAAAATGGTGGACGTGAAGAGTTTAACCGAGATAAAATTTTGAGAGGGTTAATCCGCTCAGCAGAAAAACGGCCCGTCTCAATGGAACAAATGGAGCAAATTGTGGATCAAGTGGAAAACAAGGTCCGTGGTCTTGGAGAAAATGAAGTCTCCACCACTAAAATTGGCGAATACGTAATGGAGGATTTGGTTAATCTTGATGAGATTGCTTATATCCGTTTCGCTAGTGTTTACCGTCAGTTTAAAGACATGGGCGTATTCTTAAAGGAAATGCAAGAGATACTTAATAAAGAAGATGAAAAAACAGAATCGTCTTAATGGATGGTCTGACCTAATCATCGTAGGGTAAGAATATCTAAGAAGCAAGGAGGTCGCGATTTGAATAGTTCGTGGAAGCAACTTCATCCGCAAGACCGTTTTACTGTTAAATTGGCAGCTCCGATTACCAGTCATGATGAGCAACTACTAAGTTACTTGTATCAACCTATTATCGGCATGGATGCCTTTAGCATCTATCACACTTTTTTGACGGCTGTAGATGAGTCCGATTATGATAGTCATGAGTTACAACACGCGGATTTATTTAATCAGTTAAATATTGACCTGCCTCGCTTGTTTAATGCTCGCATTAAATTAGAAGGCATTGGTTTGTTAAGGGTGTTTGCGAAAGAAGCGGAGGGACGTCGTCATTTTATCTATGAGCTTCAAGTGCCTTTAAAAGCTGAAGAACTTTTTCAAGATGATGTTTTGGCAGTCCTATTACTAGATAGTGTTGGAGAGCTTCGCTATCAAAAATTGGTTCAGCGCTTTGCTATCCCTAAGGTCGACACACAAGAGTATACGGAAGTAACTAAGAAATTTTTAGATGTCTATCAGTTTAATCAGGAAAGTTTGGCTTCTCATGAAGTGACGTTGACTGAGGCCAAAGATGAGTTTTTGACTTCGGTTAAACCGAAACTTTCCAGCGTCAATGAAACCTTTGATTGGCTCTATTTTGTCAGTTTATTAGATGGGTTGTATATCGATAAGGATCAAATTCAGCAAGAGTTGAAAGAAACGGTTTTTACGTTACATCAACTTTACGGCATCGATGAATTGGAAATGAAAAACTTAGTGGAAAATGAGGTAGACTTTGTCACCAATAAGGTGGCATTGAACCAATTGCGCAAAAGTGTCGTGTTGAAATATCATGGTGTGAAGAAACAAAAAGTTGCAACGGAAGATGAAGATGCTGCTGATTTATCAGTGGATGATCAACTGGTTCGCAGACGGAATACCTTAAAGTTATTAGGGTATAACGAAGGCGAAATTCAAGTAATTGTCTCTAGTGAAAGTATTTCACCTATGATTTTTTTGAGTGCCATTAAAAAGCAAAAAGGTGGATTTGTGGCCAATGAGGAACGTTGGGTTGTTGAAAATTTGGTGAAACAATCAGGTTTGCCAGATTCTGTGATCAATGTTTTGATTCATTATATCCTAGTTGGAAAAGGCAACGCGGCTCTCAATCAAAAATTTGCTAATTCGATTGCGAATGATTGGGCGCAAGCTCAGATTTTTTCACCAGAAGGCGCTATGACGAAAGTTAAAGAAATGGGTGCGTCTGCGCAGAAACAGGTGGCACCTCGTCCTAATAATTATCGGAAACAAACCTCGGGCAGGAAAGAAACCTTACCAGATTGGGTAGGTAAAACGAAGCCAGAGACCAAAGTATCTCAAGAAGAAGAAGCTTACTTTAAAGACCAATTGCGCAAGATGCGTGAAAAAGGGAAAGAAGGTGAATCCTAATGGAAGATGTCGGCAAAGAAATGACAAAAGTGATCAACCAGCGAGATTGGTCTGAGCGTTTTGATAAACTGGTTCAAGAGGTTTTAAAAGACCCAGATGTGATTAAGTTTATTGAAGAGCATCAAGCAGAATTAACCAAGGAAGATATCGATAAAAGTTATTCAAAACTCTATGAATTTGTTCAAGAAAAACGTAAGTTTAAGTTGAACGAACCGACCATGATTGCACCTGGCTATGAACCTAAATTATTCATGAATTTTCATTATATCGATGTCACCTATGTTCCCACTGAAGCGCTCTTGGCACGTCAAAAGGAAGAGGAGATTCGAAATCGTGTGAAGGCCATGGATATGCCACGGGATATTCGTGAAGCTAGCATGGACTATTTTGAGATTACGGCGGAACGGAAAGTTGCCTTACAAGCGGCTTTTGATTTTGTCAGTAAATATAAAGAAAACCCTAAGCAGTTTCATCAAGGGCTTTATCTTCAAGGTTCATTTGGTGTCGGAAAAACTTATTTGTTAGGTGCCCTTGCCCAGGAACTCGCTGAATATGGCTATAGGACGACCCTGATGCACTTTCCAACCTTTGCAGTAGAGATGAAACAGTCGATTGCGCAAAACACCACAGGGGATAAATTAGACGCTGTTAAGAAGGCACCGATTTTGATGTTGGATGATATTGGGGCTGATTCCATGAGTAGTTGGATTCGGGACGATGTGTTAGGGGTTATCTTGCAGTATCGCATGCAAGAACAGCTGCCGACATTTTTCAGTTCTAACTTTAGTATGAAACAGTTGGAAAAAGAGCATTTAAGCGTGACTCAGCGAGGAGAAGATGAGCCGCTTAAAGCGAAGCGCATCATGGAGCGGATTCGTTATTTAGCTAGAGAAATCAACATGATCGGTGAAAATCGCCGTCATCAATAGTGGTAAACGGGCTCTACGTCAAATGATGTGGATGGCTAGAAATTAATCGAAATGATCGACAAATTAAGCGGCTCTGTCAGCGATGGCAGGGGTGCTTTTTTGTGTTAAGTTAAAGCTAACTAAAATGCGGTGTTTGAAATTCCAAAAACTGCGGTACCCATAAGCCACCCTTTTGATAACTTTTATTTTATTGATCGTGCCTTCTAAAGGGCCATTTGAAAAAGAATACTTAAACGTATTTTCGATTCGTGGTAAATGCTTCTTTAAGGTCTTTAAAGACGTGGTCATCAGGGAAGAAACC
>NZ_JAEEGA010000031.1 GCF_017829975.1 Vagococcus allomyrinae | reverse complement strand
AATAACCGTAGGAACTGCGGGGATAGCTTGGTAAATAAAAGACACCGCTGATAGTAAAGAAATACGCTATCAAGTATGCTTTTTTCCCAAGAATCTTGTGACTTTAGTCATGAGAGGTTCAAAAATCGTCATCATTACACCTTGTAAAAATGAGTATAATCATCTTACTAAAAAAATGCAACACTTAGCCTAAAACATTACTTTTTCGCAAACAATTCCCTTTAGTCCAAAAAAACAACCTTAGCACGTCTGCTAAGGTTGTCTAACATTTACTTAAAAGGTCACCAGTTCTTCAGGATCTAGGTAATCCGACCACTTGCTTTCGCTTATGGCAAAGTGTAGATGCGGTCCCGTTGAATCCCCTGTGCTACCTACAAGGCCAATAACATCGCCTTGCTCGACTTCTGCACCGGTTTCCACCAATCGCTTACTCTGATGGAAATAACTCGTAAAGTAACCATCCGCATGCTCGATAATCACATACTGACCAGCCGACGAATTAAAGCCACTTTCCACTACCACACCTTTAGCTGACGCTAAGATTTCAACACCTGTATCTGCCGCTAAATCAATGCCTCGGTGTTCAGCAGTGCTAACACCATCAGATGGATTCGTCCGCGTTCCATAACCACTTGTCACTTCATAATTATCCAGTGGCACGTCAAATTCTTGCTCGTCTTTCACTTCCGCTTTCACGATGTAAACTTCCCCAGGGTGAATCACATTGACATTAGCAATGGCCTCATTTAATTGCTTAAGCTCTTCTATCGTCGTCTCGTGCTCTTTAGCAATTAGCTCCAGTGTATCACCACTTTTCACCGCATACTTAACTTCTTCAACACGTCCGCCATTATCGTATTGCGTCAATTTATACGCGACAATTATCGCATTTAACTTCTTGTGATAGGAAGAATCAGTGGCGTAGACACCTGTTAAGGAGCGAGTGGCTTCGCGATAAGATTTCGCATTTTCTCGCCAAGTTCCCGCGTAGATTTTTTCATTGCCGCTAATTCCGCCTTTTAACAACTTAGCATAATCCTCTAGAGAGTCCTTATAGGAATCGTAGGAACGGAAATTACTTCTAATTTGATACATGTCGCCACTGGCATTTTCCTCTAGGGTTGGCATGCTAACCGACTTGCCACCATTAGATCCTTTAATACCAAACAGATTATAATGAGGGGCACTTGCCAATAAACTATTGCCGTAGCCACTTTCCAACGCCGCCTGAGCGATCATAACAGAGGCGTAAATCCCATTCTTTTTGGCAACCTGTTGAGCATCCTTGCCGATTAATTTAATAAACTCTTCGCCTTCAAACGTCTTCGTAATCTTGTAACTAATACCGGCCGAATCGCCAGCACTGTCACGTTGAGCTTCTGATTTTTCCACTTGTTCCGCTTGTTCTTGGGGTTTGGCAGGCTTTACCGAGGCTGTCGAACTACTTGTCGTTGTACTACTCGTGCTAGTTCCTGTCGAGGAAGGCACAGAGGATGTACTAGTAGAAGACGTTGTCGAGCTCTCAATAGCCGAAGATTCCGTGCTACTTTCTTCCGTTGACTCAGTTGATTCCACCACACTAGAAGACTCTTCTACTGTTGAGCTTTCCGTTGGCGTCGTACTTTCTTCTGACTGGACTTGTCCAGACTCTAATTCAAGACTGCTAATCTCCTCAGCGTAACTAACGCTCGTTTGCACTATCGGCAATAAGGCGTTTGATAATAAGCCACAAGTAGCCATCGTGACGATTACTCTTTTTACTTTTTTCATTTTAAAAATTGCTCCTTCATTTCGTCGCAAATTATGTAAGTGTGATCCAAACATCGTTTCATCAATCCTACCTTTAATTATAATATAAACGGGGGTAATACACAATGTTTACATGAAGATTCGCCACTTTTTTCACCAAATAACTTGCGTCCATAAACACACTTTTCTATACGTCACTCTGATCTTACGTCACTGCAAACTTAGCTATCCTTTAGCTAAATAATCAAAAGACTTCTTAAACGTCCCTATTGCCAATTTCTTACGAGTAAATGGACTGACTTCCACGCTAGTGTTACTGTACAAGCGTTTATCTAAATCATTTCTAACAACGTCATTAGTTTTAGCCATCTGCCTCATATGATCCACTAACACAGTTGGCGCCTCGATATCGCCATGACGTTTGGAAATATCTGCTAATCTTCGCCACATTTTAGGCTTAACTTTGGGAAATTGGCCGATGACTAGGGTTAGATCGCTGAGGGCTTTTTTATTCTGAGTTTCTGCCACCCAACTCAAATCTAAGTTGTTCGTGTTAAACTGCTGGTTAACTGGATCCCAACCCCTTTGGCCGGCAACTTGCTGCAAGCCTCGTTTCACTAAGGCCAACAACTCATTCACCTCGTTAAAGACCATAACAGAACGACTATCATACTGAATCAGTAAATCCAGTTTTTGTTGAATGCGATGCCTTAGCCCCGTATTTAGCTCTTTAACCCCACCTGTCAGATAGCGAAAAGGGGAATCCGCATCCCCGATTTGTTCAAATTGGCTCACGACATCTTGAAGAGAGCGCAACTGCATCTCCAACACATCCGACCGCAAACTATTAACATCCACCTCATCCACATAGGACATGACATACTGCTGATGGGCCTTAATAATGGCTTCGTTTAAGAGGATTACCCCATCAATCAACGGCAGATAAACGGTTGACAGATAGTCTTTGGCAGCTTCATAAGACTGACTCTGAAGACCTTCTTCATCAATAAAAGCCAACAGACTTTGTGAGACTTGTTTCATCTGATGATTCCGTTGTTGACAGATGCGTTCAACCGATTCAGTCTGCATGCGAGCGCTCAATAGATCCATCTCAATACTCATTTCTCCACTCCTCCTGTATTACCTTAAGCCTTTGCGTCGAACGTATAACTCTGTCTCCGACTGTTCCAACTCATTACTTTTTTGTTTAACAAGCTCTTTTTCCTCATCAAAGGCCTCGCGAGCTTTTTGTTCAAGTCTGATGGCCTCCTGCTCAACTGAATACAGATGGCCGGCCATTTCCCCTTCTCGCCACGTTTCACGTAATTCCCTAAACAGGGCTTTATTTTGGCCAAAAGTCGCTTCAACCTCTCCTTCAACAACCTTGATGGAGTGAAGTTGATCTGCCGTCTTTTCCAATTCGACTGAAACAGCGGCTAATTGCTCCTCAATCTCACGTTGATCCCTTGCCATTAGTTGCCTCCTCCAGATGTTGCAAAGACAAAACCATCCGGTATTTTATACAATAAGTTTTGAATATTAGACGTGGGTACTTCCCTAAAAATAAGGGGATTGACCTTCTTTTTCGGGTCGAAATAAGAAAAGTAACGATAACGCTGATAAAAACCAAAAGGAGGGAAAAACGAACGAAAGCTACTTTTGGGTTGAAAAAACTTCCGTTGATACTCAGGATTTACCTGTCGACCATAAGGATTCAGCATCATTCTATCAGAAAAAACAAAGGGATTCGTGTTTACGACACCCTCCTTTGGCACTTCCGACTGCCCCCCGCTATCAGGAGCTGACTGACCATTTGAATGAGGTAACAGAAAAGGCAATGTCATAATAGTGCCACCTGAAAGACCGGGAATAGGATTTAACATTAAGACCAGCCTGTCTTCCATCTGTTTGAATTCATTGGCAATACCAGTGATTCGTTGAACATCTCGTAACAAATACTCTTTAAACACGCGGCTTACGTTAGCGGAGTCTTCAACCAGTTCCTGGGCTTTTCGATTTCCTTTAAGAGTCGTTCGCCTATCATCATTTAGTTCACCAGGCACTATCGCTTCAGCAGCAATTTGAATCTTGCGAGTCAAATTTTCAACCCTGCCATAGTCAATTTTTATGTTAGTTATCATCGTCACCTTCTTTTGTTTTGTAAAATGCCCCTTAAATTAATTATCACCACTAATTTTAACATTAATCCACTTACAATCATACACTTTATTAAATATTTGTGTTTTAAGATAGTTACAGGCTCGCTCTCCCAACTCAGATAGGCCTAACCAAACGAGTGCCCTCATCAAGGAGTGTTCTTAAGTAGCTTGCGTTGCTTGTGGGTCTCCAAATCTGCCAAGCGCGTTGTCATTGGCAACCTACTGTCTTTCGTCACTAGCGCCATTGTGATGGCCAACGCTGTCTCCAAATCAATCCAATTGCCACATGACACAAATACAGGCTTGACATTCTCTCTTGTTCGCAAGCTTGCGCCGTAAACCAGCCCATCAGCTTCGATTAGTGTGTACCCACCGATCTTATTAGCCGGCATCACAAACTCTATGCCCTTAAGGTTAAAAAAAGTTTTGGCCACACCAATGGTCGGCTTATTCAAATAAAACGACGCGTGAGTCGCAATCCCCATATTTAAAGGATGTAAAAACCCATTGCCATCAAACATGTAAATATCTGGTTGATGCTTTAAACACACCGCTGCCTTTAAGATTAGCGGCAGCTCTCGAAAAGCCAAATAGCCTGGATGATAGGGAACCGTTATCCGATCCGCAACCGACACGCTTTCAATAACCTCCTTCGTCACATAATTGATGAGAATAATTGAGCATACGCCAAAATCAGCTCCCTCTTCAGACCAATAGGCCAAATCAACCCCAGCCACAATCTTTATTTCGGTTAGATCAAAGTTAGGGGTCAGTACTATTTGCGACTGCCACTTTTTTTGTTCCTCTTTAAAGGTCTCAATATCTCCCTCCCCATTAACCAAATTTTTTGGCGAGCAATCTATCCGTCTTTGTTGGTTGTCTTTTTTCACTCACTATCGCTCCTTGCTCATTAAATTCAGTATAGGTCATCAAAACCCCAGCAATTCTTGCTTCTTGCCGCTTTAATTGGCCCGTTTCAAAAAACTCAAACTGATCCCCATAACTTGCACTTTTATGCATATTATGAATACTTTTTACTTCGCCACTAGAATAAAAATCTACCATGACACCTTCTTTCACGCCCTTATCAACGAACAGATAACATTCAAGTTCACCACTTGGAAACAAATCATAGGCTAGCCCAGAAAACAGCTCTTCCTGATCCCCTTCACCATAGCTCACGATTCCCTGCCCATAGGGTCCTCCGTAACTTAAATTATCTTCAAAGTTGACACCATGCTTAATGACGTATGCCAAGGTTAAAACAGTGTCTTTCATTATTATAATAGCTCCCTTCAAATTTTAATCCTCACTATTATTTTTTTGCTTACTGTATTTATTGTATTTATTCCGTTCATCATAATGGTGGTAATCTGCAAACTCATCATAATCTTCAGATTCTTCTAGAGTGTCGCTCACTCCCAAAAACTCCAAATAACTCGCTTCAAAAGTAGGGGCAACATTTCCTTTTTCATCATACTCTCGATACGTTTCTGGAAACTTTTTTTTCATGTAATAAACAACAAAATAGAACGGCGCCTTAAATAGTATGACACTGCCTGCGAAAATACCAAGTAAAACTGCAAAATACCAGCTTCTAACTCCGCCATTATTCATAATCATGATTATGCCAAATGTGATACTAGAAATAATAGGTGTTAACAACATCCACACGTAATTTGAAACTAAATTCTTTTTAACTTCCTGCGACTCTTTGGTGGTTTCTCCTCTTTTTAATTTTCTGGCATAAAAAATTGAGCCCATTAGAAAACTTAATGTTCCAAGTACAGATAAAAAAATACATGCCCAATTTAGCCCCTGTAGCATCTCAGTTCTTGTGTTTAAAAAACCAAAAAAATAATCCAACGGTAACTCATAAAAAGATACAATCAAAATCATAAACATCATTGAAAAACCAAACATCACAAAAGAAAGAAAGCCTTGAAACGCCGATGAAACTTCTGTCTTACCAGACATTAGCAATATAAATGCAAGGTTGATTATCACGGTTATTCCTGATATTACGATAAATCCCCATAAAAAAAGAGGTATCTCACTAAAGTTCTCATAGGCAGAAAAATATAGAATATCTAGAATTTCGATCAAACCAATAAAAAACCATATACGAATCATGGATTGAAAGGCAGCATATCCTCCATTGCCATGCAAAACTGGAATAGAAAAATAATAGAAATCTTCTTTTTCATATTGTTTTAAATTAATCATTCTATCCTCCTACAATTGTGACACTTTCTTTAGCTTCCCCTATTCTAGTCTTCACTTCCAATCTGGATTCCCATCCACTCATAACAAGCGGGCGGGGCAACGTTCAGATCAAGATAAAGTTGCTTTTGCTTCTCACGGAGCTCTCCAACACGCAATTCCTTGCCGGATTGTTCAAAGCACTCGATGACATCTAGCTGATCCAACAGGCTTGGTAACGTGTACGTTTTGTATAAATTTGCCTCCTGTATCTGCTTTTGATGTAAGAAAGAAAAATAAGTGCGAAAAACTCTACAATTAGTTTGTCATCTAGGCTCTGTTTGTTCTGAGGATACTAACAGACGTCTCATGTTTAAGCGTTCTTTTAGATTACCGAAAGCTTTCTCCACGACGTCTTTATTACGATAGATTTCTAAGGCGGTAATGGCAGCCAGTTCTTTTTGACAAATTTCAAGGGGAGCTTCTCTTTCGTTGCGAGTTTCTTGTGACGAATCTCAAGGAACTGCCAAAAGCTGACTCACTAGGAATTGAAAAAAATAAATGCATCACACAAGGCCTCTTTATGCTCATTTTTAGTCTTCGAGACTGTAATAGTCTAAGAAAAGGACAGTCAGCTGGCTTTAGGTCCGTTTGATTCGTAAGCTTATTTTTTTCAGAAGACTGAGACAAAACACTTTTTGTGTGATAGGGTGGACTTTTTGTGTTCTGCCCCTCTCCCCTTATACCAAAATAACTTGGTATCTTTAATCAATTAGTTTACCTGTTTCATTTTGAATGGAGAACGACAGTCTTAAAAGTAGCAAATCTTGATACCTTTGATAACTTTATTGCTACGCTAGACATTGCTATACCAGTCATTCTAACTTTATCATTATATATGGATAAACGTAACACTTTTGACCCTTCAAAACTATTTATTAACGCTCAACTCCTTGTTCCAACTCACTCACGTACCTTTAGCCACTTCGTTTAACTTCCTCATTTTAAGTAGTTAATCACTTTTTAAAGTATCAACTTCTGATACCACAAATAAATTTATTACAGCCTTCGGGATCGATGTAATAGTCTTCTGAATTTATCATTTTATAAATACCCCTCTTCTTACTAAACAGGACACTACAGCTTTAAACGTGACACCTTTTGACCCCTCAAACCAATTTATTAACACTTAAATCCCTATTGCAACGCAATTCCGTGTTTTTAACCAATCCGTAGGCTATTCTCATTTTAAGAACTTGACAACTCTCTTAAAAAGTAACAAGTTTTGATACCTTAAAGAAGTTAATAGCAGCGTTCGGGATTGATATCATAGGATTCTAATCGTGTCATTTTTCAGAGGGGGCCATCTTACTCAACAACAACCCTTATCAATAAAGGTACCATATTTTGATACCTTATCATAATTTTCTATAACCCTCAGCCTTGATTTAACAAACAATGAAGGATCTCCCTAACGCCAAACAGGCTCTAGGCAGTCCAACAGGTTCAAGTTTTGATACGCTATAACTATTTTTAACCGCCCTTCGTCCCCATCTACCGCGATTCATTCAGATTGGGATTAGGATAGTTGCCGATACACGTTTTAAGCCATAGCCTCACCGTGATCAATTGTGAGACTTGCTCCTTCTCTAACCTGCAACATTCTTCACTAGAACTAGTCATTCATAAACACCGTTGTGCGTAGGATGGTAATATGACGAGCAGCAGAAAATTTGGTTAAATGCCGATCATAGGCTCTGTGATCTAAAAGTAACCCCATTTCGATAATCTCCTTCATTTGCTCCACAAGGTAGTCTGTTTCAACGTCTTTAAAAAAGACGGGAAAATTGATTTTTTGTTTTGATCCCATCTGATTTTGGAATTCCAATTGAAGTTTTTCAACGTAATCATTATTTTCATTAAACATCAGACTCCCCCCTTTTTTCCTTTTGAAGCAACACCTTTTCGGCCGCTTCGATCGTGTTTAAATAGATCTGTTGATACTGAAGCGCTCTTTTTTTGTACCCGCTCAAAGCTACCCCCAATAACATTTTATTCAGCCGTGAGACACTGGCACCTGGCTTGCCAGCAAAATACAAACTAAGGGCTACTCCTACTTCATGTAAACTTCGTCCGTCTGCTTCCAAAATTGAGTACTCCCATTTTTTTAGTTGCTCCAATTCCTGATTGGCTTCTGCGATCTGGCCCTCTCGAAAATGACTAATAATCTGTTGTTCCTTGGCAACGGCAGCATAATGTGCCCGTTGTTTTGATTTTTTACTGACAACCAACCGTTCACCACATGCTTCTAGGGCCTTTGAAAATTTCACCAAATCCAATTTTGCGCCTTCCCCTCGTTCCATTCGCTTAATGGTTTGAGCACTCACGCCCATTTTTTCTGCCAGTTTTTCTTGAGTCAATCTGTTGTCCCGTCTAACCTGAACTAACAACTGTGAGGCTGACTCAAGCAGCTCCTTTTGCTGTTGGTCTCTAACCATTTCAACCTTCCCCTTTCCTTTTTAGCCTCCTTACTTAACACTCCTGCTCTAATGAAACCGCTTTATAAAATAACGGAACTAACTTTCCGCCCAAAATCGAAACTTCTTCAAAAAAATTTTCACTGATTAAAATAACACCATACTCCAAAAAAACATTCATTCTTTGGGGTATTCCATCTTTCATGGAAAACGCCCGAGAAGACTGGTATCATCATCTTTAATTTAATTTTCCGCTCACACCATCTAAATTCAAATTACTTTTCCAACGGGCTTCTTACCTTACTTATACATTAATAACAAGGGGTAATGGTTGATTATGAGAAAACTCTCATAATTTATTTTTTGAGCGCTTTTAATAACAAGAATCAGAAACTGATCTACGGTCATAACCTCACGTTCTTATTACCACAACCCTCAAGCTCTTCTTTAATAATTGGTCATACAAGATAAGCATGGCAATTACTCATGTTAATCCCACACCGTTCGTTCTTTTTTAATATAGCTATGCGTTGCAGTAATTAAAAGCAAACAGCTAATCAACATCGGAAACTGTTGAGGAGCTAGACTTGAATTAATCGTGAACAGTGTTGTCGGTGTACTCCCAAAACTTAAGTTCCCCAAGAAAAATGTCGTAGCTAAAACAAACCAGGCTTTTCTACGTAACGCACTTTTAAGTAAGCTTCTCAGTAATAACAGGGAACTGATCCCTTGAAATAATAAAATGGGAACATAAACTCTCCACATAGTTGGATACTTTAATACAAAAGGGTAATATAACGCGAGCCCTACTAAATAGATACTGGTCAACAACTGCACTATACTCGTGATTTTTATCATTCTCTTTAAAAAGGTGCCTTCTTTTACTGGTTTTCTCATCTAACATCACACTCCTAATTTATTTACTAATCGTCAACTCATATTCTTTTGATATCCATTCTTGATTTTCATAGGGATTCTCCCTAACATTACTTAAAACTAACCTTGCCAATTTTGATGGTACGGGCTCATAACCCTTTTCAAACTTAAATGACTTTTGAGACAGATAACTCATCCACTCAAGTCTAATTGACATTCTCGACTTGCTCGCCGTTAATTTCTAACTCTTTAATCTCGATGGTAATATCATCACCAGTGTTTTCTTTGAGCTTTTCTAAATAACTTATAGGTGCATTAGCAGAGATTACTTTAGCTACAATCCCATTAGTTGGTAAATCTGGAAAGTCTTCTCCTTCATATTCAATTTCACCAAACTCACCTTCTTCACCTAATGTTTTAAATTTAGGTTTAGCCATCAACTTAACCTTCTTTATATTAGTGTCTGAAGTATTTACATAAAAGACACCTAATGTGTACCTTTCATCTTCTGGTGAATATCTCATAGAATAAACTATTACGTTAACCTTTTTGGAAGCATCTACTTGATTTTCTATTTGTAACACATTTTTTTCTAAAAAATTATTTTCCAAAAAAAATGCCATTTCTTCTGTTGATTTCTTATTATTTTCAGATAAAAACATCCTATATTTTCCTATTGGATACCCATTATCAATTGCCTCTTGCTCTTCTTCAGTAAGATTGTTAGTAGTCTCCACACTGGTATCTGTCTGTCTTTCTTGGATCCCTTCGTTAGTTTGACAGCCTACTAGAAAAAAAGTTAATACACTAAAGAATAAGAACCTTTCAATTTTTAATTTCAAACGCTTAATCCCCCTCTATAATCCAACATTTAGCTCAATTAATTCTATTCCAATCACAGGTTAATCCAATATTTCTAGCTTCATCTCAACTCCATTGATAATAATATAAACAAAGCGTTCAAAAGAGTCGCCAAAATCAATTAATATATCACCATTGCATCCGTAAAAAAAACCATCCTCTGAAATATAAATTGACATATCCTCTTCCGGTATTTCGCCAACTATCAAAAGCTTCTTTTCCGTATGTTCTTCATACTCTTCTACCATATATCTTAAGACTGTGCCCGCTACTTTACTGGCATTAATGACAAGCTTTTCTCTATATCCTTGCGCTCGTGGGCTGTTGAATCCAATTTCTATTCCATCATACGCCTTCAAAAAATTTCTTTGTAGATCATTAAGTTGATAACCTTTTTCTGATAACTTGATTAAGGTACTCTCTAGTGGCATTATTTGCCGTTTTTGTCTTCTCTTCTCAATTAATTGTCGAATACTTTGTATGCCCACCACCATATCCCGAAAAACACTCCTTTTACAAAATAAATTAGCTAAAATCGCGATAGCTACTTTGACAATTGAGGTGTACCTTTTTCCTTTTGCCCTCAATTTTTTCAAAACTGCCCTCCCACTCATGCTCTACTTAGCTTCATTTCATTTTTTTTACCTGTTAGGAAAACGTATTTTCATGTACACCAAAATGATATAGTGCGGAATAATCGATATCAGTATCATACCAATCAGTATACTCAATAGAGGCCACCAACTATTTTCTCCAATGTCTTTATATCTGAAATAAAACGTAGTAGATACTGGCAATCCAACATAAACAACACTTAATTGGTTTTTTAACCTTTCTTGCTTTTCAGCAGCTTTAGATAGGTCACTTTTAGCACTTCCTTTGCCACGCTGCAATATTGACATATTTCTAATTACACCAATCAAAAATGAAATAACTGATAACATAACCATAAAAAAGGCAAAACGTGCTTGGCCAACCGCATCCAATAGCGGCTCAGCTTTTCCAAATTGAAAATAATAACTCGGAATCAGATAAATGGCTAGCAAAGAAAAAGAAAATAGGACATTTATCCCCACCAAGAAAAAATAGGGTTCATGTTTTCGATAGTTAAAAAAAAGGGAAATAATCCCGATCAAACCTGTAAAACCATTCCATATCGAAGCTATCTTAACCATTGTTGGCACTTGTGACAACCCACTATAGCTAGATAAGTTATACAAAATTGCGATACTGACAAGAATATACAACGTTGATAATTCTTTTAACTTTTTCGCACTGACATTTCCGTGCTTTTCTACTAAACTAAAATAGTAAAACGCTTCTTCTTTGTACTTCGACAAGTTGATAATATTTCTTAAACTCATTTTTCACACTCTCTATCTTCTATCGGATCCATTGAGTCCACCAGATAAATCCTGCACAGTCAACTGTATTTCATTATTTCAGCTAACCATCAGACTTTCTTCTGTTAAAGAAACGTTTATAAAAAGGGACTTTTTTTCTTCCTCTACGCTCTTCAATATCGGAAAGCAAATGAAACACTTCTTCCTCTGGTGTATCAAAAATTCGTGTTGCCCCCAAATAAATTTCAACATATGTTTGATCCTCAATCGATTTAAAAACGTTAAAAAATGGAGTGACTATTGTTAAGTCTTGATCTCCAGCATATCTCAACATTTCATTGTATCTACTTTGAGCCTCTTTTTCAAAATCGCCCATCACTCGAGTCATAATCATTTGGTCAATACGGAGATACGACGAAAACCTAACAAACTCGTCATCAAAGTTGTCTGGCAGCCGACTTTCTTTAATAGGCATATAGAAGGTTGCATCCATAATTTCATCCTGAATATCACTAATAACCTCATAAAAGAACGGCCCGACAGGCGTAAGTCCAACTTCTTCAAGCTTACTTTGATATTTTTCTAATGCCTCATCAATATCTTCAGGGTAAAAAGAATAGGTTTCCATGTAGACGTTCCTATAAGCCAATTTTTTATTTTCAACAATCATAATTCATCACTTCCATTAATAATCGGCACAAAAATATCAAATATATACTCTCCATGATATATTTCTGTTAACACAAAATACGCCATTTTTTCCAGTTTCAAGTCATTTTCTTCTGCTAGCAATTTGATTTCGCGATAACGCCCCTCAAAATCAACATCTTCACCTACAAATCTTAGCGAAAAAGCATCTTCAACTAAAATATTGGAAACAAAGGTAACATCATCATTATCCAATATTTTAATCACTTGATTCACGGGCATATAAAAGTCAAAATTCCCAGATCCTTGCTGACCGTCCACCTCCGCTATTGAGAAAAGAAATGGACCATTTTGATAAGTGTCTGCATAGAGCTCCGACTCTTTCAAAAAGTTTATCCCTCTTTCCCACTCATCTATTTTCAATAACTCACTAACTTTAACTAAATTAACCATCTCTAATGACGTTCTTTCAATCCCCATAGTCTTTTCTTCCTTTTTTAATCCAGATAAGATTCTAAATAATCTACTGGAAATCTTTTTTTTAAATAAAAAGTCATAAAATTTCTTGGAGCTAAATAAATAACTAGTAAAGCTCCACTATAAATCACCACATGATAATACATGTCGCGGAGGTCGTCAGAAAACAACCGTAATCCATAATTCAAGACAACAACTGCCAATACTATAAGAACCATCTTTTTTTGATACACGTTGATAGTTCACTTCTCCATCTTCATAAAACCTGCTTGACTTTGAATTTTTTCTTGCCTGACCATTCTTAACTTTTTTCACTAAATTATACCTACCTACTAAAAATACGATTGCCACAGCAACCAGGATTATTAGTAACAGTCTATTGACTTGATTCGCGTCAACTACTTTTCCTGCGACACTATTTTCTTCAATTGAATGAAAGGTACAAACCAAGATCATCAGAACCCCTAACAGAAACGACGAAGCACCGAAAAGAAACGCCACATAGAGCTCTTTGAAATTCGACCCTTTTATAAAAGTGACTAATACAGATAACAAACTTAAAAACAACATGATATTTCCAAAAGTCTTTACTAAAAAAGAATTGTACACCTCTACATCACTAATTAATCCATTGAGACATAATACCAAGATACTATTCACGACCATTATCAAACGAAGATTCCCAACTAGCTTAGCTAAAGTATGTCGCCCACTTTCTATCGGGATGCTATATTGATAGAAGTCCTCTCTTGCATAGTTGTTTAAAATCATTTCAACCGACACCCCCTTCGTTACTTAGAGTTCTAAGGTTCTCCTCTCACCTTAGAACTCCCCTTCTTCACCATTTGCAACTGCTTCTTGGTATTCTTTTGACCTAGGTCCGTACCAAACCTTTTTGGACCCATCGTACAGCTCTCGATAGTCTTCAAAGTACTTGTTTAAATAATAACCTTGCATGATTTCTTCAGATAGTCTAAAAATAACAATAAATCCGATTAAAGCTAAAACAGGCGATAATAGTCCCAACACTTGTGTGATAAATGACGGCTCGCCATTCAAATCATCACCTAAAAACCGATTAGCAAAAAAACCGACAATCACCACAATAGCTCCATATCGTCTAGAAAATCTCATGAATTTTTCAAAGAAAACGATAAATGGATTTGTGTATTCAGCCACACCATATAGCGATTTTTTTATACGGTTGATTAATGAAATGATTTGATGCACAAAAAATAGGATGAATATCAACATATATACAATCACTAAAAAATAGGAATTGGTAAACTTAACTGAAATGGACAACAAAAATAAAAATAACAGTAAAAAGGCAAGAGTCATCGCCATTGACATCACTTGAGTAAAATAATAAGTAGTTAACATTTTTTGGGACTTTACTCTTAATAAACCTATAAAAAAATATATGTATATAATTAAACAACTTATATGCCAAGTAAAACCAAATCTTAATGGAATAACATCTATCCTTGTTTCTGACACTCTTTCTAAAAATTGAAAAAAGTAATAACAACCAATTATAGCAAGCAAAGTTACTGTTACTCCTAATATGGTCGATCTAACAACTTTCCCATCTGAACTTTTCAACGCTTTATTAATATATTTTTCATTAACAAGTTTTTGACTTTCTTCAAAACTTGCGTTTATCGCACTCTGTTTCATTTTACTACCTCTTTTTCTAGGAAAACCTCTGCGTTACTGTCATTGCTTTTAACTATCTCTGAGCATAACTTAACAGTGACCATTAAATAAGAAAAATTATTCTTCTTCACCACTTGCAACTGCTTCTCGGTATTCTTTTGACCTAGGTCCGTACCATACTTTTTTAGACCCATCATACAACTCTCGATAGTCTTCATAGTACTGGTTCAAATAATAACCTTGCATGATTTCTTGGGCCAGATAAAATAAGACAATTAATGCAATCAGCATGATGAACGGTGATAAAAAACCCGCTACTTGCCTAATAAAAGAATCTCCTCCTAAATTTTGAAGGTTCTTATTGAATTGCCTATTGAGAAAAAATAACACTATCACGATAATAGAACCAAACCTTTTCCCCAATTTACTAAACTTATCATAAAAAGTAATAAATTTGTTTATATAGCTTTCATTCGTGTAAAGTGTCTCGCTAATCGTTTTATCATAATTTATTATTTGAGAATACACAATCATTATCGTAATAAAAAAGTAGATCACTGTTGGAAAATAAGATCCCATAACAATATTGGCTACAGATATCATACATAATAATGCTATTATGATAAAAAGTAACATAGCTGCTGTGATCCATTCCATGAAGACCAACGAAATAATAAGTTTTTTGTGCCTGTACCTAAATAAATTAGTAACATATCCTAATAATATAATCACTGCCATCACATGCCATACATACCCAAAAATAGTTGGTAAAATCACTCCTGTTCCAATTGGATCATCGGTAAAATAAGATTCGATAAAGATCGAAAAATAATAAGTACCAACACTAAAAAAAAGTATAGCAATAACGCCAGCCGTCCTCTTAGCAATCACTTTCCCCGATGCATTTTGTATACAACTCTCAATATATTTCTCAGTTACCAAATGGTTGCTTTCGTCGAAACTGGCATTGAACATCATTTTTTTCACATCAAGACTTCCTCTCCTTAATATTATGATATTTAAGAAACAAACGCTACATGCGTAATAACCATAGATTGACAGTATTCCTTAAATGCCTTTTTCACTTTTTTCGTCTACTGAATTAGATAGTCCTCTAGCTTATTTCTTGCTAGCTCTAGACTCTCTATTTATCACAGCTCATTTTCCTCTTTTTCTTGATAACTGACAGTATATTCTTCTGGAAAACGTTTCTTTATATAGTAAATCATATAGTTATTGACACCAAATACAATAATCACACACCCTCCCAATAAAGAAACAATATTCGTAATATTCAATAAACCTCGCCAAGTTTCGATATGTATCATACTAGAAAAAACTATCACAGGAATTAATATAGAAATTGCCACAGGGTAAATATAACTATTAACGGTAAAATCAAATTAATTTTCAAAAAAAACGTTTGAAGAACTGCCTGAGAATACTTTGAGGCAAATTCCTTGCGCTGAAAATACTGGGACTATTCCGAAGGAAGGGTGCTGACTTTTAGCTACTTTTTTATCAGAAAAGTTGACATATTTAACACCTCTTTCCAACACAGAACTGACAAACATCGTAGAGTCATAGGCAAAATAGCCCGTTAATTCTGCGGCCTCTTCAAACGTTGTCAATTCTAAATCTGGCGTCAACACATAAAAACTAGAATCAGAATCAGCTTTTTTTCCACAAGAAATTGGTTGCTTGATGGCACATAGGTTAACTCCACTGCGGCTTCAGTAGTAGCTTCAAAACCAAGCGTTTGTCTTTTTTCTAAGTTAGCGTCTACCCTATAAATAGTCTGATTAGAGAGGTTATAAAAATAAAGATGTCTCCCATCCGTTTTAATCCCCCTCATAATTGCCACCAGCTTATCAACATCTTCAATTTGATACAGCTCTAAACTCTTTATTAAGTCATCGATGCTCGTTTCAAAATTCTCTAATACAAAGTCACCTAAACTCATTTTTTTTAGGAGGGTGCCATCAGCATCCGTTAGCATCACATCGTATATTTTATCTATTGGTTGATCATCACTTCTTAACATGATCGTAAATTCTTTGTTGCCATCAAGAGAATACGACAGGACAATATGTTGCAACGGGTAGTCTTCACCCAATACGTCTAATATATTTAAGTAGGTGTCCTGATGGGTTATTACTGCTTCATTATTATGCAAGTTTTCACTCACAATAATGTTTGAGTGATCAACTTTGCGCACCCACATATTTTGAGAATTTTTCAGTTTTCTTTTATCAAATGATTGCATCTCAAAATCGCTTTGAAACCATTTTACATTGTAATTTTCACCATAATTTCGTACAAAATAATTAATTTTAGTGCCCAACGAAAAGTTAACAGACGTGGACGTAGCTTCTTTAGGACTAACAACCACATATTGGCCTAATTTGAAATCTGCTTGTGCAAATGGTGAACCTTCCACTTTCACTCTTATGTCCTTCACTGCCATCTCAGCTTTGCTTTTCCTGATATAAAGCCATCCTCCTAGTGACAGTATGACACAAGCTATAATTATTATTTTTTTCTTTTTCATCGTCATCTCTTTTCCCAATGATAAAACATCGTATTAAACTCGCCTTTAGATCGCCTAAACTGTCTACTTTCGTTTTAGCCCCTTTATATAGTTCATACGCATTTTTTGCCGTTATCTTTTTGCCGATTGTAAAAAAATAGACCATATGTTGACATCCCAGCTATTCGGTAAGATAACCTTCAATAAAGTCTGCTAGCTGCTCTTGCTTCACTACCAGCAAGACATTTCTAAAATAATCGCCACTAAATTCTTCTTCAGTAAAACTAATCCCTATTTTTTTTAACTTTTTTCTAGCTTGCTGATCTTTGTTGACAAAAATAGGAATCACTATATCTCCATCGACATTCGTTTCAATTTGTTCGATATTTTGCCTCTTTTTCTTTTTTATCACTGTACTATTTGAAAAATCAATCACATTTATCGTTCGGAGTATTATCCCCAAATGTCTCTGCTAATTTTTGCTCTAAAAATAAAATTATCCAAAGCCTCTTCCTTAGACTCAAATTCACTTATAGAGACCACTGCTGCACGCTCATCGGTCCCAAAAACTTCATATCTGTCAGTAACGTGATTGTATCTAACAACCATTTCTCTTTCTGAAAGACCTCCTTCCCTAAATAGATTTACTCTTTTTAGTCTTTCATTTTTAATAATCTCTCTTGCATGCTCTTCATTCATATCGGCATCTATCCCTTTACTAATTACTATTATTTACTTTCTCGTCGTTAATCCCTAAATCTCTGATTTCAAAAGTTATGTCTTCACCTTTATTTTGCTTCAATTGATCTAAAAACTCGATTGGGGCATCTCCTGAAATCGTTTTTACGACTACCCCATTTACTGGTAACGTTGTATAACTAGTTCCTTTAAACTCAGCAGGTATAAACTCAGTACTTTGAGAAATATATTTAAATTTAGGCCTAATCTCCATCTTAAGCTCATCTATTGTAATTGAAGAAGTATTGTTAATAAAATCCCCTAAGGTATACCTTTCTTCCTCTGAAGAGTAATTCATTGCATATGTGAGTACATTAATTTTTATATTTTTGTCTATTCTATCTTTTATCTCTAGTATATTTTTCTTATAAAACCCACTTTTAATAAAAGTATCAACATCCTACTGGGAATGCTTATTTTCTTCCGTTAAATAGATTGTATATCCACCCACTTGATAACCATTTTCTATGACTTCCTTTTGGTCTTCAGTTAAGCCAGCAGATTCACTACCACTTGTTATTGCAGTGTTTAGTTTTTTACTGTCTTCATTTTCTTTTTTCCGCAACCACTCACAAACAATTGCAATAATAGTGGACTAATCATACCCGCAGTCATTTTCTTCATTTTCAATTAACTTTCCCCTAATAACTGACTTGTCTACCTTATGATGATCAAGTCAACCCACAATAATTATTGAAGGTTAAATAAAACTAAATCATCGCCTGATAAAATAAGCACGACCACCATAATTACTCCAACAATGATCAGTCGCTCTTTCTTTTTAGTCAATGGATCACTGCCTTTTAGTTTTCCAGACCTATTTCCAACCATGTGTTTGAATCCAATCAATTAACTCGTCTGCTAATTGACCAAGTAACCAATCAACCTACCAACATACTTCTTCTTTAACAAATCACCAACGTGCCCACAACTTGTTTAACCTTAATGAGGCATCGAAAGAATTCGATGCCTCATTAAACTAAAACATAACCTGATAACCATTTGGTCCTTTTATTGAGGATGACGTCCCATCGGTGCCATTCTCAACCGAATCCCGAAAAGCTTCAGCTAAGCTATTACTTAATTATTTATACTCCACCAATTTTCTCAGCTCAAAAAAATCAGCGGGTTTTTCGAGGCTGCTGAAAAAGTTAAATAATTAAAGTTGTATAAAATGATAGCTGTTTTATACAACTTTTTTTTGATTTTACAGACTTTTTCCGTTCAATTTGAGATAATATAGGTAGAAAAAATAAA
>NZ_JAEEGA010000030.1 GCF_017829975.1 Vagococcus allomyrinae | reverse complement strand
TAGAATCAGTGAGAAAAAGTGGTGCGTGAGGGAGACCCGCTCAGGAGGCCTTTTAGGCCGTGGCCGGTAAAAGAGGCTTCCAGCCGAAGAGCAAACCTCCAGTTCTCACTGGAGGTTTTGATTTCGTTGACCCCTTAGAAACCTACAATAGTAAGCTGATTGTAGGTTTAAAGCGCTTAAAAAGCGTTTAAAGTTTTAGTAGTTGACAAGCGCGTCAATACAGTGTAATTTAAAACATACCGATTGAATGTTTTGGTGAAAAAAGAATGGAAAATAAAAATGGGGAGTGACAGTTTAAATAGAGCATTCGCATGATGAGATGATTGCTAGATTATTTTGGTCAGTGAATGGCACAATTGATTGGCCAATATAAAGTCGTGGATACATCGATGGATGAATTAATTTGGTATTTAGAAAAAGAATGAGGCGAAGAAAATGAAAGAAAAGCAATTTAGGTTTATAAAAAAAATAAGTAAAGGGTTTCTGAAGGTGATCATTGGGATCGGGATAGTATTGGGGATTGTTTTAATGGGGATATTTACTGTTCATCGCCTGAGTTTACGGAGTGAAGCTAAAAAGATTGAGGATTATGGCCAAAAATTAAGTGTTTTTGATGGTACGATGAACGTGGTGGTTGACGGGAAGGGGCCGAAGACGATCGTATTGTTAACTGGGTTTGGTACTGCCAGCCCAAGGCTTGATTTTACACCAATGATAGACGAGTTAACCAACGATTATCGAGTGGTGACAATCGAACCTTTTGGTTATGGGTTAAGTAGCCAGACAGATCGTCAGCGAAACTTGCAAAATATGGCTGAGGAAATTCACGAAGTTGTGAAGCAGTTAAAGTTAGAAAACTTTATTTTAATGGGCCATTCTATTGCAGGTCTATACAGTTTAGAGTATGTTAATCAGTATCCTGATGAAGCCACTGCTTTTGTTGGGATTGACTCAAGTGTCCCAAAACAACCTTGGCCAGGTTATAATTCAGCACCGATGGATTTTTTAGCTAAATCAGGTATTATGAGGGTGGTGTTAAAGCTGACTGAAAAGGAGAAAGAAAAAGATCAGCAAAAAGCCCATAACGCTGAACAGATGCAGATGATTACCATGAAAGTCACAGGTAATAGGACCTTGGCCAAAGAGGCAACCTCTTTAAGTCAAAGTTTTAGCGACGCTCAGCAACTGGCTTTCCCTAAGGACTTACCAGTTTTATTGTTTGCTGATGAGGCTTCTGCAGTTGAAAATTGGACGGGGCTACACCAAGAGCAGGCTGATAGTGTCAACCGTGGTAAACTGGTCCTTTTAGAAGGCTCTCACTATTTGCATCACACTCAATCAAAACGAATGGTTGCTGAAATGGAAGATTTTTTAACGGATCAAAACTAATTGGTAGCTGATTCCCTTGTGAACAAACGAGGGAATTTTTTTTGTATAAGCAAGTATTGAGTTCAATGAAGGTGGGTTGGTCCAGGAATTAAATAACATGATTTCAGTGTATTAATTATTTTTTAAGAAGAACTTTCAAACTAGGATTTTTTTAATAGAAGTAGTATGATAGTAATTCGTACTGAGTTTAAAAATCTCCAAACTTGAGTGAATCAAGTTGAATGAGAAAGGTTTGGAAGTTTTATGAAAAGAAAAAGAAAGAGTGTCATTTTTCGATTGTTAATGCTTTTTCTTTTAATCGTGTTAATTATCGGCGGCAGATATCTATACATATTGAAGAAACAAGTCGAAGAAGTCAATAAATGGCAAGAGACAGTCGGTCAAACGACAGAGGAATATGGCATTAGTGAATACGGAGGTATCGTGATGGCGATTATCTTGACGGAAACTAAGGGCAATCATATTGATTTAATGCAAAGCAGTGAAAGTAAGTATGGCACAACCAATCAAATCACCACCTCAGAGGAAAGCATTCATTCTGGTGTTGCCCATCTGGCAGAGGTGATAAATGAAAGTGAAAGTCAGGGGACAGATATTTGGACCGCTGTCCAAGCTTATAATTTTGGCAGTAATTATATAAGTTTTATTAGTGAACGTGGCAATAAAAACACCATTGACTTGGCCGAAGAGTACTCACGAGATGTCTTGGCGCCAATGCTGGGAAATAACACAGGGAAGCAATACCGCTACATGAATCCGCAAGCGTTTATTCGCAATCGTGGTTATTTATATGAAAATGGTGGAAACTTTTTCTATGCTGATATTGTGAAATGGAATATGTCAATCATGAAAATGATTGATAATTTACCCTTTTAGCAAGGGGCAAGATGAGTGAGAAAAGGGAGCGAACAATGGAAGATTACTTAAAGACTCAGCAAGGGTTAACGTTGTCAGAAGTCAAACAACGTCAAGCGGCAGGGCAACAAAATAATTATGCAGAAAATGTCGCGAAATCGACAAAAGATATTTTAAAAGATAATATTTTAACGTTATTTAATTTACTGAACGTACTGATTGGTATTGGCTTAGCTCTTGTGGGCGCTTATAGCAATATGGCTTATCTAGTGATTATCGCCCTAAATATCTCGATAGGTATTTATCAAGAAATACATGCTCGTAACATGGTGGCGAAGCTCTCACTTGTTTCAAAAGAACAAGCGAGTGTCATTCGTGAGGGAAAAGCTTCAGTCATTGATGCAACCGACTTGGTAATGGGGGACTTGGTCCGCTTAAAGGCTGGTGAGCAAGTTCAGTCGGATATGTTAGTTGTAGCAGGGCATGTGGAGGTCAACGAATCGTTATTAACGGGAGAGTCAGATTTAGTTGGCAAGACCGCTGAAAGTGAGTTGTTATCTGGAAGCTTTTTGGTCAGTGGTCAATGTTTAGCTCGCGTCAATCGGGTCGGCAAAGATAATTATGCAACCAAGATTGCGAATGAAGCGAAAGTACATAAACCTATTCAATCGGAACTGGTTAATTCTATTCGCAAGGTATCCAAGTTTACCAGCTTTATTATTGTACCATTAGGATTAGTGCTATTATTAGAAGGCTTATTTTTACGACAAAGTGATCCCAAAGTTGCTGTTGTGGCAGCGGCAGCAGCTCTCTTAGGGATGCTGCCAAAGGGACTGGTCTTGTTAATCAGCATTGCCTTAGCCACTGCTGTGACGAAACTTGCCAATAAACGAATATTGGTTCAAGACATGTATTCAGTCGAAACGTTGGCTCATGTGGACACGCTCTGTTTGGACAAAACTGGAACGATTACGGAAGGTAAGATGAAGGTTCAACGGGTGGAACTCTTAAGGATTGATGAACCAGCTTTTTTGGATATTATCGGCAGTTATTTAAGAGCGTCGACTGACGGTAATATTACCATGCAAGCCATTCGTGATTACTATCAGGAAACAGAGACGTTTGTGGCCGAAGAGTCACTGGCCTTTTCTTCTGAGCGTAAATGGGGAGCGATTAAGTTTGCCGATTTAGGAACAGTGGTTCTGGGTGCCCCTGAGCGCCTTGTTTCAGAAAGCGAGCTACCTAGTGCCGTTTTGAAGGCTCAAAAGGAAGGCTACCGAGTGTTGATGCTAGCCCTTAGTGATCAGCCAATCGTCGATATGGTCTTACCTCAGATGACTCCTTTAGCTATTTTTGAAATCGACGATCCGATTCGTCAAAATGCTGATGAAACGTTGGCTTATCTTCATGCCGAAGGTGTGGAATTAAAGGTGATTTCAGGCGATAATCCGGTGACAGTTTCCAATATTGCCCGACGAGCTGGCTTACCTGACTATCAACGTTATGTTGATTTATCCACCTTTGAAACTGAAAAAGAGGTGCGTCAGGCAGTTAATCAGTACACCGTATTTGGTAGAGTTTCGCCGCAACAGAAACGACTGTTAGTCAACGAGTTAAAAGCACAGGATCATGTTGTTGCCATGACTGGGGATGGCGTAAATGATGTGTTGGCGCTCCGTGAAGCTGACTGCAGTATTGCCATGGCAGAAGGGGATAGTGCGACACGTCAAATCGCTAATTTAGTTTTATTAGATTCTGATTTTACGACCTTGCCAGATGTCTTATTTGAAGGCCGTCGGGTGGTCAATAATGTCACCAAAGTGGCAAGTGTTTTCTTTATAAAAACCATTTATTCTTTTTTCTTGTCGATCATCTGTCTGCTGACAGCTATCGCTTTTCCCTTTGTGCCAATTCAAATCACCTTGATTGATCTAGCGATTGAAGGGTATCCAGCCTTCTTCTTATCATTTGAAGGGGATAAGCGTAAGGTTAAAGGGAAATTTTTACCAACAGTCTTGCGCAATGCCTTGCCCAACGCGTTACTTGTGGTGATGAATATGATAGCTGTTTATCTAATTGGAGCTAATCGTGACTGGACAGCACTGGAAACGACCACTCTAATGTATTATCTACTGATTGCTGTCAGTTTGCTTGGAGTTATTAAGGCCTGTTTGCCGCTTAATCCTTTGCGCTTATTTTTGATAGTGTCAACATCAGTTGGGATTTACGTTGCTGCGATGTTATTTCACTCAATCTTATTCATTGGCTTTTTGACTGGGCAAACCCTGCCTTTCTTTGTCGTGTTGTTGGCAATTACGATTGTTCTGCGCTTGATTATCAGCTACTTTCGAGGACGAGATGAGTTGAAAATTAGTTGATGGATGGCGGCTGTTAAATTCTTGTGTAACAGGAATTTAACAGTCTTTTTTTCTCTAAAGAAAAGGGTATAATAGAGACAGTAACGATATAGGAGGAAGGTAACATGAGTATTCGCATTCTTTTTTTTTCAGTTTCAGGTAATACACGAGCATTTGTCAAAAAACTGCAAGCACACGGCGCGTCACAGCATTTGTTGACGCCGGCTAATCCTCTCATCGAGTTAAAAGAAATTAATGACCAAAGTCATTTTGAAGCTGAAATGAGCCCTTTTGTGGCGTTTGTGCCGACTTATCTGGATGGTGGTAATGGGGTGGATAATGGCACAAACGAAATTATGACCAATACTTTAGGCGAGTATATTGAGTATCAGGATAATCGTCGAAAGTGTATCGGCGTAGTTGGCAGTGGCAATAAAAATTTTAATTGGCAATATTGTTTGACGGCAAAACAGTACGCAGAAAAATTTGATTGTCCTTTCTTAGCAGATTATGAATTAAGAGGAACCCAAGCTGATGTTGAAACTATTTATGGCATTCTTCAAGATTTAGTTAAGAAATAATTGAAATGATTATTTTTTCGCGTTTTCTCCTTAATTGTATTTTTTTAATGATACAATATTAAAAGAGGTTTAGTGATTAGACACCAAAGAATTGTGAGGAAGGTGAGTTAATGGAAATACGCATTGAAAACTTACAAATGCGTTATGGCGTAAAAGAAGTGCTGAGTATTGAGCATTTACGTTTTGAGCAAGGGAAGACATATGGATTGGTTGGACACAATGGAGCCGGGAAAACCACGTTGTTTAAATCCATCACTAATATCATTGCCACTTATTCTGGTGATATATTTATCGGCGACGCCAATGTGAAAGAAGACAATAAGGTTTTATTAAACGTGGGCATTGTGTTAGATGGCATGTCAGTTTATCAGGATCACACTGGCTGGTTTAATATTCTTTATTTTTCAGGTTTACGTGGTGAACATCATGAAGAGGAGGCTCGTCGTTTAGCAGTTGAGTTGGATTTATTAGAGGCTTTAGAAGAAAAGGTCTCTAACTACTCCTATGGCATGCAAAAAAAATTGATCTTGCTGATTGCATTACTACATAATCCTAAGATATTGATTTTAGATGAGCCCTTTAGAGGATTGGATCTGAAGACGGTGGCGTGGTTTAAAGAGTATTTAAAAGCCTTGACTAAGAATGGTCAAACCCTGCTTATTTCAAGTCATGTCCAAAATGACTTGGAGACGTTATGTGATGAAGTGGTTGTCATTGATAAAGGGCGGATTTTAGAGTCGATTGACTTGGTTGAAGAGCGCAAGACGGCTGTCCGTTTGCTGTTAACTAGTGATAATCATGGGGTGGCTACTATTTTGAAGGAATACAATTTTCCTTTCCAAATGAACAAAGAAGGGCTTATTAAGTTAGACACGGCTAATCCGCTATGGATGGAAGTCTATCATCAATTATACAGTCAGGAAATTATGATTACTGAGATGAGTAAAGCGCCCGTCTTGGCTGATAAATTAAATTAGGAGGATGATTCAATGACAGGCGGATTAATTTTTAAGATGGAATTATTTAAGTTCCTTCAAGATAAAAAATATTTGCTGGCAGTGTTGATTTTGGCAGTGTTGAATACCCTGACAGCCTTATTTTATTCAGTTTTATTTACCACCACTCAACATCTTGGGAGTGAAAGTTTTTTAATGAGGTTTTCCTCTGTTATGACTGTGGTGTTTGTTTTGTTGATTTTTGCTAATGGAATCTTTTTATTCCTATTTCCTTTCCACGTGTTGTCCATTGACTATAAAAATAATGTCATGGCCATGATGATCGCTTCAGGTGTTAATCGCTCTAAATTGTTTTTTGCTAAGATCGGGGCGGTAATCTTACTGTCTTTAGCGGTTTTTATAGCTGTGATGGCTGGACCTTTGGTAATCGGTTTGGTGCAGATGGCAATTGGTGGTCAGATTAATGAATTTTTCGCAAGTTTTGTTGAAATTTTTAACTTATTTAACTTGGATATTGATGTTTTGGCAATAGTCTTTAGCAGCTTATTGTCGGTCTTAAATAGCGTCGTCATGATTACGGCTGCAACGATTTTAATGAAGGGCAGAAACACCGCTATTTTAGTGTCTATTGGCTTTAGTATGGCCAATAGTTTTATTAGTAACTTTTTCAATATTTTTGGTTTTTCCACGGATATTTCGGCTTCAAGCGTGAGCATGGTCCAAGGGATGACGGCAGCTGTGTCGATCGCTATATTTATCTTCATTGGCTTAAGAGCTTTGCAAACGCAAAACTTATAAACGTCCACTGACAACTTTCTAGATAAAGAAAGCTGTCAGTGTTTTTTTCTGAAAAACACATTTTTTATGGCGTTAAATCAGCCTTTAGCCATTTAAGACCGCTTTCTTATATGTTATTCTAAAGGTGTTGAAGGACGGATGAATAACTGCATCCATTCAATCAACTTGCTCGTGAGATTCTGCTTAGTTAGTTTAAGCAGCAAATATAATCAAATGGAGGGTTATCATGTCAAGAAATGCATTGAAAATCGTTACAATTGGTGGCGGATCAAGTTATACGCCGGAGTTAATCGAAGGGTATATTAAACGTCAAGATCAATTGCCTATCAAAGAAATTTGGTTAGTTGATATTGAAGCAGGTAAAGAAAAATTAGAAATTGTTGGCGCAATGGCCAAACGGATGGTTGCGGCTGCTGGTCTGGATTGGGAGGTTCATTTAACTCTTGATCGTCGTGAGGCGTTGAAAGACGCTGATTATGTGTCAACACAGTTCCGTGTTGGGTTATTGGATGCACGAATTAAGGACGAACGAGTGCCACTTTCTCATGGTGTCTTAGGTCAAGAAACCAATGGTGCTGGTGGAATGTTTAAAGCTTTTAGGACGATTCCGGTTATTTTAGGTATCATCAAAGACATGGAAGAAATGTGTCCCAACGCATGGTTGGTTAACTTTACAAACCCAGCCGGGATGGTGACAGAAGCAGCGATTAAACATGGTGGTTGGAAAAAGACAGCTGGCCTGTGCAATGTGCCAATCGGTCATTCTAAACAAGCAGCTGAGAAGTTGGGCGTTCCTGAAGAAGAGTTATTTATTAAATATGCTGGAATCAATCATTTCCATTGGCACCGTGTTTGGGATAAAGAAGGAAATGAGCGCACAGATGAGTTAATTGATTTGATTTATGGACCTCAAGAAGAAGCCGATAGTCATTTGAAAAATATTCATTCAGCGCCGTTCCATTATGAGCAAATCAAAGACTTAGGGATGTTACCTTGTGGCTACCATCGTTATTACTATATCGAAGATGAGATGTTAGCACATTCTGTCGAAGAGTTTGAAAAAGGTGAAACCCGCGCTCAAGTTGTTAAAGCAACAGAAGCTCGTTTGTTTGAACTTTATAAAGATCCTAAATTGGATTATAAACCAAAAGAGCTGGAGCAACGCGGTGGCACACACTACAGTGACGCAGCTTGCGAATTAATTGCCTCTATTCAAAATGACAAACGGACGGATATGGTGGTGTCCACTGAAAATAATGGCACCATCGTTGACTTGCCTTACGATTGTGTCGTTGAAGTATCTGGACCAGTGACAAGCCATGGACCTGAGCCGTACAATTGGGGGAGCTTCCCACCAGCTGCTCGTGGCTTAATTCAAGGCATGAAAGGCATGGAAGAAACCACGATTCGCGCTGCGATTACCGGTGATTATGGTGCCGCTTTACAAGCCTTTACCATCAATCCACTAGTTCCAGGGGGAACCATGGCTAAAACACTGTTAGACGAGCTGTTATTGGCTCATGAAGCTCACCTACCACAATTTGCGGAATCGATCAAACGAATTAAAGAGACGCAACCTGAAACGGTTGAGTATGTTGAAGAGTTAATGAAGTCCAATTAAAACAAAAGACAGACTGGTTGTGAAAAACAAGCAGTCTGTCTTTTTGAGCGTTTAGCGCGTTGTCCAAGCAGTTTTATTCAAGCATAATACGTCGCTTTGTTAGAGGTGAGTTTCAAAGAAGTCGGCAATTTGCTCCATCAATTCAATCGTGACGAGATGGCCTTCCCCTTCACCGGTTAAGAAAACTGTCTGTTGACTATAAGGTTGATTCATGTTGTCGAGGTAAAACTCGTGAGCCTGCTCATAAGGGATTTTTTCGTCTTCGGTCCCGTGCCAAAAAAGAATCGGCCGATTGGCCATTTTTTCTGGCTGAAGTGATAAATCGAATTGAGGGATCCAACTTAAAATCAGGCGTAAATCATTAGGGAGTGGGTAATTACTTTGGCGAACTTTTGTTTGAATCAGCCTTAAATAATCAAAAGGTTTCGGTGTTCCCATAATGCTTGAGGCAACGGTGATTTCTGGATGTTGACTTAGAAGCGCCGCAGTGGTAATGCCTCCCATAGAATAACCACCAACGCCAATCCGCTCGTCAAGAATCCACTGACGGTCCTTAAAATAGGCAACAATCACGTTGAATTCGATAATATTGTATTGAATACTGGACCAAAAGGTAACACCGGGAATCGTTGAAATCTCAGTGACCTTCCGTTCACCATGATTCATGGCGTCAGGTAAGATAACACGGAACCCTTTATTTGCTAAACGACGAGCTTGAGTGAGCATCAGCTCTTTATTATTGCGCCATCCGTGATAGTAAATAATGAGTGGCAAAGGCTGGTTCGCTAGTTGTTCAGGTACAACTTCTAATGTTGGAATAGTTTGAATCTGTCGTTCTCTAATAGTTAGTTTCATAATAAACTTCCTTTATATTGGTGATGAATGTCTTACTAAAGATAAGTTTAGTTGTTTTTACCATAAAAAGCAAAATAAGTGTTTTTTAATCTAGCTTTTTTTGTTTTTAATTAGACTATTTTATGAAAAATTGTGAAAAAATGAATATTGTCTTGAAATTTATTTTCTTTTGAGGTAAAGTAGTGGTATCGTTCACAATACGAGCGTTTTGCTTGGTGGATGAAAAAAAATTGAAGGAGCACACTTTATGAGTAAAATAGTTTTAATTGGTGCAAATCATGCCGGGATTGCTGCTGCAAACACACTTTTGGATAGTTACCCAGAGAATGAATTAGTTATTTTTGATCGCAATACAAATTTAAGTTATTTAGGATGTGGTACTGCCCTTTGGGTGGGACGTCAAATTAATTCGTATGAACATTTATTTTACACAAATAAGGAAGCTTTTGAAGATAAAAGTGCGAAGGTTCACATGGAAACGAGTGTAGAATCTATCGACTTTGATCAGAAAAAAGTCGTGGCTAAAACAAAAGATGGCGTAGAGATCGTTGAGCATTATGATAAATTGATTTTGGCAACAGGTTCAGTGCCGATCGCTCCTAATATTATTGGAAGTGATTTGGAAAACGTTCAATTCGTTAAACTGTTTCAAGATGGTCAAAAGGCGGATCAAGCCTTGGCAGATCCAAATGTCAAAGAAGTTGCGGTTATTGGAGCAGGTTACATCGGAGTTGAAATTGCTGAAGCCGCTAAACGCCGTGGTAAAAATGTGCGTCTCTTTGATGCTGCTGACACTTGTTTGAATACTTATTATGATTCATGGTTCACTAAAGATATGGATAAGGTATTGGAAAACAATGGCATTCATAATCACTTTGGCGAATTGGTTCAAGAATACAAAGGTGTTGACGGTAAAGTTACGACGGTCGTAACTGATAAAGGGGAATATGCTGCTGACTTAGTGTTGATGGCGATCGGTTTTGCCCCTAATAATACACTTGGTAAAGACAAAATTGAAACATTTACAAATGGCGCCTACAAAGTGAATTTAAAACAGGAAACAAATTTACCTGATGTTTATGCTGTTGGGGATTGTGCCACGATCTATAGTAATGCCCTGGAAGACACAACTTATATTGCATTGGCAACAAATGCTGTTCGTAGCGGTATTGTCGCTGGACATAATGTTGGTGGAACGCCACTGGAGTCAATTGGTGTTCAAGGGTCTAACGGAATTTCTATTTTTGGTTATAACATGGTTTCAACTGGGTTGAACATCGCTGCAGCGGAAAAAGCTGGTTTTGAGGTTAAATATACCGAGTTTGAGGACCTGCAAAAGCCAGGCTTTATGAAAGACAATGGCAATGTGAAAATTAGAATCATTTATGATGCTAAAAATCGTCGTGTTTTAGGAGCGCAAATGGCATCGACAGAAGATATTTCTATGGGGATTCATATGTTTTCATTGGCGATTGAAGAAAAAGTCACCATTGATAAATTGAAGTTACTGGATATTTTCTTCTTACCACATTTTAATCAGCCTTATAACTACATTACAATGGCTGCTTTATCTGCCGAATAACTGGCGTAGCGACGAAGGCTTTCTCAATCAGCCCTTCGTCGTTTTTAAGTAAATGAAAAAAATAATGAAAAAATATTGACAATTTTTTTTAACTTGTGTATAGTCATTATTAACAACTGAATTAACTGTCTCAAATGAAAAGAAGAGTAAATTTAGGCATCGTTTTAAAGAGAGCCCTTCAAGGTGAAAGTGGGCAATGATAAATAAATTGAAGATGGTCTTGGATGAGCAATTGGTGAGAAGTTTCTTTAAGCCAATTACGGTGAAGACACCCGATAACGTGTCACAGTCTACGAAGGTTATTAAACTTTGTGTACTGGTTAAGATTTCTTTAGTGATAAAGGAATAAATCAAGGTGGTAACACGAATGTTTAACTTTCGTCCTTGCAATACAATTTGTATTGCAAGGGCGGAAGTTTTTTTCTTTAGGAAACAAAACAGTTAATAAAAGAATGGCAAATTAAATAAATCAACGCGATGAAAAGGAAAGTAAGTGGTGGACACTTTTACAGAGAATCTGGCAAGTAGGTGAGAGCAGATGAAGGATGTCAGCCAGTGAAAATGGTCTTGGAGCGGCGTACCGAGTGAGAAATCATCAGGCTACGATGGGAGCACCCATTATTGTGCTAGAGTATTGTATTAGTACTTGAAAAGGATTGAGGCGCGAGTCTTAATCGAATGAAGGTGGTATCGCGAGTTAATTCGTCCTTCTAATCTTTCAGCTGAGAGTTGAAAGGTTAGAAGGGCGATTTTTTTTATACTAGAGGAGGAAATAGGATGATTAAACTAGAAAATATTGAGGTAACCTTTACTGGCAAAGCAAAAATAGTTCATGCAGTTCGGGATGTCACTCTTAAGATAGATAAAGGTGAGGTTTATGGCATTGTCGGTTATAGTGGGGCTGGCAAAAGTACCTTGGTACGGGTAATAAATTATTTACAACCACCGACCAATGGTCGAGTGGTCGTCAATCATCAAGAATTAGGGACTTTGACAAAAAAAGAACTTCGTCAGGCTCGCAAAAAAATCGGCATGATTTTTCAGCATTTCAATTTAATGGAGGCTAGAACCGTTTTTGATAATGTGGCTTATCCTTTACGAGGGGCAGGCTTGTCCAAAGCTGAGAAACAACAAAAAGTAAATTCGTTGCTGGAACTAGTTGGGATTTCTGATAAAGCTAACCAGTACCCTAGTCAATTGTCTGGAGGGCAGAAACAGCGTGTGGCAATTGCCAGGGCTTTGGCCAATGATCCTGAAGTGTTGCTTTGTGATGAAGCGACAAGTGCCCTGGATCCTAAAACAACAGTGGCTATTTTGGATCTTTTAAAAGAATTAAATAAGCGATTAGGTTTGACGATTGTCTTAATTACCCATGAAATGCAAGTGGTGAAAGAAATTTGTCATAAAGTTGCTGTCATGGAAGATGGGCGTGTGATTGAATCAGGTGATATTGTGACACTTTTTAGTAAACCTAAAAATGAGTTAACCCGTGATTTTATTCAAACAGCCAATCATTTAAACAAGGCCTTGGAAACGATCGGTGACCATCCGGCGATTGTCCAACTAAAAGAGAGCGATCAGTTGGTGCACTTATCTTATGTGGGCAGTCAAACCAGCCAACCTTTAATCGCCCATCTATACAGTAAGTATCAAATTGAAGCGAATATTTTATACGGTGATATTGACGTATTAAATCAAACACCTATTGGTAACTTAATTGTTATTTTAGTCGGTGATACGAAACAAATTGAACGAGCGAAAGTTTATTTAATCGAACAAGGTGTGTCGGTTGAAACGTTATCAGTACAACGTTCCCGAACAATCCCATTTGTAAAGCAGACGGCGATTTAACTTTTTAAGGCAATCGAATTAGTAGGAGGAGTAAGTATGAGTGAATTTTTTAACCGGTATTTCCCTAATGTGGTGAAATTATCTGATGAAGTGGTCCAAAGTACGATTGAGACCATTTATATGACATTAGCTACAGCAATCATTGCTGGCGTCTTTGGGATTATCCTAGGCGTAATTCTTGTGGTCAGCGATCGGCAAGGTATTGCCCCCAATAAACTTGTTTATGAAACATTGGACAAGGTTATCAATATCTGTCGATCGATACCTTTTATTATTATGTTAGCAGTAATAGCGCCTTTTACTCGCTTGGTAGTTGGGACTACTATTGGGACAACGGCGTCAATCGTGCCATTGGTTATTGGAACAGTTCCGTTTTTTGCCAGACAAATTCAAAACGCCTTGCTTGAAGTTGATGGTGGGGTTGTGGAAGCTGCGCAAGCCATGGGATCTAGTACACTGGAAATTATTTTCCGTGTCTACTTAAAAGAAGGCCTTCCTGGGATTGTGAGAGCCAGTGCGCTGACAGTGATTAACTTGATCGGCTTGACGGCAATGGCTGGAGCTGTTGGCGGTGGTGGTTTAGGAAATTTAGCCATTGCAAGAGGCTATAATCGCTTCCAGAATGATGTGGTAGTTGTGGCTACCTTGATTATTTTAATTTTGGTTTTTATCAGCCAGATGATTGGCAATTATTTTATTCGAAAAACAGAACACGCTTAAGACATATCACACTAGGCTTAAAGCCGCGAAAAGGGGAAACAGACAATGAAAAAGAGAACATTAGCAGGATTAATCGGATTAGTAGCAGTCAGCTTATTGGCAGTTGGTTGTGGGAAAAAAACGGAAGAAGTTAAAGGGTCAGAAAATGTTAAGCTAGGGGTGATTGGCGAAAACAATGAAGTTTGGGAAGATGTTCAAAGCCGTCTAAAAGCAGATGGCATCGAGCTGGAGATTGTTAGTTTTACAGATTATAATCAGCCAAATGCTGCCTTAGCTGATGGCGAAATTCAGCTTAATTCTTTTCAACATCAAATCTTTTTGGATAATTACAACGAAGAACACGGCACTGATTTAGTGGCCATTGGCAATACTGTGACAGCCCCTCTGGGAATTTATTCTGAAAAGATTAAAGACATTAAAGAGTTAAAAGATGGTGCCAAAGTGTCCATTCCCAATGATGTTACCAACGGTGGACGCGCCCTACTCTTGTTACAAACAGCGGGTCTGATTAAAGTAGACCCAGCGGCCAAATCAACCCCCACGCCAAAGGATATTACCGAAAATAAATTGAATTTAGAGATTAGTGAATTGGATGCGGCACAGGTGGCACGCTCATTGAAAGATGTGGATATTGCGATTATTAATAATGGGTTAGCCATCGACGCCGGTTTAGTCCCACAAGATGATGCCATTTTCCTTGAACCAATCGATGACACGTCAAAACCTTATATCAATATTATCGTGGCAAAGAAAGAAGATCAAGACAATGAGCTTTATCAAAAAATTGTGAAAGCTTATCAAACCGAAGACACCAAAAAAATCATTGAAGAAACATCTAAAGGTAGCTCGATTCCTGCCTGGTAAAAACGACCAAAGAGGAATCATCAAAACTTAGGAGGAATTAGATGGCAATTACATGGGAAACAATTCAAGCAGAATTAACTGAACTGGAACCGCAAATTATCGAGTGGCGTCGTTATTTGCATCAGCATCCAGAAGCTAGTCTAAAAGAGTATAAAACTCAAAAATGGATTCAAGCGAAACTAGCGGAATTCGACATTGACTTTGTCAGTGTCGGTGAAACAGGAACCCTAGGGACGATTGAAGGAGGGGGGGCAGGTAAGACCATTGTGCTAAGAGCGGATATTGACGCCTTGGAGCTACCAGATGAAACAGGAAAAGAGTATGCCTCTAAAAATGCTGGTTTAAATCATGCCTGCGGACATGATGGTCATACGGCTTCCCTGCTAGGGGTTGCTAAAATTCTAAAAAAACATCAGTTAGAGTTTAACGGCACCATTTTGTTAGCCTTTCAACAAGCGGAAGAGATTGGCGCTGGCGCAAGGCAGTTTGTTGAAGGCGGCTTTGTCAAAGGGGTGGATCAAGTGTTTGGCATCCATTTGGATTCTAGTGTGCCCGTAGGACAATTGGTGGCGACTCCTGGTCCCACAAACGCTTCTTGTGATATTTTTAAGATTTATGTTCATGGTGAAAGTGGTCACGCGGCTCGTCCTGATTTAGGCCGTGATGCTGTCTTAGCCGCAGCGAGTATTGTAGTTGAGTTGCAAAAAATAGTCGCTCGGGAGGTCAGCCCTTTAGAAAGTGCGGTTGTGGCAGTGGGGGTCCTTGATGCCGGTACTCGTTACAATATCATCGCCAATGAAGCACGGATTGAAGGGACAGTCAGAACTTTTAGTCATGAGACCCGAGCTTATGTGATTGAGGCTGTCAAGCGAATTGCCCAAAATGTGGCTGAAGCTCACCGCACGACGATTGATTTTGAGGTTTACGATGCTGCTGCCCCTTTGATTAATGATCCGGAAGCCACTGAACTAGCGGCTCAGGTGGCTGCTGAACTAGTGGGAACTGATAACGTGATCACTGATAACCCTCAGAGCTTAGGTGCTGATGATTTTGCTGATTTCTTAGCAGTAGCTCAAGGCGTTTATGGTCGTGTAGGTAGTCGTAACTTGGCTAATAAAGAGACTCAATACGGTCACCATCATGAAAAATTTGATATTGATGAGGCCAGTTTAGCTTTGGCAAGTGCTTATCATTTGAAATACGCCTTAACTTATCTTACTGCCTTATAATATTAAAGATAGAGCCAGAATTTATCTGGTTCTATCTTTTTTTTCGTTTTTCAATCATCTGAGGAGATGATACAATAAGAAAAGATCATTTAATAGAAAAGGTGATAGAATGCTAGAGTCGTATTTAAATATTTTAGTTGTATTTGCGCTGGTGTTTACAGGCTATTGGTTATCTGTTAAAAAGTGGTTTAATAATCAGGCGATTGATTTGTTTTCCAAGCTTGTCTTGAATCTTGCTTTGCCTTTCAATATGTTTTTGAACATGACGGAGCGGTTTACGAAAGCAGAATTTTTGCATTTGTTTACAGGCATGCTGTTGCCAATGGTCTCGATGTTAGCCACTTTTGCGGTTGGTTATCTATATGCTAAATTGACGAAAGTTCCCAAAAGTCGCTTAGGCGTTTTTCTAACGATGTTTACCGCATCCAACACGATTTTTATGGGGCTGCCGATAAATTTGGCTATTTTTGGGGAAGTGTCAGTCCCCTATGTGTTGCTTTACCATATCTGTAACACCGTTTTCTTTTGGACAATCGGCATCTATTTGATTTCCGGTGACAGTAAAGATCCGACGATTGATCGGGTTAAGATGGATTTTGTTGGGGTCATGAGGCTTTTGTTATCGCCAGCCATGATCGGATTTATTGTTGGTTTAGTTTGGCTGTTATTGGAGCTACCACGTTTTGAGTTGCTCACCAAGTTTGCCCGTCATTTAAGTAATTTGACGACGCCATTGTCCATGTTCGTAATTGGTATGATTATGTTCCAGACGGGTCTTCGTAATTTGAAGATGACTAAAGATACTTTTGGGATCTTATTGGGACGTTATGTGATTTCACCGCTAATCGTTATCTTATTATCCTTTGTTATCCAAGTTCCTGAGATGATGTTAAAAGTTTTTATCATTCAATCAGCGATGCCTGCCCAAAATACGATGTTAATGTTAGCTCGCCGATATCAAGCTGATGTGGAATTTACGACAACAACGCAAACGCTTACGTTGATCGTTTATTTGTTTATTATTCCTATCTTAATTTTTTTGGTGATTTAAATTTAGATATGGGAGACAAATTGTGCTATAATGCAAAAGTGCTTTAATGTCGATGGACATCTTTTTAATTGCTCGTAGCGATTTATCAGGAAAATCAAGAGAAGCAGCTTTAAAGAGGTGGGGAGTATCGGGCTGGTGGATGTGGCAAGTGCTATTTTACTAGATAAGGGTGTCCAGCCTAAACTATGACTGCCATATATAACAATGATTGAGATGACTATTAAAAGAAGCAAAAGAAGAGAAAGAGGTGAAGGCGTTGAGTTCTTTTAAACAATTTAATTTACAGCCTTATTTAGAAAAAGCTCTTGAAGCTAAGGGTTTTGTAGAACCGACAGAAGTTCAAGAAAAACTTATTCCTGTGATTAAAAAGGGAAAGAGTGTCGTGGGACAATCCCAGACTGGTTCAGGGAAAACACATACATTTTTATTACCTTTAATGGATAAAATTGATCCAAGTAAGGATGAGGTCCAAATTTTGGTGACAGCACCTAGTCGTGAACTGGCCAATCAAATCTATCAGGCGGCTGTGGAACTGGCAGAAGCGAGTGATGTTGAAATTCGCGTGTCACGTTTTGTAGGTGGAACTGATAAAAAGCGTCAATTGGCTAAATTAGAAAAGCAACAACCCCATGTTGCTATTGGAACACCAGGGCGAATTCTAGATTTAATGAATGAGCAAAATGGCCTAGGTGCACATACGGCATCGGCTTTTGTAGTAGATGAAGCAGATATGACGTTGGATATGGGCTTTTTAGAAGAAGTGGATAAGATTGCTGGTAAGTTACCAAATAACTTGCAAATGTTAGTCTTTTCAGCAACCATTCCAGAGAGCTTAAAGCCATTTTTGAAGAAATATATGGTGAATCCGGTAATTGAGCACATTAAGCCAAAATCAATCATTTCTGATACAATTGATAATTGGCTCGTGTCAACTAAAGGGAAAAATAACAATGAGTTGATTCATAAACTCTTGACAATTGGTCATCCTTATTTAGGCATTGTTTTTGCAAATACGAAGCAACGGGTGGATGAAATTGCTGATTATTTGAAGAATCAAGGCTTGAAAGTTGCCAAAATTCATGGGGATATCTTGCCTCGTGAACGTAAGCGTGTCATGAAACAGGTTCAAAATTTGGAGTATCAGTATGTGGTAGCGACAGATTTAGCCGCACGTGGCATCGATATTGAAGGGGTCTCTCATGTGATTAATGCGGAAATTCCCAATGAGTTGGATTTCTTTATTCATCGTGTGGGTCGGACTGGTCGCAATGGCTTAGACGGAATTGCGATTACTTTATATGACCCGAGCGATGAAAAAGCGATCAATGAGCTTGAAAAGATTGGCATTGAGTTTGTGCCTAAAGAGATTAAAGGCGACGAAATTATCGACAGTTATGATCGCAATCGCCGAACACAACGCAATAAATCTCAAAAAAACTTGGATACTGAGATGATCGGTCTTGTTAAAAAGAAAAAGAAAAATATTAAACCGGGCTACAAGAAAAAAATCAATTGGGCAATTGCTGATAAAGAAAAAATGCAGCGCCGAATTGAACGTCGTTCTCAAGCTCGTGCGATTAAGAAAGCTAAAAAAACCAAGAAATAAGCAGACGCAAAAAAGCCTAATCACACCAATGAGGGGATTAGGCTTTTTTGCATCTCAACATAAAGGTTGCCGTCTTCAATGTATTCTTCAGACGCGACACTGTAACCCAGTTGATGGTAGAAAGGGATGGTCCTTGTGTGAGAGCGAATGACGGAGAATACACAACCGTTTTCAAGGGCTTTTTGCTCGATCATCAGCATTAAACGAAAGCCGATTGAGCGATTGCGGTATTCTTCCAAGACACATAAGCTGTCAGGGTGGACCGTTTCCGAGTCTTTCTGTAAGTAACGGACCGCTCCAACCGGTAAACCGTTATCCATCATCAGCAGATAGGGATGGTCGTAATTATCCAAATGGTCAAATTCAACACTAGGGGAAACGCCCATTTCTTGAACGAATACAATGTTTCGGAGATAAAGCCCATAAGTTTGGGCCCACTGTTCATTAGAGAAATAAGTTTTCATTTATACTAATCTCCTTTATAATTGGAACTAAAGAATGGCATAATTAATTATATTATATACGAAATGGAGCACGAATGGTGAAAAAAATAGGAATTTTTGTGGGAATCGTATTATTACTCTCTATAATAGTAGGATTAGGCTGGGGTGTCAATTATCTTTTTGATTATGCGATTGTTCGAGGGGAAAAAGAGTTTCTTTCTGCTAGTGAAGCTAGTGGTAGTCAAGGGAGTGATTTTAGTAACTGGTCGTTTGTTGAAGAAGAGCCAACCACTGTCACGCAAACGAGTTTTGATAAACTGAAGTTAGTGGCAACCCATTTTAAACAAGAACAAAAGGGGATTCCCAAATTAGCGATTCTTTCTCATGGTTATGGCAGTGATGCCGAACATATGCAAGACTTTGGTGAGTTGTTTTATGAGATGGGGTATGACTTGCTGGTCCCTGATGCGCGTGCTCATGGTCAAAGTGAGGGGGAATATATTGGTTTTGGATGGCCTGATCGTTTAGACTATGTTGAATGGATTAAGCTGATGGTGAATCGTTACCCTGAGGGTGTTGATATTATGTTATTTGGTATCAGTATGGGAGGAGCAACGGTGATGATGACTTCAGGAGAAGACTTGCCAGATAACGTTAAGGTGATTATCGAGGATTGTGGTTATGACACAGTGGCCAATGAGTTATCCTATCAACTTAAGGATATGTTTAACTTACCAAGTTTTCCGCTGATACCGTTAACTTCCGTCTATTCAGGGATTAAAGCCGGTTATAATTTTAATGAAGCCAGCTCAGTGGCCCAATTGAACAAAAACAGCTTGCCAATGCTCTTTATTCACGGGGACGCTGATAAATTTGTGCCATTTGAGATGCTGGAAAGTAATTACAACGCGACACAAGGCCCTAAAGAAAAATACGTGGGAAGAGGGTCGAAACACGGTACGAGTTTTAAGGATGATCGTGAAGGCTATACAAAGGCTGTTAAGACTTTTTTAGATAAATACATGAATTAAGAAGGAGCTTATGCTGATGGAGTTTTACGACTGTTTGCAGATAAACAATTGGAAACAATTGACTGATGACGAAAAAACGGAAATATTTGCTGCTGTGCTGAAATTTTTTCTGAATCCTCGATTGTCCCTTGACTGGCAGCGCTTGGTGACTTTTGACATGTGTGGAATGAAATGTCGGACTTTTGAATTAATGCTTAATGGAGAAGTGTTTGTTTTTATTCCTGGGCAAAAAGAAGTGATCTTAGGTTGGGATTTTGGAAGTCAAGGACTAAAGACTCATGAATTACTGGGAGAGGTTGACACAATTGAAGGGGACCAGCAAAAATATGGCACTTCCTTGACATTTGCTGATTTAGCGGCATTTGGAAAATCAGTTGATAATGAGGAAGAGTATGATGATTTTAGGTATCTAGAAGACATCGATCGTTACATCAATCAGAGGACTAGCTCCTTGCGAAAAGTTGATATTCCACCGATGATTGTCGCTAAAAGGAGTCAACCGGTGGGGACGAATTTACGGGGATCTTACAATCTCGTATCGGGGAATTTTGTTGGCGATCTTGCCTTTTTTGACCAGTGTCAAGATGAGATTTATCGGACATTTAATCCTGAACTTTCTTTAGCAGACAGCTTAACTTGGACATACCCTGTCAGCGTTTTGCAAACAGATCACTTTTATTTAACACAGCGCTGGGAAGATTCAGATAGTTATCATCTCTATGACCATTCGGATTGTAACTATGGTGAGTTATGGTTAAGCCTTCATCGAGCTGGCTTTCAATTGTTATCTGAAGATGCTTGGGAATTCGCTGTGGGAGGGGGGACTCGTCGTTTGTTTCGCTGGGGAAATGAAGTGAGATTGGACAATGACCATCCCTTTGATTCCGCCTTGAAAAAAATGAGAGGGGAGAATATGTTTGGCTTAGTCCAATCAGATGAGTTGACTCATTATGAGTTAACGGACAATAGTGATCTGGTGAAATTGGACATGCGCTCAACTAAAGGTTGTCATTTAATCGAACAAATTCTGCCTTTTTCCAGTTATTATCAATCCAATCATCAAGTTAAAATCAATGAAAAGTTGGACCCGCGTTTCTATCATTATCGCAAAGGAATTATCATTGATCCTAATTAAGCAAGCAGTCCGATTAACTGGCTCTACGTCAAATGATGTGGATGACTAGAAATTAATCGAAATGATCGACAAATTAAGCGGCTCTGTCAGCGATGGCGGAGGTGCTTTTTTGTGTTAAGTTAAAGCTCACTAAAATGCGATG
>NZ_JAEEGA010000003.1 GCF_017829975.1 Vagococcus allomyrinae | reverse complement strand
GATCTACATCAAGAACAAATTGAGTTTGAAAATACAGAAGAATTCAAAGAATTAGCTAAAAATCGCTATATGATTGAAGCGAAAAATAGTGAGATAAAAAACCGGCATGGATACGCGACCAGTCAAAATGATGGTCTATTTGGCATGACCGTTCAGGCAGCCACGACGTTGTTTGTAACGAATTTAAAAAGAATCATGACTCTGATGAATGAATAAAAGAGAATAAAATAAGGTTCCAATCCCAAAATCAGGGATTGGACCCTTATTATTTTATCTCTAAAGATTAAAACGAAAGAAATCTATTCGTTTTTCAGCAGCTTAAATTTTTCGGCTTTTTTTTTATTGACAATGTGATCGGAAAAGGTTATATTTTAATTATGAATAAAAATAAAAAAATATTCACAGAAGAGGTGAACAAATGACAAAAGGACCAAAAGGTTTTTCTGAAGCAGAAAAAGTGGACTTGCGGGGCAAGCTTCAGTTTGAATGTGAACAAAGTTGGGCACTATATGGTTATAAGAAGACGAGTATCAGTAAGCTAACTGCTAGTATTGGCATTTCAACGGGCGCCTTTTATTTATTGTACCCGTCAAAAGAGTCGTTGTTTTGTGAAACTCTGGCGAGTGTTCAAAAGTCATTGACGGAAACGATCAGACAAAATATTTTAGATATTGGTGGTATGGAGGGCTTTCGTCAGGCACTGATTAGTCACTTTGATGAGTATGATAAACGTCCCTTTTTGTACGATGTTACTTCGGTCGATTTCTTAGCATTTATCAATAAGCTACCACAAGAAAAAATTGAACAACTTAAATTTGACAGTGTGGCTTCGTTTGAAGAGCTGGTAAAGCTAACGGGTCTCCCACTGGCTGTCAGTCAGGAAAAAGCGTTTGCTGTGACTAGTTCTCTTTTGTATACCGTGACAAACAAAGAGCGAGTGGCATATGATCATCGAGAAGTCTTCATGTTTTTATTAGACGGAATTTTGCCTCAATTATTTAAATGAGGTTTCCTAACACCAAACTAAACGAGTTTTATTAGTAGAAAGAAGGATAAGTAAATGAGTATTTATGGCGAAGTTATGACATTTTTGTCAAGGGTAGCCCCTTTTTCGATGATTGTAAATATTATTTTGGGAGTGATACTACTCCTTGTTGGTAGTTTATTATTGTCGTTTAAGCAAAAGACAAAAGGAAGAAAAATTGGTGGGGTGACGTGTGTAACGCTAGCCATTTTAGCTTTTCTAGGATCAGCGTCTACGTGGTTTGTGTCAACTTTTATTATTTAGAAAGAGGAGGAACACGATGATTAACACAATGTATTCAGTAATAGACGGCGTTTGTCAGGTGACAGGTGAGTTAACAGGGGTAAAAATAAGTATTCCGAGGCCCAGTAAGAGGGCATTAACAACCAGTTATATTGCAAATGGGGTAACGGGTACCAGTCTCGTTTTATTCGGGCTATTAACACCTCATAAATGGGCCATTATTTTAGGCGGGACGGGTATAGCAGCTAGTCTGGCGATGAAGGCAGAAATTAAAAAAATGGGATAAGAAGCAAGCTGTAGTGCCTCGATTACTCTTCGGGAAGCACTACAGCTTTTTCTTATGGCAAAATAGCAAAGGCGCGAGCAGTAAAGCCCGGTGCGTCTTTAATCTTAGGGACACTGGTGATGATGATGGCGCCTTTGGAAGGCAATTGTGTTAAATTAGTCATGACTTCAACTTGATAGACATCTTGGGAAAGGACGTAATACTCTGCTTCAAGAGTGCCGTTTTTTTGGTAGTCAAGGGCACAATCTGTGTCTAATGTTTCATGACCAATGGCATCAATCTGTCGTTCTTCACAAAGAAATCTCAGTGCCTCTAGGGACCAACCAGGTGTGTGATTGTTTCCATCGTGGTCTTTATTGTCAAAGGCCGCTTGATCGGGCCAACGCTGACTCCAGCCGCTGGCTAAGGCCACAAAGCTATGAGGGGGAATGTCGCCGTGTTCGGCTTCAAAGGCCAAAATATCCTCTTTAGTCACAGCATAGTCATGATTAGCAGCGACTTTATCTTCCACATGTAGGACGACTAAAGGCAAGATCATCTCTTTTAGAGTCAATTCATGAAGTAGTCGTTTGCCTTCAACAAAGTGAGCAGGGGCATCCACGTGAGTACCATATTGCGTAGGAAGGGTGTATTCTTTGGCATAAAAACCATCTTGATAACCGAATAAGGTTTTTTCTTGAGAGGCGTTAAAGGCCGAAAATCTCGGGATGGTGGCAGTTACATCATGTGTTAAGTCAACCCATTCTTTTTCTTTTAGTTGAGTTAGTAAGTCGGTAAGTTCCATGGTCAATCCTCCAGTATTTTTTATCATTGTTTCCACAGTATAATCTAATCATATCGTTATTATTCGTTCAGTCAAGTTAAAAATGATTTTTTATTCAAAGGTTAAATCTAGTATTATTTTTTGAAATAGTTATAATGAAAAGTAGATAGGTTTAAAAAGGGGGGATCGGGAACTAGTATGGTTACGTTAACAGATGTAGCTAAAAAAGCGAATGTCTCGAAAATGACAGTCTCGCGGGTGATTAACCACCCGGAGCAAGTGACAGATGAATTAAAGGAGTTAGTCTTTCAAGCCATGAAAGATTTGGACTACAAACCTAATGTGGCGGCCAAGGCTTTGGCAAATAATCGAACTCAAGTGGTTAAGATGTTCATTTTAGAAGAAATGGATACGACAGAACCTTATTACATGAATTTATTGATGGGGATTTCAATGGAGTTAGACAAGCATCAGTATTCCTTGCAATTGGTGACGGAAAATAGTTTTGACGTTGGCTTATCAGACGGCTATATCATCACTGGGATGAGAGACAAAGACTATGAGTGGATTGGTCGAATTGAAAAACCAGTGATCCTTTTCGGGGAAAATCGTTATGGCTATGATTTTGTTGATACCGATAATAAACAAGGAACAACTTTATCCACTGAGCACGCCATTAAGATGGGGTATGAACGAATCGTCTTTATTGGGATTGATGTCAAGGAGACCTTTGAGTTTTCTCGCGAAGCAGGTTATATCAATACGATGCAGAAACATCAACTTCTCCCTGAGATTCACCGCTTTGATAACCGATCCCGTTATTCAGCCGCGTTTATTGAAGAAAATTTTTATGAGTTTAACAAAAGAACCGCCTTTGTCTGTAGTTCAGATCGATTAGCGATTGGAATAGAGCGCGGGCTATTAAACATGAAGGCTAAAATACCCATTGATTATGGGGTCATTGGATTTGACGGTGTGTTCCTTGATCAAATCGCTTATCCGAGATTGACGACAGTCAAGCAGTCAGTGATTGAAATGGGACAAGCATGTGCCAGAATGCTATTAAACAAAATTGAGCAAAAAGGGGCCCCTCAAGGCAATGAGTTTTTTGAACCTGAGCTAATCGTTAGAGAAAGCACACAAAAAAGTGACTAGACATATGACAATCAGTTTCCTAATCAGGAGGCTGATTTTTTTGATCTTGTTACCGGTAACAGGCTTTCTGTGGTTGCTGTTACCTGTAACATTTCGTATGCTTGTGTTGACTATGAAGGAGGGGACTGCATGGCAACTAAATGGTGGCAAGAAGCAATCATTTATCAAATTTATCCTAAAAGTTTTAAAGACAGCAATAACGATAGTGTTGGTGATATTCCAGGGATTACCAGCCAGCTGGATTATATTAAAAGCATTGGCGTCAACACCCTGTGGCTAAACCCGATTTTCATTTCACCACAAGTCGATAATGGCTACGATATTTCAAATTATTATGCGATTGATCCACTATTTGGAACAGAGGATCAATTGTCAGAGTTTATTGAGGAAGCTCATAAACGACAGTTAAAAATTGTCTTTGATTTGGTGCTCAATCACACCTCCACTCAACATCCGTGGTTTTATGAAGCTTCTAAAAGCCCAGATAACATTTATCGTGATTATTACATTTGGAAAAAGGGGCGAGGAACATTGCCACCTAACAATTGGGCGTCATTTTTTGGTGGCTCAGTTTGGGAAAAAGACAAGCAGTCAGACGATTATTACTTTCATCTTTTTGATAAGGAAATGCCTGATTTAAATTGGCAAAATCCAGAAGTTCGTCATGCCATGCTTGACATTGCAAAGTACTGGCTAACGAAAGGGATTGATGGGTTTCGTTTTGACGCTTTTATTCACTTAGAGAAAGCGGACTTTTCGCTGCAAGTACCTGATATTCCAGAGGGGCAAGTAGCCATTGCAGAAGAGTATTACGCGAATTTGCCCAAAGTAAGGGACTATCTCTCTGCTTTTATTGGCGAGTTGCGAGCCATTAAACCTGATCTCTTTATTTTAGGAGAGGCTGCTTCAGCAAATGAAAGTTTAGCCAGACAATATACGGATCCAGCCAATCATCAATGTGATACGGTTGTCAGTTTCCGCTACTTCCCTGAGGAGTTCAGTGAAATTACCGATCAGTTACCTGAAGGGTTACAACAGAAACGACTAGCGGTGAAAGAGTTTAAGGCGACCATGGCTTCTTGGCAAGCCCAATTAAATGGGGAACGTTTTCCAACGCTTTATTGGAACAATCACGATATGCCACGTTTAGTGTCCCGTTTTGGCGATGACCAAAAGTTTCGAGATGAGAGCGCCAAAATGTTGGCCACCTTGATGTACTTACAACGTGGATTGCCGATTATTTTGTACGGTGAGGAGCTGGGGATGAAAAACGTGGTGATCGATGATGTTGATGTTTTTCAGGACCCAGCCGCAAAAGACTACTTTAATGAAATGTTAGCTAAAGGGATGGCGCAACAAGATGCCTTGGCAGTGATTGCTAGCGTGAACAAAGAAGCCAGTCGAGGGGCTATGCAGTGGAATGCTGAGGCGTATGCTGGTTTTTCTGAAGTAGAACCCTGGAGTGATGTCAATATTGAAGCGGTCTACAATGTAGCGGATCAGGAAGCATTGAGCGAGAGCGTTTTGCATTACTATCAAGCTCTTTTGGCTTTAAAGCAGCAACCACTCTTTGGTGAAGCCGCATTTGAACTTTTGGAAACCGGTGATGATACCTATGTTTACCAGCGAGAGCTGGCGGATCAGTTGGCGCTAGTTGCCTGTAATTTAAGCAAAAAACCAGTGATAATCGAGGTGCCGGACGAGCTAACTGGTGGTCAAGTCGTTCTTCATGGGACACCTTATGTTCTGACAAAAAATCAATTAGAGTTGCCACCATATGGGGCAGTTGTCATCATTAATTAATGAAAGTAGGAAGTTAACAATGGAAAAATCAGCATTATTGCACCGACCGGACAGTGAGTACGCTTATTTATATGAGCAGGATGAATTTCATATCCGTTTAAGAACTAAAAAAGGCGACGTCACGTCGGTCAATGTCATTAAAGGGGATCCTTATTTAATCGGTGAGGATCGGTGGTATTTAGATTCTGAACCGATGACGTTACTAACTAGCACAGAACAATTTGACTATTGGTTGATTAAAACTACTGCCGCTTTTCGCCGCTTACAGTATGGCTTTCATGTTGTCGGACATGATCAAGAAGTTTTTTATGGTGATCGTGGGATTTTTGACTACGATTCGGAAGTGATTGCCAAAGCAGAAAATTATTTTAGAATGCCATATTTTCAGGAAATGGATCGCTTTAAAGCACCACAATGGGTTAAGGAAACTGTGTGGTATCAAATTTTTCCAGAGCGTTTTGCTAATGGGGATCCAAGCAATGATCCGAAAGGCACGTTGCCATGGTCCAGCAAGGAACACCCTGGTCGAGAAGATTTTTTTGGTGGCGATTTACAAGGGGTAATCGACCATTTAGATTATTTAGTGGATTTAGGGATTAATGGTATTTATTTCTGTCCAATCTTTAAAGCTCACTCCAATCACAAATACGACACGATTGATTACTTTGAGATTGATCCAGATTTTGGAGATAAGGCCACCTTTAAAACGTTGGTGGATGAAGCCCATAAACGAGGCATCAAAATTATGTTGGACGCGGTGTTTAACCATATGGGGTATCACTCTCCTCAATGGCAAGATGTCATAAAAAATGAAGGTCAATCCCAGTATGCTGATTGGTTTCACATTCACAGTTATCCAGTGGAGTTTGGGACTAATGGTAATCAAGAAGGGGCTAAAACCGTGTCTTATGATACCTTTGCTTTTACGCCAAGAATGCCTAAGTTAAATACGGCAAATCCAGAAGTACAAGCTTATTTACTGGAAATTGCTACCTATTGGATTGAAGAATTCGACATTGACGCTTGGCGGTTAGATGTGGCGAATGAAGTGGATCATCATTTCTGGAAAAAATTCTATAGTGAAACAGTCGCTATTAAAGAGGACTTTTATATTCTAGGTGAAATTTGGCATTCCTCACAAAGCTGGTTAAATGGTGATGAGTTCCACGCTGTCATGAATTATGCCTACACTGAGACCATTGCTAATTTCTTTGTGGCGCAATCGATCTCAGCTTCAAAACTGGTCAGTGGCCTCAATGAACAGTTGATGTTGTATCGCCAACAAACCAATGAAGTAATGTTTAACATGCTGGATTCTCATGATACGGCTCGTCTATTGACCATTGCAGATGAAGACAAAGCGGTTGCTCAGATGACTTTGGCCTTTACATTTTTACAACACGGCTCACCGTGCATTTACTACGGGACGGAAGTTGGCATGACTGGTGAAAATGACCCGGATTGCCGCAAGACGATGGTTTGGGAGCAAGAACGGCAAGATCAGCAGTTCCTAGCGTTTACCAAAGAATTGATTCAGCTGCGAAAAGATTATCAACCTGTTTTGTCGTTGGGGACGCTTGACTTCATCTTGGCAGATGATACCCACCAGGTCGTTGGCTTTAAGCGTGAAACGGATTCCCAAATCTTAACGGCTTACTTTAACAGAGGGACCGACAGTCAAAGCTATCAGAAAACAGCTGATCAGAAAGTGGTGATGAGTCGCCTAGCAGATACATTGATTCAGCCAAAAGGCTTTGTTGTCCTAGTCCAAGCCAAATAAAAAACCGTTGTGATTCTTGTTAACGGTAACAGCTGTAAAGCGATTGCAATGGTACACGTAACAGATAATAATAAGGGTGTAAGCGAAAACAAAAAAATGCAGGGGGTATTCGTAATGAAGAAGAGTTTTAAAAAAGTTGGCTTAGGGTTATTAGTAGCCGGTATTGCTTTAAGTTTGGCAGCTTGTGGTGGAGCGAAAGAGAAGGCTAAAGAAGAAGCCAGTCAATCAGATGGCAAAACGTTAAACGTTTCCGTTGATAAAGGGTATATCAAATATCTTGAAGCGATTAAAGGTGACTTTGAAAAAGAGCATGACGTGACGGTTAAATTAACTGAGCGAGATATGTTTGAACAGTTAGAAGCATTACCTTTAGATGGACCAGCTGGTAAAGCACCAGACGTGATGATGTCTGCTTATGACCGTTTGGGACCTTTGGGACAACAAGGACATTTGGCTGAAGTGACGCTAGGCAATGAAGCAGATTACAATGACACTGATAGATCTCAAGTCACTGTTGACGGCAAATTCTTCGGTGAGCCAGCGATAATTGAAACATTAGTTCTTTATTACAATAAAGACTTAATCGATACGGTTCCCGCAACCTTTAAAGATTTGGAAGAAATCGCTAAAGATCCTAAATTTGATTTTACTGCTGAAAAAGGCACCAATGTTGGCTTCCTTGCTAAATGGACTGACTTTTACTCAGCTTATGGTTTATTAGCTGGTTATGGCGGTTATGTCTTTGGCAATGATGGCACTGATCCGACTGACGTTGGCTTGAATTCGCCGGGAGCGGTTGAAGGAATTGAATATGCTAATACATGGTTCCAAAAAACATGGCCTAAAGGAATGCAAGATGTTAAGAGTGCTGGTGATTTCATTACCGATCAGTTTGTTAATGGTAAAACAGCAGCTATCATCGATGGTCCGTGGGCAGCAGCTAACTATAAAGAAGCCGGTGTTAACTTTGGTGTTGCCAAGATTCCAACTCTAAATAACGGCAATGCTTATGAAGCCTTTGGTGGTGGTAAAGCATGGGTAGTTAGTAACTATTCTAAAAACAAAGAAGTGGGTCAAAAATTTATTGATTTTCTAACAACAGAAGCTAATCAAACTAAATTATATGACGTAACAAATGAAGTTCCTGCCAACAACAAATCACGTGAATTGGCTGCTTCAGGTGATGATCAAATTACATCAGCTGTTATCGCCCAATATGCGGATGCTGATCCAATGCCAAACATTCCTGAAATGGGTGAAGTATGGGCTGGTGGTGAAAACTTAATGTTTGATGCGGCTTCAGGCAAACAAACAGCTCAAGAAGCAGCAGATGCAGCGGTTAAAGTCATTAATGACGCAATCGCCCAAAAATACACGAAATAAAGTTAACTGGTTTTCGGCAGGGTTCGCTCTGCCGAAATTCGTTTAAAGAGGAGAATCAAGATGACTACTGCAATCAACAAAAAAAATGTTAAACGAGCAACTCTCTTATCTCTTATCCCAGGATTAGGCCAATTTTATAATGAACAGAAATTTAAAGGATTTATCTTTTTAGGTGTGTTTCTCTTATTTCTATTTGAAATGGCCACATTTGGGATTGGGGCGTTACACGGTTTTATTACCCTTGGAAGTGTGCCAATCGAAGATCATTCGCTCTTTTTAATGATTGAAGGAACTTTACAAATTATCATTACGGTTATCTTTTTAATTTTTTATGCCATCAATCTTCGTGATGCCCGCATGGTAGCGAAACAATGGAATTCAGGAATGAAAGTAAATGTGACTGCAAAAGAAATTATTCATAATATGTTTGACAATGGTTTCCCCTATGTTCTAACATTACCGGCTTATATTGTAATGACATTTGCTATTATTTTCCCTGTCCTGGTGACCTTGTTTATGGCCTTTACAAACTACGATTTTTACCATATTCCACCAGCTAATCTGATTGATTGGGTCGGCTTTAAGAACTTTTTTAGTATTTTCTTTTTAAGTTCATATCGTGACACGTTTGGTTCAGTGCTTTCGTGGACGTTGATTTGGACCATGTGTGCGTCGACTTTACAAATCACGCTCGGTGTTTTTACTGCGGTGGTGGCTAATCAGGAATTTATCAAGGGGCGTCGTCTGTTTGGCGTAATCTTCTTATTGCCGTGGGCCGTCCCCGCTTTTATTACTATTTTAAGTTTTTCCAATATTTTTAATGACAGTATCGGCGCGATTAATGCGCAGGTGATTCCTTTTCTTAATCATTTACCTTTTGTTGATATTAGTGCGATTGCATGGAAGACCGATCCGTTTTGGACCAAAGTGGCGATCATCATGATTCAAGGCTGGTTAGGTTTCCCCTATATCTATGTTATGGTAACAGGCATCTTGCAATCAATTCCAGCAGATTTGTATGAAGCGGCTAAGATTGATGGCGCGAATGCGATTCAACGTTTTAGTCAAATCACCATGCCGATGATTTTATATGTGGCGGCGCCGATTTTCGTCACTCAATACACTGGGAATTTTAATAATTTCTCGATGATCTATCTCTTTAATATGGGGGGGCCTGGTAGTGTTGGTGGTGGCGCAGGTTCAACGGATATCTTGATCTCCTGGATCTATAAATTGACAACTGGGACATCTCCACAATATTCTGTGGCAGCAGCTGTGACACTGATGATTTCAGCGATTGTGATTACGGTGTCGTTAATTGTCTTTAAACGTACCAAAGCATTTGATATGGAGGGAATGTAATGAAAAATAAACTTCATTCACAGAAGACAGCCCAGTTTTGGACGAAGTTCTTCACCTATTTGTTTATGGTTATTCTGTCCATCATTATTATCTACCCATTGTTAATTACCATTAGTTCTGCCTTTAAGGCTGGGAATGTCAATGCCTTTAGCTTAAGTCTGAACGGCAAATGGACCTTGAATAACTTTCAACGTCTGTTCACGGAAACCTTGTACGGTAGTTGGTATAAAAACACCTTAATCATTGCGTTCTTCACGATGGTTTGTCAAGTGGTGATTGTGACCCTGGCTGGTTATACCTATAGCCGTTATCGCTTTGTCGGGCGCAAAAGCAGTTTGAAATTCTTTTTAATTGTGCAAATGGTGCCGACGATGGCTGCTTTAACAGCCTTTTATGTTATGGCGTTTCTATTGGATGCTTTAGATCAGTATTGGTTCCTGACGATGATTTACATCGGCGGCGGGATTCCGATGAATACTTGGTTAATGAAGGGGTACTTTGATACCGTGCCGATTGATTTGGATGAAAGTGCCAAACTTGATGGGGCAGGACATTTTAGAATTTTTTGGCAAATTGTGTTGCCGCTGGTTCGCCCAATGCTAGCAGTACAAGCGTTATGGGCCTTTATGGGACCTTTTGGTGACTTTATGCTAGCTCGTTTCTTATTGCGAACACAAGAAAAATTAACAGTAGCCGTCGGGTTACAATCATTTATCAGCAATACTAAAGACCAAAAGATTGCCTTGTTTGCGGCAGGCGCCATCTTGATTGCTGTGCCGATTACAACATTGTTCTTCTTTTTACAGAAGCACTTTGTATCCGGCTTGGTAGCTGGGGGAACCAAAGGCTAGATCGGTCCCTTACTAAGGATTGAGTATGTTACAACAAAGGATGAGAAAACTATGACTAAACTACCATTTCCATTTAGCTATTTTGCTAATATCGTCACACCTAGGCGCGTTTTTTTAGGTCGGAAGTCTTTAACTAAGTTCCAGCTAGTGGTGATTTTTATCTTCATTACTGCCTTGGCGTTAATTCCTGTGACAGTCAATATGGCACGGTCAACCAACTTTCAATTGGCTGAAATTATGCCAGATATGTTTAAACAGGTGGATCACGACACGCTTATGACAATTCAGGCGGCTGGTTTTAAAGATGGTCAGCTTGCTGTTGAAGGCAGCCAAATGATTAACAGCCGAGGCACAATTGGGGTTAATTTAAGCGAGGATCAGTTTAAAAGCGTGAAAAGTGGCATTAGTTTTGGTGAAACGGCCATGATCTTAAAAGACGCATCCGGCTATGAGTTTAAGGTGAGTTATACCAAAGACTTTAATCCACAGGATTTTACCACTGTCGAAGAACTGAAACAAGGGATTAGTTCTCAGTGGCTAAAACAGAATAAAGCATTTGTTGCCTTTACCATGATGCTGATGAGTGCCTCACTGATTTTAGTTAGTAACGTCATATTAATTGTTGGCGGAGGGTTCTTTGTTTGGTTGACGAAAAAGAATCATCTATCATCAATTAAGACGTACCAAGAGTCTCTGAATCTGGTTCTAAACGGATTAGGATTAAGCACCATGTTGGGAATGGTAGTCGGATTAATCAGTTTTGATATGACGCTTGTGCTCAGTATCCAATCATTTGGGTTAGTTCTGATGCTGCTTGGCGTTTTTGTCACAACGCGTTTTAATGACAGCTATGCTAAAAGTAAAGTCAGCAAACTACAGAGAGCTTAGGATCTGCGGAGTTAGCAGTGGCCAGAGAGGGCAAGCTTACAAAGAAAAGGAGATTTACTATGTTTAAACGATTATTTGAAATTGACCCATGGAAGATTAAGACAACTCAGTTAGACGTTGAAAATAAACGACTGCAAGAGAGTTTAACATCAATTGGAAATGGTTATATGGGCATGCGCGGTAACTTTGAAGAAGGGTACTCAGGTGACAGCCATCAAGGTACGTATATTGCTGGTGTTTGGTACCCAGACAAAACACGAGTTGGTTGGTGGAAAAATGGTTATCCTGAATACTTTGGTAAAGTGATCAATGCGACTAACTTTATTGGGGTGGATGTTACGATTGATGGGCAGGTGATTGATTTAGCTGCTAGCAATTATCATGATTTTTATTTGGAATTGGATATGAAATCAGGTATTTTAAGACGACATTATACCGTTGAGTTAGCTGGAGTGGCGGCTCAAGTTCGTTTTGAACGTTTTGTCAGTATTTCAACTCAGGAATTGTCTCTAGTCAAAGTAGCAGTGGAGCTCTTAAAAGGCCAAGGCATAGTTGAATTAACCCCTAAATTAGATGGGAATGTCACAAATGAAGACAGTAACTATGAAGAAGTTTTCTGGCTAGAAAAAGCGCGACAAGTCGGCGATTTTTCAGCGTTAACATTGGAAACTATTGAGAATCCATTTGGAACTCCTCGCTTTAGTGTGACCACTGGCATGAAAAATTGGGCATCCACAACGGAAGTCAGCCAACATGAATCAGCTAAATACGTGGCAGAAACATACACATATAATTTGACTGAAGGACAGACTGCTCAGCTGGAAAAATACGTGGCAGTTGTCACAAGCCGTGACGTATCCGAGGTGGATCAACTAGCTAAAGCAGAGGCCATCACGACGAAAGCACTTGAAACAGGCTGGGATACCTTAAAAGCGGCCCATAGTGAAGGGTGGCGTCAGCGTTGGGAAAAGGCTGATGTGGTGATTGATGGAGATGATGAAGCTCAGCAAGGCATGCGCTTTAATATCTTCCAATTATTTTCTACCTATTACGGCGAAGATGCCCGACTAAATGTTGGACCCAAAGGCTTTACTGGTGAAAAATATGGTGGCGCAACATACTGGGACACAGAAGCTTACATCGTGCCGATGTATTTGTCTGTGGCCGGCAAAGAAGTTAGTGAGCAGTTGTTAAAATACCGTCATCAACAATTACCTGGTGCGTTTCATAATGCTAAACAACAAGGCTTAAAAGGGGCACTTTATCCGATGGTAACCTTTACGGGTGTTGAATGTCATAATGAGTGGGAAATTACCTTTGAAGAGATTCATCGCAATGGAGCCATCGCCCACGCTATTTTTAACTACACATCCTATACAGGAGATGACACATACTTAATAAATGAAGGAATCGATGTTTTAGTAGGGATTTCTCGTTTCTGGGAAGATCGGGTTCACTATTCGAAACGAAAAGATCAATATATGATTCACGGTGTCACAGGCCCTAATGAATACGAGAATAATGTTAATAATAATTGGTATACGAACACCATCGCCACATGGGTCTTGCGCTATACTTTGGAAAGTTTGCAAAAAGTGACAGCTGAAAAGACCTCAGCTTTAGGAATAACTGAGGGTGAAACAAGCAAATGGCAAGAGATTATCGACAAAATGTATTTCCCAACTGATGAGGAATTAGGGATTTTTGTTCAACATGATACCTTCTTAGATAAAGATCTTCAACCTGTTTCTTCGTTACGCAAAGAAGATTTACCGTTGAATCAAAATTGGTCATGGGATAAAGTGTTGCGCTCGCCATTTATCAAACAAGCCGATGTTTTACAAGGGTTGTATTTCTTGAATCATGAATACACTGCAGCAGAAAAGCAGCGCAATTTTGATTTTTATGAACCGATGACGGTTCATGAATCCTCATTGTCCGCATGTGTTCACAGTATTTTGGCAGCAGAACTTGGAATGGAAGAAAAAGCTGTCGAACTATATGCTCGAACTGCCCGCTTAGATTTAGATAACTATAATAATGATACGGAAGATGGCTTACACATCACCTCCATGAGTGGTGGCTGGTTATCTTTAGTTCACGGATTTGCTGGGATGCGTACCTTGGATGGGAACTTAAGTTTTAGCCCATTTACACCAAAAGATTGGCAAGGGTATTCCTTTAAAGTGACCTATCAAGAGCATTTGTTACAGGTAACAGTTAACCATGAAGCAGTCCGCTTGGCAATTTTACAAGGAGCACCTTTAGAGCTAAGTCTTTTTGGTGAGACAGTGATAGTTGCTGATGAGTATGTTCATCAGGTAAAATAGAGATAGTCCAAAAAAGCAATCAGTTAGTTGGTTGCTTTTTTGAAAGGAGACAATAAGATGACAATTAAAGGCTTTATATTTGATTTAGATGGGGTTATTACTGATACTGCTGAATATCATTACCATGCGTGGAAAAATCTTGGTAAAAAAATGGGAATTGAAATTGACCGTGAGTTTAATGAAAAACTCAAGGGAATTTCGCGAATGGATTCTTTAGAGCGGATTTTGGCTTACGGTGGTAAAGCTGATCGTTATACGGATTCAGAGAAGGAATTACTGGCAGCGGATAAAAATGGAGAGTATGTTAAACTGATTGAAGATATTACTCCAGCCGATCTATTGCCTGGTATTCCTCAGCTGTTGCTGGATCTAAAAGCGTCCGGTATTAAACTTGCTCTGGCGTCTGCTAGTAAGAATGGGCCGGTTATTTTAGATCGTTTAGGCATTACCGCTGATTTTGACGAAATTGTTGATCCTAGTTTACTGACGAAGGGAAAACCTGATCCGGAAATCTTTGTTAAAGGGGCTCAACAATTAGGGTTAGAGGCGTCTGAGTGTATCGGTGTTGAAGATGCTGAAGCTGGAATTGCTGCCATTAATGGGGCGCACATGTTTTCTGTTGGGGTGGGCGATCCCGAATCAATGAAAGAAGCTGATTATCGAGTGGCTAATACTAGTGAATTGTCTTTGCAAAAAATCTTAGAAGCCGCAGGGGAATAAATAGGGATTAGTTATAACAAGCACCGACGAACTTGAAAAAGGGGGTCGGTGCTTTTTGCTGCCTTTAAGACTATCTTTTATTATTAATCAAGTAATAATAAAAGATATGTGATTATTTGACAGATATCACGACGTTTGATTGACATTAAGCAAGGCTTTTAGTAAAATAAAAACCGACTGTTCGTTTTGTTTTTTTATGATGAATGAAAGAAGGTGCAAGATGGCAAAAGCTGAAGAAAAACGACGCCATATTTTGCAAAGCGCTGAGCAATTGTTGGCAAGCCGTGGCTTGGCCGATATAACCTTAGATGAGGTAGCGAAACAAGCTGGGTATAGTAAAGGTGGCGTGACTCATTACTTCCCGAATAAGAATGTGTTGCTCTTAAGCTTAGCTGATATGTTAAATCAAGATTATCTGGATCGCATTGAAGCGAGACGGTCAAAAGAGCAAATTGAGATTGGCAGTTGGTCAAGAGGGATGGTCGATGTTTCGGATCATGATTTACACTCGTCATCAGTTGTAAATGTGGCGTTAGTAGCAGGTGCTTTAGCAAGTAAAGAAGTCAGCGAGTCAGTTTCAGATAGCTTTAGGCTGATTCAACAGAAAATGACCTCTGATGGCTATGATCCTGTTTTGGCCACGATTATTCGCTTAGCAATTGATGGCTTATATTACTCTGAGTTGTTTAACGCTTCCCCTTTAGATGATGAACTGCGTGGGGCAGTGCTGGAAAGAGTGCGATCGTGGACGTTTCAACCGATGGAGTAGAATAATTAATTAAGAGGTGACGTATGACGAAGGAATGGTTAAAGGTATTATTTGCTTCAATTTTTGAACTTGTTTGGGTTAGCGGGTTAGGTCATGCTGAAACGATTCTTCAGTGGTTATTAACTGGGGCCGGTGTGGTGATCAGCTTTGTTCTATTAACTAAAGCTGCCAAGACCTTGCCAATCGGCACGGTTTACGCTGTGTTTGCGGGTATTGGTTCAGTTGGTAGCATTATTGTAGGAGTCGTCTTTTTTGGTGAACAGATTAGCTTCTTAAAGCTGGTTTTTATGGGAACGTTAATCATGGGGATAGTCGGCTTGAAGCTGATTGAAACACCTGCAAAGGAGGAAGGCTAAAATGGAATGGTTAGCGTTGATTGGTGCTGGGTTAATGGAAATTATCGGCGTCTGGAACATTAAGCGCTTGGCTGAAGGAAATCGGCGAGCGATTATTCTCGCCTTTATAACGATGGGCAGTAGCTTATGGATGTTATCTTTTGCTTTGCAAGTGATCCCCATGGGAACCGGCTATGCGATTTGGACGGGAATTGGAACGGTGGGAACTGCGATAGTCGGCATCGTTTTATTTAAAGATTCCACAGATATTAAACGACTGTTATGTATTGCGGTGATCTTAGCCTCGACGATTGCCTTAAAGTTATTGACATAGAGAACTGAGCAAGGGGGAACCTCTCTTGCTGTTTTTTTTATAGAAACCGTTTTTTTAAGGCGCAGAATGACTATCACTTTTAATGGGCGTTTAGTAAAATGAAGTCAACTAAAAAAATTAGGAGGCGTTATCCATGAAAGTAATTGCCAAAAAAGATGTTGAAGCGATGAGTCAGGGGTTAGCTCAAATGATCATTCCTTACTTGACGACAGATCAGAAAATGAACCTCTCGTTAACAGCAGGTTCAACCCCTTTGCGTGCGTATGAAATTATTAAAGAGTTACTGGTAGCTAGTGATAGTCGGGTATCGGAGACGGTTCATTTCTTTCAACAGGACAATCTCTATTTAAGTACGAAACCATTGGAATACAAGCGTTTTGAGTACATCAATGAAAGTTTCTTTAAAGCTAATCAAATTGAGGATGAGCAAATCACCTATTTAACTGAGGAAACGTATCCCAAAATCGAAGCACTTATCGAAGAAGCTGGCGGCCTTGATTTCGCGATAATGGGGATCGGTGCTGATGGCCATATTGCGGCTAATATGCCTGGGACCCCCTTTGAGAACCAAGGCTATCGGGTATTACTGGATGATAAATTTAAGGCGATGTTAGCAGAATCGGATGAATTTAAAGAAGAGATCGATTGTTATGTCTCGATCGGGATGAAAACATTGATGAAAACGAAAAAAATCATTGTGATTGCCAGTGGGCAGGGGAAAGCCGAGATTTTGGCTAAAGCGTTTAATGGGGCATTGACCCCAGAGATCCCAGCTTCTATTTTGCAATTTCATCCAGATGTCACGGTTTTGTGTGATGAAGCGGCTGCTAGACTAATTAAATAATGAGGAATACGGAAAGCTGGCGTTTAGTCGTCAGCTTTTTTATATGTGACAAAACTGTTAGGTCAGTTGTAAAATCTGTAAGAACATTCGAAGGACGCTTGTCTCGTTTTGGCGTAAACTAAGGTCATCAGGTAGTTGGAAATAACAAAACTACCAATTAACTGGAGGCCGATTATGAATACAACAGTATTAGAAGTAACACATATACAGAAAGTTTATGGGAAAAAAGGGGAAAAACAACACGAAGCTCTTAAAGATATCTCTTTTGAGATTCAAGAAGGGGAATTCGTCGGCATTATGGGACCTTCTGGTTCAGGAAAAACGACCTTGCTAAACATCCTCTCGGCTTTGGATAGTCCAACAAACGGCGATATCAAAATATCAGGTTCCACGCTAAATGGGTTAAAGGAAAGTGAATTATCGGATTTTAGAGCGAAAAATATTGGGTTTATTTTCCAGGACTTCAATTTATTAGAAAATTTAACCATGCAGCAAAACATTGGTCTGCCTCTTTCACTTCAGGGTGTTTCGGCAAGTAAAACGAAAAAGAAAGTGAAAGAAATTGCCAAAGTGCTAGATATTGAGCGGATTTTAGGAAGTTATCCAACAGAAGTGTCTGGCGGGCAAAAACAACGGGTAGCTGCTGCAAGAGCGCTAGTCCATAACCCCAACTTACTTCTTGGCGATGAACCAACAGGAGCCTTGGATTCTAAAAATGCTAAAAATTTGTTAGAAGCCTTACGGGGATTGAACGAAGATTATAAAACCACTATTTTGCTGGTAACCCATGATGCGGTAAGTGCAAGTTATTGTAAACGAATTTTATTTATCCAAGATGGGCTAATTTATCGAGAATTGCACCGTCGCGGAACACAACAGGAATTTTATCAAGAGATTTTGTCGGTACTAGCAGGTCTTGAAATTGATGCAGAAAGTTTGGTGTAAAGCTGATGATGTTTAAACTTTCTTTAACAAGTGTTAAAAAACGTTGGCAAGATTATCTCGTCTTAATGTTGGGATTGATGATTGCTATTTCTATTTTCTATATGTTTCAAACTTTATCATTAAATACGAGTTTTCTGGAAGAGAATATTCCGTCTGTTTCCATGGTGGCGATTGTCTTTCAATTAGGAGCCTTCTTGTTATCGATTATCACCATTGTCTATATCTTTTACGCCAATTCTTTTTTACTTTCCATGCGCAAAAAAGAGTATGGGATGTACATGATGCTGGGAGCCAAAAAGAAAAAAATTGGTCAAATGATGGCGATTGAAACCCTTTTTATCGGTAGCTTTTCCATCGTTGTCGGGTTGCTTTTAGGAACTGTTTTGGCAAAATTAATGGGAGACTGGTTAAGTTCAGCCATTGATTTGCCTTCTAATACCTACGAGGCGTTTGTACCTAATGCCCTGCTGATTACCTTGGTATTTTTTTGCATTCTATTTGTCATTACCACCATTGTCAATGTGACAAAATTTATGAAAACACGGACGCTAGACTTGCTGTACAGTGAAAGTCAGTCTGAGCGGTCAAAAGGGAAACCGCTGATGACCATTGTCAAAATATGTCTGTCATTGGTGTTGATTGGCATTGGCTATGCCTGTATGGTAAACATTATGACAGTTCAGATCATTGGGATCGTGGTAGCAATTTTAACGATTACGCCTGGGACGTTTCTATTTTTTAGCGCTTTAGTTCCCCTGATCGTGGGCAAATTAAAGTCATGGGAAGCGCTAAGTGGCAAAAAAATTCGCATTTTTACTTTATCTCAACTGAGTTTTAAGGCGTCTTCCTTGGCCCAAGTTTTAGGGTTAGTTACGATGTTATTGGCTTTATCTTTAGGGGCAGTCACCGTTGGTCAAGCGTTTAAAAATTTTGCAGCAGATTTATTAAGTACAAATGTCAATGACGCAGTTGTTTATAATGCAACGCCAGAAATTCAAGCTGTGATGGATAAATTAGAGACTAAAGAAGCCTTTACTTATCATTCAAAGAAGGTCGGCGAGACCGCCTATTTTATTCAGGAAGAGCTGGCCAATCATCCTTTATTAGTTCAGGAAAAGCAGGAGATTGGGGCGCCGTTTAAAGAACTGAAGGAAGTAGAATTAAATCATGTTTATGCTTACCAAAATGAAGGTGAAGGCAGAATTGCTCAAGGCTTTAATCAAATAGCGGACGGTTATAACAATAGCGGCTTATATGAAAATAGTTATGCCGTAGTGTCTCAAGCTGAATTTGACCAGCTTGTTGGGGAAGTTAATACGATTCAAGTTATTCGTGTGGCAGACTATCAAGCTCAGCTAGCGAACTTTAAAGAGTTGCATCAATTGGAATTAGCTCGTCATCCAGGTTTGGAATACAGTAATGGAAAATATGAGATGTATCAACAGATTCAAAGCATGGCCAATGGTTTTATGTTTATGGGCTTTTTCTTAGGCATTGCTTTCTTAGCAATGTTAGCCAGTTGTCTGATGTTTAAAATATTAACAGGGGCTTATCAAGATATTGCTCGTTACGACATGCTACATAAAATCGGTGTTAGGCGTCAATTGCTAATGGGCTCGATTCGCAAGGAAATTTTAGCCATCTTCTTAGCTCCGGCTTTTCTAGGCGTGATCCATGTCTTAGTTGGGTTGAAGATGTTTACTCTTTTTATCCCGAATCCCTATGCTTACATTGCGATGCCCTTTGGGATTTATGGGTGTATCTACTTAGTTTATTACTTTATCACTGTCTATTTATACAAAGACATTGTCTTACCTAAAAAATAACCAAAAGGCTAACTTCTCGATGAGAAAGTTAGCCTTATTCAGTGCTGTCAAACGCTTGTCGATTAAAATTAATCTCTGTCTCATGGGCTTTAAGCCATGTTTTTAAACTTTCCAAAACAACTAAGCTGCTTTTGCCAAGCTCCGTTAATTCATAGCTGACAGGAAATCCAGTAGAAGGTTGCCCATTTTTTAATATCAATCCAGACATTTGTAGTTGGACTAAATTTTCATTTAATACCTTCCTTGAAATGCCGTCGATGGCTCGTTCTAAATCGGCAAAACTATGAGACTGTCTGGCTAATAGGATTAAAATAAAGGGCACCCATTTACCCAAAAAAGGCAGAGCCAGTTCACGCAAACGGCGATCTTGTTCACATTGATTAGTAGTAGACACGTAAAGGTACCTTCTTTCCAAGTAGAGGTTTATTCCATATACTTTTAATTATAGTAGAAGTGGAAAGGGAATGATAGAATGAGGCGACATTTTTTCAAAAATTTTGAAATGGAGTTTGAAGCGACACGTTTAATGTGGTATGGACCAAGTGGAGGAGCAGATTATGGAGAAGTGGCAGCTGTGACAGAAAAAATAAAGGATGGCAATTATGAATCATGGTACCGAGAATGGCGGACTTTTGCGGCTGATTTAGCTAATCGAGCTGAAGCATTTCAGGCTAAAGAATCCCAGGGAAATGCTTTTTTAAGAGCGAGTCGCTACTATCAAGCGGCCGAATTTTTTTTACCTCCGGGGGATCGTCGCAAAGAAGAGGTCTATCATCAGTCGGTTAGCTTGTTTTACCGTGGTTTGACATGCAAACAACTGCCATTTTCTCAACATAAGTTAGCCTATCGTGATGTGACATTACGGACACTTTTTTTCCGAACCACTCATTCCTCTTTAGGTGTGTTATATATTTGTGGTGGTTTTGACGCCTTAATGGAGGAGCTTTATTTCACTAATGTCGTGAGTGCTCTGGCCAACGGCTATGATGTGGTGCTCTATGAAGGTCCAGGACAATCAAATGTCATTAGATATTATCAGCTGCCTTTTGAAGCCGATTGGCAGCATGTGGCAAAGGTAGTGGTGGATTTTTACCAGCATCACTATCAGCTTAAGGGACCTAAAATCGGCATCGGAATTTCATTAGGAGGCCTTTTGTTATCGCGTGCGGCTAGTTTAGATGAGCAATTATTCGATAAAATCGTGTTGTATAATTATTTTCCTTCGATGATTGACTCTATAAAAAAATCGTTGCCCGCTTTTTTACACGGTTATTTAAAGAAAGGATTTCCTTTATTTTTAGAAGGGATCTGCTCGACATATATCAGAAACAACAAATTTTTAAATTGGCAAATTGAACAAGCAAAGTGGGTATTTGGTGGGACTGGTTTAAATGATTTGCTGCGTATTTGTCAAAGGTTTAGTGAAGAGATCGCTTACCAGCAATTAACGACAGATTGTTTAATCTTTCTTGCCAAAAGGGATAATTATTATGATTATCGGCTGGGACAACGATTTTTTGCCAATATTCCAGCGGAGAATAAACACTTAATTTTATTCGATAAAGAGACCTTTTCGTCAGAGCTCCATTGTCAAAATGGTGCGTCATATGACAGCAATGACCAGCTGTATGAGTGGTTGTTAAAAAAATAAAGAAACTCACGTCGTCGTGAGTTTCTTTCTTAGTTGTTTAGTCGGGATAAGGCTTCTTTAGGAACTTGGTCTTTCGTTACTTCTTCCCAGCTGACAACGCCTTTAATGCGGTTGACTTTCAGTTTAATATAAGCGTTGAGTTTTAGGGGGCGGCCGATTGCGCCGTTGAACTCAAGCGATCGCTCGTCACCTTGCTCGTTAAAAGCGATTTGAGAATACTGATAGTCTTTTATTTCTTCCTTTGTCTGGTCAACAATCAGTTGGATTTCTTTGCCAGAGTCGGTGATTTCAGTATAATAAGCACTTCCTCCATAATAATAGTAATAGAAGCCGAAGACGGCGCCAATAATAAGAACACTTAAGATTGCCATGATTTTTTTCATTGTTTTTCTCCTTCTAATCTGTGATCTAACCCTGATATTAGTATGGGACAAAACAAGGGGGTTAACCATAGAAGGATCTAACGTAGAACTAACATTTTTGTAAGATATCAGGCTGTTATTTGAGGGTAAAAAAACAGGCTGATCAACCATCAACCTGTTTTATTTATTTTGAAACGAGTGAGACTCGCTCTTTGTTATGGTCGCCGCTTTCAATTAAGTCTAGCAAGCCGCTGGCATAATCGGCATAGCTAATATAACTGTCACCTTGGCTGTTGACTGTTAAGGTTTCACCAGCGAGTTGGTATTCACCAGTTTTCGCTCCTTCAAAATCGAAGTTTGCAGCAGGGCTGACATAAATCCAATTCGTTCCCTTACTGTTTCTCAATTCATCTAAAGCTGCTGCCATGCTATCAGCTGTTCGTTTAAATGACTCAGGAAAGTCTGGAGTTTCAGACAGACGGGTTGTTTTGCCAGAGTCAATATATAAGCTACCAGCGCCACCGACAACATATAGTTTGGTATCTAAATCTTTTACTACTTTGGTAATATGTCTCAAAGAAGTTTGATGAAGTTGCGGCATATTTGCAGGTGCGTTAAAAGCATCAACCACAGCGTCAAATCCCTCTAATTCAGCCGGTGTTAGGTCATAAAGCTCCTTTTCAATATACGGTACCTCATGCTTAAGCTTTTGTTGATCTCTGATGAGTGCTGTTACGTCGTGACCGCGTCGATACGCTTCAAGTAAAATTAGATTCCCCTGCTTACCAGTTGCCCCAATAATTCCAATCTTCATTAAATCCCATCCTTTCGTAATAGCCTTATCTTTAATGCTAGCGGTTATTGGGCAAAAGGTCAATGGTTATCGAGAAATAAAGTTATTTTGCTGTCTCTTTTTTTATGATGGAACGGGGTCAGGGGAGATCTTGGTCACTGGGGCGTGTGAGTGTGAAAAAGACGGATGATAAGTTATTAGTCTTTATCTGTTTATAAATACTAAATGATTATCAGTTTCATCCAAATAGACGCAATAATTTTGCGGCAGTTAGTTATGAGGGGACTCAGACATGGAATTGGAGTAACTGCTCTTTTTTACCCAAAGAAAAAGTGAATTTTGGTAAAAAAAGAGAGGTCACGAGTTGGTAAAGCTGTTATGCTTAATAAAGGGGAGACCATCAGGGTGTTTAAGGTGAAATTGATTGCGAGGAACAGCAACATGGTAATAGATTATTTGCTAAGTCGTAATCGTTAAAAAAGATGAAAGTAGGGATAATAATGATTTGGATCGATGATATGAAAGCTGCCATAAGGTATATCGAGTCACATTTGGAAGAAGCGGTTGATTATGAAAAAGCGGCTGATTTAATGGGGTATTCAGTTTATCATTTTCAGCGTTTGTTTATGCTAATCGCCGGTGTTTCTTTAGCTGAATATATTCGCAACCGCCGCTTAACAAAAGCGGCAGTAGATCTTCAAGAGGGTGAGCAAAAAGTGATTGATGTGGCCTTGAAATATGGGTATAAGTCTCCCACTTCTTTTAATCGAGCGTTTCAAGCAGTTCACGGGATGGCACCCAGTGAGGCTAAAAAAACAGGGGTTACGATTAAAGCTTTTCCGCCACTTTCTTTTGATTTGACGATTAAAAGCAGTGGCATGCTTGACTATCGAATTGAGGAGAAGGCGGCGTTTCGCATGGTTGGCACTAGCATTCAGACAACGACGGAAAATGGCGAAAGTTATCAACGGATTCCTGCCTTATGGGGTGACCTTCAAAAAAATGGAAAAATAATGGAATTTTTAGCTTTGATGAATCAGCAGCCTTACGGTCTTTTAGGCATAAGTGACTATAACCCAGATTTAAGTACTAGTACGTTTGATTATTACATTGGGACGTCGTCAGATAGTCCATTGATTGAGGGCATGACAGAGTTAGTGATTCCTAGTGGCACTTGGGCGATTTTTACTTGTCAGTCTCCTCAAGAGGTGGGACCTTTGCAACAGCGAGTAATAACAGAATGGCTGCCTTCCTTTGGTTATGAATTTGCTAAATTGCCTGATGTTGAGCTATACAATGCAGATAATTCGGCAGAAATTTGGTTGCCCATAAGGCGAATAAACTAGTTAAAAAGAAGCTAGATAGCATGCTGGCACGGCAAACGATGTTTGGGAAACGAGCAAAATATACCATGTTTCAATCGTGGGCGTTAGTTATAATAAAAATCCAATGACCATTGGAATCCGCTAGCTGAGAGTAGCAAAAAGTTGTTATTTAGTGGGTATTGCAGTGGAAAGTGGCTTTGAATTTTTAGAGGCCTGTATTAGAATTGCAGAAGAGTTGCCCGCTTAGTTGCAGGCAACTCTTATTTTTTCTGACAAGACTTTATAATAGTTGCTGGAGGTCTGCGGGAATAAAGTCTCCTTTATAAGTTTGTCGATATTGTTTGGGGCTGATAGCCGTAATTTTTTTGAAAATTCGACTGAAATAAGTCGGATCGGTATAGCCAACGGTTTCAGAAATTTCTGCTAGTTGCTTATCGCTGTTACGCAGTAACAACTTGGATTGTTCTACTCGATATTGGTTTAAATAAGAGATGTACGTCATGCCAACTTCTTTTTTAAACAATTGGCAAATATAATTTTTATTGAGATGCATAAAATCAGCCAAGGAATCTAGACTGAGTTCTTCTCGGTAGTTATCGTGGATATACTGAATCATCGGTAAAATGGTTTCATTTTGTGTTGGTAGGGCAGTTTCTGATCGGTGATTTAATAGCGAAACCTGATTTAGCGAGATGATGGCTCGATGAATACTGTTCAGGGTTTCGCTTTCAATTAAAGGCTGGACCAAGTAATCAATCGCACCAAAGCGAATGGCTGTTTGAGCATTTTTACAGTTTTCCTCTTTGTCAATCACGATACTTCGTAGATTTGGATGAGACGCTAATAAATCTCGTTGACACGAATAAGCGTTTTCATTTTTTAAAGTCAGATCAAGGATAATAATTTCAGGCTGATGACTTTTAGCGATTGCCATTGCTTCCGGACCAGTCTTAGCATGAGGTAAGATAAAAACATTTACGAAGTATTTGTTCAATAAATTGGTTAATGTTTTTTTTAGCTCAGCATCAGGTGTAATCATTAAAATATTGCACATCACATTTTTCCTCTTTTCTTTTTGACCTTCAGTCGTGTTTTTTTATTGCGATAAATATCACTAACTAAAACATTAAACATCATTTAAATGAAAAATGTTAATATAGTGAAATCATCTATAGAGCGACAAATAAATCCCATTACATCCATTATAGCACAAAAAATGCTTGTGAAGTAAATAATTAATTTTCTTAAAAATGTCCAATAACGGCTGAAAATTGTCCTACCCTTAAGTTTGTGAATTTTGCTATCATGAGGGTAGAAAGATCACACACAATCATCTTTCACAATTCTTTTTGAATAAGAATGTAAGGGCTTGTATCTTTATTGCTTTCAATACAAGCGCTGCTACTTATTCAAGGCTACAAAATCAGGAGAGGGTTCATTGAGCTTGCTTGTTCTTTTGGGTATGACGAAAGTTTAACAGTACTCGCAATGAATGCTTAACCGATAATATCAAGGAGGAATAGTATGGCAAAAGAAACTAAAAAAGTTTCAAGTGTAGAAACAGTTATCGATTCTCTAGCGAAAAAAGCCTCAGTTGCATTAAAAGAAATGGAAGCGTTTGATCAAAAGAAAGTGGACAATATTGTTTACCAGATGTCCCTTGCAGCCAACGACCAACATATGCCTTTGGCCAAGTTAGCCGTTGAAGAAACAGGTCGTGGCATTTACGAAGATAAGGCCATTAAGAACATGTTTGCATCTGAATCTATTTGGAATAATATCAAAAATAATAAAACCGTTGGGGTGATCAGTGAAGATAAACAGTCGGGCTTAATGGAAATTGCGGCACCAGTGGGAGTATTATGTGGTGTTACGCCGACGACTAATCCAACCTCAACCACTATTTTTAAAGCGATAATTGCGTTGAAAACCCGTAATCCAATTATTTTCGCCTTTCATCCAGCGGCTCAAAAATGTTCAGCCGAAGCAGCTCGTGTGGTTCGTGACGCGGCTATCAAGGCGGGGGCACCAGAAAATTGTATTTCATGGGTAGAGGAACCTTCATTAGAAGCAACTAGCGCTTTGATGAATCATCCAGAAGTAGCTGTAGTACTAGCGACTGGTGGTGGCGCGATGGTCAAAGCGGCTTACTCAACTGGAAAACCAGCTCTTGGAGTTGGACCAGGGAATACACCGGCTTATATTGAAAAATCAGCGAAGATCAAGCGAGCAGTTAATGATTTAATCGTATCGAAAGCGTTTGATAATGGCATGATTTGTGCGTCAGAACAAGGGATTATTGTTGATAAAGACATCTATGATGAGGTAAAAAAAGAATTCCAAGCTCATCAAGTTTACGTGGCAAAAGCCAATGAAGTGGCGAAATTAGAAGCAGCTGTCATGAATGAAGCTAAAACAGCTGTCAACCCAGCAGTAGTTGGAAAACCAGCTTTTGAAATTGCTGAATTAGCAGGCATTAAAGTGCCAGTGGGAACGAAAATTTTAATTGTCGAGCTAGAAGGCACTGGAGCGAAATACCCACTATCGTTGGAAAAATTATCGCCAGTCTTGGCTATGGTTAAGGCTAAAAACCGCGAGCACGCCATGGCGTTGTGTGAAGGAATGTTAGAGTTTGGTTTAGGACATACAGCTTGTATTCATACTGAAGATGAGGATCTCCAAGTGGACTTTGCTTTGCGGATGAAAGCTTGTCGCATCTTAGTGAATACCCCAACGTCACAAGGGGGAATTGGCGATATTTACAACGAAATGATTCCATCATTAACCTTAGGATGTGGCTCATACGGTAAAAACTCTATCTCCAGAAACGTCTCAGCAGTCAATTTGTTGAACATTAAAACAGTTGCGAAACGGAGGAAAAATATGCAGTGGTTTAGACTTCCATCACGAATTTTCTTTGAGAAAAACTCGATTCAATATTTGCGAGCAATGGAAAAAGTAGAACGTGTTTTCCTAGTTTGTGACCCAGGAATGGTTCAATTTGGTTACGCTGATATTGTCATGGACGAGTTACGTAAACGTGATAATGACGTAAAAATTGCTGTCTTCTCAGATGTCGAACCCAACCCGTCAACTAATACGGTTTACAAAGGAACTGAGCAAATTGTTGAGTTTAAACCAGATACGATTATCGCTTTGGGTGGTGGTTCTGCAATGGATGCTGCCAAAGGCATGTGGTTGTTCTATGAGCATCCTGAAACGGAGTTCTTTGGCGCTAAGCAAAAATTCTTGGATATTCGTAAACGGATTTATAAGTACCCTAAAGCGGAAAAATCCCAATTGGTCTGCGTTCCAACCACATCTGGAACGGGTGCAGAAGTGACACCGTTTGCTGTTATCACTGACAGTGAAACCAATGTTAAGTATCCTTTAGCAGATTATGCTTTAACCCCAGATGTCGCCATCATTGATGCGCAGTTTGTCCAAACCTTGCCGCGTTCAATTGCTGCTGATACCGGGATGGATGTTTTAACCCATGCGTTAGAGTCATATGTATCGGTGATGGCTTCTGACTACACACGCGGTTTAAGTCTTGAAGCGATCAAACTGGTTTTTGAGAACTTGGAAGAGTCAGTTAAAACTGCTGATTTTGATGCCCGTGAAAAAATGCATAATGCCTCCGCTTTAGCTGGAATGGCTTTTGCTAATGCCTTCTTGGGAATTTGCCACTCTGTCGCCCATAAAATTGGTGGCGAGTATCATATTCCTCATGGTCGGACAAATGCAATATTATTGCCGCATATTATCCGCTACAATGCCAAAGATCCGCAAAAACATGCGATGTTCCCTAAATATGAGTACTTCCGTGCTCATGAAGATTATGCTGAAATCGCTCGTACTTTAGGATTAAAAGGTAAAACAACCGAAGAATTAGTGGAAAGTTTGGTCCAAGAGATCATTAAGTTAGGAAAGGCCGTTGGAATTGAGATGAGCCTGAAATCTCAAGGCGTCACACAAGATGTTTTAGACAGTACTGTGGATCGGATGGCTGAGTTAGCCTATGAGGATCAATGTACGACTGCCAATCCGAAAGAGCCACTAATTAGTGAATTGAAACAAATTATTATCGATTCATTTGAAGGCGTTTAGAGCAGTGATTTTGTTCTAGGGCTCCAAAAAAACAACCTGTAGAGTTCTAGTTACAGGTTGTTTTTTGACGGAAAAAATCTTTGAGACAAGAGCTCAGTGATCCTCGTTATCGTCTGGTTAATTCTCAGTTTATTCAGTATACTGTTAGATAGAACTTAACTTAAGGAGGCGGCATTGTGAAAAAGCTTATTCTAATCGGAGGGACTATGGGAATAGGGAAGACGACAATTAGCCAAGAGCTAAAACATCTGTTGCCTAATAGTGTGTTTTTAGATGGGGATTAGTGTTGGGATATGTCACCGTTTCAAGTGAATGACTTAACCAAACAGCTAGTTATCGATAATATTAGCTATTTATTAAACAACTTTAGCAGCTGTCCTAGTTTTGAGTATGTTATCTGCTGTTGGGTGATGGACAGTCAGGATATTCTTGATGCTCTTGAAGCCAAATTAAAGGTGACAAAGGAACAACTGGTCACTATTTCATTGGTTTGTCAGGAAGAACAGCTGATACAGCGTCTTCAAAAAGATATTGAGCACCATCGGCGTCAGCCAGATAGCATTCCCAACAGTTTGGCTAGAATAGCAAACTACAAGGAGCTAAACACTATAAAAGTAAACGTTTCCGATCTGACACCACTAGAGGCGGCCAAGGCCATTGAGCAAGTGGTTGTTGGAATGGTTCCCAAAAGTAATTCATAAGATCTGCTGGGATTTGTTTTGGTGAATAGGGGGGAACTACTGATAAATTGCGAGAAATGAAAGAAAATTGCAGCTGTAAAGAAAAAACACTTTACATCTCTTTTGAAAACTGGTAAACTAACATTTGTAATAAGTTAATGGAGGTGGAAATATACATGTCAGTTAAAATTCGTTTAAAACGTATGGGTTCTAAGAAAAACCCTTTTTACCGTATCGTAGTTGCAGATTCTCGTTCTCCTCGTGATGGACGTTTCATCGAAACTGTTGGAACTTACAATCCTTTGAAAGATCCTGCGGAAGTAGTATTAAAAGAAGATTTAGTGTTGGACTGGTTATCAAAAGGTGCACAACCTTCAGATACAGTACGTAACATCCTTTCTGGTGAAGGCGTTATGAAAAAACATCACGAAGCTAAATACGTTAAAAAATAAGGAGGGCTGAAAATTGACAGATGTAAAAGAGTTAGTTTTGACAATTGTGCGTCCGTTAGTCAGTCATCCTGAACAGATTAAGTTGGAAGTTGAAGAGTCGGAAGATTTCTTTGAGTATAACTTATCTGTTGATCCCGAAGATATTGGGCGGATTATCGGTAAACAAGGGCGAGTTGCGAAAGCCATTCGAACGATTGTTTACAGTGTCCGCTTAGATGGACCTAAGAAAGTTCGCTTGAATATATTAGACGGAAATTAAAATAAACGTAATGACCCCGAAAGCAACTGTTTTGGGGTTTTTTTGTTTGTCTATAGTTAGAGTAAAGGCGAGGTGCAATGGGGAACTCCTTAAAAGGCAGTGATAACTAAATTTCAACCTTTTGCTCGTTGGATACGTCTAACAAGTTGAGGAGGTAAGCAATCGCTAAAGTTGATTATCATCGTATCAAAACGTGTTGATTAAAGGAGGTTAATATGAAAAAAATAGGAATAGTGCTGGGCTTAAGTGTCAGCTTGTTATTACTGCTGAGTTGTGGTGAGCCTGATGTGGATGAGCCGGTGGTCGAACCACTGCAATCATCCACTGAAGTGGCTTTATCAAGTATTGCAGGTGCTGAAAGTTTTAACCAGTTTGCTGCTGCCAGTGGCAGCCTTATCTTACAAGAAGAAGGTAATCAATTATATGGTCCAGTCGGACCTTATCAATTGTTAAGCCTGTTAAGTGAAGGGACAGTCGGACAGAGCAGACAAGCTATCTACAACGTTTTACAGACGGATGCAGAACGTTACCCGTCCTCGAGGACTTTTAATCAGGCATTATTAACGGCTTATCAGGACAAAGCAGTTGCTAGCGTGGCTAATTCTCTTTGGTTGGATCAGCAACAACAGTTGACTTCATCCTTTGAGCAAGTGGTTAAGGGACCTTATTCAGCAAGCGTTGAGGCGGTACCTTTCGCTAAAAATCCTAAAAAAGCTGCTGAAAAAATTGCCAGTTGGGTAAAGCAACAATTGGGGGCCGATTTATTTGATAAAAGTATGGTCAATCAAGAAACGCGTTTGATGTTAGTCAATACCGTACGCTTGAATTTAGCTTGGCTTGAGACCTTTGAGACGTCTCAGACAGTGGAACAATTCTTTTATGCTGATGATCAAAAAGTGGCAACTGATTTTATGCAACAAGAACAAAAGAATCATCAGTACTTTCAAGGTAATTGTTATACAGCCAGTTCTCTGACATTGGAAAAAAATCATCGGCTGCTGTTTATACTGCCAGATGCAGGAATATCGGTTAATCAATTAATTGCAACGCCAGAAAGTCTTCATGAGTTGATTGAGATCGACGAACAGGAGCGGGCAGATGTTAATTTTGCGATTCCTAAGTTTAAATTGACCAATGATCTTGATTTAGTAACGGTGATGCAGCGACTGGGGCTGACAAGTATTTTTGATCCTGAACAAGCTGATTTGAACCAATTGATTAAGAGCGATTTGCCTTTATTCATCGCTTCTTTTAAACAGACCAATCAATTGGAATTGAATGAAAACAACGTCAAGGTTGAAAGTGTCACTTCATTAGGGGGAGACGCATCAGCAGCTATGCCGCAAGAAGCGGAACGCCTTGATTTTACGCTTGATCGTCCCTTTATTTTTATTATTCAAGGGGAAGATGGGCTACCCTTGTTTATGGGAGTCATTAGGAATCCGACAATCGAGGAATAGTTTAAACGGTAAGTAAGCCGAGATCTTTTAGTTTGCTTGCCGTTTTATTGATTTTAGGTTGAAAAATCTGTTGTTATTAGTGAAAATATGATATCATAACAATATAATGAATGCGTTTTACAACATTTGTTAAATGAATGAAAAGGTGGATGAATAGTGAAAAAGAAAATAGTTAGGTTCAGTTTTGGGGCGTTTATAATTTGCTTGAGTGCTATTTTGCTGGTAGGTTTAGGAGCTACTGGCGGGGAAGCTGCAAGTCAGGAGACTTATCGCAGTATTATGTACTACGGTGATTGGTCAATTGAAGATAGTGAAGGCAACTTTATGCCAAAGGATATCCCAGCAGATCAGTTGACGCATTTAAATTTTGCCTTTTTAGATTTTGATGAAAAAGGAAATTTGGCATTCACAGATGAATTTGCTGCCGTTAATTCCAGTATCGGTAATGGTGAATTGGCTGAAGGGAAGGCTTATGCAGGAATATTAAATGGTCTAGAAGATTTAAAAGCTAGAAATCCTAACTTGAATGTCGGCATTTCTTTAGGTGGTTGGACTAAGTCGGGTGATTTTAGTCAATTAGCAGAAAATCAGCAGACACGAAAAGTACTGATTGATAATGTGCTAAAATTTATTAAGTATACGAATATGGACTTTGTGGACATTGATTGGGAATATCCCAACATGCCTCGCGAGGGAGATTTAGTCGACAGTGCCAAAGACGAGGGAACCCCTCATGCGAAACCTGAAGACAAAGCCAATTATGTCACCTTGCTAAAAGAATTTCGAGTAGCGTTGGACAAACAGGGGAGCCAGTTAGGAAAGACCTATGAATTATCGGTTGCCTTGCCAGCAGGTGGTTGGGCCTTAGGTCAAGGGATTGATGTAGCGGGGATTTTTGAGATTGTCGATTTCGCCAATATGATGACCTACGATATTCACGGTGCCTGGGAAGGGCAGTCGAATCATCATACAGCTCTCTATACCAATCCGGCAGCCAACGATCCTGATAATGGCATTTGGGCGTGGAGTGCTGACGATACGGTTAATTACTTGTTAAAAAATGGCGCTATCGCTAATAAGATCAGTATCGGTGCCGCTTTTTATACTCGTGGTTGGGGGAATGTTGAAGCAGGAAACAATTCTGAGTTACCCGGTCTCTTTCAAAAAGCTGACATGGCAACCGTCGATGCTGATGGCGGTAATAGTCGTGGCGCAGCTAATGAAAAGCCATTGATCAATGGCGATGGCGGTCGTAACGGTGGGATTTGGGCTTTTCGTTCTTTGGATAAATTAAAAGTACAAGTGCCTGACTTAACTGAATACTGGGACGATGTTGCCAAGGCACCTTACCTTTACAGTAAGGAAAAGAAACAATTTTACACCTTTGAAAATGAACGCTCAATTGAGGCAAAAACAAATTACATAAAAGAAAAACAATTAGGGGGGATGATTGTCTGGATGCAATCCCAAGACAAAGGGACTGTCGATGGGAGTCAACGTCGTGATCAATTAACCACGGCCATGAAGCAAGGCTTGTTTGGTGATAAGCAGTTAACAAAACAAACGATTGCTTACCCAGCTCAAAAGATTAAGGCAACAATTGAAGCAACCGCAGTCAACCAACAAGAAGTCTACCAGTTGACGATTTTAAACGAAGAAACCGTCAGTGAAACAGATACTGTTTTAAAAAGGTTGGAGCAAAATGCTAAAACCATCAAATTACCTGTGTTAACGGTTGTGACAACTAGTGGTGAAGTTCTTTCAAAACCAGTTGTAACTGGAAAGACTACCGGCCAGTTACTGGACGATAATCAAATCGACTTATTTGTCGGGGGGCTTGAGACGCTTTCACCAGGGGAATCAGCAACGATTCAATTGGCCACCTCAGCAGCGGTAGCAGATGTTAATGCTATTTCAAGTATTGCCCTTAGCCAGCGAATGGGGACCTCTGCCAATTTACTAGGGAGTCAGGTGATTTATGCTAAAACTGGTGAAGTTGAAACTTTGGGAAGAGTGACGGTTCACTATCAAGACGCCAGTGGTAAAGAATTGGCTAAAAGTAAGCTTCTCGAAGGACAGATTGGAAGCAACTATGAAGCAAAACCGCTTGACATATCAGGTCATAAATTAAGTGCAGCACCAGAAAATAGTCACGGGATCTTCCATAATTATCAGCAAGATGTCATTTTTGTTTATGTTGAAAATGGAACAAGTGATTCTTCAACAGACGCCACGTCGGCTCACCCGGAAAAAGATAAGCAGATTGAAAAAGATGGGCCCAAAAATAAGGTCGAAACCTTACCTAAGACAGGAACAAGCCGTTCCTTTGTCGGGCTACTGAGTGGCAGCTTACTGCTATTAGGAGTGGCTTTATTCTGGCGGAAACGATCAATGAATCATTAATAAACCAAAAGAGAGTGTGGATTGTTCTCACAGTCTCTTTTTGTTATAATACGGGTATCGAGAAGCGAGGGTGTTTAAAAAAAATGAGGTGATCAGGTGTTAGTCGAATTAACAACAGAACAAGAATTAGCCGCGGGATATGAGGTAGTCAACGAATTGCGACAGAGTTTAAGCTTAAAAGAGTTTATCGAAAAGGTTGCCGACTGTCGCAGAAGAGGCAACTATCGTTTATTCGCTTGGGAAGTAGGGGGCCAGTATGTTGCTTGCTGTGGTGTTATGCCCATGCCGACGTTGTATTATACTGATTGTCTGTGGGTCGCTGAATTAGTCGTAATGGAGAAGGTCAGAGGCCAAGGAATTGGTGGGCAGCTACTGGCTACTGTTGAAAAGTGGGCGAAAGAACAAGGGTATCAGGAGATGGCGCTATCTTCAGGAATCCAACGAAAAGCAGCTCATCGTTTTTATCAAGAAAAAGCGGCATATCATTTAGTCAGTTATCAGTTTCAAAAAAAAATATCAGACTAATTCAGAGGGAACTGTCGGTCAATTTCTAAGCTTGGTCAGTATCAGTCGTCTGTGCCATGCTTATCGGTTCGATAATTTCAATTATAAGAGAGGCCTGTGGCTGAATAAGCGGGATTGGCAGTTTGAAGTGGCACATTTCTCAAAAGCTAAAAGAAATGAAAGGCTTGTTAGAGAGAGGACTGGCTGAAACTACGGTTACTGGCCTAAAAACCTGACTCAAATTAATGGCGAGATTGGCTTAAATTTTGACAGTGTTTACTTTTTTTGCTGATTGAAAGAGAAAATAAGATAGAGGGGTAATTGGAAGCTAACTGAGGATTGGCGGAAGGTGACTGTAAAAAATGACAAAAATATCGTAACAGTCGATTTCCCATAAAAAATCGATTGTTATTTAACGATTTGTGAATAAAATATCTAAAATAAAAGTTTGACTTGATTGGCTTGATTTGAAAAGGCTTAAAAAAGCTACTTTATAACAATATTAGATTGTGAAAAACAGATCAAGTGTGTTATAATATAGATACTAAATATAAATAGGGGGAACAATATGAAGAAGTTAAAATTAGGTGTAATTGTAGTAGCGGCAGTATTGCTAGTGGCAGGATGTAAAGCTGATGATAAAAAAGGAACCGCTTCATCTACTAGTGAAAAAACAGAGGAGACGACTAAAGAATCATCAAGTGAAGCAGCATCCGGCGCTTCTGAGTCAGTGGCACTAGAAGTACCGGCAGGCACATTAGCGATTCGTCAATTATATACCGCGCCTCATGGTGATAAATCTTTTGGCGTGACGACAGTTGTAATGGATGGCGATAAAATTTTAGCAGCTGCAACAGATGAGTTTCAATATGTTGCCAAAGCGGATTTTAAAGGTGTTCCTAGCTCGGATGGTGGTTTTGGAGAAAATTATCCAGCAGATTTGGTATTAGCATCTAAATTGGAGAACGACGATGCTTACAGTAAAATGATGGCTGAAAAAGGCAAGGCGACGAAAAAGTATTCTGAATCAATGACTGCTTTAATGGAGTTTGCAGCAGGTAAAACGATTACTGAATTGGAAAAAGAATTAGCGGATAATGAGACAATTACAGATGTGGTAACAGGTGCGACGTTTGCAGATGCTAACGGCTATTTAGAGGCGGTAATTGATACTGCTAAAAATGGTTTTGGCCTTGCAGGAATAGAAGCGACTGATGGAGATATTAAGTTAACTCATACGTATGCCGCGCCACATGGGGATAAATCCTTTGCGGTTATTAGCGTAGCCAAAATAGACGATAAAATTGGGGCTGCTTACGTAGATGAGTTCCAATTCCTGGATAAAGGCGATGTGGAAGGGGTACCGAATTCAGATGGTGGCTTTGGCGAGAATTTCAAAGAGGGAACGATTTTAATTTCTAAGATGACGAATAATGGCGCTTATAGCAAGATGATGGCTGAAAAAGGCAAGGCGACTCAAGAATACGCAGAGTCAATGAATGCGATTCTTGACTATGTCACAGGTAAAACAGTCGCAGAAATTGATGAAGATTTAACCGCGAATGAAGACATGGTTGATGTCGTAACAGGTGCGACTTTCAGCGATACTACCGGTTATGTTAAAGCGATTGTTGAGGCTGTAAAATAGCATATCAAAAGGTAACACAAAAACACGTCTCAATTTGAGACGTGTTTTTGTGTTAGCATCCAGACAGTGGCTACTTGTGATTAACGGCGTTTAGCAGTGAGTCCAAAATAAAGGATTCTGGATGGGAGTAGGTCGATTTTTTTAAGCGTGCTAAAATAACTGTCCAAATAACGGGTTGTTCAATTGGCCGACAGGTGACACCTTCAATTTGATACAAGTCTTGAATTGGTTTTGGTAAAATAGTGGCTACCTCTTTATTGATGCGGGCGGCGTTCAGCATATAGTCCCAAGAGCCAGATGTCAGTAGGATATTGGGATGGACCTGATGCCTTCCAAAGGCTGCTGTTAAGAAGTGATTAATCATAAAAGAGTCATCGAATAGGGCAAGGTGTCTATTATTTAAATCTTGCCACGTGATGTTCTTTTTTTGCGCCAAGTCATGTTTATCAGAAAAGAAAGCGGCTAGTTCAGAATGTTGAATTTCATACGTCTCCACAAGTTGACTGTTAAAACCAGCAGGTGCTAAGAGAACGGCTAAGTCCACATTGCCAAGCAAAAGTTCATCCTTTAATTGATAGGCTCCCAGCTCTTTAACGTCAATGGTCATATTAGGATTCTCAAGAATCAAGGTAGGCATGATCGTTGAAAAAACAACGGACAATACAAGAGGGGGAATCCCGATGGTAATCGTGCCTTCGTTGTCAGTGTGGTTGTTGTGAAGGTTGCTGATCATGTCATGATAAACAGTTAAAACTTTGAGGGCATCTTCATAGTAGCGTTCACCAATATAAGTTAAGCCCGTGATCCGACTGCGCTCTCGCTTAAAAAGTTTGACGCCTTCTTTTTTTTCAAAGTCATTGATCATCATACTTAAAGTTGGTTGCGAGATATAGAGCATTGTCGCAGCATGGCTCAAATTATAGTTATGCTCAACAATGGCGGTGAAATATCTTAATTGTTTGATGTCCATCAGGAAAAGCTCCTTTATTTTTCATTATCGACTATTGTAATTATTAATACTTTATATAAAATTATAGTTGTTATATGTTGATATATCAAGGGGGTTTTTATATAGTATCAATAAAATTTATAGTTATCTAAAATATTTGTATTTCATTTAATGGGCTTTCCTTGTTATTCTTTAAACAGAAAGCGCTTTAAGAATAATCAAGTATGAAAGGAAGCAAGTAAATGACTAACAAAAAAGAGATCGTCATTGTTGAAGCATTAAGAACAGCTGTAGGTTCATTTGGAGGAGTTTTTAAAAATGTTTCTGCTGTTGACTTAGGTAAAACAGTGTTAAAAGAAATCGTTTCGCGGACTAAAATCGACCCGGAGGCAATTGATGAGGTGATTCTTGGAAACGTTCTCCATGGTGGGCTGGGCCAAAATGTGGCCCGTCAAGTGGCGATCCATTCTGATATTCCGAATGATAAAACGGCATTTACTTTAGACATGGTTTGTGGCTCAGGATTGAAAGCGATTCAGTTAGCTGTTCAAAGTATTCAGTGTGGTGATTCAGAAGTGGTGATCGCTGGAGGGACTGAAAACATGAGTCAGGCGCCATATGTACTGCCAAATCTTCGGTTTGGGCAACGTTTAGGAAATGGTACGGTGATTGATAGTTTGGTTAATGATGGCTTGACTGATGCCTTTCATCATTATCATATGGGGATTACTGCTGAAAATATTGCTGAGAAGTTTGCTATTTCAAGAGAAGAACAAGATGCCTTTGCTCAGTCCAGTCAAGAAAAAGCAATCAAAGCAGTCAGTGATGGCCGCTTTAAAGAGGAGATTGTCCCAGTACTCGTTTCTCAAAGAAAGCAGAAGGAACCGATTCTCATAACGGAAGACGAGTATCCGAAAAAAGACTCAACAATTGCCACACTTCAAAAATTACGACCTGCTTTTCGGGCAGATGGCACGGTTACAGCCGGGAATGCCTCAGGGATAAATGATGGTGCGGCAATGGTGTTAATGATGACCAGGGAAAAAGCTGAAAGTTTACAGCTACCAATTCTGGCGTCCATTGTCAGTTATGCCAGTGCAGGGGTAGCTCCTGAATTGATGGGGACAGGCCCCATTCCAGCTAGTAAAAAAGCTCTGGAAAAGGCCCAATTAACTATTGCTGATATTGAGCTAATTGAAGCCAATGAAGCATTCGCCGCTCAGGCAATTAGTGTGATGAAAGAGCTTAAACTTAATCCTGATAGAGTCAATGTAAACGGTGGTGCGATTGCTTTAGGTCATCCAATAGGTGCCAGTGGCGCTCGGATTTTAGTGACCTTAATCCACGAGTTGAAACGCCGGAAACTTTCATTAGGATTAGCGACATTATGTATTGGTGGTGGCCAAGGAACAAGTCTTATTATTAAGAATGAAGCTTAAATTGAGCAGAAAGAAGTGAAGAATATGTCAAAAGAGATTGCTATGGATGAAGCGGTTCGCTTAATTAAAGATGGTGACACTTTAATGGTTGGCGGATTTATGACCAATGGAACACCGGAATCCTTGATTGATGCTCTCGTAGCAAAGGGTGTTAAAGATTTAACCTTAATCTGTAACGATGCCGGACTTCCTGAAAAAGGGGTGGGTAAAATGATCGCCAATAAACAATTTTCAACCATTATCGCCTCTCATATTGGCCTTAACAAAGAAGCTGGGAGACAAATGACTAGCGGTGAAACCACAGTTAACTTGGTTCCTCAAGGGACGTTGATTGAACAAATTCGTTCCGGTGCCTTTGGTCTCGGTGGTTTCTTAACACCGACAGGCAAGGGAACTCTGATTGAAGAAGGCAAACAAGTCATCACCGTTAATGAGCGAGATTACCTACTGGAAGAACCGTTGAAAGCCGATGTTGCCTTAGTTTTTGCGAATAAAGCCGATTCAAAAGGCAACCTTCAGTTTAAAGGGTCTGAAAATAATTTTAATCAAATGATGGCTGCCAATGCGACAACGACGATTGTTGAAGCCAGAACCATCGTTGAAACTGGCGAAATTGACCCAAATTTCATTCATACACCTAGTATTTTTGTTGACTATCTTGTTCAGGGAGGTAATTAAGATGACAGAGGTAACAGAGCTTTCTAAAAGTGATATTCAAGGGCGAATTGCCAAGCGGGTTGCCCAAGAGTTGGCTGACAATTCCTTGGTCAATTTAGGGATCGGGTTACCGACAAAAGTGGTAAATTACATCCCAGACAATGTTACGGTGACGTTACAATCAGAGAATGGTTTTATTGGACTGACGACTGCTGATCCAGATAATAGTGATCCGTCGATTGTTAATGCTGGCGGTCAGCCGGTAGGCATTATACCAGGTGGGGCATTTTTTGACAGTGCCACATCTTTTGGAATTATTCGCGGCGGTCATGTTGATGCGACTGTTTTAGGTGCTTTACAAGTTGATCAGTACGGCAATATTGCTAATTATTTAATTCCTGGAAAAATGGTGCCGGGAATGGGTGGTGCTATGGATTTATTAGTCGGGGCAAAAAAAGTGATCGTGGCCATGGAGCACACCAATAAAGGTAAGTTTAAGATATTGAATGAATGTACATTACCTTTAACAGCTTCGAAGGTGGTCGGGATGATCATCACTGAAATGGGTGTCTTTGAGGTGGTAGAAAAGGGGTTAGCGGTCACTGAAATCTACGAAGGGTATACCTTTGAAGAGGTTCAAAAAGCAACAGAAGTGGCGTTAATTGATCAAACAAAATAGACATACTGGAGGAAACAATCATGACAAACAAAAAAGAAGTCGTCTTTATTACGGGAGCTGCTAGCGGTATTGGTAAACAAATTGGGGAAACGTTCTTAAAAGAAGGAAAAACAGTGGTGTTTTCAGATATTAATCAAGCTAAACTTGATGAGGTCGTGGCGGAATATCGCAAGCAAGACTTGGATGCAGACAGTGTTCTCTGCGATGTAAGCAAAGAAAGTGCCATTAATGCTGCCATTGATTCAGTGATTGAGACTCATGGAAGAATTGACATCCTAGTCAATAATGCTGGTTTACAGCATGTTTCACTAATTGAAGATTTTCCAACTGAAAAATTTGAGTTTATGATCAAATTGATGTTAACAGCACCGTTTATCGCAATTAAGCGAGTATTACCTGTCATGAAACAACAAAAACATGGTCGAATCATCAATATGGCTTCGATCAATGGGGTAATCGGTTTTGCTGGCAAATCAGCGTACAACTCTGCTAAACACGGCCTGATTGGCCTGACAAAAGTAGCAGCTTTAGAAGCAGCAGCTGATGGGATCACCGTAAACGCTATTTGTCCTGGTTATGTTGACACCCCGCTAGTTAGAGGGCAATTTGAAGATTTATCCAAAACACGTAATATTCCTTTAGAAAATGTCCTTGAAGAAGTGTTATATCCATTGGTTCCTCAAAAACGGTTGTTAGATGTTCAGGAAATTGCCGATTACGTGTCATTTTTAGCTAGTGACAAGGCGAAAGGTGTGACTGGACAAGCTTGTCTTTTAGATGGTGGATATACAGCGCAATAAGCTTGGTGTATCTGGGAATCAGGTTAACAGCTTGATTCCCATCACCTGAAGATCGGACCCATAAGTAGAAGGAGGAACGTGTCGTTATGGAAGTTATTGGATCAGTTGGTGTGTTATTGGGTGTGATGGCGATTATTTATTTTTCTCTAAAAGAGATCAATATTATGGTTGCGGCGCCACTTGCCACTGCAATTGTCGTTTTGATGAATCAAATGGACCCAGTTACATCTTTATTGGGAAAGGAACCCAATCAATTTATGGGGGCTCTTTCCACGTATATTTTAAATTATTTTGCTATTTTTTTACTCGGATCCATTTTGGCAAAATTAATGGAAGTCAGTGGTGCGACGACATCTATTGCTGATTATATTTTGAAAAAAGTGGGGTATGACAGTCCTTATAAAGTACTAGTGGCGATCTTTTTAGTCAGTTCCATTTTAACCTACGGTGGTATTAGTTTGTTTGTGGTGATGTTTGCCGTTCTCCCACTAGCCAGAAGTTTATTTAAAAAGATGAATTTATCGTGGAACTTGATTCAAGTCCCTCTTTGGTTAGGAATTGCGACCTTTACTATGACGATATTGCCAGGTACACCAGCTATTCAAAATGTTATTCCGATTCAATATTTGGATACGTCACTAACAGCAGCGGCTATTCCAAGTATTTTAGGCAGTCTTGGGTGTGTTGCTTTCGGCTTGTTTTACATGAAGCGTTGTTTGGCCAAAAGTTTGGCGAAAGGTGAAAATTACGGAACTTACACAACAGATAACCATGAGGAAGTGGCCGAACAGTCCCTCCCTCATTTTTTCCCAAGTATTGCGCCATTGCTCTTGTTGATTATACTGGCTTTGTCAGGTAGTATTTTTGGTAATGAATTTATGAAGAAAAACGTTATCTATATCGCCTTGTTATCAGCCATTATTCTTGGCTTGATTCTCTTCCATAAGTTTACACCAGATAAAATTAGAATATTAAATCTGGGAGCAACGGGTTCTATCGGGCCGATTTTTGCTACAGCGTCGGCGGTAGCTTTTGGTGCCGTGGTGATGATTGCCCCTGGGTTTAAAATCTTTTCTGATATTATTACCAATATACCGGGAAACCCCTTGATCAGCTTGACAGTGTTAACGTCTTCAATGTCAGCTATTACCGGATCATCATCAGGCGCGTTAGGGATTGTTATGCCGAACTTTGCTGAGTATTATGTGAGCAAAGGTCTTGATCCACAGATGATCCACCGAGTTGCAGCTGTCGCTTCGAATATTTTGACCATTGTTCCTCAAAGTGGTGTCTTCTTAACCTTTCTAAGTCTTACTGGCTTAACTCATAAAAATGCCTTTAAGGAGACGTTTATTACCGTGTCAGTTGGCACGTTAATTGCAGTGATTATTATCATTTTGACTGGTTCATTTTTTTATTGAGATACTTATTTGACTGAAAAGGACTTCTTAATCAATCGAGAAGTTTTTTTCTTTGACTTAAGTAATAAGAAGGGGTCTGTTATTTTTAAAGTTATTTTAAGTAAAGGGCGTGGTATAATAAAAGAAATACGCGATACGAGGAGAGTAAAATGAAGATAGAGAATGTGGCACCAGCAAGCTTTAGTGGCGTTGTTGGCTTGTATCAAGCGGATCAGCCGGTGTTAGAAAGGTCTTTTGGCTTCCGTGATTTACCGAATCAAATACCAACGGATTTAGAGACCTTATTTGGGACAGCTTCTGCTGGCAAGGCTTTTGTAGCAGTTGGCATCATGGCGTTAATAGAGGAGGGGAAGATTCAGCTGACCTCCAATTTATCGGAAATTTTGCCTGATGATTTAGGCAAGGTTGATCGGAGTATCACGATTTATGAGTTATTGACTCATACGTCGACTATCCAAGATTATTTTGACGAGTCTATCATGGAGGCCTATGAGGAATTGTGGCAACAGTTTCCCAATTATCGCATTCGACAGAACCAAGATGTATACCCGTTATTTATAAATAAGCCAGTTAATTTTGACAATCAAGGGAAGTTCCAATACAATAATTCAGGCTTTGTGATGTTGGCAGCGGTGATTGAAGCGGTGACAGAAATGCCATTTGATCGCTATCTGCAAAAAGTAGTTTTTGAACCAGCAGGCATGAGTCGAACAGGTTATTATGAGTTGGATCGCTTACCTGGTAATACAGCCAGTGCGTATTGTTTTGATGAAGAAACTGAAAGTTATTATAGCAATATTTATAGTGTTGATGTAAAAGGAACAGGGGCAGGAGGGTGTTTCACCACTTTAGGAGATGTCCAGCGCTTTTGGCAAGCGTTGTTGAATGATCGATTGACCAGTGCTGCCAGTCGCGACGAGATGTTTACCCAGCAGGCAACCAATGGGGAAGAAATCTATGGACTTGGTTTTTGGTTAACGGAGTTAAATGGTCAATTGGTTCCTTATTTTGAAGGGATGGACCCAGGCATTTGTTTCTTTAGTTTATTTGATGTGACCCGTCAGACGATGGTTGTTGCCATTAGTAATAAAGCTGATAATGTTTGGCAAATAGGGATGGATTTTTTTAAGCAATTATAAGAAACGTCTAAAAGAGATGACAAGGGTCATCTCTTTTAGGCGTTTTATTTAGATCGTTTTCTTTTTGTAAATCAAGCGGAGGGCTAGGCCTAAGACCAATAGTCCCAAGTAAGCTAACGATGGGGTAATCCTCGCGCCTGTTTGAGGTAAAATACTCTTTTTAGCGGCAGGATCCAGTGTTTTTTTATTACTTGAAGAAGGGGGTGTTGCTGATTCATTGGCCTTCTTATTGGAAGAACTTGACGAACCCGTTTCACTGGTAGTTGAGGTTGAATCACTGGTCGAACTGGATGTTTCAGTATTTTTAGCATAGAGATAGCTAACACTTTGAGGGCTATCAGTGAATGTGCCAGTGGCATTTGCTGGCAGTGCTTTAAGGGTATACCCCTGAAACTCTTTGTTTTCTGTTTCATAAGTTGCTCCAACTTGACCTGTTAAGACGACTTTAGGAGATAACTCTGTTTGATCCTCAGCGAGATATGAGACGGTGACCGAGCCACCAAGTGGTTCAGGTGTTTTAATCAATGTCGGTTCAGATTCAACTCCAGCAGCATCGACGGCGCTTACGTAGTAATTTTTGTCAGCCGTCTTGGTAGAGAGCAGTGGGTAAGAGAATTCTTTTTGATCTCCTGCCCAAATTCTGTCAACGATGTTGCTGGCTGATGTTGTTGTTTCTGTAGCCGTGCCTTCTCCGCTGTACAAAATGTAATAACGAGTGGTTTGATTAGTGGTAGCATCAGACCATTTTAAGGTAGTGGCGTCTTTGCTGATAGCAACAGGTGCAGCTAATGTTTCGTGAGATAACCACGGTTTTTCTGGTACAAGAGCGGGTAAATTAAAATACCCTTCTTTTAATAAGGCGATCGAGGCATTTTTGGCTTGGTGTCTCTCGCGCAAGTTCTCAGCCAAACTGTTGATATCCGAAGGTTGGATATCGTTATAGCTAAACAAGGCACTGCCTTTAATGTTTGAATAACCTTGATTAAATTTCAATTGGTTAGGTACTTCCTCTGGATTAAGCCAAGAGGCATCCCAGCCTCCGTTGCTCACATGCTTATAATTAGCATGACCGACATATACTTGGGTGTGACTGCCTTCAGCCGCATTATTCCACCAGCGAGCCAATTCACCGTAAGGCGCGGCTGCTTGATCAAAGCTCCAATAAATTTGAGGAATTACATAATCAAGACTGTCTGCTTTCATCCATTTATAAGTATCTGCATAAATACTAGAGGAATAAGATTGAGACGAACCTGTCGGTGTATTGGATCCTAAAGGATTATTTGCTTTGTGTTCCCAAATGCCAAAGGGGCTAATACCGAACTGAACAGCTTTCTGATTGGTTTGATTGTGCTGATCAATGACTGTTTTAAGACCGTCAACTAGTGCTGTGATATTATCACGGCGCCAAGCTTCAATATCGCTATAACCTGCTCCGTACTCTTTGAAAGTGGCAGCATCTTCACCTTTGTCGCCGAAAATTACATTAACCCCATCAACTGTAATGCGATAAGGATAAAAATAGTCGTCAAAGTGAATAGCGTCCACATCGTAATTATGAACCACTTCAGCAATTGAGGCGATGACATAGTCTCTAACAGCTGGAATTCCTGGGTTTAAAAATAATTTTTCATCAAAGGAAAGCACGTTTTCAGGGTGGAGAAGGGCGTAATTATTACTGGCTAAAATCCCTGCTTTACCTAAAGCTTTGACTTGTTCCACAGTGCTTAAGGCGAGAATTTCTTCTTTCGTCATGCCGGTTTTTTTCAGCACACTGTCACTGGAAAGTTTGGTATTTGTTACTCGGTAAGGGTTGAACCAGGCATGATATTCCATGCCGGCTTCGTGAGTAACATCGATCATCCATTTTAACGGGTCATATCCCGGATTTGCCCCTTGTTCCCCAGTGATAAACTCTGACCAAGGGTTAAGTTCTGATGGGTAATAGGCATCTAACAATGGTCTTACCTGAAAGATCATGGCATTCATGTTCCAATCAGAGAAGTCTTTTAGCACATTCAAATAATTTGCTTGAAAATCGGCCTGAGAAGTGGCTTTTGGGAAATTTAAATTGCTAATAGTTGCGACCCATGAACTCTTAAATTGATTTTTAGGTTGTTCATAATGAGTCGGGATGTTAATAAAATCACTTGAATTGCTATAAAAGGGAACAGGTGTTGCACTATCATAACCTAAAGTCCCATCTGCCTTTTTTCCAAATTTATAAAGCGGTTGAGATTCCGCCAACGCTCCAACTGGCAGTAGCAAGGTGCTAAGTGTTAACAACGCGGCAACGCCAAACTTTTTTTTCAACGATAAAATCCTCCATTTTTCGAAATACTTGATAACGTTATCAGTAGATTTAATATATCACTTACGAAATAATATTTCAAGTTATTATACAAAAAAACGAAATATAATTTAAGGGTGTAGGTTTATTCAAATAAAGTACAACATTTTCATAGATTAATAATCCTGCCAATGATACAATATGAGAAGAATTTAGTCGCAGAGGAGATTAAACATGATAGAGTATTTTAATGTAGGTAAAATCGTTAACACCCAGGGGATAAAAGGAGAAGTGCGTGTTATTTCTGTAACGGATTTTGCTGACCAGCGTTATAAACCAGGCAACGTTCTGCATTTATTTCAAGATAAAAAGGCACCGATTAGCTTAACTATTCGGTCACACCGTAAGCATAAAAACTTCGACATTCTGGCATTTGAAGACCATCCGAATATCAATGACGTGGAAAAATATCGTGATGGCATCTTAAAAGTTACCGCAGATGTCTTAACCGAATTACCAGAAAATGAGTATTATTATCATCAGATTGTTGGCTTGAAAGTCATTGATGAAAATGGCCGTGAAATGGGGAAGATTAAAGAAATCTTGTCTCCAGGTGCCAATGATGTCTGGGTAGTTCAACGTCAAGGAAAAAAAGATGCCTTGATTCCTTATATTGAATCGGTTGTAAAGGTCATCGATTTAGAAAAAGGTCAAGTGAGTGTCGAAATACCTGAGGGGTTATTAGACGATGAGAATTGATGTTTTAACCTTGTTTCCGCGGATGTTTGAAGGGCCTTTAAGGGAATCGATTTTAGGCAAAGCGATCGAAAAAGAATTGTTGGCCGTTTATGTTCATAATTTTCGCGATTTTTCAGATAATAAGCATCAGCAAGTCGATGACTATCCATATGGTGGCGGTGCCGGGATGCTGCTTAAGGCTCAACCGATTCATGCGTCTTTAGAAGCGATTAGGGAATCAAGTCCTGCTACTAGTAAACGCGTGGTGTTGCTTGATCCAGCCGGCAAAAAATTTGATCAGTCTTTAGCGGAAGAATTTTCAGAAGAAGAGCACTTAATCTTTATTTGTGGTCATTATGAAGGGTATGATGAGCGAATTCGCAGTTTCGTAACAGACGAAGTTTCCCTAGGTGATTATGTCTTAACTGGCGGGGAATTAGGGGCCATGGTGATGATTGATGCCACGGTTCGCTTGTTGCCAGAGGTTTTGGGCAATGATGAATCAGCTAAAACTGATTCTCATTCGACAGGACTCTTAGAGCATCCACAATACACGCGACCTGCGGAATACTTAGGGATGGAAGTGCCAGAAGTGTTGCGCAATGGGAACCACAAATTGATTGCCGAGTGGCAACTAAAAGAGTCGCTACGTCGGACGTATTTAAGACGGCCAGAGATGCTGGAGCAGTTGGAATTAACAGATGAAATGGAAAAAATGTTACAGGAAATTAGTCAAGAAGAAGCTCGGGCAGTTGACAAAGAAAAACTTTAATTATATACTGTGAAAAACGGATCGTTACTGTTTAATCAGGCGTGACCAGTGGCCAGACTTAGGTGTGGTCACTTTGGTTGCGTTTTTTTGTTCGTCAAGCATATGAGTCGGGAGAAGTGGCAGATGAAAATTGTGAAGGTATTTAATAACAATGTATCATTAGTGTTAAACGATGATCACGTTGAAGAAATTATTATGGGAAAAGGAGTCGGTTTTAATAAATACGAAGGTGATTTAATTGATCAAGGATTAATTGAAAAACGTTTTATTTTAGAGAGCGACAAATCGCTGACCCAACTTCAAAGTTTGTTGGACCGCATTGAAATGGATGATATTGAACTGGCCAGTGATATTATTCAACGTGCTGAGCAAGCACTTGGTTTTCAGCCAAATGACAGCATTTTGCTGACATTAACGGATCATATTAGCTTTATGCTGCAACGCACTCGTCGTAATGAAACTTTTCGGACGCCTCTCGAATGGGATATTAAACAGTTGTATACGAAAGAGTATAGTTTTGCCTTGGAGGCAGTTCAACTTATTCAAGAGCGAACGGGCTATGAAATTCCCAAGCAGGAAGCAGCCTTTATTGCCTTACATTTTATCAATACTTATACCTTTAATCATGATATGGAAGAAACCATGCTTTACACTAAAATTATTCAAAATGTGGTGGATATTACCAAGTATCATTATGGGCGGGAATTTGATGAAACGTCTCTTGATTTTAACCGTTTTGTCACACATATTCGCTATTTTATCAAACGGCAATTGCAACAGGCTCAGATCAGTTCAGATTCGAGCATTGTCAAGGTGGTTGCGGCCAAATACCCGCAAGATTATCAATGTGCCTTAAAAATAACCAATTTTTTAGAACAAACTTACGATTGGCAGATTGGCAAAGATGAGTTACTCTATTTATCGATTCATCTCAATCGCTTATCGACAACTAAATAATGGATCGTTACTGGTAATGCAGGCGTGACCTAAGTATTAAACACAGTTTATTTGTGTTTATTCTTAGGTCTTTTTTGATGAAAGGAAGAGAAAAAATGAAACATTTAGAAGAAGCACAAACGATCGTAAAGAGCGTCGGTGGTGAAAAAAATATTAACGGATTGGTTCACTGTGCCACCCGTTTGCGATTTAGTTTAGCAGACGATAGTCAAGTCGACAAAAGCACCATTGAATCTTTACCAGATGTCTTGTCGGTGGTCAATAGCGGGGGGCAATTCCAAGTCGTTATTGGTAGCAAGGTGCCGGACTATTTTGCGGCGATTAAATCAATTACCAAGATAAATGGCGAGAGTACTAGCCCAAAGAAAGGCCGCTTTAGTTTTAACATGGTTTTTGAAATTATTTCAGGCGCCTTTTCGCCGTTGATCCCAGCGATGGCTGGGTCAGGAATGATCAAAGCCATCTTAACAATTCTCGTACAAGTGGGCTGGTTATCGGATGCTAGTTCTAGCTATGCCGTCATGTCAGCAGCTAGCAATGCCATCTTTTATTTCTTGCCGGTTTTCTTAGGCATTACCTTAACTAGTAAGATCGGTGGCAATATGTATGTAGGAGGGGTTATTGGCGCAGCCCTTCTGGAACCTAGTTTTACTGGGCTGATCGGTCAAGAAAATCTCGACTTCTTAGGCATCTCGCTGAAAGCCGTTGACTATGCCACCACTATTTTTCCGATTTTTGTGGCGATCTTCATCTATTATTTTGTTGATCGCTTTTTGAAAAAACTTATTTTTAAAGACATTCAACTATTCGCAGTGCCGATGTTTAGTTTGATGCTCATGGTTCCTTTAACCATTTTGATTTTTGGGCCTTTTGGTACAGTTGTGGGAGATGGTTTATCCCAAGGGGTGACCTGGCTAATTGAAAAAAGCAGTTTATTGTCAGGGATTGTCTTAGGTGGGGGCATGCCATTTATGGTAATGTTTGGTCTTCACTGGGGTTTTTCACCGATTACCATTGATAATTTGGCCAATTTAGGGGGGGACCCAATTGAAGGAATGGCTGTTGCTGCCGTCTTTGCGCAAATCGGCATAGCGATCGGCTTTTACTTGCGTTCAAAGAAACATTCAAAAATGAGAGCTTTAACGGGTCCTCTAGCTTTAACGGGTCTTTTTGCTGGCGTGACTGAACCGATTGTCTACGGTTTAATCTTGCGGTATAAACGCTTGTTGCCAATCGTGGCGATTTCAGGGGCAATTGGTGGGGCAATCTGTGGTGTGACGGGGGTTACCATGAATGCCTATGTTTTCCATAATATCTTTTCGATTCCTGTTTATACTCCTAAATTAGGTTATTTTTTAGGAGTGGGCAGTTCTCTAATCGTCGGCGCGGTTTTAAGTTATTTCTTTGGTGTCAAAAAGGAAGAAGAAAGTGAATTTTTACCAGAGACAGGCCTAGAAAGTGACTCATTTGCGAATGTGTCCCCTCTTCAAGTCAGTGATGAAACCTTGATTTTAGCTCCTGTCTCAGGACAAGTCCTCCCTTTAGCAGAGGTGGATGACCAAGTTTTTGCTAGTGGGGCAGCCGGTCAAGGGGTGGCAATTATGCCAACGGATAATCAAGTTGTAGCGCCATTTGATGGCGAAATCGTCGCCGTTTTTCCTTCAAAACACGCCATTGGCATCAAAGCGACAAATGGTTGCGAAATATTGATTCATATCGGCCTTAATACAGTGATGCTGGAAGGGGATGGCTTTGATGTTCACGTTACCCAAGGACAATTCGTGGGAGCAGGGGAGCTGTTGATTACCTTTAATAAGGCGCTAATTGAAGCAGAGGGGTATTCGCTAGTGACGCCAATTATCACGACCAATCTACCGGAAAATACGACGGTAGTGCCACTAACCATGGACAGCATCAAAAGCGGTGAGGCACTTTTCACCATTACAGCAAATTAGAAAAGAGGATAAAAGAGATGAAAGCAGATTTTTTATGGGGCGGCGCTGTTGCCGCCCATCAAGTTGAAGGTGGCTGGAATCAGGATGGAAAAGGGTTGAGCATTGCCGATGTCATGACAGCAGGTACAAAAGACCGTCCACGCCAGATAACTGACGGTGTAGTCCAAGATGCATTTTACCCTAATCATGAAGGGATTGACTTATACCACCATTATCAAGAGGATATTCAGTTGTTCGCTGAAATGGGATTTAAGTGCTTTAGAACAAGCATTGCTTGGACGCGGATTTTTCCACAAGGGAATGAGGCGGAGCCTAACGAAGCTGGCTTGCTCTTTTATGACAAGCTTTTCGATGAGTTACTGCGTTACAACATCGAACCAGTGATCACCTTGTCTCACTTTGAAATGCCTTATTACTTGGTGAAACACTATGGCGGCTGGCGCAGCCGTGAACTGATTGACTTTTTTGTGAAGTTTTCTTTAACTGTCATGGAACGTTATCGTCATAAAGTTAAGTATTGGATGACTTTTAATGAAATAAATAACCAACGGATTTTAAATAATCCGATTTATTCCTTTACTAATTCAGGGATTGTTTATGAAGAAGGAGAAAATAAAGAGGAAGTTATGTATCAAGCCGCCCATTATCAATTAGTTGCAAGTGCAAAAGTTGTAGCAGAAGGTCATAAAATAAATCCAGATTTTCAAATAGGTTGCATGTTGGCGGCCACACCTAATTATCCCTACAGCAGTCGCCCGACGGATCAGTTGTTGGCCCAGTCGGAAGATGAAAAGCAACTGTTTTTTACCGATGTTCATGTCAGAGGCCGTTATCCCCAACGTGTTTTAAATGAATGGCAAATCAAAGGCTATCAGATTGATCAGACAGAGGAAGACTTAGCGTGGCTGGCTCAAGGCAAGGTTGATTATATAGGGTTGAGTTATTATTTAAGTAATACGGTATCTTCTTCAACAGAGGGCGAACGCTTGGGAGATGAGCTCTTGGGGGATGATGTGTTAGTGGAGAATCCTCATGTTCCTTCAACTGAGTGGGGCTGGTCGATTGATCCTGTGGGTTTAAGATATTATCTTAATCTACTGGCCAATCGTTACGAACTGCCGTTATTTATCGTTGAAAATGGTTTTGGTGCAGTAGATGTTGTGACTAATGGTCAAATTAAGGATGACTATCGTATCAGTTATTTACGTGAACACATCATCGAAATGAAAAAAGCCATTGAGTTGGATGGCGTTGAGGTACTAGGCTATACTGTCTGGGGCTGTATCGATCCGATTTCATTTACGACCGGTGAGATGAAAAAACGTTATGGCTTTATCTATATCGATCGTGAAAATGATGGCAGTGGTTCTCTGGCACGTTCTAAAAAGCAATCGTTCTGGTGGTATCAAGGCGTGATTGCTTCAAATGGTGAGAACTTAGGCTAGTCAGGAATCATGTAAAGAATTTTAACTTTACATGAGTAGTCGGCTGTGTTAAACTGTTTTAGTGAGTGCAAAAGCGCTCAACTATTACGACATTCCGCTGGGCTGAAATCTTATGAATGTTTGGAATAAGGAGAAAGATAAAATGAATCCATTAATCGAAGCTATTACAAAGGAACAATTACGTAGTGACATTCCTGCTTTTCGTCCTGGGGACACTGTACGTGTTCACGCGAAAGTAGTCGAAGGTACTCGCGAACGTATCCAGTTATTTGAAGGTGTTGTTATTAAACGCCAAGGTGCTGGAATTAGCGAAACTTACACTGTACGTAAAATTTCTGGTGGTGTTGGCGTGGAGCGTACGTTCCCAGTTCACACACCGCGTGTTGCTCAAATCGAAGTTATCCGCTTTGGTAAAGTTCGTCGTGCGAAACTTTATTACATCCGCGAATTACACGGTAAAGCAGCTCGTATTAAAGAAATCCGTCGTTAATAAATCGTTATCTAACGGTACTAAACCCTTGATAAATCAGGGGTTTTTTGTTTTGGAGTTGTTTAAGAAAACTGGTGGAAATCATAGGGAAAGTTGACGACCAGAAGGACTTCTAAAATACTAAAACGAAGTCCCAATTTAAAGAAGATACCATTACCTTTCTTAAATTATAGAGAATCATCAGATTGTAAATGTGATATGACCAATAAATATAGCTTAAAATCTTCACCCAAAGAAAAAGTGAGCTTACAACAAATGGAGGAAGAATAATGAAATAATGCAGTTGTGACAATTGGCTTGTTGGTGGTGGTCCGTTTTACAGATGGGATTGGCTATAAGAGGTGCGGCAAAACTGTAAAAAAAGACCATTAAAAGATAGCAGGAAAGACGATCAGATTTAAAATGCATTTTTGCTAAATTATTAAGAGAGCTTAAGTTGAGCGTTCGTTTCTATTTAAAAAATTTGGGACTAACAACAATAAGATTATCTTCGTTTACATGTTATAATGTTATTAGAAAATTTTATCTTTTTTGCAAATTGAGTAGTTGGCAGCGCTTATTTAGTCATGTGATTTAGAGAAACTAGAGCTTTGAGAAGGAGGGGGAAAATGAAAACTAAGATGTCTGAAATTCTTTCTTTTATTTCAGAAGAGGCTGTGAGTAGAAAGATGACAAGTGAGGAAATTGCCGCTCACTTTGGTTATGATAAGCATCACTTTAGTCGGAAATTTAAAGAAATAAATGGATTTAGTGTTGTTGAATTCCTCTCGAGTTTAAAAGTTGAAAAGGCGATTATGGAACTTGATGAAGAAACAAGAGTAATCGACTTACAAGAACATTCAGGTTTTGAAAGCAGTGGCAGTTTCACGAATACATTTAAAAAATATACAGGTAGTTCTCCTAGAGAGTACAAAACGGAAATGAGTGACATTTTTTACGATATTCAACGCTTTGAAAATGAGGATAAGGGAAAATCGATAGCGTATTTTGAAGAAAAGCATCATTCTTTTTGTACAGTAAATATTGAAGTGCCTGACGTATTTGAAAAGGGCATCATATTTATTGGACTTTTTCGTACACTGATACCGAACCATATGCCAATATCTGGATTAGCGACTAAAAAATTAATAGGAAACGAATTGAAAAATATTCCGAATGGGGACTATTATTTATTATCTTGTGCTATAAGCCGTTCCAATAATATTCTCTCTTACTTTAACTTAGGCAATAGTTTAAGAGGAAAAGAAGATGAACGATTATCTTTTCCAAAATGTTCTGGCAATAGTTACACGATTAAGTTAAGAGAACCAATACCAGAAGATCCACCAATTTTAGTGAATGTGGGGAAACTGTTAATCTCCTCTTTAAAGAACACAATCTAGAATAATATTATTTGATCGTGACATGATAAAATAGTCATAAGCTGATGAAATGGAGATGGAAATAATGATTAAAACAGGAACCCCATATTTATACTTTTATGATGAGTGCAATGATGCATTAAATTATTACGTTGATATCTTTGGAGCTGAAATTGTCGAAAAAGCTACATTTGAAGATGTGGAGTATATGGAAGATGAAAGTCGTAAAAATTGTATTGCTTATGCTAGTTTTAAACTCGGTGAAAGTGTTGTTCTTGCAAATGATTTTCTCGAAAAGAAAAGCAAAGAGCATGAGGCGGCAAGCTCACAGACTAGCATTTGGCTTGAGTTGGAAAAGGGGGCTGATATAAAGCTTCTGGAAGACAAAATGTTAGCAACTGGTTCTAAGAGCCTTACAAAACTTGAAGAAACTTTTTGGGATTCTTTTTATGCTAAAGTCGAAGATAAATTTGGGATTATTTGGGAATTGAATGCTCAAAAGTAGTGAGTCCGAACATGCTGACGTGGAGTAGAATTTTGGTAAAATGAATGATCTTAAGCAACTTCATCGTTGGTGGTGAAGTTGCTTTTTTGTGTGATATTAGGAACAAGGAGGAAGCTAAGTATAAAGTGCAAAAATATAAGTGAGTATCACGCTAGCTATGATACCCGAAATTTCTATTGATAATGCTTACTATATGATTCAGTTGAGAATGAATCATAATAAATCGGCTCTTTGAGTAGGGATACTTTCCATAATTCCTCTTTAGTTCTGTCATAGGCCGCACTCAAAAATAAAGGGAAGGGAGTGCCTGCGAATGCCCAAGAAGAACTAGCTTAAACCACTAAAATTACCCAACTAATGAGTGTATTGCCATAAAAATCATATAGAGGCTAAGGGCAATTAAGAATAGGGCAAAATAACGTTTGATGTTATTGTCAGAGAGTCTAAGCATTAGTTTTACGCCGACTTTTGACATTGGGACAGATGCTATTGAGATGATTGCCACAGTAGGAAGATGAATGAACCCTAGTGAATAAGGTGGTAAGTTAGGGTAAGATAAACCACTAATAATAAAACCAACTGCTGCAAAAATAGTTAGGAATACGCCACAAAAAGCAGCTGTTCCAATGGCCTTTTTGATGTTCATTCCGGTTTTATTAAAAAAGGGGACAATTAAACCAGCGCCAGAAACACCGCCTAAAGTTGCAATTAGCCCAATGGCAATGGCAACAAGGTAAGTTTTAGTTTTGGAAAAAGTTGATCCGTCAGTGGTCTGGCTGACGTCTTGTTTACTTTGGAGGAACATTTTTGAACCAAAATAAACGAGAAATAAGGAGAAAAAAAGTTTTAGAAAGTTTTGATTGATTGAGGTGATCAGCTGGCTAGTAATGAGAACCGTTAATAAGAGAGCGGGTAAAAATGATGTCACTTGTTTAAAATCAATGTTTTGATTTCGATGTTGATTATACGCAGTTGCGGCAGTGCTGATGATCATTGTGGCAAAAGATGTCCCCATAGCCATAAACATTAGCTCTGATTGAGGGACACCGATTAATGGAAGTAGGGGAAGTAATGCTGGGACAATAATTCCGCCGCCACCAAGACCGAACATCCCAGAAATTAGCCCAACAAATAGACCCAAAATAAATACGCCAAACATATATGTTGCCATTATCGTAACCTCGTTTCTATTATTAAGTTAAGCATGATTATCAATTAAGTCAGTGGCGTGAGTTAGAAATCCTCCGATAATTTCTAATTGATCAGGCGATAGCTGATCAATGTAGTCAACTAATTGCTGGTCATACTGTTGATGGTATTCTTCATGGAGGTGATAAGCATGTTGACCAGAGTCAGTGAGAAAAAGGCGAACTCTTTTCTTGTTGTCTGCATCTGGTTCTTTTAGAATGAAGTCTCTTTTTTGCAAAATCCCAATGGTCCGATGAACAACTGCGCGAGTGATTCCCAATTTGCGAGCCAGTTCTGAACAATATATTCCAGGGAAATCCCCAATCAGTTTGATCGTGTGGATTTCTCCACGGTAAAACGTCAGCTCTGGGCTGCCAAAATCAAGAACATTCGTTTTACTATTGGCTATTTTTTCAGTCAAAGTGACAAAGGAAGTGACGATCGTTTGTTGCGGTGTTGCCATAGTGTTAACCTCCATATGGATAATAGTAGTTATGATGTCATCCTAGCATACAACTTGATTGTATGTCAAGCTGACAAAGATGGAGGTCTTACCATATTCCGTTGGAAAGCTGTGTAAAATAAGCGTCCTAGAGAGGTAATGGTTTGATCAACCCACTGTATTGATGAACATACGACAGAAGATTGGCTGTTTATTTTAGGTAAATATGATATTTGACGGATGATGTCTTTTCTTCTTATCAGTGGTTTATTTGCAAAGATGAAATTACGCTCTGAGAATGTCGCTATTTTTGATAGAAAGACTGTCTTGAAATGAAATTAACCTAAACGTTACCTTTGTCACTATCAGTTACGGTAGTTATGTCAATTAATTCGAATAAGGATTTGGAAAAAAATTCTCAAACGATTTCCCTTGATTTGGGCGTTAAGTTAAGGAGAGAAAGAGTTATTTTATATTTTACGAAGAGTGGTTAGTTGTCTTTTAAAACGGTTTAGGATTGTATGATTGAATGGTCAGATCGGTAATAAGATAATGATCATTTTTTTCTGTTTTATAATGATTGTTTAAGAAAAGTAAATTAAACCGCCTTCATTATTTTTTTTAGTTCATTACTGTTGACATCGCTATTCATCTAGGTTAATATCAAACAGTACTAGTTACTAATAGTGTTAGCAATTAATGGTATTAGGAACTAATTTTGAATAAAGGAGGAATCATATGGCTTTTGCAGAAGAGGCTGAACGTGAACTTATTCGCTTGATGGTTGAGAATCGCCACGGGGCTTTTAGCAAAATTGAAAAGAGTCATCAAGGTGAAACGATGGTCATGAAGTTTCTCGATATTCTTGAAAAACCGACCAGTCCGAAACACATCGCTGAATCACTCAATCTTTCTAGCGCCCGAATTGCTGTTTTATTAGGAAGTTTAGAGAAAAAAGGGCAGATTGTCCGAAATATGGACCCAAATGATCGCAGACGAATCAATGTTACCTTGACCGAATGTGGCAAAAAACAGGCAAATACAGAAAAGAAAAAAATGAGTGACAAAGTGATTGCAGTTTTCAATCAAATGGGTGAAGAAGATACAAAGAAGTTCGTCGAGCTGATAACAAAGTTCATAGACTACTCCCATAAATTACCCGTGAAAGAGGAAGGTGACCAATAGTGAAGATTTTTAAACATCTTGGCAAATACTGGTACGCCGTCATCGTAGTTCTTGCGCTTTTGTTCGTACAGGCACGTAGTGAGTTAAGCTTGCCAGGTTTAACATCAGATATCGTTGACGTCGGTATCCAGCAAGGAGGGCTAGAAAACGCCACTCCAGAAAAAATTAGAAAAACAACCCTTCAAGGAATTGAGATGTTCATGACCGCTGCGGAGAAAGAAATCATTGAAAATAATTATAAACTAACCACTCAAACCATTGATGGTGAAAAAGTTGAGGTTTATCAATTAGCTCTTCAAGATGGTATGACCAAAGAGAAACTGGCAGACATTTTTAATCTACCGATGATGATGCTAGCATCTTCTCAATCAAAAGAGTCTTCAAATGGCAGTCAAGCTCAAGAAATCTTAGAAAGTTATTCTGCGTTGGCTACCGATGGTGCTAAAGCCAAAGCCCTTGGGGAAGAAGCCAAGGCTTTAGGCGAACAAGCCCAAGCAGCTGGCGAAGCGGCGGCAGCTGCTACCGATCCTGCAACAGCAGGTGCTAAAGCGGCTGAAGCTCAATCATTAGCAGCTGAAGCCCAAGCTAAAGGCGAAGAAGCTCAAAAGTTAGCGGACTCTATTCAAGCAACAGTCGATGGGATGCCTGAAAAAGTGAAAGCGGCTCGTCAGGCAACGACTGAAGAATTAGGCGATTTAGGCGCTGATTCGATGAAAACAGTCGGGATTCAATTAACATTGGCTGAATACAAAGCCCTTGATATGGACACTCAAAAAATCCAAACGGATTACATGATTAAAACAGGTACTCAAATGATTTTACTGACATTGGTTGCGGCAGTCGCGGCGATTATTGTCGGGTTAATTGCTTCATTAGTGGCCGCAGCAGTTGGCCGGAATTTACGTGTTGGTCAATACGAACAAACCCTTAAATTTTCGAATACGGAGATGGAAAAATTCTCTCCAGCTTCCTTAATCACTCGTAATACTAATGACATTCAACAAATGCAAATGGCAATTGTGATGATTATGCGTATTGTGTTGTATGCCCCAATCCTTGGTATTGGTGGGATTTATGAAGTATATAAAACAGGAACCGGCATGGGCTGGATTCTTGGGGTAGCAGTTGGAGCGGTTCTATTATTAGTGGGAACGCTACTGATTGTGACGATGCCGAAATTTAAAGCTTTACAAAATTTAGTCGATAGAGTCAACTTAGTCTCACGTGAAATTATCACAGGGTTGCCAGTCATCCGCGCGTTCTCGCGAGAAAAGTTTGAAGAGAAACGCTTTGACAAAGCTAACACGGATTTAATGAAAACTCAGCTATTTGTCAACCGTTCAATGTCAATTATGATGCCAGTTATGATGTTAATGATGAATGGTATCTCCGTCCTAATCGTTTGGGTCGGTGGTCATAATATGGACATGGGACAGCTTCAAGTTGGTGATATGATGGCCTTTATTACTTACACCATGCAAATTGTTATGTCATTTATGATGTTGTCAATGGTCTCAATTATTTTACCCCGTGCGAATGTTGCGGCTGGTCGTGTGGAAGAAGTGTTGGAAACAGAACCAACCATTGAAGACCCTGCTCAGCCAAAAGATGATCATGATTTCAAGGGTGAAGTGAAATTTGAAGCCGTGAAATTCCGTTATGGAGATGCTGATGAGGACGTGCTTCATCACATTAACTTTACAGCGAAACCTGGCCAAACAACTGCCTTAATTGGTTCGACAGGATCAGGGAAGTCGACAATTGCCAACTTGATTCCACGTCTCTTTGATGTGACTGGTGGTAGGATAACGATTGACGGTGTAGATGTTCGTGAAATGAGTTTGCATAAATTACATGAAATCATTGGGTTTGTGCCGCAAAAGGGTGTGCTATTTACCGGCGATATTGCCTCAAACATTAAATTTGGTGATGCTGATATTTCTGATGAGCAAATGAAAAAGGCGGCTAAAATTGCCCAAGCAGAGGAATTTATCAATTCCAATGACAAAGGCTATAGTCGTGAAATTTCTCAAGGCGGTACCAATGTATCTGGGGGACAGAAGCAACGTCTATCAATTGCCAGAGCTTTGGCCAAGAATCCGAAGATTTTGATTTTTGATGATTCGTTTTCAGCCTTGGATAATAAAACCGATGTGGCGTTAAGGCAAGCTTTATCTGAAAACATTAAAGAAGCCACTCAAATCATTGTTGCCCAAAAAATCTCAACCATTCTCAATGCCGACAATATTATCGTCTTGGATAAGGGACGGGTTGTGGATCAGGGAACTCATGAAGAATTAATGCAATCATCGACTGTCTATCAAGAAATTGCTCAGTCGCAACTAAGCAATGCTGAATTAGGCATCGAAGAAGCCGAATAAAGGAGGAGCGAATATAATGCCAGAAAAAAAACAAAATCGCCCTCGTGGCGGCGGACCTGGACAGATTGCGCCAGTAGAAAAAGCGAAAGATTTTAAAGGAACCATCAAAAAATTAGTTTCCTACTTGGGAGCTTATAAAATTCCTTTGTTCTTCGTTATCATCTTTGCTATTGCGTCAACGATCTTTAATATTTGGGGTCCTAAAATACTGTCAAAAGCTATTACAGAGTTATTTAACGGGTTAATCAAAAAATATCAAGGAACCGGTGGTATTGATTTTGATAAAATCGGAGGCATCCTCCTATTTATGTTAGGGTTATACCTAGTTGCGTCACTCTTTGGGGTTATCCAAGGATGGATTATGTCGACGATTTCTCAAAAAATTACCTATCGCATGCGGAAAGAAATTTCTGAAAAAATTAACCGCATGCCGATGAACTATTTTGAAAGCCGGACAACCGGTGAAGTATTGTCACGGATTACCAATGATGTGGATACACTAGGACAATCGCTGAATCAGTCGATTACCCAACTGATTACATCAGTCTTTACCATCATAGGGGTCATTGTGATGATGCTGTCGATCTCCGTTAAGATGACCGGTATCGCAGTTTTGATCGTACCAATATCCTTTATTTTGATCATGATTGTGGTAAAAAATTCTCAAAAATACTTTAAGACACAACAAGAGTATTTGGGTGTGATCAATGGGAAAGTCGAAGAAACTATCGGAGGCTATAATATTGTCCGCCTGTTCAATGAAGAAGAAAATTCGTTAAAAGATTTTAAAGAACAAAACGATATTCTGTTTAAATCAGCCTGGAAATCACAATTTCTTTCTGGTTTAATGCAACCTATCATGAACTTTGTTGGAAATCTAGGCTATGTTGCGGTGGCGATTGTCGGTGGGATTATGGCTTACAATGGCTCGATCACAGTGGGAGACATTCAAGCTTTCATCCAATATGTTCGAAACTTAACCCAACCGATTGCTCAGTTGGCTCAAGTTTCAAATATGTTGCAGTCCATGGCTGCAGCGGCTGAACGTGTCTTTGAATTCCTCGGTGAGGATGAAGAAGATCAGCTAGCTGAAAACCCCGTTATGATCGACAAAGCAAAAGGCATGGTGGATTTCGAACACGTGCACTTTGGTTACACACCAGATAAAATTATCATCAATGACTTTAGTTCACATGTGGAACCAGGCCAAATGGTGGCGATTGTGGGACCAACTGGTGCTGGTAAAACAACCATGGTAAAACTGTTAATGCGGTTTTACGATGTGAATACTGGGGCAATTAAAATCGACGGTTACGATATCAAAGACTTTAACCGTGCAGATTTGCGTAAAAATATCGGGATGGTTCTTCAGGATACTTGGCTCTTCAAAGGAACGATTATGGACAATCTTCGTTATGGTCGCTTAGATGCGAGTGATGAAGAAGTCTATGAAGCTGCGAAGGCAGCCCATGTCCATCACTTTATTCAAACCTTACCTGGCGGTTATAACATGGAGTTAAACGAAGAGTCTTCTAATATTTCTCAAGGGCAAAAACAATTGCTGACGATTGCTCGCGCGATTTTAGCAGAAAAACCTATTTTGATTTTGGATGAAGCTACATCTTCTGTTGATACTCGGACTGAGAGTTTGATTCAAGAAGCGATGAACAATTTAATGGCTGGTCGAACCTCTTTCGTGATTGCCCATCGTCTTTCAACCATCAAAGATGCGGATAAGATTCTTTATATGCAAGATGGTGACATCAAAGAACAAGGGACACACGAAGAATTGCTAGCGGAAGGTGGCTACTACGCCTCTCTATACAATTCACAATTCGAAGAAGTTGAAGAATAAAAAATAGTACTAATGTAACTGATACGCGACTTTGTAAAAAGTTGTGTATCAGTTTTTTTTGAGAAAGCTAAATTTGAAATTGCCAAAATGGGTCTGAAAAGACTCGGTATTTGAGCGCAAACGAGGAATAATTGCGGTATAAGTTTAAGTTTGTAGAATATTTATTAAGGATGGCCTAAAAAAAGTTGACACGAACGTGGAATTTATTGTAAGTTAAGGACAGAAAGAAATGTGGGGGAAGTAAATGAAACTACTCATTGTTTGTCAGGGGAATATTTGCCCTTCGCCAGCGGCTCATTATTTATTAAAGAAGATGCTTGCAGAAGAGGGCAATGACACGATTCAGATAGAATCTGCTGGTCTTTTAAAAGAAAGCAGTGGTAGAAATATTCATCCTAAAATTGCGAGAGGGTTAAAATGGTTTGGGTGTGAGGCTAGCGGTCATCAGTCTGTGTTTATTGGTGATAAAAAATTAGAAGAGTACAGTTATTTATTTACCAGCGTTTCCAATACTGAAACAGCACTTAGTGTAGCCGACTCTATTTACACGAAGAAATATTGGCAAAGTGTTCACAGAATTCATCGTCTGTCTAAAGCGTGGGTGGCTTTTTTGAAGGAATAAAAGAAAGAATACTGGCGATTTATCGTCTTTTTATTAAGTAGGTGATAATTTATTAAATAACGATCGTTTGCAAGCGTGAAAAAAGTAAATTTCTGATTTTTAAGGTATAATTTGAATGGCAAATAATGTACTAATTTAAAAATGGGAAAGGAATTTTTGTCAATGGTTTGGGTTTTGTCTAAGAGGGGGAATAATATAAAAAACGGTCATTTTGGGGAGAATGAACAGTTTAGGGTTTTAGAGATAGTTAAAATGAATATGAGGGATTGAGAATGGACAATACAATTTTAGCAAAAATACCTGAAGAAACACTTTTAGAAATTTACACCGAAAAAATCACGGATCAAATTAATAGTTGTTACTTGCTTGATTTTGATGAAAAGATGTATGTGACTCAGACATTTACCAAAGAAGGAGCAAACAACGGCTTTATCATAGGTAAGATAAACGATATCACTAAAATCCGCTATGATACCCTTTATCTTGCAAGATTTGATTCCCCAGTCATTAATTATCTTAGTACTTTTGAAAAAGAGATTTACTTAGATGTCGATCGATTATTGTCTTATCACTTGGAGAAGGATCGTTTTTTAGGCTTGGAAATTGGCGAAAAGAGCAGGGTTTACGGAAGAATTCAAAGAGTGGAAAATGACTATGTTTTTTTTAATGAATATTCCAGTGATTATTTTAATAACGGTATTTCGATATTTTGTAAGCAGGAGATTAAATTAATCGAAATAGAAAGCTCCGAAATTGCATTGCTTGAAAAATTAAAGTATGAAGATTAGTTTTTTTTATAAATAGTGTCCTAAGCCGCCAGCCGCCGTCAATAATTGACAGCGGCTGGCTTATTTTTTTAGGGAGTCGGAGCGAATTTTTTGTTGTACATTTAGTCAAAAATGGCATAGGTTGTAAATGCTTGATTCCTATTAAGGGTAAAGGACTCGATATTCACACAATGATTTCCGTCAAAGCTCATTTTAACGATCCAAGGCATCATCGCTTTAATAGCGTTAAACTCGGCAAAGCCAAACTTTTGATCATAGTAATTGATAATTGTCGATAGAGCTGTGCCGTGAGTGCCAATAAGCAGAGTTTTTTCTGAGTAGTCTGTTAAAAGAGTGCTCATTACCCGGATCGATCGAGATTGGACCTCTGCCAGAGACTCGCCATGTTCAAGTTTAAATGAAAAATCCTGCCATTGACGATAAGCAAACGTCGGAAAATCAGTCAGCCATGTGTCGGAGACTTTGCGCTCTCTTAAATCATCAATAGTGGTAATAATCGTGTTTCGAGATTGTGCAAGGGGCCAGATAGTGTCATAAGCGCGCTTAAAGGGGCTACTGAACATCAGATCGATCGGGATTTGGTGAAAAAATGCGATTAGTTTTTGACAGTCTTCTTTTCCTTGGTTGCTTAAAGGGCGAGTAGCATCATCATGAACAGTAAAATCTGGTTGAGCATGTCTGACGAAATAAATGGTGGTCATGTTTATCTCCTTTGGTGTAACTCAGATTGAGTCGCGCTAGTAGTAAGGTCGTTGCCGTTAAATGGTTAAGTTGTTACTTCTCTTTATTGTATAACATGGAGAGCAATAAGTCATTCTTCGATTCTGAGTGGTATTTGCTAAAGAGGAGCGAAAGATTAGTTAAGGGGATGTAAATCAAAAAAAGAAATTAAAATTGACATATCTTTTTTTTGTAGTATACTTTAAAAAAATAGTTATAAATTTTGAATAGTTATGCATGGAAGAGAAGAGTAGGTCAAGGATGTTAAGAAAGAGAACCCGGTACGGTGAGAAAGGGGCTTAACTGATTGAGTGAAGATGAGCTCTGAGCAACCACAAGGTTCACGCCTTTTGGTCGGTAGCAACCGTTATCTTGCCGAGTTTCAACAGGAACTGACGAGATGTTATTTGTAAAGATAACATGAATAAGGGTGGTAACGCGAAATTATTTCGCCCCTTTGTATTTGCGTATAATGCGCAAGTTCAAAGGGGCTTTTTTGTGTGTTGCGCTGAAAGGAGAACAAGCTAACTAGTCATAAATGTAAAAAAAGAAAATGCAGAGGAGATAGTTATCATGGCAGAAGTAGAAAGTTTTACACTGGATCACAACAAGGTGATTGCCCCGTACGTTCGGGTGATTGCAACAGAAAAAGGACCAAAGGGAGATATTATTACGAATTATGATTTACGTTTTGCTCAACCTAACCAAGCAGAAATTCCTACAGGTGCCATTCATACGTTGGAGCACATTTTAGCGGCCTCACTACGAGATCGTTTGGCAGGTATCATTGATGTGTCGCCATTTGGTTGTCGAACAGGGTTCCACTTAATTGTTTGGGGCGAGATTTCTGCTACGGATGTGGCCATCGCATTAAAAGAAACATTAAAGGAAATCGTTGAGGAAATCGAATGGTCAGATGTTCAGGGAACAGACGCAAAAAGTTGTGGAAATTACAAAGATCATTCGCTGTTTTCGGCAAAAGAATGGGCAAAACTAGTGTTGGCTCAAGGGATTAGCGATTTACCATTTGAACGACATATCGTTTAAGGAGTGAAGAGATGGTTTTTTCTGAATTAAAGGGAAAAGTTGTTTTGATTGTTGGTGGGGCCCAAGGGATAGGCGCAGCTATTCGCCAGACCTTTGTTGGGGAAGAGGCCATCGTTTTGGATGCGGATATTCAATATCAAGCGGGCTTGACGAAAGGAGGAGATGGCGCTTATGAAACCCATGTCAATGTGGCTGAGGAAGCTTCGGTTAAAGTCTTAGTAGAGACGATCACAGCCCAGGGATTAATTCCAGATGTTTTTGTAGCTGTCGCAGGAATTTCAACGATGGATTTTTTAGTGGAAAGCCAAACTGCTGATTTTGATAAGGTCTTGCGGGTTAACACGCGAGGTGTCTACTTGTTGTGTAAATATGTCGTAAGAGAAATGAAGGCAGCTGGTAAGCAAGGCCGCGTTATATTATTAGCTTCGCAAGCAGGGAAAAATGGTTACCGTGGCATGTCGGCTTATGTGGCTTCAAAGCATGCGGTTCTTGGTCTAACTAAAACCTTGGCCATAGAAGTTGCCGTGGACGGGATTTTAGTTAATGCTGTTTGTCCAGGAATTATCGAAACCGAGATGAAATGGCGAGAGCGGGTTGAAGGCGGTCAATTACGGGGAATGACAGCTGAGGAAGTAGCGGCGGAAGATCGTTCTCAGGTCCCCTTAGGTCGAACTGGTGAACCGGCAGATGTTGCCAATGTGGTGTTGTTTTTAGCCAGTCCTTTGGCTAGTTATTTAACGGGTCAAGCAATTAATGTAACGGGTGGTATGACGATGCACTAGAAAGAGGGAAATAGTATGAAAAAGAGACTTTTCGGGATAATTGTCTTAGGGGCAGTCGTATTATTAGCTGCTTGTGGGAAACAAACTAAGGAAGACACAGCAGAAGGAGCCGCAGCGGAAAAAAAAAGTAACATTGTTATTGGTTCTGTTGGCGGTGATGCGGAAATATGGAAGTTTATTGCGGCATCCGATTTGGCGGAAGAAGCCGGTTTGGAGATTGAGGTTAAAGTGATTGATGGTGGCCCGTTGTTAAACACAGCGACTGTTGAAAAACAAGTAGATGTTAATGCCTTTCAATCGTTGGGCTATCTGGTGAGTTTTAATCATGACAGTCCAGATGAAAAATTGGTTCCGATTGCGACAACTTATATTGAGCCGATGGGAATTTATTCAGATAAGTTTAAGTCCATTGATGAGATTGAAGATGGGGCGATTGTGGCAGTTGCTGATAATCCAGCCAATACAGCTCGGGGATTGCGGTTGTTGGAAGCTTCTGGCTTAATAAAGCTCGCTGAGGATTTTGATAATGGCACAGGTACTCCGTCTGATGTGATTGAAAACCCAAAGAACTTGGAGTTTAAGTTAATCGATGACACGACTGGGCCACGCATTTTGCAGGATGTTGGTTTGGCTTTGATTAGCAATACGGTGGCTTTTGAAGGTGGTTTAAATGTTTTAGAAGATGCTATCTTTAAAGAAGAAGTAGACGATAATACTAAATCGAGTATCAATGTTCTGGTCACAAGGGAAGACCGTCAAGATGATCAAGAGTTACAGAAATTAGCTGCCTTATTTCACAGCGAGGAAGTCAAAGACTATATCAAAGAAAATTTTGGCGGTACTAAGATCGATGTTCAGGAAGACATTAGGCCTTTGTGGGAGGCAGTTCAATGAGAATAGCCATAGCCGCTGCAATGGAAGAGGAACTTTGGCCTTTTCGCACTTCTTATCAAGTGGAGACTCGCTTTCACCAAGGGAAGATCAAAATTGAAGAAGTCATTCATCAGCAAAATTATCAGCTTTTTTTAGTGGAAACAGGGATTGGCAAGGTCAATGCCGGCAGTGCAGCAGCGATCTTGTGTGAGCAGTTCGCACCAGATGTCATTGTCAATACTGGCTCTGCTGGAGGCTTTTCTGACCAACTCTCAGTTGGTGATGTGGTGGTTGGTACATCATTTCGCTATAGTGATGTGGATGCCACCGGTTTTGACTATGAATTGGGACAAGTGCCTCAAATGCCAGCCAGTTACGATGTGAGTCAGGGATGGCTAGCTCTGATTGAGCAACTCCCGCAACCAGCTTCATATAAGCGAATCAAAGGCTTGGTTGTGACAGCCGACTCTTTTATGAGTAATCAAGGACAGGTCAAACAAATCAAAGAGGCCTTTCCAAAAGCTTTAGCCTCAGATATGGAAGGGACGGCGATTGCTCAGGTGGCAAGTTTCTATCGTATTCCAGTATTAAACATTCGAGGGATATCTGATATTGCCGGGACAGATGCGCCTCAAGCCTTTGATGCTAACATTAATTTGGCAGCCAATCACGCTTTTGAACAGACTCAGTTGTTGATTCAAAAGGCAGTTGAGGAAAACGTGACTAACTAACCATCATCATTCAGGAGCCAAGTGATTGCGTAAAAGCAGTTATTTGGCTTCTTGAGTACCTAAAATACTTGTTAATTTGTCCGTCTTAATCAGGTATAATGAGGTATCAACCTGTCATTAAGTTAACTGACAGAGACTAGGGGATAAACAGCATGAACATTCAACAACTAAAATACATGGATTCCATTGTTAAATACGGTACGATCAATGAGGCGGCTAAGGCACTTTTTGTGGCGCCTTCAACCATTTCGACAGCTATTAAAGATTTGGAAGAAGAAATCGATTTGGCTATCTTTTTGCGCTCCAAGCGGGGGATGAAGCCGACGGAAGAAGGGGCCGAATTTATTGAATATGGCCGACAGGTCTTGGCTCAGTTGACATTGATCGAAGACACCTATGTCAACCGTAAATCACGAAAGAATCGTTTTTCTGTTTCCAGCCAACATTATGATTTCGCCTCTGAAGCATTTGCCAAGTTGATCAAGGAATCCACCAGTGACAGTTTTTCTTACCGCTTTTTAGAGACCGATACGAAAAAAGTTATTGAAGATGTGGCCAATAATATTAGTGAGATGGGCATTGTTTACATTAGTGAGTTTAATTCAAAAGTGTTGTATCGACTCTTTGAGCGAGAAAATTTGAGGTCCACTAGTTTGTTGGAATTTCAGCCTCATGTTTACGTGGGGAAAGCCCATCCTTTGGCAAAGGAAAAGCTGGTAACCTATCAGCAGTTAAGCAATTATCCTGCAATTACCTTTGAACAAGCGGAAGATAGCAGTCACTTTTCTGAAGAACCCCTTGAGTTACAAAATCATGCTAAAAAGGTGATTGTGAGTGATCGGACTAGCGCTATTAATATTTTGATCGGCTCTGATAGCTATTTGACTGGCTCAGGAATCATGAGCAGTTCGATTACTCGCGATGTTTTGTTTTCAATTCCAATTGATAGTATCCAGCAACATCAAATAGTTTGGATTCAAAAACAGGAAGGACACTTGTCAGCGTTAGGAAATCGTTATATCGAGTTACTCGAAAGCACACTAAACGATCGAACTGCTTAAAATAGATTAAAAGCCAATTGACAATTTTAGACTTGTCAATTGGCTTTTTATTATCCCCAAACTTCTTTGGCCACGTCTTTAACGAAGGCAATTTTTGCCCATTGTTGTGCCTCAGTGAGAATGTTGCCTTCTTCAGTTGAAGCAAATCCACATTGGGTGCTCAGGCAAAGGCGCTCAAGAGGCACATATTTGGTGGCTTCCTGTATGCGCTGGATCACGTCTGCGGCTTCTTCTAACTCTCCGACCTTCGAAGAGACCAAGCCTAAAACCACAAATTTATCATTAGAAACATGAGCCAGAGGCGAGAAATCTCCAGAACGTTCTGTATCAAATTCCAGATAGTAGGCGCTGACGTTTTCTCTGGCAAATAAGACATCTGCGATTGGCTCATACCCACCGCTTGACGCCCACGTGGAATGATAATTTCCGCGACACACATGAGTGGTCATGATTAAATCTTTTGGTAAATCCAAAAGAGCGGCGTTATTAACAGCTAAACACTGTTCTGCCATCAGATCAATTGCTTCATTTCGAATAGGAGTGACGTGTTTGCCACACGTACATTGATGAGCGTCTGCTTGCAGTCCGTTGCTCGAGTATGTTGGATCGACCATCATGCCCCAAGTGCAATCGTCTAGCTGAATATTGCGACAACCACGATCGTATAATTCACGGAATACTTGTTGATAAGCTGCGGCAATATCAGCTATCAAGTCTTCCTCGTTAGGATAAAAGGCAGTTGTAGCCGATTGATTGTCAGGTCGCTGTAACTCTTTTAAGAATTGGGCAGGCGCGGGAATTGTTTGTCGTGGAGTGATCCCAACTTCAGCAAATTGTTGCAGAAAAACAAAATGATCAACAAAGGCATGATTCTCTCCTGTGATTTTGCCAGTTAAGCGGGCACTCTCAGCTCGAGTCACCTCACCGTTAAATTCATACCCTTTTTCAATGGCGACTTTTTCAACCCCATTTAGCTCCCACATGAAATCAAGATGCCACCAGCTGCGCCGGAATTCACCGTCTGTAATAACTTGCAAGCCAGCTTCTTTTTGTTGCTGGACAAGATCGGCAATGGCCTTATCTTCCAGTTGCGTCAATCCTTGTTGATCTATTTTACCAGATGCAAAATCAGCCCGGGCTTGTTTTAAGGACTCTGGTCGTAGGTAACTGCCCACCACATCGTAGCGGAAAGGCGGTAGTGGTCGTAGGGATAGTTCTGTCGTCAATCTAATCACTCCAATTCTTGTAGTTAAAGTATTATAGCCTAAAAGAAGCCTTATTAAGTAATACAAAATAAGAATAGCTTGTTATCGGTTTTATTGATAACAAGCTATTTCTTATAATGTCAGTTGAGTGTCTTCTAAAACACTTGTCAACTTATGAATATAAAGTTCTCCCAAACGACTTAATTGTGTTTTAGCATTGGCTATCCAGCCGACTTGAATCACTTCGTCCACTTTTAAGGGAATTGCCACAATATTGGTTCCGTTTAAGGCAGTGCTCAAAATACCAGTTGAAATGGTATAGCCATTTAAGCCGATCAGTAGATTAAAAAGCGTGGCTCGGTCGCTAACGCGAATTGCTTTAGGGTGAGCAATGGTACTTAAAATTTCTTCGGAGTAATAAAAAGAATTATAGACGCCTTGATCAAAAGAAAGGTAAGGATAAGCCTCTAAATCTGCCAAGGTCACAAATTCCTGTTCCGCTAATGGATTGACACTGCTGATAAAGACGTGAGGTCTGGCTTCAAACAAAGAGTGAAAAACTAAATGATGTTCTTTCAGTAATTTTTCAATCACTTTACGATTAAAGTCGTTCTTGTAAAGAATCCCAATCTCACTCCGTTGATTTTTAACATCATCGATAATTTCATGGGTTTTAGTTTCACGCAAGGTGAATTCATATTCATCCCCACCAGCCGTTTGAATAACTTCTACAAAGGCATTAACCGCAAAAGCGTAATGTTGAGTTGAGACAGAAAAGAGGGATTTTGCTGGCTTTTTGTTTAAATAGCGTTGTTCTAGCAATTGTGTTTGTTCCACAATTTGGCGGGCATAACCGAGAAACTCAATGCCGTCAACCGTCAGGGAAATCCCCGTGTTAGTGCGGATAAAGAGATCAATCCCGATCTCATTTTCCAGCTCCTTAATCGTCGTGGAAAGGGTAGATTGAGAGATGTATAAATGCTTAGCAGCTTTATTAAAAGAGCCGGCTTGGACGACTTCAATCATATACCGCAATTGTTGAAGCTTGATATGAAAAACCTCCTTTTTGTTTAATTAGCTGAACCTCTAGGAGGAAGCCGTGTTTTGCTTATGATAGGTTAAGGCAGCTTTGATGCAGAAGGTTAATTCCGCAATGGGAAGGGGATCCTTAGGCGCTAGGATAATTCCCCGATTGCCAGTAAAAGTCAGACGGTCGCTAAATAACCCTCTAAAAGTCTCCACTAAGGTCGTTTGGCAATGAAAAAAAATGGCAATATCTTGAGTGTCTGTCAGACCTAATCTAAAGGGGCTTCCGGCTTTTTTTGAGGTGGCATAAGACGGTTGTCCCCATTTTAAACTTTCATTCAGCCCACCAATTGAGGGCTGTTCCTTGGCAATGCTAAAAATCAATTCACGAATTGCCAGTAAAGAGTGTTGACAATGAGCTGGGTATTGATTAAAGGTTGCTTGAACTTGAGGATCGGTAAAAGGTGTCATAGTGGGGCCTCCTTCGCTATTGGTTAATTATCATTATATCAAAGATGGTTCCAAGGAACAATCGGAGCAAAAGAGGGAAAACAGGGATGGAAATGAAGCATTCTGCTATCCTTGTGAGCTTGATTTAAGCTAAGATAAGGCATGTTTGATAGGATGACCCCAGTCTGAGGCGTTAGTCGATCTCTCAGATAGGGCTCAACAAGCGTGGTTATCGAAAGCGTTTTATTGTAGGATGAAAGTGTAAGTGAGGGGATTGAATAATGTTTAATCACGAAATTATTTTTTTTATTGAAGCTTTACTTGCTGACGAAGGTCAATCTGTGCGGGATATTGCGCGAAAACATAATATGTCGCGCAAGAAGTTATGGTATGAAATGAACCAATTAAATGGAGCTTTGGCAACGGTTAAGGCACCAACCTTTCAGCTTGCTGATGGGCAATTGGTCATACCTCAAACGTTTAAAGAACAGTGGCCAGACGTTAAACAGTCATTATCAAGAAGAGAGGTGTTTATCAAGGAAGAACGATTGTATGTGATGATTCTGTACGTTTTTATTCGGCGAGAGGAAGTGTCTGGTCATCATTTTCAAGATTTACTGCAATTAAGTAAGAACTCCGTGTTGGAAGAAGTGAAAAAGTTGAAAACGTATGCCAAAGATTTTCACTTGGACTTTCAATATTCGCGACAAAAAGGTTATCACTTTGTTGGTGATGAGCGTCATATCCGCCAGTTAACCGAGCATGGGATTAGTCAATTATTGCAATTAAGTACAGGTGAGTGGGCGTTGGAACTGGTCTTTAGTATGTGGCAAAAAAAATTGAATATCGAAGAAATTCACCTTGAACTTCAGCGTTTAACAAAGCCTTTTCGGGTGAATTTCGTGGAAGAACGATTATTGGAAATTCTCTACTTGCTGGCCTTTATTAAAGAGGAAGAAGTCAAAGAGACCTTAACCTATCCTCAGCAAACACTGATGGAAATAATGAATCAACCGCTGTATCAGATCGGTCAAGTAATTGCTGATGAGTTTTCAATGGTTAAAAATGTTGAAGAGGCCACCTTTATTACCATTTGTTTACTCGGTGCTTTACAGGGAAATAGTCATTTGGTTGATAACTGCGGGTTAGGTGAGATCAATAGTCAAGTAATCCAACGGGTACAAGCATTGATGGGAACTCAGTTTGTTTCCTTGAGCAGTATAGAAGAGTCCTTGTTTGAACATTTGGTGCCAGCTTATTTTCGGATAGCCTACGATATTGCTCTAGAAAGTCCTTATACAGCTCAGATAAAAAGTCAATATGAAGAGCTTTTTTATCTAGTAGCCAAAGGGTTGGAGCCCTTTGCCAACTTTTTAGGGAAACCCATTCCGGAAAATGAAGTGGCGTATTTCACGATTCACTTTGGTGGCCAGTTAGAACGGCTAAAAACAGAGCAACAACCCTTAAGAGCTCTGGCGATCTGCCCTAACGGCATCAGTTCGTCACTGATCTTAACCAGCAATTTAAAGGAAATCTTTCCGATGATCACGTTTCACCGCGTTCATCAGTTGGATTTGGTAAAAGACATTGCGGTCGAGGATTATGACATGATCTTTTCGACGACTTATTATCAAACCACTAAAAAATTGTACATTACGAAACCTATTTTAAATTATGTGGAAGTTCAGATGCTTAAGTCGAAAGTGCTAAGGGATTTTGATTTAAGCAACTACACGCGAGAGTTAAGTGTTTACGACATTTTGGAAGTTGTCGCCAAGCATGGGGTTATCACTAATGAAAAAGCGTTATTTGAGGAATTATCAGCGCGGATGTTTGGAACAAATTTGTCGCTAAACGAAGGAGGAAAAACGTTGACGGAATTATTGAGTAAAGAATTTATCACCTTAACAGATCAACACTACAACTGGAAGGAGGCCATTGCTAAAGCCACGGAGCCATTGTTGTCAAAGGGGTACGTGACACCCGATTATATTGATGCGATGATTGCTAGCACGGAAAAAACGGGCCCGTATATCGTATTGGCGCCAAAGGTAGCTGTTCCTCATGCGCGACCTGAGGAAGGGGTCAATCAGTTAGGAATTAGCTTGCTGCGCTTATCTCAACCAGTGGATTTCAATTTAAATGAACCCTATGATGAGGAACGATTGGTCCAATTGATTTTTGTTTTAGCAGCTGTTGATAATGTGAGTCATTTGACAGCTCTAAAGCAGCTATCTCAAATTTTAGAAGAAGAGTCTACGATTGAGGCCTTAATCGCCGCCACCAGTATTGAAGAACTGTATGACACTATCAACAATTATTTATAAAACAGAGAGAAGGTTATTAAAATGATTAAAGTTGTAACCGTATGTGGCAATGGAATTGGCAGTAGCTTGATGTTAAAAATGAAAATCGAAGACATCGCGAAAGAACATGGCATTGAAATAGTGGCCGAATCGATCGATTCAAATGGCGCTCTAGGCAAGGAGGCTGATTTATTTGTCACGGTCAAAGAATTTGCGGATATTTTTACAGGAGATCAGAAAGTTGTGTTTACTCGCAGCTATATGAACAAGAAAAAAATTACCGAAGATGTATTGCCGACATTACAGGAATTAGCTAATCAATAAAAAGGGAGATGATGGAGAATGTTTGTACTTGAGTTTTTTAAGGATGTTTTAAGTGAGCCGGCAATTTTGATGGGGTTAATTGCCATGGTAGGCCTGATTGCTTTAAAGTCACCAGGGCATAAAATTTTGACGGGAACGCTCGGCCCGATTTTAGGTTATTTAATGTTGTCAGCCGGGGCTAATGTCATTTCGTCTAATTTAGATCCTTTGGCGAAAATGATCGAATTCGGTTTTAATATCAAGGGAGTTGTGCCCAATAATGAGGCGGTAACCTCAGTGGCTCAAGAAGTCCTTGGGGTTGAAACGATGACCATTTTGATTTTTGGACTAATTTTTAATGTGTTAATTGCGCGCTTTACTCGTTACAAGTACGTTTTTTTAACTGGTCACCATAGTTTCTTTATGGCATGTCTACTATCAGCTGTTTTAGGTGCTATTGGTTTAAGTGGCTGGCAGTTAATTCTCGTTGGCGGTTTCTTCCTAGGCGCTTGGAGCGCTATTTCACCTGCGATTGGTCAAAAATACACCTTGGAAGTAACAGACGGTGATGAAGTCGCCATGGGACACTTTGGTAGTGTTGGTTACTATTTGTCAGCCGCGATCGGCAAAGTGGTAGGAAAAAACAGTAAAAGCACGGAAGACATTAAGGTTCCTGAAAAGTGGAGTTTCTTGCGGAACACAACCATTTCAACTGCTTTGACGATGGTCATCTTTTACCTAGTGTCTGCGATTGCAGCTGGTCCAGACTTTGTCTCAACCTTAGCTGATGGCAAGTCTCCGTATTTATATGCGATTATGTGCGGGTTGCAATTTGCTGTAGGGGTGACGGTGGTTTATGCAGGGGTTCGGATGATTTTAGCGGATCTAATACCAGCCTTCCAAGGGATTGCCACGAAAGTGATTCCTAATGCTGTGCCAGCAGTTGATTGTGCAGTGTTCTTCCCATATGCACCAACGGCAGTCATTTTAGGGTTTGTCAGTAGCTTTGTTGGTGGTTTAATCGGGATGTTTGTGCTAGGTGCAATTGGCGGAGTGCTGATCATTCCAGGCCTAGTGCCCCACTTCTTCTGTGGCGCAACAGCTGGTGTTTATGGCAATGCCACAGGTGGCCGTCGAGGTGCGGTTGTGGGAGCGTTTGTCAACGGGCTGGCTTTGGCGTTCTTGCCAGCTTTGTTGTTACCAGTTCTTGGCAATTTAGGCTTTGGTAATACCACTTTTGGTGATGTGGACTTTGCTATTATTGGGATATTGCTTGGGAAACTAGGTGAATGGTTAGGAACGGTTGGCATTTATGGCATTGTGGCCGTCGTCTTGGTCGTGTTAATTTTACCAAGCATCTTAAAGCCGGCTCCGTATGCTATTAATAATAAAACAGAAGATTAAAGGAGAATAACGATGACTGATTTAAAGATAAAAATTTATTCAGATGGGGCAGAGTTAGATAAGATGATTGCCGATTATCAAGGAGGGCGAGCTAAAGGCTTTACGACCAATCCGACATTGATGAAAAAAGCAGGTGTTAAAGATTACGTTGCTTTTGCGAAAGAGGCGTTAAATGCTATTCCTGATTTACCGATCTCTTTTGAAGTGTTTGCTGATGATTTTGAGACCATGGAAAAAGAGGCGCTTAAAATAGCCAGTTTTGGTGATAATGTTTATGTGAAGATCCCAATTGTCAATACTAAAGGGGACTCGGCGATCCCGTTGATTAAGCGTCTATCCAGTCAGGGCTTATCGCTTAATATTACGGCGATTATGACGATTGAACAAGTCACCGAGACAGTGTCAGCTTTTTCGGAAGGCACAACAAATGTTGTCTCAGTTTTTGCTGGTCGGATTGCCGATACAGGGATTGACCCGCTGCCAGTGATGACAGAAGCCGTTGCGATTTGTCACAGTAAAGCTGGAACAGAGCTTTTGTGGGCGAGTACTAGAGAATTATTAAATATTTTTCAAGCCAATCAAGTTGGCGCTGACATTATTACAAGTCCTCCAGAAATCTTAGCAAAAATGAGTATGGTTGGCATGGATTTGAACCAGCTTTCCATTGAAACAGTTAAAATGTTTAACCGTGATATTGAAGCATTAGGTTTTACTATTTTGTAGACGACTATTTATGAAAGTGAAGGAGCCCCTTAGTGGTCACCTTCACTTTTTTTCACATTTGTGACCACTACTTAACAATTGAATTAAAGACTCGTTTATGCTATATTTTGACTATTGAGAGATGGAGGAATAAGGAATGGACGAAGATAAGTTACTCGTTAGAATTGCTGAGATGTACTATCAAGAAGATAAAAATCAAAGTGAAATTGCTAAGGCTTTAAATATTCACCGCACAACCATCAGCCGATTACTGAAACGTTCTAGGGAAGAAGGCATTGTTAACATCAGCATCAATTATGATTTGGCAGGGACTTACTCACTGGAAAAGAATTTAGAAACACTTTTTTCTTTAAAAAAGGCCATTATCGTGCCAGTTGGGAATGATGTGAGTCGGGAAAATAAAGAGAAGTTAATTGGCAAAGCCGCTGCTGATTATCTAGGAAGTGTTGTGACGAATTCGATGAACATTGGCTTTTCTTGGGGACAATCGATGGCAGCGATGGTTGAAGAACTGAAGCCCATGCACACTGACAACATCACTTGTCTGCCAATGATTGGCGGACCTTCTGGCAAGTTATCAAGTGAATACCATGTGAATACCATCGCCTATGTAGCGGCTAAAAAGATTGAAGGCCGTGCGTTAATGATCGATGCGCCAGCCATCCCTGAGACGATTGAGTTGAAAGAAGCGCTGATGGAGAATGGCTTTAATCAGGAATTATTGGCTTTGTGGAATAAATTAGACATTGCCATCTATGGGATTGGCAGTCCGCATCTCAGCAAACGAGAGATCTGGCAAGCTTTTTATGGGAAAAATTTTTTAGACGAACTGGCCGAAAAAGAAGTCGCAGGGTATGTGGTGTCTCGTTTTTATGACAATCAAGGCCAACCTGTTAGCAGTCAATTAGATCAAAAAATAATCGGCATTGAGTTAGCTCAATTGAAAAATGCTAAAATTCGTATTGGCATAGCGGAGTCCACTGAAAAAGCCCGAGGGATTTTAGGCGCTTTAAATGGCGGCTATTTGACAACACTCGTTACGACAGAAGAAACCGCTAAAGCTATTCTGGCGTTGCTTAATTAATAAAGAGAAATCGTTAACGTGATAAGTTAACGATTTTTTTTCGCACAAATGTGATTTATTTTTAAAAAACGTGAAAAAGGATTGACATTAAATAGAAACCAGTATATTATACAGTTATCACAAATGTTAAGTAGAAATCACAAAAGTTAAGGAGTGGTCAAGATGGAATGGTTAAATTTAAAAGGTAAAATCGCAATTGTCACAGGTGGGTCATCAGGAATCGGTCAAGCGGTTGTCAAGGAATTGTGTCAATTGGGTGTGAAAGTGGTGAATGCAGACTTAAGTGAAGGGAGTTTTATCGATGAGAATCTTATTTTCTTAGAAACTAATGTAGCAGATCGTCAATCTGTTGAGCAGACGGTCAATGAGGTCATTAAACGATACGGTAAATTGGATTGTTTGGTTAATAACGCAGGCATTAATATTCCAGCACTTTTAACGGACAAGCAAGGCAATAGTGATTACGAATTGAATGATCGAATTTTTGACAAAATGATCGATGTGAATCAAAAAGGGGTTTTCCTGATGAGCCAATTATGTGGACGGGTCATGGTGTCGCAAGGAACAGGTGTGATCATCAATATGTCATCTGAAAGTGGCTTGGAGGGATCTGAGGGTCAAAGTTGTTATGCGGCAACTAAAGCCGCTGTCAATAGCTTCACTCGATCTTGGTCAAAAGAGCTAGGCAAACAAGGGGTTAGAGTGGTCGGAATCGCACCAGGAATTATGGAAGAAACAGGGTTAAGAACGATCGAGTATGAAACGGCTTTAGCCTATACCCGCGATAAAACAGTAGAGGAATTACGCCAAGGTTACAGCCAGACAGGGACAATTCCTTTGGGAAGAAGTGGCAAGTTAGTAGAAGTCGCAGATGTGGTGGCCTATTTTATGTCTGATCGAGCTAGTTATGTAAGCGGCGTCACTTTAAATGTGGCAGGCGGTAAGACAAGAGGGTAGGCAAGTCACGTTGCCTATCAGGGTCACAATTGAATGGGCTGATCTAAAGATTTATTGAGAAAGGAGGAAAAGAGATGACTCATATGATTTTAGTTGCTCACGGAAAATTAGCCATTGAAACAAAAGCCTCTGGTGAAATGATCTATGGTCAACTGCCAATGGTATCAGCTGTTGCGTTTTCTAAAGAAGACGGACTGGATAGTTTATCACTTAAAATAAAGGAGATATGCGATCAGCAAGAAGGTCAGTTGTTGATCTTAACAGATTTATTTTGTGGAACGCCATATAATGCTGGCTGTAAAGTGGCCATGGAAGAACCTGAGCGACAGATCGAAGTCTTATCTGGGATGTCTTTGCCGATGCTGTTAGAAGGCGTCAGCCGTAATGCTACGACAGCTGCTGACTTGGCTTCCATTATGAAGCTGGCGTCCAGTGAGGCTTGTCGGTCATTTAGAGAACAACAAATTGAGCTTGAGGAGGAGTTTTAAGATGAAAATTAAGTTAGCTAGAATCGACGACCGGTTGATTCACGGACAAGTGTCAACCGTTTGGGCGAAAGAAGCGGGAGCAGAACGGATCATCGTGGTGAGCGAGGAAGTCTGCCAAGATGATATCCGAAAAACATTAGTCAAACAGGCAGCGCCCCCGGGGATTAAAGTCAATGTTGTTAATGTCGAAAAGGCGATCAAAGTATTTCATAACCCTAAGTATCAAGCTGAAACCGTCTTTTATTTGTTTACCAATCCTTCAGAAGTGTTGGCATTGGTCAAAGGAGGCGTTCCGCTAACTACGATTAACATCGGGGGGATGCAGTTTAAGACTGGTAGGACGCAAATCACCAAGGCAGTTTCGGTCAGTCAAGTTGACATAGCGGCCTTCAGAGAATTGAAAGCGCTGAAAGTTGAATTAGATTACCGAGTGGTTGCCAGTGATCCAAAAGTGGATTTTGAAGCGAAGCTAAAAGAAGCGCAGTCATCGTAATTAAAGAGGAGGGATTATCATGGATGTATCAACGGTTCAAATAGTACTCATTTTTCTGTTTTCATGTATTGCTGGGATGGGCAGTGTTTTGGATGAGTTTCAAACCCATCGTCCACTGATCGCCTGTACAGTTGTTGGCTTGATATTGGGAGACATCACGACGGGGATTATTTTAGGTGGAACACTGGAATTAATTGCCTTAGGTTGGATGAACATTGGGGCGGCCCAATCACCTGATTCGGCTTTAGCCAGTATTATTGCCACAATTTTAGTCGTAGTAGGCAAGCAGGATATTCAAGCGGGGATTGCAATTGCCTTACCTGTCGCGGCAGCTGGGCAAGTGCTAACTGTGATTGCTCGAACAATCACAGTTGCATTTCAACATGCGGCAGATAAAGAAGCAGAACAAGCAAATTTTAATAAAATCATTGCGCTGCACTTTAGTGCTCTGCTTGTTCAAGCCATGAGAGTGGCCATTCCATCAACGGTTGTTGCCATGTTTGTCAATGCAGAAATGGTTAATAAAATGTTGGATATGATTCCAGATGTGGTAACTGGCGGGTTAGCTGTCGCAGGCGGATTTATTGTCGTTGTCGGTTATGCCATGGTCTTGAACATGATGAGTGTTAAATACTTAATGCCATTTTTCTTCCTAGGTTTTATTCTTGGTGGCTATTTAGATTTCAGTTTATTGTCCTTTGGTGTTGTGGGGTTAATTATTGCCTTGATTTACGTACAATTAAATCCCAATTTTAACCACAAGGAAGCGAATCAACGAACACAAAGTTCATCCGGTGCAATCGTTGCTGTGGCAGATGACGAGTTAGAAGACTAGGAGGAAATACGATGAGTGAACAGGTTATAAATGAACAAAGAGTGACAAGCTTGACTCGTAAAGACTTAGTGACAACCTTTCTATTTTCCAATTTTCAACAAGCTTCCTTTAATTATGAACGGATCCATGCCTTGGCCTTTTGTGTGGACATGATTCCAACGATTAAACGAGTGTATCACACCAAAGAAGAACAAGCAGAGGCCCTAAAGCGTCACCTAACTTTTTTTAATACTACACCGGCCGTTGTTGGGCCAGTAATTGGGGTGACGATTGCCATGGAAGAAGCCAAAGCCAATGGAGCTGATATTGATGACGGGACGATCAATAGTTTAAAAGTTGGTTTGATGGGACCGCTGGCTGGTGTTGGTGATCCGTTAGTCTGGGGGACTTTGAGACCGATTGCCGCTGCTATTGGTGCCTCTCTGGCCTTAAATGGAAGTGTGTTGGGACCACTTGTGTTTTTCTTTGTTTTTAATGCAGCGCGTCTGGCGATGAAATGGTTTGGCTTGACCTATGGGTTGAAAAAAGGGCTGGACATTGTCAAAGATCTCTCTGGAAATTTGCTACAAAAATTAACAGAAGGAGCAAGTATTCTAGGTTTATTTATTATGGGTGTCTTAGTGACAAAGTGGACCACCATTACGGTTCCAATTGTGGTGTCGGAAACACCAGGGGCTGATGGTCAAACAGTTGTGACGACTGTGCAAAATATATTGGATGATTTAGTTCCAGGCTTGTTAGCATTGGGTTTAACCCTGTTAATGATGCGTTTGCTTAAAAAGAAGGTCAGTCCGATTGTTCTAATATTTATCTTGTTTGCAGTGGGAATTATCGGATATGGTTTGGGAATTCTGATATAGAAAATAGAGATTGAGGGAGACGATGGTATGTTAACAAAAGCGGTACGATTATATGGTGAAAAGGATTTACGCTTAGAAGAGTTTGAATTGCCGCCAATTAAAGAAAATGAGATCTTAGCATCAGTAGTCACAGATAGTCTGTGCATGTCTACCTGGAAACTAGCGAATCAAGGGGCAAACCATAAAAAAGCACCAGCAGACTTAGCCGAGAATCCTGTTATAGTTGGTCATGAATTTTGTGGTGAACTACTTGAAGTTGGCAGTCAGTGGCAAGGTAAGTATCAAAAGGGACAGAAGTATGTCGTACAAGCGAACTTACAATTAGCTGATCGACCTGATTGTCCAGGGTACTCCTACCCTTATACAGGAGGAGATGCTACTTACATCATTTTGTCAGAAGATGTCATGAATCAGGATTGTCTCTTAGCTTATAATGGCGACACTTATTTTGAAGGGTCGCTAATCGAACCACTTTCCTGCGTCATTGGTGCCTTTGAGGCAAATTACCATCTGATAGAAGGATCTTACGATCATCAGATGGGAATTAAGTCAGGTGGGGATTTGTTGATTATGGGAGGAACGGGTCCCATGGGGTTACTGGCAATCGACTACGCCCTAAATGGTCCAATCACGCCGAAACGGATTGTGGTGACAGATCGTAATGAGGAAAAAATTGCTCGAGCAGCAGCTTTATATAGCAGTAAAAATGGAATTGAAGTCATTTATGTAAATGTTGACGATACGAAGGACCAAGTAGCCGCTTTAAAAGAAATCGTCCCAGGATTTGATGATATCTTTGTTTTTGTGCCAGTAGCCGAGGTCGTGTCAGATGCCTCCAAGTTACTTAATGCGGACGGTTGCTTAAACTTTTTTGCTGGACCTCAAGATAAACAGTTTTCAGCGGAAGTCAATTTTTATGATATTCACTATGCTTTTACCCACTATGTTGGCACATCTGGTGGCAATACAGCTGATATGCGGAAAGCGGTTGAATTGATCGAATCTGGTAAAGTCAGCGTAGCAAACGTTGTGACGCATATTTTAGGGTTGAACGATGTGGCTGATACAACCTTACACCAGCCAGAAATCGGCGGCGGGAAAAAGTTGGTTTACACTCATAAGTCATTTCCATTGACTCAGCTGGCGTCAGCCAGTTTGCTTTCGAATGAGTTAGGCGTGATTTTGGAGAAGACGGATGGGATTTGGAGCAAAGAAGCCGAAGTGTATCTACTAGCGACGATGCCTGAGATCTAAAAAAAACAGCCATGAGATTTTTTCTCACGGCTGTTTATTTTCGTTCAGATATAAGCAAGCCAATAATCGCCAGGATGATCCCAATTACCATTTGCCAAGTTAAAGGTTCATGTAAGATTAAAACGGAAAACGTCACGGTTACCACTGGTACCAAGTAAATATAGACGCTGGTTTTAACGGCTCCAACAACTTTAACAGCATAATTCCAAGAAACAAAACAAAAAGCGGAAGCTCCGATGCCTAGAAAGAGCAAGTTAGACCAGACGACAGGGTGAGCATATTGGGTCAATACCGGATTGAAGCCTAAGAAAGGCATTGCAACTACCATAAAGAGAATGCCATAGGTAAAAATTCGTCGAGTTGTTAAGATATTGGCGTAACCTAAGTTACTGATTTTTTTTGTTAGAATAGAATAAAAGCCCCAGCAAACAGAAGCCAAAATGGCCAAAATATCTCCCAATGAACTAAAGCTGATATCTCCACTGCCAAAACTCAGGATGCAAATGCCAACTAAAGAGATCAGGAAACCGATAAAATAACTTAAACGTAAGGTTTCTTCCTTTAAGAATATGGAAGCCAGTAAGGCGGTAAAGAAAGGGGATATTGCTACAATTACCCCAACATTTGAGGCCAAGGTATAGGTTAAGGCAATATTTTCCAATAGGAAGTATAAGGTTACCCCAGATAGACCAGCCCCAACAAAGAGGAGTTCTTCTTTCCAGTTGGCCGTTTTAAGAAGTTTTGGTGCCATAATCAGTAGGACTAACCAGCCGAGGATAAAACGAAAAACTAAAATTTCCAAGGGACTGATGTATTCAAGTAAAAATTTGGTAGAGATAAAGGTAGTCCCCCAGAGAAATATGGTGATAAGGGCAGCAACATGGCCCAGTGTGGTGTTGTTTTTAGTCGATTCTTTCATAGAATACTACTCCTTTCAACGTTAAGTGTGATAATCATGGGTTTTTTGATAGGTTTTAGGTGTCAAGCCAGTAATCTTTTTAAAGGAATTGGTAAAGTGACTTTGGTCAACATAACCTAAATGAAAGCTGATATCTAAGAGATTGTTTTGTTTTTTTAGTAGTTCTTTGGCTTTTGTGACTCGAATGGTCTCAAGGTATTGATAAGGAGTTAAGCCAGTTGCTTTAAGAAAGTGGCGAATAAGTGTGAATTTGTTTTGAGTTGTTTCTTTGGCTAAATCGTCAAGCGTTATCTTGTTCTGGTAATGGCTGTTGATATAACTGGAAGCCCTTTGGACCGTCTTTTTTTGGGCATGGGACAAAGGCAATGTTTCTCGAAGAGCCATTGTCGGGAGTTCATTGAGAAGTAAATAGACTAATTCTTCTTTGATTGATTTGTTTTCTTGATTTAAAATAGCGTCACACAATAAAGTTAAATACTTTTTAGCCTCTAGGGATTGAACCACATTCTCAGTGAAGATGATGTCAGTTCCAGTTAGTGCTTTCATGCGTTCTTTAGAAATATGGAGGCACTGATAATCTAATGGGATCGGGCCAATCTGAGCGCAGGCATGTGGATCGTAAGGGTTTAAGACAAACAAATCACCTGGCACCAACTCGGATACCTGTTGGTGGCAAGTCAGTTGGCGTTTTCCCTTAATAATCATCCCTAGGACATAATAATCATGACAATGACTGGGAAATGATTGTGGGAGATTGATAAACTTGCAATGCTCTATTTCTAATTCATTATCTACGTATAAATGACGTTCTACTAACATAAATCTCCTCCTAGAAATACACCGTGATTGTGATAGGATATCATAAAAACGAATGGATTAATTGTAAAATATTGACAGTTGACCTAAGGGGCTGGCCTTACTATCAGTATAGCAAAAAGTTCAGTCATTCGGCGCAATAGTTTGCTAGTCAAGGGAGTTAAATTGAAGAATGAATTTTGAGAGGGTGTTTGATCTAAAGGCAATAATATTAAGTTGGAAGAGTAAGCCATAAAAAAGTCATACTTTATTCGCCTTTTGTTGTTTGATTCTTAGGGGAAAGACCGTTACAATTAAAGTACTGAATGTAAAGTAGGGGATCGTATGGGAAACAGTCAACAAAAATGGCAATTGAAATTAATGCAATTTATGCGCGGGCGTTATGGTCGATTTGATACCTTAAGCAAGCACTTGTTATATGTCGCCTTTGCTTTAATGGTGGTCAATCTCTTTTTTAGAAGTACCATTATTAGCACCGTGGTTTTGATCGGTATGGTCATTGCTTATTACCGCTTATTATCCAAAAAAATCTATGTTCGGAGTAACGAAAACCAAAAATATGTGGCTTGGTGGACGAAAACTAAAAAACCATTGACGCTTCGTCTCAACCAGTTTAAGCATCGCAAAGAGTATCGTTATTTCAGTTGTACCAATTGTAAGCAACACATCAGAGTTCCACGCAATCGAGGTAAAATTATGATAACTTGCCCAAGTTGTCACAGTAAATTTGAGAAGAAAACATAAAAAGTGGCTCTGGAATGTTATTCCAGAGCCTTTTTATGTTGTTAATGGCTAGTAAAATTGAGCCTAATTGGTTATTTTGTGTAAAAAGTGATCGATTGTTTGAAAATAGACAGCAGGATCGAACAGAACAGCGGAAAAATGAGGCGCATCCTTTACGATGAGGAGCTCTTTCTCACCTTGAGTGGCACTCATATTTTTCTGAGACATGGAGAGGGGCACGAAGGTATCAGCTTCACCGTGAATAAATAAAATCGGTAAGAAATTGTGTTTTAATTGTTCATAAGCTGACGCCTCGTAAATGCTGAATCCTAATTTTCTTTTGACAATGACATTAAAAAAAGGCAAAATCGGTATCCATGATGGTACCTTAAAGGCAGAGGTTAACAAATAGTGAAAAAGATCGGGAAGTGAGCTATACCCACAATCGGCGATAATACCGTGAACGACGTCGGGAACTGATTCACCGCTGGCCATCAACACAGTGGCGGCACCCATTGAGTCGCCAAACCAAATGATGTCTTCCGGAGCTTTTTGAGTGACTAAGAAGTCAGTCCAGCTCAAGACATCATGTCGTTCCAACCAACCCATCGTCAAATAACGACCTTGACTATTACCATGAGCACGTTGGTCGACAATTAGGCAATGATAGCCTTGAGTTGTTAGGTGACTAGCAATATAACCATTATCAGTTTTGCCATTTGTCCGGTAACCATGAAAGCAGATTACCCATTTATCAGTTGGTTTTTGAGCTTTAATCAGTCGCCCCTCAAGTTTTAATCCATCAAAGGAAGTGATGTGAACTTTTTCTCCTTGATGCCAGTAACTTTCGCCAATCGCTAATAGAGTTGCTTCACGCTCTTGTAGTTCAGTTCCGTGATCAGCATCAAGATCGCTGTTAACTTGGCCGTGAGCGACATCCTTAAACCAGTTGTTTTCTCGGTCTAAGACACCCTTAAATAAGAAGTTGGCAATAAAGAATAGGATTCCACTAATAATGAAGGCAACTAGCACTAAAATAACAAGGATTAATTTCATCTAAGACCTCCAATCGTGATATAAATGTTTGCTTTTATTATAACATATCTCAATATTTTCGGTGGCTTTCTATACAGATAAACAAGTCTTGTGTTACTATTAATATAGAAGGAATCAGAGAAAGGAGAGTTGACATGGCAGAGTCAAAAAAGAAAAATTGGACAAGGGCCATCTTGCTAATTTGTCTGGCTGCTGTATTAAACAGTTTCAGTCAGGTGTTGTGGAAAATTGGGGATATGCAAAGTCTCAAAGGTTTCTTAATTTTATTGTTAGGATTGTTGATCTCAGGGGCAGGGATGGTTTTTATGATGCTTTCCTTTCGTTTTGGTGAAGTCTCGATTTTGCAACCAATGATGAGCGTGGGGTTTGCTTTGTCCATGGTTTTTGGCGCTCTTTTTTTTGCCGAAACCATCACCTTGAATAAACTTATCGGCACAGCATTGATTATCGTTGGCGCCGCTTTGCTTAATACGGAAGGAAAGAAAGGTGAGAGGGAATGAACTGGTTTGTTGGCTTTATCTTATTATTGATGACTACCTTAACGGGGAGTGTTGGCGCACTTTATTTGAAGAAGGCGATGAATCAGATCACCGATCTAAGTGCCGCCAATGTCTTGCGTTCAGGCACTGCTTATTTAGGCCTCTTTTTCTATGTGTTAAGTGCAGTGACGAATATTATGTTATTAACTTTTTTTGAATACTCTGTTGTTTTCCCCATGACCTCACTGTCTTACGTCTGGACAGCGATGATTTCGGTTTTTGTCTTTCGCGAACACTTAACGCGTAACAAGCTCATCGCTATTATGCTAATTATTATCGGTGTTTTTGTTCTAAGTCAGTAAGGCAGAGATCGATGAGGAGTTAAACGCTGGGGACAGGGGTGTTTATCCTCTTGCAACCTATCACTTGGTGAGCACGGAGTATCATTCGGAAAAAGAGTTTATCTGATTTGGGTTGAATGGAGGGCAAAAAGATGAATCAAGAAAAGTTTTGGGCAATTATTAAACACACAATCGAAAATTACGACCGTACGATGGCATCTTATTTGGAGGAACTTGCCTTTCAATTAGAGATGTTGCCCTTGGAAGAAGTGGCGATTTGGGAGAATTACTTTGATGCCTACATGGATCTGGCAAATAAAGAAAAGTTGTGGGCTGGAGCGTTTATTTTGAATAAGGGTGAGTGCAGCGATGACTCGTTCGATACCTTTCGTGCTTGGCTGATTTCGATGGGAGAAGAGTACTATTTTGAAATATTGGAACATGTGGATAATTTAGCTGATCTAGTGGTATCTCATCCAGAGCATTATCTTGCTAAATTTGAAGAAATCATGTATGTCGGGCAAGACGTGCTAATGGCAAAGGTTACCCGGAATGATAGTCAAGTAGCTGCCGAAGATGCTTATTTTAATTATTTAGAGGAGTATTCCTTGTCTCAGGTAGAACAAAATGTCTTATATCATGAAATCACTTATGATCGTAACATGGACGCTGAATGGGATGAGCATTCATTAAAGCACTTGAAACCTGAGTTGCCAAAATTATTTGCTAAATATTGGAAGTACCTGGATAAAAAAGCAAGTAAATGGGAGTTATCGACCCACAGTGATGATTTTTTTGGTAATGATTTTTAGTAGTAATGACGAATTAAGGGAAAGAAAATGAGAGCAATGCATCTAAACATGAAAAAATTTTGCTAAAAATCAGACTTTGGTCTGTTTTTTTTAGTTTGAACTCAAGGTATACTTGTCACAATAAGAAAACTAATTGTAACGAAAATGAAATATATAGTTATATTTGTTACAGTTAAACCTTAGCGAAAACAAGGAGGAAATGGAAATGAAATCGAAAAAAACAACAGGGATATTAGTTGCAGTCTTACTGATTGCAGGTGTGATTTTTGCTAGCGTCGTATCTTATAACGGTATTGTTAGCAAAGAAGCTGAAGTTGAAACACAATGGGCAAATGTGGCGTCTAAATTACAACGCCGTTATGATTTGGTACCCAATTTAGTAAATGCCGTCAAAGGTAGTATGGCTCATGAAGAAAAGGTATTAACGGCGATTACCGATGCTCGAACAAAAATGGCTGGTGCAAAATCTGTGAAAGACGTTTCTACAGCAAATTCTGAGATGGAAGGTGCTTTGTCACAATTACTAGTCGTCATGGAAAATTACCCAGATTTGAAATCAAATGAAAATGTGAAGACATTGATGACGCAATTAGAAGGCACTGAAAATCGCATTTCAGTCGAGCGTGACCGTTATAACACGGCGGTTAAAGAATACAATGTCACCATAAAAAAATTTCCCAAATCAATCTTTGCCAACGTGGCCGGGTTCGATAAAAAAGAGTTCTTTGAAGCTGACAAAAGAGCAGAAAGTGTGCCAGTTGTTGACTTAGAAGATTAAGCCATTGAGTTAAATGGGAGGATCAGGAAAAGGAGATGAGCGCAATGAAAAAGTTAACTAGCATTATCCAGTGGCTTGTGGTCTTGTTTGGCTTATCACTGGTAATTAGTTCCACTGCTTATGGGCAAGAAACAATCTTTGTAGAAGATCACGCTGGAATTCTCACAGCTGATGATAAACGTTACATTCATGAGTTAAATGAAACCACCTTTAAGCAATTAGAGGGGCAACCCCAATATATGCTTGTGATTCTTAATAACTTAGCAGGGAACAGCATTGAAGATTATGCTGAGAAAAAGTTTCAAGAACTGGGTGTTGGAAATAAAGATATGGATAATGGTTTCTTGTTTGTTTTTTCACTTGAAGATCGTAAATTTCGCTTAGAAACAGGCTATGGAGTCGAAGCGGTCATTACAGATAGTATGAAAGATGATGTGGTGACAGAGGAAATCAAAGATTATCTTGCTGATGAAAACTATCGCCAAGCAGCCATGGGAGTCACTCGTAATATTGAACAAATAGTTAAGGAACGCTATGGTAATTATGCCGCTTCGGTGGCGGCGATCGAAAATCGAAAAATCCGAAATCAACAGATCGTGAAAATGGTTTTATTAGGTTTCGCCAGTTTGGGATTTGTGATTATTTTGGCAATCTTAATCTATCTGTTCCGTAAAAAACAGCTGCGACGTCGCTTTGAACAATATGTTAGCCCACACTTACAAGTGTATGTTTACCAAGGTGGAAACAACGGCTCAAATTCAGGGATGAGTTCTAACCGAAAAGGATTTAAGGAGTATAAATTGTCGAAAATCGCTGCGACCAAAACAATTCATCAACCGAAAGGTGGCGGGGTGTCAAAAGATGACAACTATTTGAAAAAAATTGTGGCGACCTATTTAATAGAAGATCTCATCATTGCCTATTGGTGCAACAATAGAAAAGTGATCAAGTATGATGTAGCTGTTTATCTTGAGGAAGGCCAGATTCGCCAATTGGTCAGTAAATATAGTAATCAGCTTTTTAGCAAACAACCACTGACTAAAAATCCATTATCCAGCCATGAAGGCTATCAGCTAATTGAACCATATATGACTCAATTAACAGCGCAACATAAGCGTTCTCTCGAGATTATCAAACGTAATAAAGGGCTCGTGAGGGTAGCCGTAACGGCTTACTTGCAAGAAACAAGGGCAACGTTTAAAGATGGTGTCGATGAGCACTTGATGATCTCTTTAATGACTTATTTTCTTTTAGAAGGGAAAAATTTGGCTGAGGAAGATTTAGTTGATAAAGAGCTGCTAAGCCAGTCTTCAATGATGAAAGTCAAAGCTAAAGCCAAGAAAAAACGTCGCAGTATCGAATCAGGCTATCGCCAGCAAGCGATCTCTGATTTGGATCAAATGATGATTGGCAGTTACTATATGCAACAAGCCGTGGTTTGGTCAAGCTACTCTTCTAGCAGTTCCAGCGATGGTGGAGCATCATTTGGTGGAGGTTCCAGCGGAGGCGGAGGCTTCTCTGGCGGTTGGTAATCATAAGAAGCGACGTAGAATCTTTGTCTACGTCGCTTTTTCAATCACTCTACTACGAGTCTAGCTTTGACTAGCGCATTTCGGATAAATAATCCTACGAATGAGGCCGCAATTGCTTTAATGATTCCTGGAATAATAAAAGTTGTAAAACCACTGTTAATCGCAATCAGCCAGCTCATATCAGCTGCTATCTTGAGCCAGAGTGTCCCGAATAATAGGGTCACCAAAGCCCCAGCAATATTTGCCATTATGGCCCATGGTAAGGTGTAGCGGGTTTTTTGCAGAATAAAACCGGTGACTAATGTATTGAAGATAAACCCGATTAAATAACCACCAGTTGGCCCAAATAAGATGCTGATGCCAGAGCTAAATCCAGCAAAGACTGGCAAGCCAATAATTCCCATTAATAAGTAAACTAAAACTGCAATGGTACTGTTAATGGGAGAGAGGATCGTTGCTACAATACCGATAGCAAAAGTTTGGCCCGTTAGCGGCACAAGCCCCAAGGGGATCGTAAATTGCGCGATAATGCTGATAATGACTGCAAATTGTGCGTTAATAATTAATTGTTTTAACTGTTTGTTTCGAATGTTAACCACTCACTTTCTATTGTTAACCTTATTTTTATATAGGTTAACATTCTTTTAGAAGCTTTGCAAGAAAAAAAGAAGAAAATCAGAGATTTCCTTCTTTAGGTTAATTAACGGTAGTTGGTATACTGCAATTCGATCGGTAGTTGGAGATCTTTCAATAACGCCATAACTGCTTGCAAGTCATCACGACTTTTACCTGAAACTCGTACTTTATCTTCTTGAATCGTTGCTTTCACTTTTAAATTCGAGTTTTTAATAGCCGTGGTAATTTTTTTAGTATTGTCACGATCAATTCCACTAATAAGCTCACCATATTGACGGGCATTACCACCTAGAGCTTTTTCACTTTTAGTAAATTGAATATTTTTAATGGGAACTCCGTGTTTCACTAGCTTAGCAAATAGAACATCTTTTACCTGCTCTACTTTATAATCATCTTCTGCCACGATCAGTAGTTTTTCTTTTTCCAATTTAATGTCTGCAATAGAGCCCTTAAAATCAAAACGATTTTTGATTTCCTTGAGGGCAACAGCCATGCCATTTTTCACATCTTCAATATTAATTTCAGAGACAATATCAAAACTCGCTTCTTTTGCCAAATAAAATTCCTCCTCGTATGATTTAAGTCGATTTTTTTCAATGGATGCAAAGCAATCGCTATAAAAATGTTGTCTATCTGACTGTATTGTCAGTTGAATCCAGTTTCACGGCTCCTTTAGCTTTTGTTAAGTGACTAAAGTAGCGAGACTCACGGACCTCCTTATCTTTACTGAAAACGAGCAACTGTTGACAGCGTTCTTTTCAATAATAGTATCATGAAATGGCAAAACTGTGAAGGAAAGACTATAGAGGAAAATGAGATTTTACTGTGAAGAAAGCTGTCGTTTTTTTTAGTGAAAGCAGTGATAACAAGGGGAGCGATAATCTTAAAAAGATTTTTATTTAAATTGAATCAAAAGACTTTTAATCATCCCAACAACCTGATATTCTTAGCTAGGATCTATTTGAGGAGGGGTGACATGAGACGAGGTTATTCATGGTTAATGGAAAATGAGTTAATGACGAAAATAGCAGTAATTCTTTTGACAGGGGTGCTGTCAGCTATTTCTTTAAATATGTTTCTAATTCCAGCCAATGTCTTTTCAGCAGGCATGAATGGGGTATCTCAGCTAGTTTCAGGAGCATTTGAGATGTATTTAGACATTAAAGTCGATACAGGGGTGCTAATTTTTATTTTAAATATTCCGATTTTTATCGTTAGTTGGCTAAAGCTAGGGCGCTCAGCTACGATTTATAGTTTCTTAACAGTATCTTCGATTTCAGTTATTACATTGTTAGTACCACAAGTGATTGTGACCGATAATGCATTGATGAACGCCATCGTTGGTGGTGTCCTGGTGGGAATTGGCGCAGGACTTTGTTTGAAATTTGGCTTTACCACCGGTGGGCTGGATGTCATCGCTTTAGTAATTGGGAAAACAACCGGAAAATCGGTTGGAAGTTTGATGTTTGCCATGAACCTGTTAATTATTTTTATTGCCGGTATGATGTACAATTGGGAAAGTGCGCTTTTTACCATTATTTCAATTTACTGTTTGACTCAAGTTATCGATGTGATTCACACAGGCAGTCAAAAAGTAACAGCCATGATTGTCTCTCATCAATCAGAGTTGGTGGTCAACGAATTAAAGGCAAATATCACCAGAGGAATGACATTATTACCCGCTCGTGGTGGTTATACAAATAAAGAAAGTACGATGATTATTATGGTAGTCAGTCGTTATGAGCTTTTTGAGCTTGAAAAATCGGTTTACACAATCGATCCTAATGCCTTTATCAATATTATGCCGACACAAAATGTCATGGGAATGTATTGGAATGAAGATCAGCAAAAGGCGTTTATGCAGAGTCAAAAAGAACAATTACCTAAATAATGATCAACAAGCAAGGTGATAAAAAGTCATCTTGCTTGTTTTTTAGGGGTGTGCAAACAAAACGAATTATGCTATGATTTATAAATCAAACGATGTAAGGAAGTTGATAAGATGGAACTATTCGGGACGAGTAAAATCAATCAAAAAAATCATTTAGAGATTGGCGGTTGTGACACAGTTGAGCTAGCTAATCAATATGGCACACCGCTGTTTGTCTATGATGTGGCACTAATAAAAGCAAAAGCACGAGGGTTTAAAAAAACCTTTGAGGATCTAGACATGAAACACCGCGTAGTTTATGCTAGCAAAGCGTTCACGTCACTAGCTCTATATAAGTTACTGGCGGCTGAAGGTTTAGCATTTGATGTGGTATCTGGTGGTGAATTGCACGCGGCGCTAAAAGCTGGTGTTTCACCAGAGATGATTGAATTTCATGGTAACAATAAATCTGCAGAAGAATTAGCAATGGCAGTTAATGTTGGAATTGGAACCATTGTGGTTGATAATTTTTACGAAATAGAGTTATTAAAGTCCATTTTAAAGGAAACAGGTAAACAACAAAAGATCTTACTTAGAGTGTCTCCAGGCGTGGATGCTCATACTCATAGCTATATTTTGACAGGGCAAGAAGACTCGAAATTTGGCTTTGATGTCAAAAGTGGTCAGGCAGAACAAGCGTTGCAATTAGTCTTAGCTGACCAAGGCTTCGATGTGATCGGCATTCATTGTCATATTGGGTCGCAAATTTTTGGTACAGAAGGTTTTGAGGCTGCAACTGAGAAAATGATGGCCATTTTATTGGATTGGCAAAGTCGTTTTAATTTTGTCGCTTCAGTTCTAAACTTAGGAGGCGGTTTTGGCGTCAAATATTCAGATGAGGACACGCCACTTGAAGCACCTGAGTACGTCAAACAAATCGCCACGATGGTCAAAGTCAGTTCGCAAGCTGCCGCTTATCCTTTACCAGAAGTATGGATCGAACCCGGTCGTTCAATTGTAGCGGAGGCAGGTACGACTTTGTACACAGTCGGCTCACGTAAATCCGTCCCGAATGTTAGAAACTTTGTTTCCGTCGACGGTGGTATGGGAGATAACATTCGCCCAGCCCTCTATGACGCAACCTATTCGGCGGTTGTCGCTAACCGCATGACGGCTCCAGCAGAAGAAGTCGTGACGGTGACTGGGAAATACTGTGAGTCAGGTGACAAATTGATTACCGATATTCAACTGCCGATTTTAGCAGCTACTGATATACTGGCAATTGTAACAACCGGCGCTTATGGGTATTCGATGGCCAGCGTTTACAACAAGAACCCTCGGCCTGCCGTTGTTTTTGTTGAAAATGGCGAGAGTCAGTTGGTCCTTAGACGTGAAACTTATGACGATTTAATCAATCTGGATGTAATTAATTAAAAAAAGGCGTTTTGACATCTTTCGGAGTCAAAACGCTTTTTTTTTAACTAAAGAATGTGAGCAATGACTCTGCTAAAAGGTCATTGTCAATGATATAACTGCCGTGGTCGTGGCCTTCAACTATTAGAAGACTGGCATTAGGAATGGTTGTGGCAATTAGTGGAAATAGCTCCGGTTTGTAGATATCATTTTCTGCTCCAATGACCAGCGTTGGTACGGCGATCTCTTTTAATTTTTCAACCGATATTGCGGGTTGCTCCATCATCAGTTGAAAGAGTGGATTCCCCGTTTCAGCGAATTCTTGTCGAACGTAGGCCATTGACTCCTCGGTAAAATCGTCAGGGCTAAGATTAGGGCCGAGAACGGCCATTTTTTTAAGGCGGGGGTGCTGAGCAATCCCTAAAAGCAAGCCGATGATGCCGCCGTCACTAAAGCCAACCAAATGGACATCTTCTAAATCTAAGGCATCCATAAATTGGCTGATATCATCACTCATGGTTTCATAGGAGTAATCTTTTGTGGCGGTGCTTTTTCCGTGATTTCGGCTGTCGATAGCGTAGACCGTATAGTGTTTAGCTAGGGTTAAAGTTAAGGCATTAAAAATTAAATGGTCTTCCCCATTTCCATGGAGTAAAACCAAGGGAGCGCCAGAGCCCGTTTTTTTATAATACAAGTCAATCTGATTAACGGTTTGCTTCATTTTATCATCCTCATTTCATTTATCTTTCATTATAGAACAAACGTTCTGATGACACAAGTTGAATTAAGGGAGCAAACCGTAAATAGTTCAAAGAATGCCGTGCTTATGTTACAATTATTAGTATGACAAACTATTCAGGAGGCAAGACATGATTGAAATATATGACCGTGTAATTGATGGCATTCCTTTGTTAGAAGTAGTGGACAGTGCTTTGAAAGAGGAACAACTACCAACCGTTGTGTTTTATCACGGCTGGACTAATGTAAAAGAAAGTGTCTTGGTTCATGGGTTCGAAATTGCTAAAAAAGGCTTTCGAACGTTATTACCTGAGGCGTTGTATCACGGAGCACGTAGCGATGGCCAAGCCATCACAGATGACCGCTTATTGGATTTTTGGGAGATTATTCAGCAAAGCATTGATGAGTACCCTGTTTTAATGGATTATTATGTTAAAGCTGGTCTTACCGACCCAGATCGTTTAGGCGTTACTGGCTTATCGATGGGAGGGATTACGACCTGCGCCTTGCTAGCGACTTATCCTGAGATTAAAGCGGGAGATTGTTTAATGGGATCTCCAGATGCCATTGGATTTACTGAGGAAGTTTTAGCTGAAGCCGAAAAACAAGGCATGACATTACCAGTTGACATTCAAGCACAACTTCAAAAATTATCGGCTCTCTCGTTAGCTGAAAATCCAGCTAAGATTGCGGGGCGTCCCGTTCATTTTTGGCATGGAACAAAGGACGAAACAGTACCTTATGGTCCTACCTTTGCGTTTTATCAACAAATTCGAGAAAAGGACTTCGCTAAACAAGTTAGTTTTTCAACAACGGAGGATGGACACAAAGTGCCCTACGGGATTTCTCAAGAGACTGCTTGTTTTTTCAGAGAGAACTTGTAAACTGACTATTTGATAAACTTTCTCATTTACAAACAGAGACTTTACGGGTATTATATGGAAGAGGACGCCTTCTTTCCAGCATGGACTAGAAGCGTAAGTCACCATCAATTAGATAAAAAGGAGGCATTTAGATGAGTGAGCAATGGACTGACGAAGAAATGGAAGCCATTAAGGAACGTATTGTAACAGCACTGGAAACGGTCATTGACCCTGAATTAGGGATTGATATTGTTAATTTGGGCTTAATTTATGAAGTTGAATTCGCAAGTGACGGCTTTTGTACAATTAAAATGACGTTAACGACGATGGGCTGCCCTTTAGCCGATGTCTTAACTGAGAATATCCATGAAGCATTAAAAGAAGTTCCGGAAGTAACCGATTCAGAAGTGAAATTGGTTTGGTACCCAGCCTGGACAACTGATAAGATGAGTCGTTATGCGCGGATTGCCTTGGGGATACGTTAAGGGAGAACGTTGACATACCAACGTTTTTGAGCGGTGAAAGTCGGATTTCAGACTAAACGAGGCTTCTGTGCTCTGGTATCCAAGCTGATTTTTAAGGTTCTGGACAACTGACTAACTGAGTATTTTTTGATACGGATAACATACGTAGATGACAAAATTAACTAGAACTCCTTCATTAGCCACTAGGCTGCTGAAGGAGTTTTTTTGAGGTGAAACCCAAAGATGTTAGGGATATTCAAGGACTGTGATAACTAAATCAACTGTGGAGGATTAGGAGTGACTGCCAAATACAATGAAATCCGACAGTAGTCGTAGGTTAGCTCTTAAAAAGTGGGCATTTTTATGTCTGCTGTTCTAGCATCTTAATTTTTTGCTAAGAATAATAAAATAGCCATAAATTAATTCTTAAAGATTGACCACAAGATGACGAACCTATTACTTATTGGTATAATGAAGGTAGCTTAGCATGAGCTTAAGCGTGAATGGAGACTTAATCTTATGAAGAAATTACCTAAAATAATAACTACGTTGGTGTTGTTTACGAGTTTAGCAAGTTCGACCGCCTTTGCAGATGAGAAAGCCAAAGATGAAGGCTGGGATGTACCGAATATTGCCTTAGGAAATGGGCTGACAGCAGCCGAAAAAGAAGACACCAAAACGATCTTAATGAAAGATTTAAATAAAGTGGATGTCATGAAGGGCGTCGAGGTCTCAAAATACAATGAGTTTATTGTGGATGGCACTGATTTGGTTAAATATGTCACAGATGTTCCAGAATTCACTGAGTCGTCTAAGGCTTTTTCCAGTGCTTTTATTGCTCGAACAAAGGAAGGTTCTGGGGTGACAGTGGAAATTATGACACCGAAAAATATCACCGCACGGACAGAAGCGATGTATCGTTCGGCGGCCATTACCAGTGGTGTTTTCGATGCCTATATTCGAATTGCCAGTGTTCGAACTATGGATGGCAGTGGCGCTTTAGCTGGAATATACAAGATTTATGATGAAGTTGATCCTGCTGCGACAGAGGCAGAACAGGCGGATCGTAATGAACAGCGTGAGGTTGCTCAAGAACAAATGCAAGTGGTCTCGGCAATTGATGCAGCGAATCAAACTAATGAAAATTATTCATCTGAAAATATTTTGGTGATGTTAGCTGATATTCAATTAGAACTCCAAAAAATCAATGATAAGCTTGATGGCATGTCCCAAGCTAATGCTAAAAAAGAAGTTGAGCAAGTGGTTGATGCGCAAATAGAAAAACATGGTTTAGAAGAGGCAATCACACCAGAGCTACGGACTCAGGTTGTCACAAATATGGTCAATTTCTCAAGTACAAATGGTATTAATGATACGGAGATGGGCAAACAATTATCCAATTTTAAAAATGATATTATCAAAAATGGAGCGGAGTTTAAAGAGAATTTACTGTCTGATGAAAACATTGCGAAGGCTAAGAGTGGTTTAGCAGGTGTTTGGCAGGGCGTCAAAGATTTTTTCTCTAATCTATTTAGTTAATCAACAGCGTGAAGAGGCTAGGACAGCCTAATGTCCTAGTCTCTTTTATGTGTGACCAAGTATTAACTAAGGTGTGCTGGTTTTGTTTTTTTTAACGTCAACAGTTGCTGATATCGATCGGATGATCAGGGGTAATTCAATCTTCTAAGAGATAATGATGTTTTTCACTAAAACTAAAGTTGTTAAATCAGATTTTTTACTATTCTTTAATGATAATTGTAATACATTTTAATTAAAAAATGATTAATAACGAAATTTTATCTATATGCAGTAAAAAAATAAAAATACAAGCATTCGTTAATTAAATGTAACCCTTTTCTGGGGGAGTTTTCCTTTTTTTTGAGTTGAAACCTATTTTTTTAGGAATAGGAAAGAGGACATTATCGTGTAATAATATTTCTTGTGAGACGCGAAACTCTTTGAAATAATCTTCCATCCGATAAGAGTTATCCTGACTAGTGAAACAGTGAGCGTGTTTTATTAATGGAACGAAGATCTTGGGGTGGAGCGGTCGTCGGTGTCCAAAAAGATGTTAACTTAAAATTAAATATATACATCCTGTTAAATAATCAAACATATAGTTCCATTGGATAATGCGCATAATCATTCGCTAAGAGTGGTACTTTCAGCTTTTTTCTGGCTGAAAGTTTAACGGTAAAGGATGATTATTTAATGGGAACTATATAACTTAAAAGGAGCAAATGCAAATGATTAACAAAAGACGATTGGTAGAAAGATTTATTGAGATGGTTAAGATTGAGTCAGTTTCAGGGAATGAATCTCAAATTCAAAATTATTTAATTGACGCATTTCAGCAATTAGGATTGACTGTTTATCAGGACAACAGTCAATTAAAAACAAATTTGGGGGCCAACAACATTGTGGCTAAACTTAAAGGCAATGAGAATTATTGCCCAATCTTTTTTTCATGTCATGTTGACACTGTGTCACCAGGTGTGGGAATTGAGGTTGTTCAAAAGGAGGGCGTGCTATTCTCAGTGGGTGAAACTATTCTGGCAGCCGACAATAAAGCTGGAATTGCGGTAATGTTGGAGATGATCGAGATAATCAATGAGCAGCAAATCGAGACGGGGAATTTGGAATTTGTCCTTTCGGTGGGAGAGGAAATTGGGTTGATTGGCGTTGAAGCGATGGACATGTCTCTCGTAGAAGCTGAGATTGGTTTTGTTTTAGATAACGCAGGACCGGTTGGTAGTGCAATCGTGGCTAGCCCGAGCTTATACATGTTTGATATTGAACTAACAGGAAAGGCCGCTCATGCTGGCTTAGAACCTGAAAAAGGCGTTTCGGCTTTGGAAATTGCGGTAAAGGCTATGAATCAGTTGGATTTTGGTCGCATTGATCATGAAACGACAGCTAATATTGGTGTGATACAGGGGGGCGATGCGAGCAATATTGTGATGGATCACTTGACACTAAAAGGCGAGGTTCGCTCAATTTCACCCCAAAAAGCTGCCTATTTAGTCGAAGCAATCAAAGTGGCATTTGAAGACAGCAGTCAGAAACTGGGAGGGAAGTGCCAGTTTAACGCTGATTTAAAGGCCACAGGATTTCGTTTAGAAAAAGCATCAGCGGTTCTCAATCTTGCTAGGCAAGCCATGAAAGACATTGGTTTAACCCTAAAGTATGAGACAAGTGGTGGCGGTAGTGATGCAAATGTTTTTAATGCCAAAGGGAAAGAAGTTACCAATCTGGCCATTGGCTACGAGAAAATTCATACAGTGGATGAGTATATCCCAATTGCAGAAATGGAAAAATGTGTGGCTTTAAGTTTAGCCCTAGCCAATCGAGCGAAACACAATTAAGGGAATAAGGGAGAAATAGATGAAAAAAAGAATTTTCCATTTAGTAAAAATCATGGTAGCAGTGCAGTTGTTAGCCATTAGTATTAACTTGTTTTTAGGGCCTCACAATATAGCGGCAGGTGGGGTAAGTGGTATCGGGATTTTGGCTGAAGCTGCTTTTGGTATTGATCGCTCAATCATTGTGTTAGGGCTCAATCTGTTGATGTTGATTTTAACGGCTATCTTCTTAGGCCGAGAGGTGTTGATTAACACGGCAGTAGGCAGTTTACTCTTTCCTTTAGCCTTAGCATTCACACCAGAAGTGATGGTGACAGATAATACGCTGTTATCGGTGATTTTTGGCAGTGCTATTTTTGGAACTGGGGTTGCGATTCTGTATAAAATCAGAGCATCTAGCGGTGGAACCACGATTCCGCCACTGATTTTTAAGAAATACTACAATCTTAGCCCGACAATTGGACTGCTGGTGACGGATGCGGCGATTGTCACCTTGACTCTTTTAGTTTTTGGTTTCGAGGAGTTTCTTCTAGCGATTCTGTCTTTAATCATTACATCAATTGTGATGAATTATATTGAGACAGGTTTAAAGCGTCGTAAAGCGATCTTAATTATTAGCCAAAATAACTATCAAGCCATGCGTGATCAACTGATCGAAGAGGTTCCTCGAGGGATGACTCTCTTCGATGTTGTCGGCGGGAAAACAGGTAACAGTGCTCAGATGATTATGATGATCAGTTCGAATCAGGATTTTCCGGCTATTATGGCGGTCATCGATCAGGTAGATCCAGGGTCATTTGTCATTGTTTATAATGTATCGGAAGTTCACGGTCTTGGTTTTTCATATCAAGCCATTGTTTAACTAAACAGGATAAAATAGGAGGAGTTTTATGAATTCAGTTTTAGCGTTTACGATTGTGATGTTAGTGTGGACAGTGAGTGATTTTATTTCAAAGAAAACAAAATCATTGTTATCAAGTTTGTTTGTCGCTTCAGTCATCTTTTTAATCGGGTTTAAGAGCAATATATTTCCCAAAGATTTATTGCCGAGCTCATCATTACTTAGTCTGGGAACTACGATTGTCGGCTTTATCTTAGTGCATTTGGGAACGACCATCAGTTTAAAAGAGTTTAAGCAACAGTGGAAAACCTTTTTGGTGGGATTTGCCGCTACGATTGGTATTGTAGCAAGTCTATTCCTTGTCAGTCCACTATTTGAGAGCCGAAATTATGCTATAGCAGCGATAGGTGCTATTTCCGGTGGGACGATTTCGATTATTATGATTCAAGAGGCAGCGATGACAGCCGGTTTAGTATCGGTTGCTGTTCTGCCAGTTCTTATTTCAGCGTTCCAAGGATTGATTGGGTTTCCTTTGACGTCAATCATCTTGAGAAAAGAAGCCAATCGTTTACATGGTGAGGTGAAGAAGGGGAATATACAGGCGGCACCTACGAAGTCAGAAGGCACTGAAGAACGGAGCAGTCGTTTACCAGCTGTATTTCAAACCACTGCGGGTACCTTATTTATTACTGGATCGGCCGTTTTAGTGGCAACGTTTGTGAGTGATTTGACGAATGGTACTTTAAACACTTTTGTCTTATGTCTCATCATTGGCATTATTATGCGTGAATTAGGTGTTTTTAAGCCAAATCTTTTGAATGGAATCGATGCATATGGTTTAATGATGTTAGCCCTTTTAATTATCATCTTTGGTCCACTGGCATCTATTTCGGTTCATGATTTAATCGATTTGATTATACCTATCACACTATCTTTCTTAGTTGGTGTTTCAGGTAATATGATCTTTGCGATCGCTTCAGGGAAATTACTAGGTTATAGCGTCCCTATGTCGATAGCGATTGGGTTGACTTCTCTTTACGGGTTTCCAGGCACGATGATCTTAAGCCAAGAGGCTGCTAAGAGTGTTGACGGAACAGTCGAGGAGCAACAATTGATTGAAGGTCAAATTTTACCTAAGATGGTGGTAGCGGGCTTTTCAACGGTGACGATTACATCAGTGATAATTACCGGAATATTAGTGGGGTTAATTGGCTAACCATGTGACGTTGCGAGCAAACAATTTTAATTTGGAGGAGAAAAAGAGTGAACATATTTTTAGATTCCTTTCATGCTAGAAAAATAAAAGTGGTTCAGTTACTTCAATCTGAAGACCGTTTCTTCACCATTTTAGAGCTGTCAGAAACATTAAATGTCACGGCTTCTACGATTGAAAAAGCCGTGGAGTCCCTTGTGGAAGATTTCACGTCAGGGCCTTATCGCTGTCAAATTCAAAAGAATTATCAGAAGAATAAAAAAATCAAAATCAAAGCCTCTCGTCTCTTTTCGATCGAGGAATTAAAGCGATGCTACATGACCAGTAATTTCCTTTATCAAAGTTTTTATGAGATTTTTACACGGGAATTTGAAGATGTCAAAACTTATGCCGAGAAAAACTTTACCAGCTTGACCATGGCTTATAAAAAGTTTAGTAATATGGAACCGATCTTGCAAAGCTTTGGACTGAAATTCAATTTCAGTTCAGACTTTGAACTGGTGGGAACGGAAACGCAAATCCGCTATTTTTACCTCAGTCTCTTTTGGTCCGTCTACGATGGTAATTACTGGCCGTTTGATGTTGAGCCGGCGACGCTAACACCTGTTATTGATGAAATTGAAAAACTTCAAGGTCGCCGCTTACCTTTGGCGAGAAGGGACTTTTATTACCATTGGTTAGGTGTGATTGTGACACGCTTAAATCAAGGCTACTATGTGGAAGATTTAAAGATAGATGCTGATCAGTTTATTCAGTACGATATTGATGCAGTACAGCCTTTCTATGATTTTTTAATTGAATCGCTAGAAGTGGAAATTCCCCCAGAACATGTCTATAATGAAGTGGCTTTTCTAAGCTTGATTACTTACGCATTTGAACATCAACTTCATTTTCAGGAGAAGATGAACTTTCATCGCTTGCGCTTGATGAATGCGATGCCTAACAACATTATTTTTGATTCTGTCAATTATTTTATGAAAGCATTTGAAGAAAATAGCAGTATTCGTCTTGGCGATCGGGAATACAATGACTTGTATTTAAATCTGGTTAATCTGCATACTCGCGTGCTATTTTTTGAAGGTGAATACAAAGATTTTCAAGGTGTTAACACAAAGTTTTTAAGTAAACGTCTTGAAGGTTTTTTCTCGGAGTATTTCGATGAAATGTTAAGTGAATTGGCAAAGGATTCCCGTTTTACCCCTATTTTTTCTAAGAAAAAGGAGTTATCAAAAATCTACACGATGTTATTGAGTAACACGTTGAAAGTCGGTGAGCACATTCCTCCCATTCGGGTCTCGATTATCTCAGTTTATGGGGATAAACGAATTAATTATTACCGACGAGTGATTCAGTTTTCCTGGTTTGAGGAGATTGATATTACGGCTGAGGTGGACGGTGAAGTTGACTTGATAATCACGGATCGAAATTATCATCAATTAGCTGCCCAAAAGGATCGGGTGTTTGTTTGGAGCGAACATCCTACAGCGAAAGATATCGCCCATCTAAATGTGCGGTTGGACAATATTTTAATCCAAAAAGCCAAAGAAAGTTTTTGGTTTAATAATCAACAATAAGGGTGTGGCAGGCAACTACTTTGGAAAATGGGAGAAAAAGAATGAAAAATAAATTAAGTCAGATTAAATTGGTCTTAGTGATCTTGTTAGTAAGTTTGTTGGCAGTGGCAATTGTCATGCCACGATTATTTGTTTATTTGTTAGTTATTTCGGAGACTATCGGTGTTTTGATCAGCTTGGAGTTATTGCTCTTTGATAAGCGGGGGACAACTTCAAAAATTGCTTGGATCCTGACGATTCACTTGATTCCCTATGGGGGGATCGCTCTTTTCCTTTTTTTGGGCCGCAATCCGGCAAGACGTCGTTTGGGAGTCAATCAGTTGCAGGAACAAACTAAAATAAAAGCCGTCGTTAATGAGTTAATGGTTGCCTCGGATGCTTGGCAAACAGAAGTGCCAGCCTTTGCTCATTATAATCAGGTGTTAAGTGGTCAAGGGGTGATTAGTGGCAATCAGATTAACGTGTTGACCAATGGCCAAGCAACTTATGATTCAATTTTATCAGCCATCAATCGAGCGGAACATCACGTTCACATGTTTTTCTTTATTTTCAAGGAGGAAGAAATTGGTCGGAAAATCATCGACTTATTAATTCGCAAAGCCACCGAAGGAGTAGAGGTGCGTTTTGCGGCTGACAGTTTGGGAACATTGAAGTTTTCTTTTGAAACGGTAAAACGGATGGAAGCAGCTGGAATAGAAGTTTTGGCATATGACCCCGTCAATACAATCTTTACTGCCAGTCATTTAAATTGGCGAAATCACCGTAAAACGGTTGTCATCGATGGGAAGATCGGCTTCACTGGAGGGATCAATGTAGGGGATGAGTACCTCAGTATTTCAGATCGTTTTGACTTTTGGCGAGACACTCATTTGAAAATCGAAGGGCCCTTAGTAAATTATTTACAAGAGTCGTTTTTATATGATTGGATGTATATGAAGAATCAAGCAGAAGCCAGTGCGCCTTTCATTTCAGAGGGCGGACGACACGTTTATTTTGCAGCTGAGGCGGTAGGGGATGCCGCTGGTCAAATTATTTACGGTGGTCCTTATGACCGCGAACGAGTTGTTAGGGAAAGTTTTTTAAACTTTATAAGTGGGGCTAAAGAAAGTGTGCGAATTGCCATGCCATATTTTGTACCAGATGAAGAATCACTCGCAGTTTTAAGACGAATGGCGCTAAATGGGATTAAGGTTCAAGTCTTGATGCCAGGCAAAGGGGATCGGGGAATTTCCTTTAATGGTAGCAACCACTTTATTAAGACCATGGTAGAGGCTGGTGCTGAAGTCTATCACTACCAAGAAGACGCATTTTTGCATTGTAAAATCATGATTGTCGACGATTGTTATGCCACTATTGGAACGACCAATTTTGATGTCCGGAGTTTTAGATTGAATCATGAATTATCGGTATTTTTAACGAAGGCGGATCAAGCTGTGGCGCACCTCGTGAATGATTTTGAGGCTGACTTAGTGGTCTCGAAACCGGTTACCTTAGCCAGTTTGGCTGAACGACCTTTAATCACCAAAATTAGGGAGCAGCTGAGCTCATTGTTTGCCCCAATTCTCTAAAAAAGGCAATATAAAAAGGCATCAAGTGAACTATGAGGTTTCACATGATGCCTATTTTGAGTTCGAACAATTATCGTCCATGTAATTACTCAATCTCCTTAGCTAATTTTTTTTAAAGCAGCTACTGCTTGCTCAATTGTTACACCATAGCCGACTTTTGCTGCATCTGCTTGGTCGTATGCCATAAACATTTGAGTGGTTGTATCAAGTGCGATACGGTATTGCATTGTTGTGTTACCGAATGTCATTGTAGTCATAATAATTTCTCCTCTCTCAAACTAAACTGAAAGGCTATTTCTATAAGACAATCCCATAACGAAATTCCATCTATAATATTACAGGAAATGTTCGAAAATAGCAAGCAATTAAGCATGTAAAATCATTAAGATTAGCATAAAATCAAGTTTTCATCTGTTTTCAGTCATTTCCGGCAAGTATTTCCAAAAGCGTTTTGGCATCTGCGTTCGTTGACAGGTTGGATTTTTTCTTTCTTCAATCGCCACCGTTTGAAAGAACGTTCGCCATTGGTTTTGAATGGCCAATTCTTCAGGCGATAAGAGTAATTCAGGGACCTGTTGCAACTCTCTGAAGGTCAGAGTGCCATGGTCATAACTGCCGATCATTTGGGAGTTTTTTTCGCAAATAATAAAGCGTTCATTAGGAAATCGCTGGCAGAAAAAAGGCATTAAAAAGGGTAAAACACCATGCTTTGGCTTAATAACAGCGATTAACCAACCGTCAACCTCATTAAATCGAGTAAAGCCTTGATAGTGATGGATTTCAAAATCAAGCTGGCGAATGGCAATTGCCAGGCTGCCAATTTCTTGCTGGTAGGTGTGGCGGCTCAAATTATCACCAAAATGTAAGCCATATTCAATGGCCACAATTAAAGCAATCTCCTTGTTTTCAGCGACGGAAGCAAAGCCCTTTTTAATAAATTGCCAACTGTCCGTTGTTAAACGCTGCTTTAGTCTATTTTTGATGCGGTCAGCTAATTGTCGATCGCTATCGATGTAACGACCGATAAATAATGTTTGAGCGATGTCATCTGATGAGAGCAACAGTTGGGGGCGCTGTTGCCGGCGAAAGACAGCTGCAACACAACAGAGAAAACCAGTAAAGGTACCATCATATTCTAATATCTCATTGCTTTCTGGCATCATTGGCTAACGCCTACCTCTCGTTGTTTTTCTCTTGCTAAGTATTCGGTATCAAAAAGGGTCAGTTGTTCCTTTTCTGTCTGGGTGTTAAGAGTTTTTAGTTGTTGGTAATCTTTTGCTGACATCAACGAGGCGATTAGCCGCATGGGGTCAGAAATGGGGTGACTATTGGCATAGTCTTTACAGGCCACAAAATATTTGGCCCGTTTCATGATTGCCCCCGTTTTGACAAGATCAGTAAAATCTAATTGACGGTGTTTCCGCAATTGAATAATGCGCCTAGCACTGGTCGGTCCAATCCCAGGAATTCGCAGTAATTGAGCTAAATTAGCCTGTTGGACATCGACTGGAAATTGATCGTAATGCTGAATGGCCCAATTAGCTTTAGGATCAATATAAAGGTTGAAGTTAGGCTGTTCAGGTGTCAGAATTTCGTCTGCTTCAAACTGATAAAAGCGCATCAGCCAATCAGCTTGATAGAGGCGATGTTCTCTAAGCAGTGGCGGTTTTGTTTCAAGAGACGGTAATAAGGTGTGAGCCACTGTCGGGATATAAGCAGAAAAATAGACCCGCTTTAATTGAAATTTTTTATACAGTGAGTCTGTGGTTTGTAAAATCTGATAATCATTGTCTGACGTTGCCCCAATAATCATCTGGGTGGATTGACCAGCAGGGGCGTAGCGGCTGGCTTGTTGCCGATGGCCAGTCAAAGCTAATTCCTTTTTTCGCTGAGCAATCTGTTTCATCGGTCTAATGACTGCTTGAGGACTTTTATCTGGCGCTAAGAGAGATAGACTCTTCTGTGATGGTAATTCAATATTGGCACTAAGACGGTCAGCTAAGAAGGCCAGCTGATCGATTAAAACCGGATCAGCCCCCGGGATTGCTTTAACATGAATATAACCAGCAAACCCATGCTGATTCCGTAATAACTCTAAGGCTTTAATCAGCAGTTCACACGTATAATCGGGACTTTTAATAATGGCGGAGCTAAGAAAAAGTCCTTCGATATAATTACGCCGATAAAAATCGATGGTCAACTGGGCGATTTCTTCAGGAGTGAATGTTGCTCGGCGAATGCTATTAGACTTGCGATTGATACAATAGTGGCAGTCAAAAATACAAACATTTGTCAAGAGAATTTTTAACAGTGAAATACACCGGCCATCAGCTGAAAAGGAATGGCAACAGCCTGCCACGGCAGTGCTGCCAAGCTTACCTGCCCGCTGACCAGTTACCCCACTACTTGAACAAGAGGCATCATATTTGGCAGATTCAGTTAAAATTTCTAATTTCATTTCAATATTCATCTTATTCTCCTTTATTAACACGAACGTGTGTTCTGTCTGTCTTTTTAGTGTAAGCTGTTTTACTTGAAATGTCAATTAGTAAAGTTAGGTCTCAGTTCATAGTGATAAATCAGTCTCAAGTCCTAAGTAAAAATAACGATAAAGAGGTATAGTTAAAGAAGTAAAAGAGGAACGAGGAGACCTTTAATGAAAAAAGCAATCAGTGGCATCATCTTATTAGGGAGTTTGGCCGTATTGACAAGTGGCTGTAGCTTAAGCAAAGCCAAGCTAGTCAACACTCAAGAACTGGCAATCAGTGATATTAACGAGATAGCGATTAACTATCAGTCTGATAGTGTTAACGTTTACGAAAGTGATTCTGAAAAGTTAAGAGTAGAAGAATATCTCTTAACGGATAAGGAAAATGCTAAAGCTACGATCGAGGAAGAGAATAAACGTCTTTCTATTACCGGGGGGAAACGAAAGAGTCTATGGTTTACCCTCAACGATAATAGTCATATTGATATTTATTTGCCAAAAGATTACCATGAAACCTTGGGAATCAAAATGACAAGTGGAAGTCTTAAAGCCAGTGAATCCTTTGAGTTGAAAGAGTTCTCGGGAGTGGTGAACAGCGGGAGCTTGAGATTGGCGAGCATCAAAGCCGATAAAATAAAATTGACAAGCACAAGTGGTTCAATTAAAGCAGATAAGTTATTGAGCGATGAGGCAGAGATTAAAAGCAATAGTGGTAGTATTAAGATTGACGAAGTCATCAGTCAGACGTTAGTTGGAAAAGTGACTAGCGGCAGTGTTAAGCTGACTAAGGTAAAAGGAGACGTTGAGCTGACCGCCAATAGTGGCAGCATTAAACTGGGGGAAGCAATCGGAAGTGCTAAACTCAAAGCGACTTCTGGTGCAATTAAAGCTTCTTATACGAAAGTCAGTGGAGATATCAGCGCGGAAGCTAACAGTGGTAGTATCAAGCTAGAAATTCCGAAAGATTTAAACTTTGACTTTAGTAGCAAAACGAATAGTGGCAGTATCCGCACTGATTTTGACGACTCACTGTCAAAGGAAGACAATCAAAAAACAGGAACCATTGGCCGTGATTCAGAAGTGTCAATTGAAACCAGGGCGACATCAGGAAGTATTAAAGTTACGCGAAATTAATAATCAGAAAAAACTGACTTCAGAGGGAGTCAGTTTTTTTGTGGGTACGTTTCTGCCCGAATTAACGGTTTCAACATAAGCTTACGGATAAACGTTAGTTAAAAAAATAAGCGGCGATGATGGAAGCTTTCTGATTGCTATACGCTCCAAACTCTAGTAAACTTAACCAATCACTGATAGTTAGGAACTTCTATGAGGGGAATTTGACTATTAGGTTGGCTTATTCGGAAAAAATAAGACAACTGAGACCTTTACTCTTATGATGGAACAGTCTTCATGTCATTAAGGGGACGATTAAAGGAGGTTTTATAAATGACAACAAGTTTTATTTTGCTGCTTTTAGCAGTATTTTTAGGTATTATCTACGGGTTTTATTACCTGCAGAAGAAACATGTGAAATTCTCGACACGGGTGTTTGCTGCTCTAATTGTCGGGATCGTATTTGGTGTGGTGATTCAGCTAAGTTTTGGAATAGATTCCAAAGTGACCACAACAGCGGTTGATTGGATCAATATTGTCGGAAATGGTTATGTTGGCCTCTTACAAATGTTGATTATGCCATTGGTATTTGTCTCAATTGTTGGGGCTTTTACTAGATTGGAAGCCAATAAGCAACTGGGGAAAATCAGCTTTACGGTTTTGGCCACATTGTTGGGAACAACGGCCATTTCAGCGTTAGTTGGAATAGTGTCAGTTTTTGCTTTCAATTTGCAAGGGGCAGAATTTGCGAAAGGTGCAGCTGAAACGGCTCGAATTGCTGAGTTGGCTGAACGTCAGGGAATGGTAGACGGGGTGACAATTCCTCAACAAATCTTGTCTTTCCTGCCAAAAAATATTTTCGCGGATTTAGCTGGAACCCGTGCAACTAGTACGATTGCGGTTGTGATATTTTCTGCTTTTGTCGGTGTTGCTTACTTAGGAATTAAACGAAAGGCGCCAGAGGAAGCCGCTTTTTTTGCTAAACTAATTGATTCATTATATAAAATTGTGATGAGAATCGTCACGCTAGTCTTACGTTTGACCCCTTATGGGATTGTGGCCTTGATGACAAAGGTGACAGCAACCAGTAATTATGAAGCAATTGTCAATTTAGGTAAATTTGTCCTAGCTTCCTATGTCGCTTTAATAGTGGTATTTATTATACATCTGGTGATGTTAGCATTTGCCAAAGTTAATCCCTTAACCTACATCAAAAAAGCTTTTCCAGTCTTGAGTTTTGCCTTTACATCACGGTCAAGTGCCGGTGCTTTACCCCTAAATATTGAAACTCAACGAAAAGCATTTGGCGTGGACGATGCTTCGGCAAATTTCTCAGCTAGTTTTGGTTTATCGATTGGTCAAAATGGCTGTGCGGGAGTGTACCCAGCCATGTTAGCAGCCATTGTGGCACCAACTGTAGGGATTGATGTCTTTAGTCCTACTTATATTTTAACCATTATAGCAGTTGTGACGATTAGTTCCTTTGGGGTTGCCGGGGTAGGTGGCGGAGCAACGTTTGCTTCGTTAATTGTCCTGGGAAGTCTTAATTTACCAGTGGCCATTGTCGGGTTGGTCATTTCAGTTGAACCTTTAATTGACATGGCGAGAACGGCAGTTAACGTTAGTGATAGTATGTTAGCGGGGATTCTGACAAGTCGTCGTATTAACGAACTAGATGAGAGTGTCCTAAACGATGAAGAAGCCGTGGTTTCTTCTTCCATTTAATTGAACAATCTGGCACGCTAACCTTCGTGGTTAGCGCGCTTTTTTATCTTATGATGTTCAAATAACATGTGAAAAAGATAGTATTTGATTATTTCAGGCATATTAGTGTTATTTCTTTTTTTTAAGTAGTAAAATATGGGTGTCTCTCATCAAGATGAAGGCAAATAAAAATGAAAAAGAGGGAAGAAGATGGAATTAAAAAAAGGGTTGGCTGAATTTGTCGGCACATTTGTCTTGGTTCTTTTTGGAACAGGAACTGCAGTAGTGACCGGGGGAGAAGACGTGCTGACCATTGCCATGGCATTTGGTTTATCGATTGTGGCAATGGCCTATTCAATCGGGACGATCTCAGGTTGTCATGTAAATCCAGCTGTGACAATTGGCATGTGGGTCAATAAACGAATTGATACCAAAACCGCAGGAATTTATATCATTGGGCAAGTTCTAGGTGGACTTTTAGCAACTGCCACGCTATTATTTATTTTAAACAGTGCTGGATTGGAAACGAGCAATTTAGGGCAAAATTCAACAGCAACAGTTGGCACTTTCGCTGCAGTTGTCATTGAAATTATTTTAACCTTTGTTTTTGTCACGGTTGTTATGGGTGTGACAGGGAAAAAAGGCGACGGCAAATTTGCCGGATTAGCCATTGGCTTTGGTTTAGTATTGGTCCACTTACTTGGCATTAAATTGACAGGTACTTCTGTCAATCCAGCAAGAAGTTTAGCTCCTGCAATTTTCGCTGGTGGCGATGCTTTGAAAGATGTTTGGGTCTTCATCGTGGCACCGCTAATTGGTGGTGTTTTAGCAGCGGTCTTTGCTAAGAACGTATTAGATTCAGAAAAGTAATTAACGTCCCTCTAGGGGCGTTTTTTTTGTGGACTGACTAACGAAGACCTCATCATGAAAGACAGGCATATGAAATTATTTGATTGTTTTGACGACATTTTTTGTTATTCGTCTGTTGGATACAAAAAATGGAAAGGGTTACAATTGAATCAATTGATTGTTTCCTCTTAGGTGTTGTTCATTTAACCGCAATATTAAATGAGGGGAGTTGACAATTAAAAAATAATGGAGGGTCATTTATGAGAAAAAGAACGTTAGTCGCATTTCTTGTCATTAGTCTGGTTGCTGTAAGTGGGTGTAGTTCAGGAGGAAATGAGAAAACGGAAGGATCAACAGGAGCAGCCTCAAAGAAGGAGGTCAGTGAGGCTGAAGGACAGTGGCGTCCAGGAGAATTTCATACACATTCCATTCAATCGAATGATACGGACTATCCCAATGATTCTGTAGAAAAACTGATTCTAACTGGTATTGATAATGGGTTTGATTGGTTGGTTATTGCGGATCATTTGAGGATGTCTGGCCGTGACATCAATGGTAAGGAACTTGAAGGGGATGGCATTCCAGCTTATAAGGCAATTGAAGAACAGCAAAAATTAATAAAATCAATGGAAGCAGCAGGCGAGCTTAAGGATACCAAAATATTTTCCGGTTTTGAATGGGATGTTTTAGGACTAGATCATGCGTCAGTAGGAATTATTGATGAAAAAGGAAAAGAATCACTTGCAGGAATTAAAGATTTTGAGTACTTGTATGGCAAAGAAACGGAGGCAGACCAATTTTCTAAAGAAGATATTGAGCGCTTAGGGAAACGGGAAAATGATGATACCAAGGCTAATACCTTTAAAGCTGTAGCCTGGCTAAAAGAAAATTATCCTGACAGTTATTTGATCCTGAATCATCCTTCTCGCAAAAATGGAGAGGATAACCAAATTGAAATTGAAGATATTCGTAAAATGAATGACATTGCACCAGAAATTGCCTTTGGATTTGAAGGAATGTTAGGCAATCAGATGGCATCAGGTGGTAATCGAGGGGAATTGGTTGATTCCTATGGTGGAACCGACGTTTTGGTTGCAAAAGTCGGGGGAGTCTGGGATGCCTTGTTAGGAGAAGGGCGCCGTTTCTGGAATTACGCAAATTCAGATTATCATTTTAAAGTCAGTAAGAACCGCCTTTATTCAAGTGGTTACTGGCCAGGAGAGTACTCTAAAAATTACACATTTATTAAAGGCGATAGTTTTAACGATATTGGTGAGGGGCTACGGTCAGGGAAAAGTTTTTCAACCTTTGGAGATTTGATTAACGAGCTGGACTTTACAGCAGCAGACAGTGGGGCCAAGGCTGAAATGGGAGAAACTTTAGCTGTTTCTGAAGATGAGTATGAGATCACGATTCGTTTTAAATCACCTAAAACTAATAACTTTGAAGTTATCACTGAACATGAGACAGAGGTGACAAATGAAGTTAAACTTGACCACGTTGATTTAATTTCTGGTGAAGTCACTGATAAAATCCCTGAAAGCTCACCGGATTATAAAAAAACCACTAATGAGTCAACAAAAGTGCTAGCTAGCTTTACTGAAAGCGACTGGAAAGTTGATGAGGAAGGGTTTAATGTCATTACATATAAAGTGAAGAATGATGGGAAAAACCATTATTATCGTCTGCGTGGGACAAACTTAGGCCATAATGTCGACAAAAAGACCAAAGATGGAGAGCCCTTGCAGGATCGGACCTTTGATACGATTGAGGAACCAACTGCTGAGGATAATGAAGAACGTTTTAACAATCAAAACGATCGGAACTATAGTGAAATGTGGTTTTATTCAAATCCAATTTTTGTGGAAAACGACTAATTAGCGAAGAACCGAAGGGTTAGCCTAATCGATTGTTGACTTTAGGGCAGGAATAATGTCGTACCTAAGTAGAGGACCAAAAAATGTTGGGCCGTGGATCTTTCGAGAAAAGAAAGGTCCACGGTTGTTTAGTTCTGTTTTGGTTCTGTAAACTGTCGTAATGTCCGTCAAAAAAGATAAAACACCCTTAAACACGAACAATAAAAAGAAAAAATGAGTAAATATTGAGAAAAATGTTGTAAATAAAATTAATCTTGACTATAATAAGTCTATGTTGATTAAAAGGCGAATGCAATTATCTTTTAATGTTTTTAATGTTCGGTTTTAACGGATTTTAATTGACAAAAATTGCAACAAGGGAGATTGGGAAAATCAAATGGACAAGTTTTTTAAATTAAAAGAGAATAATACCAATGTTAGTACGGAAGTGATGGCAGGCTTTACGACTTTCTTTGCCATGAGTTATATTTTATTTGTCAATCCAGCTATTTTATCGTTATCAGGAATGCCATTTCAGGCCGTTTTCTTAGCGACAATTATTTCTGCCGCAATTGGTACGCTCGTCATGGGGCTGTTTGCCAATGTTCCTTATGCCCAAGCACCTGGCATGGGGTTAAATGCCTTCTTTACCTTCACAGTTGTCTTTGGTTTAGGTTATTCATGGGAACAAGCATTGGGAATGGTTTTCCTTTGTGGAGTGATAAACATCATCATTACGGTGACCAAAATTCGCAAATTGATTATCAGAGCCATTCCCGAGAGCATGCAACATGCGATTGGTGGTGGGATTGGGATTTTTGTCGCTTACGTTGGGATTAAAAATGCCAATTTATTAAGTTTTTCAGCTGATTCCAATACCATTACAAGTTCGGTGGTAGAAGGCGACGCAGCCACAAATGTTACAATGAATGGCGGGATTGTTCCTGGCTTGGCTAATTTTAACAATCCAGGGGTTTTACTGGCGGTGATTGGGATTGTGTTAATGATTGTATTAGTCATTATGAATGTAAAAGGCGCCATCTTAATCGGAATTATCGGGACAACCATTATTGGTATCCTAATGGGTGTTGTAGATTTAAGCACAATAGATTTTAAAACGAACTCTTTAAGTAGCTCAATCAATGAATTGGGAACGACTTTTGGTGCCGCTTTTGGTTCCAAAGGCTTACCCTCACTGTTTGCTGATACAGCCAAAATACCTCAAGTGTTAATGACTGTCTTAGCCTTTAGTTTATCTGATACATTTGATACGATCGGCACATTTATCGGCACTGGTCGCCGAACGGGTATCTTCAGTAAAGAAGATGAAGCCGCTCTTGAAGACAGCAAAGGCTTTAACTCTAAAATGGACAAAGCCTTGTTCTCTGACGCGATTGCCACCTCAATTGGGGCGATTTTTGGAACGTCTAATACAACAACCTTTGTTGAAAGTGCTGCAGGGATTGGCGTAGGTGGACGTACTGGTTTAACCTCCGTTGTTGTCGCTGGCTTGTTCTTGTTAAGTAGTTTCTTCTCCCCATTAATCAGTGTTGTACCAGCCCAAGCAACGGCGCCAGCCTTGATTTTAGTAGGTGTGATGATGATGGCTTCCTTTAAGGACATTAATTGGACAGATTTAGAAGATGCGGTACCTGCTTTCTTTGCCTCAGTCTTTATGGGCTTGTCCTACAGCATTTCGAATGGGATTGCTGCCGGTTTTATCTTCTTTGTGATCGTCAAGCTAGCTAAAGGTAAAACTAAAGAAATTTCACCTATTTTATGGTTAGTAACGGGCTTGTTTATTTTAAACTTTATTATATTGGCCATTTTATAAAAAGAAAAAAGCTGAGACTCTCAGCTTTTTTCTTTATTTTTGATTTCTCGATATTCCTTTGGTGTCAAGTTGTTGATTTTTTTAAAGGTATAAGAAAAGTGAGATTGACTTGAGAAGCCGACAATACTGGAAATCTGTGAAATGGTATAGTTAGTGGAGGCTAAAAGAGTCTGACTTTCTTTAATTCTTTTTTGAACCAAATAGGCAATCGGTGTTGCGTTCATGTAATCTTTAAACAGATGGACGAGGTAAAATTTATTGATGTGCGCAATCTCCGCCAAGGATTCAAGGGTCAGCTCATGTTGATAGTGGGTGTCAATATAATGTTTAACAAAAGCGATGTCTTTATTAAGCTTTTGGTTGCTAACTTCTTCTAATTCGAATTGGGAGTAACGCAACATGCGAATCACTAGATTTTCAATGAGGTTTTGACAAACGACTTCATAATCTTGACGTTTGGTTTGTATTTCTTCTAATAAATCATTTAAATAAAATAAGACTTCTTTTTTTTCATCGCTGTAGTTGAAAAAAGTGAAGTCTTTTTCGACATCAGTCTGGTCTTGAGGCAAATTAAACGCCAACCCTTCAACGCCTAAAACGATATATTCCATCGGAGAGGATTCCACGGATTCTTCCGTATGCTCGATGTGGGGATTGACGATGACTAAATCATTTTCCTTGACCGGAAAACGTTGATTCCTAGCGATAAAATTTCCTTTTCCTTTAAGCACATAAAACATTTCTGTAAAGTCGTGAGTATGAACTGTACTGTGCCAGTCAGGTTCATATTTTGATTTTGTGACGTAGAGTAAGTTCAAAGCTAACTTGCGAATATGGCTTGAATGATTGATTTCATACCGTTCATTGCTCAAAATTATCGCCTCCGTATTGTGAAAAATTGCTATATAATGACATTATAGCAATAAATCGATAATTTTGAACAATATCTTGATTGTGGAAGCGTTTTATATAGGTTAGGATTGAGACATCAAAAAGATAAGGGGGAAGTTAAAATGAGAATTAAAAAGAGTTTGGCATGGGTGGGGACAGCTTTATTAGCGGTTAGTATGCTTGGTGCTTGTGGTACTAAAGATGAGCAAGCTGATGGGAAGCAGGAGAAACAGGTACTAAAAGTTGCCGCATTAGAGTCTGGTTATGGTGCCGATATGTGGAAAGAAGTCGTCAAGGCATATGAGGCCAAAAATCCTGACTTAACAGTAGAGTTAACATTGGATAAGAACATTGAAAGTGTGATTAGTCCTAATATGAAAGCTGGCAAATTTCCTGATGTGGTCATGGTAGCCATGAGTCGTGAAGAAGCGTTGCCCGAGACATTGATTAAGGATAATGCTCTAGAAGACTTGAGCCCTGTTTTGGATATGACGGTTCCCGGAGAAGACCAAAAGGTATCTGAAAAATTGATTCCTGGTTTTACTGACACCTTAGCGACAAATCCTTACGGTGATGGCAAGACCTATTTAGCCCCAATGTTCTACAGCCCCAATGGATTATTCTTTAATGCCGCTCTTTTAAAAGAAAAAGGCTGGGAAGTTCCGGAAACCTGGGAGCAAATGTGGGAACTAGGAGAAAAAGCCAAAAAAGAAAAGATATCCTTATTTACATATCCTGTATCAGGCTATTTTGATTCCTTTTTCTTTGCTTTATTGGCAGAAATTGGTGGTCCTGATTTTTACAATCAAGCCATGAATTACGAGGAAGGCATTTGGGAAACACCTGAGGCGACCGAGGCATTCGAAATTGTTGCTAAACTGGCTGAATACACGGAACCAACCACAGTGGCCAATGCGAATAAAACAGATTTCACCAAAAATCAACAATTGATTTTGGATAATAAGGCGTTATTTATGCCAAATGGCACGTGGATTACCGGTGAAATGGCCGAAGCACCTCGAGCAGCTGGTTTTGAGTGGGGCTTTACTGCCTTACCAGCGGTTGAAAAAGGGGGAGATCGGTACTCCTTTACGTTCTTTGAGCAAATTTGGATGCCAGCCGAGGCCCAAAATAAAGAACAAGGAAAAGAGTTTATTGCCTATATGTATTCAGATGAGGCAGCTGATATCTTTGCTAAAGCCAATGCCATTCAGCCAATCCAAGGGATCTCTGATAAGTTGGAGGGCGAGAATAAATTATTCTACAGTGTTTATGATGATGGGGCTAAAGCGGTAATGGGTGGCTTTGCCTCAACGGATGCTGTTGAAGGCGTTAACATGAAAGATGTGTTATTTGGCACGATTGATAGTGTGGTATCAGGTGATAAGACAGTTAAACAATGGCAGGATGCTGTACAGCAAGCCAGTGATCAATTAAGAGCAGCTAAAAAATAAGGATTCAGTCAAAGCAATAGTGGTTGACTCAACCGCTATTGTTTATTCAATCGGAAAGGAAAGGCTATGACTACTAAAAATCGTCAAAGGCAAACACGTCGTTTTGTCATTATTTGCCTCGCGCCAGCGATTATTCTCTTTACCATTTTTATGATTATCCCAACAGTCAATGTTTTCTATATGTCGTTATTTAAATGGGGCGGCTATTCTGCTTCGAAGACGTTTGTAGGGTTGGCTAACTTTAAGATTTTAGCTAAAGATTTAAATTTTTTCCGTTCATTTCAAAATTCGATTGTCTTGATTGTTTTGGTCACGTTGATCACCATGGTTTTTGCCATCGGTTTTGCCGCTATTTTATCACGAGAAAAACTAAAAGGACAAAACTTTTTCCGAGTGATTTTTTATGTTCCCAACATCTTGTCTGTGGTAGTAATCGCCGCCATCTTTTCAGCGATATATGATCCTAAAACCGGCTTGTTGAATAGCTTTTTGAAGCTGATTAATTTAGAGAAGGTCACACAACTTTGGTTAGGGGATCAAAAAATTGTCATATATAGTTTAGCTGGGGCGATGATCTGGCAAGCTATTGGTTATTACATGGTCATGTATATGGCCAGTATGGCAGCGATTCCTGAGAGTCTGTATGAAGCCTCTGCCTTAGAGGGAGCGGGTAGAATCAAGCAGTTTACCAGCGTTACCTTGCCCCTAATTTGGAATAATATACGGACGACTCTGACCTTCTTTATTATCAGCTCGATTAATTTGAGTTTCTTATTTGTTAAAACTATGACAGGAGGGGGACCAGACGGAGCAACGGAAGTATTCTTAAGCTACATGTATAAACAAGCCTATACTAACTCATCTTATGGTTATGGGATGGCAATTGGTGTTGTGGTGTTTATCTTCTCGTTTGCTTTGTCAGCCATCGTCAATCGGATAACCAAACGAGAAATTTATGAATATTAAGGAGGCGACACAAATGGAGAAACAAAGCCAAAAGACCAATCGTTTATACAAATGGTTTATATATGTCGCCTTGCTAACATTGGCGTTGACCATTATCATTCCCGTTGGTTGGGTTTTTCTTGCTTCGATTAAACAAAATGCTGAGTTTTACGGCAGCCCTTGGACGTTACCTAAAGGTTTCTATTTTCAAAATTTTATCGATGCCTTTCAAAAGGCTAATATGGGCGCTTATTTTTTAAATTCAGTGATCGTAACACTGATTGGGCTGATCGTCTTGTTGGTGGTGGCCTTACCGGCATCGTATGTCTTATCCCGTTTTGAGTTTAAGGGACGTGGCTTTTTTAATGGGCTGTTTATGGCTGGCCTGTTCATCAATGTTAATTACATCATCGTGCCGATTTTCCTGATGCTTTTAGCAGGAGATAAGTGGTTGACCAATTTATTTGGCAGTGGGCTTTTTATCGATAATATTGTGATCTTAGGAATTGTCTATGGTACGACGTCATTACCATTTACAATTTACCTACTTTCAAGTTATTTTAGAACATTGCCAAAAACCTTTGAAGAAGCGGCTTATGTTGACGGTGCCAGCCACTTTACCACAATGGTGAAAATCATGATTCCCATGGCGAAACCCAGCATCATCACCGTGATTTTATTCAATTTTCTTTCTTTTTGGAATGAATACATCATTGCGTTAACACTGATGCCTGGTGAAAACAAGACACTCCCCGTGGGCTTGATGAATTTAATGACGGCACAAAAAGCGGCTGCTAACTATGGTCAGATGTATGCAGGCTTAGTCATCGTTATGCTGCCAACGTTACTATTATACATGTTGGTTCAAAAACAATTAACCCAAGGCATGACTGCTGGTGGGATCAAATAATGGAGGCAAAATCAATGTCGAAATCACATGGACGAGTGACACTACCGAGTGAGAGTCACTTTTTAGATGAAACAAAGGAAATCATGACCCGTTGGGGCGCCGATGCTTTACGGGACAGTGATGGTACGAAGCTGGATGAGGCGTTAAAAAAGTTGGAAGCCAAGATTTACACAACTTATTTTGTGGCTCGTAATCATAATCAATTTGCTGAACAACATCTGGATGAGTGTCAACAACTATACTTGATGTCCCCTTATCAAATGGCCACGGGTGAACGATTGACGATCAGATTTATGGAAGGGTATTTTGATCAGCAGATCAAACCAGATTATCGACACGATGTGACTCGCTTCTGGGAAGTCATCGATCGAACGACCAATCAGGTGGTATCTAGCGAAAACTGGCAATTGAATCAACAAGAGAACACACTGACAATCGAGAACTGTCAGCCTTGGCATGAATACACGGTCTCTTTTTTGGCCGATGCCATTTGGGATCCGACGCAAATGTACAATCATATTACCAATGATTGGGGAGAGGTGCCCCATGATATTCCCTTTGATGTCCGCAAACCTCATTCGCAGGCCTTTATGACGGATTATTTAAGGCAATGGCTCAAGGACAATCCTGATACCGATGTGGTTAGATTTACAACCTTTTTTTATCATTTCACCTTGGTCTTTAACGATCTGGGCAAAGAAAAATTTGTGGATTGGTTTGGTTATGGCGCCAGTGTATCTGCTGAGGCGATTGAGGCTTTTGAGTTGGAATATGGGTATCGACTAAGACCAGAGACATTTATCGATGAAGGTTATTACAACAGTACTTTCAGAGTGCCAACACCAGAATACCAGGACTATCTGCGCTTTATTCAACGCTTTGTTTCGCAAATGGCGAAAAAACTGGTTGACATCGTTCATGATAGTGGCAAAGAGGCGATGATGTTTTTAGGTGACAATTGGATTGGCACGGAGCCTTATGGCCCATATTTTGGTGAGATTGGGCTAGATGCTGTTGTTGGTAGTGTCGGAGGTGGGACCACCTTGCGGATGATCTCTGAAATTCCCCATGTTAAGTATACGGAAGGTCGTTTTTTACCTTACTTCTTCCCAGATACCTTTTATGAAGGGAATGATCCAGTAGTAGAAGCCAATCAGAACTGGTTGAGTGCCAGACGAGCCATTTTAAGAAAGCCAGTTGACCGCATTGGCTATGGCGGCTATTTAAGTTTAGCGTATCAATTCCCCAAGTTTATCGATTATGTGGAACATGTGACCGATGAATTTCGCGATATTTATCAGAAGATTGCCACTGTTTCACCATATAACGGGTTGACCGTGGGGGTTTTAAATGCTTGGGGGAGTTTGCGTTCGTGGCAAGCTTACATGGTAGCCCACGCACTGGAATACAAACAGATTTATTCATACTTAGGGATGATGGAATCCTTAAGTGGGGCTGCAGTGAAGGTGGTCTTTCTAAGCTTTGATGAGTTGCTGACTAATGGGGTACCAGCAGAAGTTGATGTCCTGATCAATGGTGGCGACGCTCATACCGCATTTTCTGGAGGGGATTACTGGTTAAAACCAGAACTGGTCACCGTTATTCGGCAATGGATTGCAGAAGGCGGCGGATTTGTAGGTCTAGGAGAACCGACAGCCGCCCATCATGGTGGGCACTACTTCCAATTGGCAACCGCATTAGGAGTCGACAAAGAATTGGGCTTCAGTCTGTCGACAGATAAATATTTTACAGAGCCTTTAAGCGATCACTTTATTACCGCAGATGTGACACGATTTGATTTTGGTGAAAGTATGAAAAACATCTACGCCTTAACAGAGGCCACGGAAATTATTGAATACAGTGATGGTGAGATACATCTGGCTGCTAATCAATTTGGCAAGGGGCGCACTGTTTACTTGGCGGGTTTGCCTTACAGCTTGGAAAATACGCGATTGCTGTTACGAGCCTTATACTATGCAGCCACTAAAGAGGCGGAATTGACCAAGTGGTTCAGTGCTAATCTTCATTGTGAGGTCCACGCTTACCCGGCCCTTGGCCAATATGCGATTGTGAATAATACGAATCAGCCTCAACAAACCGAAGTTTACAATGGTCAAGGAGCCAGTCATCAAGTGTTCTTAAATCCTAGTGAAATCAAGTGGGAGGTCATCACAAATGAATAGAAAAAGGGGGTTACTTCTATTGGCAGTCCTGATTGGCAGTGGCTCATTAGGGTTGATCATTTATGGCCAAAAGCTGATCGGTCCAGTCGGTCTTAGTTTGATGTTAGTTGGCTTAGCAGGCTTATTGAGTCTGCTGTACGCCTACAATAAAAGCTTTACAAGCGAGGAATAAGCGATGAACAAAAATGTGGTGATGATAGTGGTTGATCAACTGCGTTACGATTCTATTGGGTGTCATGATCCAAGTGGGATTATTTCTACCCCTTACTTGGATCAATTGGCTGAAAAGGGCGTTGATTTTCAACATGCTTACAGTGGGGTTCCAACTTGTATTCCAGCGAGAGCCTCTTTGATGACTGGTTTGAAACAGGAACATCATGGCAGAGTTGGCTACCAAGACGAGGTTCCCTGGAATTATCCAGTGACAATGGCTCAGACATTTCAACAACAAGGCTATCAAACTGAGGCAATTGGCAAGATGCACGTATACCCTGATCGTCACCGATGTGGTTTTGATCATGTGCTATTGCACAATGGTTATTTACATGAAAGCCGCAAACAGACTAAAGCTTATCTCAGTCAATATGAGCAGGTAGACGACTACCTGCAGTGGCTAAAAGCACAGGTACCAGGAGCTGATTTAATCGATGATGGGCTTGAGTGTAATTCTTGGGTTGCACGTCCTTGGCCATACGAGGAGCGTTATCATCCGACAAATTGGGTGACAATGGAGGGGCTTAACTTTTTAAGTAGACGGGATCCGACAATGCCTTTCTTTTTAAAATTATCCTATACACGGCCTCACAGCCCCTTGAATCCGCCTGCCTATTATTTTGAGATGTATGCCAATCAACTAGGCGCTTTAGGAGCGGTGTCGGCAGGGGACTGGGAAGAAAAGCAACCGACACACTTAATAGATGCCAAAAAAGGCTATCTACCGCTTCGAGAATTAAACCGCATGAAGGCTGGCTATTATGGCTTGATTACCCATTTAGATCATCAAATTGGTCGTTTTTTACAAGGGTTAGAGGAAGCGCAGCTAACGGAAGAGACGGTGATCTTGTTTGTCTCTGATCACGGTGACCAATTAGGGGATCACTATTTGTTTCGTAAAGGTTATCCTTATCAGGAAAGTGTCCATGTGCCACTGATGATGTACAATCCCGCTTGGCACCAAGAGTCGCAACCCTTGGTGGAATTAAGAGATGTCTTTCCCATGCTGCTAGCAGCTGCAACGGGGAGAACAGTTAAGGGGATTGATGGCTTTGACTATCGGCAAAATGAACGGGAATACCTTCATGGAGAACATCTTTTAGGAGAGGACTCGAGTCAATTTATCTTGACCAAAACGGAGAAATTTATTTGGTTTCCTCAACGACAGCAGGAGCAGTTTTTTGATCTTGCCGTCGACCCTCGAGAATGTCATAATTTGATCGATGAAGCTGCTTATCAGCAACGGATTGAGGTCTTAAGACAGCTGTTGATAGCGGAATTAGCCCAACGACCAGAAGGGTTTGTGGCAGAGGGAAAGCTCAAGGAGACAATCGCAACTACGCCGTTTTTAGGGGATAGAGAAGGGAGGGATTGTGATGCAGGAGGCAATTGGCATTGACATTGGCGGAACTAAAATTGCTGTTGCGGCTATTTCTGAAAAGGGAGAAATGACGGGGAAAGTAACAGTTCCAAGCCAAACAGACACAGCTGAAACCATGTATGCAGCGGTGACAGGGGCGATTGATCACTTTTTAGCACAAAGCCATACGACAATCGAGGATTATCAAGGGATCGGGCTTGGCGTTCCTGGGAAAGTAAATCGTCAGGCTGGAATTGCCCTCTTTCAAAATAATCTCCCTTGGCAGGAATTTCCAATTGCCGCGCGTTTAGAAGCAACATATGGCAAGCGACCATTGCAGATTGATAATGATGTTTATCAGGCAGCGTTTGCCGAGTGGCAGGCGAGTAAGGTGAACCGCGAGGCTGTTTTTGTCTATTATACGATCAGCACAGGGGTGGCTTGCGCCATTATTAACAATGGCGACTTTCTTCGCGGCAATGGGTTTGCTGGCGAAGTAGGTTTAGCCCAAGTGATTGATCCGAGAGAAGGGAAAAAAATTGCTCGTTTGGAAGGCTTGGCGTCAGGGCCAGCCATCACTCAAGCAGGCCAGCGTTACTATCAGAATAATCAGTTGACAACGGCCGAGTTATTCGCGCGTTACCAACAAGGAGATCCTTTTGCCTTGGCGTTGATAAACCAGATGATCGATTCAATCACTCATAGTGTTTACAGCATTATCTGTTTGATTGATCCAGCAGCCATTGTTTTTGGCGGTAGTTTATCCCTTTATCAGCCCTTTCTAATTGAAGGGATTAAACAACGATTAACCAGCTATGCGATTGCCCCGCAATTGCCAGCAGTCGATCGTCTACACCTCAGTCAGCTCAGTAATAATGCAGGCATTATCGGTGCAGGGTTACAGCTATTAAGGAACCAGAATAAAGGGATCGACTAATTGGAAAGACGCCGACCACCGGCGATGGTTGATTCGCTTACTTAGACCAAAAATGACAAAACCCTTAGGAGGTTTTGTCATTTTTGCCATCTGTCGCATCCTTTCGACGAAAGCTTTGAAAGAGAAAAACAAAAATACCGAAGAACAGCGATTCTCCTAGAACTTCCCAAAAGCTGGAATGTTTGGCAACTCCAGTGACTAAATTTCCACCATAGGCGACAACGGTGTAAAGTAGCATACCTAGTAAAGTGGTGGTTAGGCGCTTAATCATGACTGATTCCCCCTTATGGTTTAAGTGATGATCTTTTTCTTTAAGTTTACCACGAAAATCAGGGCCAAGGGGAATAAAATGACGTGCTTTTTTCAGAAAACCTAAAGATACTCTTTACAATTAACCGATTTAACGATAAGATAAACGATAACTATTTACGGCCCGTGAAATAGTCTGAATATTCAATTAAGTTAGGGTTGTTGAAAGGCGGTTATCATGGAAGAGAGTTATTCGAAAGGCTATCAGAGCTTTTATGAGGGAGTTAAAGCCTGTGTCCCCACCATTTTAGGGTATCTGGGTATTGGCTTAGCTGCCGGTATTGTCGGCAAGGGGTCTGGACTATCAGTTTTTGAAATCATGTTATTATCAATCATTGTTTACGCAGGTAGTGCGCAATTTATCATCAGTGGGATGATTTTAATGGGGAGTCCCATTGGTCCGATTGTCTTGACGACTTTTTTAGTAAACTTGCGGCATTTTTTGATGAGCTTATCTGTGGCTGATTATTTTAAAAAGGAAACCATGTTGCAGTCCATCGGCATAGGGACTTTGTTGACCGATGAATCCTATGGCGTTTTAATGACAGCTATTCAAAATGGCAAAAAGGTCACCACTAAATGGGCTCATGGCTTAAATCTAACAGCGTATCTGACTTGGATTATTGCGACAGTCGTTGGTGGGTTAATTGGAGACTGGATCCCAAATCCTGAACAATTTGGTTTAGACTTTGCTTTGACTGCGATGTTTATTGGGTTAATTATTTTGCAAGTGGAATTGCCGATGCGCAAACGCACCAAACAGACGGTGGTGACCTTGCTGTCTGTGGTGTTCAGTTTGTATCTGTTAATGGGGTTGTTATCTGCAGAAATGAGTGTAATCGTCGCAACATTAATTGGTTGCACAGTTGGGATGGTGGTTAATCGTGGCAGCAACTAATATGATCGTTTTAACGATTGTCTTGTGTGGGGTGGTCACTTGGGGACCGCGTGTTGTGCCCTTTATTTTATCGAAAAAGTTGACTTTTTCCAAGGGACTAAACGAGTTTTTATCCTATTTGCCAATGTGTATCCTGACTGCCCTTTTTGTTCAAGGTCTGTTGGTCCAGCAGAGTCAAGGGTTGCCAACATTTAATAACGAAAATATATTGGCAAGCTTGCCGACCATCGCGGTTGGGGTCATTAGTCGTGATCTGATGTGGACAGTCATTGTTGGAATTATTTCCATGGCGGCATTACGTTTTTTCATGTAGTTTTCATTCTTCTGTGCTATAATGAGATAACATTTCACACGTAGCAATTGGCAGTACAGGAGCTCGCAGTGACGTTGAACTCATGATGAGAAGGAGATTAACATGCAAAATCTATTAGGAACAGTCTTTACTGGTTTAATTACCGATGAAAATAATCACGCTTATTTTGTGCAAAAAGATGGCATCACCTTTAAGTTGGCTAAAAGTGAAGGGGAACATCAATTAGGAGAGGCAGTCGAGGGGTATGGATATGTCGATCAAAAGCAAGATAACCGCATAACGACGAACATCCCAACGATCTCTCAAGGTCATTATGGCTTTGGCGAGGTCGTGGCAACTCGCAAAGATCTGGGGGCCTTTATTGACATCGGTCTACCAGATAAGGAAATAGTCTTATCGATTGATGAACTGCCGACAATGCGGGAACTGTGGCCTAAGAAGGGTGACCGGCTAATGGTGGCTGTAACTGTCGATGATAAAGATCGAATGTGGGCAACTTTGGCAGATGAAACGATCTTTAAAGCGATTAGTCGCCAGGCGAAAAATGAAGAAGACTTTAAAAATAAAGACGTTATCGCAACGGCTTACCGGTTGAAAGTGATCGGTACCTATGTTATTACAGATGACTTTTATCTGGGCTTCTTGCACCCATCTGAGCGCTATATTGAGCCGCGTATTGGTGAAGTCTTGAAAGCGCGGGTCATTGGAATTGGTCCAAATGGCGTCTTAAATATCTCTGTTAAACCGCGCGCTCATGAAGTGATCAGTGATGATGCGATGATGATTTTAACCTTTTTAGAGAAATCTCCTGATGGTCGCATTCCTTTTACGGACAAATCCACTCCTGAAGAAATTCAGCTGACCTTTGCTATTTCGAAGGGACAGTTTAAACGTGCCTTAGGCTCTTTATTAAAACAACGTAAAATTAAACAAGAAGATGGTTACACAATCTTAATTAAAGAATAAGTCCACTCCCCTTGAAAGGCAACTTTCAGGGGGAGTTAGTTTCATCGTCGTTAAGTCGTCAGGCTAACCATCGTAGTTTTCTTACAGTTTTGTTGGAAAAGTTGACTTTTTTTCTGAGTGTGGAATAATAAGATAAATAATAAAATTGATTTTATGACGACTCAATTTAAAGGGAGGACAAGGATGAACTTTAAAAAACGACCAGTAACTGAAGAGGAGCTGAAGGAGTTTGGGGAAGTTCCTTTAGTTGATCCAGTCTCGCAAAAAGTCAGTCAACCTAAAAATATCACCATCGCGGAAAATGAGTCAGTTTATCTGGTATCATTATCCAATCAACACATATCGTTTAGTTATGAGATGCCACGTTATTTTGTCCTGAATTACCGAGGATCCTTGATTTTTTTCTTTGTGATAGATCATACAGAATCTAATGAGGAAATCACCAAATCGATTTTCGTCAAAGGGATCAAAATGCCTAAACAATTGATTCGAGAAACTGCTGAAATTCGAAAACTGATCATCAAATCTTTGTTTGTTTATTATGGTGACTATAAAATGAATCAAATTGTCTTAGATGAGGTTGACGAAACAGGTTATTATCTCCATCTGACAGAAGGCAAGCCGCACTTTTCTTAAGAGCTAGCCTCGACGAATCAACAAGTCATTTGACATATTGCATTAAAGAAGTAATAGGTGAAGACTTATTGCTTTTTTTGTTAACCCGATTAAGGATTAGTTGTCAACATTGAACCAAAAAGAATATCTAAAGACGGCTTTTTTCTACAGATGATTTTTGGTATGATGGAGATATGTATGAGAAAGAAGGGATTCTTTGGCTATCTTGACAAGCGATTTGAAAGGTCGCATCTATTTACTGCAGGCATTTTATTGGATGTCCTTTTGTTCTATTTCAGGGTTCGCGACAGTTTTTTTATTATCAAATACTGTGCCGAATAGTCAAATTGGTCTGATTATTGCATTAGGAAGCTTATTGTCAGTGTTTGCACAATTTATGACAGGGATTTTAATCGATAAAATTCCCCGAATGACTGTCCGTAGGGTGATGCTGTTTTTTCTAGCTTTAAGTACAGTTGTATCTTTGGGAACGATCTTGTTTGTGAAAGAAACAGTGCTGATGGCAATCCTGTATTGTGTGTTGATCGTCTTGCTGTTTAATAGTCAACCTTTAGTCACCTCACTTATTTACGATTATATTAATGAGGGGGCCGACTTATCTTTTTCTTTTTCAAGAGGATTAGGCTCGATGATGTACGCTTCTTTTTCTTTTGTGATGGGACTTTGGCTGGAACAGCACTCGACTCTGTGGATTCCCATACTGTCAACAGGTTTATCATTGGTCTTGTTGCTCATCGTTTGGCGTTTGCCAGAGCTTAACCAATCCGTTGCTCATGAAGCAGATGTTCAAGTGCCAACAAACCTTGGTGAGTTTCATAAAAAGTACCCCAGCTTTTTGCTCTTTTTAATTGGGGTAGCCGTTATCTTTAGTTTTCACACCATCGTGAATGTCTATTTACCTCAAATTGTCCACCATGTTGGTGGGGGCAGCAAGGAAATTGGCTTTGCAATCGCTCTTGCAGGCTTTTTAGAAATCCCTACCATGTTTGGGTTTAAACGCTTGGAAGAACGAGTGAATGTGATTATTTTATTGCGGATCTCTGCTATCTTTTTCTTTATAAAAGCAATGATCTATCTGATAGCCCCCAATTTTCTGGTACTACAAGCCGCGCAACTGTTGCAAGCGTTATCCTTCGCTTTGATTACGCCCGCTTATGCCCATTATATCAACGAATGGATGGCTCCGAATGATCGCGTAAAAGGTCAAACGTTTATGATGGCTGGGGTCACCTTTGGGAATGTGATTGGTAGCTTAGTTGGTGGCTGGCTACTGGATATGTCAGGTGTTTCGCTCCTTTTGGTATTCGGTCTTGTCCAAGCTTGCTTGGGGATGATCATCATCTTGCTTAGCTTGCGTCATAAAAGTGAAGGAAATATTAGTACTTGACTCTCCCCTAAGGGTCGGCCTTAATCTGATGTTAGAGGGAATCAAGTTGAAAGGTGGAAGTGAATGTTAACGATTGGTGAATTTTCTAAAGCCTGTGGTGTTACAGTTAAGACGTTAAGGCATTATGATAAGATTGGGTTGTTATTGCCGAGTAAAGTGGATAACCTGACTAATTATCGTTACTATAGTGCAAATCAAATGAGTCAAATGTTGTTGATCAATCGGTTGAAACGCTATGGTTTAAGTTTACAGCGAATACAGGAATTAATGTCGACTGAAGAGTTGTTAATTCCAGCTTTGGTTAATCAAAAACACGTATTGGCAAAAGATATCAATCAAATTCAAGCGGCAATTAACGAGCTTGATGCCCATCTAAAAAGTATTGAGAGGACGGGAAAGATTATGGATTATCAGAAAAATTACGAGATCAGGTTGGTGGAGCGAGAGCCGTTACCAATCATTAGTGTCAGACAGCAGATGGGGATTAGTCAATTTGATCAGGCGTTTGGCAAGCTGTTTGAAAAAATCGGGAAATTGCAAGCTTTTCCCACAGGGCCAGCGATGGCTTTATATCACGATTCTGAATTTGCAGAAGAAGACACGGATATAGAAGTAGCCATTCCGGTTAAAGATCATACCCAGGCAACACGGGTGTTGTCTGGCGGTCCTCACTTAGTGACCGTCCATCGTGGAGCTTATAATAATCTGTCAGAAGCTTATGCGGCCATTGTTGAGTTTATGGCTGGGAATCACTATCAAAGTAAACAAGCCCCATTTGAGATTTATGTTGAGTCTGCAATGACCAACAAACCTGTTTCCGAATGGGAAACCTCTGTTTATTTTCCAGTGGAAAAAATGAAGACAATTTAGTTAGTTTGTCAGTATGATTAAAAAGTGAAAGAGAGTTCTGCCGTAAATCGGTCGGGGTCTCTTTCATTTTTTATTTAGCGAGTTAATCTAGGAGACAGCTCATGGGGACGAACGTAATGCCATCAATTGTTTGTGAAGCACTTGTGGAGCTAAAGCCCATTTTTTCGTAAGCAGGGACGGCATAAGGAGATGAATTGACAGTGATCGTTGCCCCTGGTTTGAGTGTTTGTTTCCAGTTAGCGACTAATTGTGCGGCAATTCCTTGCCGATGATATGCTTGATCAACAAACAGTAAACAGATGTGGTGTGGCTGTCGAATGCCTAAAATTCCGACTAAGATTTGATTGTGAAAACACCCATATAAGTGAAGTTTATGGGTTCGTAAGGCCTGTTTTATATGATCTTCAGAAATAAAGTCATAAAAAGACTGAACCCCTTCAGCAGTATAATCAGGTTTTTGAAACAAATCGAAGGTATCTTTGACTAAATGTAAGGTAGTCGCAAGATCTCCTTCTTGAATGTCATGATAGTTAAACATTAAACAACCCTTCTTTCTGTAATTGCTGATAAATAGCCAAGTCTCCAGCAGCCATATTTAAAGACGTTAATTTGGTGGGAGCGACTAAGGCTAGCTTGCTCATTTCGTCGCCAGATTGGGGAATAAAAGAGGAAAATTGGGTCAAGTTGGCGGTGAAAATTGCTCGGTAGCGTGTTTCTAGCGTAAAGGTGTGAATGGTGACAAAGCCGAGTAAGCGCAAATTTTCTGCTCTAAGATGAGTTTCCTCAAAAAACTCGCGCCTTGCTGTGGCGTAACTATCTGCATCTGTTACGTCTCGTTTTCCAGCAGGAAATTCCCATTGGTCACGCCAATCATTATAACCGATGATTAGTTTATGTTTATGACTGGCAATAATCAGGCTACTAGTGGAGGAAGTCTGGATAAATTCTTTAGTTAATGGCGTTAATTTAGTGAAAAGACCTGATTGATTAGGTATCATGCAAGCGTTCCTTTCAGATTAAATTCGTTGACATGATGGTGCTAACACCTCTGTCGACATTTTTTTTTATTTCGATCATTATTTATTATCTCTTTTTTTTTAGGCAAAAGCAACACAACAAAAGGGTAAGGCATTTTGTAATGAAGATTTATGACTAATGAGATAAAACTGTTTTTCTTTGATTCAAATTCAATTCCCAAAAGTTGGAATGAGTCCATTTTTTACTATCCTAAACCTCCCTTAGACCGTATAATAAGGGTGAGAAAATAAAGAGAGAGAGGGGATGGCACGATGGAGCAAGGGTATGTAACAAAAAAAGCGCTGTCGCATATTCTAAAACTATTAATGGAAAGCAATGAACTGGATAAAATTCGCGTCAATCAAATCACGGAAATAACAGGCGTTTCCCGTAATACGTTTTATTATCATTTTTTGGATATTAATGATTTATTGGGATGGACGTATGACAATGAAGTAGTAACTAGCTTAAAGCCTTATACTCAGTTAGATAGTTGGCAAGTAGGATTAATGAAAGTGTTGAACTACATAGAAGAAAATCGTGTTTTTTGCATGAATACTTTTCACTCATTAAGTCGCGATCATTTAGAAAGTTTTTTATTCGGAATTACGTATGAGATGTTACTGACGATGATGAAAACAACGGATGATGGCAAGAGATTAACGGATTCCCTCCGTCAGGAAATAGCCGATTTTTACGGTCGAGCGATGGTGGCTCAGGTGATTCATTGGTTATTGACCAATTTAAAAGAACCAAAAGTTGAATTGGTTAATCGAGTGGAGCGCATGAGTTCTGGAATGGTTAAACGGATTTCAGAGCAGTTAGAGGACGAATAAACAGTTGGGCAATTTTGCATTTTTGTCAGATATTTGGGCAATTCTCTCATTTTGTTTATAGCTTAAATAATTAATTTGAGTATGATAAGACTTGTTAGTCGTGAAATTAATTATTTGAGAAGATGGGGGAATGGAGATGTTTTTCTTTGAAAACATTACTTGGCAATCTGGTTTGATGTGGGTTGCAGTTGTTGCAGTTTTAATGGGGTTAAATGAATTAGCGCGAATGAATAAGTGGGTGGCGTTGTTGTTATTTACCTTAGTGCCACTTGTTCTAACGATTCTTGTTTGGCCGACGACGGCTGGAGCCGGAAGTAGCACGGGAACTTGGTTTCATTGGGTAAAAGTCTATTCAGCTTTAGCAGGCTGTCTGGGATTTTTAGCGTTGCGTTTTATCAAAGGAGCAAGTACTAATAAGTATTTGTTATTTTTTCCACCGCTAATTCTAGCAATAAATATCATGGAAGCTGTGATTCGCGACTTTCAAGTGTATTCATTACAAGGGATGATCGATGGTGTCCTGATGAATGGTGGTATTTGGAATATTATGAACGGTGTGGCTGGGATTCTAAATATTTTGACCATTTCTGGTTGGGTTGGAATAATGATTAGCCAAGATAAACAAAAAGACATGGTTTGGCCAGATCAAATGTGGTTTTGGATCATTGCCTATGATTTGTGGAATTTTGCCTATGTCTATAATTGTGTTTCAGATCATGCGTTTTACGCTGGGGCAGCTCTGCTAATTTCGTGTACAATTCCTGCGTTCTTTATAAAAAAAGGCGCATGGTTACAACATCGGGCTCAAACACTGGCTTTTTGGATGATGTTTACCATGTCCTTCCCAGCTTTTGTTGGAGAATCTCAATTTGCAGTGGCGAGCACTCATCACAATGCCTCTTTATTTGTTGCAAGTTTCTTATCTTTGGCAGCAAATGTGGCCGTCTTTGTTTATCATCTTTATCGCATCAAGAAATACAAACGTAATGTCCTAAAGGAAGAAGTTTATGTGGGACTAAAATCTTTTGAGGAAATAAAAGCACGTAATAAGAAAAGCTGAACACCTCGTTCAGCTGAATTTAAACTACGAGATAGAGCAAGCTCTATAGTTTCTTATAAAGTTAAAAAGGAATCGTCTTTTGCAACATGCAAAAGGCGATTTTTAGAGGTGTGCCAAGCATGGCACTTATCTAGCTAGTGAAAGTCAAGTCGCCAGTAGTTACCGCCAAGCGTAGCGAACTCAAGGCTTGGGTGGTATAGGAGAAGAGGCTGATTGTCGTTAACTTTATTTCGACTTCCGCAGTTCTAGCTCAAAAGAAAAAAGACCGACCAGATCTGGTCAATCCTTTAATTTGCTATCTAAGGGAGGGCGGAATTATTCCCCTTCTATCCTATTAAGGGGGTAATAGATTGAGTGAATTGTTTTAGCAATTGTTTGTTAAACTTTGATAGTTGTTGCACTTTTTTTAAATTAGCAAGGTGAAAGTCGTCCTTAGGCATCAAACTTACGACGCTTTTCTCCAACAAATTGAGGGAAGGGTAATCGACAGCTCCCCCCAGAAATATTTTTTCTTGTGCATGTTGTTGCAGTGTTTCTGGATAAGCTTCCTGTAACTCACGACTGGCTAAATCCCCAGAGGCCAGCCCAGTAGCAAATAAATAGAGCCGTTTTGACAGTAACTCATCGTGAAATTTTTGACAGAAAGCACTCATATCCCGTTGTGGGCGGCCAGCATAAATCGGTGTGCCTAGGACAACGGTATCGAACTGATTGAGTTGATGATGATTAATTGATTCTACCTGTATCACGTGTCCTTGGGGGAAAAGTTGATCAGCCATTTCCTTGGCATAGCGCTTGGTTGTACCATGTTTACTTGAATATAAAATCAGTGTGTTCAACCCGACGCCTCTTTTCTTTTATCGTGATATTTTTGAACTGCTGTTTAAGCAGAGTTTTTAGATTATATTTATAACGATACGGCAAATCGTGCATATTGTCAATAAATGATTAGTAATCGGTACTTTTATATCAGTATTGTTATAATAATGTTATCGAATGTAAATAATTGTCATAAGAAAAGAGAAATCAGTGATTTGATTTCTCTTTATGAGGTTAAATTCTATCCGTGAGAGGTAAGGGGAAAACAGGTTTGGTTGGACCAAGTCTCCGATTGGGATCGAATAAACAAGTGATCTTCCGTTGTGAATTGCAACTGCTGTTCTATGGGAAACTCCTGATTGTCAGTTGTAAAAAAAAGTTGGCCAGTGGTGGTCTCATTGGTGATTAACTGGCTGATCAACGGTTTGATGGCCTCTTTTTGCGTTTGAACAACGTCAAAAATAGTTATGGTATCGTCTGATTGTTCGCCGATGATTAATGTGTGTTGCTTTTCAAAGTAGTACAGTTGATGAGGGAAAACAATTGTCGCATAAAATAACAGTAAGCTAGGATTATTGCTGATTCCGAGTCTTTGGGAGTTTGGACGTCGATTGAAGGCTAACTCACGAAGGAGTGCCAAATCAGATGCCGACTCGCAGTTAAGCTGGCGGTAGTTTTTAGGAAGAGGTTGCCATTGTTGGTCAATGGCAAAGGTAAACTGACTTTCATCGTAAGGTTGAAAGCCGTACTTGGGATAAAAATCAAGGACTTGATCGTTGGCAAATAGATAAATAAAAGCAACACGCTGATCGTAGTGCGTCACAACATGATCCATCAGCTTGCCAGCTAGACCTTGTTGTTGATAGTCAGGGTGGGTCATCACTGTCCCAATTTGAACAGCTTGCTTCTTTTGACCTTGATGATGAACAGTCATTAAATTGACGGAAACATTGGCGATGATCTGATCGCCATCCGCATAAGAATAGCAGCGATAATTATCGTCCCAGGCGCCTATTTCAAACCATGGCTTAAAATCAATGTCAAAGGTGGCCAAAGCTAACTCAAAAAAACTTTGGCGTAACAGGTTATTGTTTTGATAATCAGTAACAAATCGATAGGACATCGTTTCCTCCTTTTAGCCATATGAGTAAAAACTCTTCAGTGTGGTTTCATTATAAATGAGTGACTGGGTATTGTAAATAAGGACTTATGGCGTGATTAGGGATAGCTAGTAACTTGTTAATTTTAGTGAAGTTGTTACAAGAAACTGCCTAATATCAACCGAATGGTGGATAGGATTTAGAGCGATTTACTTTTATACTGAATGGGAAAGTGAGGGAAGATCACTTTTCGTCAATCAGTGTAAAAGGAGAGCCTATGAAAACATTGCTAGAAGTTAAAGAGCTTAATAAAACATTTGAATGCAAAAAAGTCGTAAAAAATTTATCCTTTAGTATTTATGAGAAAGAAATTCTCTGTCTTTTAGGACCAAATGGTGCAGGTAAAAGTACGACAATCAATATTTTAACAGGTGCCCTCAGTTACGATAGTGGCCAATTATTTTTTCATCAGCGAAAATTGCAGGCAAATGATCGAGGGTTTAAACGGAAAATCGGCGTGGTTCCGCAAGATTTAGCTCTGTATGAAGAGTTATCGGCCGAGGTCAATGTGACTTTTTTTGCCTCGTTATATGGCCTTAAGGGGGAGGAACTTAAAAATAAGGTGACCGAGGCTTTGGCCTTTGTCGGGCTAGGAGATCGTCGGAAATCTGTGGTAAAGACTTTCTCAGGCGGGATGAAACGGCGCCTAAATATTGCCTGTGGCATGGCTCATGGCCCAGAGTTATTGATTATGGACGAACCTACTGTCGGGATTGATCCTCAGTCGCGTTTGCATATTCTGACAGCCATCCGCCGATTAAGGGACCAAGGGATGACGATTTTATACACCACCCATTATATGGAAGAAGTCGAAGAAATTTCCGATCGAATCATTATCATTGATCAAGGGGAAATCTTGGCCAGCGGATCGAAAGAAGAATTGAAGGCTGCGGTAGCAAATGAGCAACTCATTGAGATTGAGGTGTCAGAAGGGAAGCTAATTGCTGTTGATCAACTATATAGTTTGGAAGGGGTAAAAGAAGCCAGCTTATCAGACAATAAAGTGTCGATCAAAACGTTAAAAAACATTGATAATTTAGATCGTATTATTGGTAAATTATTAAGCTTTTCGATCAAGATTAAAAATATTTCAATTGAGTCAGCTAATCTAGAAACGGTTTTTTTACAATTAACAGGGAGAACCTTGCGTGATTAGTCATTGCTGTTAGAAGGAGTGAACAAAATGTACGAACTCAGAAAAATGGTGACCCTGGATCTATTAAATCTCATGAAAAATCCGCTTTGGGTGGCTTATGCCACAGGCTTCCCCATTTTATTAGTCATCATTTTAAGTTTTTTGGGAGGTGGAGGAAACGATGCCATGGGCTCGCTGGATTATTTCGGCATTACCATGATGTTATTCGCGACCTTGTTAAGTTCGAGCTTTTCAGCCAATGCGTTTATGGAGGAACGAATTAAACTGCCGAATATGCGACTAGTTATGTTACCAGTGCCCTCGTATTATATTCCGTTGTCTAAAATAGTCGCCACATTTATTTTTTCAGTTTTCTGGTACACATTAGATGGTTTTTTATTATATGGCCTATTTAAGGTGAACTTTGGTGGAGGTCACTGGCCAGCGGTTTGGATTTTATTAGTAGCGACGGATTTATTTGCAGTTGTCCTAGGAGTATTATTTTGCACCATTTTTAAAACGGAAACCACGGCAAATCAGCTCACAAGTCTGATCATTCAGTCTTTGGCACTGTTGTCAGGCTGTTTTTTCCCAATTTATGTATTGGGAGATAAAATCGCAGCCATTAGTCAATATTCCCCTATTACTAAGGTGATCACTACCATATTTGAAGTGATTTATGATCGCAATTTTCAGGATTATGTCAGCACCCTCGTGATTATTTTAAGCTTTTCGCTGATCGGTGCTGTCGTGTCATTAAAGTTGTTTAAAGGAGAGGATTATCTATGAGAGCTATCTTTCAGCTTAATAGACATCGTTACAGACAGCGAGTGAGTCAACTGCTCTTAATCTTTATTTTAACGGCTGCCTCTATCGGGACGGCCTTCTATGTGGGCAACCAGCCAACAGTCCTTGGACGGCTGGCTGTTGTGGGAGAGATCGCTTTACCTGACCATAGTCCGTTTCGTTTCACAGCCGTTGCTGAAGCGCCGACTAAGACTGAACTGATGATGGGGAAGTTTGATGGTTATCTATCAGTTACATCTACAGGAGACGTTCAGATTGTTACCCCTAAAAAGCAAGAGTTAGCCAAAGAGCTGTCACAATGGTTGACAGGGAAGAGTCAACTGGAGGAGGAACAACCGATTATGCCAAAAGTCATCGGATTTATGATGATGTTTTTACTAATGGGGAGCTTACAGCTGACGGCCTTAGTTGGCGAAGATAAGGAACAACATCAACTGCAACGGTTACTGGTTTCGCCAATGACGCTCGGGAGATACCTAGTAACCCAATGTCTTAGCTCATTCTTGCTACTTTACCTCACTACAATGTGTCTTTTCCTGCTTATTTGCACTGTGTTTCAACAAGAGCTAGGGACTAGTATCGCGACATACAGTTGGCTGATTGCCTTAATTTGTGGGTTGGGAGTTAGTTTTGGGACCTTTATGATGAGTTTGTTTAACACGAGTGATACGGCAAACATGATGGCATCAGCCAGTCTGGTTTTAACAACTATTCTATCTGGTAGTTTTGGGACAGTCGGCGATCAACATTCTTGGTTCACGACGTTCAGTCGTCTTTTTCCCCAAAAGAGTATTTTGGCACTAGCGACGGCAAGTCAAGGAGAGTTCTCCCTATATGTCACCCATTTAAGTCATGTGATTCTTTGCATCAGTTTGTTTCTTTTAGTCGGCGCCTTCGTGTTAGGCAGACAATTGAAGACGTGAGTTTGCCATTCACTGTGAGTCGTTATACAATTAAAAGGAAATCCATTGTTAATTGGGGAAAGTGAGGAGAAGCAAGTGGCCATATTATTATCAACAAAATTAAGAAAACCTCATGTAACCCCCAATTATTTGGAACGGCCTCGGTTACGTCAGCTTTTAACAGGGATAGACCATGTTAAGTTGACCACTGTAGTGGCTAGTCCTGGATCGGGTAAATCGATGTTAGTGGCTGCTTACTTTGATGATTTAGCGAAGCCATTAATTTGGTTAAACTTATCGGCTGATTGCAATGATGCTGCTCTTTTTTGGAGCTATTTGCTGGAGGGCTTTCGACCGTTTTTTCGCTGGGAATCTTCTGTCGATTTTGAGTTGGTGCAAACTCAATTTTCGCAACTTGACACTCGAGAATGGCTGGCAGTACTAGTTAATCAGTTACAAGATGTTCTCGTCTATGTCGTCTTGGATGATGTCCATTTGATTCAAGATCAGCTATTGTTAGCCGATATCGAATTTTTTGCTGGGGCTTTACCGGAATCAGTTCACTTGATTTTGTTAAGCCGTCAACCGATCCCATTTTATTTAGCTCAGTGGCAAATGGCTAATCAACTATTGGAAATTAAGCAAGAAAGCTTAGCTTTTACGGAAGGTGAAGCCGGGCTGTTTATGGAGATGGTCACTCCACAACTGACACCAGAAGTCAAACAAGATTATTGGGCTTTTTCAGAAGGGTGGATTGGCGGCTTGCAGCTGTTATTAGCTGATTCAGGGACAACCAGCCAAGGCCTAATGGTAACGGGAGATAAAGGACTTGTATACGATTATTTAAGGCGTGAGATGTATCAAGCCTTACCTCAAGAGTTGCAAAACTTTTTAATTGTGACGGTGCAGTTTTCTTATTTTAATCGGGAATTGGTCGAAGAATTATTTCCTCAACAGCGATTTGAGGACTGGTTAGAACAACTTGAGCGTTACCATATGATGATTCAAATTGTTGATCATCATCAACAACTCTATCGCTATCATCACCTGTTAGAAGAATTTCTCTTGCAACAGCCTCCACCTTCTGAACAAGTCTTACGAGTGGGGATCACCGTTTTTGAGGAAATCGGGGACATGGACGAAGCGATTAAACTCGCCTTGAAGCTAGCGGATTATGAAGTGGCCATGACGCTGATTTTAGCCCATCAACAGCCGATAAAAATGCTGTTTTTTATGAATCAGGTCCCCAATTCGGCCGCCATCACCAATTTTGACTTTACCTTACAAAAGTTTTTCTTTCACTATACTAATTCTGAACTAGCAGAAGGTCAGCGCTTGTATCAACTAGCCATTAATCAAATTCCTCATAATTCTGAATTTGAACTTTTTCACGGAATGGAATATTTAATGGGGGAGCGGCAGGTCGTATTTGATATGGCGACCTTAAGCAGCGCACAGATTCAACAATTGCGGTCAAGTGAGACCACAAAAGCATTAATGATGATTAAAAATGTCACAGTTTTGTTTCATCAGTGCCGCTATCGGGAAGGGCTAGAACAAATCCGTTACAATCAAAAATTGACGATGGCCTTGAATAGTGACTATCTGACCTTTTATAATTTAAATATAGAGGCTCAATTATTGGAGGAGATGGGTTATTTTAACGAATGCCTTTATGTGTATAAAAAAATAAAAACCTTACTGGAAGAGTCCGATTCACTAAACCAGATGTCTCCTTTTTTTGACTTGAGCTACCACATTAGTATTACCGGAACCTATTTGAAGCAGCTCGATTTAGTGAAGGCGAAACAAGAACTTGATGATGTTAGTCAACTGAAAACAATCGCGGTTCATGAGGAAGCCTATTTGTATAATTGCGTTGAATATTGGTATTTGAATGGGGAATCAGCACTAGCTTGGGAAGGCTTATCTCAATTATTACAAACAGATATTTTTGTGGAGTTATTGCCGATTGCCAATTTGTTGACCTATGCGTTGGATGCCAATCAATTATCTCATCAGCTTCAACAGGCGTTCAAAGAAAAATATGAAGCCTCTGATGGCTATCTAAGAGGGGCCCGCTTTCTATACATACGCTTATTGCAAAAGGAGGGGCGGGGAGAGGAAGCTGATCGCCTGATTGAGCCCACTCTTTTGGCAAGTCGTAAAGGGCGAGTTCCCTTGATGGTCGTTGAAGGGAATCTCATCAAAATTCGGGGACTTCTGGGCAAGCCAGAGCGGTTGAAAGAAGCGCAAGATTTGTATCGTGAGGCGATTTATTACGCCTGTGATGATGATATTAGACAACCATTTTATCTGGAGCGGGCAACCTTAAAAGAACTGTTTCAAGAAAAGTACCAGCTGATTCAGCAATCCTTTGAAGGAGTCGAAGCTAACTTCCATCAAACCATCGTGGATTCCTGGCAATTGGTTTCCTCTCATTCATTGACTGAGCGTGAAATAGACGTTTTAGTGGAAATCGCTAAGGGCTTCTCCACGAAGGAGATTGCCCAGGTCTTGTTTATATCGGAAGCCACAGTAAAAACCCATATTTTAAATATTTATCGCAAATTTGCTGTCAACTCGCGTGTGGCAGCTGTCGAAAAAGGGCAACAAGTCGGAATTCTTTCGATTTCTAATTGAGAATCATTGCAAAAAAAGTCTCTTTACATTATAATTAGTTTAAACAGAAAAGGTAGTTCTGCTACCTTTTTTATAATGATTACAAATAAGGGGTTATGTTATGGACACAGGATCAATGCTAAGTAAAATCAGAAAACAGCTACACGACGGTGGTTTCAAACTAACTCCCCAGCGAGAAGCGACAGTCTTGGTATTACTTGAGAATGATAAAGATCATTTGTCGGCGGAAGAAATATACATGCTAGTGAAACAGAAGAGTCCAGACATTGGATTGGCGACAGTTTATCGGACGTTGGAAATGTTGACGGAGTTAAAAGTAGTGGATAAGATCAGTTTTAACGATGGCGTTTCCCGATATGATATGCGAAAAGAAGGGGCGCAACATTTTCATCATCATTTACTTTGCTTGGAGTGTGGCGGCATTGAAGAGGTTGAAGAAGATTTATTGGTCGATGTAGAAAAAATAATTGAGAAACGTTTTCGCTTTCTTGTAAAAGATCATCGACTGACCTTTCACGGGGTTTGCAGTAACTGCCAAAACAAAAAAAGCAGCTAAGCTTCTAATTGGCAAGCAAGGTTTTAAACTTGCTTGTTTTTTGTTGGAACAAATCAGGGAGTGTCCACAAGTGCTGTTTTGCTGACGGTTATAACCTTGACAATCCAGAGCTTTCTGTATAGACTGTATAGTATTAATTCCAGGAGGAACACGTATGTATGTTGCATTAATCGGAGCGGTTATTCAAGGGGATCAGCAGGAAATTCTCAAAAATAGGAAGTCCTTAAATGAGGTTCTGGATCAGATGAACCGTGATTATCAAAGTAGTTTAGCAGTCAATTTAGCAATGACAACCGTAGCGGAATTTCAGGGAGTCTTTAAAAAAACAGAGGACTTGTTTGAAATAATTGATAAAATAAAATTTTCACTCTATCCGCTAGAATTTCGGTTTGGTGTTGGTTTGGGTACTATTGAAACAGCTGTGAAGGGGCGGAAAGTTAGTGACGTCGATGGCCCAGCTTTTTGGCATGCTCAAGGAGCTATTACTCGTGTGTTAGAAGAAAATGCTTCCCAATTATCTCGGATATTGTTAAGTGCTGGTGGTGATGGGAGTGAATTTCAATTATTAAATGATAGTTTAAAATTATGTGACTTTGTTGAAAATCGCTGGCGCGATAGTCAACGGGAGTTAGTTAAGATTAGTTTATTGGCCAATGGCCACAGCGACCAGATTTTACAAAGTGAGTTGGCCAAGGAATTGGGGATTTCAAGACAAGCGGCTAATCAGCGCGTCCAAAGTTCAGGTATTTATCAATTCATCCGAATGAAGCAAAGCGTCAGTGAAACCTTTACGGGCATTTATCGGAGCCTGCAATCATAGCCCTAAAGACTGACAGGCGGGTGTACCTAATTCGGATAAGGCGATTGACGACTTGTTCGCAGTAACATGACGATCGTCGTATACGCCGATGAGGTTTTTTGTTATGATGTGGGTTAGCAGAAGAGAGGAAAAATGATCATGAATGATGATTTAAATGATTACATTCACTATTTAAAGGTTGAAAGAGGTCTTTCTGATAATACAGTTGTCAGCTATCGCCGTGATTTGATTCAATATATAAAGTTTTTAGCTGAGAACAAGGTGCAAACTTGGGAAGACATCGACCGATACTTGGTGATGGCTTTTTTAAAGCAGTTATCAGAAGAGGGGAAAAGCTCGGCTACGATTACGCGAATGATCTCTAGCTTACGAAAATTTCATCAGTTTTTGAGGCAGGAGCGCTACACCGAAAATAATCCAATGCAACACATTGAAACGCCTAAGAAGGCTCAAAAATTGCCAAAAACATTGTCTTTAAAAGAAGTCGTCAAGTTGATCGAAACCCCAAATCCTGTTGATAAATATGGTATACGTGACCGAGCGATCCTTGAAGTGATGTACGCTACGGGACTGCGAGTGACGGAATTAATTTCTTTGAAGTTAGGGGATTTGCATTTATCTTTAGGTTTGATTCAAACGGTCGGTAAAGGAGACAAAGAACGAATTATCCCTTTAGGAGACATGGCAATTAAGTGGATCAATATATACATGGAAAGAAGTCGTCCCCAATTGGCCAATCCGAAACAGGAAGTTCCTTACTTGTTTCTCAATCATCATGGACAAGGCTTTAGTCGACAAGGAATCTGGAAGAATCTAAAGGTTTATGTGAGGCAAGCAGGCATAAAAAAGCCTGTGACCCCTCATACATTGCGTCATAGTTTTGCGACTCATCTATTGGAAAATGGCGCAGATTTACGAGTCGTTCAGGAATTATTGGGACATACCGATATTTCAACCACTCAAATCTATACCCATATAACCAAACAACGGATGGCTGATGTTTATAAAGACCACTTTCCACGAGCTTAATGACAAAAAAACAGCTAACCATCAAGGCTTAAATATGCTATAATAAGTTTTCGGAAAGTTCACCTGTTCGGGGGAATCATTAACCAAGTAACTAAAGTTGTATACTTATGTCTAGAGAATGGCGTAAAGGAGTTCCATAGATGACTGAATTAAATGTCAAATTAGCAGTGTTTGAAGGTCCCTTAGATTTACTGCTTCACTTGATTAAAACGTTGGAAATCGATATTTATGATATTCCTATTTCGCAAATCACCTCCCAATACATGGGCTATATTAAAACGATGAGCACCTTGCAATTAGACGTCGCTGGTGAGTATATTGTGATGGCGGCCACCTTAATGGCGATTAAAAGTAAGATGTTATTGCCTAAGCAGGAATTGGAGCTTGATGAAGACGAAAATGAAGAGGGCGATGATCCACGTGCCGCACTTGTTGCCCAGTTATTGGAGTATCGTAAATTTAAATACGCGGCTACCATTTTGAAAGAAAAAGAAGAAGATCGTGGCAATTATTTCACGAAAGAACCGTCTAATTTAGATGAATACAAAGATGATATCCCGCCTTTGGATCCAAATGAGATCAATCAAATTGATTTGTTCTTAGCATTTCATGATATTTTACAACGGCGAAAAAGTGATGGGCCAAAAGAAACCACGATTACCCATGATCATAATACAATTGAACAGAAGATTGCCTTTATTTCAGGCCTGATGAAAAATTTGCCTTTAACTCAAGGCGTCCCTTTTGAATCATTATTTGTGACGTTTTCCAAAAGTGAAATTGTGACGACTTTTATGGCGTTACTGGAATTAGTTAAATCACGGCAGATTGTAGCAAGACAGCCTGAAAATTATGATCCGATTTACTTATATAACCGAGAAATTGAAGAAGAACTGGAGCAGGATGAAGAATGAAGATTACAGGTCAAATAGAAGCTCTTTTATTTGTGGCAGGAGATGAGGGGATTTCTCTTGACGAACTGTCTTTTTTAATCGATGAGCCAACGGCAAAAATATTTGACTCACTAGAAGAGTTGAAACAGCGGTATCTAGCAAATGATGATATCGCTATTCACATATTGGAAGTGGGCAACCACTTCATTTTAACGACTAAACGCGAATATGCGGATATCATTAAAAATTACGCTCAGTCCCCCTTGTCTAATACGCTTTCTCAAGCTGCCTTAGAGACACTATCAATTGTGGCGTATAAACAACCGATTACCCGGCTAAAGATTGATGAAATACGGGGTGTTCAATCGGCAGGTTCTGTTCAAAAGTTGTCCGCAAGACAATTGATCGAAGAGAAAGGTCGAGTGGACGGACCTGGTCGCCCAATTTTATATGGTACGACTAATTATTTTATGAATTACTTTGGCTTAGAAACCATTGAAGATTTGCCGTCGATTGCCGAGATGGAGGCGGAAATTGATCGTGAAATTCCAAGCGATTTATTTTTTGCCAATTTTAAAGAAGAGATGATTGGCCCGGAAAGTCAAGAGCCAACAGAGGAGAATGGATAAATGGAAAGACTACAAAAGGTCTTAGCTCAAAGCGGTATTGCTTCGAGAAGGAAATCAGAAGAATTAATCAGTGCTGGACATGTTAAAGTAAATGGAAAAAAAGTGACTGAGATGGGAATCAAAGTGTCAGCCAGTGATAAAATTGAAGTGAACGGCGTGCCGATCACTCAAGAGGACTACGTCTATTACTTGTTTTACAAACCTCGAGGCGTCATTTCAGCTGTGTCAGATGACAAAGGTCGAGAGGTTGTAACGGACTATTTGGTCGGGGTTAGAGAACGAATTTATCCTGTTGGCCGTTTGGATTATGATACATCAGGCTTGCTTTTATTGACGAATGATGGGGATTTTGCTAATAAATTAACTCACCCAAAACACGAAGTGAATAAAACTTATGTGGCGAAAGTGATGGGGGTTCCCTTTCCCAAAGATTTAAAACCCTTAACCCAAGGTGTGAAAATTGATGGCCGCAAGACAGCGCCGGCCGCATTTAAAATTTTATCGACGGATAATATTAAGCAAACAGCAATTGTTGAATTAGTGATTCACGAAGGGCGTAATCATCAAGTTAAAAAGATGCTTGAGGCGGTTGGTTTCCCTGTGACCAAGTTGAAACGTGAACTTTACGGTAATTTAACGTTAGACGGTTTAAAACCTGGTCAATACCGTTCCCTAAGCAGACGTGAAGTAAATGCTATTTTAGAACTAGCCAAATAGCTGATTATTAAGTGGTAATGGGAGAGACTGACATGACCTTAACAACAATTTTAATTGTAGAGCCAGATAAACGCATCACCGCAATGCTTCAAGAACAGCTAGTGAAAGAAGAGTTAACCGTCATGACTGCGGCAAGTGGTCGTGAGGGTTTATTCCTCTTTAAGAAGCATAGCATCCAGCTAGTCGTCGCTGAAGCTCATATCGGGGAAGAAGCTGATTTTGCTTTTATTCAAGCAGTCAAGGCTATTTCTGATGTCCCAATTCTGGTATTATCGAGTTTGTCTCATGATGCTCATCGGATCCACGGGTTTGAAATCGGCGTCGCTGACTATGTTGTCAAGCCTTTTAGCCCACGGGAGGTGGTCTTGCGAATCCAACGATTATTAACCTATTTTTACCAACCGTCGCCCTTTAAGAAAGTGGGAGATGTTTATGTCTTTTCTTTTTTGTCATTGGATTTGAACAATCGGCAAGTCTCCATTGATCAAAAAAAAGTTAATTTGACCCCGCGCGAGTTTCAGTTGCTGCGTTATTTTGTTGAGCATGCTGATCAAGTGATTTCCCGTCAAGAATTATTACAAGGTGTTTGGGGCTATGCTTTTTTAGGTGAGGAACGAACGGTGGATGTTCATATTCGCAAATTGCGTCATAAGTTAAACGAATATTCTTCTGTTGCAGCGGTTGCGATTCAAACGGAGTGGAAAAGAGGGTATCGCTTTAATTCAGAGCCTCGAGTTGAGCCCTAATTCTTTTTTTTGCCACTCTTTTTGTGATTTTTTTAATTTGATCAGGCAAAACTATTGTATTTTTGTTAAACTTGAGTATAATAATGGTGAACAATAAAATATTTAAGGTTCGTCTTCAGGGCAGGGTGCAATTCCCGACCGGTGGTGATAGTCCACGACCTGTTTCAAGTGATTGCTTGAAATGGCTGAATTGGTGAAATTCCAATACCGACAGTATAGTCTGGATAAGAGAAGATAGAGCTTATTTGATGAAAGCTTCAAATAAGACTATTTGCTATTTTCTGCCCACATGTAGAAAATAGCTTTTTGTTTTGTTTTTCACAATAAAAGTGAAGTGAAGCCATTCATTGATTGGGCTTGCCTGCAGGTGAATCCTTAATCAGCTTTACGAGGGAAACCCGTTAAGCGATTCGAGGAGGAATTAGGATGAGAAGAAGTAAGACACAAAAAATGGTAGGGGTGGCCATGTTGGCTGCCATCGGGTATTTGCTAATGTTTTTAGCTTTTCCAGTTATTCCACTGTTTCCGTATATGAAGGTGGACTTTAGCGACATTCCCATTTTGATTGGGACCTACTTATTTGGGCCGATCGCCGGTATTACAACAGCTTTTCTGCGTTCAGTGATTCATTTTGTGACCACTGGCGGTGATGTTGCCAATTTGATCGGTGATGTGACAAGTTTTGTTGCCTCTGTGGCTTTCGTGTTACCAGTTTACTTTATTACGAAGAAGAGTCGTTCCAAGTTTAGTTTAATCAGTGGGTTAGCCGTCGGTGTACTTAGTCTGACAGTTGTCATGTCAGTTATGAACTATTTTGTCACTTTGCCACTGTATTTAAAAGTCATGAATTTTGACGTAGGCATGGCCTATACGAAATATATTGTGACCGTAGTTGTGCCGTTTAACCTTATTAAAGGGGCCATCATCAGTACCGTCTTTTTGGGAGTGCATGCCAAATTATTACCTTGGTTGTCGAAAAAAGAAGGCATTGTGGGCCATCAGACTAAAGGGGCTAATTAATGCTATGAGTCGTAACACATACTAAGAATAAGTGGGGCAGGTATTCGTGAGAATATCTTTCCCACTCTTTTTTCTTTGGCGAACGGCTGGTTATTCTGTTAAAATTAAGCTAGATATCTCATGTTAACTAATCAAACAGATAGTTCCCTTGGATAATGCGCATAATCATCCGCCAAGAGTGGTACGTTCAGCTTTTTTCTGGCTGAACGTTTAACGGTAAAGGATGTTTATATAATGGGAACTTTATAGATGTATCATGAAAATAATCTGGCATAATCTTCCAGAGGGGGATCCACTTCTCCTTAACAGGGTTAAGGTTTTGGGATGACAATCGCTCGTGTCGGGCATTGTTTATAGGCTGCCATAGCTTGCGCCTTTAAAGCCTCGCTGATGGTTAACTGATGTTGAGCGGGTGCTTCAGTAAAAATAACAATGCCATCATCCGTATAATCGAAAAGGTCTGGGGCGAGCACTTGACACAGGCCGCAGGCGATACATTTTTCTGGTAATAAATTGACAATCATTCTATCGCTCCTAGAGGTAATTAATATGAAAAAATATGATAGCTTTATTCTATCCTTATTTCAACACGGTGACAAGGTACGTTACTCCACACTCGCTCATTTATTGCGAGGCAAGCGGACGACGTCTATTTTAATGTATGGTTTTTTTTACGGGGTACTGCCTTACTTTTCCTTGTTTCCCAAGATGACTGAAGAACAACTCAATCCGATCATTCAGACTCTTATAGGAGAGAATCTGCTCGTTGAACTGGCTCCGGGAATTGTTCAAATTAGTCAAAAAGGAAAAGACTATCTGAAGTCTAATCCCGTGATAGAACATGTTGGCTTAAACAGTTTTTATTATGGTCGGGTGGATAAGCCCTACTTGGAATTAGTGTTGTTTGCCACCCAAGTCGTTTCAGAATACTGTCACCACAATGTTCAGTATCAACCAATTGAAACGAATGGCTACAAACAGTATGTGATTCGCCACTGGTTTCAAACATTACCAAAAGATCGCCAATTGCTAGGACGCCTTTTTTATCAAGAGTGGCAAGGATTAATTGCCTCCTTTCCAGAAATGACACGCCCTTTTGCAGTTGCATTTTTAACAGGTCATGGTCAAATTGGCCAGACCGCTAGTCAGCTTGCAGAAAGCAGCGGGCTTGCGCCTTTTGAAATGACCTTAATCATCAAACAACTCTCTCATCTGGGCATTCACCAGATCCTGACATTTCCAGAGCGATTTTCTTATTTGGGAGAGCTCTATCAAAGATTAGACAAACCGGTGGTAAATGAGAGTGCCTTTAAAACGTACCAGCTCTTTCAAAAAGGCTTCAGTCTCGCTGAAATCTGTCAAGAGCGTCGCTTGAAAGAAAGTACCGTCAGTGATCATTTGATTGAATGGGCGATTATCCAAGAAGACTTTGATTTTTCACGCGTGTTGACAACAACTGAAAAGGCGCAACTAGGTCAATTGTTAACTTCTAAAGGAAATGTCCGGGATTGGCGTTATGCTGATTTGGGACGAGAAACTGCCGATATCAGCTTTTTTGCATTTCGTTGTTTTCAAATTCATCATCTTCGAGGAGGGTAACTTATGACAATTGAGGCCTTGTTAAAAGAGCGTTTTGGTTTTAGTCAGTTTAAGGCCGGGCAAAGAGAAACCGTCGAGGCGGTTTTAGCGAATGACGAAACCTTATCAATTTTGCCAACGGGTACAGGGAAAAGTTTGTGTTATCAGTTGCCTAGCTATCTATTCAAAGGGACGACCATTATCGTTTCACCTTTGATTTCGCTGATGGAAGATCAAGTTCAACAGTTAAAACAGCAAGGTGAAAAGCGGAGTATTGCGATCAATGGTCAGTTGGACTATCAGGGAAAAGAGTGGGCGTTGTCCAATTTAGCCCAGTATAAATTTGTTTTTTTTAGTCCAGAGATGTTAATGCAAGATAAAGTTCGCCAGCGTTTGCAAGAGCTGGATATTTCATTATTCGTAGTTGATGAGGCTCACTGCATTTCTCAGTGGGGCATTGATTTTAGACCAGAATATGAACGGCTACAAGACGTCATAGAGGAATTGAGGATTACCAAAGTACTGGCTTTAACAGCCACCGCAACTGAAAAAGTAGCTGAAGATATCCGCAAAAAGCTGTTTGTTCATCAGCAACCGCTGGTCATTCGCGAATCAGTTAATCGTCCGAATATTACGTATGAGGTAGTGAAAACTGGGGATAAACTAACATATATCGAATCCTTGTTAAAGGAGACGGACGTGCCTGGCATCATTTATTTTGCCAGTCGCAAACGAGCGGAAGAAGTGACACGATTGCTAAACCAAAGAACCTCCAAACGGGTGGCGTTTTATCACGGTGATATGAGCAATCAAGAACGCTCCCTGATCCAACAACAGTTTTTAGGAGATCAGTTAGACGTCCTTTGTGCAACAAGCGCTTTTGGCATGGGGGTTAACAAAGCCAACGTCGGGTTTATTGTTCACTATCATTTGCCAGCCAGCGTTGAAGCCTATTTACAGGAGTCGGGTCGAGCAGGTAGAGATGGCAAACGGAGTTTAGCTGTCCTTTTATATCAAAAAGGGGACGAGCAGATTTATTACCACATGCAAGCCGAACTTGCAAAAATCAGCCAGCAATTATCAACCTTCCAGCAACAGACGCCAGAATTTATTCAAGCTCACAAAGGTCAGCTGGCTGAACTTCAGGAGAAGTGGTTTGAGGGCTATTTAAGACAGGATTACACCCTGGAGGAGTTAGTGACCGCATTGTTAGTCAAGCAGCAGGAAAAACGCCAGCAATTGACGCAGATGCTGATGTATATTGAGCTAACCACTTGTAGACGAGCTTACTTGCTAGCGTATTTTTCAGAAAAAATGAAAGAAATTAATCAAGTTTGTTGCGATAACTGTGGAAACTATGGTAAAATCTTGCCTGAAAGCCATTTAACATCTGAAAGAAACTTAAGTTTACCTAAAAATTGGCAAGAAAACCTTAAAAAATTATTCATATTTTGAATATTAAGGGCATCAAAGGCAAGTTTGTGGTAAAATAATTAGCAGAAGAATAATTAGGAGGATTTTCGTGAATAAAGATAATGAACGTAAAGAACCATGGGAACAGCCCATTTATGAAACTGAATATGACACGTCCTCTTCAAGGGCAAATAAACGAACTAAAAAGTCAAGCAATGCTGTATTTATTTCCATACTAGTGGTACTTTTAGTGGCCATAGCGGGCATATTGGCTTATATGTATAGTATTTCCCAAAATCGATATGCTAAGCCGAAAAAAGAGAACGATATTGTGATGAAGAGCTCAACGTCAACAGCGCCTAGTTCCTCTGTAACCAAAGAGTCAAACTCGACAGTCGACAGTTCGTCCCTTGAGGCATCAAAAGCAGCAGAGGCAGAAAAACAAGCGGCTGCCGCTCAGAAAGCTGCCGACGAAGCCAAGGCAGCTGAGCTAGCTGCTCAACAAAATCAGCAAACAGACCAAAATGCAAACAATACAGCGACAGATCAGCAGAATCAAGCTGTTAGCGGTGACGTACATGTGGTTCAGCCTGGTGATAACATATATAGACTCTCTATACAGTATGGGATCTCTGAAGACCAGTTGCGTGCTTTGAATGGTATTACGGGCAATGATATTTCAGTAGGACAACAATTAAAAGTGAAATAGCAAAAAAAGCTGTCGTAAGGCAGCTTTTTCTTGTGAAGTGATCCAATGGTTAAAAGAAAAAGGGGTTTTATAATGAGTGGAAAAATAAGTATTGCGATTGATGGACCTGCTTCTGCAGGTAAAAGCACGGTGGCTAAAATTTTAGCCAAAGATTTGGGCTACATTTATGTGGACACTGGTGCGATGTATCGGGCGATCACTTACGCATCACTTGAGCAACAAGTTGATCCAAGTGATGAGCAAAAATTAAGTGAACTAGTCCGTCAATTGACGATTTCCTTTAAGCAAGGAACAGATGGACAGTTAGTATTTTTGGGTGATCGAGACATCACTGAGGCTATACGTCAACCAAATGTAACGAATTTAGTATCACAAGTTTCCGCTCACAAAGAAATTCGCTTGGAGTTGGTGAGACGTCAGCGTCAACTTGCGACTAGTGGTGGCGTTGTGATGGATGGACGGGATATCGGCACAGCTGTTTTACCGCAAGCTGAGGTCAAGATTTTTTTGGTGGCCAGTGTGGATGAACGAGCGGAAAGACGTTACAAAGAAAACATAGCTAAAGGCATCATGACCGATTATGAGAGCTTAAAAGCTGAAATCGAAGCCCGTGATTACAAAGATTCTACACGAGAAAATTCACCGTTAGTTCAAGCCGAAGATGCGATTAGGCTTGACACAACGGGTTTATCGATTAACGAAGTAGTGACAAGCATTAAAAACATTATAAAAAATAAAGTGAAATAAAAAAGTTTAGTCTTTACTCTAGAAATCCCGTTATAGATGGGTTACAATAGTGTATGATAACTTTTTTTGTTGGTGAGGAGGCCATTTAGTCATGACAGAAGTAGAAAACAATCAAGTAGAAAATGATAACGCTGCGACAACTATGCGTGATGCATTAGAGAGTGTCCAAGAGGTCAAGGTTGGAGATATTGTCCAATGTGAAGTGCTTGCTTTAGAAGAGAGACAAGCCGTCGTAAGTATTCTTGGCACAGGTGTTGAAGGTGTGGTTCCCCTTAAGGAACTGTCTACTATTCCAACTGAAGATATAAATGAAATTGTGAAAGTTGGAGATATTCTTGATGTGGTAGTGATTACCTCGATTGGGAAAGATAAAGAGAACGGTAGTTATCTCTTATCTAAACGTCGTTTAGATGCGAGAGAGATCTGGGCTGGTATTGAAGCTAGCTTAGAAAATAATGAAACAATCGAAGCCCTTGTAACAGATGTGGTTAGAGGCGGCTTAGTTGTTGATGTGGGTGTTAGAGGATTCGTGCCTGCCTCAATGGTAGAAAATCATTTTGTTTCTGATTTTAACGAGTACAAAGGTAAAACGATGACGGTTAAAATCATTGAAATTGAACCATCAGAAAATCGTCTAATCTTATCTCATAAAGCGGTTCTTCAAGAAGAAGCGAAAAAGAATAAAGAAGAATTCTTGGCTAATGTAAAAGAAGGCGAAATTTTGACAGGGAAAGTTGCTCGAATCACTAATTTCGGTGCCTTTGTTAATTTAGTTGAGGGCGTGGATGGTTTGGTCCATGTGTCAGAAATGTCACACAGTCATATTGCCAAACCTCATGACATCGTATCAGTTGGCGATGAAGTAACTGTTAAGGTTTTATCTGTTTCGCCTGACGAAGGGCGTGTCTCTTTGTCCATTAGAGCCTTAACCGATGGACCTTGGGATAACATTGAGGAAAAAGCTCCAGCTGGCTCAATCTTAACAGGCGTTATTAAACGCTTGACAAGTTTCGGGGCCTTTGTGGAAATTTTCCCAGGTGTCGAAGGATTGGTTCATATTTCTCAAATTTCTCATAAACACATTGCCACACCTCATGAAATGTTAGAAGAAGGTCAAACCGTTACGGTGAAAGTATTGGAAGTTCACCCGATTGATCGTCGCCTAGCCTTGAGCATTAAAGCCTTGGAAGAGAAGGAAGTAACGCCTGCTGAGGTAGAGGAAGAATACGTTATGCCTGAAGAAAGCACAGGTTTTACCTTAGGTGATATTTTAGGCAAAGAACTTGAAAGTGTCTCTGAAACAGATAACGACGACTAGTCAAAAAGCGTTAAAAACAAGTTTTGTTTTTAACGCTTTTTTTATGGTGAAAGTAGTGATGGCCATCCGTGAAAGGTGGCTGCACCTTTGAATCAGCCATTATTTAAGTTTTACTGGCGTGCGTTTATCACCCACTCGTGAAAAATCAGGGTCTGGGATTTATTCAAGTTGAAAGAGCGACATTAGTCTTAGTGATGTCACCTAATCTGCGGTTATTTTTTTAACATTAACCGTGATCAAGTAGTCTTTCTGTGAGGCTTTTCTCATTTTATGTGCGATAATACTTGTCTCAAGGCTTTTGATAAGGTAAACTACTAAAGAGCTTTGGAATTTAGAAGAAGGCTCCTTGACTTCCTGTCTACGCTTGTAGTAAGAATCTGAGGTGCTGGACACATAAGTACAAGGAAGTCCGTTAGCCTGACCGTGATGGTTGTTGGAGAGCGGACCTAAATTAGTTAAAGGAGGGATTGTCAAGTGGCAAATCCAACAATCGCAATTGTCGGTCGACCAAATGTCGGTAAATCGACTATTTTTAATCGAATCGCTGGTGAACGTATCTCAATCGTTGAAGATACTCCTGGCGTGACTCGTGACCGTCTATACGCCATCGGAGAGTGGCTAGGTAGAGAATTTAGTATTATTGATACGGGGGGCATCGACTTAGGTGATGAACCGTTTATGGATCAAATTAAATATCAAGCAGAGATTGCTATCGAAGAAGCCGATGTTATTATCTTATTAACGAGTGCTCGAGAAGGGGTAACCGATGCCGATGAATTAGTCGCCAGGATGTTATATAAATCTGGCAAACCTGTGATCTTAGCGGTCAATAAAGTCGATAATCCTGAGATGCGAGCCGATGTTTTTGAGTTCTATTCATTAGGTCTAGGCGAGCCTTATCCGGTTTCTGGTAGTCATGGTATTGGCTTGGGAGATGTTTTAGATGAAGCGGTTAAGCATTTTTCTACGGAAATTGAGGAAGAGGATGACGGCATCATTAAATTTAGTCTAATTGGCCGCCCTAATGTGGGAAAATCCTCTATTATCAATGCGATGTTAGGCGAGGACCGGGTGATTGTGTCTGATATTGCCGGAACAACCCGAGATGCCATCGATACCGAATTCGTTTCAGAAAGTGGTCAACCTTTTGTGATGATCGACACAGCAGGCATGCGCAAAAAAGGAAAAGTCTATGAGACAACTGAAAAATACAGTGTCATGCGGGCGATGCGGGCGATCGATCGCTCAGATGTGGTCTTAATGGTCATCAATGCGGAAGAAGGCATTCGTGAATATGACAAACGAATTGCTGGTTTTGCTCATGAAGCGGGCCGCGGAATCGTGATCGTTGTCAATAAATGGGATGCAATTGAAAAAGAAACGAACACGATGAAGGAATTTGAAGAAGATATTCGCAAAGAATTTAAATATTTGGACTATGCACCGATTATTTTTGTTTCGGCAAAAACCAAGCAGCGCTTAGGGCAAATACCTGATCTGATTGAAAAAGTCAGCATGAATCAGAACTTGCGGATTCCATCTTCCCTCTTAAATGATGTCATCATGGATGCTGTGGCAATCAACCCAACGCCAACGGATAAAGGCAAACGATTGAAGATTTTTTATGCGACTCAAGTCGCGGTAAAACCACCAACATTTGTGGTTTTTGTCAATGAAGAAGAATTGATGCATTTCTCATATTCACGATTTTTAGAGAACCAAATTCGCAAAGCATTTACCTTTGAAGGAACACCTATTCATATAATCGCAAGACGTCGAAAATAGCAGAAAAGAGGCATTTTAACATACTTGCTTTATTTCTGCAATGAATTTTGTATTTTAATGAGTTTTTTCGAATTTTTGATAAAAAAAACTCAAATGCCTTGATATATCGGCGTTCCTATGATATCTTTGATAATGAAATATTGAGTAAGTCAATTTTTCAATTTATCATTTTTGGACCACTCAAAAATGATTAATAAGATGTCAATAAGTAAAACATCTAATCTCTTATCAGGAGGTGAAAAACAAACATGGCAAATAAAGCAGAATTAATCGAAAAAGTTGCAGAAAAAACTAACTTGACTAAAAAAGACGCTACTGCATCAGTAGACGCAGTATTTTCTACAATCCAAGAATTTTTAGCTGAAGGTGAAAAAGTTCAATTAATCGGTTTTGGTAACTTTGAAGTGCGCGATCGTGCAGCACGTAAAGGTCGTAACCCACAAACTGGTAAAGAAATTGATATCCCTGCAAGCAAAGTACCTGCATTCAAACCAGGTAAAGCATTGAAAGATGCAGTTAAATAATATTTAACATCTAAACAGCGCCGCAATCCTTTTAACTAGGGATTCGGCGCTGTTTTTATGTTGGGAGTCATGGACTGACTAGGTTGATCAGGTAGTCAACGGCACTAGACATGAAGTATTTGGTTAGTTTTATATATTTGAGATAATAATTCTTTATTTACTGGAAATGAACCATTGTTCAATCTGCTATGGGCATAGGGCGTCTTTTAACCCACTTGTCAGCTCCTTGGAAATGATTTCCTAGGACGGTGATGCAACAACCCTCTATCAGCCTTAGAATAGTTCTCAGACTTAAAGCGAGCCTGAGAACAAAATTATTAACTGTGTTAGTGAGTGTGTCTAATAAAATCCCAAATAAATTATCCAATATGGGGCCAAAAAGGTCATTTATGATGATTTGAGATAAAGCATGACGCCGTCCTCGTCACGTTCTTTTGGGATAAATCCTTGTTTTACCCAAAAACGACCATCAGGTTCTGAAGGTTCGCCACTGTTAAGTTCAACAAACAAGGCCCCTTCGCTAGTTAGCAACCTTTCTAATTCTTGAAACACCTGGCTCCCTAGACCTTGATTGCGATAAGACGGCTCGATACAATAATCGAGGATAAAGGCTTTCCCATCTTCTTGGGGATAAATTTTGTACATCGTAAAGCCTAAATAAGTTAAGTCCTGATAAAAAAAGACAAATTGTAAGCCAACACTGCCATTTTTAGGCGTCTGATGCAAATCCATGATGATATCGTAATACTTTTTCGAGTTAAAATAGCGGATATCTTCTTCTGATAAAGAGGGAAAGATATCTCTATCGTGATATTTTTGTTTTCTGCGCCAAAATTCAGCAATTTCATCTGGGTTTACCATTTTTTTAAACGTCATTGTCATCATTCACTTCTCCTAATAATAAATTAGTCGATAGGATGATTTTAAAGACATCCCAAAGGAATTATCGACCTAAACCTCTGTTCGTCTGCGTAGTATTTTTGTCTGTCATAAACATCACATCCTTTCAAATGATACTTGTAGTTTAGCACAGAGTGGTAAAAAAGACTGAAAAACTACTGCCTTTTTTGGGCGATAAAGGTAATAGCTTTGGTTGTCATTTCGGTACGTCCAATACTTCTTTCAATTTCAAAGCTTAGGTCTTTAGTTTCGGAATGTTTGATTGTCCAATCGTTAAAAACAGAAGTTAGCAAGGTCATCATCTGGACAGTCGAAAGATTGATTTCAAGAAAAGGTGAGATTTCCTGTTGTTGCTCAATAAGTCTTTCAGTTACCGCTGAATTAATGACTAAATAGACATAGCCAGCTTTTTTAGTGGCTTTTTTTATGGCTGTCAACGTTTTTTCTAGTTGTTCAATATTTTTTAAATGTTCAAGAGTAGAAACGGAAAAAATATACTCATAAGCTTTATTAGCAAACTCAAACTCAGAGATATCTGAGGTGTAAAAATTAAATGACTTTAACAAGTGGTTGTCTTGGGCGTATTGTGAAAACTGGTCAATAGCAGTGGGTAATATATCTACGCAGTCAATTTTTAAGGTCGCTGATCGGGAAGCTTGGACGATTGGGATCGCATTGCGACCGACGCCGCAGCCCAGATCTAAAAAAGACATAGTTTCAGCTGAATCAGCAAGTTTCAGGCCTAAATTCACCAAGCCTTTCACTGGATATCCTAACCAAGAATCCAATGAATCGATCGTAAAATTTTGATAGTGAGTGGTGTGATAGAAGGCTTCTTCTTGCCGAATATCGGTAAAATTATGTGTCATCATATACCTCCGCTAATCTATTGGACAAAATTTAAATGTATAAAAAGGACATTACTTATACGGTTGCCATGTCTTTGCTTAATCAATCGGTTTGTAGAGAGTGGTTATTTTTTCAGAGAAGCCTTTTTTTAGATATAAATCGTAAGCATTGGTATTTTTATTCAACACACTTAATTCTAAATAGTCTGCTCCTTTTGTTTTTGCCCAACGTTCACATTCTGCTAGTAAAGTCGAAGCGATGCCTTGGCCTCTGTAAGTTGGTTTCGTGATCAGATCTACTAAATAGGCAAAATTATGCTTTTTAAAGACATTATAAGGGGGTGTTTCTTGCATTTGCATCAGTGCAAAGCCAACTATTTGATCGTCCATCACAGCAATAAGTAGATCTGATTCGTCATTTTCAATAGTTGCTTCCAAAAAAGCTTGATCTTGATGAGCTTTTTTAAAAAAGTAAGGCTCCAAGTCAGCAGTAGTGGCAAATAAAGCCTGGTAAAGAGGTTCGATTTGGGAGAGGTGTTCCTTTGTTGCTAGTTGTATGTCCATATGATCACTCCTTAAAGATAGTAATTAAATTGTAGCAAAAGTGAGAAGTTTCGTACACTTTTTATGATAAATTGACTGACCATGACCCGTTGCCGTTAGTTGGCATCATCGATGGATGCCAATTAACGGGGGGGGAGGTGTGCTATAAAGGTTAGAAATAATAGAATTTAAAGGCGATGATCATGATTAAAATAAGCAGACCAGGTAAAAAATTCGAAACTCTGATCTTTGCTAACTCAGTGATATTTAAGCCGATTGCTAAAATCATTAACCCGCCAATTGAACTGATTTCAATCATCATAACATCCAGAAGTTCTTGGGGAATGTATCGGATAATAACACTGGCAAAAAGCGTGATCATTCCTTGATAGATAAAAACTGGAAAGGCTGAAAAGAGGACGCCAGTACCTAAAGAGGCTGTCAACATGATCGCCATAAAGCCATCCATCACTGACTTTGTATACAAGGTTTGATGTTGGAGTGAGACGCCACTCTCGATAGCCCCGATAATGCCCATAGAACCAATGACAAAAATCAAGGAGGCTGTAACAAAACCTTCGGCAAAATTACTATCAGATTTTGAATAGTTATTTTCTAGAAATAAGCCGAATTGTTTCATACGATCTTCGATCTTTAAATATTCGCCGATAATGGCTCCCGAACAAAGACTGATCAAAATGATGGTAAAAGAGGTTGTTTTAAAAGCCATTTGGATACCTAAAACAATCACGCCTAAACCAATTCCTTTGGTCACAGAATCTTTTGTCTGTTCTGAAATATTGCGTAAAACAAAGCCAGCTAAACTACCTAATATAATAGCTAAGCCATTTACTAAAGAACCTAATAATATCATTTAGTCACATCCTTATGTAGTTGAGAGATCCTATTTTTTAAATTATACGCTAAGCCATTGGAAAGAACTAGTGTGCAATTAAAGTAGCAAAACGTTCTAAAGGTGCTAGCTGAAAAGCGAGAGCAGATATATTTAATCCACCTAAAATAAAAAAATGCTTTTTTTAATGGGGTGATATTTACACCTTGCTTGAAGTTAGCATATAATGTTGCTAGAGGGGTGTGCTTATGATACAACAGATCACACATATTAGAGTAAATAATTCTGATAAAACAAGTACAGAGAGTATTCTTGAAGTGAAGTTAGCATCTGGCGAGACTCGACCAATTAAAACCGTTATTCAGTATTTAAGCATGGGGAAAAAATATTTTTATTTTGCTTCCCAAGCGGAAGCGACCTTTATCGAAGCTGTTTACCCGATTTACAAGGGCGCATATATCCGTTCCTGTGATTACGACGGCGTTCATGATAACCTGATGACTTTACCACATTTTTAATATTTGTTACGGGCGGCTAGGAAACTTTAGCCGTTTTTTTGCTCTACCGGACGTCTCTATCTCTTAGTTTGGATCCAGCTTCACGCCTCGTTCAGCTTTTCTTATAACAAATGAAAGGAAGGCGTAAAATAATCCAGTGGTCTCCTAAATGATTAAAACCAGCTGATAATCGCTCGCAACATGCTATGGTTATTTTTCTCAATAGTTTGTCCCGGTTATCAGGGAGTAGGTTTGTTAAAAACGAGGTTTCTAATGGTGCTGTGGTAAAAGCGGGCCCCTATGTAAAAGCCACTGAAATTTAAGAGGATATCCCCTAAATCAAAGAAGCCTAAAGAAAATGTCAGCTGTAAAATTTCAGTCATCGTCACTGAGATTAAAAAGAGCAGGTATTTTTTCCCTATTAAGAAACCAAGAGGGATAAAATAAATGACATTAAAAAGAGCTTCAATCCGACCGTCGCCATTTAGTAGGTCGACGACGAAACTGAAAGGATTAAGTGAATAACCACTGACTCCCACACTTTTGAAAAACAGAAAATAGCCGAGAGTGACAAAATAAACCATGTAAAAAGTGTAAGCAACTAATTTATTTATGGACTTGAAGATGATGAGTGAAAAGAAGGCGGACATAAAGAAACTCAATAGTAAGATAACGATCAGGGATACCCAAAAGTCACCGTTAACTGGTGAATAAATGGGAGCGATATAGGTGAAAAACAATGAAGCGAATTTTTCCTGAAATAAATATCTGACGAACATAAAAGAGCCGATAAATAGCGTTAAATTGATTAGTGGTTTTTTTAGAGAGTGTCTCATGGTCCCTCAATCTCCTTTGCTTTTTTTATATTATAGGTTTTGCAAACGTGACAGTCAATATCTAATGAGTCATTTGGCTAATAAGCATGATCGTATGCGGCAATGCTGGTCAAACCAGTGGTGGCTGCCACTGGTTGCGAACTTTCAGCGAGATAGTTCCCGTTAAACTTTCAGCCAGAAAAAAGCTGAAAGTGCCACGCTTGAGGTCTGATTATGCGAATTATCCAATGGAACGAGCTATTTGATTATATATCGTCATTTAGTTGCTAGGAGTGATTATTTCGTAATCAAAGGCAATTTCCATGTCTTTTTTAGTGATTTTAACTCTAGAATGGCTTATAATAGGTCAAAGAAGGTGAAACAATCGATCGATTGGTTTACTGGGCGTTTGCTGATGATTTTAGATCAGTTTGAAAAAGGGGACGAGTAAAAATGAATTCATACAGTGAACAAATGCTAAATGCAATTAGCGATAACGATTTGATTGAGGCTCAATTAAAATTTGAGGAAGCATTGCGAAGTGACGCTCCGGACATCCTAGCTCAATTAGGAGAACAGTTGCTAGGCGCTGGTTTTCTGGAAGAAGCCACGACGGTCTTTAAACAGCTTTTAGAAGCCTATCCTGAAGAACTGGGATTGAACATTCCATTAGCCGAAATCGCCATCGAAAATGGTGAGATGGAGGTAGCCTTCGACTGTTTGGAAAACATCCCAAATGATCATCCGAGTTACGTTGAAAGTTTGTTAGTGATTGCGGATATGTATCAAATGATGGGCGTTCCTGAAGTTAGTGAGAAAAAAATCAAAGAAGCCCAACAGTTGATGCCAGGTGAGCCTATTTTAATTTTGGCCTTGGCAGAGCTTTATTATGCCTCTGATAAGTTTGTTGAAGCGATTGCCATCTACGAGTCACTTTTGGCCAAAGAAGCGAGTGAAGAGTTGGAAATCAATTTATACGAGCGATTGGGTTCGTCTCTCAGCATGATTGGTGAATTTGAAGAAGCGATTCCTTATTTAGAGCATGCACTGGAAGACGAACAGACGGATCAACGTCTCTTCTTGTTAGGGGTGACGTACATTCAATTAGGGGAACGAGAAAAGGCCATCTCTCTGTTGCAGCAGTTGCAGGTGCTTAATCCTAGCTTTGAAGCAGTCTATTTGCCACTGGCTAGCGCCCTGTTGGATGAGGAGTTACTGGAAGAGGCCGAACAGGTAATGGCAGAAGGCCTTAAACAAAACCCTTATGGGATTGATTTGTATCATTTGGCATCGGACAATGCCTATCGATTAGGAAAAATTGCCGAAGCCGAGGAATATATGCGGAAAGCCGTTAATTTGGAAGAAGACAAGGAATTCTCATTGATCAAATTGAGTAATATCCTGTTGGCAGATGAACGGTTTGAAGAAGTTGTGGAGACCTTAGCTGGTTTGGAAAATAGCAATCAACCTCATGCCAATTGGAGTTTAGCACAAGCTTATAATGAGTTAGAAGAATTTAAATTAGCAGCTGAAAATTATGATAAAGCGGCGGAAGCTTTAGGTCATGAAGCTGATTTCCTTAAGGATTATGGTTTGTTTTTACGAGCAGAAGGCCGTACGGCAGAAGCCAAGCGGATTTTGACTCATTATTTGGAGCATGCACCTGGTGATCTGGAAATTTATCAGTTTTTAGAGGAATAGTTTAAGCAGTGTATCAGAAGGAGGGGAATCGTGATGAGTATTAATGTGGACGAAAAAAAAGCGTTTATCGCTTGGCTAAATGACCATGTGGATTTTGGTCGTCGTGAGATTTATTGGATTTTAAACTATTTGATGAACCACTCAGCGATTTTGTCTAAAGTCACATTCGTCGAACATGCCAGTAAAACGCCACGAGGGGTTCGAATTTCACAAGCAGGATTCGAGACAGAAGGACTTGAGTTGTATTTAAATGGTCGAACCTTTACAGACTCCGAACAAGTCTTTCACGAGTTACGTATGAACTGGAAAAAAGAGCTGTTTATGGAAATAGCCTTTGAAAATGCCTGGGATAGTTCAGAGTATTTGGCAGTTCTAGCGGACAATCCGTTTTATTCGTGGAACGATACAGTTGACGCTGATGTGGAGCAGTCAGTCTTAGCAGCTTTGGAAAACGAACAAAAATCTAAGGAGCTAGACACCTTATATCAGGAGATTAATCGTGCTTTGGAAGCAGGCAATCAAGCGGAGTTTGAGCGCCTAACTAATAATCTGAAAGCACGCTAAGAGTTGCCTTGAGGATCAATTGGGCCCCCATCTAATGGAGACAAGATGGGAGGACTTGTCACTGTCTCTGACCTAAATTTAAAACCACAAAAGAGCTGAGAGCTGACTCAGTCCTTTTGTGGTTTTAAATTTAAGGCGGGTGTCTTTTTTCGAGGGGCTGGTGGGTCACCAAAACTAAATCCCTCTCCTAAGACCTCGTGGACATTGATAATTGAGACAAACGCAGCACTGTCAAGTTCTTCAACTAAAAACTTAATCTCGGCAATTTCTCGACTGCTGACGACACAATAAATAATGGTTTTTCCAGCAGCAGAATAAGCCCCTTCCCCCTTGAGATAGGTGACGCCTCGTTCCATCTGATTCATCAGTTGTCTGGCGATGGCTTGATGATGATCGGAGACGATGATGAGTCCCTTGGCGGAATAGGTGCCTTCCTGTACGAAGTCCACAACTCGGCTGAAAACAAAAGCCGCAATCAAGGTGTACATCATGTGGACAATGTCGATATAGACGAGGGACAGCAAGAGAACAATCACATCAAAAAGCAAAAGGGATTTTCCCATTGTCAGACCTGATCTTTTTTCTAAAATGCGGGCGATGATATCTGTCCCACCAGTTGTGCCCCCAACACGGTAGACTAGCCCGCTGCCGATCCCACCGGCTAAACCTGCCAGAAGTGCCGCAATTAATAAGTCATTATCGACCGTAATGGTCAGAGGGACTCTTTGCCAAAACCACAGATTGAGGGAGAGGGCGATCGTGCCCCAAATAGTGTAGAAAAAAGTTCGTGAGCCTAATACTTTGCCTCCCAACAAAATCAAGGGTATATTGATTAAAAGAGTTGAGTAAGCGGGATTGATGTTCAAGAGGGCCTTGAGTATTAAGGTAACCCCAGTAATGCCACCCTCAGCAAGATTATTTTGTAAGTTGAATGCCACAAGACCAAAGGCATAGAGACTGGTTCCCATAAAGATTAAAAGTAAATCTTTGATTCTCGTGAGTTGTTTCATTTGATCACTTCCTTTTTACGTCTCAAATCCGTTAATTCGATAGTATCACTGGGGAATCTTTTAGACAAGTTCTCTTTCTAAATTGCTTGATATTTGATAAGATAATAGATGAGAAATGGTTCTTGTGTGTGGGAAAAAAATCAGGATAATAAAATGAACAGAGAGCCATCAGAAAAGAGGAAGCTAATCATGGAAGAAAAACGAAGTCTCAAAGCAATGCGCGAGGCGTTAGATAAACAACTCGTTGTGGAGGAAGTTAAGACCACGTCACCCTTTGCCAAATTACAGGCTTTAACAGACGATATTGATGAAATGACAGATAGATTTAGTCAGCAAATGGAGACTATTCCAGAGGCAGCAGATAACAATAGTGAGATTAAACCCAGACGTTTGCGTGATATTTTAGCAAATGTGGAACAGTCATCTGAACGATTGGATGGTGACTTAGCGAAAAAATTTGAACCTAAAAGCAAATGAGAGGACAAGTGATAAGATGATTAAAATCGTGGTTGCAGGATTTAAAGGAAAGATGGGGGCGACTGCCACTCAAATGGTTATCGATCGAGACAATTTTCAATTAGTAGGTGTGCTTGATCCTCATTCAACTGAGTCAAACTTAAACCAAATAGGGCAGTATAGTCAAACGGATGTCCCGGTATTTCAAACAAAAGAAGACTTAATTGAAAGTGTCCAACCTGATGTTTGGATTGATTTTACGATTCCAGCGGTGGCTTTTGAGAATACCAAATTTGCTTTAAAAAGGAAAATTGCGCCAGTAGTAGGGACCACAGGATTTTCTGAAGAAGAGGTTAAACAGTTGGTTGGGTTATCTCAACAGCAGCAAACAGGTGGCTTAATCGCCCCGAACTTTGCGGTTGGGGCTGTTTTAATGATGGAATTTGCTCAAAAAGCTGCCAAGTATTTTCCTGATGTGGAAATTTTGGAATTGCACCATGATAATAAATTAGATGCACCCAGTGGGACGGCGATTAAAACAGCTGAGATGATTGCCGAAGTAAGGGAACCAAAAGTTCAAGGTAACCCGGCCGAAGAGGAATTAATCCCAGGGGCTAGAGGCGCTGACTATCAGGGAATGCGAATCCACAGCGTTCGCCTACCAGGCTTAATTGCTCACCAACAAGTTCAGTTTGGCAGTCTGGGGGAAGGCCTGACGATTCGCCACGATTCTTATGATCGCAGTTCATTTATGACCGGGGTTGCTTTGGGGTGCGAAAAGGTTGTTGGCTTGTCACAGCTAGTGTATGGGCTGGAAAAACTCCTATGATGTTAGAGGTCTTACCTGCTGAATTTAAAGACGCAACCCCGTTAATTACCGCCTTGGAAAAAGCCGGGTTTGAAGCCTATTTTGTTGGAGGGAGTGTCAGGGACGCCCTCTTAGGGAAAAGGATCCACGATGTGGACATTGCCACTAGCGCCTACCCAGAAGAAGTCAAACAGATTTTTAAGCGGACAGTAGACGTGGGAATTGAACATGGGACGGTGTTGGTCTTGTACGAAGCAGGTCAGTATGAAGTCACCACCTTTCGAACTGAGTCAACGTATCAAGATTATCGCCGGCCAGATGAAGTCACCTTTGTTCGCAGTTTAGCAGAAGATTTAAAAAGACGGGACTTTACAATTAACGCGTTAGCGATGAATTGTCAAGGAGAAATAGTCGACTTATTTCAGGGAATAGCTGATCTAGAAGATGGAGTGATTAAGGCGGTTGGCGATGCCTCTGAGCGCTTTAATGAGGATGCTTTGCGCATGCTGCGAGCCTTGCGCTTCGCCAGCCAGCTAGGCTTTAGGATTGAAGGGAAGACCTTTGATGCGATTGTTGAACATCATCGATTGCTTGCGAAAATTTCCATTGAACGGATTCAAATCGAATTTGTTAAATTAATGTTAGGAACTCATCGGCGAAATGGTCTTGAACCGTTTAAAATAAGTACTTGCTATCAGCACTGTCCTGGTTTCCAAGAAAAAGCCACTGAGCTAAGGCGACTGATTGAATTGCCGGAGCAACCGATGACCAGTGAAGCCATGGTTTGGTTGGTGACCTTTTATTGTTTAGAGATTCCTGAAAAGGACTGGCGCTTGCTCTTAAGTCAATGGAAGCTTTCCAACCAAATGATCAAGGTAGTTATCGATTCTTTAAAAGGACTGACTTATCGGTTGGCACATTCATGGACGGCGGACTGGCTTTATGAGCTGGGAGCTGAAAAAGTTCGCTTGATCGAAGAAAGTTTGCTTTATTTCGGTCAGGAACCACAAGTGGCGGCAGCTTTGGCGATGTATGAGGCTTTGCGGATTCACTCGATTCAGGAGTTAGCTGTTAACGGTCAGGACTTGTTAAAAGCAACCGACCTTAAACCAGGTCCATGGGTAGGTCGCTGTTTAGGCGCTATGGAAAAAGCTGTCATTAACAACTCTTTAGCAAATGATCGAGCAAGTTTATTAGCTTATGCTGAAAGACTATTAGCTGAGTCAACAGACGAGAAAAAGGAGGGAGACAATGACTTATCTTGAAAAGGATTATCTGGTTGAACCCCAATTTTCTGCTCAGGCAATGGGATCTGGTGAACTGGCAGTCTTGGCGACACCGGCGATCGTGGCTTTTGCTGAAAATACCTGTCAAAAGATTGCCCAAGAATTCTTAACCAGTCAGGAGACAACGGTCGGTGTTTTTCTCGATGTCAAACACTTACGCGCTTCAGCAATCGGCGGATATGTTAAAGTCAAAGCGCGATTAATTGAACGAACTGATACGATTCTAACTTATGATTTTGAGGTTTTTGAAAATGAAACGTGTTTGGCGAAAGGCACTCACCGGCGAGCAATCGTTGAAATTGAGCGGTTTATGAGCAAGTTGATAGAATAAAAAGAATTTGTGAAAGTTTTAACGAAAAACTATTGTATTATAATAAGTTTGTGATATAATGAACTTATAAATAAATAATGGCTTTAACGAAAGGGAGAACACATCATGACTAAACAAATGACAGGCTTTAGATTCTACTTCAGAAATAGCGAAACTTGGACCATTCAACGTGAACATATTGGTGATTTATGGATCAAACACATTACGACAAGTTTTGGCCGAATTAATGGCGGTGACTTCCAAAAAATTAACCCGTGTGAAGCTTTTAAGATTGAAATATTTGAAGAAGCAGATCATGTTAAAACCGATGATATTAATCAAGGCGGCTTAGAATTAGGGATGTTCGAACGGGCCTTAAAATATCAAGATATTGAAAAAATGGTCATTATCTTCGACGATGGTAAAGAAGATTTAGTTTATTTCCCATACTTAGATAAAGGAACACCAGGTCAAGAAGGTTTGGACAATCAATACCAAACCACTAAAATCTCGAAAGACAAACATCTCTATATCGTGATTGACCCTGAGAAATCAGTTGACGACTTATACGGTGATAAATTTTAATCTATATCCATCCCGTTAAATAATCAAACAGATAGTTCCGTTGGATGATTGTTTAATGGGAACTATCTAGTCACAAAAGAGCAGCCAGTGATGGCTGCTCTTTCCTTTGGTTACGCCCAATTTGTTTAAAAAGATCGTGGTTTTGTTGAGTTAATTCTGGGGTCGGTGGGAAGCGAGCGAGCCCTTTCTTGTGTCGGATTTCGTTATCTGTTAAAATGGACTGGGTATAGAAAGAGCAGGTGTCTCACAAATGAAGGAACTTCGTATTGATCATTTAACTAAAACCTATGGCGAAAAGACGCTTTTTACGGATATTTCTTTTTTAATTCATACAAAAGATAAAATTGGCTTAATTGGCGTCAATGGGACTGGCAAAACCAGCCTTTTAAACATTCTAGCAGATAAAGATGGAATGGATCAGGGAGAAGTCAAAAAACCTCATGATTATCATATTAGTTATTTATCGCAAGATTCAACCTTGGATGAAGACTTAACCGTTGCAGAAGCTGTTTTTGAAGGAGACTCGCCGTTATTGCGCGCCGTTAGACAATATGAGCTAGCATTGGTTAATTTAGCAGCAGATGGAACAAATGAGGATTACCAGCGAGCCTATAGCCAAGCAGAAGAAGTGATGAATAAAGAAGATGCTTGGTTAGCCGACACAAACGCCAAGACTATCTTACAACAATTAGGAATTAGTGAGATTGGTAAACGGGTAAGAGATTTATCTGGTGGGCAAAAGAAGCGGGTTGGTTTAGCTCAAGTTCTCATTCAAGAGCCAGATTTACTGTTGTTAGATGAACCGACCAATCATTTGGATTATCAGGCGATTGAATGGTTAGAATCATACTTGGCTCAGTATAAAGGGGCATTGGTCATGGTGACCCATGATCGCTATTTCTTGGATAAAGTGACCAATCGGATCTTCGAACTATCCTTCGGTCAACTTCATGAATATAAAGGCAACTATCAAGCTTATTTGGCGGCTAAAGCAGACCGCATCGAAACGGAGCAAGCCCAGGAACATAAACGGCATCAGCTGTACAAGCAAGAACTCGCTTGGATGCGGGCTGGGGTGAAAGCCCGTGGAACGAAACAGCAAGCCCGGATCGATCGCTTTCAGGATTTAAAAACCAATTTGAATCAAGTGGGCCAACAAGGGGAAATTGAGATTTCTTTAGGGAGTCAGCGCTTAGGAAAAAAAGTTTTACTTGTGGAGCACGGTGACTACACGATTGAAAATAAACAGCTATTAAAAGACTTTAATATACTGGTGCAAGCTCGTGATCGGATTGGCATTACTGGAAAAAACGGGGCAGGAAAGTCGACCTTGTTAAACATTTTAGCTGGCCGACTAGCCTTAGATGCAGGCGTATATGACATTGGGGAAACGGTGCGTTTGGCCTACTACACACAAGAAAATGAAAATTTGGATCCGAACATGCGCATGATTCAATATTTGCAAGAAGCTGCCGAACTGGTAAAACAAGTTGACGGTTCTGTCATCAGTGTTGCCGAAATGTTAGAGCGTTTCTTGTTTCCTCGCTCAAGTCATGGTACGATAATTGGGAAATTATCAGGTGGGGAAAAACGGCGGTTATTTTTATTAAAGCTATTAATTGCCCAACCCAATGTTTTATTGCTCGATGAACCTACCAATGATTTGGATATTGACACGTTGACGGTTTTAGAAGATTATCTGGAACAATTTAGTGGTGCCGTTATAGCCGTCAGCCATGATCGCTATTTTTTAGATAAAACAGTTGAAAAGTTGCTTGTTTTCCAAGGGAATGGTAAAATCATTGAGTATTTCGGAAGCATGTCTGACTATCTGTCTGAAAGTAAGCAGACGGAGCAAGGGAGTCCCTCCTCACCTAAAGTGGTGGAAAAAGCCCAGGCGACAGTTAAAACAAAAAATAAATTAACATACGCAGAGCAAAAAGAGTGGGAAACAATTGAAGCCGACATTGAGGCGTTAGAACTGAAGTTAGCCGCATTGGCTGAGGAAATGAATCACCAAGGCAGTGATTTCACGGCGTTGCAAAACTTACAAGACGAAGTGAGTCGCACAGAACAATTGCTGGAAGAAAAAATTGAGCGGTGGGATTATCTTGGCGAATTTGCCTAATAGAGGAGGACTTTCGAGATGGAACAAGCATATTTAGACCTTGGTCAAAAGATTTTGACGGAGGGATTCGAAAAAGCGGATCGAACGGGAACAGGCACAAACAGTATTTTTGGGCATCAAATGCGTTTTGACTTAAGTCAGGGATTCCCTCTCTTAACGACGAAACGAGTGCCCTTTGGCTTGATTAAAAGTGAGCTACTATGGTTTTTAAAAGGCGACACGAACATTCGCTACCTCTTAGAACACAACAATCATATCTGGGATGAATGGGCCTTTGAGCGTTATGTTAAAAGCGCGGCTTACCAAGGTCCTGACATGACGGATTTTGGGCGTCGAGCGCTGACAGATGAGGCCTTTAATGCCGTTTATCAGCAAGAATTAAAGACGTTTTGTCAACGGATTTTAACGGAGCCCTCCTTTGCCGCTGAATTTGGCGAATTAGGCAATATTTACGGTTCTCAATGGCGTCATTGGCAAACGCGCAGTGGTGAGACAATCGATCAAATTAGCGATGTTATTGAGATGATTAAAACCAGTCCAGATTCCAGACGGTTAATCGTTTCTGCTTGGAATCCTGAAGATGTGCCAAGTATGGCCTTACCACCTTGTCACACAATGTTTCAGTTTTATGTCGCAGGTGGAAAATTAAGCTGTCAATTGTATCAAAGAAGTGCCGATGTCTTTTTAGGCGTTCCTTTTAACATTGCCAGTTACGCTTTGCTGACGCACTTAATCGCCCATGAAACAGGGCTCGAGGTTGGCGAATTTGTGCACACCTTAGGAGATGCTCACTTGTACAGCAATCATTTCGATCAGATGAAAACACAGCTAGAGCGAGAGGTACGACCATTTCCTAAGTTGGTTTTGAATCAAGAAAAAACATCGGTATTTGATTTTGATGTTGAGGATATTAACGTGGAGGGGTATGACCCCCATCCATCAATAAAAGCACCAATTGCGGTTTAGTTGGGGAATTTTTTAGGAGGATTTTAAATATGTTAGCTGCGATATGGGCGCAAGACGAGAACGGGTTGATTGGCAAGGATGATAAATTACCGTGGCATTTGCCAAATGATTTAGCATTTTTCAAAAGTACAACCGAAAACAACACAATTGTTATGGGGAGAACGACCTTTGAGGGAATGGGAAAACGACCATTACCTAATCGTCGGACAATTGTGTTAACCAGTGATGCGAATTATCTGGCAGACGGCGTGGAAGTAATGCATTCACTTCAAGAAGTGTTGACTTACGCAGAGAGTTTTGAAGGGATTACCTTTATTACTGGAGGAGCAAAGGTCTACCAGGAATTTTTACCAAATTGTTCCGTGCTGTATCGGACGGTTATTCATGAAAGTTTTGAAGGGGACACCTATTTCCCTCCTGTTAATTGGGAAGAGTGGACGATGATTAATATTAGCGAAGGACTTGTGGATGATAAAAATGTCTTTAAACATTCATTTGAAACCTATCAGCGAAAAGCAAATTAAAACCCCGGCGTTAGTATCTTAACTAACGCTGGAGTTTTTTTATTCTTACAAAAGCCAGTGTCTATTAAACAGGCAGATTGAAGCCAAAAATAAAATATGTTATACTCCTAGAAGAGCAATTTTAGCATAAATCAAGAAATGACTGACCTGCAAAGGTAAATTTAGGATAGAGATAGGAAGATGGCTATGTGTGGTATTGTCGGTTTTGTCAATACAAAAGAGAATAAGCAAGAAATTATTGAGAACATGATGGATACCATTATCCATCGCGGTCCGAATAGTTCCGGTGAGTTTATAGATGATCAAGTGGCATTAGGCTTTCGCCGTTTAAGTATTATTGATTTAGCAGGCGGTTCTCAGCCGATATTTAATGAGGATGAAACGAAGGTAATCATTTTTAATGGTGAAATATATAATTTTCAAGAGATTAAGGATGATTTACTAGCCAAAGGACATGTGTTCCGGACAAAGGCTGACACCGAGGTTATTTTACACGGGTACGAAGAATATGGCGTCGATATTGTCAAACAACTGCGTGGCATGTTTACCTTTGCTATCTGGGACAGAGAAACCAAAGAATTATTTGGTGCTCGCGATCATTTCGGCATTAAACCCTTCTATTTTGCCGAAATGAATGATACGTTTATGTTTGGCTCTGAAATTAAGAGTTTTCTGGTTCACCCAGATTTTAATAAAGCGTTAAACAAAAAGGCGTTAAAACCCTATATGACCTTTCAGTATTCGGCTTTAGAGGAAACCTTCTTTAAAGACGTTTATCGAATTCCAGAAGGTCACTACTATACATACAAAAACAATAAATTAACGATTGAAAAATATTGGGATGCTGATTTCCAAGAAAAAGAAATGACTTTGGAAGAAACTGTGGACATGATCGATGAGGCCGTTAAGGAGTCAGTGGCAGCTCATTCGATTGGCGAAGTAAAAGTAGGGGCCTTTCTTTCCAGCGGCGTCGACTCAAGTTACGTTGCTTCTGTCTTAAGACCAGATAATACCTTTTCGATTGGTTTTGGTGATAAGTCCTATAATGAGTCACATGAGGCGAAGCGCTTAACCGATAAAATTGGCTTAAACAATACCTCTAAAGTAGTGACAGGTGACGAGGCTTTTGATTATTTTCCAACGATTCAGTATTACTTGGATGAGCCAGACTCTAATCCCTCCTGTGTGCCGCTGTATTTCTTAGCTCAGATGGCCAGCGAAGATGTAACGGTTGTCTTGTCTGGTGAAGGGGCGGATGAATTGTTTGCCGGTTATCAAAACTACGGCTTTAATACGCGGTCAAGACCAGTTCGTGTCTTTGCTGAAGCCTTAAAAAAATTACCTAAAAAAGCCCGCTACTCGATCGCTCGCACGATAAAAAAAGCGCCTAATTTTAAAGGGAGCATGCACTTGTATACCTCATTAGCCCCCGCCGAAGACTTCTTTATTGGTCAGGCGAACGTTTTTGAAGAACAAGAAGCAGATCAACTGTTGCAACCTAACTATCGTCAAAGTGAGTCGGTTAAAGCAATTGTGGACCGTCAATATAAAAAAGTCAAAGACTTATCTGAAGTCAAAAAAATGCAGTACTTGGATCTTCATCAGTGGATGCCAAAAGACATATTGCTGAAAGCTGATAAATTGAGCATGGCTCACTCCATTGAACTACGGGTGCCATTATTGGACATTCGCATGATGGAAGTTGCTGAACAAGTTCCAACTAAGTACTTATTAAATGAAGAGAATACGAAGTTCGCTTTTCGTAAAGCCGCTAATCGTCATTTACCTGATGAGTGGGCGGATCGAGAAAAACTGGGTTTTCCAGTGCCGATTAAAGATTGGTTACGAACGGATAAATACTATCAACAAGTAAGAGCCATTTTTTCACAGGAATTTGTGACGGAGTTTTTCGACCAAGCTAAAATTTTACAAATGCTAGACGGTAATTTTAACAATGAAAATGATGATCGTCGGAAAATCTGGACGATCTTTACCTTCTTAACGTGGTATAAAATTTTCTTTATTGATGAAGCTAAGCCAGTTATTCCCCAAAGTTAAATCAGATGGGAAGCCTTACGGAAAAAGACAGAAGACAGGCTGAGACTATGTCTCGGTCTCTTCTTTTTTAGCGCAATAGTCTGAGTGTGAAAGCTCTCAGCGGCTATTTCCAAAGTAATGCCGGTCTATGCTATAATCAATAAGGACGAGAGGAGACAGTGAGTTAGTTATGCTATCTTTAGAAACTTTAACACAACGATTAATCGAACACGACTTATTAAAAGAATTTATCTATCAAAATCAGTGGTCCTATCAAACACCAAAAGCTGTTGATACTCTCACTATCGGCCATTTAACTTATGACTCTAGAACGATTCAAGAAGGCTCGCTTTTCTTCTGTAAAGGCATAGGGTTTAAACAATCATATTTAGAGCAGGCTATCTCAGCTGGCGCTTTTTTCTATGTGGCAGAAACCGTGTATGAAGTGGAACATCATGGGGTAGGAATTATTGTGACAGATATCAAAAAAGCAATGGCTGTTATCAGCATGGCTTTTTATGGCTATCCGCAAAATGAATTAAAAATTATTGCCTATACGGGAACCAAAGGGAAAACAACAGCTGCGTACTTCTGTAAGTACATCATGGAGATTGCCACCAAGGAAAAAACAGCCTTGTTTTCAACGATGGAGACCATTTTAGATGGGAAGACAGCAACGAAGTCCTTGTTGACTACGCCAGAATCCTTAGACTTGTATCGGATGATGCGTGAAGCTGTGACAAACGGCATGAGTCATTTAATTATGGAAGTCTCCTCACAAGCCTATAAAACGAATCGTGTCTATGGTTTGTCTTTTGATGTAGGAGTCTTTTTAAATATTTCGCCTGATCATATTGGGGCGATTGAACACCCTGATTTTGATGACTATTTTTATTGTAAACGACAACTATTGCACCATTCGAAGCAAGTCATTCTCAATCGTGATTCTGATTATTTTGAGATGTTGGCAGAGTTTAGCCGAGCTAACACTAGTGAGGTGCTAACTTATGGTCAAGATTGCCCAGAAGCGGACTATCGCTTTCATTCCTTAGCTGGTGGCGAGTTTGAAGTGACCAGTCATCAAGACGTCCTAAAGGTTACTGGTACCTATGGCATTAATCTATTAGGCGACTTTAATCAGGGGAATGCCCTTAGCGCCATAATGGCAACTTCCTTAGTCGGTGCCGATCAGCAGGCCATTCACACAGGCTTGTCTAAGGCGAGAGTTGCTGGCCGAATGGAAAAAATGGTGACAGGTAAAGGGACGAGTGTCTATGTGGATTATGCTCATAATTATTTGAGTCTGCAAACACTGTTATCTTTTGTCAGATTAGAGCATCCAGCCGGTCAATTGTATGTGGTGATTGGCAGCACAGGTGGAAAAGGGGTATCCAGACGAGCGGACTTTGGTCGTGTTTTATCTGATTTCGCCGATGTGGCCATCTTGACCACTGATGATCCGGGAAATGAAGCTCCTGAGATGATTATTGCAGATATTACGGCAGCACTCGTTGAGCGGGTGGAGCGACGGATTATTTTGGATCGTAAAGCAGCGATTACCTTTGCTTTAGAGACTGCTAAAGCAGAAGATGTGGTAGTGTTAGCAGGTAAAGGAAATGACTTATATCAGATCGTAGAGGGCCAGCGAATTCCTTATGAGGGAGATTTAAAAATTACAGAAACGTTAATAGGAAGTGGGTATTAAAATGCAACAAAACACTCAAACAGATTTTCAGCCAATACTTTTAGGGAGTGACATCAATGTATATGGCATGGCACGCTCATTTTATGAAGAATATGGCATTGTGTCAGAAGCCCATGCTTCAGAGCAGTTAGCGCCGACTAATTACAGTAAAATTGTCACGGTCAATGTTCACAATGGCTTTGATACTGATCCAGTTTTTATCAACACGATGCGCAAGTTGGTGAAAGAGCGGACGGACACGACTAAGAAGTATTTATTGATTGCCTGTGGGGATGGGTATGCAGAACTAGTATCAACTCATAAAGAAGAACTATCTAAAGATTTTATCTGTCCTTATATTGATATTGAATTATTTCAACGCTTAATGAACAAAGTTAGTTTTTATGATGTTTGCGAAGAGTTTGGTTTGCCTTACCCCAAAACCTTGATCATCACAAAGGAAATGGCGGAGGGAGATGGGGCTATTAGCTTGCCATTTGAGTTTCCTGTGGCGTTAAAGCCAGCTAATAGTGTGGAATACTTGAGTGCTCAGTTTGAAGGGCGTAAAAAGGCCTTTACCATCAAAAGCCAGCAGGAATTTGAATTGATTCTTGGGCGGATCTACCAAGCAGGCTATTCATCGGAAATGATTTGTCAAGACTTTATTCCCGGTGATGATGATAACATGCGGGTCTTAAATGCCTACGTTGATGAAGCGTCAAATGTGCGAATGATGTGTTTAGGTCATCCGCTGTTGGAAGACCCAACGCCAGCGTCAATTGGTAATTATGTGACCATCCTCCCAGATTACAATGAAAAGATTTACAGCACGATTAAAGCTTTCTTGGAAAAGATTAACTATACAGGTTTTGCTAACTTCGACATGAAATACGACCCTCGAGATGGGGAGTACAAATTATTTGAAATTAACTTGCGTCAAGGGCGAAGTAGTTTTTATGTGACCTTGAACGGCTATAATTTAGCCCGTTATGTAACTGAGGATCGGGTATTTGGTAAGCCGTTTACAGAGACTGTTTTGGGCAAAGGCGATAGACTTTGGATGGGGATACCTGAGAAGATCTTTAAGACTTATGTCAAAGATAGTCCCGATAAAGCGAAAGCTCTACAGTTACTTCGTGAAGGCAAGTCAGGCACCACGGTTTTTTATAAGAAAGACAGCAGTTTAAAACGCAAATTATTGATGCACTATATGTTTTATAACTATCACAAACGGTTTAAACAATACTTTAAAGAAAATAAGGGATAATTATGAAAAACTTTTTTACCATTTTAGGTGGGATGGGGACCTTGGCGACGGAGAGTTTTGTGCGTGTGTTAAATAGTCGCACACCAGCTCATACAGATCAGGATTACTTAAATTATATACTTGTGAATCATGCGACTGTGCCAGATCGAACCGCTTATATTCTAGATTCTTCTTTGGCGAGTCCAGTGACCGCACTGACCGAAGATTTAAAACAACAGTCGGCCTTGAATCCTCATTTTTTTGTTTTGACCTGTAATACCGCTCATACATTTTATGAAGAGCTTCAAGCGGTAACGCCGATTCCAATTCTGCATATGCCAAGAATCGCCGCAGAAAAGGTGAAAGAACGATTTTCGCGAGAGTCAAAAATAAGAGTGGCTTTATTGGCGACTCAAGGAACCGTTAATTCTGGCGCTTACGGTAGAGAGTTTAGCGATGAGCTGTTTGAGGTCGTCTATCCAAATCAATCCGTTCAAGACGATGTGATGAACTTGATTTATCGGGATGTGAAAGAGCAGAAGTTTTTGAATCAGGCTTTGTATCTTGAAATTTTGGATACGATGATCAAGCAGGAACAGTGTGACGTCGTTGTTTTGGGATGTACAGAGTTATCATTGATGCAAGAAGTGACGATGAATGCTGATTATCCAGTTGTGGATGCTCAATCAGAATTAGTCGATAAGACGATCGAGCTAGCCTTAGCTGAACGTCACTAATCGCAAACGAGGCTGGGACTACTGTCCCAGCCTCGTTTCGGTTTTAGGTATAAAGCAAAATTGAGAAGTACATCAACCCGGCTCCAAGCATAACGAAGAGGTGCCAAACGACGTGCATAAATTTGATGTTTTTCATGCTGTAAAAGATCGCACCCACTGTGTAAGAAACCCCACCTAGAGCTAAGAGACCAGTGCCGACGGGACCTAACCCCTCATAAAGTGGTTTAACAGCCGCCAGACAGAGCCACCCCATGATAATGTAGATGATTACCGCAGAATTGCCTTTTTTTGCAAGCCAAATCGATTTGTAGATGACACCTAATAGGGCCATTAACCAGATGATGACAAAAAGTGTCCAGCCTAGCCAGCCCTTAATGGTCAGTAAACAGAAAGGTGTATAGCTACCAGCGATCAAGAGATAGATTGAACTGTGATCGAAAACTTGAAAGACTTTTTTGGCTTTTGTGAAGATTAAACTGTGAAAAAGTGTTGAGGCAAGAAAAAGTAAAATCAGGGTGGCCCCGTAAATGGCATAGGCGACGATGTGAGTCGCTGAGCCTAGTCGGGCGCCTTTAATCAAGAGAATCACTAAGCCGGCGATGCTTAAACCAACGCCAATCCCGTGGGTGACCGCATTTAAGACCTCATTGACAATTAAGTATTTCTTTGAAAATAGGGTATGTTCCATAATTATCCACCTTTTTTGACGACGTAATGAGTGAAAATCATCAGTTAATCTGTTATACTTAACTTATATGATATCTCTCTGGTATCTATTCTACACGAATAATTTCTTTTTTTAAAGGATGGAGTCTAAATATGTCAAAAGTAAAAATAGTCACTGATTCATCTTGTAATATGGAGCCGGGGATGGCGGAAAAATTGAACATCGAAATTGTCTCACTTTCCGTGATGATAGATGGTGTTATCTACAATGATTCGGATCTATCTGGTAGCCAATTTATGACGATGATGGAAAATGCCAAAGCGTTACCTAAGACCAGCCAACCGCCAATCGGTGAGTTTGTTGAACTTTATGATAAGCTAGGGGCTGATGGTAGTGCTATCATCTCAATTCATATGACAGAATTAATCAGTGGCACGGTCAATACGGCCCAACAAGCTGCAACTTTATCAAAAAGTGATGTTACCGTGATCGATAGTACCTTTACGGATCAAGGCTTAGCTTTTCAAGTAATCGAGGCGGCTGAAATGGCCCAAGCTGGAAAATCTAAGGAAGAGATTATCACAAAGGTCAAGGAAGTAAAGGCTAATAGTTTGTTATATATTGGCGTGGCCTCTCTCGATAATTTAGTCAAAGGTGGACGGATTAGTCGGGCAACAGGTGTGATTGGAAATATCTTTAATATTCGCGTTATCATGCAATTGCTGGATTCAGAACTGGTGACTTTGACCAAAGGACGGGGAGCCAAAGCCTTCTATAAATGGTTCGATGAACTGAAAGTGGAATTAGCTAAAATGACGAATATTAAAAAGATTGCCATTACTCATGCAGATGGAATAGAAACAGCTGAGCGTTTTAAAGAAGGATTGCAAGAGATGTTTCCTAATATCTCCATTCCTGTTTTGGATGCGTCATCCATCATCGCTACCCATACAGGCAAGGGTGCCTTCGCTGTTATGTTATATACAGAGTAATTGTCAATAACAGATCACGCTGCTGGTCTGTTTTTTTTAATCATTATTTAAGCTAGATACCTCATCTTAAATAATCAATCAGATAGTTCCTTTGGATAATTCGCATAATCATCCGCCAAGAGTGGTGCTTTCAGCTTTTTTTTGGCTGAAAGTTTAACGGTAAAGGCTGAGTATTTAATGGGAACGATCGATCATCATGTCAAATGAGTTAAGTAGGAGATAAAACATGAAACTAATACAAAAATATTCTTATAGTCTCGGCGTGCTAATCTTGGCATGTGTCATTGGGTTTATGGCCTTAGCAGCGCTGATCCCGAAGGCTCAACCGATGTTTGGAGAGCAGACCGCAGAAAAGAGCCAGGAAAAACAATTGCTTAACTTTGCGGCGATCGGTGATTCCTTGACTGAAGGCGTTGGAGATACGACTAAGTCAGGGGGGTATGTGCCACTGCTAAAACAAGCGATCAGTGAAGAAACGGGGATTGATGCCATTCATTCTGATAATTTTGGCAAGGCCGGCGATCGCAGTGATCAAATATTAAAGCGAATTAAGAAGAACGAAGAGATTCAAACAGGGCTTAAAGAAGCGGATTTTATCACGTTGACGGTTGGCGGAAACGACTTGATGAAAGTCGTGAAATCGGAATTTATGAACGATATTTCCTATGAAACCTTCGATAAACCGCTTGAAGAATTTAAAAAACAATTAGGCTTGTTAATCGCTGAAATTCGCAGCTATAACTCTGAGGCGCCGATTTACTTAATGGGGATATACAACCCCTTTTATTTAAGTTTTCAGGAAGTCAGTGAAATGCAAGATATTGTCACGTTGTGGAATGACGGGGCTAAAGAGGCGATTAAAGACGAGCAGAAGGTTTACTTCATTCCGATCAACGATTCGCTTTATAAGGGGTTAAACGGGCAAATAGGGATCGGCAGTGACACGACAGAGACTTCCACGAGTTCTTCAGGAGGCAGCCTCAATAATCTGATTTCAGAAGTGGATAACTTTCACCCCAATAATCTAGGCTACCAAATCATGGCAAATGCCTTTAAAGAAAAAATGTTTGAAACTAAAAAAGACTGGCTAGAAAAGTAGGGATACCGATGAAAAAAGAACAGAAAAAAAATGAACAAGTAGAGGGGAAAACAGTCAAACCTGGCTCAGCGGGCAGCGGCTTAAAAAAATTGTTAAAAAACCCCTGGAAGTTAGCTTTCTTAGTCTTAATTGGCTTATTGTTAGGGGCGTCGCTCTTTTTGATCAGTCGCATGACCACTGGAAGAGAGCCTAATTATCAAGGGAGGGAAGAAACGGTTAGCAGTGAGCAAGAGGCTACCTTCCAAGTACAACTAAAAAAACAGCAAGTCAATCAGATTATCAGTTATTATCTCAATGACTTTTTGAAAGATTCTGGTGTTCAATACGATTTTTATTTAGAAGACAGAGCACTGTTGAATGGCACCTTTAAAGTATTAGGTTACGATATGCAGTTTTACCTTTACTTTGATCCTTACGTGACAGAAGAAGGGAATATTCAATTAAAAGCAACGAGTATTTCCATCGGTAGCTTGCCCTTGCCGATTAGTGAAATAATGAAGTATGTGGCCAAAGATTTTGATGTGCCTAAATGGGTAGAAGTTTTACCTAAAGAACAGACGATTATCTTGCATTTAGATGAATTTAAGTTACAAAATGGCATGTTTGTTAAGGCGGAAAAAATCAATTTAATTGATGATGACATCCGTTTTAATGTATACTTGCCAATAGAGAGCAATCAAACTAAAAAGAAATAGGTGACATACATGGGAAAAGAAACCGCAATTTTTGCTGGAGGATGTTTTTGGTGCATGATTGAGCCTTTTGATCAGCAACCAGGCATCATTAGCGTTACATCGGGTTACACTGGTGGCCATAAAGAGAATCCGACCTATGAGGAAGTCTGCAGTCACACCACTGGCCATACTGAAGCGATCGAGATTGTTTTTGATCCTCAGGTGATATCGTACAAGGAATTAGTGGAAATCTACTGGCGCCAAACTGATCCAACGGATGCCTTTGGCCAATTTCATGATCGTGGCGATAGCTACCGAGCGGTCATCTTTTATCAAAATGAGGAACAACAAGCAATTGCTGAGGCGAGCAAGCAAGCCTTAGCGGATAGCGGTAAATTTGACGACCCGATTGTGACCGCCATCGAAGGGGCCAAAGTTTTTTATCCAGCTGAAGAGTACCATCAAGGATTTTATCGGAAAAACCCAACTCGATTCAAACAGGCCCATCATACCCGCCAGATGTTTATCGACGCGTATTGGGAGGAAACTGAGTGAGAAGGAGCTTCTATCATTACGTTCTAACATTACGAGGACCTAAAATCAACGAGCCGGAAACAAAATTGGCAAATGCCATTGGGATCGATATTCAGTTTCCTAAACAGTCAGAAAGTCATAGTGAAATCAGCGACTATTTGGAACTGAGTACCAGCTATTTGGATAATATGGATATTTTTGATGAACTTTGGCAAAAATATTTAGATCACAATTAAGCGTCAGAGACCAATAGTCTAAAGGATAAAAAAACAACCAGTGGTAATCAAATTACCCCTCGTTGTTTTTTTGTTGTCTAAAAATGAAAATCATTAGCTCATTTGTTCCTGAAAGCTTATCCAGAATTAATAAGGGAGGTTAAGCGTAAAAAAGGGCGACTAAACTAAGAGCCAAGTTGTTAGTCAGCGCTTTCAATATGTTTCTAATGTTACGAATGAATGTTTATTTAGCCGTAAAACAAAAGAATTTCTTAATTTTTGTTTTAATTGCAATTTTACTGTTACATGTTTGTAAAAAACATGCTAAAATGTAATATGTATTAACGTTAGAGACATATTATGTGGTCGTTTTTTGTCCCAATTGTTTTTTTCGTCAGAGTCAGCTAAATAAAAGCTTAATAAGGGAGGGATATTGATGGTTCAGCTACGTTAGTCATGGGCTAACGACGTTAATTTGGAAATAATTAAATAACAAATAAATGCATATGAAGATGCAAGTATGAACGATTCCAGGGGGCTTATATGTGTGAGTGACAAAATCGGAAAGAAGAGGTATTTGCCTAGTATTGATGGTTTACGAGCTGTAGCTATTATTCTCGTTATGTTGTATCATTTTCAACTCCCCTTTGCCCAAGGAGGCTTTATCGGAGTTGATATTTTCTTTGTGTTGTCAGGTTACCTCATAACAAACAGTTTGATGATTGAATGGCATCAAGCTAAAAAATTTGATTTTAAACAGTTTTGGCTTAAGCGGTTACGACGCTTATTACCAGCAGTCATCACGTTGTTGGTCGTCGTGTTAATTGTTTGCTTCTTTTTCTTTCCCAGTAGTTTTAAGAAAAGTTGGAGTGACAGTATCGCTGCATTGTTTTATGTGAGTAACTGGTGGTATATTTTTAAGAAAGTTCCCTACTTTGATTCTTTTGGTACGCCAAGCCCTTTTAAACATCTCTGGTCATTGGCGATCGAAGAACAGTTTTACTTATTGTGGCCAGTGGCTTTATTTGGGTTACTTAAGTGGTTGAAAAAGAGGCAGCGTGTTTTAATTGCGATTATCACGGCGGGGATCTTTTCAGCTGTTTTGATGGCAGTTCTATACGATCCTAACGGAATTGATCGTGTTTATTACGGAACGGATACACGGCTTTTTGCCATTTTAGCTGGTTGTGGACTGGCGTTTTTATGGCCTTACTATTACTTAGATGACAATTTTGGTCAGCGAGCCCAGCGAATTTTAGATGGGGCAGGCAGTGTGGCCTTGGCGGCACTGATTGGCATAGCGTTGTTAATAAACGAGTATCAAACATTCTTATATCATGGCGGGTTAGTCTTAGTCGCCCTCTTTACGATTATTCTGTTAGGGGTGATTGTACACCCATCAAGTAAACTGGGAAAATTATTTGCCAATCCATTCTTTAGTTGGCTTGGCAAACGATCTTATAGTTTGTATCTGTGGCATTATCCGGTGGTGGCCTTATTGACACCGATAAAATTGGTAGGGAGGTTTCACATTGGGTTGGTGCTGATGCAATTAGCGTTAATTGTTGTGTTGGCTAATTTTTCTTATATGTGGATCGAAGAACCAATTCGCAAACATGGCGTCCAAGCAAGCTTTACCTCACTAAAAGCGATCTCTAAAAAACAGTTGCATTATCCTGCTATCTCATTAGGGATGATGGTACTGTTAACCCTTGGGGTTTTAGGTACCAATTACCTTTTGACTCGGCCTAATACAACCGTCACGAAGCCAGTTGAGACAAAGGTGAGTCAGGCGCCAGTCAAGAAGGAAACCTTAACTCAAGTCTTGGCGATTGGCGATTCGATCATGTTGGGAATTAAAGATCAGCTAGAAGAAGCCGTCCCAGGGATTGTGGTGGATGGTAAGGTTGGCCGACAATTGGTGGATGCCAAAAAATTGGTGGAAGAGAAATACAGTGATTACAACCACAAAGACGCTGCTATCTTTATTGAGCTTGGCTCAAACAGTCCCTTTAATTCAAAAGATTTAGCGTCATTTTTAAAATTATTTGACAAGGCGACGGTTTTTTTGATTAATACCCGCGTGCCAAGAAATTGGGAAGGGGAAGTTAACAGTATGTTAACCGAGGCAGTGACTGAATCAGAACAGGTGAGATTGATTGACTGGTACAGCATTGCCTCGCAAGCCCCCAATTTGTTAGCTGAAGACGGGGTTCATCTGTCTGAAGGCGATGGCAAAGCCACTTATGTCAGCCTGATTACCAATGAGCTAGCTAATTATGAGTTGAAGTTACCGGAAAAAGTGGAAACAAGTCAAAGCACGAGTGATAAAACAGAAAATAGCCGTACAAAAGAATCTTCAGAGACAGTCAATACAACAACCTCAGAATAATGACCCAGAGCTTGCTAATTTTTTATCAAATTAGCAAGCTCTGACTTGTTAATTGGACATAGTATGAGATAATAGGTAAGCAAAACTGATTTTTGGAGGGTGTTTTTTTGAATGTATGGGAAAAATTCAAACAAAACGACGGTTTAAGACGGACGTTTGTGTTGTTGGTTATTTGTTTCGCTTTATTTTTAATTCGGGAAATTATTAGTTTGATTTTATTAACTTTTATCTTGACTTACCTAATTACTCGTTTGGTAAGTGTGATTCATAAAAAAGTCAAGCTACCACGAAAGATTATCGCCATAGGTCTCTATGGCATGATCGTGATCTTTTTATATTTTGCTTTGACGATTTATGTGCCGAAATTAGTTAATCAAACTTTTGCCATGATTGAGTCGTTGTTTGCTTTTTATCAAAAGCCAATGGACGATAATTCTTTATTGGAATGGGTCAGTCAAAACATCAGCTTCAAAGAAATTAAGGATCAATTGACTTCTGGTGTTAAAGTCGTGTTTGATTATATTTCAAGTATTGGCTCTATGGGAATGACGTTTGTCATGTCGTTTGTTTTAAGTTTTTTCTTCAGCATTGAAGAAGAGTGGGTTAAAAGTTTTAGTAAGTTGTTTTTAACGAGTAAAATCAGCTGGTTTAGTCAGGATGTGGCTTACTTAGGCAAGAAATTTGTCAATACATTTGGGGTGGTGATTGAAGCCCAATTTATGATTGCTGTCGTAAACACAGCCTTAACAACTCTTGGGTTATATGTGATGGGCTTTCCCCAATTATTGAGTTTGGCCTTGATGATCTTCATTTTTAGTTTGATACCTGTCGCAGGGGTCATTATCTCTTGTATTCCTTTAGCGCTGCTGGGATATACAGTTGGTGGAATCCAAGATGTGATCTACGTGCTGATCATGATCGGCATCATCCACATGCTTGAATCCTACTTATTAAATCCTAAGTTAATGAGCAGTAAAACGGATTTACCAGTTTTTTATATTTTTGTGATTCTGATGTTTTCCGAAAAGTTTTTTGGTGTTTGGGGATTAGTCATTGGAATACCTGTTTTTGTTTTCCTTCTGGATTTGCTAGAAGTTAAAGCGAAGGAAACTCACAAGCTTCCACTTCGCTTGAAAAAAGAATAATGACAGTCGTATTAGCGTCGTATCGTCAAAGCGCTAATACGACGTTTTTATTTTTAATGGCTAATTCTGTGGAATTGATGAAAAGCTCATAAGGGAGTTCTCAATAAGGAATCGTATTAAAAAATAATTTTATTGTTATTTAATCGTTGGTTGTCGCCGTTTTGGGGACGGCGCTTTTTTCACAAGTTTTTTCAGCGCTTAAGAATCATTGTCCATGCCGAACGGTGGCTTTATATCGATTTGCTAGGAATCGTCAGAATGAGGGGGGCGGCAGTAAACGTCTTTATATTGGTAATATTCTGACAATAGTGCCTGCGATCAGCGCTGGGAACTGGCCATTTTTTTCAGAATGTTTAGCTCGGCAAACTTTTGTTATTTAACCACAATTACCAGTGAATTATCAGCGGAATCTATTGCATTTCTTCGTTGAAAAAGCTAATCTTAAAGTGTGGGAAACGTTTTCAATTCGAAAGGTCGTGTTATTTATTGAAAGTTACGGTCGTCATTGCAGGGGCTGACCAAAAAATGGTCGCCGAAGTAGTCGTGCCTTTGTTACTAGAAAACCGCTATCAGTTTGTACTGGTATCCTGTGAAGCCTTAAGTTTACCTGAGACTAGAGTCAAATTAGAACAGGTTAAAACCATGGGGGAGGTTGCTGAAAGAGCAGTTGAAGTGGTGATCCGATCGCCAAAAAGTATTTTGCTAAAAGGCCAAATTCAAACAGCTGTCCTGTTGAGAGCAGTGTTAACAAATAGCGAGTTGTCGCATCAGCGGCTGATCTCTCAAGTCACAAAAATTGAGCTAATTGAAAGCCGGCGCCAATTCTTACTGACCGATCCAGCGTTAAACATTGAACCCAATACGAGGGCTAAGATTGACTTGTGTTTAAATGCGCTTGAAGTGGCGAATAAATTAGGGATGAGAAAGCCGAAACTTGCTTTATTAAGTTCCGTTGAAGTCTTAAATCCTAAAATACCATCGGCAGTCTCAGCAGCAGAAGTTGTTGATTATTTTAAACAGACGCCGAATGAGGCGATTATCGAAGGACCTTTGTCGATGGATGTGGCGACAGACCCTACGGCCGCCAAAAGTAAGGGCTATTCAGGGCAGATTCAGGGGGATGCTCAGATATTGGTTGCCCCCAATATTGATTCAGCTAATATCTTGTATAAAACATTGGCCCATTTTACTGATTGTCAGGTGTCAGGTGTCCTAGTGGGAACCTCAGTGCCGATTGCTTTAACCTCTAGAAGTGATAGCCCACTAGCGAAAATCGCTGCCGTCAAATTTGCGGAAAGTATGATTGATTAAGGAGATGAGTGGATGTCAAAAACAGTATTGGCGATTAATCCTGGGTCGACCTCAACTAAAATTGCGCTTTTTCAAGGTCAGACTTGTGTCTTTGAAGACAGCATTGACCACCCTGCAACCGTCTTGCAAAAATATCCAAAGGTCATCGATCAATTGGAAGCTCGCAGTCGTTTGCTAAAGCAAGTTTTAGCTGACCACCAAGTCAGTTTAGTAGAGCTTGAGGGGGTCGTCGGGCGCGGTGGCTTGCTCCACCCGATGGCAGCTGGCACTTACGAGGTGAATCAAGCCATGAAAGCTGATTTAATCGCGGAGGTATCTGGCTCCCATGCGAGTAATTTAGGTGCCTTTATGGCAGAAGAAATTGCTGAATTAGCAGGTGTGTCCGCTTATATTGTCGATCCGGTAGTGGTAGATGAACTTCAAGAGGTGGCCCGTTTTTCTGGTAATCAGTTGTTTGAGCGCCGCAGTATTTTTCATGCCCTGAATCAAAAAGCAGTGGCCCGAAAAGTGGCGACTCAGTTAAATCGGCATTATGAAGAGTTGCGACTGATTGTCGCTCATTTAGGTGGTGGGATTTCCATCGGCGCTCATTTAAATGGGCGAGTGGTGGATGTTAATAATGCCCTTGACGGTGAAGGTCCCTTTAGTCCAGAACGATCAGGTAGTTTGCCAATGGCTGACTTTTTAGCCTATAGTTTAAACCAGCAAGAAAAAGGGCGAGTCGGTTTAATGAAAGAGCTTGTGGGGCGTGGTGGCTTAGTTTCTTACTTAGGGACCAACGACTTGCGAGAAGTGGAGGCTCAAATGGCTCAAGGTGATCAACGAGCGAAGGCTGTTTTTCAAGCCATGGTTTATCAAGTCGCTAAATGTATTGGCGAACAGGCTGTGGTCTTAAAAGGGCAAATAGATGGCATCGTCCTAACAGGTGGCTTGGCATTTAGTCAACAATTTGTTGAAGAGCTTGGGACTTATATCAGGTGGTTAGGCCCGCTGTTTATCGAGCCAGGTGAAGATGAGATGAACGCACTTAACCAAGGGGCTCAGAGCGTGTTAAAGGGCGAAGAAACAGCGAAAACTTATTTTGGAAAGGGTGACCCTCATGTCAAAAAATTATGATGTGGTTGTGTTAGGTGGCGGGACAGGCGGTTATGTGGCGGCCATTCAAGCAGCTAAAAATGGTCAAACAGTCGCCGTTGTTGAAAAAGCGAAAATTGGCGGTACCTGCCTTCATCAAGGGTGTATTCCAACCAAGGCGTTATTACGCTCGGCTGAAGTCTTTCAAACGGTTAAAAAAGCCGCTGATTTTGGGGTGGAGAGCAGTGGTCTCGCATCTAGTACGCTCAATTTTTTAAAAGTTCAAGAACGAAAGCAGTCAATTGTTGACCAATTGGAGAGGGGAATTCACGGCTTATTCAAGCAAGGGAATATTGATTTGTATAGTGGGGAAGGCACCATTTTGGGGACTTCGATTTTTGAGCCAAAAGCAGGCACCGTTTCGGTTCCCGTTGCAGGCCAAGACAATGAAATGCTTGTGCCAAAACAGTTGATTATCGCCACAGGATCAAGGCCGAAAGCTTTGCCGGGCCTACCGTTTGATGAAGACACCATCCTTTCTTCTGATGGCATGCTGGCCTTAAAGCAACTGCCAAAGTCGCTCATCATTATTGGCGGTGGCGTTATCGGTATGGAGTGGGCTTCAATGTTATGCGACTTTGGTGTGGCCGTGACTGTTTTAGAATATGCGGAGCAAATCATTCCTAATGAAGATCGTGAGATTGGGAAAGAACTTTTGCGTAGCTTAAAAAAACGCCAAGTGGCAATTTATCCAGGCGCGGCAGTTTCTGGTGAAAGCTTAGTCCGAAAAGCAGGACTTGTTGCTGTCGACGCGGTAATTAAAGGCAAGAGTCAAACCTTTACAGCAGAAAAAATCATGGTCAGTGTCGGTCGTTTGGCCAACATTGAAACGATCGGGCTACAGAACACGAAGATTGAGACGGAAAAAGGGTTTATTAAGGTGAATCAGGTTTGTCAGACTAAAGAGCCTCATATTTATGCCATTGGCGATATTATACCGACAGCCCAATTAGCTCACGTGGCCATGCATGAAGGGCTTTTAGCAGTCAATCACCTCAGTGGCAAACCAGTTACCCCCTTGGATTACGATGATATTGCCAAGTGCGTCTATACTTCTCCGGAAGTAGCCAGTATTGGCCTTAGTGAGGAACAGGCCAAGGAGCGTGGCTTTGCTGTTAAGACTGGTAAGTTCAATTTTCGCGCCAATGGGAAGGCTTTAGTCAATGGGCCAGCCGATGGCTTTGTAAAAGTGGTGGCGGACCAAGTAACTAATGACTTATTGGGCGTCTCAATTATCGGGCCACATGCCACTGATCTGATCAGTGAAGCAGCTTTAGCTCGTTTCTTAGATGCGACACCTTGGGAAATCGGCCAGACCATTCATCCTCATCCCACTCTTTCGGAAGCGTTGGGAGAAGCGGCTTTAATGGTCGATGGTCTGGCCATTCACGGCTAGTTACCTGATTTTTGAAGATAAGCAAAACAGATCGAGGGATTGCTATAAGGGGGATCTAAATGGAACTTAAAAAAAGTGGTTTAGAGAAAACGTTATTGATCAAGATGTACCGGACGATGAAAACCAGCCGACTGTTAGATGAACGCTTGAACTTGCTGAATCGAGCAGGGAAAGTTGGGTTTAATATATCAGGGATGGGGCATGAAGGCGCTGAGATAGGCTGTGCCTATGCCTTCGATTTAGAGCGGGATTACGCTTTGCCTTATTATCGCGATTTAGGCATTATGTTAGCTTGGGGAGTGTCCGTTCGGGATATTATGTTAGGCTCCTTTGGCAAAGCGGAAGATCCTGGGTCGGGCAGCCGGCAAATGCCTTGTCATTGGGGGAATAAGGAACATCGCATTCCCACGGGGAGTTCACCAGTATCGACTCAGTACCCACATGCGGCGGGGATTGCCTATGGGGCAAAATTGGCCAAGGATCCCCTAGTCGTTTATTGTTCAACGGGGGACGGGGCCAGTAATCAAGGAGATTTTCATGAAGGGCTAAATTTTGCCGCAGTTCATAAATTGCCTGTTGTTTACGTGATCTATAACAATCGATTGGCAATTTCAGTGGGACCGGAATTGCAATATGCGGCTGCTAAACTATCTGATCGTGCCGTCGGCTATGGCATGCCCGGCGAAACCATTGATGGCAATGATGTGATTGCCGTTTATCAGGCGACTGAACGAGCGGTTCAGCGAGCAAAAGCTGGCGAAGGCCCGACGCTGCTGGAATTTGAGGTGGTTCGTTATACGTCGCATTCGACCGATGATGATGACAAAGTTTACCGAGATCAGGAACCGCTTGAGGAAGCCAAGGCTCATCGCGATCCTGTGGCGCTCTATGAACAAGCATTATTAGCTGAAGGTTATCTAACCTCAGAAGAGATGACGGCCATCAGCAAAGAGATTAAAGACGTGATCAATGCTGCGACAGAATATGCTGATCAAGCACCGATGGCGGCACCGGAAGAGGCGTTGCGTTATGTCTATGATGAACAAGGAGGTTTGACCAATGGCTGAGTTAACCTATCTGGAAGCAATCACAGCTGGGATGAAAGAAGAGATGCGCCGAGATGAGCGAGTTTTCTTATTAGGGGAAGATGTGGGAATTAAAGGTGGGGTGTTTCAGGCCAGTCGAGGAATGCTTGCTGAATTTGGCAGCGATCGTGTGCTGGATACCCCTTTGTCAGAATCAGCGATTGCCGGCGTAGGAATTGGCGCAGCCATGTATGGCTATCGACCGATTGGCGAAATGCAATTTTCCGATTTTATTTTGCCGGCGGTGAACCAAATTATTTCCGAAGCGGCTCGTATTCGTTATCGGTCAAATAATACGTGGGAATGCCCCTTAGTTATTCGGGCTGCCTATGGCGGTGGAGTCAATGGGGGATTGTACCATTCCCAGTCGATTCACAAAGTCTTTTTCGGTCAACCAGGCTTGCGAATTGTCATTCCCTCCAATCCTTATGATGCCAAAGGGATGCTGAAAGCGGCCATCCGTTCCAATGACCCAGTTCTGTTTTTTGAACACAAACGAGCCTATCGAGGGGTGAAGGGCGAAGTACCTGATGAAGAGTATTTGGTGCCCCTTGATCAAGCTCGAGTCGTTCGTCAGGGAACGGATCTAACCGTGATAACTTATGGGATCCAAGTGGAAGAATCAAAGGAAGCGGCTGAGCGATTAGCAACCGACGGTATTTCGGTTCATCTGTTAGATTTGCGGTCGATTTATCCATTAGATCAAGAAAGCATTGTCGCAGCGGCTCAACAGACAGGGAAAGTCTTATTGGTGACAGAAGACCCGCTGGAAGGAAGTATCATCGGAGAAGTTGCTGCGATCATTGCCGAAAAGTGTCTTTTTGATTTAGACGCCCCAATTGCTCGCTTAGGGGGCCCCGATATTCCTCCTATGCCTTATGCTACGCCGATGCAAAATTTCTTTTTGGTCAATTCGGAAAAAATTGAAGCCGCCATGCGTGATTTGGCAGCATTTTAATAGGAAGGAGAGGTTGAAATGGCCTTAGAGACGATAAATATGCCACAATTGGGTGAAGGGATCACTGACGCCACCATCAGTCAATGGTTGAAAGAACCAGGTGAGAAAATCGCTGCTTATGAAGCCCTGCTTGAAGTGATAACTGATAAAGTGACCACTGAAATTCCTTCATTATTCGAGGGCGTTGTCAAGGAGTTATTTTATGAGGTGGATGATCTGGTTGTTATGGGACAGCCGATTGCCACAATTGAAGTGGCTGATTCCGCTAGTGATCAAACGCAAGCTCAACAAAACCTGAAAGTTGAGGAAGAAAAGCCAGACCGTTCGTTCACTGGGAAGGAACCAGGGGCTAACCGTTTTTCTCCTGCGGTCTTAACCTTGGCTAAAAAGCATCAAGTTGATTTGTCCCAAGTTGTTAGCACTGGCAGGGCAGGCCGCATTACTCGAAAAGATGTTTTAGCTTATTTAGCAAAGCCAAGAGCGGAAGTGGCAGAAAAAACGGCAAAGGTTGAAGAACAGCAAGCAACGGTCACAAGTGTAAAGGAAAAGGCGGTCAAACCAAAAACTGAGGGGCTTAAGGTGACCGAACACCCGATTTCAGCAGTCCGTCAAGCGATTGCGAAAAACATGGTTAACAGCGTTAGTCAGATTCCCCACGCTTGGATGATGGTCGAAGTGGATGCCACAAATTTAGTTAGATTCCGTCAAAGCTTAAAAGAAGAGTTCAAGCAGGCCGAAGGCTATCCCCTAAGTTACTTAGCGTTCTTCGTAAAACTGGTTGCCCAAGGCTTAAAAGAAATGCCGATTCTGAACAGTGAATGGGCTGATACCCATATTGTGGAACATCATGACATCAATATCTCGATTGCCATTTCGGCCAATGATTTATTGTATGTCCCTGTTATTAAGCAAGCCGATGAAAAGTCGGTCAAAGGAATCGCCCGGGAAATTGCGGCGTTAACGGAGAAAGCTAAAAATAAGCAATTAACAGCTTCAGAGACGCAAGGGGGAACTTTCACCGTCAATAGCACTGGGTCTTTTGGATCGATCATGTCCCAAGGGATTATCAATCATCCTCAAGCGGGGATTTTACAAGTAGAATCAATCGTTAAGCGGCCGATGTATTACCAAGAGGGGATTGCGATCCGCGACATGCTTAACCTGTGCTTGTCAATTGACCATCGCGTCCTTGATGGCGCAGCCGGCGGGAAATTCCTGCAGATTCTTAAAGGAGCCATCGAGCAGTTTGACGGCCAAACGTTTTCAGTTTATTAAGCTATATAGCTCCTATTAAATAATAAGGATCAATCGTTATTATGTTGATAATCCAGTGGAACTATATGTCCGGATTGTTTTACGGGATATATCTAGTTTGCCAGCGAAGTTTAACTCATCGCAACAATGAGTTAAACTTTTTTTGCGGAAAATCTGCGCTTCATGTATTGAAAGTAGCAGGCAGCTGTGACATAATCAATTAATAGTCGCTGATTTTATCAAGACTGATAGCTTATTGTTAAAGGGTGTGTCTATTTGGAAAAAAGTGGTATCTCAAAAAATTTAACGTTTATCATGGCTTTAGTTTGTGGGATTTCAATTGCTAGTTTGTACTACATTCAGCCATTAGAAGGAATGGTAGCGACTGAGCTTGGGGTGTCAGTTGGGCAGATGGGGTTGGCCCCGACCTTGAGTCAAATCGGTTATGCCTTAGGATTATTATGTATTGTCCCCTTGGGCGATATTTTTGAACGAAAAAAACTCATTATCTTAATGTTGGGTTTGGTTAGTGGGGTGTTACTGATAACAGGAACTATCGGGAATTATTATGGTTTGATGGTCTTGATGTTCTTAATCGGGTTGACTTCGATTATTCCGCAGTTAGTCATTCCTTTTGCGGGGCAACTTGCCAACCCTAAAGAACGTGGTTCAGTTTTAGGGACGGTCACAGGTGGTTTGTTAATCGGTATCTTACTATCGCGAACCTTTAGTGGGTTTGTTGGCGCTTATTTTGGCTGGCGTGCTGTCTATTATTGTGGCGTTGTTTTGGCCCTTGGTTTAATCGGTCTAGTGGTGGTGGTATTTCCTAAAAACGTCCCCGTCTCTCAACTTAGTTACAAGGAGTTAATGGTCTCACTGCCTCGGCTATTTAGATCGCAACGGGTTGTTCGTGAAAGTGCCTTTAACGGCTTTTTTATTTTCGGCGGGTTTAATGTTTTTTGGTCCACCTTGGTCTTCTTTATGGAAAGTCCCGCTTACAATCTTGGTTCCAAAGAAGTCGGCTATATCGGGTTGGTCGGCGTGATCGGCGCGTTAGCTTCCGTTTATATGGGGAAAGTCGCGGATCGCAAAGGACCTCGTTTTGGTGTTGGGCTAGGAACCTTGATTGAATGTCTTTCTTTCTTGATTTTATTGTTTTTTGGTCGTCATATAGTAGGGTTGGTAGTTGGCGTCATTTTACTGGATTTAGGCACTCAGAGTGGGCAAGTGTCCAATCAGTCAAGGATTCAAGCTTTAGGAGATGAAAATCGCAGTCGCAATAATACTATTTTTATGTTTTCTTACTTTATTGGTGGGGCAAGTGGCTCCCTTTTAGGTTCGATTGCCTGGCAGTTAGCTGGCTGGACTGGTGTTTGTCTGATTGGTTTTAGTTATTTGTGTATCGGGCTAATCGGTCATTTTATCCTATTTAAAAGAAAAGAGGCCTAAAAGCTAGACAGTTTGAGGCCTTAATCAGAAATAACACATAATTATTAGCAAAACTGGTTGAATCGGTTTTGCGATAATTGTGTGTTTTTCTGTTATAGAGGTCCCGAAAGATTGAAAGATAAATATTAGAAAAATCTAATTTTTTTGAAAAAAGGGCTATTCCTAACATTTAATTGACAATAATTAATAATGAGCGTCTTTTCTTAGGTGAATTAAACCTGTTTTTGGTTAACGTTCGCCTTTAGGCTGTATTTATGATTTTATTTTTATGGTAAAATTAGTTATATCGTTTTACTGCTATATGTTATTGATAGAAAACGCTTTTAATGTTAGAATTGTGATGTTTGGTAGATTAAGGAAGGGGTTAATTGAATGAAGAAGTGGCAAAATTCGGTAAGTAAATTGTTAGTGACTATCTTGTTAGGGGCTAATTTAGTGAATATGGCGCCAGCAGTGATCCTAGCAGCGGAAGCGAGTCAGGACTCAGTAACTGAGGTTAGTCAAGTAGCAGCCAGTGAACAAGAGTCGCCAACCAGTCAAAAAGTGGAGCCTACGGTTAGTACTGAGACGGCAGTGGTTGATTTGCCGACAACTAGTAGTGATACTCAACTGACCAGTGAAGCAAAAGCAACCAGTCAATCGGCTGCTGAACCTGTGACGGTTCCGATTCAACTGCTGGGGGTCAATGATTTTCACGGTGCGATTAACACTAAAGGCACGGCCTATCTGGAAGGCGTTAGCACGCCTGATGCTGGTAGAGCGATGAATCTGGCGGCACATTTAGATGAAGCCCAAGGAACCTTTCAAAGCAGTCATCAAAATGGTGGAACGGAGCGAATTCAAGCAGGTGACTTAGTTGGTGGTAGCCCAGCGAATTCGGCATTGTTACAAGATGAACCGACCATCCGGATTTTTAATCGAATGAATTTTGGGATTGGAACCTTAGGGAATCATGAATTTGATGAAGGTTTAGACGAATTCAAACGGATTTTAGCGGGAAACGCGCCGACTCCCGGTCAGTTTAATCCGATAGTTGACAACTATCCTCATGAGAAATCAACCATGGAGGTTGTCATCGCTAATGTGACAGAAGAAGACGGCAGTGCCGCCGCTGGCTTTCAACCTTATACGATCAGGAGTTATGGATCAGGCGATCAAGCAGTAAAAGTAGGTTATATCGGTATTATTACGACAGAATTTACTAATTTAGTTCTAAAACAGCATCATGAAAAGTACCGCGTATTAGATGAAGCCACCACCATCGTCAAATATGCTAAAGAGTTACGGGAGCAAGGCGTCAATGCCATTGTTGTGGTGTCTCATTTAGCGGCAACTAGTCAAGCTGGGGTGCCAGCTGGCGAAGCAGTTGAGGTGATGAACAAGGTGAATGCCCAAGATCCTGACAACAGTGTTGACGTGGTATTTGCGGCTCACAACCATCAATATACGAATGGGGTTATGAAATCGGGGCTGGCAGAGGCCAATGATATTCGCATCGTTCAAAGTACATCGAATGGTAAGGCTTATATTGATCTGCAAGGTGAGATCGATGTTGAAACAGGTGATTTTGTGGCAACACCTGAGGCAAAGGTTAAACCAGTAACTGCTAGAGAAGATGCCAATCAAGAGATTGCAGCGATTGTTGACGATGCAGATGAGACAATTAAAGCGGTCACGACGGCTAAAGTGGGGACGGCTGACGAAGCAGCCCTCAAAGCTGGTAAGATCAGCCGCGATAATTCAGATGATAGTGAATCACCTTTAGGCAATTTAATTACCGATGCCCAACTTTATATGGCCAATCAAGCCGGTTTAGTTGACGCCGCTGGTCAGCCTGTTAAGGCGGATTTTGCCCTTACTAATAATGGTGGCATCAGGGCGGATTTAGCGGTTAATCAAAACGGGGACATCACTTGGGGAGCGGCTCAAGAAGTCCAACCTTTTGGGAATATTTTGCAAGTGGTGCAATTATCTGGGAAGGATTTAATCGGTGCGTTAAATGAGCAACATGCTAATGGCAAGGCCCATTATTTCTTGCAATTGTCAGGGTTAAAAATGACCTATACGAAAGATCAAGGCACTTTTGCTGTCAAAACGGTCACCGATAATCAAGGGAATGAGATTAAAGAGGATCAATTTTACAACGTGATTATCAATGATTTCTTGTTTGGTGGGGGTGATGGCTTTGCTAGTTTTACTAAAGGAAAGCTGTTAGCGGCGATGGACACAGACACGACCACCTTTGTGGATTATTTTGTGGCCATGGAAAAAGCTGGCCAGAAAATTGCGAGCCCTAAGCTAGGACGGAAATCATTGGCAGTGGACAAACTGATTCCTCTTCAACTGCTAGGAGTTAACGATTTCCATGGAGCTCTTGATATGACTGGCACGGCTTATCTTGAAGGGGTCGCCACACCGAAAGCTGGGTTAGCGGCGAATTTAGCCGCTCATTTAGACGACGCTCAAGGTGCCTTTAAAGCGGCATCTGGTGGAGTGACAGAACGAATTCAAGCTGGTGACTTAGTTGGGGCTAGTCCAGCAAGTTCAGCCTTATTGCAAGATGAGCCAACCATAAAAGTTTTCAACATGATGAATTTTAGTATTGGCACAATTGGCAACCACGAATTTGATGAAGGCTTAGCTGAATTCCGCCGAATCTTAGATGGTGTCAAGCCTAAAGTCGGTCAGTTTAACCCGATCGTTGACCAGTACCCTCGCGAAAAATCTACCATGGAAGTGGTCTTAGCCAATGTGGTAAACAAGGCTGATGGCGACCATGGTCAAAAAGGCGAGGTGCCTTATGGCTTTAAACCTTATACCGTGAAAACTTATGGTGAGGGCGACAAGGCGGTTAAAGTTGGCTATATTGGCATCGTGACTTCGGAGTTTCCTAATTTGGTCTTGAAAAAACATCATGAAGATTATCAAGTGCTAGATGAAGCGGCCACCATCGTTAAATACGCCAAAGAATTGCGGGACAACGGGGTTAATGCGATTGTGATTGTCTCACATTTAGCTGCGACCAGCGCCCAAGAAGTCGTGGCAGGTGAAGTGGCAGATGTGATGACAAAAGTAGATCAACTAGATCCGGATAATAGTGTCGACGTGGTTTTTGCAGCTCATAACCATCAATATACAAACGGGGTGATTAAAGGGAGCAAGAGCGACGTTCGCGTAGTCCAAAGCACGTCTCAAGGGAAAGCTTATATCGATTTACAAGGTGAATTAGATAGTGAGACACAGGATTTTGTTGCGGTTCCGCAAGCAACAGTTAAAGCAGTAACCGATCGGGAAGATAAAAATCAAGGGATTGCTGAGGTTGTAGCAGATGCTCAAGAACGGATCAAGCCTGTGACCTCGGCAAAAGTTGGCTTAGCTGATTCAGCGGCTACCGCAGCTGGTTTGATCAGTCGGGAAGTTACAGCAGACAGCGAATCCCCACTGGGCAATTTAATCACAGATGCTCAATTATTTATGGCCAATCAAGCTGGTTTAAAAGACGCTGAAGGGAAGCCGATTCAAGCTGATTTTGCCTTAACCAATAATGGCGGTATTCGCGATGATTTAAAAATCAATGAAAAGGGTGAGATTACTTGGGGCGCGGCTCAAAGCGTTCAACCATTCGGCAATATCCTTCAAGTTGTGGCAATTTCAGGAAAAGATTTAAGAGGGGCGCTCAACGAACAGCACGCCAATGGGAAAGCCCATTATTTCTTGCAAATAGCTGGCTTGAAGCTGACTTACTCAAAAGAAAACGATCAGTTTAAAGTGGTCGATCTAACAGATGATCAAGGGACGCCTATTAACGATACTCAGACCTACCATATTATCATCAATGACTTCCTGTTAGGTGGTGGTGATGGGTTCGCCAGTTTTACTAAAGGCAAATTAGTTGCGGCGATGGACACAGATACTGATACCTTTATTGACTACTTTAAGTTAATGGAAGCCCAGGGCCAACAGATTTCGGCTCCGGCTACAGGCCGTAAAGCCCTTGCTAAGGCTGGGTCTGTGACCGAGGCGGAATTAAAAGACGCTTCAAGTGTCAATAAAATTATGGCTGGCGACAAAGTCATGACCGGTACGACACTTGTTGGGACCACGATTTCTTATTCAATCGGCAAGGCCCGTTCCCTTGTAGCATTGCCAATGATTGCTGAGACGGAAAGTTTTAGTTTAGCTATTCCGACAGAGCTTAAGGCTGGTGAGCTTGTCAGCGTGCTATTTAAAAACGGTGAGGTCAGTACGACTGTCGAAGTGGTGGTGGAAGCTAACCTTCAAGCGGCCTTAGAAGACGCTTCAAAGGTCAACCCGATTACCGCCGGCGATCTGGCCATCACGGGTGAAACCCTAGAGGGGGCCACAGTGACTTACGGTCAGCATCAGGTCGTGGCTGATGGAAAAGGTGCCTTTAACTTGCCAGTTACCAAGGCCTTTCAAGCAGGCGAGAAAGTTTCTGTTGAATTTTCAAAGGATCAGGTAAACGTCGTCATAGACGTAACGGTTAAAGCGGTCGCGTTGAAAGAAACGCCTGCTCAAGGTGAGAAAACGGTGACGAAAAAAGATAAATTACCGCAAATGGGCGCAGCAGAATCGCTGCTGTCAACGATTGGCATGGTTGTTGTCTTTGGTGGTTACTTGTTTTATCTCAGAAAACAACAAGAGGATGACTTAGAGCGTTTGGGATAAGCGGCAGAGGGGAGACAGGGCATTAGCCCCTGTCTCTCTTTTTATCAAATAATTTCCGCTTATACAGCACTTAAAAAATGCTATAATGGAGAGAATCGAGGAGGAGAGTACTGTGAAAACAATCAAAATAGGCAAATCAGATGTGAGAGCCTCAGTTATCGGACTTGGTACCAATGCAGTTGGCGGTCACAATCTTTACCCAGATTTAGATGAAGCAGAAGGCAAGGACTTAGTTCGTTCGGCCCTTGATAGTGGGATCAGTTTAATCGATACGGCCTTTGCCTATGGACGAGGGCGTTCGGAAGAATTGGTTGGTCAGGTGTTGCAGGAATACCCTCGTGAACAAGTGGTGATTGCCACCAAGGCCTCTCATTTGCCAGAGGGGACAGGTCATAGTAACAGTCTGTCATTTATGGAAAAAGCCTTGGCAGCTTCCTTAAAACGACTGCAAACGGATTACATTGACATTTTTTATATTCATTTTCCAGATGAGATCACCCCTAAAAATCAGGTGGTAGCTTTGTTAAATGACTATAAACAACAAGGGATTATCAGAGCGATCGGCGTTTCCAACTTTTCATTGGCACAATTAAAAGAAGCCAATCAAGATGGCTATGTTGACGTGGTTCAGGATGAATATAATTTAATCGCTCGTCAAAATGAGCAGACCCTCATGGCCTACTGTCAAGAGCAACAACTATCCTACATTCCCTTTTTTCCTTTAGCCTCAGGTTTATTAACAGGGAAATATCAGGCGGATGTAGTCTTTCCAGCAACGGATTTTAGAAGCCGACAGGCCAATTTTCAAGGGGAGCGCTATCGTCAGACCGTGGCTAAGGTCAAGGAATTGCAACCATTGGCAGATAAATATCACGTGGCGATCACCCACGTGGTGCTAAATTGGTATTTACAGCGAAGGGATATTTCGGCGATTATCCCAGGAGCTAAAAATGCGCGCCAAGTGGCAGATAATTTGCAAGCCATTAGTTTCAAGCTGACTCCTCAAGAGGTCGAGTTTATCGACGGTTTATTTTCTTAAACAGCTGTTATTTTATTTCGTTAGAATACGAAACGATGACAAAGGAAGTTGTGCCAGCAACTTCTTTTTTTTGCCCTTTACTCTCCACTAAGAGGATGGTTTATACTGAAAACTCAACCGTTAGTTTAATGTGAGTTTAATACTTGATATTGTGATTGTTATTAGGTATTATGGAGCTCTGACTAAAAAAGAAAGAGGGTAGGATATGGCCTTACTGATAAACAAAATGAAAAATCATCTGGGAGCTGTCGTTGGATCCATCTTGATGACCATCATCATTGTGGCAACCCAATTATGGCAACCGAAATTGCTTCAACAAGTCCTAAATGCTGTGATGGCTGATGACAAGGACAAAATCGTTAAAGTTGGGATAACTTTGCTAGTTGTGGCGGGGGTTGGCTTGATTGCCGGTGTTATTAATACCATTTTAGCTGCAAAAGTCGCTCAGGAAGTCTCAGCCGATGTTCGCGAAGAGGGCTTCAAGAAGATCCAAACTTTTTCTTTTAGTAATATTGAAAAGTTTTCCACAGGGAACATTGTGGTTCGCCTGACCAATGACATCACGCAAATTCAAACCTTGGTGATGCTGACCCTCCAAACCCTATTGAGAATTCCGATTTTATTTGTCGGCAGTTTTATTTTAGCGATGATGACGTTGCCTCAACTGTGGTGGGTGATCATCGTGCTAGTTGTCTTGGTCTTCGTTACTGTGATGGCAGTGTTTGGCATGATGGGCAAACATTTTGGCATGATCCAAACCTATTTAGATCGGGTCAACGGAATTGCCAAAGAGAATTTGGCAGGCATGAGAGTCGTGAAATCGTTTGTCCAAGAAGCAAATGAAACCAAACGTTTTAGCAAGGTGAGCGAAAAATTAACCAAGCACACTATTTCTGTCGGCAATTTATTTGCGGTTATGATCCCTACCTTTACGGTTATTTCTAGTTTGGCCATTGTCGTGGCAATTTATTTTTCGGCAGATTTAGCGACGAAAGATCTTAATGTGATTGGCGCAGTCGCTTCCTTTATGAACTATTTAATGCAAATCATGATGTCGATTATCATCGGGGGCATGATGACCATGATGGCTTCTCGGGCCATGGTATCTTTGGCCCGTATTAAAGAAATACTGGACACGGAACCTGATATTACCTTTAATCCTGAGGCGACTAACATGATTACGAAAGGCGATGTCTCCTTTAAAAATGTCACCTTTCAGTATGAAGGCGATGACCGACCTTCGCTGAAACACATAAGCTTTGATGTGACTCATGGCCAGTCAATTGGGATTGTTGGCGCAACTGGCGCTGGTAAATCAACCTTGGCTCAGTTGATTGCGCGGCTGTATGATCCGACTGAAGGGTCAATTGAAATTGATCAAATTGATTTAAAAGCGGCTAATAAGGAGAATTTGCGAGAATCAGTGGCCTTGGTTTTACAGAAAGCCATGTTGTTTTCCGGCACAATTGCGGATAATATACGACACGGTAAACGGGATGCATCGGAACAAGAGATGGAAGCAGCCTCCAGCATCGCCCAAGCGAAAGAATTTATCGATCGCCAAGTCGATCGCTATGGCAGCCTAGTGGAAGAACGTGGCGCGAACTTCTCAGGTGGTCAAAAACAACGATTGTCGATTTCCCGAGGCGTAATTGGCTATCCCAAAATTTTAATCTTAGACGATAGTACCAGTGCGTTAGATGCCAAATCGGAAAAGCTAGTCAAAGAAGCCTTAAACAAAGAGTTAAAAGGAACAACCACCTTTATTATTGCCCAAAAGATCTCTTCAGTTGTCCAAGCTGATAAGATCTTGGTGCTAGACGAAGGGGAACTGGTTGCTACGGGGACTCATCAAGAGTTAGTGGCATCTAGTGAGGTCTATCGAGAGATTTACGAGACTCAAAAAGGAAAAGAGGTGTTGTAGATGGCGAAAAAAAATCGATTGACTCATTTTTTCTGGCACTACTTAAAGGCTTATAAAGTTCAACTGCTTGTGATCATGGTGGCGATTATCATCTCTACCTATTTACAAGTGAAGGCGCCAGAATATATCGGCAACGCCTTAACAGAGCTTGCGACTTATGCAGGTACCTTTATCTATGGCGGCGAGGCCGCTGCGGATAAAACACCTTTTACCGAGATCATTATTCTCTTGGTGATGATTTATGCCATGAACTGGATTGCCATGTTTATCCAAAATTTGCTGATGGCCGGCGTGACTGGGAAGTCAACCAATACGATGCGAATTGATTTGTTTAAGAAAATTGAAAAGATGTCCATTCGCTTTTTCGACGCTCATCAAGATGGCGAGATACTAAGTCGCTTTACCAGTGATTTAGACAATATTTCCAACACGATGAATCAGGCGCTGATTCAAGTGTTGACGAATATTTCGATGATGATTGGGGTTTTGATCATGATGTTCCGTCAAAATGTGCAATTGTCTTTGGCAACTTTGGCGATGGCTCCTGTTGCTGTGGCATTTGCGGCGATTATCATAGGCAAAGCTCGTAAATATGTCAATATTCAGCAGGACAGTGTCGGCGAATTGAATGCTTATATTGACGAAAAAATTTCTGGACAAAAGGTCATTATCACCAATGGTTTAGAAGAGGAGACGATTGAAGGGTTTAAAGGGTTTAACAAAAAAGTTAAAGAAGCAACCTTTAAAGGGCAAGTTTATTCTGGCTTGTTGTTTCCAACGATGCAGGGCTTGTCATTGTTTAATACAGCCATCGTGATTTTCTTTGGCAGTTGGTTGGTCTTAGATGGCAGTATTGAACGTGCGGCTGGCTTGGGATTGATTGTGATGTTCGTTCAATATTCTCAGCAGTTTTACATGCCACTGACGCAAATTTCTTCACAATTTAGCATGTTGCAGTTGGCCTTTACAGGGGCTCGTCGTTTGAATGAAATCTTTGACGAAGAAGATGAAGTGGAGCGTCCAGACGTTTCAGAGATTGATGGGTTGCATGATTCTATCCGCTTAAATCAGGTGAATTTTGCTTACCAATCGGATAAACCAGTTTTGGAAAATGTCAGCATGGGAGCTAAAAAAGGTCAAATGGTGGCCTTAGTGGGACCGACGGGTTCAGGGAAAACCACCATTATGAACTTGTTAAATCGATTTTATAATGTTGACAGTGGCGAAATCCTCTTAGATGGCAAAGATATTCGCGATATTTCACTACCAAGTCTTCGTTCGCAAATCGGCATTGTCTTGCAAGATTCGGTGCTCTTTACCGGGACTATTCGCGACAACATTGTCTTTGGTAAACCAGATGCCACTGAGGAAGAAGTGGTGAATGCCACTAAGCAAGCGAATATTCACGAATTTATCATGAGTTTAGAACAAGGTTATGAGACGGAAGTCAGCGATGAGAATAATATTTTTAGTGTCGGACAGAAGCAGTTAATCAGTATTGCGCGGACGATCATCACGAATCCTGATTTGCTGATTCTCGATGAGGCAACTAGTAATGTGGACACGGTGACAGAAAGTCGCATTCAAAAGGCCATGGAGAATATCATCGCTGGTCGTACGAGCTTTGTGATTGCCCATCGCTTGAAAACCATCTTGAATGCTGACTATATCGTCGTCTTGCATCAAGGGAAAATTATTGAAGAAGGAACTCATGAAGAACTGCTGCATCAAGCTGGTTTTTATGCGGAACTCTATCATAATCAATTTGTTTTTGAATAAGCAAAAGAGCAATCCTAGTCGGATTGCTCTTTTGTTAATTTTGTTGAGCGGAAAAAGGGAAGCGTAGCTTTTCGCGCTTAACAAGCAAGCTGCCACCGATCAGTTGGACAAGTCCGATGCTAAAGAAAATCACGTGTAGCGGGTTGATTGTCCATAGCATCAGACATTGGGTGATGATCCAAAAACACTGGATGATCCCCATTAAACACTGATAATAGGGGGCATTGGCTTGTTTTTTTAGATGGCTCCAGGCTGTTAACAGGTTCCCCAAACCAATGACGATTAGTAAAAAAAGCCCTGGAATTAGAAAGCTGGTAAAAGGGGAATTAACTAACATGCTTTTGTCAATTCCGGCAGCGGCTTGCCCAGTGGCTGAGAGTGCTAGTGTCCCGCCAGCCAAGGCGCCGATCGTCAGCAGCAGATTAAGTCCTAATAAGACCAATTTGATCATCGTTCCCTCGACCTCCATTTCGTTTGTACTACAGCCAATATAACACGAATGGCAGGAGAAAAAATGAGCCTGAAGCATGATTTTTTTTTGACTGTGTTTTTTGAGAGGTTAGCCCTAGTGAAGCTGGGCAAAAGATGGTATATTATAACTGATAAAAGGATAAGTCTCATCCTAATTTAGCAGGTTGCTAATAAGTTGCAGACAAAAAGAAAGAGGTGCCTTAAGATGAAACTTTTAGTTACCGGTTTTGACCCATTTGGTGGGGAAACGATTAATCCAGCTTGGGAGGCAGTCAAATTATTGCCTGATACCATTCAAGGTGGGGAAATCATAAAATTAGAAATCCCGACGGTCTTTAATAAGTCGGCTGATGTGGTGGCAGCCGCGGTTCGTGAACATCAACCTGACGTTGTTTTAAATATTGGCCAGGCAGGCGGTCGTTTTGGGATTACCCCTGAACGAATCGGGATTAATATGGACGATGCTCGCATTCCTGATAATGAGGGACAACAACCGATAGACGAGCCGATCCAAGCGACAGGGGAAAATGCGTATTTCACCCAGTTACCAATCAAAGCGATGGTCGATGGCATTAAAGCTGTGGGCTTACCTGCCAGCGTTTCAAATACTGCCGGGACCTTTGTTTGTAACCACATTATGTATCAAGTTCAATACTTGATCGCAACAGAATTTCCTCAGATGAAGGGTGGGTTTATTCATGTTCCCTTTATCCATCAGCAAGTGGTAGATAAGCCGACAATGCCATCTATGAGTATTCCCGATATTGCAAAAGGCCTGGAAGCAGCTCTGGAGCAAATCGTCTTATTGAAAGATAGTGAAGATATTAAAGCTATCGGTGGCGCAGAACATTAGAAACCTCAAGCATTAACAACACTACCGACCAGTGGGTATTCAACTGGTCGGTAGTTTATTTAGCTGTTTGCGATCAGTTGACTTAGTTCTTTTGTCAGAGCTGCCACATCTTTTTGACTGTCGTCAAAGTATATCGTTTGAAAGCCTATCTTTTTGGGTATCTCCAGATTTTTAAGGGTGTTATCAATAAATAGCGCATCAGCTGGCGCTACCTTGCCTGCTGCTAAAGCGTAATGGTAAATCTCCTCAGTGTTTTTGCGACTGCCAACTTGGGCTGAGATAGCAAGTACATCAAAGAGGTCTGCCCATTGATGAAACTCGATCAGGCTGTTCATTCGATCGTTTTTGTTGTCGGTAATCAGACCAATTTGATAGCCCTGTTCTTTTAACTCTTTGATCAGCGTGACGACCTCTTGGTTGATGGGCGTTGCTTCAAAGGCTTCTTCGATGAACGCCTCGTCAATCTTCATGCCTAAATTAGCAGATAATTCAGGCCAAATATCCTGATGATTCTTTTTGCCAGTCAATAGATCTTCGCCAAATTCCCGGTATTTTTCCAAGAAAAACGCGTGGTCCAGTCCGGTTTTTTGGACAATGTAGTTGGCGAAACTAAGGGATCCCTTTGGATCAATCGTAATGACGCCATCAAAATCAAAAAAAATAGTCGTTATCATAAGCTCTCCTTCACTTGTTGTGGTACTCTGGACGAATCTTTCCAGTCTGGCACTATCATAACATGATTGTGAAAGGGGAGAAAGAAGGGTGCTCGTTGATCAAACGGCCCTCGCGACTCAATCATTATTAAAGCGGCAAGGAAGGGGTGATAGAGTGATTAAAATTGAAAACGACCGTCTCTATTTGAGAGAAATGACAAATGAAGATATTTCCAACCTTGAAAGGATTCTGAAAGACGCGGAGACGATGTATGCGTATGAAGCGAGTTTTACTGACAGCCAGGTGTTATCATGGCTTCAATGGAACATGGCAAGTTATCGAACACATGGTTTTGGTCTGTGGGCTGCGATTGATAAGGGTACCAGTCAATTTGTTGGTCAATGCGGCATCGTTTTTTCAGAGGTTGAAGGAGAAGCATTATTGGAGGTTGGTTACCTTATTAATAAAAACTTCTGGGGCCAAGGTTATGCCAGAGAGGCCAGTGGTTTATGTGTGGCTTATGCCCGTGACACACTTAAAGCGCCTAAGATTGCGTCGATTATTAGAGACACTAATCTGGCGTCTCGGCGAGTGGCAGAGTATAACCAAATGGAGATCGTCCACGAATATGACAAAGATTATTCAGGTGTAGCTGTGAGGCATTTAGTTTACAGCATAAATTTTGTTGAAAAATTGTGAAATAATTAACTACTTTGTCGATTATTCTGATATAATATCGATGAATCACATTCTAAAATCTTTTTAACAGAAGAAGGAGTTATGTATAATGGAGTTTCCGAACAATCCCTATGAAGAATTAAATCTCTATAACAATTTTTCACAAGCTGCCAAAAAATATCCGACAGTTGCCATTCATTTCGATCAAGAGTTAATTGGCTTTCCAGAACTTGGGTTGAAAACAACTTATCAAGCGGCTGAAAAGAGTATTGTAGCTCAAGCTAGTCGTTTAAGTAGTCTGGGAATCCAAACAGGTGATAAGGTTGTGATCTATAAGTCACCGATGTTTGACACGTATATGTTAGCTGTTGCCGTAAGTTATTTAGGGGCTGTGCCAATCATGATTTCTTATCATCTTCCCGTGCCGACGATGACCATCATGTGCCAACGTTTGGAAAATCCCTGGTTGATTTATGATGAGGTCACAGCTGGTAGAGCACCAGCCATTACAAGTATTCAGGCTTCTCACTTAATTGAGCTGGAACAGTTGCGAGAACTGCCAGCTGCTGAGGTAACACAATCCTTTTTACCTTTGGCTGAGATCTCCTATATGACCCATACCTCCGGCACCACAGGCGTTCCTAAATTGATTGCTCACTCGGCTCAGTCAATGGGATGGCGCACTAAATGGCAACGAAATGTCTTTGATTTAATGCCTGAGAAAAAGTTGGTGGCGTTTCATATTTCGCCCGTCCATTCGCGTTTTAATATCGGGATTTCCTCATTGATGTCTAAAGGCTTTCCTTTATTGTGGATTGGCAATGGCCAAGTAGAAGCCGTGGCCCAAACCTTAAGCCAATTTAAACCCTATGCTTTGGAAACTCATCCCAATAATTTTGTCCAGTGGAGCCGTTTGGCAAAAGAACAACCGGCATTATTTGCGTCATTTAACTATTTCCATTCAACGTTTGATGCGATTAACAAAGGAACCATGAAGATCTTTTTAGAGGCTTCAGGAGCCGAAAAGCCTGTCTTTATGCAAGTCTATGGTCAAAGTGAGTGTGGGCCAATGATTATGAGATTCCATACGAAAGCAAGCATCGTTGAGTTAAATGCTCGCAATATGGGCGTAGGGATGCCAGAGTTAACGGAAGTGCGGATCGTCGATCCCCTTGGTGCAGAAGTGCCTGCCAATACTTCCGGAAATATTCAGATGTTATCTAAGGGACGGGCGTTGACGTATTACCAAGAAGATCAACGCTTTACTGAAAACACCTATGGTTTATGGTGGGATAGTGGTGATTTTGGTTATCAGGATGACGCCGGTGATTTGTATTTGTTAGATCGCCAAGTCGACCTAATCAGTGATGTAGATAGCACCTTACTAATCGAGGATCTCCTATTGGATCAACTTGAATTTCTTAATGAAGTCGTCATTGTGCGTGGTAAAAACGATGTGGCGCAACCGATTATTTCGGTTGACGCTGGCAGTGACATGGACTGGGAAAGATGGTGGCAAGCGATTGCTGATTTTCCATTATTAAATGAGCCCTTAGTTTGGGCATTTGAAGAGATACCCCGAACGGCAACGATGAAAGTTCAGCGTTTGAAGATTGAAGAAGGGTTAAAGGACACTCCATCGTAAGTAATAGCTCACCCATGATGTTCAACATCATGGGTGGGCTATTTATTTGATTGGTTTTCCTAGTTGCAGTGCTTGGCGCCATTCTGGCGCTGGGGTGATTTCTGCCCAGTATTCATCTAAGGTGCTAATCAGGTCTGCTTTAAATGAAAAAATCGAGGTGACAACGTATCTTTCCGGGCTATCGGGCGAGGCTATCTCCGTGATGGTGATTACTTGTTCGCTTGAATCGAGAATGCGAGTGACCTTTCCTGTCCAGTTACCAGGATAATCACAGTTGGCCGTTAAAAATTCCCCTAAGGTAAATTGCTCATTGGAGGTGTGCCAGTTAATCGTGGCATCTGGTTGAAAAAATTTTTTAAGCGTCTCTCTGTCTTGTGAGATGACAGCTGCCCAATAGTGAGTCATTCTGTCTGTGTTCATGAAATCCCTCCTAAAATCGTAGTAATCTGCCTTGAAATGATTATTTTGTCATTATATCACGAAATAGTAAGCATTGACATCGACTTAATTTTGATTTATATTGAGTGTATACTCAATGAAAAAGGAGCGGCTATGAACAAACGAATCAAGCAGAAAGAAGCAACCCGTCAGAAAATCATCGCAGCGGCGAAACACTGTTACAGTGAGAAGGGCTTTCAAGTAGCCACTAAGGAAATTGCTTTAGCCGCAAATGTCTCCCACGGTTCTATTTTTGCACATTTTCCTACGGCTGAGTTACTCTGCCAAGAGGTTTTAAGGCATTATTTTGCTGATGTTGGCGACTCGTTGGATCAATGTGTTCGGGCAGGGACGGATTTACCGGGATATTTATCCAGATGGTTGGAGCTAGTTCAAGAAGATCAGGCCTTTTATCGACGGCTTAGCTCGGAGAGCGCCTTATTATCTGCTGATTGTCAGGCTAAAATTATGGGGTTTCAAGGGGCTATTGGGGTTGACATGGATGACTTGTTACAAAGCTTAAACGAAGAAAGGCCGTTAAAGGAATTGCCCTTATCATTTTTAGTTAATACCTGGTTAGGCATTATGCAGTACCACATTCAACATCAAGATTGGTTTAGCTCCGAGGAAGCCGATGACCACAAAGCGTTGATCAGTCAGTATTTGTTACTAATTACAAAGTGAGGTGTCCAATGAAAAAATGTGTGGCATGTGGTATGCCCATGAAAGAGCCCCAAGATTTTGCTTTAGGTGATACTCGTAAGGCTTATTGTCGGTATTGTGTGAATGAAGACGGATCAATGAGATCCTTTGAAGAGAAAAAGGCTGATTTGGAAAGGCTGTTGATTCGCACTCAAGGGATTAGTCAAGGGAGAGCAGCCATCGCGGTCAGATCGCTGATGAAAGAACTGCCGGCCTGGCAAAATTACTTTAGGGAATGAAAGAAGGTGAAAAGATGATGCTATCTGAGATGCGTAATTTAGGAAAAGTCAATGAGGAGAAGCTAAGAGAAGTCGGCATCGCAACACCAGAAGCACTGCGAGCCATCGGGGCGGAAGGGGCCTTTTTGCAAGTCAGAGAGTTAATCGACGAAGGTGCCTGCTTGCACCTATTATACGGTTTGGAAGGTGCGATTAGAGACATTCCTAAGCAGGAAATTCCGCCAACGCGGAAAAAAGAACTAAGAGATTTTTACGATCAGTTGCCATAAGACAGAGAAACAGGCATTGCCGACTAGCAATGCCTGTTATTCTTAGTTTGACGCGTCTTCCATGGCTTGTTGAGCCAGTAAATTTAAGTAGTTCCACGGACGATCAAAATGAGGCTGGAAGAAGAAGTCGGTAATCGCTAAATCTTCAATCGTCATCTTGTTTTGAATCGCTAAGGAAAGGGTGTTGGCTGATTGAGTGATATCATATTGTGACATGAGTTGCCCGCCCAAAATCCGATGTGTGTCAGCATCGTAGACTAATTTCATTTGGACATTCTCAGTTGTTGGCATAAATTCTGGACGATAGTTATCTTCAAAATACGTCGCGCCGACGTTCATTCCTAGGTGTTTGGCACTTGCTTCGGTTAAGCCGGTTGAACCGATGTTCAGTCCGAATAAATGTAAACCTGAGGTTCCTTGAGTGCCACGGTAGGCAAGTTTTGGTTCGATGATATTTTTACCGACTAACATTCCTTGGCGTACCGCATTAGTGGCCAAAGGAATGTAACTGTAGTCACCAGTTGGATTGTAGTGAACCACTGCACTATCACCAGCAGCAAAAATATCAGGGTTGCTGGTCCGCATGTACTCATCGACAATAATCGCACCAGAGTCGATCCGATCCACTTTGCCAGCTAATAAATCAGTCATTGGGCGGAAACCGATACATAAGATCACTAAATCCGCTTCGTAAACAGCGGCGGCCGTTTCCACCCCAGTAACTTTACCGTCTGCCCCTAAAAATGATGAAACTTGTTGGTTAAGGGCCAAAGTGATGCCTTCGGTCTCCAATTGAGCTTCAATCACATCGGTAAACTCTTTGTCTAAATATTTATTTAAAATTCGGTCCAGGCCATCGATTAACGTGACTTCTTTGCCTTTCATCGCAAACGCTTCGACTAATTCAATGCCGATGTAACCAGCGCCGACGACAGTGATTTTTTTGGCGGAGTCTGCTTGTGCAATGATTTCTTTTGCTTGATTAAAGTTTTTACACAATAAGATATTTTCCTGATCAATCCCAGGAATAGGTGGTGTTAGCGGCCAAGAGCCAGTTGTCATCACTAATTTATCATAAGTATCGGTTAATTCCTCGCCAGTTACTAAGTTGCGCACCGTTACCGTTTTAGTCGTTACGTCAATGTCTAAGACATCGTGTTCCATGTTAACATTTGCACCTAGGTTAGTTAATTCTTCGGGATTTGAATAAAAAAGACTTGCTGAATCTTTCACAACACCGCCGACATAAAGGGCGATACCACAGGACAAAAAGGAAACATTGTCATTTCGTTCATAGATGGTAACCTGAGCTTCAGGAGCCTCTTTCAATATATTTTTAACGGCGGATGTACCTGCATGAGTACAGCCAACAACGATGACTTTCATAAAATAATGTCCTCCTAATAAGACTTACTAGTATTTTGTTACATCTTTAATTTAACATATCCGCTTATGTGAAAATAGTTTCTTGCTTGTGAATTTGAAAAGAGTGGATGATAATCATTTAATTCACAAAGTTTTGCTTTGTGGCGGTTGCGGTTAACCTGTTTTACAATTTACTTCACAATTAATTTATTTTTTCACAAGTTGAAGATTCACATGACGCCTTTGCAAATGAGAATATCTTATTCAGATTATCAATTAGCGTTGCTAAGGGAGACCGCTTAAGCCGAAGAGTCTGTCTATAAACCTTGAAACTGTGTTATTATAATTATGTAATAGGTAATGACTAAAGAAAGAGGTGGCAATGTGTTAAAAAAATTGACATCAGAAACGGAATTACAGGATATTCTTGCATTAAGTGAGTATGCCTTTAATTTTAGTGATATTGCTGAATTTCAGGAAAGTTTCTTAAAGGTCTGGCAGCATACTGATAATTGGGGAATCGTTGAAGATGGGCAACTTACCAGCCAAATATTGGTGTTCCCATTTCACGTCAATGTTTTTGGACAAGCGATGAAGATGGCTGGCATTGGGAATGTGGCAACCTATCCTGAATATCGGGGAACAGGTGGCATTCGTCAGTTATTCACCGCCATTTTTGAAGAGTTAAAAGAAAACGGCACAGTTCTTTCCTATTTAGCGCCGTTTTATCAACCTTTTTATCGGAAATTTGGGTATGAAGCCATTTTTAGTAAAATAGAAACGAAGGTCAATCGTCAAGAGATCACTCAATTGGCAAATGAAACGACTGGTTCCATGAAACGAGTGGATAAAAGTCAAGAAAAATGGCAGAAGGTTATCAAAAAATTATATGCCGATACTTTAGCGAAAGATACCGGAAGCGTTATTCGGGAAGACTGGTGGTGGCAGAATGGGTTTGACCATGCCCCTAAGACGAAATATGCCATCTGTTTTGATGAAGCTGCAAAACCAGTTGGCTACATGGCCTATGAAATGGCGCCAGGCGAAATGGTCATTCATGAAATCAGCTATCTTAATGGCTTTGCTATTCGCAAAATGGCTAGCTTCGTTGCGTCACACAGTGGCACATTTGAGACTTTTCGTTTTAGCAGTAAGTTGTCAGAACAAGTTAAATTATTATTCACAGAATCACGGCCTGTGGCACAGGTTATTAATGAGGGGATGATGGTGAAGATCATCTCTTTAGAAGGTTTTATTGACCAGTACAGTTTTAACGTCAAGGGAGAGCGCTCCTTTTTACTGGCTGTCGAAGATCAGGTCACGCCGTGGAATCAAGGGACTTGGAAACTGACCGTTGAGGCTGGAAAGGGAAGTCTTCGGTTAGTGTCTGACAGCTTGCTACCTGAGGCTGATTTTAGCGGGAGTATCCAATCGTGGACTCAAGTGCTTTTAGGTCGTACGACCTTAGAAACACAACTCTTTTTAGGAAACATGACAGCTGATTCAAAAAGAGCGGCTCATGAATTAAGCGAGGTATTGCCTGAAAGCGACCTCGCTTTGCACGACTATTTTTAGGGCATTATCGGTTTTATTAAGTAGGCGCTTTTTCCTAGGAAAAAGCGCCTACTGGTTGATTGACAAGCGCCGTGATTATCAGTATAGTATCAATGAGGGCAACAGTTTAGTTTCTTCTAGGGCTGTGGCTGTACAAGTGAAAGTAAGGATGAGAGGATTGACAGATGAGAGCATCGGGACAATTTAAAAAAGGAGCACTAGAAATGTGTGTTCTTTACCTAGTTCAAACAGAAGACCGTTATGGTTACGAACTTCGTGAAAGTGTCAATGAGTATATCCAAATTACCGAAGGTGCTCTGTACCCTGTTTTGAGACGGTTGGTCAAAGACGGCTATTGCTTGACATATACCAAACAATCAGCAGAAGGTCCTTCTCGAAAGTATTACCAAATCACAGAAGAAGGAAAAACCTATTTGTCTGATTTGATCGCTGAATGGGATGAGTTTGTTTCAAGCGTTAACCGATTGAGAGGGGAGAATTAAGATGAATACAATTGATGCTTATTTAGCTGAACTTAAGTCTTATTTTTCAGAAAGTAATATGGACGTGTATCTGGAATTGGAGGAAGATTTATTAGAAGAAATCCAAAATTCAATGGCAGAAGGCGAAACTGAAGAAGAGGCAGTCAGAAAATTGTCTAGTCCAGCGGAAATTGCCAGTGATTTTTTTGCGGATCGACGATTTGAGACGGCCCAATCTGCAGTGGGAGATCTTGTGCCAGAAGACGACGTGGCGGAAGTCTTTAAAGAGGCGCGCCGGAAACGTCTTACCCGTTCTGTTCAAAAAGGGATTCTTATTTCGAAAAAGGCGCTAATAATGATTTTGCTGGCGTTAGATGTTTTTTTGGTGACGTATATCGGTCAGGAACTGTATTTTGAGGGGAACTTAGCGCGAATTCCCTTGATCATGTGTTTGTTTAGTTTGGTCATTTTAGTAAACGTCAACCAATTAAGGAGAAAATTAACGCAAAGACGACGCTTTTTTGTCATGTCATTATGTGGTTTGTTAGGTGCGGTTTTCTTGATCGAAGGTCTGGTTAACCATCATCTTTTTTATCAAGGGATTTCTCATTTTCAAGAAATTACAGCCGATGGAACTGAAAATCTGAGTTTTTCATTGGATTCAGATGCGGTCATTGAAATAACAACATCAGAAGTTGGGCCTAATGAAGCTTTTAGAGTTCTGTTTGACGGGAATTTTAAAAAACAGGACATTCAAGCGATTGCTAAAAATAATGGACAAAAACAAATGAACTTGCGTGTTGATAAGAAAAGTTTGTTTAATTTATTCACGCGTACCAAAGAATCTGAAATTATCTTGTTGATTCCTAAAGGGACGAAATTAAATGAATTTAATTTAGATTTGTTGAAAGGGGATTTGCGCCTTTTACATATGGCGGTTAAAACCTTAAGCTTAGATCTAGTCGAAGGAGATGTTTTTAGTAAAGGGATTCAGGCTGATGATGTTCGGCTTACGAGTCAAAAAGGGGACGTTGTGATTGAAGGCTCTCAACTCAACGGTCGGCTAAAGAATAGGGAAGGTAAAACGATTTTGACTGATTTAGCTGGCGATTTAGCGATTACTGGCGATCATGGCCATACCATTATTAAGGAGTTTATTTCGAGTGAAAGTGATGTTCGGACAGTAGATGGCAAAATTACTATGGAAGATTCCCAAGTTGCGAAACTTACGACCTTTTCCGAAAGTGGTCAAAATGTTGTTGCCCGCACAACTGGAGAGCTAAACTTAGCAAGTGCACGAGGAAAGATTGTCTCAGAAAGTAATCAAGGAAAGCTGTCAACTAAAAATGATAGTGGCGTTACCATTGTCATTGATACGGAAGGGATGCCTGGGGAAGTAGTCAGTGAAAGTGGCTTTATTAAATGGATACATGATACTGGTCACCCGGCTCAATTTAGCGTTTCAAGTCAGGGGGGAGACATCCGAAATGAACTGACTAATTTAGCGGGGGCAAGTGGCCCTCTCGTTTCGATTCACTCGGTCAGTGGTGATGTTCGTGTGATAGAGAAAGTTAACTAGAAAAAGGGTAGTGATATGATAGAGAAATCTATTATATTGCTACTTTTTTATTAAAAAAATGCTAAACTTAAAGATATAGACATCGTCTTGATTAAGCAGACATCTAGTGCCATAGAAGGAACAGTCATTATCATTTATTGGGTGATGTTTTTTAGAGAAGGTGTCAGTTGCATGAGTAAGAATACGAACAATAAACAGGAGGGTGTAACATGTCATTAGAAGAGAAGATGAAGACTGGAGAATTATATTGGGAAAGTGGCAATCAGTCTCAAGAGGATCAGGCCTATGAAAAACTGATTGAAGAACAACGAACGAATTGTAAAGAGCTGATATTTGATTATAATCAAACCCGTCCCAGTAACACAGAGCGCAAGAGTCAGCTATTAAAAGAAATACTGGGGAGTGTCGGAACCGCTATTTGGATTGAATCACCTGTTCATATGGCCTATGGTGTTAACACCTTGATCGGCGATCATTTTTACGCCAATTTTAATTTAGTTCTTGTGGATGACGGACAAGTGAGAATTGGGAATAATGTCATGATTGCGCCAAATGTGACAATTACAACAACCGGCCATCCCGTTCACCCTGAGTATCGCCAAGGTGGTGGTCAGTTTTCATTACCTGTCGTGATTGAAGACGGAGTTTGGATTGGGTCTAATGTTGTGATTATGCCAGGGGTTACGATTGGCGAAAATACCGTGATTGGCGCTGGTAGTGTGGTTACCAAAGATATACCAGCTAATGTGGTCGCTTTTGGCAGCCCGTGCCGCGTCAATCGTCCGATCAGTGAGCGGGATAAAGCTTATTACCATCAGGATCGAAAAATTCGGCCAGACCATTTAAGATAAGGGTTGGTGAGAAATGTCTTTTCGAGAAAGATTAGTGGGTTTTGGAACATATTGTCAGAGGGAATGGCCGCTTAATCAATTGTTAATTTCCCATCATGGGGAGTTAGTGGTGGCTGTTGCCAATGAGCCTTATCAGGTATCGGACAGACAAATGCTGTTTTCTATGACCAAATCAATCACCTCTTTGGCGATTGGGATTGCCAGCGATCAGGGCGTGTTGAGGTTAGAAGACAAGGTCGTTTCGTTTTTTCCAGCAGACCTCCCTCAAGAGGTGGATGGTCATTTGCGAGAGTTAACGGTTCGTCATTTATTGATGATGAGTCCAGGAACTAAAAAGGATCACTACCAGGAAATCTTGGCGACGACTAATTGGGTAAAGGCTTTTTTAGCGCAAGCCTTTGATTGTCAGCCAGGTCAAGAGTTCTTATATAGTACGCCGAGTAGTCATCTTTTATCAGCGATTATTTCAAGGGCAACGAATAAAACCTTAGTTGACTTTTTAGATGAGCATCTGTTTCGCCACATGGGAATTGCTAAACCGCAGTGGGAAACCTCTCCAGAAGGGGTGACTTGTGGCGGTATGGGACTAAGTCTGCCACCTTTAGATATGCTAAAAATTGGTGAATTATTACTAAATAAGGGTGAGTTTCAAGAGAGGCAATTAATTTCCAGCTGGTACTTAGGGCAAGCGACAAGTTGGCAAATACAAAAGCCAGTCTCTCGCGATCAAGGTTATTTAGGGAGGGGCTATGGTTATCAATTTCACTTGTCTGAAGGAGGTTGTTATCGCTTAGATGGGGCATTTGGTCAATTGACATTGATTTCCCCTCAACATGATCTAGTGGTTGTGATCCACAGTCGTGGTATCAAACTGCAAGAGGTGCTCGAATTATTTTACGAACACGTCGTTTATCAACAAAAAATGTTGCCAATGACGACCTCTTGCAAGCGTCAATCGGCACCGACTTCAGCGATTGATATCAACTGGCTGCTGGATAGGACGCTGACTCTACGGCAAAATTGTTTGGAGGTGACGGCCGTTAAGGTTGTCCGCCTAGGGTCAGCTTACCAGCTGCAACTGGTGAGATCTTGTCGTTCACTTGAGATCGACTTTTCTTTAACGAAAGCAACAAACGGACAGACTTGGTTTATCAAAGACACCATGGAATACCAACAAAGATATTATTGTGACAGTCAGGCATCCGCAACTAATTTGACCTTAAACGTTCATTTTGTAGAGACGCCTTATATTGTGACGATCGGTTTGTCTCTATTAAAAGAGGCGGTTCAGTTCACCTTTGATATTAATCTAGGGTTTACTTTACACCCGTTTACTCAAATTACTAAATGAGGTGATGATTATTTTAAAGCGGTCGTTGTTATGGTTACCTGAGTTTGTTGAAGACGAGAAGGTTCAACAATTGCGTCTTCACTATGATCCCTTAGGGAGTAAAATAGGGCCTCACCTAACATTTGTTTTTCCTTTTGAAAGCCCCTTAACCAATGAGGCGATTATCGGGCATATGGCACATGTTTTAGAGACAGTTCAACCATTTGAAGTGGTCTTTAGTGGTGTAACTGGCGATTGGCCAAGTGGTTATTTGTATTTGAACGTAAAAAAAGGCAATGATCAACTAATTGCCCTTCATGATCAGTTGTATCAAGGGCTTTTAAGTCCCTACTTATGGCGTGAATGCCATTACTTACCTCATATTACCCTTGGAAAAACAGACGATTATGAGGTGTTTCAGGAAGTTTTAGCAAAAACGCAACAGTGGCAACCATCATATACAATTAATTTACAGTCAATTGTATTAGAAACGATTGCAGAAGATCAAAGTTCTGTGATTGAATATGTGCATTATTTAGGAGATCCCTGTTGACTTGCGTCTTGAGCTACTTCACGAAATATGCTAGTTAAGTGTTCAGCAGTTTATCTCCCTCAAGATATGCTCCTAAATCAGAAGATGGAAAAGGTGATGGTATGAAAATTGAAATAAAATATGTCGAGGTAGATCATCCGGATTTAATTAGCTTGGTAGATCAATTAAATGATTTTTTTAATCAAGAGTGGGGCCCAGACGTTGCCAAAGGGTATCAAAATCACCATAATCTTGCGGCTATGGCCTGTGCAGTTGTTGCTTATCAGCAAGATCAACCTGTTGGTTGTGGTTGTTGGAAGCGATTGGCTGATGGTCGGCCAGAGATTAAACGAATGTTTGTACAACCAAAGGCTCGCAGTGGCGGAGTGGCTAGTCGCATGCTGACGGCTTTGGAGGAAGATATTCTCAAACAGGGAGATGATCGAGCCGTCCTTGAAACAGGTGCTGAGATGACCAGCGCAATTTCTTTTTATCAAAAGCAAGGCTATCAGATCATTCCTAATTATGGTGATTTTATTGGCGATGATTGGTGTGTCTGCCTGGAAAAACAATTGGGATAAAGGTCTAAAAGAAAGGAGCCTGTGAATGCTAGAATACGCCCAACGGATTCAAGCCCTTGCGCAATCTGGATTAGCTTTTTCAACAGATTATTACGATCGAGAACGGTATGAAGACTTGCAAACCATCGCTTTTGAGATGATGGCGTCAGCCACGACTGGAAGTATCGCCGAAATTCAGGCTTTTTACGCTGAGGAAGGGTATGCCACACCGAAAATTGATGTTCGAGGAATGGTGACCGATGACAATAATCGACTGTTATTAGTGAAAGATCGGGGCAGCCAACAGTGGTCATTGCCAGGGGGCTACGCTGATATTGGCTTATCAGCAAGTGAGAATATCGTGAAAGAAGTAGTTGAGGAGACTGGCTTAGTCGTGTCTGTCAACCGTTTATTGGCAGTTTATGACACGAATAAATCCAATCCTGCTAACTTGCCAGTTCAATATTATAAGTTTGTTTTTAGCTGTCAAGTTCTATCTGGTTGCTTGCAACCTAGTTTTGAAACAACTGAGTTGGCTTATTTTAGCTTGGCTGATTTACCCGAGCTATCAGAAAGAAGAAACACGCGTCAGCAATTGGAAGAGTGCCTCAAATTAAAGGCGTCGCAAATTATTTTGGACTAAGGGGATTTTCTTTGGTTTTAGTCAATAAACTGTTAGAGAATCCCACGCTGATCGAAAACAACGGCTGGACAAGGTTGGTAAAAGGTCTCTCACCTCTCAAAGCTAATTATCTTAAATTCGTGAGTGACATTTCCCGCAGCTGGTTCAATTCCGAAAGAAAGGCGCCCTCGTTCAGGGGCGCTTAATTTGGCGTCAGGCCATAAGCTGATAACAGGCTAACGTGCTTGTCGATTTTTAAGGATGTCTCAATGGCTGGCTTTCCAAAGGTTTCAGGATGATCAAGGTTAGGGAAAATCTCTCTAAAGGATAATGGGAAGCGTTCTGGCTTAAAAGCTTTCTTTGATATAAGTGGATCGCCGCTGAGAGCTTAGCAGGAAAGGTTAAATAGACCTGGAGGCTCATGCTAATCCCTTCATCAAAAAAACTTATCCGTCTCCTAACATAACCTTCTAAAAAGAATCAAAAAACGTCGGGAATATGCTATACTATAGGGGAATTTTAACAGGAGGGGAAGCAATGGAAATAATTGAGTATCGAAAAGAGTTTCAGAAACAAGTGATCGAGCTAATCTTAGAGATTCAACAATCAGAGTATCACGTGCCGATCACATTAGCTGATCAGCCGGATCTGGGGAAAATCACTGAAGTTTATCAAGAAACGGGTAATTTTTGGGTGACGCTGGAAGGTGAGGAAGTGATTGGGACGATTGCCTTAATCGATTTGGGTAATCATGTCGGGACGATTCGCAAATTATTTGTTAAACAAGCTTATAGAGGGCAGGCATCTGGTGTGTCAAAAGGTTTATTAGCAACCTTGTTAAACTGGTCTGTGGCTCATCAGTTTAAAGAACTTTACTTAGGAACAACGTCGCTGTTTAAGGCAGCTCATCGCTTTTACGAAAAGAATGGTTTTACGCCAATTAGTAAAACAGAGTTGCCAGCTAATTTCCCCATGGTAGCGGTGGATACTGTTTTTTATCGTTATCAGTTAACAGATTAAAGGGAGATACTCTGCCAAGAGTCAGGCCAGAAGAGCTGAAGCATTGGCCAACTGCTTACCAGATCAGCCAGAGTATATGACTACCATATCTAAGTTAACTTACTGTGAAATCACAGGAGAAACAGAGAGTCTTGAACTTGATCACATTATGCCTGTTACTAAGGGAAACTGGGGAAATACTGTAGATAATCTGATGAAACTGAGCCAGTCACTGAACAGCAGTATAAGTAACAAGAATCTCTTTGATTGGCTGCGTGATATGGAACAGGAAAGGCTGGATTATCTGTTAGATCAGCACATGACAGTTGAACAGTTCAGATAGAAGTTTGAGCAAGTATTGACTGTCAAAGCTTCTGAAAAGGGGCTGAGTTTTACAGAGTATAAAGAGCAGTATATAGAAGAATATAACAGAAAGTCAGTGCCAAGTTAGTGGGATTAGCAGAACATATTAGTATAAAAAAGGAGACAGGCAGCCTTTTTTATGCTATTTGAAGAGGGCTATCAAAGACACTACTGCAGCAAGGATAGCTATGGCAGTAGAAAGGACTTCAGTTTTATCTTTAGTTTCTTTTTGATAGTTCTTCCAGTGTTTTTCAATTTTCTCTAACATAATAGATAAGAAAGTCTGAACAATCATTAGATCAAATATAATGGCGAAAAGATTAATTGAAAGAGTATTAATAAAAAATAGAGCAGTTACATTTAAAGAGAAAAGTATAATGAGAAGTGCAGAAAATATGATGATATGAACATTTCTGTCCATCTCAGATTTTAGCCATTTGAATAACTGCAACAGAATGGTGCCTATAAAAACAGACAGCACTATTCTTTGAAAGTAGCTCATGTTAGTAAAGAAATACTCAATGCTATTTGCTTGCAATAATATGAAGGCAGAAGTGAATATTAAGCAAAAGCCAACATATTTATATTCCTTATATTCTCTTAATTTTCTATATTTTTTTCTTTCCAACAGCAATTCCTCCAGTTCAATCCTGAATAATTTACCATTAATTATACAGGAAAGGTTAGAGTATGGGAACAGCAAATAGCCTGTTAAATACTCTGCAAAAATAAATAATTAAATAACGTTGGAGAAGCTTGACAAAATGTATGTAAGAGGTCACCATTTCGATTTTCTGTAAAATTTCAGCTGGAGGAATGATGACTGTTAGAATCAGTTTTTTCTGAAACCACTGTATAAGCGCTGCATAAACATCAAAAATCTGGTTGACACAGTCAAGAAAAATAGATATAATGATGCAAGAGGTCTAGGGAACATCCTACCTACGTTTCAGGAAATATCCTGAAAACAGTTGTATGAACTGGTATAACTGGACTCAGGGGGTATAGCTCAGCTGGGAGAGCGCTTGCATGGCATGCAAGAGGTCAGCGGTTCGATCCCGCTTATCTCCATCGGATAACACCAAGTCAACTGACTGGTGTTTTTTTAGGTTTAAACAATCAATGATTTTTAAGGAGTGACAAAGATGAATTTCTATACGACACGAATAGAAATCATGGTGCCACCATTTCCCGTAATATAGATGTTTTCCTGTCGTTCATCACTGAAGTAACACAGGCCATGGAGAACATCTTGAATATTAGATGATGGAATGGTGTTCCAGTGATGAGGTCCTTTAGAAGGACAGTCAAAACATAATAGTGGTGTGAGTGGCCTTGGCCTAGACAACTAACACCCTAGTTCAAGGTTCACGAATACCACCGAGTTAAGGGAGAATATTCGATGAATCGACAACATAAAAAAACACCATCTTTAGTTTTATTAATTACCTTAGTAGGGTTTCCGCAGCTTAGCGAAACCATCTTTACGCCGTCTTTACCGGAAATTGCGACGGCTTTGGGCGTGAGCATGAGTACCACTCAATTGACAATGAGTATTTATTTTTTTGCTTTTGCCTTTGGCGTATTCTTTTGGGGCTGGCTATCAGACCGAGTAGGGCGTCGACCGGCAATGTTATATGGGATTTCAATCTATGGGTTAGGAAGTTTCCTTTGTTTGGTATCACCCACGATGGAGCTTCTGTTACTAGCACGGTTTATCCAAGCCTTTGGTGCAAGCACTGGCTCAGTGACGACTCAAACCATTTTAAGAGAAAGCTTCGATGGGGGCCAGCCGGCATATCTTATTTGCTCATATCTCTGCCGCTTTAGCATTTGCTCCTGCGATTGGTCCAATGATCGGTGGCGGTCTGGGACAGTTTTGGAGCTTTCGGGCGATCTTTTTATTTTTGGTCCTTTTGAGCCTCGCTATATGGGTCTATGCCTTCGTTGCGCTACCTGAGACCTATGATATCAGTGAGAGGCAATCTGTTAACTTGTGGCCGATTGTTAAGCGATTAGTTGGCAATGTAAAGGTCTTAACTTATGGCTGTTTGATCGGTGCAATTAATGGCGTGATTTTTAGCTACTATGCTGAGGCGCCTTTTATCTTTATCGAAACCTTTGACCTGTCTCCTTTAGCATTTGGTTTGATTGGCATTTTAGTCGCATCTGCCTCAGTTATCGGGGCCCAGATGTCAAAGAGGCTAATTGGCCAAATCCAAGCAGAAAGGATCATCCTTTGGGGGATAGGAGCTTTCATCGTTGGTAGTGGCTGGCAATTGCTGATTAATCGGTTTTTGCCAACTGGCTCAGGTCTGCACTTAGTGTGTATCTTAAGTGGTATTTTCGTCATGTTGATCGGTCTTGGAATGGCTTTACCCAATTGCCTCAGTTTAGCTTTGGTGGACTTTCAAGATGTGATAGGGTCAGCGAGCGCTTTATTTAGTCTAGGGTATTACTTTTTGGTCAGTCTCTTTACCTATGGCATGAGTTTCTTTCACAATGGAAGTTTAGGCGCGATGCCGCTTTATTTTTTGGTGATCGGTTCTTTGATGTGGTGGTTGACAAGGAAGTTCCTAATCAGTTCTAAGTAGTTTAGAAGAGCCAGCTCCTTTGGCTCTTCTTTTTTTAGGTGTTCGTCTTTCATTAGTAAAATCACTTCGGTATAATAAAGAAGACAAGAGATTTGAGGAGGGAGCTAAATGACAGAAGCTGACTTAATCGCCCTGTTTAAAAGTAATGCGACCATTGAAAAAATCCTGACTATTATTAGCGAAATAGAAGGAGTCACGTGCTATTTAGCTGCAGGAACGCTGCGCAACTTTGTTTGGGATTGTTTAGCTAAAAAAGAGTCGTCTCATTTGACCGATGTGGATATTATTTTTTTTGATACTGAGGTAACTTATGAAGAGACATGTCAATTGGAGGAACGGTTACGGCAAAGCCATCCAACATTTGATTGGGAAGTTAAAAATCAAGTTTACATGCATCAGCATAACCCAAAGACAGCGCCTTATGCTAATTTGGTTGAGAGTTTGTCTGCTTTTCCCGAAACTTGTACAGCGATTGCGCTCCGAAAAGTCGAAGACCGCTATGAACTGCTGGCGCCTCATGGGATAGCAGATTTAGTGGCGTTTGAAGTAAGGCCGACTGAACACTTTATGGGCAATAGCGAACGTCTAGCTATTTATCGAAAAAGAGTGATCGACAAGCAATGGCAAAATATTTGGCCACGATTAAGACTTTATCAGATGGCTTAATCAGTTAAATGGGAGGAACAACTATGGATATCAATCAACAATTTGAACAAATGGCAACAGGGGCAATGTACGATGATCTGACAAAAGAATTAGTTGCTTATCGGCAAGAAACGGTCATAAAAACAAATCAATACAATCAAAGTTTTGGTCAAGCACCAGCTGTGCGACAGGCACTTTTGAAGGAAATAGTCGGGACGATGGGCGAAAATGCTCACTTTGAACCAAGCTTTCGCTGTGAATTTGGTCGTAATATTAGCTTAGGTGAGAATTTTTATGCTAATTTTGACTGTATTTTATTAGATGGTGCCCAGATAACGATCGGTGATAACGTCTTATTTGGACCTCGAGCCGGAATTTTCACCTCTAATCATGCCATCGATCCAGTGGAACGGGTCAAAGGTGCTTGCTACGCTAAGCCTGTCACGATTGGTGATAATGTTTGGTTTGGTGCTAATGTCACTGTTAATCAGGGGGTGACAATCGGCGATAATACCGTGATTGGCTCGGGGAGTGTTGTCACAAAAGATCTCCCTGCCAACGTTGTGGCGGCTGGTGTCCCCTGCAAAGTAATACGTGAGATTACAGAGCAAGATAAAACAGACTATTTAAGTAGTGGGCTCCTTCATTAATCAGCTGTCTAGCGGAGGAAAGGCGATTGATCGGCAGGTGAGTGCGTTGAATGAAGGGATTCTTTGGGGGATGGTTACTTTTCCAGAGAATCGTCAAGGGCTTGCGTTTATTATGAGCGTGATTGTTTTCAAGGGGGAAATGGAGGTGAAAGGATGACCCAACTGCGTCACTTACAAAAAGAAGTTTTTCGGAATAAATGCGCCAAAGGTTTTAATACGAGCAATGTTGAAAAAGAATTATGTCTGATCCAAGGGGAGCTAGCGGAAGTTTATCAAGCTTACTTAAAAAAGGATGGGACGCTTGGGGAAGAACTAGCCGATGTTGCGATCTATCTGCTAGGATTATCTGAGATGCTTAAGATTGATTTACAAAAGGAAATTGAACAAAAAATTAGCATCAACGATCAGCGGCAATATGAGGTGATTGAGGGGGTGCTAACCCGAACCTATGAGCCAAAGCGATAATATTCTTTCCTATTTTAGGTATTGTAAGCTATAATAATTTTAGCGTATTATTTTAGAAAGTAAGAGGGAAGTCTGTGAAAAAACCAAGGAGAGTGTCATTATCGACTCAGATAGTTGAAGAGTTAATCAAGAAAATTGAGACAGGGGATTGGCCACTTCAAACTAAAATCCCAACGGAAGCTCAGCTGACGGAGCAGTTTGAAGTTAGTCGTAATACCGTCAGGGAAGCTCTTCAATCGTTAATTCAAGCGGGGTTATTAGAATCAAAAGCTGGCGATGGAACCTACGTGATTGCCACCAATAAATTTGAAGCGAACATGTATCACGAACTGGACAAGGTTGAGTATCAGGAAATTGCTGAGGCTCGTCAATTACTTGAAAAAAACTTAGCTTTTTTAGCCGCTAAAAAACGTACGGATGCTGATTTAGTCGCGATTGAAGCGGCACTCAACACGCGTAATAATCCTGAGTTTACTTTGGCTGAATTGGCATTGAAAGACATTGATTATCACATTGAAATTGCCAAAGCTGCTCATAATTCAATTATGTTGGATGTTTATCAGAGTATTTCGACTTACTTGTTTCAATTGATTTTTGATCATATGCAGCAAGATGTTACCTTTAACCACGATGATTCACAGCAACTTCACAGCGAGCTATTTGAGGCGATAAAAGCCCAAGACAGCCAGTTGGCAGAAGCAATTGTTGCTCGAATAAGTTCATACTAGTTAAAAAAGAGGCCCTAGCTTCTTTTTTTTGTCCGGAAAAGTGATAACTGAGTGAAAGATTTCTGAAAAAGGGTTTGACAAGCGGGGAGATTAGCAGTATCATTTAATTGTCCAATTGTCCTACAATTAACTTTAAAGGAGCTTTTTAAATGAATCAACAATCACGATCGAAAAAACAGTCTTGGTTATTAGTTTTAGGTGTTTTAATAATGGCGGCCAATTTACGGGCCCCTTTAACCTCGATCAGTCCTTTAGTCGGCCTTATTGGCAATGATTTAGGTTTGAGTTTAGGGACTACCGGCATGATTACCACGACGCCGTTGCTGGCTTTCGCAATTTTTTCGACGATTGCTCCAATGACTGAACGAAGATTTGGGATGGAACGCGTGATTTTCGCCTCATTAATCCTGTTAGCAAGTGGTATTTTTTTACGGTCTCAAGGAAGTCAGTGGACGCTTTTTACTGGCACGATTATTATTGGTATTGGGATTGCCCATTGTAATGTCTTGGTTCCTAGTTTAGTTAAACGTGATTTTAAACAGAATCCTGGCTTATTGACGGGGCTCTATTCTGTCACCATGAACACCTTTGGCGCGTTAGCATCTGGTATTAGTTTGCCGTTGGTGACAACTTTTGGGTTGACTTGGCAGAGCTCTCTGAGAATCTGGGGGATCTTAACTATTTTGGCATTAGCCATTTGGTCACCGCAATTGAAAAGTCATTCAACGATCAAAATTGAAACGGGATTTAAGGAAAAAAATAACTTGCTGACATCAGTTTTAGCTTGGAAAATCAGTATTTTTATGGGATTACAATCACTGTTCTTTTATGTGACCATCGCCTGGTTGCCGCAAATATTGTTGTCCAAAGGAATTGGGGAAGAAGTCTCCGGGGTTATGTTGGCGGTTATGCAGTTATTTTTAGTTCCCACGACCTTCGTTGTGTCGATTATCGCTGGCAGAGTAAAAGAGCAGGTTAACTTAACGCTTTTAGGGATCGGTATCTTGCTTACAGGGGTTTTAGGGATTAGTTTTTTTCATAGTGTGGCACTTAATTTTGTGGCAGTGAGCTTAATTGGTGCAGGTTGCGGTTTTTGTTTTAGTTTGGCCATGATGTTTTTTAATTTAAGAACGCGCACTGCTTCAGAGGCGGCTCAACTGTCTGGGATGGCCCAATCAATTGGCTATTTTTTGGCGAGTATCGGCCCTTTTCTTTTTGGGGTCATGTATGAAAAGAGTCAATCTTGGACCTCTACTTATGTGTCGTTGATTGGTTTATGCTTGATCTTATTGCTCGTCGGGATAGCCTCTGCCAAAGAGGGGAAAGTATCATAAGAAGAGGCACAGGCAGTTAAGAAACTGCCGATGCCTCTTTTTGAGCTGTCATTTAAGCGAGATGATCGTTTTTTATTTTGTTTAACACCTTAACAAATTTTTCCCGTTCTTCGATGATCGGTGTGTGTGCTGAGTGTTCAAAGGTGAAAAACGCCTTTTTAGGGGCTGACAAGGTGTCGACATAATCGCGGGCTAGTTCATAGGAAACTTGCATGTCATATTTGCCGTGGGTCACATAGACAGGGAGCGCAAAAGTCCGTGTGGTGACAGTCAAATCATCCTCGATGGTGTAAGGGAAAAGATGTTTCAGTGAAAATAGTGAGCCTCGTAAATAATTGATTTTTTCTCCCAAGGTATATCCCTTAAAGAAAAGCAGCTGTTTGAGGATCGTCATCATCGAAAAATTCTTGTGAGTAATGCCAATCCCATAACGATTCATCGCAGAACTTCGAATGCTCATGACGTAATTGAGAGAAGGGAAAGAAGGGGCACTAGGGTCAAATTTTTTTAATGCCTTCACGGTTTTGTTATCTTGAATGTTCGTTGCCTGGTCTAACAGATAGTCATAAGCCAGTCGTTCGGATAGTTTTTGCTGGCTCAATTGTCCCATGCCGATATAGGCTGCATAGTGTTCAGGCGCTTGCGCAACCGTCTTGATGCCTAAATAACTGCCCCACGAATGGCCCATTAGAAATAGTTTATCTTGGTTAAAACGTTTCTTTAAATAGTCAGTGACTTCCAGTGTATCTGCCACCAGTTGTTCCAAAGACATGGAAGCTTCTGGTGTGTGTTTAAGAGACATGCCTGCGCCTCGTTGATCCCAGTAGCAAACAGTAAAGTCTTTTTCAAGTCGGTTTGGCTCGTTTTTGGCGTAGACTAGGGGCAATTCTGGGCTTCCAGGACCACCGTGTAAAAATAATAAGACAGGGTTTTCGATGTTTTCACTGAGAATGAAAAGACCTTGTTGATGGCCGCCGATTGAAAGGAAGCATTTTTCTGATAAGCTCTTAGGGTAAGGTTTCCCTGTGGTCGTCACTAGTGGTGGTAGCTTACCGGGACTGTTGATTAACAGAAATAGGATAAAAAAGCTTAGTAGTAAAATGATGCTTAACAATAGAGTCATTCGTGTCCTCCTGGTTCTTGAGCTGGTAATAGGATGTTGGTTAATAGTTGCTGGCATTGGTATGAATGGTTATCGCTAATGGTTAAAGTGCAGGTTAATAACTGATTAAAAGCCGCAATTTTTCTGACTATCTGTTGTTTTTTCGTTGAGCTATCAGCTTGCTTTAAATCAGCAACGGAATAAAATAAGTGTTCACCAGCTTGATAGAGCACGAAAGCCAGCTCTTCTGGATAGTCTGTTTGAAAGACATTATCTGCTATCCCCCATTCTAAAATCTTTTGTAAGTAAGGGATGCCAAAACTTGCCGAAATATCTTTAATTCGGTAAGTCACAATGGAGCTCTCGGGATGCCGTTTAAACTGCGTAAATTTCTGTAAGTACTCAGAATAGTTAAGGGATGAGTTATCCAAATAAAGTGCCAATTTAGCGAAAACTGTCGGAGCGGCCATTAACTTAGCATCAAAATCTTTTAGCTCTTCTGTTAAGGCAAACTCAATGACGCCATCCAAGATCGCTTCCTTTGATTCGAAATAGTGATACATGCCACCTTTAGAAAGATTGGTGGCTTTTAAAATATGGCTAATTTTGGTCTGTTCATACCCTTGTTCGAGAAATAGGTCCAGCGCACATTTGATAATTTCCAGACGCTTGATGGGGAAGTTGGTATTTGGTCGCATGTTAAGGTTCCTTTCGTAGTTATTAGACCGTGGTCGGTTAACTAACTTTATCATTGATTATTTGAAATGTCAAAGGTTTTTAGGAGAATTTTTTTGAAGTGTGGAAAGGAGATTTTATTATGTTGAAAGATCGAAAAGCGACGGTGAATCAAGACAAAAAATAAACCGCAGGCAATAATCGCCGCCGTTTTTTGTTCAATCGTATTTAACTGCTCATTTTGGTTTATTGCCTTCTGAGCCTAGCAAGACCTAACTTGCTTACAAGGAAAATTAGTCAGTCGGTTCAGGTGTTTTTTATGGGGAACGTCAATTTCGTTATGCTAAAAATATCATTCCTCAACTGATGAGTGATGGCATCACTCATTAAATAACGCAAATTTGTTGATTATCTTCCCCTTTTTCAAAAAGGGGGGACTGTTAAAATAACGAACAAGCAGATGAGTGATCGTGTCACTCATTTGGCCATTTAATTGTCACGGCTTGTTATACATTAAACGGCTCTCTCATTGGACCTTGAACTCGAGCCGTTTATTGTCAAAATCCGTTATGCTAAAAAATATCATCCCTCAATCGCTGAGTGATGGCTTCACTCATTAAATAACTCAGATTCATTGATTAACTTTCGCTTGTTCAAGGGGTGGGAGCTGTTAAGGTAACAAACAGGCAAATGAGTGATCGTGTCACTCATTTGGCCATTTAGTTGCCACGGCTTGTTATGAATTAAGCGGTTCTCTCTTTGAAACCTGAACTCGGCACTTTTATTGTTAAAAATCCGTTATGCTAAAAATATCATTCCTCAACTGATGAGTGATGGCATCACTCATTAAATAACGTTGATCCGTTGGTTAAATTTTACTTATTCAGGGGTTGAGAATTGTTAAGGTAACGAATATACAAATGAGTGACCGTGTCACTCATTTGGCCGTTTAGTTGCTACAGCTTGTTATGGATTAAGCAGCTCTCTCATTGGACCTTGAACTCGAGCCTTTCATTGTCAAAATCCGTTATGCTAAAAAATATCATTCCTCAACTGATGAGTGATGGCATCACTCATTAAATAACATTGATCCGTTGGTTAAATTTTACTTATTCAAGGTTTGAGAGTTGTTAAGGTAACGAATATACAAATGAGTGACCGTGTCACTCATTTAGCCGTTTAGTTGCCACAGCTTGTTATGGATTAAGCAGCTCTCTCATTGGAACTTGGACTCGAATCTTTTATTGTTAAACATTCGTTATGCTAAAAAATATCATTCCTCAACTGATGAGTGATGGCATCACTCATTAAATAACGTTGATCCGTTGGTTAAATTTTACTTATTCAAGGGTTGAGAGTTGTTAAGGTAACGAATATACAAATGAGTGATCGTGTCACTCATTTGGTCATTTAGTTGCCACAGCTTGTTATGGATTAAGCAGCTCTCTCATTGGACCTTGAACTCGAGCCTTTCATTGTCAAAATCCGTTATGCTAAAAAATATCATTCCTCAACTGATGAGTGATGGCATCACTCATTAAATAACGCTAATTAGTTGGTTAGATTTCGCTTATTCAAAGGTTGAGAGTTGTTAAGGTAACAAGTATGTAAATGAGTGATGGTGTCACTTATTTAGCCATTTAATTATCACGGCTTGTTATACATTAAACGGCCCTCTCTGGGTCTTGAAGTCGAGCCTTTTATTGTCAAAAATCCGTTATGCTAAAAAATATCATTCCTCAACCGCTGAGTGATGGCATCACTCATTAAATAACTCGGATTCATTGATTAACTTTCGCTTGTTCAAGCGGTAGGAGCTGTTAAGGTAACAAACAGGCAAATGAGTGATCGTGTCACTCATTTGGTCATTTAGTTGCCACAGCTTGTTATGGATTAAGCAGCTCTCTCATTGGACCTTGAACTCGAGCCTTTTATTGTCAAAATCCGTTATGCTAAAAAATACCATTCCTCAATCGATGAGTGATAGCAAGTAATACCGACTTATTTTAATTGGTCTGTCATCTTATTTTATCTGCAGTCTCAAATCAGTGTTCTTGGCCACTGTTTTTATCAGAGTCTGATATTCTCGTATCAATCATTCGAGGATAAGCAACTTTACCAAATAAGGGCTAGGCTACTGGCAGACCTGATCAAGTGTTAAGCGCTTTCTAAGTTACCGGCTGATTGGCTCAAAAATAGCCATTAAAAGGCCACACTTTAAGATTTTATACTTTGAACATACCATACTTTAGAGGTAAAGTCAATAGTTAATTTATTGGTGAGTAGGAGTGTGGCAACTCTCAGTTTTTTCGTTGACAAATCTTGATTTATAGGGAGTTTGTTGAAAGATATGCCATGATAAACGCTCAAAATATAGAGAAATGACTATTTTAAGTGTTTAGCTAAAGACTGCTAGATAGTTCCCATTAAATAATCATCCAATGGAACTATCTGTTTGATTATTTAACAGGATGTAGATATCTCAAAAAAATCCCTTGGACTGCTAACAAGTAGCAATCAGATTAATGCAGGTATTTATCTTTGGAAGAATAAATGAGTGTATTAATTTAAAGTGGGCCCTTGATTATACTTAAGTTATCACAAGTAGGGAGGAAGACATGCATGACAAAGAGTTGGTTAAATCTGAAAGGAAAAGTGCTGATAGTCACAGGAGGATCTTCGGGAATTGGCGCTGCTGTTGTCGCCAGTCTGCTAGATCAAGGAGCGAAAGTTGTTAACGCTGATTTAAACAAGAGCGGTGAGGCGAGCGAAAATTTGCTTTTTGTGGAAACGGATATTTCTTCACCATCAGCAGTTGATCGGGCTGTGGCGGCAAGTTTATCTCATTTTGGGACGATTGATGGGTTGGTAAATAACGCCGGAATTAATTTGCCACGTTTATTAGTGGATGCTAAAGGCAGTGACAGCCATTATGAATTATCCAGTGAAACCTTTGATAAAATGGTTGGCATCAACCAAAAGGGTGTTTATCTGATGTCACAGGCTGTTGGCAGGGTCTTGGCGGCCCAAAAATCCGGTGTTATCATTAACATGTCCTCAGAAAGCGGTTTAGAAGGATCAGAAGGTCAAAGCTGTTATGCAGCGACTAAAGCTGCACTCAATAGTTTTACGCGTTCTTGGGCGAAGGAGTTAGGAAAATACAATGTCCGAGTCGTAGGAGTTGCTCCTGGCATTATGGAAGAAACAGGTTTGAGAACTGAAGCATATGAAACGGCCTTGGCGTATACGCGGGACATTACCATCGACAAACTCAGAAGTGGTTACAGCAGTACGTCAACAATTCCCTTAGGAAGGAGTGGCAAATTAACAGAGGTGGCTGATTTTGTTTGTTACTTATTATCAGAGCGGGCTAGTTATATAACTGGCGTAACATGTAATGTGGCAGGGGGGAAAACTCGCGGATAAGGACAAGACTTAAGGGGGAGTAAGATTGTCATTAGCGAATAAGTGGTATCAAATACTAAATATTTTATTGCTAAAACGCTGCATTTCTTTGGCGGAGTTAAGCAGACTGACGGGAACATCAACCCAAACATTAAAAAAGAATATTGACTTGTTAAACGAACAACTGGCAGGAACGGCGATCATTAACCTCGAAAACAAAGGGGCCGAGTTAATCATTCATCGGTTAATTGATTTTCAGGAAATTATGACCGGAAAATTAAAGCAAGATCGTGATTTTAATTCGTCAGGTAAGCGCATGGCTTATATTTTAAGAGCACTTCTGGCTCAAGCAGACTTTTTGTTAATTGACGACTTGGCGGAAGCATTGCTTGTGAGTCGGGGGACGGTCAATAAAGACATTAAATTGATTAAAGCACAACTGCTAGATTACGGCGTTAGTTTACAAGGAATTCCTAACAAGGGGTTGCAGATCGTTGGGGCAGAATATAAATTACGACTGATTATTTTGAACGCTGTCTTTGATTACTACAGTGACGACTATCAACTCAAGCAGGAAACATTGCTGGTCATAGACAAGCTAGCCAAGCATTACAAATTGGATCAGTCGACCGTCGTTTTACTAAAAAAAGTTGTGGCGGTGACCATTGGTCGAATCTTAGCTAAAAAGCCCATGAGGCAAGGAATAGCCTATTATAAAAATTTTGAATCACAGGCCCCCTTAATCGAAGAATTTATCGTGCATCTAGAAAGGGTTTACCAGTTGACATTGGGGCAATACGACCAAGATTTTATTTCTTTTCCAATCAACACGCGGACGACTGCCATGGTCTCCGATGACATGGGCCAGTTTGAACAGGGTGTGCGACTGATTTTTGATGACATGATGGAAGAGGTTGGCAATAATTTTGTGACAGAGTTTGACAGTGAGGAATTGTTTGACTTAATGAAATATCATCTAATGTTTATGTTAAATCGGGTTATTTTTCACATTGAACTGGTTGATTTATTTATGGATGAAATTCAAATGAAGTATCCTTTTTCTTACGAAGTAGCCAAAGTAGCTATTAGTGTTATTGAAACCAAGTTATTATTACCGATTAATGAAATTGAAATTAGTTATTTAACGATTTATTTTGAATTGGTGCTAAATAAGAAAAAAGGGGATGTTAAGCATCGTCAAGTCGCGATTGTCTGCAGCTCTGGACGAGGAACTGCGACGTTAATCAAACGGCAACTAGCAGAAGTCTTGGGACCGGACATCGAGCTCGTTCAGTATTCTGAACTGGAGTATCAGGATATTGATTTAGCAAATTATTTGGCGGTTTTTAGTACATTGCCACTCCCTGCTAAAGCGGGCAAACCGATCATTCAAATTACCAATCTATTCGATAATCAGCTTTTGCTTCAGGAATGGAAGCGAGTCGATGAGCCCAATATTTTAACCAGTCCGTTGCTGGATTTTTCGTTTAGTGTGTTAGACGACCAGCTGAGCTATTTGGAAAACGTCAAAGAGATGGTGACGGGATTAATCGCTAATCAGAAATTGTCTGCCAGTTTTTTGTCACTTTGGGAAGAACGAGAAAAACGACAAACGACTATCTTTGATCAGGGAATTGGTTTCCCTCATACGATTAATCAAGGTGCCAGTAAGATTGTCTTGTCCATCGGGGTTTTTAGAGAGCCGAAACAAGAGGAGCATCAGTACGTTCAATTGGTCTTTTTGGTGGGGATTCCTGAAATTATTGCAGACCCGATTGAACAGGTGTTGATGGACGTTTATGATTTTATCTTTTCAATTGGTGGCAATGAGCACTCGATTGCCGAGGTCAGTCAATTTTCTGATCGGGAGCAGATGATTGCTTTTGTCAGCAACTTAAAAAAATAGGAAGGAGCAAAAAGATGCCAATTGTATATTTATTAGGGATCCTTGCAGTTGTGGCGTATCTGATTCAAGGCCTGTTAGGGTTTAGACAAATTAAACATTTTACGGCGATTTATGGGGAAATGAAAGCCAAAGGCAGAGTGGCCATCGGTCGCAAATCAGGCAAATTTAGAGCAGGGACAATCGTCATGTTTACCATTGACGAAGGAGGTGTGATAATTGATAGCCGCAAGATTCAAGGAACCACTGTCTTAGCTAAATTTAAAGAACTAGCCGGTTTTACCGGCATTAGAATCACTGATGTGTCTGATCGAAGTCACTGTGTTCTCAAGGAAAATCGTTTGACGCAACAAACAATTTTGGATGCGGTTTCCGTCTATCAACGAGTCGCCAATGGTGAGGAAATCAAGGTGAACCAACCTCCGTTCCAATCGTTTTACGAGCAAGTTAAACTAGGTAGTTCGATTATTCAAGCAAAAATGAAAAGGAGTGTTAATAAATGAACGTCATTACAAAATTTGCTGAAGGATTTATGAATTTATTTCAAACGGGTGCTGATACGTTTATCAGTTGGGTCACTGGAATCGTACCGGTTGTCTTAATGCTGCTGGTGTTGATGAACACGTTGATCATGATGTTAGGTGAAGAACGGGTTAATAAAATCGCTCATGCCTCATCTAAAAATATTTTTACCCGCTATTTAATCTTGCCCTTTGTGGCCACCTTTATGCTGGGAAATCCAATGTCGTTTACGTTAGGCCGCTTTTTGCCTGAATATTATAAACCGAGTTTTTACGCAGTGGTCGGTCAGGCTTGTCACACGAGTAATGGTTTATTTCCACATATTAATCCTGGCGAATTATTTATCTATTTAGGTGTGGCTCAAGGGATCACTGCTTTAGGATTAAATCAGATGGATCTAGCCATTCGTTATTTGTTGGTCGGATTAGTGATGAATTTTATCGGTGGTGTGGTCACGGATTATACGACCAAATTCGTCTGCAAGCAACAAGGCATTACCTTAAGCAAAGAAGCTAAGCTAGTCGGCTAGCTAATAGTTAATTGAAAGGATGGGAGAATGATGACTAATTACCGAAGCATCACGATAAAAAAAGGATCTGGTGGTTATGGTGGACCGTTGACGATTACGCCAACCCCTGAGAAACATAAATTTATCTATGTCACAGGCGGAGGCGAGCGCCCTGAAATTGTTGATAAGATCGAAGAACTGACAGGAATGGAGTCTGTCAATGGCTTTAAAACATCCATTCCAGATGAAGAGATCGCCTTGGCGATTATCGATTGTGGGGGAACTTTACGCTGCGGTATTTACCCTCAAAAAGGCATTTACACGGTCAATATTGTGCCGACTGGCAAAAGTGGCCCATTGGCGAAATACATCAATGAAGAAATTTATGTTTCTGCCGTTGGACTTAATCAAATTCAGCTGGCAAGTGAAACGGAAGCCAACCAACCACCAGCAACAGAGCCAGTCAAAGAATTTAAGTACAGTACAGATAAAAAGATAACTGAAACAGTTGGTAAACAAAGTGTTATTGCTCGGATCGGCATGGGCGCTGGGAAAGTCGTGGCGACCTTTAATCAGGCAGCCCGTGAAGCGGTTCAAACCGTCATAACGACCATTTTGCCCTTTATGGCATTTGTAGCCTTGTTGATTGGGATTATTCAAGGGTCTGGAATCGGCGATCTCTTTGCTAAAGTCATGGCTCCCTTGGCGGGAAATATTTGGGGGCTAATCATTATCGGGTTTATTTGTTCACTGCCATTTCTATCTCCCCTTTTAGGACCAGGGGCAGTTATCGGCCAAGTGATTGGCACCTTGATCGGAGTGGAAATTGGCAAAGGGAATATTCCCCCACAGCTTGCGTTGCCGGCCCTCTTTGCTATAAATACGCAAAATGCCTGTGATTTTATTCCAGTGGGCTTAGGTTTGGAAGAAGCCGAGGCTGAAACAGTAGAGGTAGGCGTCCCTTCCGTCTTATACTCTCGCTTCTTAAATGGGGTGCCGAGAGTTATCGTGGCTTGGATTGCTAGTTTTGGATTGTATAGTTAAAATGACACGTGGAAAGTTGAGAGGATAGATGAGTATGTATCAAACAGTTGTAAAGGCAATTGGTTCAGAAGCAGGTTTGTTTAAAGAAGAGCAAATGTTAATACTATTTGGCGAAAATGCGCCAGAAACATTAAAAAATTATTGTTACAATATAGAAGTTCTGCCTGTTGAACGACCAATTGAGAAAAATATGACGTTACGTATTGGGGATGATCAGTACCGAATTACCGCAGTAGGGAATGTGGTCACCAAAAATTTACATGACTTAGGTCATCTGACCATCAAGTTTGATGGGGCGGAACAAGCTGATTTACCAGGTTCCCTTCATGTGGCCTTAGGTGAATACCCTGACATCCAATTAAATACTAAAATTACCATCAATTAAGAGCGATAACATCTCTAACATAATCCGATCAGCTAGTTCTGCTGGCTTATTCAGCTAATAACTAATCGTGATTATTTACTTGGTCCTCTATAACAGATTACTGATGAGGATGCGACGCATCAGCAAACTATTTGATTCAGTCGCTTGATCATCAAAACGAGCGAAGTCTCAGCTATATAGTTCCCATTAATTAATCATCCTTTACCGTTAAACTTTCAACCAGAAAAAAGCTGAAAGTACCACTCTTGACAGATGATTATGTGAATTAACCAATGGAACTATCTGTTTAATTATTTAACAGGATGTATATACTAAGTTAAACTGAAGATAAATGATTTGGGGGAAACGTTAAGACGTAGCAGCAAGTGGTTGAGTAAAATGAAGGAGCTAACATATGGACGCATTAATTTTTGATATGGATGGAGTGATTGTTGATTCGGAACCAATCTGGATCGCCTCTAAGCAAAAAACGTTACAAGAGCTAGGAATTAAGGTGGCGGATTCTTATCACTATCAGTTATTTGGAACAACCTTGGAACACATGTGGACTCGCATGAAAAAGGACTTTAATTTGCCTTTGAGTGTGGATCAATGTATTGCCAAAGGTGAAAAAATCCGTGGCGAGATGTTACGAACAGAACCGACTAAGGCCATCCCCGGCGCTGTTCCATTGATTAAACGGTTAAGTCAAGCAGGTGTGCCTTTAGCGATTGCTTCTTCCTCTTCCGTTGAAGATATCGAAAAAGCAGTAACGTCTTTGAAGCTGCAACCTTATTTTCAGGCGCTTGTTTCTGGGGAGACCTGTGAGCGGTCAAAACCTTTTCCAGATGTTTTCTTAAAGGCGGCTCAATCATTAGCAATTGAACCTGACAAGTGTTTGGTGATTGAAGATTCTGTCAGTGGTGTAAAGGCCGCTAAGGCGGCGGGGATGGTGTGTTTAGGTTTTGAGAATCCAGCATTTCCTAAACAGGATCTAGGTCAGGCTGACGGGCTTATTCAAGATTTTTCAACGGTGACGCTGGAAAGTTGTCACAGTTATTTTTATTCATAGTGAGGCAAGAGAGTTGGCGAATGGCTAACTCTCTTTTTGAGTGTGTTGAACATCGCTGATGCTTAGGTCCAGGGGAGATGGATGGTAAGTCAAGCAAGGCGCGCTGATCGATTTGGACATAGTCCTGTAAATTTTTGCGACCCCACAACTAATCGTGGGGCCGTCCTGATCACTATGATTGTGGATTGTCCAATAACGTGTTATTCTAATAATAAAAATGGGGGGATTTGAATAACGGTTGTTGTTATTTATCATAATCAAAATGAGCTGAAGAACGAGGTAAAACAGTAAAAAATGGCAAGAATTAGGAGTGATAGAGATGACTAAATTTTCAGCATGTTTATGGGTAGATGGGCAGATTGAAGAAATGATCGCTGTGTATCAAGAGGTGTTTGCTTCGGTTAAGCGCAAGGTCACTAATTTTTATTTAACAGATGATCATGGTGTGGTGGGAGATATTTTAACCGTGTCAATTGAGATTGATAATCAGGAATTTTTGCTTTTAAACGGTGGACCTGAATTTACCATGACTCCCGCAATTTCCTATGTAGTGGAGGCGCGAACGGCGACTGAGGCGCAAGCAATTTGGGATCGCTTAGCCCCTAAAGGGGAGGTCTTAATGGCGTTGGAAGATCAAACTATGGGTAAGTTGTTTGGTTGGCTTAATGATGAGTTTGGCGTCTCTTGGCAAATTACCGTCGGTGAGGGGCAAGAAACCATTACGCCTTGCGTGATGTTTATCCATCAATACTTTGGTATGGCTGAGGAAGCCATTGAGACTTGGGGCAACTATTTCGGTCAGTTAGAGCGCGAGGTGCTCATTAATAATCCTGATGGCACTGTTCAATTTGCTAAGTTTACCCTTGATGGTCAACCGTTTATTGTTATGGACAATGATTATGATCATCAGTTTGCGGTCACCATGGGGAATTCATTTTGTTTTTATTGTGACAATCAAGCGGAAATTGATCGTGTTTGGGAGCTAGTTACCAAAGAAGGGGCAGAAAGCCAATGCGGCTGGATGGTTGATAAATTTGGTGTTTCGTGGCAGACAACGACTCGAGATATGGATACCTTGCTTCGTTCAACCAACCCTAAAGCAGTGGAACTGACAAAAGCATTGTACAACATGAAGAAACTCGATATTAATTATTTAAGGGAGTTATCCAACAGTTAGTCTGGAAAGCCCAATAATGAGCTCTCAAAAACAGCTAGATAGTTCCCATTAAATAATCATCCAATGGAACTATCTGTTTGATTATTAAACATGAGGTATATAGCTACATCCTGTTACGATTGTTCGGAGATATTTTGAGAAAGAGAAACGTTATTTTATGGACAATAACGTTTCTCTTTTTTTATGTTGGAAGAAAGTGTCCCGGTTTTTTAAAACGATCTATTTGTGAATAGGGCAGGTTGCTTGAACCAAGCAAAGCTGCCTCGTGAAGTTGGAGCCAAATGACGATCTAGAGAACGTTTTAGATTTTCCGGTAAAATAAAAAAGCCATTGGGGAATGGCTAAAACAATTAAATCAACTTCTAGTTAACCGCTCAAATAGTGGTCCCCATAGAAATAGCAATCCGATTCCAGGCATTGATTTGGGAAATCGCTAAAACTAAATCACAATAGTCTTTTTCATCAAAATAGCGACGGACCTCATGATATAATTCGTTGGAAATGGGGTTATTTGAAATGAGGGTCATTTTTTCTGCCAATCGCAGGGCGCTTTTTTCTTTATCTGAATAAAAGCCACATTCCTCAAAGGCGCTAACGCAATTGATCCGTTGTGCTGTTTCACCAAGCTTTTGAGCGTCAGTGGTGTGCATATTTAAACAATAGGCGCAACCGTTAATTTGCGAGACTCTAATTTTAATCAGTTCTTTTAGCAAGGGATCAAGGGTCGTCTGTTCTCCGAGGTATTTTTCCATCGCCAATAAAGGCTTTAAGCCATCTGTTGCTACTTTATAATAATCAATTCGCTGTGTCATCTGCCAATCATTCCTTTCATTTGCTGACTTTTTTGAGTATACCAAGAACGTACGTTTGGTGTCAAGTGAATAACTCGCGTTTAAGCAAATTAGGAGCAACTGTTAATGGCGGGAAGTAGGATTAAAATGTTTGTCCAACTATGATGGACAAAGTTACATTTTCATATAGTTGAGTTTCCGCTTACAAACAGTATACAATAAGGATGACAACAAGTGGTTGTCCTGATAAATTGATTTGCGCAAATCAAGCCTTCACAAAGTTTTTATCACGCTAAGGCTGACGAAAAGGTCAGCAGGCAAACATGCTTGTTCTCGGAAGTCATGCGAGAAACGAGAATCAGGAGGAAATACAAATGGAGAAAAAGTCTGGAGCTAAAGTAAAGATTCAGCAATTTGGTAGTTTTCTAAGTGGGATGATTATGCCTAATATTGGCGCATTTATTGCTTGGGGGATAATCACAGCCCTCTTTATTCCCACTGGCTGGGCACCAAATGAAGCTTTGGGGTCAATGGTAGACCCGACGATTAAGTATTTATTACCAATTTTAATTGGGTTTACTGGTGGTAGTCTGATTTATGATAAACGCGGTGGTGTCGTGGGAGCGATGGTTACCATGGGTGTGATTGTTGGAACGGATATTCCGATGTTTTTAGGCGCGATGATGGTCGGACCATTAGGCGCTTGGTTGATGAAAAAATTTGATGAAGCGATTGACGGCAAAGTTCCTGCCGGTTTTGAAATGTTAGTCAATAATTTTTCTGCTGGGATTTTGAGTGCTATTTTAGCCATCTTATCTTTTTGGGCCATTGGTCCAGCAGTTGAAGCGTTAAACGGTTTCTTAGCAGCGGGAGTCGCCTTTTTAGTCGATCATTCACTGTTGCCATTGGTAAGTGTTTTTGTTGAACCAGCCAAAGTTCTGTTTCTAAATAATGCCATTAATCATGGGGTTATTGGGCCGATTGCGATTGAGCAGGCCACACAGGTGGGCAAATCAATTTTATTTTTAGTTGAAGCAAACCCTGGACCTGGTCTGGGAATATTATTAGCTTATTCACTATTCGGCAAAGGGTCTTCCAAACAGACTGCGCCTGGAGCGATCATCATTCATTTCTTCGGGGGGATTCACGAAATATATTTCCCTTATATTTTGATGAAACCAGCGTTGTTGTTAGCGGCTATTGCAGGTGGCATGACAGGGATTTTTACTTTCTCTCTGTTTAACGTCGGACTAGTTGCCCCAGCCTCACCGGGCAGTATTTTTGCTATTTTAGCAATGGCTCCAAGAGGCAATTATCTAGGATTATTTGCCGGCATTATTGCGGCAACGGCGGTTTCCTTCGTGGTTTCAGCATTGATTTTGAGGACCTCTAAAGAACCGGCAACTTCTCTAGAAGAGGCGGCTAATCAGGCTTCTTCCCTCAAAGGGAAAAAGACAATGGCCCCAACTGGTCTAGCGAGTACAGTGGCAAATGATCAGTCGTTGGCACTTGCTCAAAAAATCGTGTTTGCTTGTGATGCTGGCATGGGATCCAGTGCGATGGGCGCCTCTGTTTTACGAAATAAGGTGAAACATGCTGGTTTAGGTTTAACGGTGATTAACACGGCGATCTCGCAATTACCAGCTGATGCGGATATTATCGTCACCCATAAAGATTTAACGGATCGAGCGAAGGAAAAATTACCGAATGCTTACCATGTTTCCGTAGAGAATTTTTTAAATAGCGATCAATACGATGCGCTGGTGGAAAAGTTAGTCGTCATCAAAGGTTAATGAATCAAAAATAACTGACAAGGAGGTCTGAACAGGTATGTATTTGAGTGCACGTCCCAGATTGATTTTAGAACAACTAATGATGGCACCGCAACCGCTGCACCTAGCAGATGTGGCGGAGGAATTTGAAGTAAGTGAGCGAACCATTAGACGAGATTTGAAAGAAGTCAAGGCGACTTTGGCAACATTTAACTTGAAACTGACAAAGGAAAAGCACTATTTATCTGTTCAGGGCTCTGAAGATGATAAACAGCGATTTAAGTGGCAGTTATTAGATCTGACCTATAATGATTTTTCGCCAGAAGAACGGCAACAATATATTTTGAAGGAGCTACTAAAAACTGATGGCACCCTGAAGTTAATTGGCTTAGCCAATGATCTGAATGTGACCGTCTCAACCATCAGCAATGATTTAACTAAAATTGAAGAAGACTACTTAAATTCTAGTTTAATCAGCCGTAAAAAGGGGATGGGCATTAGTTTAAATGCTAGCGAGATGGAAAAGCGAGGAATGTTAAGTGATCTTTTTTGGAAAAAATATCCAAAGCAGCAATTTATGCGGGTGTTATTTAATCAGTTTGCTGATGAGGTTACAGAAGGTCGCTTGAACTATATTACCCAACAGGGGCATATTGAAGTGGTCGAACAAAGTTTGCGTAACATCCGGGATAGTCTAGCTTATGATATCACCGATGAATCTTATATAAATTTGGTGATTCACGTGGCCATTTCGGTTCAACGGATAACCGAAGGCAATGGCATGAAGGAGACCTTAATTAATCCTGAGGTGGTTCATTATCCAGAATTTCATTTTGCCCAGGAGTTACTGGTGACTAGTTTAGGCTTGTCCCTAGCTGAGGTGCCAATCGGCGAAGTCGAATTTGTGACCATGCACCTACGAGGAGCTAAAGCCCAAAACTATGTTGGCGACTTTAATAGCAATGAACAAGTTCAAGCGGTGACAATCGCCACCCAGTTAATCGCGAAAGTAAGTGAAAAAACTGGCAGTTCGTTGACCTCGGATTCACTGCTAAAAAGTTTAACAGCTCACCTACGGCCAGCCTTGCGCCGCTTAAATGCGGACATGAGTATTACGAATCCTTTAATTCACTCAATTAAACGGGATTATGAAGAACTCTTTGGCATTGTCCAAGCTAGCATGAAAGAAATCTACCATTATCAGCCAGTTCCAGAAGAAGAAATTGGCTATCTGGTCTTGCATTTCGGGGCAGCGCTGTTACAACAAGAAGAACAGGTGGCACTATCAGCCTTAGTAGTATGTGCCAGCGGTATTGGAACGTCGCGCATGTTAGTGACACGACTCAAACAGGCCATCCCGCAATTAAAAACCTTAAAAACGATTTCGTTGTTTGAATTGACCAAAGAGATGGAGAGTCATCCATACGATTTGCTGGTCTCAACCATTGATTTAGGCCAGGTGGATTATGAGTATTTTCATGTGACACCGATCCTAAGTGAGCGAGAAATTTCACAGATAGAAGTTTATTTGCAAAATAAACGGTCTCATTATCGCCGCAAACAAAATCGTGAAGAAAAAGAACAACAATTAACCAAGTTAGAAGCGATTCATCTGCTTGAAAATCGCCAGTTGTATACTGAGACAGTTGTCACTTTGTTGAGCAATTTCCAAGTAGTGAGAATTGATAATTCTTTGACAACTATTGAAGATACCTTGCGAGCTATTTGTACAACCTTGCTGGAACAGGATCGACGTTTGGATGTGGAAGGTTTGCTACAAAGTTTATTAGTCAGAGAAAAATGGAGTGGTTTTGGGATTGCTGAAACGGAATTGGCTTTATTTCATGCGCGGAATGCCAGTATTAGACAACCGATTTTTCAGTTATTTCCTTTAACCAATCCGATAATGATGCCGGCTATGGGAGGCGGCGAGGTTCAGGTTGCCACAATCGTCTTGCTGTTAGCTCCGGAAAAACTGGAGCAGCAAGGATTAGAGTTGATGAGTCAAATCAGTTCTTTGTTAATCGAAAGTGAGGCAACCACGGCTTGCTTGCAATCAGGTGACAGTCGGCGGATCACTCAATTTGTCGTGGAGCGATTACTGGCCTTCGCCAACAGCTATACCTAAGAAAGTGGCCAACTATCGCCCCTACTAAATAATCCCGCAGAACGCGCTAATCGGATTATTTACGGGAAACAGATTGATGGATCAGTTTTAATGATAACCTCTAGCAGAAAGTAAGTGCCTAGCAGCTAGAGAAGGATGACTAAGAAGTCGTTAACCAAGGAGGAATTAATGTGGAACATTTACAAACAAAGGCCATTTTATTAAATCAGGAATTCGCGACAAAAAAAGAAGCGATTGAAGCAACGGGACAAGCGTTACTCGAGTGCGGTTATATTCAGCCAGAATATATTGCGACAATGCATGAGAGGGATCAGTTAACGTCGACATTTATCGGGAATATGGTAGCAATTCCTCATGGAACAGACGGCTCGCAACAGTTTATTAATCAGTCAGGGCTTGTGGTGTTACAAGCACCAGCAGGCGTTAGTTTTGATGGCAATCCGGTGAAGCTATTGATCGGGATTGCGGGCGTCGATGGGCAACATTTGGCATTATTATCTAAAATCGCCATCGTTTGTTCCGAGCTGACCAATGTGGAAGCCATGGTAAAAGCGACTTCTCCTGCTGAGATAATCGCCTTATTTGAAGGAGTGGAAGAGAATGTCTAACGAAATTGCCGTACATTTTGGTGCCGGAAACATCGGTCGCGGCTTTATTGGCTGGTTGTTGGCTCAATCCGGTTATCAAGTCGTTTTTGCAGATGTTAATGATGATCTTGTCAATGAAATAAATGAAAAAGGCCGTTATCAGGTGATTTTAGCTAATGAAGAACAAGCCTCATTTTGGGTAGAAGGCGTGACCGCTTTACATAATGTCAAAGAAGAACGAGCTTTGATTGAAATGATTGGCAAGGCGGCGATTGTGACGACGGCGGTCGGGCCGACAGTCTTACCTTTATTGGCTAAAATTATCGCTGAAGGAATGGAACAGAGAGTCAGATCGAAAGAAACTTTAACGGTTATTGCCTGTGAAAATATGATTGGTGGTTCCACTATTTTACAAGAGGCAGTTTGGCCACTATTATCGGCTGAGGCCAGACTTTATGGTGAACAGTATGTGACATTTCCCAATGCGGCGGTTGATCGAATCGTCCCAAATCAAGTTCATCAGGACAAACTGACCGTCATGGTTGAACCGTTTTGTGAGTGGGTAGTGGAAATGCCTCAAGGGGCGCAATTACCAAAAGTGGCAGGGATGTTAACCGTTGCTAACTTGACACCTTATATTGAGCGGAAGTTGTTCACGGTCAATACGGGTCATGCGGTGACGGCCTACCTTGGGTATATGAAGGAGATCTCCTCAATTGAAGACGCCATCCACAACGAGCGCATTTTATTTGCCGTTAGAAGTGCCTTGGAAGAAACGGGTGCCCTATTAGAGAAAAAATTTGATTTTTCACATGAAGAACATCAAATTTACATTGATAAGATTATTGAGCGTTTTAAGAATCCTTATATTTCAGATTATGTGACGCGGGTAGGTCGCTCACCGATCCGCAAAATTGGTGAAAACGATCGTTTTGTCCAACCAGCCCGTCAGTTTGTGGAAGCCTTTAATGAAACCCCTAAAGCTCTTTCTCAGGCCATTGCCGCTGCGTTGAAGTTTAATGACCCAGAGGACGCAGAGGCCCGCCAATTACAAGCAGCCATCTTGCGAGATGGTTTAGATCAAGCTATTGAAGACTACACTGGAATTAAACCTTATACCATGTTATTTCAGCGAATTAAAGACTCGTATTACAGTCTTGTCTGATTGTTATGCTATAAAATGTCAGATAGCTGTTTTAAGCTAAAAGGGGTTCAGCGGGGTCGAGCAAACGTTTATATCGGTTATTGAAACAAGCAGCAGCTAGGTATTTTCTACCTGCTGCTTTTTTTACGTAAAAAAAACCAATCATTTACGGAGAATTTACAGGATATTTACATCTATCTTTTACAATCAACTTGTAACATACTAACTGACGAGGTGAAGAGATGAAAAGCTTTAAGAAGGTAGTAGTTGGAAGTTTATTAAGTGTGGTTGCTGTTGCAACGTTAGCTGGTTGTTCAAGTGAAAATACTGCAAAAGCGGAAAAGAACGACTCACCAGAAACCTTGGAAACAATCATCGAAGAAGCTAAAAAAGAAGGAGAAGTAGCCAGTGTAGGAATGCCTGATACTTGGGCAAACTGGGTTGGTACTTGGACTGATTTAACAAAAGAATATGGACTTAAACATCAAGATACTGATATGTCCAGTGCGGAAGAGTTAGCTAAATTTGAGTCAGAAGGTAAAAATGGCACAGCGGACATTGGGGATGTTGGGATTAGCTTTGGGCCATTAGCTGTAAGTAAGGATCTGACCTTGCCCTATAAAACAAGTTACTGGGATGAGATTCCTGAATGGGCCAAGGATCAAGACGGTCATTGGTTATTGAGTTACACGGGAACGATTGCCTTTATGACCGATAGTGACAATGTGAAAGACGCTCCCACCAGTTGGGCGGATCTTGCCAAAGGGGACTATCAGGTAGCGGTTGGCGATGTTACCAAAGCCAATCAAGCCCAATTTGCAGTTTTGGCGGCGGCCATTGCGAATGGCGGCGATGAAGGGGACATTCAACCAGGTTTGACTTATTTTAAAGACCTAGCAAAAGCAGGTAGAATCTCATCAGTTGACGCCTCTCTGGCAAATATTGAAAAAGGTGAGGTAGATGTGACCATTTTATGGGATTTTAATGCTTTGAATTACCGAGATCAACTTGATAGTGAGCGGTTTAAAGTGACTATTCCAACAGATGGATCGGTAATGAGCGGTTATACGACACTGATTAATAAAAATGCGCCACATCCCAATGCGGCTAAATTGACCCGAGAGTATATTCTATCGGATGAGGGGCAAATTAACCTAGCTAAAGGGTATGCTCGTCCCATCCGTGAAAAGGTTAAATTGCCAGCCGAGGTTGCCGACAAGCTATTGTCTGAGGATCAGTACCAAGCAGCACAACCTGTCAAATCAAATGACACCTGGGACCAAACTGCGATTGAATTACCAGAGAAATGGCAGAGTGAGGTATTGGTCAATGTTAAAAAATAAAGTCATACTGGTGATCCTTGATGGCTGTCGTTATGACACGGCAAAAGAGCAGATGGGGTTTTTGAATAGTTTGGTCACCCATCAAAAAGCTCAGCTGGCCAAGGTGATTGCGGAGATGCCCAGTAATTCAAGACCTCTTTATGAGGTCTTGATGACGGGGACGCCCATGCATCAAAATCAAATTTATACGAACTTAGCTGTGCAACGGTCGAAGGAAGTTTCACTTTTTGAGCTGGTAAAAAAGGCTGGCGGCCTCACCGCAGTGGCGGGCTATTATTGGTTAAGTGAATTATACAATCAAGCACCGTATAATATTATGACCGATCGCATTCAACATGACCAAGATAAGCTGATTCAACACGGGATTTTTTACAGTGAGGATCATTACCCTGACAGTCATGTTTTTGCTGATGGCAATGCCTTAATCAATGAGTATCAGCCTGATTTTATGGTGGTTCATTCGATGAATATTGACGATGTTGGTCATAAATATACGGCTAATTCAAAAGAGTATCTGACAGCTGTTAATTACGCTGATATTATTTTAGGTTATTTTATTCCTATTTGGCAAAAGCTAGGGTATCAACTTATTGTGACGGCGGATCACGGTATGGACCAATTTGGTCTTCATGGTGGCAGTCTTAACGAGCATCGAGAAGTTCCTTTGTTTTATTTAGGAAACGATCTTGAGCTTGGGACTGAGGACATCCCTCAGCTTAAGGTAATGCCGTTGGTTTGTGATTTATTGGGGATTCAGCAGGTGGGTCAATGAAACGAAAAAGTGGCTATCTCTTAATACCGTTAGGGTTAGTGGTCGGCTTGTTTCTCGTGATTCCTTTGCTGTACATGCTAATTGCCAGTTTTCAATTAGATGGCAGTGGTCAATGGAGTCTGGCCAACTATAGTCAAAGTTTAACCAATCCCTATTACTACCAAAGTTTTGTTAATAGCGGCATGATTGCTTTTTTTTCCAGTATGTTCGGTTTGGTGGGCGCGCTAATTTTTTGCCAAGCGCTGTTAGCTTTACCTAAGAAAGCCCAAGAGCGTTTCACTTTATTTTCTAATTTAGCCGCGAATTTCGCTGGCGTTCCTTTGGCTTTTGGATTTATTATTATGTTGGGCAATGCAGGTGTTTTGAAATTGTTATTTCCGATCTTCGCCAATTTTGATTTATATTCATGGCAAGGATTGGTTGTGACTTACGTTTATTTCCAAATTCCTTTAGCGACACTACTGCTTTATCCTGTTATAAAAAAAGTCAAGGTAGAGTGGCAAGAGAGTGCGGCGCTATTTGGGGCAAGCCCTTTTTATTATTGGCGGCGGGTAGTCCTCCCTTTTATGGCACCTAGTTTAACTGGGACGTTTGTTATTTTATTTGCTAATGGCATGGGGACTTATGAAACGGCTTATGCCTTAGTTGGTAGCAATATCAATTTAGTCACAACACGGATATCCGCGTTAGTGGCTGGCGATGTCTATGCCAAGCCTAATGTTGGCAGCGCCTTAGCTGTATTGTTTGCTTTAAGCATGATTGTTGTCATCAGTTTGTCTCAAAAAATTATGGGACGAGTGTCTCAGGAAGGAGCTTGAGCGTGAAAAACAAGAAGCTCGTCGCAAAACTTATTTTGAGTTTATTCGCCCTTTTTTATCTTTCGCCTTTTTTGATGACGGCGGTTTACGCCTTTAGTCGTGAATGGGGGAAGACGATCTTGCCTAAAGGTTGGACTGTTCATTGGTTCCAAACTCTTTTTCAAGACCCAGCATTTGCCCAAGCTGTTTTACGTTCTTTATTGTTGGCGCTGACAGTGCTAGTGATGGTGTTAATGGTGATGATTCCCAGCGTATTAGTCATCATTCTGCATTTTCCCAAACTGGATGCCTATATGCGAGGCATGTCTTTAATGCCATATGCGATTCCCGGGGTGATTTTGGTCACCGCCTTGCTTAAAACCTATGCTAAACTGGGCCTGTCAATGCTAATAGTTTTAGGTGGTGCCTTATTTATTGGCGCCTTGCCGATTATGTATCTTGGCATTCGCAACAGTCTGCTGGCGATTAATACCAAAGGGTTGATCGAAGCGGGTCAAACGTTAGGAGCAAGTCCTTTTACAATTGTTAAATTTGTTATTTTACCGAATATTCGCATCGGTGTGGTTTTATCCAGTGTGATGATTTTTTCTGGCTTGTTTGGAGAATATGTTTTAACCAACTTATTACTTGGCGGTCGTTTTGAAACACTTAGAATTTACATGTTGCGTCGAATGAATGAAAATGGTCATTTAGCAAGTGCTGTGATGGTTTTTTATTTCATGTGCATCATGTTGATTGGCCTGTTGATCAATCATCTGTCTCACCGTCAGAGACAAGGAATGTCCTTCCAGAAAAAAGGGCGCCCTCAGGCACAGGAGCAATCAATCAGTTCGACCATCAAAGAGGAGGTTGTTGAATGGCGTATTTAGAAGTTGAGAATTTGCGCGTGGCGTTCGGTCAAAAAGAGGTGTTAAAAGGCGTGTCATTAGCTGTTGAGAAAGGGGAGTTAGTGACGTTGTTAGGACCCAGCGGTTGCGGAAAATCGACGTTGTTGCGCACGATTGCGGGCTTGGAACACCCCAACTCAGGTAAGTTATTGCTAGACGGTCAAGAAATTCAGGATCGAGCAGTGAAAGAACGACAGATTGGCATGGTGTTTCAATCCTACGCCTTATTTCCCAATATGACAACTTACGAAAATATTGCATTTGGGTTACGGGTAAAAAAAATAGCCAAAAAAGAAATTGAAGAAAAAGTTCAGCAGATGTTGGCTCTGGTTGAATTGACTGAATGTCAGCATCAACTGGTGACGAGCCTGTCAGGTGGTCAACAGCAGCGAGTGGCGCTTGCCAGAGCGTTGATCATTGAACCAAAATTATTGCTATTAGATGAGCCTTTAAGTGCCCTTGATGCGCGGATTCGTAAGCAACTGCAAATTAAACTCCGACAAATTCAACAGGAATTGGGGATGACCATGATTTTTGTGACTCACGATCAGGAAGAGGCCATGCGGATTAGTGATCGTGTGCATGTGTTATCTGCTGGTGAGTTAGCCCAGGTGTCGACGCCTTATGAGCTGTATACTCAACCTCATAATCAATTTGTGGCGGAATTTATCGGCGACTATAATCGAATAGATGGACTTGAATTAAATGTGCCCCTTAATACAAAGGGAAACATGAGCTATTTTGTCAGGCCTGAGGTGATCAAATTTGTGCCAATGCCAAATAGTGTGGCCTTGGCGGTGACCTACCAAACTAAACAAGTGTTGGGCAATACCGTTCGCTATCACCTTCGAACGAAAAAGCATCAATTAATTTATGTGGACGTGTTAAACGATGGCAAGTTCATTCAATTAGCAAATCATGTGACGCTTTACATTCAGCCGACTGATATTATTGCAGTGGAAACATAGCTTTGCCCCAAAAGAATCCCCTTTAAACTAATAACGTGAACGTCTTTTAAGTCGTTTGAGTTATTAGTTTTTTTGGTGCAGCGGATTTCCTTCAAGGGTTTGGCTGTTTTTTCAAATAATGTCAAAAAATGAGGTTGTTTTCTGAAAACTTGAGACCGGTCTCCGTCCTTTTCTTTGTATACTCTAAGAGAAGTGATAAATAAACTGTCAAAACCAAAGGAGCTTGATTATGTATAAGTCATTAACTTATGGAAATGTGATTAAAGAATTACGAACAAACCGTTTTTTATCCCAAGGTGAACTGGCGGAAGATATTTGTTCTCAAGGCATGCTTAGTCGGATTGAAAATAATGACGTTGTCCCAAATGTCTTGGTTATGCAAAAAATCTGCGAAAAGTTAAACGTCTCTATTCATTATGTCTTGACTCGTGAAGAAGCGATTAAAGCACCCGTCAATCAGTGGTTGGAAAAATTAAAGCAAGACATGCATGGGAAACGATTTGATCTAATCAGAGAAACGATCGCTAAAATTGAGCAGCTAGCAGACCCTGTCTTTGTCACTAAATTGGAATTACAGGAGTATGCCTATTACCATGGGTGTGCTAAAAGTGAGGCAAACGACCAGCTAGGTGCTCTTGCCATCCTTCAAAAGGGCTTAAATTATACCTATAACCGTCAGAGTCAAACAGTCACCGATTTAGAAATCTTACTGCTAAGTGAAATTGGCTTGGTGTATTATATTCAAGGAAACTTTGAAAAAGGTTTATCATTTTTGAGGCGGAGTATTTCCCAATTTTATGCCAGCAATAAGCGAAGAACAGTTGACTTAAGTAAAATATTTTATAATATTGCCACCGTTTTTATCGATTTAAAGGCCTATAATGAAGCGCTTGAGTATCTTGAATATGGTATTTTATGGTGTCAAAAACAAAAAAGTTTTTATCGGTTAGATGATCTCTATTTGCTAAAGGCCTTGGTATTTCAAGATACCGATCGATTTGAAGAAGCAATTGAAACGGTGGAGATTGCTGAAACCTTAGAAAAATTAGTGGCCGATGCGAGTTAATTAATGAGGAAGTTAAAGGTAAGCCGACGAGTTATTTTATCTGGATTTACTAATAGTTTGAAAGACTGAAGGTCGCATCAGATTTTCAGTCTTTTTCGTTATTGAATCAATTAAAGGAGTAGGAGCATCTCATGTAGCAAAGAATTTAAACTCCGGTACAGTCACTATATTTGTAGTTAAAAAGGACACTATATACATCCTGTTAAATAATCAAACATATAGTTCCATTGGATGATTATTTAATGGGAACTATATATTAAACTTATTGCACATTATCTTGATTTATCAATCAGTAAAAAGCACTAAACTAAAATCGGTCTCAGGTCCAATAAAAAATGACCGACCAAGCCCCATAATTAAAAGAGTAGTCAGGGATACTTAAGTTATGATTCTTTTAAAAAATGGAGGAAGAATATGTCGATTATTGAGGTTAGAGATTTAAAACGGAGTTATGGCAAACAAGCCACACGTTTTGATGCCCTGAAGGGGGTTAGTTTTAGTATTGAGGAAGGGGAGTCGGTGGCGATTATTGGCAAAAGTGGTTCTGGCAAGTCCACATTGATGCATATTTTGGCATTGCTAGATCAACCAACTTCTGGCGAAGTGATTTTAAATGGTGAGAAAGCCAGCGCGATTAAGGGGCGTCGCTTGGATCAAGTTAGAAATAAAACTTTTGGCTTTGTTTTTCAGCAGTTTTTTATGAATGCTAAAGACAGTGTGATGACCAATGTGTTATTGCCGCTAAAAATAGCCGGTATCTCATCAAAAGAGCGTCGTAAAATGGCTTTAGACGCCTTAAAGGCCGTTGAATTAGATGATAAGTTAGCTAATAAAGCCAGTGATTTATCAGGAGGCCAAAAGCAGCGGGTTTGTATTGCGAGAGCTCTTGTTAACAATCCCAAAATTATTTTTGCTGACGAACCGACGGGGAACTTGGACACAGCCACTGGTGAAAAGATTGAGAAATTATTGTTTGATTTAAATCGGGATAAAGGCATCACGTTAATCATTGTGACCCATGATGACGAATTAGCCTCGCGCTGTAGTCGGCAAATTCGCATTAAAGACGGTTTGTTGATCGAAGAGGTGGCATAAGATGAAATTAAAAGATTTGTTAGTCTCTGCTTGTAGCAATTTAGGGCGGAGTAAAGGGCGAACTGCCTTAACGATTGTGGCAATAGTGATCGGGGCTTTTACGATTGCTTTGACGACGGGCATTAATATCGGGGTTAATGATTACATTGACAAGCAAATTAACGGTGTCGGTGGTGAAAGGCAGTTGATCATCTATCCCAAACAAGAGCAGTTCGGCAGCGATGATGGACCTGCTGTTTATCAAGAAGGCAAGTCAAATGCCGCTTCGACTGAACAAGCAACTTTGACGGATACTGATATTACGGCTTTAAAGGATGTAAAGGGAATAAAAAATGTCAAACCACTTATTTATGTGTCAACGGATTATATTTCTGGAGCCGCTGCAGATAAATATGTCTTTAGTTCGGCCCCTAATATGGATCAGATGAAGATTGATATCGATCAAGGGCGTCAAGCTTCTGATAAGTCGGCTGAGTATGAGGTTACCTTAGCGCCAGAATATGTCAAAGCCCTAGGCTATCACTCTAGTAAAGAGGCGGTTGGGAAACAAGTTGAGATTGGCGTAACATCTCCTGCGACTCAGGAGCAACAAGTGGTTAAGGCCACCGTCGTCGGGGTCGCTAACGACAGTTTAATCCAAGGAGGGCGTTCGTTGATAAATGTAGCCCTAGCGGATAAGTTATTGTCGATTAATCAAGCAGGTATGCCTGACACGATGAAGACGGAATACATGGCGGCCGTATCGGAGATGACAGGTGAGTTAAGTGAAGAAAGAATTGGCTCATTAAAGAAGCGAATAGACAAGATCGGCTACCAAGGTCAAACGGTTGATGATGAAATCGGGATGATCCGCAGTGTCATCAATGCCATTACAAGTGTCTTAACGATGTTTGGCGCCATCGCTTTATTTGCTGCTAGCTTCGGCATTATTAACACGCTGTATATGTCTGTGCAGGAACGAACCCGTGAAATTGGCTTGATGAAAGCCATGGGCTTAAGCGGAGGCAAAATTTTTACGATGTTTAGTTTTGAAGCCACTTTAATCGGATTATTGGGCTCTTTATTTGGGATTGGCTTAGCCGTGATGGCGGGCGGTCTGATCAATCAAATTGCCATGGAGTCGTTTTTGAGTAGTTTGACTGGTTTTACCCTGATTCAGTTTTCACTGCCAACATCCGGTGTGATTATTTTAATCATCAGCGGGATTGCGTTTCTCTCAGGAACCTTGCCAGCTAGTCGGGCTGCGAAACAAGATCCTATTGAAGCGTTGCGTTATGAATAAGCCATAAACTAAAAGACTGCTTAACTTGATTGGAAGTTGAGCAGTCTTTTGGATTTGGTGTTTGAGCTAAAACTAGCAGTGCTAAAATAACTCAAAAGGAGGAATCAAGAGAAGTTGCCTGATGTTTTTTTTCGCCGAGATAGGCAGCGCCGATCGCACCGGCGAACTGAGCGTCCGGATGGCTGCGAACGCCTACGCCAGTGTGCTGACTCAATAGCTGGCGAATAACTGAGCTTTGGGATAAGCCGCCTGAGAGAAAGAGGTCGTGGCTAGCTTTCGGTCGCACCTTTGAAAATTGATTGCTCACACGGCTGATAATCGAGTGGAGAACCCCTAGAGCAATATCTTGTCTGGCGACCCCTTGTGCAATCAGGCCAATGACTTCCGATTCGGCAAAGACCGTGCACATGCTGTTGATTTTGACGGCTGTTGCACCGGCGACAAATTGGTCCATATTTGCGATATCTTCACCTAAAATGCCCATCATCACATCGACAAAGCGACCCGTACCCGCAGCGCATTTGTCATTCATATTAAAGTCTAAAACTTTTCCTTTGCTGCTCATTTTAATCGCCTTACAATCTTGTCCACCGATATCAATCATCTGCTCAATCTCAGGGTCAAGGCGACGGACGCCTTCGGCATGACAAGTGATTTCCGTAATGACATAGTCTGCTGTTACTAAGTTTCGTCCATAACCAGTTGAAGTCAGCAGCATTTCTTGAGGGTCATAGGCCAAATTCAGCAGAATATCAGCGATCGCCTCTTGAGGGTTTCCTTTGGTCTGAATCAATTTTTTGGCGATTAGCTGACCGTCGTCAATCAGGACGCCTTTGGTTGTTGTTGAGCCGCTATCCATGCCGATTATCTTCATTCTTAAGCTCCGATCATTTCAATGAATGCGGTTACCCGAGTGTTAATTTGTTCAATGTCAGAGGTTGAATAATCGGTCTCCAAATAGATGTAAGGAATTTCTTTTTCATCTTGACAGAAGGTGCGAATTTTATTTGACTCAACGGCAAAAGGGATACAAGCTTGGAGGACCATATCGAGAACACCGTCGACTTGATATTCATCAATCATCTGATTTAATAGTTCGACTCGGTTGTTGTTAGTGGAAATACACGCACACCCGATGTTGAGGTATTTTTCGGTTAAGGCGTCGTAGACGTCAATCTCTTCGTCGACTAAGCGTTCCACTGATTTGGCGACGGTACAATTTTCAAAGGCCACCACAACTGCCCCATTGTCCTCGACGGCCCTGATGACTTTTTCAGTCACGCCGCCAATCGGACAACCAGTGATCAATATTCGTGGTTTAGCGTCTAGGCGTTTACCAGCTTGATAATCAGCTGTTACTTGAGCCGTCATGTTATCAAGTGATTGAATTAAGGCTTCTTTATTTAAGGTGAAGTTAGCGCCGTACATCACTTTGAAAATATCGGTGCCGCTTAAGGCGGGTGGGTTTAATTTTCCTAAGCCGTAAAAATTTTTACGAGCCGAGCGTTCGCGATTTTTTAGGGTTATTGCGTCTTGAATTTGTTCTTCGGTAATCGTCACGTCTAAAAAGTCTTCAAGTTTTTCTTTGTAACGAATGATTTCGTCTTTCCATAAAGCCAAACTGGCGGCAGAATCCTTTTTATTAGGTAATTGCATGACATAGGTTGGTTTGAAATCTTGCATGTATTCGTACATTTTTTTCTTACCGTCACAGGTTGTTTCGCCAACGACTAAATCTGAAAAATAAAAATAAGGGCACTTGTCCGTTTTGCCAAAGCCATAACTTGATTTGATTAAAGGGCACAAGTTCCGCGGTAAATCCTCTTCTGCCGCATTAATCGTTTCATCCGAGGTGGAACAGAGACTGATCTGTAAAGCGCCGGCAGCAATCGCTAATTCTTCTGGTAAAAAGGTGCAGTAGCCGCCGATAATCGGTGTGCCTTGTTCTTTGAGCTCCTTAACGGCTAAAAATCCTTGTTGACGTGCTTCGGCAAAGGTGTTGAAAATCAATGGTAAATCTGTGACAATCTTCATTTTTATTCCTTCTTTCCGTATTTTATGTCATAGCTGGGAAATTTCTCAGCTGTGATGATAAGTTAAGGGAGAGACAAATGGCCCTGTCGTCGGTCCTTGACCGAAGGAGGGGCGTTTTAGAAAGTAACCGCATTCAATTCTATCGATAAGGCCCTGTTTAAGGGCCAAGGGAAGACTAGTTGGATAGTACTTTCTTGATTCCGTGAATGGCGGTGTTGACTTCCTCAAAGGTGTTGTAATGAGAGAAGCTAAAGCGAACAGCTCCTTGGTTAACGGTTCCCAGAGCCTGGTGCATTAAGGGCGCGCAATGTCCGCCAGAACGCGTGGCGATCGCAAACTCCGTGTAGAGTTGATCACTGACGTCAGAGGAATCTAATTGACCGATGTTTAGGGCCACGATCGGACAACGCTCTAAAGTGCTGAAATCGCCATAGAGGGTGATTCCCGGTAACTCGTTAATCCCCTGATAAAAATGCGCCATCAGTTGTTGTTCCCGCTGATAAATCGTCGCTCTGCCGGCTTTTTCGATATACGTTAAGGCGGCGCTGAGACCCGCGATTCCATGGCTGTTAAGGGTGCCAGCCTCTAGTCGGGTTGGCAGGCTTTCAGGTTGGTCTTGATTGTAGGTTTCCACACCTGTTCCACCATAGCGAAGAGGGCGAATCTCAAGGCCTTCTCTGATGTAAAGACCACCAGTTCCTTGGGGTCCCATTAAGCTCTTGTGTCCGGTAAAACACAAAACATCGATGCCAAGAGAAGTTACGTCAATTGGCAAAACGCCGGCTGTTTGAGAGGCATCAACAATCAGCAAAAGCTTCTCTGCTTGAGCGATAGTGCTAATTTTAGTTAAATCGACCTTATTTCCAGTAAGGTTTGAAGCGTGAGTGATGACGATGGCTTTGGTATTAGGGCGGACAGCTTCGCTAATTTTTTGGTAGTCAAGGACGCCTTGATGATCGGTGGAAATGAGCGAAAGAGCAACCCCTTGCTTTTCTAAATGATAGAGAGGTCGCAGAACAGAGTTGTGTTCCATCACTGTGGTGATGACATGATCACCAGCTGTTATCAGCCCTTGAATGGCGATATTTAAACTATCAGTAGCATTCAGTGTAAAGACGATTTGACTAGGATTTGGTGCATTAAACAGGTTTGCTAACTGGCAGCGGGTGTGATAGATCAGTCGTGAAGAGTCCAAGGAACTTTCATGGCTTCCTCTGCCGGAATTTCCCATCGTCGTAAGAGCCGCTATCATGGCGTCAGTGACTTCTTGGGGTTTTTTTAGGGATGTGGCAGCATTATCAAAATAAATCATTTTTACACCTCATTCAGTCTTTATTTTTTGCTGGCGCTGACAGGCAGTTTGTGACCTGTTTCGCTTTTCAGCATACAACATTTTAACATGAGTTGAAAGTGTTGGAAAGTCTTCGGAAAGTGACTTATTATCAATAATAGTCAAAACGCTTATCTCAGCTGTGGGAATGTTTGCTGGATTGTTAGGGAGGGCTAATTTCTGATATAATCATGAGAAATTTTCATTTATGTGCAAAAAAGCGTTTTCTTGTGATAACATTAATTTGTTTAATGGGTGTTTTTGAAGATAAGATTGTCAATTTCTTAACGAACTTACCGGGTCGTCTTTTCCCACAGTTTGATATAGTATATAATAAAGGAATGGCGATCTTGGGATTATTTTCCTTTGAAGTGGTGTCTAAGAAATGCCCCTGGCTATCTGAAGAGAGCAATCTCTTTAATTAAATATATTCGAGGAGGAATTTTAGATGAATCAAGAACGTTTAAACAATGTGTTAACTGAAATGAAGCGGAGAGATGTGCCCCAGTTGTTGATTTCTGACCCGACGACAATTTTTTATTTAACGGGTCGTTGGATTCATCCAGGTGAGCGGATATTGGTTTTGGTTTTGAAAGCAGCTGGTGATCATACGCTAGTCCTGAATAAATTATTTCCGATTACTGAAGATCTTGGTGTGGAATTAGTTTATGTCGATGATATTGACGATGGTGTCAAAGTTTTACTTGATTATGTTGATCAAGACCAAATCATGGGCATTGATAAGAATTGGCCTGCTCACTTCTTATTGCATTTAATGGAGTTAACGCCAGCGGCTAAGTTTATGGTCGGGTCTGAAATTACCGACTTGGTAAGAGCGCGTAAAAGCCCTGAAGAAATTGAGTTAATGCGTGAGGTTTCTAGAGATAATGACGTGGCCATTGATCGCTTAAGGAAACTAATTCCTGAAAAGTTGACGGAATTGGAGATGACGAATCGTTTAGCCGCAATTTATGATGAGTTAGGCAATTCAGGTTTTTCATTTGATCCAATTGTGGCCTATGGCGCAAATGGAGCTGACCCTCATCATATGAACGATGACTCGATCGTCAAAGAAGGGGATAGCATTATTCTCGATATTGGCGGTGTTAAAAATGGTTACAATTCTGATATGACGCGGACCTTTTTCTATAAATCAGTGTCGGCCAAAAGCAGAGACGTGTATGAAACGGTTTTGGAAGCTAATAAGCGAGCGATTGCTATGGTCAAGCCAGGTGTTAAATTTAGCGATATTGACGCAGCGGCTAGAGATTATATTACGGAAAAAGGGTATGGCGAATACTTTACCCATCGGACAGGCCATTTTATTGGGATAGAATGTCATGAAGCAGGCGATGTTTCTGCTGCTAACCACAACCTAGTTGAACCGGGGATGATTTTTTCGATTGAACCTGGTATTTATATTTTAGGTGAAGTAGGCGTTAGAATTGAAGATTTGATTGTGGCGACTGAAGACGGTTATGAAAACTTAAATAGTTACCCTAAAGAGTTGACGATTATTGAGTAGTGCCTAAAAAACGAGTGATTGAGAGCTTGAGTTCTCAATCACTCGTTTTGCTATTTGGCAGAGGCGATAATCGGTGTGCGATTGTCAAAAACAATCACATTTTGTAAATGTTTATCAAAAAAAGCAAGTGAATAATAGTTGATTTCACGATACAGGTCAAAGGGGTCAGCAGCCGGGTCGTTAGCCAATAAAGTGGTAGCGGCTAGGTCAGTGAAACTTAGGTGATTGGCTAGCGGCAATGTCAGCGTTGGCTGTTCTCCCAGTGAGAAGCCTGCTTTTTGATGAGACAATTGAGTGAGATCAGTCAGTTGTTCCGCTGTTTTTTGGTTCGGTTTGGTAGAATCACTTTTAGAAGTGGCCATCAAAGACAAGTGGGGTTTGTTGAAGGTCTCGCTGGCCAATTGTTTCTCGAAAGGCCCATCTAAATTAATCCCCGCCCGAATCCGCGTGTCCTTTATTAAAGCTTCTGTGGCTGCCGAACCACCGCTCCCAAAGCCCATCGCACCAATCTGGTTTAAATCTGTAATGGCCGAAATAGTGACTAAGTCTGGCTGATCAGAGTTGGTTAGCTGATCTAAGACAAAACTAATGTCCTGTTGCCAATTGCTAAGCTGACTATCTGACAGTTTAAGCGCTTCGGTTGATCCGAGGAAACGATCCTTGGCTGTCTCTGCTTTGTGATTAATCGAGATCATCACAAAGCCATGACTGGCCATTTCAGCTAATTGAAAGGTGCTGCGTTGTGAGTTATTCTCAGGCTGCGAAAAAGTTATGACGGGAAATTTTTCACACTGATTGTGTGGTGCTGCGTCGAGATAGGCATTGGTTTTAATCAAGTCATAATGGGAAACTAAGGAATCAGCCAATAAGCTAGTCAGGTCACCTTTGGCGGTCGATCCGCTGCTAGCCGCGGCATAGGTTGTCATTTTTTTTGATTTGCTTTTTGCAGGATAGTAGACATTAAGTTGAATGGGGCGGTCGCCTCTCATAGAATCCGCTAACTGAAAGGAGCGCGTGCCAACGATAAAGGAGCCAGTCGGTTGGTCAAGCTGAAAAATCGGAAATAGCGTAACCGGGACGATCATGCTGATGATGACTAAAATTAACCCGATCTTCTTAATTAAGGGCTGACTGAGGCCTGCAAAAGTTGGTCTACGAGGTAATAATAGCCAAAAACTAATCAAGACAGCCATGTAAGTCGGAATCATCTGCCAGTGGCTTTTTTCAATGATCAGATGAGCCATTAGTAAGCCGCCACTGATGCCAGCTAAACTGATGCGAATTTTTTTCTCAGTAACTGGACTAAAGAACAAGAGTCCTAACAATGCTATTTGCCAAAAAATTAAAATCATATCGGTAATTCTCATGGGAACACTCCTTTAGTATCTGCCAAGGGTTTTGGCTATTGGATGGTTGCTTATTTCAAGTCGTTAGCGAGACGCTGATGAGCGAAACGATCAGCGATCAGTCACGGGGAAACGCCCCTCAGGCAACACCTTGGAACACGATATTATCAGATATTAAGAAGGAAGGACAGTAACTTGCTTCACTGGGAAAGGTCAGGTGAAGATCACGCCAAAAAAGATGAGACCGGAGTCTCATCTTCAGTGAAGTTCACGAAATCAGTTACTAAAATACTTGCTAAAAAGTCATTAAGTTTACTAAATGATCTTAATAAGCTTTTGCCCAGTGAACGATAAATTTGGCAGGTTCGCCAGTCCAAATACATTTAACGTCAGTTAAATCAGCATCGGCATCTTCAAAAGCGATCACTCGGGCCGTGGCACCAGTTTCTTCTTTGATTTGCTCTTCAACAGCTTCATCGCCATTCCACGGTGCAATAACAAAGCCACCCTCTTTAATTAACTCAATAAATTCGGCTTTATCGTGGGTACGATGTGTTTTTTCTTCTTGGCGTTTGCGAGCGGTGGCCAACATATTATCATGGATATCATCCATCAATTTTGCAAGATTACTTTCCAAATGCTCGTCAAGGGCCATTGTTTGTTTTTCTAAGGTATCGCGACGAACCACGATTACTTGATTTTTTTCCAGATCTTTTGGTCCAAACTCAACCCGAACTGGGATACCTTTCATTTCAGCATCGTTAAATTTCCAGCCAGCTTGTTTATCGGAATCATCAACCCGAACGGTGAAACGCTCAAGTAGTTTAGCTTCCAACTCATAAGCCTTATCCAAAACGCCTTCTTTATGCTGAGCAATTGGAATAATCATGATTTGAACATGGGCGATTCGTGGCGGTAAGACTAGTCCGCGATCATCACCGTGAACCATAATAATGCCCCCGATTGAGCGAGTGGTAATAGCCCATGATGTTTGATGAACGAATTGCTCTTTGCCTTCTTTATCGGCGTAAGTGATGTCAAAGGCACGGCCGAAGTTGTCACCTAGATGATGAGAGGTGGTGATTTGTAAAGCTTTGCCATCGTACATCAAAGTTTCGTTCGTATAGGTAATATCTGCTCCAGCGAATTTTTCACTTTCGGTCTTAGCGCCACCGACAACAGGGATCGCTAACATGTTTTCACAAACATCTTTGTACAATTCTAGGATTTGTAGGGCTTCATCATTAGCATCATCAAAATCAGCATGACAGGTGTGTCCTTCTTGCCAAAAGAATTCAGTGGTTCTAAGGAAAGGACGAGTTGTTTTTTCCCAACGGACAACGCTGACCCACTGGTTATATAATTTTGGTAAATCTCTGTGTGAGCGAACAATTTTTTTGAAATGCTCAGCAAAATGGACTTCTGATGTTGGGCGAATCGCTAAACGTTCAGCTAGTTCGCTATCACCGCCATGAGTGACCCAAGCCACTTCTGGTGCAAAGCCTTCAACGTGCTCAGCTTCTTTTAATAACATGTGCTCAGGGATCAACATCGGCATCATGACGTTTTCATGTTTCATGGCTTTTAAGCGCTTATCTACGACAGACTGAATATTTTCCCACAAACCAAAACCGGCTGGACGTAAAATCATACATCCTTTAACACTAGAGTAATCGCATAATTCACTTTTTAAGACAATATCTGTATACCACTTGGCAAAATCTACGTCTCGCTTAGTTATCTCTTTTACAAATTCTTTTTCTGACATGCAAAAATCCACCTTTCCATAATAAAAAATAAAAAAGCATTACTTTAATACAAGGACCAATAATTGGCGGTACCACCTTGTTTTAAAGTAATGCTAACTTTACGACTTTAATAGTTGATAACGGTCTCTCACCGAAAGAAAATTGGTAGGTTCAAGGGCGCCAGTGACGAAAATCTCTCAGCAATCGATTTTCTTTCTGTAGGTATTTGCGGATCCTTTACTAGTCCAGACTAAAACTAAAGATATTCAATTTGATAATGCCAATTATATATTAAAACAAAACTTTGTCAAATATTAATTGGTTGAAAATGAATTAAATGACAAAAATAAAGGGGAAAAAATCCTTTTATGAACCGTCGGTAATCTGTTGGTTTTTCTTTCGATACTGGTTTGGCGAGAGTCCGAAGTGCTTTTTGAACAAGCGGAAAAAATAACTTTTATCTTGATAGCCCATCTTCTCGCTAATCTCTTGTACAGAGACGGTTGAATTTTTTAAATAGTAGGAGGCTCTGTTTAAACGAACTTCTGTTAAATGCTCTGAAAAGTTCTTTCCTGTCTGTTTTTTGATCATCGAAGACAGTGAATTTGGGTGTAAATTATAGAGAGTTGCCAGTTCATTTAACGAAACTTCGTCATAATGATGATTGATGTGTTTAAGGATTTCGCCAATAAATAAATTAGAGGGCAAGGTTGATTTCTCCAGCACCAAGGTTTTATCTTTGTTATCGTCTAATTCGGAAAGTAGCAAGAACAAGGCTGGATGTTTAACAGATTTGTTCGGGTTGTTCAAAATGGTTTCTTTAAATAGAAACAATAACAAGTAATGGCTAAAATTTTCAAGTGATTGTTGAAAGAAAAAATAATTGCTTTTTTGGTAGTTGCTATCTAGTCCCTGCATGACAAAGTCGTAAAACAGAGGCAGATCGACTAAATCGCTTAAGAAGAGGTTGCTAAAAAAATCGGGCTTAAAAATGATCGTCGCAACTTCGGTATTGCTGCTCATTCCCCGGTAGATAATGTGGGAGTTTGGGTTTGCTAAAATAACGCCACCTTCAAAAAAGTCGAGTTCCTTCTGGTCGACTGAAATGCCGATCGATCCTTTCAACACATAGAGCAACCTAAAATAGGGGACGCGATAGGTCAGCTTAATGGGGTTATCTGAAATAAAAGCAGTTGACGTTAGGTGAGAGTTATTTTCGAATGATTGGATGTACGATTCGATGCTAGACTCTTTTTTTAAATGAAACCTTTTTTCTTCCAGATTGTAAAAAAAACCGTTTAAATAATTTGTGTTGTTGAAGTTCAATTGAATTTCCTCCTTTATAAACGTTATTTAGACACCGTCACATTAGAAAAAACCACTTTTGGGTTTTTGTGAAAAATAACACTATAGAGCTTGTTTTGATGCGTTATTCTTCGTTAGATATAGTCACGTTTGACTTTGAATAGGTCACTTTATTTTCTGAAATTTTTAAAGTGAATTAGGCTGTGCAACTTTGAATACCCTTGTGGCAGTAGCGATTGTGGTGCTTTGTTCTTTAAGATTACCATGGGCTATATAAAATGTCAATTAGTGGGAGAGAAATATAACAGGAAATGTAACCGATTTTTTAACAAACTCTTCTTTTTGTGAAAAGTGTTAACAAATACGCCAGAAACTAATGCATTCTGTTTTTTATTGTGTTAATATATAGGGGAATTAGACACGTTTTACGTCTGATTTAATTAAGCGATAAAAGGAGGTGAAAATAACATGGTAAATATTCAAATTCCATTAAAACAACATGTCGGTGCTCCTTGTGAAGCGGTTGTGTCAATCGGTGAACAAGTTAAACGTGGGCAACTTATTGCTAAACCAACAGGACTTGGCGCCAACATTCATGCAAGTATCAATGGTGAGGTTGTCAATATCAATGCGACTGGGATTGTCATTAATATGTCTGGCGATCAAAATCAGGATTTTGTTCCGATAAAAGCCGCAACACCCATAGAGATGGTTGAAGAAGCGGGAATAGTTGGTGCTGGTGGTGCTGGTTTCCCGACTCATGTGAAATTAGCTTCAAGCATTAAAGGCGGGTATTTAATTGCCAATGCTGCTGAATGTGAGCCGCTATTAGCACATAATATTCGTTTGATTGAAGAGGAAGCCGATCGTTTGGTTGAAGGCCTAAAGATTATGCAGGAGATCACCCAAGCATCAGAAGTGTATATAGCCATTAAGCGCAAGTACAAACGAGCTGTCAGTAGCTTGGAAGCAGCTGTTAAAAACGAATCAAACATTCACGTAAAGTTTTTATCAGATATGTATCCAGCTGGCGACGAGCGGGTTGTCGTTCGGGAATTAGTCGGAGTGACGTTGGAACCAGGACAATTGCCGATTGAGGCAAATACGATTGTTTCCAATATTGAAACGGTTAAGCATGTGGCTGAAGCAGTTCTTTTAAGGAAACCTTTTATTGATAAAGATTTAACGGTTTCTGGAAGAGTGGTTAAAGGAACGCAAGTGTTTAAGGATATTCCAATCGGCACTCCTGCCGTGACTTTGATCGATGCCACAGGCGGTTATATTGAGCCTCATGGTGAAATCGTTCTCGGAGGACCTTTTACAGGTGCCAGTGGTACCGAAATGAGTCCTGTCACAAAAACGACCGGTGGCTTTATCGTTGCGATGCCTTACCCTCAAGAAAAACGTAATATTGGTATTTTGATTTGCGAGTGTGGTGGCGGTGAAGATCGTTTAACTGAAATCGCGCATAATATGGGTGCTAAAGTTGTTGCAGCTGAACGTTGCAAACGCATGGTGGAAGTTAATGGAAGATATAGATGTGACTTGCCGGGCATTTGTCCAGGTCAAGCAGAAAAAGTATTAAAAATGAAAAAGGCTGGTGCTGAGGTTATCTTAACTGGCACGTGTCAGGATTGAACGAACACCGTCATGGGTGTTGCTCCTAGGTTAGGAGTTCCAGTGTATCATCATACGGATCATGTGCTTCGTGCTGCAGGTCACAAACTATACAGAAAATTACCCACCGATGATTAAAAAATAGTTAATGGGAGGTTTTGACAAAATGTCAATTACTGTAGAAACTGCACAAGAGCATGCAAAAGATCCAGCCGTACTTTGTTGTCGAACAGAATCAGGAAAAGTAATTGGACCAGGAGATTTAGAAGATCCAGTGATTTTTCCAGACTTAGAAGATTCTGGTTTATTAACGCTTGGAGACGAGACGTTGACGATCGGTGAAGTATTAGGTGCAACATTATTAAAAACAACGGATGCGTTAGTTCCTTTAACCGCTGATTTACTTGAAGGAATTACCAAAGTTGAAGAAAAAACTTCTACAAAAGCAGAAGCCATCGTGGAAACACCGGTTGCTCCGCAACCGATTACCCCAACTAGTGCACCGTTGAGTGCCGCTGGTCAGATGGTGAAAATTCACATTGCTGAAGGAAAAGGAATTGATTTAGAGATTCCGCTAACCTTAGCAGGTGCGATGGGTGCTGTTCCAGAAGCGGCTCCCGCTGTCCCGCAAGTGATTGCTGAGACCAGCGCGCCTGAAGCAGTTGCTGAATCAAAGGAAGTCCGTTCCTTTGTTCGCAAGCACTTTAAAGTTGATAAGGTTGAGTTTGGTGAAGCAACCCAGCTTGAAGGCACAACGTTAACGATTCGCAATGCTGCTGAAATCTGTAATGAGTCAGTTGAATTGCAAGAGTTAGTAGAAGATATGAAAGTGGAAATTATTACACCGGATAAATATGAAGTTTACAGCGAAACGATTATGGATGTTCAACCGATTGCCACAAAAGAAGAAGGCGATATCGGTCACGGTATTACGCGTATTTTAGATGGCGTCGTCATTGTGTTAACTGGGACAGATGCAAATGGGGTGCAAATTGGTGAATTTGGTTCCTCAGAAGGTGAACTTGATCGTAACATTATGTGGGGACGCCCTGGGGCACCTGATAAAGGCGATATCTTCATCAAAGTAGAAGTAACGGTTAAGGCAGGAACGAATATGGAACGTAGTGGTCCATTGGCGGCTCATAAGTCTGCGGATCACATTACCGAAGAAATTCGCAAGGCCATGAAAGAAGCTGATGAGGCTCTTGTCGTCGAATCAGAAGAGATTGTTCAATACCGTCGACCAGGTAAGAAACGCGTGTTGATTGTTAAGGAAATCATGGGACAAGGTGCCATGCACGATAACTTGATCATGCCAGTTGAACCAGTTGGTGTTCTTGGAGCAAAACCAAACGTTGATTTAGGTAACTTGCCAGTTATTTTAGCCCCGACAGAAGTTTTAGATGGTGGTATTCATGCTTTAACCTGTATTGGACCAGCTTCTAAAGAAACCTCACGTCATTATTTCAGAGAGCCACTTGTCAAAGCGGCGATGGAAGATGAAGAGATCGATTTAGTTGGTGTGATGTTTGTGGGGTCGCCACAGGCTAACTCAGAGAAGTTTTATGTGTCCAAACGTCTGGGGATGACCATTGAAGCCATGGGAATTGATGGCGCGATTGTCACCACAGAAGGATTTGGTAACAACCACATTGATTTCGCGTCTCACATTGAAGAAATTGGCAAACGTGGTGTTCACGTTGTGGGTGAAACTTACAGTGCGGTTCAAGGGGCGTTAGTTGTCGGTAATAAATACATGAATGCTATGGTTGATAACAATAAATCAATGCAAGGGATTGAAAATGAAATCTTATCAAATAATACCTTATGTCCAGAAGATGCTGTTAGAGCATTGGCGATGGTTAAAACCTTGATGGGTGGCGGCACAATTGAAAAAGCCGAACGTAAATGGAACCCTAATGTTAAACAGAACAACGTCGAAGCGATTGAAGCACAATCAGGTACCAAGGTTGAGCTAGTTGACAATGAGCAAGCTTTACCAAAGAGTAAGAAACGTTTGGAAATCTACGAACAAGAATAATCAAAAAAACTTTATTTGAAGGTGTATGTATGGATAGATTAAAATATATTTCAACTGAACGAATGTACGAAGGTATTTTGGTAGAGCTTACCGATGCCGGTGTTACCATAGATTTAAAAGGTCGACTAGGCCAAATCAAAATTCCGAAACGAATGCTGATTTCACAAAATGAACTTCAAGTCGGACAAGTTGTTGGGTTTATGATGTCTTATCCCGAGGTTCTGGATCCAGAACCTGATGAAAAGTACGTATATGCCATCGAACAAAACAAGAAACGAATGGAAGAAATTAAGAGTCGATATCAAGAGAAGTCTGAAAACTAACCTATTGAAGGGAGTCAATTAGAATGTCATTAACAGTATTTGATGGATTGCAATCTGAGATTTTTGTGCCAATCACACCTAAATCGATTTTTACACCTGTAACCAAAGAACTAAAAGAGATGCGCATTGCCATGGCGACTGCTGCCGGTGTTCATCTGAAAAGTGATAAACGATTTAATTTAGCGGGGGATACAACGTATCGTGAAATTCCTAGTGACGCTGATGTCAATGATTTAATGGTGTCACATGGTGGGTACGATAATGCGGATGTTAACAAAGATGTTAACTGCATGTTCCCGATTGAGCGTTTAAGAGAGCTCGCTGAGGAAGGGTTTATTAAAGAATGTGCGCCAGTTCACTTTGGCTTTATGGGTGGCGGTGGTGACCAAGATGCGTTTATTAACCGCACTGGTCCGGAAATTGCACAAAAATTAGTGGAAGAAGAAGTCGACGCTGTCGTCTTAACCGCTGGTTGAGGAACCTGTCATAGAACTGCCGTGATCGTGCAGAGAGCTATTGAGGAAGCGGGAATTCCTACAATTTTAATTGCAGCATTACCACCTGTCGTCAGACAAAATGGGTCACCAAGAGCTGTAGCCCCACTTGTACCAATGGGAGCTAATGCGGGTGAGCCTCATAATATTGACATGCAAACTCATATATTAAAAGATACCTTAACTGAGTTGGTCGCGATTCAAACACCGGGCAAGATTGTGCCGTTGCCGTATGAATACATCGCTCATGTATAAATGAGAATTGAATGAAATTCTAATTAAGGTGCTTTAAATTAATTGCACTTCTGATGGAAGAAGTGCAAACGTAATTATCTTTTGACGGTTGTTTAATGAGCGACTAGTGATAGAAACATCCAGAGTTTTGGGAGAGGAGTCTGTCTTGACTCTCTCCTAATGTCTGTGATGGTGACAGAAGAGGTGAGACGATGAGTAAGCATTCTACCTTAAAAATTAAAGTATTTCATGTGGAGCAGGTCTCCCTAGGAGATGCTTATGGGTTTAAAGAAAAACAATTATCACTACCACTAACTAATGAACAATCTCATGGTTTTGAGAAAGTGACCATTAACATTATTGAACCATTTCAGCATGATGTTGAAATTAACACGATTATGGATGTTTTGCCTATTTCGACGAAAGTCTTAGGTCAGCTTGGTGATGGGATAACCCATACCCTGACTGGCGTTTACGTGTTAATGACTGGCAAAATTAAAAATGGTGCGCAGATGCATGAATTTGGTTCATCAAATGGCAAGCTAGCTAACCAGATGGTTTTTGGTAAAAATGGCACACCGGCTAAAAGTGATTATTTGATTCATATTGATTTAATTGCTAAAGAAGGGGCTATTTTAGAGCGAAAACTCTGTTTGGAAATGTTTGCTTATGTTGACGAGATGATTCAGCCAATCCGCGATTTATTGAAAATGGCCGATGGTCGATACGCAGATGAAACTCACGAGTATCGCGAGTTACAGTCAACGGGTAAACCTAAAGTAGCGATTGTCAAGCAAGTCGCTGGGCAAGGGGCTATGTATGATAATTTACTCTTTCCTAATGAACCAAGTGGGTTTGTAGGGGGTGTCTCGATTATCGATACGAACAACATGCCTGTGTTACTAAGTCCGAACGAATATCGCGATGGTGCGATACGTGCCATGGTCTGAGAGCAACCATCATTCAGAAAGCGAGTGATCATCATGGGAATTGGTCCTTCGACAAAAGAAACGTCTTTGCATCATTTTAAAGATCCTTTACTAGCCGTTTTTGCTAGTGACCCAGACATTGATTTGCAAGGGGTGATTATCGTTGGGACGCCTCAAGATAATAAGATGAAGTACCTTGTAGGGCAAAGAACGGCCAAGTGGCTGGCGGGAATGCGTTGTGATGGCGCTATTCTGTCTTCAGATGGCTGGGGAAATTCAGATGTGGATTTTGCCAATACGATGGAACAAATTGGTGAAAGCGGAATGAGTGTGGTCGGGTTAAAATTTATCGGTCAGCAAGCTAAATTCGTGGTTGAAAATGACTATACGGATTTGGTTATCGATATCAATAAATCAACGACTGGCACCGAAACCGAAATCGTAGGCGAAAACACACTTGACGAGGGCGATGCTAAAAAAGCTTTGGCATTTTTAAAATTGAAGATGCGTAAAGATGGGAAGTAGGTAGTTTAGTTATTCTTGCTCATTTGTTAACATGAAAAAACTTAAGGAGGCAATATTAATGAAAGTATCAAAAATGATTTCAGCAATTGACACGCATACAGCTGGTGAAGCCGCTCGTTTAATTACTGGTGGTATCCCTAAATTTCCTGGGAAAACCATGGCTGATAAAAAACAATATTTAATTGACCATTCTGATTACTTAAGAACGGCGTTAATGCATGAACCTCGAGGCCATAATGAGATGTTTGGTGCCTTTATTTTAGAACCAACAGTTGAAGAAGCCGATTTTGGTATTATCTTTATGGATGCTGGTGGCTATTTGAATATGTGTGGCCACAATACGATTGCGGCTGTGACGGCTGCAGTTGAAACCGGGATGGTGGAATCCGATCCTGATGCCAAGGAAACAAAAGTCGTCTTGGAAACGCCTGCGGGAATTGTCAGGGCGGTGGCTCATCATGGGACAAGTGGTTCCGTGGAAGAGGTATCATTTGATAACGTGGAAGCGTTTCTCTATAAAAAAGATCAGACAATTGACCTAGAAGGTTTTGGTAAAGTCACCTTCGATATTTCCTTTGGGGGAAGTTTCTTTGCGATTATTCGCTCAAGTGAAATTGGGTTAACGATTGAACCGAAAAATGCTTCTAAGTTTTCTAAAATTGGCATTCAATTACGGGATGCCATCAATGAGCAAATCGAGATTCAACATCCAACGATGGCTCATATTAAAACCGTCGACTTAGTTGAATTTTACGATGCCCCAAGCCACCCGGAGGCAACTTATAAAAATGTGGTTATTTTTGGAGATGGGCAAGTTGACCGCTCGCCTTGTGGAACGGGAACCAGCGCCAAACTAGCGACGTTATATGCCAGAGGAGAACTTAAAATTGGTGAAGCCTTTGTCTATGAAAGTATCTTAGGAACCTTGTTTAAAGGGAAAGTGGTCAAAGAAGCAAAAGTGGCTGATTTTGATGCGGTTATTCCAAATGTCAGTGGGTCAGCTTATATCACTGGTTTTAATAGTTTCTTAATCGATCCCGAAGACCCCCTTAAACACGGATTTGTTTTGCAATAGGCAAAGGAAAGAGGAGAAAAAACAATGGTAACTATTTTATTAACGGGCTTAGGGCTCTTGTTGGCGTATTACCTGGTTATTTTCGGGAAAGATATTTACGAGCATCGAGCTGATTTAGGAGAAGGCAACTTTGTCATTTCAGCAGGTATTGGATTTGTAACGGATTTTCTGGACACGCTTGGTATTGGTAGTTTTGCTCCCACCACCTTGTTGTTTAAAATATTTAAGTCTTTGAAATCAGACGATTTGTTACCGGGAACTTTAAATGTTTCTCATACGATTCCAGTTATGATTGAAGCCTTTATCTTTATTACAGTCGTAAAAGTTGAACCATTGACGTTGTTTTCATTGATTGTGGCGGCGATTGTTGGGTCTTGGATTGGTTCTAAGACGGTTACTAAATTGCCAGAGCGCAATATTCAATTAGTCATGGGAATTGCTTTAGTTGTAACAGCTATCTTGATGGCTTTGAAACAATTAGGTATGTTAGCGATGTTAGGTGAAGGGAATACTGCCCTTGGTCTATCTGGTGGCGCTTTGATTATCGGAATTGTCGGTAATTTTATTTTTGGTGCTTTGATGACCGTTGGTGTTGGGTTGTATGCTCCTTGTATGGCCATGGTTTACATGTTAGGGATGAGTCCAATTGTGGCTATGCCAATCATGATGGGCTCTTGTGCTGGTCTGATGCCAGTAGCAAGTGGTGAATTCGTTAAAGCCGGTAAATATTCTCGGAAAACTTCCCTTGGGATCATCGTTGGTGGTACAATAGGGGTAATAATTGCAGCTAAATTTGTAACAGGTTTAAACTTAGATGTGCTAACTTGGATTATTGTTGCAGTCGTTATGTATACAGGGGTTTCAATGTTCCTAAAAGCATTGAAAACCAAACCGGTTTTAGCTGAAAGTTAATGATAGCGTCTAGCCTCCGCTTTTTATCGTTTGTGAAAATGACCAAAAGCGGAGAGCTGGATCCAATGCAGCTTCGCAAGTCAGCCTGAACCTTGAGTGCTAGGCTGATTTGCGAAGCTTTTATTTTGGAAAAAAAGGGGAGTAGGTGACAACGATGACACATCTGGTAGTCGGAACAGCCGGTCATATTGATCATGGAAAAACCACCTTGATTAAGGCTTTGACTGGAATTGAAACAGATACAACTAAAGAGGAACGAAAAAGAGGGCTATCCATTAATTTGGGGTTCGCTTATTTGGATTTGCCGAATCAACAGCGGGTTGGTGTGGTTGATGTGCCTGGTCATGAAAAATTCGTTAAAAATATGATTGCGGGCTTGCCGGGCATCAATTTGGTTTTATTGGTGATTGATGCTAATGAAGGGATTATGCCTCAGACCAAAGAACACATTGATATTTTGACTTTATTAGGGATTACGGAGTTTATTATCGTTTTAACGAAGGTAGCAACCGTTGAAGAAGAGATGAAAGAGTTGGTTGTTGCTGATATTAGAGAACAGCTGAGTGGCACTCCCTTGGAGGAGGCGGAGATCATTGAAACAGATGCCTTATCTGGCGTTGGGATTGAGGCATTAAAGCTTGCCATTGAAACCATGGCTCAGCAGGTCAATTTTAATAAACAGTCCCTTCCAGCTCGTTTGAATGTGGATCGGGTATTCTCTGTTAAGGGATTTGGAACGGTGGTAACTGGAACCTTAATTGAAGGAAGCTTAGCTACCGGGGATGAACTGCTGTGTTTGCCTAGCTATCAAAAAGTTAAAATTCGAAACATTCAGGTTCATGAGCAAGACGTTAAATCAGCCGTAGCTGGTCAACGGACAGCTTTAAATTTAAGTAACTTGAAAGTGACTGATATTAGTCGAGGAGACGTTTTGACAGTTGCCGATAATTTGAGTTTGGCTTGGATGCTTGATGGTAAAGTTAAGTGCTTGGAACGACATGAAGCAGGGATTGGACTGTGGGAGCGGGTGCGCCTTTTAATTGGAACTCAAGAAGTTATGGCGCGGATTGTCCCGATCGGGATCGAGGCCCTTCAAGCTGGAGCCGAAGGGTTTGTCCAGTTTCGTTTGGAAGAACAGTTAGCTGTCAAGCAAGGGGATCGTTTTATCATTAGAGGGTATTCGCCAGTTGTGACGATTGGTGGTGGTGTGGTTTTGGATAGCAACCCGCAAAAGCATCGACGCTTCAAAGATGAAGTGGTGGAGAGCCTGACGATCAAGGACCAAGGGAGTTTACAGGACTTAGTTCTGGATTTCCTTAATAATAAACAAGAGCCACTAACAAAAGTGAGTGAGATCAGTCAGTATTTATCACTGGAAGAATCAAACGTCACCCAATTACTGGAAGAGTTAGTCAAGGGAGAATTGGTTATCCAAATAGGAGACTTTTACCTTACCACAAGCAGTTTTACAAAGGTAGCGAGCCTAGCTTTGGATGTTTTGACACGCTATCACAAAGATAACCGCCTTCGTCGTTGGATGCCTCTTGAAGAGTTTCGTTCTAAGATTCAGCTTGCTGTCAATCATCGCCAATTAGATTTGCTGTTGGGCGAGTTGACAAATAGACAGAAAATCATCTTATCGGAACACGGTATTGGAGATCCCAATTTTGAAATTGTCTTAAATTCTTATCACCAAAAGGAGAAAGAACGGATTTTAGCGGCGGTGCTCAAAAGTCAATTTGTGCCTTTAAAAGCAGCAGAACTTCTTGAGGGCAATCAAAATGCCCAAGAGGTGATGGAATTATTAGTAGATTCTGAGGTTGTATATTTAACTCATGAATATGTTATCGCTAAAACTTATTTGGACCAAGCTTACCAAATTGTCAAAGAAATAATCGATGATCAGGGTGAAATGACTTTAGCTGATTTTAGAAATCAGACAGAATCTAGTCGTAAAGCTTCTATGTTAATTTTAGAATATTTTGATAAGCAATTATTGACTAAAAGGGTAGAAAGTGTCAGAGTATTGAGTGACCGTTAATTGGTGATCTTCATTGAAGGTGTACCAGAGGGTGATTCGTTTAAATGCTTATTTATGACAGTCCATTTATAAGTAAGAAAAACTGAACGAGGCGTGAAGCTGGATCCAATCTACGATATAGAGAAAGTTTTATGCTTTCCTATAGAGCGAAAAAACGTCCTCCAGTCATGGAGGAACGTCTTAATTTGAATTATTGACATGATTCGTTTTGGTTTGGCGCCAAAAGATTGATCATTTATTATCAATTGGCGGGAATGTGTGGGAATCGAACCCACCTAAGAAGCTACTAACCCCTCAAAACGGTTTTGAAGACCGCAAGGAACACCAGAACCCATCCACTCCCACAAATATATTAGCATAGATGATGGGGAGGAGTCAATTGGCTATTTCTATTTCTTGGGAAATAAACAGGTCAATTGAGAATCTAAAGGCGGTTTTAGCCGCTAGTTGATCAAGTTTGAACAAAGAATTTACACCAAATATGGTGTTGTAATAAATATAGAGGTGAAAAGAATGGCAAATGAAGAATTTGGTAAATTATTTATCTGTGGCGGCTGTAACGCTAAAATCGGGCCTGGGAATCTTTCCGGTTTGTTGGGAAAATTACCTAAAAACGAGGATCCGCGGCTGTTGGTTGGTTTTGATTCAACAGATGACGCGGGGGTTATTAAGATCAGTGATGAGATGGCGCTCATTCAGACGTTGGATTTTTTCCCGACAATGGTCAGCGACCCTTATCTTTTTGGCAAAATTGCGGCGACAAATGCCTTAAGTGATGTATATGCAATGGGTGGCGATGTTTTGTCAGCCATGAACATCGTCTGTTTTCCTGAAGAGTTGGATATTGAGATATTAGGTGAAATTTTACGAGGTGGGTCAGAAAAGGTCGCTGAAGCTGGGGCTATTTTAGTAGGTGGTCATTCCATTCATGATTCAACACCTAAATATGGTTTGTCTGTCACGGGAACGGTCCATCCGGATAAAATTCTCAAAAATAATGAGTCTCAGGTCGGTGATGTTTTGGTGTTGACTAAACCACTTGGCGTTGGGATCATCACCACGGCTTTTAGTGTGGCTGAAACGACGGAAAGTGCCTTTCAAGAAGCGGTTGAATCGATGACGACGCTCAACAAAAAGGCCGCAGAGCTGATCCGCCAACGGGAAGTTCACGGTTGTACAGATGTGACGGGCTTCGGTTTGTTGGGGCATTTGGTTGAAATGATGAATGAAGCGTGTTCGGCTGTGATAGAGGTGTCCCAATTACCATATATCGAAGAGGCTTACCGTTGCGCAAAAGAGTTTTTGATCACGGCTGGTGGTCAACGAAATCGTAATTATTTGAGCGATCAACTTGAGTTTCAGTGTGATGATTTTGCGCTTGAAGAAATTTTGTTTGATCCCCAGACCTCTGGTGGGTTGCTCGTCAGCTTGCCTGCCGATGAAGCGGCGCAGTTAGTGGCTGAAATGGCTCAAAATGGGCTTAAGGGAGCGATTATCGGGAAAGTGATTGAGCGTCAGGCAAAGACGATTTATATTAAGTAGAATAAGATTGGGAGGAATAGACATGGAAAAAATAAATGCATTAGGCGAGGCTTGCCCACTGCCTGTCATTAAGGCAAAAAAAGCCTTGGCTGAACATGATACGATTGAAATTAAAGTCGACAATGAGATCGCCACTCAAAACTTAAAGAAAATGGCAGAGCAAAAAGGGTATGGCTATTTCACTAAACAACTGGCACCCCAAGAGTATTCAGTTGTGATTAGCAAGACTGACCTTAATCCTAAGTCGATGAATGATCAAGGTGCCTCATTAGAGGAAGAGGCTTATATCGTGGTGATTGATGCAAATGTCATGGGGCGTGGTGATGATCAGTTAGGAGCAACCTTACTGAAAGGCTTCATATACGCCTTGACGGAACAAGATCGTTTGCCGAGTCGCGTGATTATGTATAACGGTGGTGTTCAATTCGCCGTGCCAACATCAGAATCTTTTGAAGATTTAACCATCTTGGCTAAGGCTGGTGTTGAAGTTTATGCTTGTGGCGCTTGTACTGATTATTATGGTCTGACGGATCAAGTTGGCGTTGGCGAGATCACCAATATGTATCGGATCATTGAGATGATGCGTGAAGCGTCACGGATAGTTAAGCCGTAGAGGAAGGAGAATGGAAGATGGACTACCTTGTCGCTTTTAATTCGACACATCAAGCGATGGAAGTGGAATTGTGGATTAAAGAAGCCCAGTTAAATGCCCGTTTGATCCCAACGCCTGAGTCGATTGCTGCTAGCTGTGGTCTAGCGTTAAAATTTAATGAAAGCTCTCTTGCGAGCATTGTTCAGCATCTTAGGAAGAATAATCAGCAGGTTGATATGTATCAAATCGTGATCGATCAACAGAAGCTTAAAACATATGTACGCTGTCAGATGGAAGGAGTCCTTAATGAATAAAACCAGTTTAAGTCGCCTGCCCAAAATAGATTTGCTTTTGTCAGCTGACGAGTTGCAAGAGGTCATTAGTAGCTATGGTAGAACTTTAGTTAAACAAGCGGCCCAGACAGAGATTGACCATCGCCGTCAGTTGCTACTGTCAGGTGTTGAAGGCGTTGAGGTCGGAAGTGCGAGTTTTATCCTGCCGATCAAAGAACGCTGTCAGAAAGCTCAGGCCCCCCATTTACGAGGGGTGATCAATGGCACAGGGGTTGTGCTTCACACTAATTTAGGACGGGCGCAGTTGGCGCCAGTTATTCAGAATCAGTTGACTGAGATAGCTTTTGGCTACTCCAATTTGGAGTATGATTTAGCCAAGGGCTCTCGTGGGTCACGCTATCAACATTTAGAAAGAGATCTATTAAAATTGACGGGAGCTGAAGCGGCCTTAGTGGTCAATAATAATGCGGCAGCTGTTCTCTTGGCTTTGCAGACATTTATTCAAGGAAAAGAAATCATCATTTCCCGAGGAGAGTTGGTTGAAATTGGCGGCTCTTTTAGAATTCCTGACATTATTGCCTTAAGTGGTGGCATTATCCGTGAGGTAGGCACGACCAATAAAACTCATTTACGAGATTATGAGCAGGCGATCAATGAAAATACTGGGGCGATTCTTAAAGTCCATACTAGCAATTATAAGGTAATCGGTTTCACGGAGACTGTTTCCATGGAAGAATTGGCAAAATTAGGAGCGGCTCACGAGATTCCTGTGATGAACGATTTGGGCAGTGGTTTATTGGTGGATTTGACCTCTTTGGGTTTTCCCTATGAACCAACTGTAATGTCCTGTGTTCAAGCTGGCTGTGATATTATTACGTTTAGTGGTGATAAGTTGTTAGGAGGGCCCCAAGCGGGCATTATCGTCGGTAAAAAAGAGTATATTGAGCGGATGAAAACGAACCAATTGACGCGTGCTTTGCGGGTGGATAAAATGACGCTTAGCGCCTTAGAATTGACAATTAAGGAATACTTAAAACCAGAGTCATTGATGAAAACTATTCCGACATTACGCCTGCTGAGTCTTTCGCCAGAAGCGTTAGAAAGCAAAGCGTTTGACTTGGTTCAGACATTGGAAGCGTGTGAATTGCCTTTAGAAATTGGTGTTGAAGCGGGTTTTTCTCAGGTAGGAGGTGGCTCGTATCCGGGAGTTAAATTGGCGACCAAGCTGGTCAGCTGTAAGAGCTCTCAACTATCAGCTGAGAAACTGGAACAAGCTTTGAGAGCTTTCCAGAGGCCTGTGATCGTTAGGATAAAAGAGGATCAGGTTCAACTAGATGTGCGAACAATTGCTGAAGCTGAAATGCCTCTTATTGGGGCAGCCTTTGCTGCCTGTTTAAGGGCTTAATTTGCTCAGAAAACGAGGGTGGGACGATCGTCCCACCCTCGTTTAGTTTTCATAAATATGAGACATTAGACGTGTCTCCTCCGATGAGCTAAACGGCTTGTTTGCGTTTAGTGAAGGAGGTGACCGTTAAACATGATCAAGCGGTCAACTGGTTTGCGCGCTATCACCTCAGCACTTGCAGCGGCGTCAATAAAAATAAAATCAGCCTTATCACCAACTAAGGGCCAAGTGAGTTCGCCCTTGGTTAGCAATGGTCTGTCAGTGATTAAGGAAAGTGAATCGGCTAACTGATCTTCTGTTATTTTTCCGGTAAGCTCGCAAAAGGTCGTCAGTTTTTCTAAGAGATCGCTGGAAACGTAAGAGCTCCATGAATCGTAAAACCCGTCGCATCCCAAGTGGACGTTTACCCCTGCTTGGCGCAAACGATCAATTGGTGGTATTTGGTGAGACTGGCCGAAAGGAATAGTAGACATAATGGCCACTTCTTGTTCTTTGAGGCGAGCGATTAATTCATCTTGTTCAGTGAGACTAACATCTCCTAAAGAAAACCCGTGACTGATGGCGGTCCGACCTTGATAGTGGTTATCGGCGACCACATCCAACCACTTACTGTAAGTGTAGGTTCCTAAATGTCCGCGGTCGTGAAGGTGAATATCGACATCAGCATCAAATAGCGTTGCCAGTGACATGATTTCATCCAACGAACGCTCAACCGCCTTGTCAATACCACCAGGGTCCAGTCCTCCGACCATTGTAGCCCCTGATCGCAAGGCCTCACGCATTAATTGGGGGACACCCTCTCGCAATAGACCGTGTTGCGGAAAGGCGACAATCTCATAGGTGATATATTTATCGTATTTTTGAAGGGCTTTTTGGACGCCTTCTAAGTTCTCCAGTCCAATATATGGGTCGATATTGACATGGGAACGAATGTGGTTAATGCCGCGTTTCATCAAACTTTCAATCATTGCGCTAGCACGACGCTCAGTTGAAGGGGCTAAAAGTGGTAATTCACTGGCTTCGGCAGCCAATCGTTCTGGAAAACTCCCGACAGGTAAAGCGGCCCGCCAACCAACCGTCATATAGGTTTTATCGAGATGATTGTGCATCTCCTTAAAAGGTGGGAGAGCTAGGCGCCCCTTTATGTCAATGGTGGTGCCGTTAAAGTTGGGTGCTTGTTCTTCAGGATAGATTCCTGTGATCAGCTGATCTGCTAAATCAATGGTATAGCAAGCCGTTGTGGTCATCGTCCGCCCTTGATTTAGGCGACGACCAGTTTCAAGTTTAACATTTTTTAAACGTTTGGTTATCATTAGTTACTCCCCCTGATCGATTGGATTAGATTGCTGATAGGCACAAATGCCGTTAGTTATGACATGGGTGATCGGGCGTTTACGGGCGATCGCGTGAGCCGAAGATTCAGCCGCCACCAGGATGGCATTGGCGGCTGCTCCGATGTAAGGCCAGGTTTGTTGACCGGATTCATCGAGAGGAGATAGACCACCTGCTCCATATTGCCAAATACGGCTAAGACGCAATTCATCGCTTAGACCAAAGCGTTGGGCTAAGACATTCATCTTATCGATCGTATTACCGGTGCCAAATGGCGACCAGTGGTCCGTTAAACTATCATGACCGAGGGATACTTTTAGGCCTTGTGAGACAAGGTAGGGGATCGGCATCGTCGGCCGATTGATCGGGACGGTTGTGGTCACATCAATGCCGACACTGATTAACGTCTCAAGCATGTTTTCTAAGGCTTCTCCAGCTAAATCGCCAAGCGCCATCCCGTGACTGATGGTCACTTGATGGTGTTTGTTGGCTTGTTTGGTATAATCAGCTAATTTGTAAAATTCGTATTCACCTAAAGAATCACGGTTGTGAAGGTGAACGTCAACCCCTGCATCGAATTCAACAGCCAGCTCAAGAATAGTGGCCAATGAGCGGTCAACATCGCGGTCGACAGTCGAAGGATCAACACCGCCAACGTGAGTGGCCCCCATTGATAAAGCTTCTTTCATTAAAGGCAGGACTTGAGAGCGCAATAGGCCGTGCTGGGGAAAGGCGACAATCTCGTAAGTTAAGTAGTCTTGATAAGTCTCCAGGGCTTTTTTTGTCAATTCAATGTGCTTAGTGCCAATATAAGGATCGACGTTACAATGACTGCGAATATGATGATGCCCTTGAGCTAGGTAATGCTCGATGACGTGACATGCTCGTTCGTAAGCTGTGTCCAACTGATTAGGCAGCAGTGTTCGTTCTTCTTCAAAACGAGTGAAAATCCCGTTGGTAATTGGCGTACAAGCTTGCCAAGGGCCACCAAAATAGGTTTTGTCAATGTGGATATGCATCTCTTTTAAGGCTGGCAATAACAGAGCGTGTTGAGCATCAATCACCATCATTTCAGGCGTAGTCGGAATCTCCTTGGCAATGTTAGAAATAATGCCATCGGCGATCAACACGTCATATCTTTCAGTTTTAGTACTGACAACTTGCTGATTGACAACATTGAAGCCAGTTTCTAAGGTACAGTTTTGGATTAGTAAGGTCATATGGCAACTCCTTTGGTTGACTATTATAGGTGATCATTTCCCAGAGGTCTGTCTAATATTCCTCTGGACAATGGCTGATTATTGACGGAAGGCCCATTTTAAACTGTAGCTAGGACCAAAGGGATGCCAATACATGTCTTGAATGTCAGGGTTACTTAAAATGGCTAAAGAGCGATTGTAAATAGGGGCCAACATGACATCTTGATTTAAGAGAATATTTTCAGCTTCAATAAAGTTTTCGATCCGTTTAGAATTATTTTTGGCGTCGGTCGTACGAGAAGCATCGATCAACGCGTCATAGTCTGGGTTTGCATAGGTAATGCCACCCGTTGGGTTGTTGGAAGTGAAGATTCGCATGACGGTTAAAGGATCGCGATAATCAGTTCCCCAACCACTTAGTTGGATCTCAAAGTCTTGTTTTTGATCGCGTTCCACACGAATTGGAAAAGGCACTTGAACAATTTTTACTGTTAGACCGGGCAAGTTAGTTTCTAGTTGATCGGCAAAAAATTCGGCAGAGGTTTTGGCTGCGTCGGTATCATCCGTTAAAAATTCGACTGACACCGTCTTTCCTAGTGTTTCTTGCGCTTTTTCCCATGATTTTTGAGCTTCTTCTGGATTGTAGTCAAAATAATCATAGGCGTCGCTTGCTGCATCAGTAAAGTCGCTTTTGCCGTCAGGACTCGGTGTTTGTCCTTTCGGAATTAAGTGATTAGTAGGAGTTGAACCGTCGCCCAAAATATTTTCCACGAATTTCTGTTTGTCAAAGGCTTGGGCAATCGCTTTACGTAAGTCCAAGTTCGCTAAGGGGGTTTCTTTGTCCCCGCGTTTAGGATTCATTTTTAAGAAGAAGGTGACATATTGTTTAACAGGTAAAAAACTGTCATCTTCGCGATAATTTTTTGCAAATTCAGAGGTTAATTTATTTACGACATTAACTTCCCCAGTTGTAAACAGATTGACAGCCGTTGAAGGGGATTTAATTACTGACACTTTGGCTTCAGCTAATTGTACCTTATCGTGGTCCCAGTATTCAGGATTTTTTTCATAGGTCCATTCATCGGCAAAGGAATCCCATTTTTTCAGGACAAAAGGCCCGTTGTAAATTAAATGTTCGCCGCTGGTGCCGTAATCCTGTCCTTGACTTTCAATAAATGCTTGGTTTTTAGGGTAGAAAATGGCGAATGTCAATAAGGATTTTAAATAGGGGATCGGCTGTTCCAACGTGACTTCTAATGTGTAATCATCAAGAGCTTTGACTCCTAGGGTTTCAGGGTCCGCTCCTTCTGTATAAATGGCTTTGGCGTTTTTTATCACGCCTAGCAACACATCCGTATTGGGTGAGCCCGTTGTTGGGTCTGCAATCAGTCGCCAAGCGTAAACAAAGTCGTGAGCGGTGACAGGTTCCCCATTTGACCATTTGGCATCTTCTCTTAGTGAGAAGGTATACGTTAATTGGTCGTCAGACACTTCTGGTTCCTCAGCTGCGGCTCCTAAGACAAATTCATCGTCTTTACCGATAATGTAGAGCCCTTCATAGACCTGATTCATTGCTAAAGTTGAGGTCGTGTCTGCTGCCAGTGCAGGATCCATAGTTGAAATTTGCGCCTCCGACGTAATGTTAAGAGTTTGTTCTGGTGTTGCTGTGCTTTGCTTGTTATCCGCTGAGTCACCACAGCCACTTAATAGGGCGGTGAGTGTTAGCGTCAACAGTGTTATCCCGAGTTTCTTTTTCATAGTTCCTCCTTTTCCATTCTAAGTGAGCGATTTTCTTAGAACTTGTCCACTGGACGATTTTTAAGAAAGGCGTCAGTTCGTCAGGTCATGAGATCATTTTTAAGTCAAGGGATTTTCCTTCATTAAAATCTGCTTGACTTAATTTCCAATATAGGGGAAACTATTTAAAAAAAGCGACGTTAACTGATACATTGAATCACTCTTTTTAAGAATAGTCGGAAATAGTGTTATTTTCTGATGATACCTTACTGATCTGTGGCTTTCTTAAATTATAGATAGTTTAGCATATAGGCTATCAGTTGAATAATATCTATAATATTGGTTAGCCATACTTTCTGAATATAGTTACGCTTCTTTTAATAGAAGCAAGGACTAGTTAATCGGTGATATCGTCAGAATATTCTATTCCTTTCAGAGGTGTTAAAATAGGAAAAGAAATTTCTTACTTTCACAAAGTTTGATTGTTGGATAGCGAGCCCAGTGTTAACATAAAGGTGTAGGTAGCGTTTTCTTTTTTAGGAATAGGAGGAATTGACATGATATTATTCGAAGAAATGAGTATCGGCGATTATGAACAAGTGGTTTTTTGTCAGGACAAAGCATCTGGTTTAAAGGCGATTATTGCCATTCATGATACGACCTTAGGTCCAGCTTTAGGAGGATGTCGCATGTGGCCGTATGAAAGCGAAGAAGCTGCTTTGCGCGATGTCTTGCGTCTATCTCGTGGCATGACGTATAAAAATGCAGCAGCTGGCTTGAATATTGGTGGTGGGAAATCGGTTATTATTGGCAATCCGAAAACTGATAAAAGTGAAGCGTTATTTAGAGCGATGGGGCGCTATGTGGAAAGCTTAAATGGCCGTTATATCATTGCGGAGGATGTGGGGACCAATGAGTATGACATGAATAACATCTATTTGGAAACAGATTATGTCACAGGGAGTACGGCTCGCGCAGGCGCTTCTGGCAACCCGAGTCCTAAAACGGCCTTAGGTGTCTATTACGCCATGAAACGAACCGCTAAAGAAGTCTATGGTGACAATTCGCTGCAGGGGAAAACGATTGCCATTCAGGGATTGGGAAATGTGGCTTACGATCTTTGTCAGTTGATTAATCAAGAAGGTGGCCACTTGGTCGTCACGGATATTAATCAAGAGGCAATTCAACGTGTTGTCAGGGATTTTGACGCAAAAGCCGTCGGTGTTGAGGAGATTTACGGCGTGACAGCTGACATTTTCTCACCTTGTGCTTTAGGGGCGGTCTTGAACGATGAGACGATCCCTCAACTAAAAGTCAAGGCAATCTGCGGGTCAGCCAATAATCAGTTAGCGGATATTGAAAGGCACAGTCAACTGTTAAGTCAGTTGGAAATTCTTTATGCGCCAGATTTTATTGTTAATAGCGGAGGTGTTATTAACGTCGCAGATGAATTAAGTGGTTATGATGAAGAACGGGCGACGGTCAAAGTCAAAGCCATTTATGAACAGATGGGACAGGTCTTTGAGATCGCTAAAAGGGAGGCGATAACGACAGCGGAGGCAGCTAATCATTTAGCTGAACAGCGGATTGCCCAGATGCTGAATGTCAGACGAACTTTTTTGCAGACGGGTAAATCGGCAATTTGTAAACGTTAAGAATAACTAGTACAGGGAGAGGGGGTTAACTCTTTGCCAGTACTGGTTATTTTAGTGTTGTTAAGGTCGGTTTGACTTTCATTTCTTTTTAGTAAATGTTACTATAATAGACAAGTCCTGTTAGTTGAATCTGATTGTCAGTCAAGATTAAGAGGATGGTCAGTTAGTCAAGTCATGATTAAACATATAAATTGTGTGAAGGAGTCACAGATGGAACAACCAATAACTCGCTTAAGTTATCAAGAAAAAGAAATTATTTTAATCGCCACTGCCCATGTATCAAAAGAGAGTGTGGCCTTAGTTAAGGAGGTCATTGAGGCAGAAGAGCCAAGTAGTGTCTGTATCGAGTTAGATGACGCTCGTTATGAGACGATTCGTAATCCGCAAGCCTGGGAAGACACGGATATTGTTCAAGTCATAAAAACCAAAAAGGTTGGCTATTTATTAGTTAATTTGGTGTTAAGTTCTTATCAGAAAAAAATGGCGAAACAATTGGATACGCCAGTAGGGGGTGAGATGCTACAAGGAATTGCCAGTGCAGAAGCCCTAGGCGCAGAGATTGTGTTAGCGGATCGCGATATTCAGACCACTTTTTTACGTATTTGGCGAGAGTTAAGTTTTTGGGAGAAATCTAAATTACTGGTGAGTCTCTTTGTTTCCTTTGAAGACGACGAAGAAGAGGAATTGTCAGAAGCAGATTTAGCGACGATGTTAGAAAGTGATATGCTAGAAAGTGCTTTAGCCGATTTGAGAAAAGAGTTTCCTGTGATTGGTCAGATTTTAGTTCATGAGCGTGATATTTATTTAGCAACCAAGATTAAGGAGGCACCGGGTCAGAAAATCGTGGCCGTCTTAGGTGGCGCTCATGTGCCGGGGGTTACTAAAGAAATTTTTAACGAGCATGATTTAACGGCAATTTCAACGATTCCGCCAGCAAAGCAGTCGACGAAAATTATCGGTTGGCTATTTCCAGCGGCAATTGTGGCCCTAGTTGTTTATTCTTTCTTTATCAGCGTTGATACAGGTTGGCAACAACTGTCTACTTGGTTATTATGGAACAGCGGATTAGCCGCCTTATTCACCTTGTTTTCACTCGGTCATCCTTTAACGATTTTGACCTCCTTTGTGACAGCGCCGATTGGCACGCTTAATCCCCTCGTGGCAGTGGGTTTTTTTGCCGGCATTGTGGAAGCAACTCTCCGTAAACCAACGGTCCATGATTTGCAGCATGTTCAAGAGGATATCTCAAGTCTCAAAGGCTTTTTCAAGAATCGCGTGTTACGGATTTTATTAGTGGTGATTATGGCAAACATCGGCGGTGTTATCGGTAACTTTATCGGTGGTGCTGATATGATTCGCAATTTATTTGCCTAATAAGTGTGTGTGGCTGGGACAGTATTTCCCAGTCTTTTTGGGCTTTTTTGTGAGCGCGGGCAACTGAAAGTTTGGAGCTACCTTACCGTCTAAAGAGCGAAAGCAGTCAGAGCGCTGGTTTTGCTTAGCGGTCAGAGGTCATTTGAGAGGTCGTAAAAGATCATGAGGTTTTAGTTTGTTTTTAAGGGTCTGAGAAAAGTAGTGGTTATAGGATGAAAATAGCATGGAAATAATGTATAATAAAGTGGATGAAAGGGGTGCTGAGTCAGTACGCCTGTTTTTTAGGTGAGAAAGTACGGGATTCATTTGATGTGAGACACCCTTGAAAGGAGTATGTATGTTTTCAAAATTTAAGCCAACTTGGATGTTGGAAGCCATTTATCAGTTAACGCCAGAGCAATTGGCTAAATACAATATTAGAGCTGTCCTAACCGACTTGGATAACACATTGATCGCCTGGAATAATCCAGACGGGACAAAAGAATTGTTACATTGGATTGACACGATGAAAGAGGCGGGGATTCCAGTGGTTGTTGTGTCGAATAATAAAGCTGAACGGGTGGAACGGGCGATTTCCCATTTAGAGCTTGACTATGTGGCGCGAGCATTGAAACCTTTAGCAAAAGGGATGAATGAGGCCGCCAATAAGTTGGGATTACCTAAAAAGGAGATCATCATGGTTGGCGATCAGTTGATGACGGATATCAGAGCGTCGAATGGTGCTGGAATTCGTTCCATCCTCGTTCGACCGATTGTGGCTTCGGATGCGTGGAACACCAAGCCAAATCGGGCGATGGAAAAAGTGGTCATGAAAACGTTAAAAAGAAAGCATTCAGATATGGAATGGAGAAGTGATTTAGGATGAACGAAGAAATTCGTTGTATAGGTTGTGGTTCGGTTATTCAAACAGAGGATAAAGCTGAGGTGGGCTTTACCCCTTCCTCTGCTTTAGAAAAGGGCTTGGAAACAGGGGAAGTATACTGTCAACGTTGTTTCCGCCTGCGTCATTATAATGACATTCAAGATGTGTCATTGACGGATGACGATTTTCTTCGTTTGTTAAATGGCATTGGCCAAGAAGATGCTTTAATCGTAAACGTGGTAGATATTTTCGATTTTAATGGCAGTATTATCCCTGGATTGCATCGTTTTGTGGGCAGTAACCCGATCTTGCTAGTGGGGAATAAGGTGGATATTTTACCGAAATCTTTGAAACGTGGCAAGATGACTCAATGGATGCGAGAGCGAGCTCATGAAGCAGGATTACGTCCAATTGATGTGATTTTGACGAGTGCCAAAAAACCATTGGAAATGGAAACTTTGTTAGAGACAATTGAAAAATACCGTCAGGGACGAGACGTTTACGTCGTAGGTGTCACCAATGTGGGTAAGTCGACCTTAATCAACGCTATTATTAAATCAACAGCGGGTGTCCAAGAATTAATCACAACCTCTCAGTTTCCTGGGACAACCTTGGATAAAATTGAAATACCTTTGGAAGATGGCAAGTTGCTAATTGATACGCCTGGGATTATTCATAACTTCCAAATGGCTCATTATTTAGGGAAAAAGGATTTGCGGATTATTGCGCCTACGAAAGAAATTAAACCGAAAGTCTATCAACTTAATCCAGAGCAAACCTTGTTCTTAGGCGGGTTAGCCCGCTTTGATTTTCTTCAAGGAAAACGCAGTTCATTTGTGGCATATGTGTCAAATGACGTGGAAATTCACCGAACTAAATTGGAAAAGGCTGATGAGTTCTATCAGAAACATGTAGGTGGACTTTTGCAGCCGCCCCGTCCTGATGAAGTTGGCGACTTTCCCGAGTTGGTCCGTTTTGAATTCTCAGTTAAGGAAAATACGGATATCGTCTTTGCTGGCTTAGGCTGGATCATGGTCAGTGAGCCTTGTGTGGTAGCCGGTTGGGCTCCTAAGGGTGTTGACGTTATTCGTCGCAAAGCATTAGTATAGTAAGTTAGACACTTCCTTCATGGAAGGTTAGAAAAGAGGAGAAACATGGAATTAAGAGGTAAACAAAAACGCTTTTTACGTAGTCAGGCCCATCATTTAAGCCCGTTATTTCAAATTGGTAAAGGGGGGCTAAACGAGGCGATGATCACGCAAATTGAAGAAGCTCTTGAAAAAAGAGAATTGATTAAAATAAATCTTTTACAAAACACAGATGAGATCGCAACGGATGTAGCAGCGACACTTGAAAAAGAAATTAACTGTGATGTGGTGCAAATTATTGGCCGTGTGTTAGTCTTGTTTAAGGCTTCATCCAAAGCGGCTAATCAGAAATTATCTATAGATGTCCGTAAATTATAAAATGATGAGGTGAGTTATAGTGGAAACTAAGGGAAGATGTCAAGTCTTAACTCAGTCCCAGCTGGCGCCTCTTGAAGAACCAACAAAGAGGCGTCAAGTGGGGATTCTCGGTGGTAATTTTAATCCGGTTCATAACGCTCATTTGATTATTGCGGATCAAGTCTATCATCAATTAGGATTGGATAAACTTTATTTAATGCCTGCTTATGAGCCACCTCATATTGATGAAAAAAAGACGATTTCTGCTGATTTCCGTTTGGAGATGTTAGCTTTAGCTTTAACGGATGCCGAACATTTGGAAATTGAAACGGTTGAAATCGAGCGCACGGGTAAGAGCTTTACCTATGACACGATGAAGGAATTAACAGAAAAAAATCCTAACACGGATTATTATTTTATCATCGGTGGCGATATGGTAGACTATTTGCCGAAATGGCATCGTTTAGAGGAATTAATGGCCTTAGTGCAGTTAGTCGGTGTTCGTCGCCCTAATTATCCAGTTGAATCGGCCTACCCGATTATTTGGGTTGATGTGCCGTTGATGGATTTGAGTTCATCGTATATTCGCAAGAAAGTTGCAGAAGGATGTTCAATCAACTACCTTCTGCCTAAAAGTGTGATAAACTATATACACGAGAAAGGACTGTATGTGGATGAAAACTAGTCAGTTAGTGTATTCCGATGGTCTGACTCGAGGGGGGTTAGTTAATCAGATTCAAAAGAGCATGAGTGAGAAGCGGTTTAATCATGTTTTAGGTGTGGAAGCAACGGCTTTAACTCTGGCCGAACGATATGGTGTTAATTTGGAGCGAGCCAGCATGGCCGCTTTAAGTCACGATTATGCTAAAGAGCGACCAGATGATGAGATGATTGAGCTAATTCGCACTCAAGGCTTTGATTTGTCGTTAATCGAATATGGTAATCAGATTTGGCACGGCATTTTAGGGGCGTATCTGGCAAAAGTAGAATTAGGAATTGTGGATGAAGAGGTATTACAAGCGATTCGTCTTCACACGACGGGGGCTAAAGAGATGAGTCAGTTAGATAAGCTTATCTACGTTGCTGATTTTATCGAACCAGGACGTCAATTTCCCGGTGTAGAGGAAGCTCGTGTTGTGGCGTTTCGCAATCTTGATGAAGCGGTGGCTTTTGAAACCAAGCAAACCTTGAGCCATCTGATCGCCCAGGAAGTGAAGATTTACCCAAAAACAATTGAAACATACAATCAGTGGGTTGTAAAAAATAGGAGGGAATTATCATAGAAAGTAGTCAATTATTAGAAGTAGTAGTCAAAGCGGCCGATGACAAACGAGGAGAGGACATCGTGGCCTTAGATGTTCAAGGCATTTCCTTGTTAGCCGATTATTTTGTGATTTGTCATGGGAACAGTGAAAAGCAAGTTGGGGCAATTGTGGATGAAATAGCCAACGCTGCTCGTCAAGCCGGGATTGAAGTAGGCCGGATTGAAGGGAAAGAATCTGGCAAGTGGGTCTTGGTTGACTTAGGTGATATTGTGGTTCATGTTTTCCACTCGTCAGAACGAGAGTTTTACAATTTAGAAAAATTATGGTCAGACGCCCCGATGGTCAATTTGACATCTTTGGTTGACTAAGATGCTGTACAAGACATTTGCCTTTGTCTATGACGAGGTCATGGACCCATTTCTCTACATGGAATGGTTAAATTTCTCGAGACGTCATTTACCAAAGGATACGAAACGGATTTTAGAATTGGCATGTGGAACGGGCGCTTTGGCATGCGATTTTGCTCGTGAGGGCTATGAGGTAACTGCTTTGGATTTATCGGAACAAATGTTATCTGTAGCCAGTGAACGGGCTCAAGAAGAAGGCGTAGCCGTTCAATTTGTCCAAGGGGATATGATGGACCTCTCTGAAGTCGGAACCTATGAAGCCATTACTTGTTTTTCTGATTCTCTCTGCTATATGCCAGATCGTCAATCGGTTCAGCAAGTTTTTGATTCAGTCTATCAAGCTTTAGAAGAGGATGGCACGTTTATCTTTGACGTTCATTCCTTATTTCAAGTTGATGAGGTTTTCCCTGAATACAGTTATCATTATCAAACGGAAGAGTTCGCCTTTTTGTGGGACAGTTATCCCGGTGAAAAAGAGCATAGCGTGGAACATTTTCTGACTTTTTTTGTCAAGGAAAATGAAGGTGATCAAAAGTTTGTTCGTCATGATGAACTGCATCAGGAGCGAACTTACTCCATGGAAAACTACTATACAATGTTAGAGAATGCCAATTTTTATAATATCCAGATTTTTGCTGATTTTACGGATGAAAAACCAGAAGAAAACACCACTCGCTGGTTTTTTGTCTGCAAGAAATAAAGACAAGCTTGTGATCATGATGCAGTTCATGATCACAAGCTTTTTTTTGTTGATTAGGCAGCTTTGTGAAAGTTATACGTTTTATTGAACAAAACTGAATATTTTTTTAAAACGTTGAAACAGACTATCTAATGGGTTATAATGAGTATGTTGAAAAAACATTGAGTATTATTTCACAAAAATAACGCTGATAGATAACGTTGTGATGATGGGTGCAAGGCATAATCAGAATGGAGCGCTTTTCTGTGAAATAGCTTTTCTGACAGTGTGGGGCATGGGAATTGGTGATCGAGGTTTTCCAGCTTCTGCGTTTGTCAAAAAGCATGTTAAAGAAAGAAGGAATATCATATGCGTAATCAGCAAACGATGGATGGCAACACTGCCGCCGCCTATATCTCTTATGCCTTTACCGAACTTGCAGCCATTTATCCTATTACACCAAGCTCAACAATGGCTGAGTTAGTAGACGAGTGGGCGGCAAAAGGTCAAAAAAATATCTTTGGACATCCTGTTAAAGTAGTGGAAATGCAATCAGAAGCGGGAGCCGCAGGTGTGGTTCACGGTTCTCTAAAAACCGGTGCGTTAACGACCACTTATACTGCTTCCCAAGGGTTACTGTTAATGATTCCCAACATGTATAAAATTGCTGGTGAATTATTACCAGCGGTCTTCCATGTGGCAAGTCGAGCAGTGGCGACCAATGCCTTGAGTATTTTTGGGGATCACGGTGATGTGATGGCAGCTCGCCAAACCGGCGTGGTGATGCTAGCGGAAAGCACGGTTCAAGAAGTGATGGATTTATCTGCTGTGGCCCATTTGGCAGCGATTGAAAGCAGTCTGCCTTTTATTAATTTTTTTGATGGTTTCAGAACCAGTCATGAAATCCAAAAGGTTGAGGTTTTAGAATACGATGAGTTAAGTGGCTTGGTCAATCAGGAAAAATTAGCGGCGTTTAGAGCAAAAAGTATGAATCCCAATCATCCTCATGTCAGTGGAACCAATCAAAATGGTGACATTCATTTCCAACAACGGGAAACGGTTAACGATCATTATTTAGCTGTTCCTGGAATTGTCAAAAAATACATGAATGAAATTAACCAATTAAGGGGAACAAATTACGACTTAGTCAATTATTACGGAGCAGAAGATGCCACTGAAATCATTGTGTCGATGGGAAGTGTGGCGCCGGTTGTCCAACAAACCATTGATTATTTGAATCAGCAAGGGAGAAAAGTTGGTCATCTCACGATTCATCTTTACCGTCCTTTTCCTGTCGCAGCGTTCCTCCAAGCTTTGCCTAAAACAGTTACTAAAATAGCGGTGCTTGATCGGACGAAAGAGCCTGGGGCTGGTGGCGAGCCACTCTTGCTAGATGTTCAAAGCGTCATGTATGACAGTGATATCCATCCTGTGATTATTGGTGGTCGTTATGGTTTAGGCTCAAAAGATGTGACACCAGATCAACTGGTCAGTGTTTATGATCATTTGTTGTTGCCGAGAGCAGAACTGAAAACGCGCTTCACCATTGGTATTGTGGATGATGTGACCGGACTTTCTTTACCTGCAACAGCAAAGTTGGATTTGACACCCGCTGGCACCTTTCAAGCTAAATTTTGGGGATTCGGCTCAGATGGCACGGTTGGAGCCAATAAATCGTCAATCAAAATTATTGGGGATCACACGGACTTATATGCTCAGGGGTATTTTTCTTACGACTCGAAAAAATCTGGCGGGTTAACCGTCTCTCATTTGCGATTTGGCAAAGAGCCTATTCAATCGACTTACCTAGTTGAAACACCTGATTTTGTCGCGTGTCACAACGCATCCTATATCCAGAAGTATGACTTGATCAAAGGACTGAAAAAGGGTGGCACTTTCCTCTTAAATACCAGCTGGAATGAAGAACAATTAGCCGCCAATTTACCGGCAACTTTAAAGCGTCAATTAGCTGAAAGGGAAATTGACTTTTATGCGATTAATGCCGTTAAAATTGCCCAACAAAATGGCTTAGGTCAGCGGATAAACACCGTCATGCAAGCGGCTTTCTTTAAATTGATGGGAATCATGCCCGATGACGACGCCATGAACTTGATGAAAGCAGAAGTTCAAAAGAATTATGGGAAAAAATCGCAACAAGTTGTCGCTAACAATAATGCGGCCATTGATGAAACCGACGCGTATCTGCAAAAAATTGCGGTTCCTCAGTCTTGGTTGCTCTCTCAGGAAGCGCCTAAAAAAAGAGACAATATGCCGTCTTTTGTTTTCAATATCGTAGAGCCTGTCAATCGCCAAGAAGGTGATTCCTTAAGCGTGGGCGACTTAAAAGCAAACAATATGACTGATGGTCGAATGCCATTAGGAACTGCTGCCTTTGAAAAACGAGGTGTCGCCTTGGAAGTGCCGGAGTGGAATGTGGACCGTTGTACCATGTGCAATGAATGTGCCTTTGTTTGTCCTCACGCGGCGATTCGGCCATTTTTAATCGATGAGAAAGAGGCCAGCGAGGCACCGGAAGGCTTTATCATGCGGGAAATGCGAGGGGCTGATGGTTTGATGTATCGGATTCAAGTTTCCTTGGAAGACTGCACGGGCTGCGGTTTATGTGTCGAAGCCTGTCCCGCTAAAGGCAAGGCTTTGGCGATGAAACCATACGGTGAGTTAAAAGCAGAAGCGGTTAACTGGGCCTTTGCCATGACCTTAAAAACAAAAGAAAATCCTGTAAAGAAAAACTCCGTTAAAGGCTCTCAGTTTGAACAACCTCTGATTGAATTTTCTGGCGCTTGTTCGGGCTGTGGTGAAACCCCCTATATTAAATTGTTAACTCAGTTGTATGGTGATCGTTTGATGATGGCCAATGCAACGGGGTGTTCCTCGATCTTTGGTGGTGCTGCGCCGACTACGCCATATACAACTAACCATTTGGGACAAGGGCCTGCTTGGTCTAATTCCTTATTTGAAGATAATGCTGAGTATGGCTATGGCATGTATTTGGCTAATAATTCCCGTCGCGATTATCTAGGAGCCAAGGTGGCGGAAGTTTTAGATCGTGAGGAGCTAACACCTGATATTCGCGATTTATTGACCGATTGGTTGAGCCATAAAGATGATGGCGAAGGGACCCAACAGCGGGCGCGAAAACTAAGAGCGGCTCTAGAAGCTGAGCCAGAAATGAGTCAGTTGCTTAAAGAGATATCTGAGAATCACGATCTGTTTGTTAAACCAAGTCAATGGATGATCGGTGGCGATGGCTGGGCCTATGATATCGGCTTTGGGGGAATCGACCACATTATTGCCAGCGGGGAAGATGTCAATATCTTGGTCATGGACAACGAGGTGTATTCTAATACGGGCGGTCAAAAGTCAAAAGCAACACCAACATCTGCTGTTGCTAAGTTTGCTTCAGATGGCAAGCGTGGGGCTAAAAAAGATTTAGGCGTAATCGCGATGAGTTATGGTCATGTCTATGTAGCGCAGATTGCCTCTGGAGCTAATCAGGTTCAAACCATCCGTGCCATTGAAGAGGCGGAAAAATTTCCTGGTCCATCGCTGATTATTGCTTACACGCCGTGTATTGCTCATGGTATCTCAGGTGGAATCACCCTTGAACATACGAAAGAAGCCGTTGACACTGGCTACTGGGCGTTATATCGCTATAATCCTTTATTGCTTGAAAAGGGCAAAAATCCGATGACATTGGACTTTAAAAAACCGAATTTTGCTGGGATGAAGGACTTTATGGCCTCAGAAACTCGTTTTGCAACGTTGGCGGGGATCGCACCGGAGCTTTCGGAAGAACTTTTTGATTTAACCATTGAAAATGCCAAATCACGTTTTTATCGGTACGCTCGGATTGCTGGTCAGGAGGAAAAAATTCGCGAGAAATTAGAGAAATAATTGTCGTGTCAGCGAGTTTTTTTGGAGTTGCTACAGGCCGTTTAAGATTAGCACAGAAATGTGATGAAACTGAAACAGGGGAGGACATCTGTCCTGCCCTGTTGTTCTATTTTTTTTTGAAAAATTCCCAGTATAGACTGAATAACAGGAAAAATTTGGCTGACACTGAGAAACAAAAAGTCGGATGAGCAACGACTGACACACGGACAGTACGAGGAAAGCGGTCGGCGCTAGCGGAAACGGTTGAGTATTCTAGGCGTCACCGGATTAATGTGTTATATTATAGACGGCGTGTAGTGAATGAAAAGGAGTCTTTAAATGATAGCAGGAAAGTTATTGATATTAGTGGTTATGATAATGTTGACGGCATTTTTTGTCGCAGCTGAATTTGGTTTAGTTAAAATTAGAAAAAGTCGCCTAGAAGGCTTGGCTCAAAGTGGTGATAAGAAGGCACAGCTAGGATTGGAAATCGTCGGTCATTTAGATGAGTATTTGAGTGCGTGTCAGCTAGGGATTACGTTAACGTCTCTGGCAATTGGGTGGTTAGGTGAGGGAACCGTTAGAGAGCTTTTGCACCCATTATTAGGTTTTCTACCGATTCCAACAGCCGTTCTTCAGGTCATTTCTTTAGTGATCTCCTTTTTATTGATTACTTTTGTTCATGTCGTGATTGGGGAATTGATCCCTAAATCGCTGAGTATTACCAAAACAGAACCGGTAGTTTTGTGGGTGGTAACCCCTCTTCATTATTTTTATAAGGCAACCTATCCCTTTATCTGGTTGTTAAATTCTTCAGCAACAGGCATTGGAAAATTATTTGGCCTTAAGTTAGGGGAGGGTGAGGAGACTCATTCAGAAGAAGAATTACTACTAATTGCCAATGAGAGTTTGAAACATGGTGAAATCAATAAGGACGAATTTGATTTTCTTAACAATGTGTTTGATTTTGATGAGCTACTTGCTAAAGAAATCATGGTAACTCGTCTTGATATGGAGGCTATTCCTGAAGAATATACGATAGCCGAGGCTTTGTCGTTTACGATTGAGACAGGGCATAGTCGTTTTCCGGTTATTCGCAAAACGAAAGATGATATTGTTGGCTATATCACGTTGCAGGACTTAGTAAAGGCCTATCTTGCCAACTCTGAGGCAGCGATTGTCACGTTGGTTAATGAACCAATCATTGTTTTTGAAACGATTCCTGTTAAGACATTACTGGCAGAAATGCAGAGCAGTCATAAACACTTCGCTATTTTAGTCGATGAGTACGGTGGTACCAGTGGGATGGTCACAATTGAAGACATATTAGAAGAAATTGTGGGTGATATTCAAGATGAGCAGGATCGTGAAGAGGAGAACATTCGACCGTTAACGGAGCAGGAGTTTATGGTAAATGGTAAAACGCCGTTGACGGAAATCGAAGATTTTTTTCATGTTGATTTTCCAGCAGAAATTGAAAGCATTAGTTTAAGTGGTGTGATCACAGATACTTATAAACAAGCAGTCCGGGTTGGTTTCCGGTGTGTGCATGAAGGTCTTGAAATGGAAGTAGTTGAGATGGATAAGGTCAACATTACTAAAATTAAGATAAAAGATCGCAAAAGAGTTAAGGCGGTTGCGGAGTAAGCTTTTGCCAATTTGAATGAGTGGCCTTTTTATGTCAGGCAGCGTGAGCTGGGACATAAAGTCGCTTGTCTTCTCCTACGGTTACTCGTCACAGTGGAAGTTGCTACAGGGAGGAGACTTCAACCGGCAGTTTATCGCATGTTATACGTGAATAAACAAGTGACGAGAACTTTTTGTTCCCGTCACTTGTTTATTATTTACTTAAAAGACTGTCTTCCTTTTTCGGTGTTTCCAGCCACTCCATTAAGGTGATTTTTAAGATGGCGGCAACAGGGACCGATAAAAACATGCCTAAGACGCCAAAGTAGGCACCACCAACCGTGATCGAGACTATGATTAAAATAGGGTTGAGATTTAATGCTCCGCCCATAATACGGGGACCAATAATATTCCCATCAATTTGTTGTAATAGTAACAGCGAGACAATGGTGACTAAAGCGAGGTTTAAGCCACCGGTAAAGAAAGTAATGATCATGGTGATGATGGAAGCAAATATTGAGCCAAAATAAGGGATCATATTACAGATTCCTAATAAAATTCCCAGTGTAATAGAGAAACGAACCCCTAAAAGTGAAAGTAAGATAGTAGCTAATACCCCTAAAATACAGGCGTCAAGAAATTGACAAGCAATAAATTTATAAAAGATATCGTTTGCGTGTTGGATAAAGCCTTTTGTGCGATTAAAGGTGGTTTCTGATAAGAATTTTCTGAATAACTGGGTAAAAAAGGCGGCAATCGCATCTCTAAATATCAAGACATAAATAGAAATGATGAAGGCCAAGAAGGTGTTGAGTACCAGCGAGGAGAGGCTTTTGGCAAAGAGCCCAATTGAAGCCAAGGAGGCTGTTCCTTGGGAAATAAGCTTCTCAGGTGAATAACTGGCTGTCACTGATTTTAACAGTTCTTCTAGTTTTATCAATTCGATAATGCCATTGTCTTCTAAGCTGTTGGCTAGCTCGGTTAGATAGGCATAAAAAGAGGGTAAAAGATTAAGTAAATCCAATAAGTTTTTGATGATTAAGGGCACAACATAGTTTAGCGTTAAAAAGATAAACAACAAGGCCATCACATAGAGAATCAAGATACTAAGCCCGCGACTTTTTTTCTGAATAAACGTAATGTGGGTTTTGGCTAATAAGCTCTGGATCTTCTTTTGAGGACCGCTTAATAAGTACGCAACAATAAAGCCAATGATAAATGGGGATAGAACACCTAACAGATTTTTAACACCATCTGTAAAAACATGAAAATTTGAGATAGCTTTAAAGCTTATGATCACTGCAAGGACAAATAAAAATCTGACCATCCAGTAATTCCAATCAATTTTAATTTTTTTCATCATACCTTTTCCTAACATTAATATTTAGTACTCCAGTTAAGATTATAGCATTTTAAGCGTGTCACCACCAAATAAATGATTAATGGCGAAAGCGACTGGTTGTCAATTTCTTAATATTTTCAAAACTCCATCTTAAGGTGGAGCAAGATAGCGCCTAAAAATGGTACACTAGGGTAATAATAATGCAAGAAGGAGGAGCCGATGAAAAATAAAAAAGTCAGCTGGCAGGTTAATCTTTTATTTTGGGTGATGTTTTTAGTCTATCTCTATGTCCTCGTCTCGACAATTTTGTTTAAAGGCAATTCTCCAGTTGATATGTTGAATTATGCCAGTTCTGGGCCAAGACGAGTAAATTGGGAAGCCTTCTATTTTATGAATGATCTAAAGGATATTAATGTTGTGGGCAACTTGTTGTTGTTTATTCCCTTAGGTATGTACTTGGCTGTGTTGCTTAAAAGAAAGTGGCCAGGAGTTCTTTTAATGTTCTTGCTTAGTGTGAGTTTTGAAGCGGCACAATTTATTTTCAATATCGGCGCACTGGATGTTGACGACGTCATTTTGAATGTTTTAGGTGGCGTACTTGGGATGGGAATTATCGGTTTTTTAAGCCTCTTCCTCAAAAACAAGCAGCGGCTAAAAACATTTATGGCCATTGCTTCAACACTGATTGGGGTTCCGTTGATCATCTTGTACAGCCTTTTAAAATTTGCTAACCGTTAAAAAAGAAGTGAGGAATTACTTCTTTTTTTTGCGATAAGCACTGGGGCTTTCTGCTGTCATCTTCTTAAAAACCACTGAAAAATATGACGTGTTGCTAATCCCAATATAGCGAGCGATGGTGGCGATGGGATATGACGTTGTTGTCAATAAAAGTTTCGCTTTATCGATGCGAATCATCGTTAGATATTCTAAAGGTGTTAGACCTGTATGGGCTTTAAAGACGTGATGGAGATAATAGGGACTGCTGTGGATCTCACTGGCAATCAGCTCTAGAGTCAGTTTTCGTTGATAATTAAGTTGCAGATAGTTTTTGATATCTTCGACCCAAGTTGCTAAGGGCACTTTATTACCGAGGGGTTGACATCTTTTACACGGTCGAAAGCCCAGTTTGATCGGGTCCAAGCTGTTTGAGTAAACGGCCACATTTTCGCGCTTCGGTGGCCGTGAGGCGCAACTGGGCCGGCAGAAAATCTGGGTGGTTTTGACTGCGTAAAAAAAGTCACCGTCTGCTTGGCGATCATTTGTCGTGATCGCCTGCCACCTTTCATCGGTCAAATCTAACTGTGTCATTATGGTTAACCGCCTTTCTATCAAATTGTTTAAGCTAAGTATACAATAAATTAGTGTCAATATCTTGCTTTTAGAGTCAGCTAATAGTCGTAAAAAAACAATTGACAATGGATACAATCGATGGTAAAGTTCTCTTAAGGACAGTAAACGTTTACGTAGGTGGAGGTGAAAAAAATGTCAATATCAATGGTTGAAGTCGCCAAGCGGGCGGGTGTTTCGATTGCCACTGTGTCTCGTGTCATGAACGGCAAAGATGGTTTTAGCGAAAAAACCAGACGAAAAGTTGAAGAAGTGATTGCTGAACTGGGGTATCAAAAAAATGAAATGGCTAGCAGTTTAAAGAAAAATTTTAGTCAGTCACTAGGTGTTATTATTCCCAGTGTGGTGACCAATTACCACGGGTTAATCGTTGAAGGGATCGAAAGCAAAGCTCAAGAGTTAGGCTATTCGGTGTTGCTGTCTCACAGTGGCGAAAATGCTGAGTATTTTGAGCGCTCGTTACAATCTCTGGCAGAGCGGCGTGTGGAGGGGATTATCTTTGTGTCGATTCAACCAAATGCGTTTCAGTTTGATCTGCTAGAAAAAACTGGGGTTGCCCATATTTTTATTTCGTCAGAGTCACCAACCTTTGATTATCCTTATATTAAAATTGATGATTACCAAGCTGCCTATGATGCTACCACGTATTTGATTCAGCATGGCCATCAAAAAATTGGCATAGTTGGAATTGATAAGAAAGATGCAGTGGCGGGTATTCCTAGAATCAAGGGCTATCAACAAGCCATGAAAGATCATCAGCTTGGAACAAAGCCTGACTGGGTGAGAAACGGTGATTTTGGTGTGGAAATGGGCGAAGTTGGAGCCAACTATTTATTAACTCGTTATCCGGACATGACGGCTATCTTTGGCGGCAGTGATGAGGCGGCAATTGGTGCTATTAAAGCGTGTGGTAAGCGTGGTCTAAGAGTGCCCCATGATGTTTCTGTCAGCGGTTTTGATGATTCGATGACGGCGTTGTTGAGTTTTCCTGAATTAACGACCATTCACCAGCCCTTGTATCAAATGGGAGATCTGGCTGTTTCGGAAATCATTAACAAGTGTGAAAACGCTAGTGAGATCACCAGCCAAATTGTTCCCTATAAGTTAGTTGAGCGAGGGTCAGTGGCTCAAAAAAGCAAATAGTTATTTGCTTTAGCTATTAAGTTAAACGTTTACGTAATAAAATACAAAGGAGCTGAGTTGATGAATAAGAAAGTTTGGTTGTTGATCTGTTTGTTGAGTGTCACGGCCATGATGGCAGCTTGCGGAAAAAAAGAGAGCGATCAAGTCGAGATTGAGTTTTTTCAAACCAAATCTGAAGCGATCCCTACTTTTCGTAAATTAATCGCAAAATTTCAAGAGGAACATCCAGATATTAAGGTGATTGAAAGCTACCCACCAGATGCTGAAACGGTTTTACGAACACGGGTATTTAAACGTCAAATGCCCGAAGTAATCGGAATCGGTGGTAGTTATTTATTTTCAGAATTAATCGGAGCGGAACAGCTTAAAAATTTTGATGATTCGGACTTGGCTGCGAAATCTCAGGAAGGGTATGTGCAGATTTTAAAAGATGTGGGGATGACTGACCAGCTATACGGCTTACCATTTGTGGCGAATGCCAGTGGCGTCTTGTATAATCAAGACCTTTTCGAGAAATATCAAATCGCTGTTCCTAAAACATGGGATGAATTTATGGCGGCGGCTGAGACCTTTCAGTCATCAGAGGTCGACCCCTTTTATTTTACCATTAAGGATGCTTGGACCACTCTTGGTGCCATGAACCCGATTGTCGCAAATACTCAAGGAGATGATTTCTTTGAGAAGCGCCGTAATAAGGAGACCACATTTGTTGAGGGCTATCAGGAAGCGGCAGATAAGTTAAGCCAACTTTTCCCCTTTATCCAAAAAAATGGATACGGTCAGGGCTATGGAGATGGCAACTTAGCCTTTGCTAATGGTCAATCAGCGATGTATCTTCAAGGGATTTGGGCGATACCGGAAATAAAAAAAGCAAATCCAGATATCAAGATTGGCGTTTTTGCGATGCCAGTGAACAACGAGCCGGATAATAATCGTTTAGTCTCTGGTGTTGACTTGATGTTAGCTCAGTCAGCGGAAATCACTGATAAGCAAAAAGCGGCAGCCGCAGATGAGCTGATTGAATTTCTATATCAAGAGGAAAATGTGGCCCTTTATTTAGAGGAACAGGACGCCATTCCAGCGATTAAAGGGATGGAGATTCAAAATGAAAACTTGTTGCCTTTGGCTCCATACATTCAAAATAATCAGGTAGTGGACTTTGCCGATCATTTAATTCCTAGTGGGGTTGCGTTTGATTCTCAAGTACAGACTTATGTGATTAATCAAGATCAAAGGGCCTTTTTAGAAACCATGGATCGTGAATGGGTAAAAGTCATGAACAGAAAGGAATAGCAAGATGAAAAATTATCGAAAAACCATGTATATGATGACCATTCCTGCCGTTATTTTGTTTTTTGTGTTTCACACATTCCCATTTTTGCAAGGGGTATTTTATTCGTTTACTAATTGGAATGGCTTGAACAAAACCTTTGATATGGTCGGGTTTAAAAATTATTTGAATTTGTTTAAGGATAGCAATGTGTTAAGTTCTTACCTATTTACCTTTAAGTTTGCCATAATTTCCACTATCTTAGTAAACATCATTAGTTTGCTTGTGGCAATTGGGTTGAACTCACGGATTAAGTTTAAAAACTTTTTTAGAGCCATCTATTTTTTACCCAATGTGTTAGGAACACTGATTGTTGGTTATATTTTTAATTACTTTTTTGCGAATGTCTTACCGACGTGGGGCACGACGTTACAAGTCCCGTTTTTAGAGAACAATATATTAGGCAGCGTCGAGTTGGCTTGGATTGGGATTATTATTGTGGCAGTTTGGCAAGGCTGTGCCATGAATATTATTCTTTATCTATCTGGCTTGCAGACGGTACCAGAAGAATTATATGAAGCGTCTGCGATTGACGGCGCGAATATGTGGCAAAATTTCTGGAAAATTACTTTCCCTTCGATTGCCCCCTTTTTTACGATTAATATGGTGCTATCTTTAAAAAACTTTTTACAAGTTTTCGATCAGATTATTGCCTTGACTGGTGGTGGCCCTGCTAAGTCAACTGAATCCATTGCCTTTTTGATTTATAATGGTGGCTTCAAAGGTGGCGAGATGGCTTATCAGTCAGCTAATTCGGTGGTTTATTTTATCGTTATTACCGGTATTTCACTGTTTCAATTGAGAATTTTACAACGCCGCGAAGGAGATGATGCGTAATGCGAAAAAAAATCAATGTTCCCTCAACCTTGTTGATCATGATCGGTTCAGTTTTTGTCTTATTTCCTCTTTATATGGTGATCATTATTGCCGTCAAATCGCCTCAACAAATGGCTGATTCGATCTTGGCAATTCCCAGTAAATTTCATTTTGAAAATTTTAGTAACGCAATTAAACAAACTAATTTTTTTCATGCCTTTAAAAATAGTGCGATCATTTCCTTTTTCGCTGTTGTTTTAACTATTTTAACCAATTCTATGGTAGCTTACGCTATTGCTCGAGGAATGAAGCGCTCCAAGTTTTTTAAGGCGTTGTATTATTATTTTATCGCAGCCATGTTTATCCCCTTTCCAATTATTATGTTGCCGATTGTGAAGCAGACATCTTTTTTTCATATGGATAATCCAGTGGGACTAGTGGTACTTTATGTGGTATATGGTATGGCATTTAACACGATGTTATACGTCGGGTATATCAAATCGATTCCTTATGAGCTAGAAGAGGCGGCCAGCATCGATGGTGCTAGTCAGTGGACCACCTATTGGAAAGTGATCTTTCCCATGTTGAAACCGATGAATGCCACTGTTGGAATTTTGACTTGTCTGTGGGCCTGGAATGATTTTATGTTGCCTTTGTTGATTTTAAATGATCAAAAAAATAATACCTTGCCACTTGTTCAGTACGTTTTTCAATCAGAATTTGGCACTGATTTTAACTTGGCCTTTTCCTCTTATTTGATGGCGATGTTGCCGATGATTATCGTCTACATTTTTGCACAAAAATACATTATTGGCGGAGTGACAAGGGGATCAATTAAATAGTAGCAAATCATTAGAGGAACAAAATACATTGTTGTGAGAAGGAGAATAATCAATGATCAAAAAGAAATGGTGGCACGATTCGGTTGTCTATCAAATATACCCAAGAAGTTTTCAAGACAGTAATAATGATGGAATAGGTGATATTCAAGGCATCATCAGCCGCTTAGACTATTTAAAAGAACTGGGAATTGATGCTTTGTGGCTAAGCCCGGTTTTTGAATCACCGAATGATGATAACGGGTATGATATTAGTAACTATCAAGGAATTATGGCAGAATTTGGTACCATGGCCGATATGGATCAGTTGATTGCTCAATGTAATGCGCGTGGGATTCGCTTAATTATGGATTTGGTTGTGAATCATACGTCAGATGAGCATCCTTGGTTTGTGGAGTCTCGTCAATCACAAGATAATTCATACCGCGATTATTATATTTGGCGCGATCCAGTCAAAGGAGAGGCCCCGAATGACTTAGTCTCGACATTCAGTGGCTCGGCTTGGGAATTGGACCAAGGGACTGGGCAATATTATCTCCATCTTTTTAGCAAAAAGCAACCGGATTTAAATTGGGAAAATCAGCAGGTGAGACAAGAAGTCTGGGATATGATGAATTTTTGGCTGGAAAAAGGCATTGGTGGCTTTCGGATGGATGTGATTGATTTAATTGGCAAGCAACCGGATTTGGAAGTGACGGGCAATGGGCCCAAGCTTCATGAGTATTTACAGGAGATGAATCACAACACCTTTGGTAACTATGATGTGATGACCGTTGGTGAGACCTGGGGAGCAACGCCAGAAATTGCGAAATTATATTCTGATCCCAAACGAGAGGAATTGTCCATGGTCTTTCAATTTGAGCATATTGGCTTAGACGAAATCCCTGGTAAAGCGAAATGGGATTGGCAAGCTCTTGATTTTAAGAAGCTAAAGCAAATTTTTTCTAAATGGCAAACTTGTTTTAATGGGGACGGGTGGAACAGTTTATTTTGGAATAACCATGACACACCGCGAATCATTTCTCGTTGGGGAAATGACAGCCCAGAGTTTCGCGTGTTAAGTGGCAAAATGTTGGCAACTATTTTACATATGCAACAGGGAACGCCGTATATCTACCAAGGAGAAGAAATTGGCATGATCAACACCCCTGTTACGGAGATAGATCAGTTAGATGATATTGAGAGTTTGAATATGTATCAAGAACGTTTAGAGGCGGGGTATTCGAAAGAAGAGATTCTTTTTTCAATCAATAAAAAGGGGCGTGATAACGCTCGGCGACCTATTCACTGGAATGGGCAGGCAAACGGTGGGTTTACAGAAGGGACGCCCTGGTTGGCGTTAAATCCTGAATACGATACGATAAATGTTGCCAATGCCTTGGCGGATTCAGAATCTCTTTTTTATCATTACCAACGTTTGATCGCATTGAGAAAAGAACAGCCGATTGTTGTTTGGGGCGAGTATCAAGAACTATTGCCCGATGACGAGCAATTATATGTCTACGAACGTAAGTTAGCAGGAGAGCGATGGTTAGTCGTAGCTAATTTTTATGAGCAAGCAACGGTTTTTCAGACTGATGACTATCTTGCTACTGAGATTATTCTAAGTAATTATCCCGATTCAGCCTTGGATTTGGGCAATTTACTACTACGTCCTTATGAAGCCATCGTATATAAATGTAAATAAGAAAAGAGCCTTCATTTGATAGAAAATGAGGGCTCTTTATTTTGGGTTACAACTTTTGATCGTTGTGCAGATGAACCAAATAAGGACGACGGTTAAAAATAAAATGGCAAATAAAGCTAGACCAATCATTGCAATTCCTCCTAATAAAAATTTTCAAGCAGTTCGATGACTATAGTAATAGTATACCACAAGATACGCCCTGATACTCTAACAAATTTGTCACAAAGGGTGCTATTATTTGGCCTTAAGAAACTGGATATGTGGAATAGACCAATTTTTTTCCTGTTATTAATGACGAGTGTTTTCTGGGAGACGTAGAAAAAAATAAGACTATGGTTTAACAAAATATCCTACTAAAGTTGGATACAATCTGTTGAAAATTCTTATAAGATTAACTTATCAAATAAAACAAGTCGATGTTAAATGCGTTAGGGTGCTTTTGAAGGTTGTTTATAATAAAAGGAGAGTATTATTATGCGTATTGGGATATTTTCAGATACTTATTTCCCACAAGTTAGTGGGGTTTCAACGTCAATTAAAACATTAAAGGAAAGTCTAGAAGGCATGGGCCATCAGGTTTATATTTTTACCACCACAGATCCTAAAGCGGAGGCTGCTGAAGAGAATATCGTGCGATTACCAAGTATTGCGTTTATGTCATTTAAAGATCGTCGGATTGCTATTAGTGGCAACTACAAAGCGTTGCGGATAGCTCGTCAGCTGAAACTAGATGTGATTCATACTCAAACTGAGTTTAGTTTAGGGTTTATTGGGAAACATGTTGCCAAACAAATGGGAATCCCTCATATTCACACGTATCACACGATGTACGAAGATTATTTGCACTATATTGCCGGCGGTAAATTGTTGCGGCCACGTCATGTGGCAGCTCTCTCTCGTTATTTCTGTAATCAGGCTGATGGTGTTGTCGCCCCTAGTAAGCGAGTAGAAGACCAATTGCGAGGCTACGAGGTTTATTCTAAAATTGGTATTATTCCAACAGGTGTTGATTTATCTAAATTTAAACCGGTTGTTGACGGTCACAATATTCGTCATGAGCTTAATTTAAGAGCGGATCAGCCAATCATTTTATCTTTAAGTCGTTTATCCGAAGAAAAAAATATTATGGCGGTCATTCAGGCGATGCCAGAAGTCCTGCAATCCCGACCAGACGCTCGTTTAGTGATTGTCGGCGGTGGTCCACAACGTGATGAGCTTGAAAAGGCTGTTTCAGAGTTGGCTATCACCGAAGCAGTTGTGTTTACAGGTGAAAAGAAAAGCCATGAAGTACCTAATTATTATACCCAAGCGGATGTTTTTGTCAGTGCTTCTGAATCAGAATCTCAAGGTTTGACATATATTGAAGCCTTAGCTTGTAAAACAGCCATCGTAGCAAAAGAGAATGACTATACTAAAACATTAGTTGGCCCTAATGGTGAACTAGGGACACTAGTCGTAAAAGATGGGGAACTTGCTCAAGCCTTGTTAAAGGAGTTAAATTCAATTGAGAGTCAATCAATTGAAGCGATTCGTGGACAAGTACTAGAGGAAATTTCAGGTGAGACGTTTGCACGGAACATCGTCAGCTTCTATCACGATTGCGATCAAACGGTTCATCCCGTTTACTATGATCAACGAATGAAAGTCTTTTAATCATCAAAAAATGATCTTATCCCTCGGGTAAGGTTATTTTTTTTGAACTTAGCTCTGAGTTTATGAGAGATTACGATGTGCTAAAGACTGGTCAAAGGAACGCTTGGGATAGCTAATGGTTAGGTAATAAGTCTTATTTGTCTAGTGGAGGATTGAGAAGGGAAAATTAGAGGGAATGGTATTGTTGTTTTTTTAGTGGAAATCTTTAATAGAATAGTTGTCTTCTAAGTCCTGGTAAACGGTGTCTATGTTAGATATTTCCGAATTTTGTTATAAATATTCTTGGGTAAAAGGCTGAAGGAAAGAATCGGCTAATAGTTTTGTTTCCAGCTTTTTGAGAATATGGTATACTTAGATAGATAACTTTTTATCAACAGCCCAAGACAACGTGAATAATTGGGAATAACGGACCCATGAGAATAGGATTGTCAGTATACTGTACAGCAATTTGTGTGGCATTAAGACGCACCTATGGTGGATTAGGAGTGAGACTTATGTGGAGTCAGTTTATGAATCTTTTTAAATTTGATAGCTGGAGCGATTTATTTAATAATTATATTTTTACAACAAGTTTTTTAATAAATATTTTAGATATATTAGTTGTATGGTACTTGATTTACAAATTATTTAGTCTTGTAAAAGGAACGAAGGCTGTCCAATTGCTTAAAGGGATAGCAGTTATTATTGTCGTTAGAATTGTCAGTTCTCTATTAGGACTCCTAACAGTGTCTTGGTTGATGGATCAAGTCATCACTTATGGTGTAATAGCAGCCATTATTATTTTTCAACCAGAAGTGAGACGCGGTTTGGAGCACCTTGGACGAGGCGCGCTTTTCAGGAAAACCAATAAGAGTGAGCGGAAAGATTTAGCGATGGTAAACGCCTTTGATAAAGCCATTCAATACATGGCGAAGCGGAAAATAGGTGCATTGATTACCATTCAAAAGACGACTGGACTTGAAGAATATATTGAAACGGGTATCCCGATTGATGCAGAGATAACGGGAGAGCTGTTAATCAATATTTTCATTCCAAATACGCCGCTGCATGATGGTGCCGTCATTATTCGTGATGATAAAATAGCGGCAGCTTCAGCATACTTGCCCTTATCTGAAAACGAGTCGATCCCTAAAGAGTTTGGAACCCGGCACCGTGCAGCTGTGGGAATTAGTGAAGTCAGTGATTCTCTTACGATTATTGTGTCGGAAGAAACCGGGGATGTCAGTATTGCGCAAAATAACTACTTAGACACTCATTTAACGCAGGAACAGTATTTAAAAGTGCTAAAACGTGAGTTGGTTAAAGAAAAAAATGAGCCCAAAGAAAACTTGTTTCAAACCTTCTTAGATGGTATTTCTAAAGGAGGTGGCAAATAATGGATAAGCTGACCGATAGCAAGTGGTTTACACGGATTTTAGCCTTGTTTTTCGCACTACTACTTTTTTTTAATGCCAATTCGATTAATCAGCCCCTAAAAAACTCAACAAGTCAAACGGGACTGGAAATTTCTGTCAATGACGTGCCGATTAAATTGAAATACGATGAGAGCAAATACTATGTTGCCGGTTATGAAGAGACAACAACGGTTTATCTTCGAAGCTCTAATCAATTGTTGCTTGATATTGAGTCCAACAGTCAAACACGTAATTTTAAAGTTGAAGCTGATTTGACCTCCTATACAGAAGGGGTTTTCGAAGTGCCACTAAAAGTGACTGGGTTGAATCAGGCTGTGCGGGCAACCTTAGAAAACAAGAACATTCAAGTGCGAATTGAAAAACGGGAAACGCGTAACTTTGAGGTTACGACGAAAGTTAATGATAACTTGTTGAAAAATGGTTACTCTTTGGAAACGATCAGTGTTGAACCGTCACAAGTTGCGATTACGTCTGGAGCCACAACGCTGGATCAGATTGATCAAGTCGTCGCTTCTTTAGATGATGATCGAGATCTGTCTGATGATTTATCAAAACGAGTCGATGTTGTCGCTTTAGACAAAGAGGGTAATGTCTTAAGTGTGATTATTGAGCCGACAAATGTCATTATGAAAGTGACAGTGGATGCGCCAAGTAAATCTGTACCATTAGTATTAAAACAGTCTGGTTCAATTCCAGCAGGTATATCTTCTTTTCAATTTGATACAGGTTATGAAAATGTCACAATCAGCGGACCTCGTGAAGCGATCGATCAAGTCGAAAGTTTGGAAGTCTACATTGATACTAGTAACATTACCGAAAGTAAGACAGATACCTTTACCATAACTGCTCCAGAAAATGTCAAAGTTGAGCCAGTGGCTGTCGAAGTTAAAATTACGGCTGTGAAAAGTGATAAGCCAAAAGTGTCCGAGTCAACGACTAAGTCAAGTACAAAGACGAGCAGTACCAAAAATTCATCTAGTTCAACCAGTCCATCCAGTAGTACTACTACGGATGGCTCTAACTAATAAATAACTAACTTATAAAATTTAGAAGTAATGGAGAGGTATTAAAAAATGGGAAAATATTTTGGAACAGACGGCGTTAGAGGGATTGCCAACCAAGAACTTACACCAGAATTGGCATTTCAATTAGGACGTTATGGCGGTTATGTTTTATGCCAGCATAATCAAGAATCAGGGAAACAGCCACGAGTACTTGTCGGACGAGACACACGGATTTCTGGTCAGTTGTTGGAGCATGCCTTAATTTCCGGATTGTTGTCAGTCGGTATTGAAGTCTTTCAATTAGGTGTGATTTCGACACCGGGGGTTTCTTATTTAACAAGATTGCAAAAGGCGGCTGCAGGTGTGATGATCTCGGCTTCCCATAATCCGGCATTAGACAATGGCATTAAATTCTTTGGACCAGATGGGTTTAAATTGGTCGATGCCCAGGAATTGGAAATCGAAGCCTTATTGGATGCCGAAACTGATACTTTGCCTCGACCATCAGCTGCTGGTTTAGGAACGGTTGACGAGTTTCCCGAAGGCATTTTGAAGTATTCACAATTTTTAACCGATACAGTTGACGGTGATTTTGAAAATATTCGCGTTTGCTTAGATGGTGCCAATGGTGCCACAACACCACTTGTCAATCGAGTGTTTGCTGACTTGGAGACCGACTTTTATACAATGGGAACCAGTCCTAATGGCTTGAATATTAACGATGGTGTTGGTTCGACTCATCCAGAGGCTTTGGCTAAATTGGTTGTGGAGAAACAAGCTGATTTAGGTTTGGCTTTTGATGGCGATGGTGACCGAGTGATTGCTGTGGATGAACTTGGAAATATTATCGATGGCGATAAAATTATGTTTATTTGTGGTAAGTATTTGTTTGAACAAGGACGCTTAAAGAAAAATACCATTGTCTCTACAGTTATGAGTAACTTAGGTTTCCACAAAGCGGTTGAAGCAGAAGGAATGGTTGCTTTGGCGACCCAGGTTGGCGATCGCTATGTGGTAGAAGAAATGCGTAAAAACGGCTATAATTTCGGTGGCGAGCAGTCTGGTCACATGATTTTCTTAGATTATAATACAACTGGTGATGGGTTGTTGTCTGGTATTCAGCTGATCAATGTCATGCGTGAAACTGGTAAAAAATTATCGGAATTAGCCAGCGAAGTGGAAGAATACCCGCAAAAGTTAGTCAATATCAAAGTGTCGGATAAACATGGCGCCATGGATGTTCCTGCTATTAAAGAAGCGATTGACAAAGCTGAAGCTGAAATGAATGGCGATGGACGAATTCTGGTTCGACCTTCAGGAACAGAGCCTCTCTTGCGAGTAATGGCTGAAGCACCAACTCAAGAAAAAGTGAACTATTACGTTGATAAAATAGCGGATGTGGTTCGGGCTGAAATTGGCATTGAATAGAGTGAATACGGCAGCATAACCCTTAGCGGTTGTGCTGCTTTTTTTGTCCAAGATATAGGTGTTGAGAACCGTTTAGGTGGGCTTGAGCCATATCAGGGGGCAAGTCATCTTGGTTCTTAGATGGCCTTTATTCTGAGCGAGAATGGCATTTATCAAGAGCCATAAGGCCAGTAGTTAAAGTCGATCTCATGACCTACTGTTTTAAATAATTAACTGCTAAAAACTATTGACGGGGTATACCATTAGTGGTTTTTTAACGCTTTTAGAATATACCAATAAAAAAACTGTTGACAAATCTACCGATTAATATTATGATTTATAATGTTTCTATGAATAAAACATGAGAGAGGTGAACTATACCAATTTTATGGATAGCGCCAGACCTATTCGGTTTTGATGTTTAGGTGACGAGGACAGAGTTTATCGAAATTTCGGCGGGTGACTCTAGGGACTGCACTCTAAAGATTAAGTCTAAAAAATAGCTGTGAGGCTATAACAGAAACTTGATCAGGCAGATAGAGACATATAATGAGTTTAAAAAGAAAGTGGGTTTTCATTATGTGTGGAATTGTAGGCGTAATTGGAAAAAAAAATACAACGGAAATATTAATTCAAGGGTTGGAAAAATTAGAATATCGTGGGTATGACTCAGCTGGGATCTTTGTGACAGGTCATGATGATCAGGACCACCTGGTTAAATCCCAGGGGAGAATAGCCGATCTAAAAGAAAAAATTGACGGCCGAGTTCAAGGAGATATTGGGATTGGCCACACGCGGTGGGCGACACATGGCAAACCATCAGAAACCAATGCCCATCCTCACACGTCGAACGATGGACGTTTTGTCTTGGTTCACAATGGGGTCATTGAAAATTTTGAAGAAATTCGCGCTCATTTTATTAATGACGATTTATTAAAAGGTGAGACTGATACTGAAATTGCGGTTCAGTTGGTGAGTTATTTTGTTACTCAAGAGAGTATGACAGTCAAAGAGGCTTTTAAAAAGGCTTTGACGATTATCAAGGGATCATACGCCTTTGCATTAGTGGATAAACAAAACCCTGATCAAATTTACGTAGCCAAAAATAAGAGTCCTTTATTAGTTGGGTTAGGGGCTGATTTTAATGTGATTTGTAGTGATGCGATGGCCATGATTCAGGAAACCAAACATTTTGTGGAAATTGTCGACGGAGAGTTAGTGACGATTTGGGCCGATAAAGTGGAAATCGAAGACGAAAAGGGTAACTTGATTCGCCGCGAACCATATGAAGCGCAACTGGATTTGGAAGACATGGAAAAAGGAACCTACGCCCATTATATGTTAAAAGAGATTGATGAGCAGCCAGCAGTGATGCGTCGTTTAATTCAACGTTATTCTGATGATCAGAATCATTTGAAGGTTGATGCTAAGATTGTCGAAGAGTTAATTGCTAGCGAACGGGTTTATATTGTTGCTTGTGGAACGAGTTGGCATGCTGGTTGGGTTGGCAAACAACTATTAGAGCAATTAGTGGAAATACCTGTGGAAGTGCATTTAGCAAGCGAGTTTGGTTATAACATGCCGATTTTAGCAAAAAAACCATTCTTTATCTTTTTAAGTCAAAGTGGTGAGACAGCGGATAGTCGTCAAGTTTTGGTTAAAATTAATCATTTAGGGCACCCTTCCTTAACTTTGACCAACGTTCCTGGTTCTACGCTTTCACGAGAAGCTAAACACACGTTGTTGTTGCATGCTGGACCGGAAATTGCCGTTGCATCGACTAAAGCCTACACTGCTCAAATAGCAGTTCTAGCGATTTTAGCTAAAGTCGCCGGGGAAGGCCGTGGGTTGGAAAAAGCGAAGGTCTTTGATTTGATTCATCAGCTGGGACTTGTAGCAAATGGGATGGATGTGCTGATCAACGAAAAAGAAGCAATGGCTAAGTTGGTTGAAGAAAGTTTGAGTACCACTCGGAATGCCTTTTATATTGGACGGGGTGTTGACTACTATGTGTCAATGGAAGCTTCGCTTAAATTAAAAGAAATTTCTTATATTCAAGCAGAAGGCTTTGCGGCTGGTGAACTAAAGCATGGCACGATTGCACTTGTTGAAGAAGGAACACCAGTCTTTGGCATCATCACGGATTTGGTCATGGGCTCCCATACTCGTGGCAATCTGAAAGAAGTTGAGAGTCGGGGGGCTAATACGATTGTCATCGCCATGGAGGGCTTTGAGCGGTCAGGTGATGCGATTATTTTACCTCAGGTGGATACCTTATTAAGTCCTTTAGTAAGTGTCATTCCGACTCAATTGATCGCTTATTTTGCTAGTTTGCAACGGGGACTGGATGTGGACAAACCACGTAATTTAGCCAAGAGTGTGACAGTTGAATAATAGTTGCTAAAAAACAGCCTCTTAGGTATCATAGCCTAAAGAGGTTATTTTTTTGATGGAAAGGAAGATCAATGATGAAAATACCTGAAAAATTGAAACATGGGGACGAAATAAGAATAATTGCCCCAAGCCGTAGCTTAAAGATCTTAGCTGATGACGGGGTGATTTTAGCGCGACAGCGGTTAGAGGCCTTTGGGTTTAAGGTGACCTTCGGTAAACATGTGGAAACTTGTGATTTGCAACACTCGTCGCCAATTGCTGAACGAGTCGCAGACATTCACGAAGCTTTTGCGGATCCAAATGTTAAAGGTATTTTAACGGTTATCGGTGGCTTTAATAGCAATGAATTGCTACCTTATTTGGATTATCAGTTGATTCAGGCTAATCCTAAGGTTCTTTGCGGGTACAGTGATATTACGGCACTGGCTAACGCGATTACGGCAAAATGCCAGTTTGTCACCTATTCTGGGCCTCATTTTTCCAGTTTTCAAATGACGGAACTTCAATCGTATCAATCCACACATTTTAAGCAGTGTTTATGTCAAGAAGAACCCTTTGATTTAGTACCTTCTAGGTATTGGAGTGATGACAAGTGGTTTATTAATCAGGAAAAGAGAAACTATCATCAGACAGACTGGAAGGTCTACCAACACGGCACGGCTCTGGGGACTTTAGTAGGAGGAAATCTCTGTACGTTAAATTTACTTCAAGGAACCGAGTTTATGCCGACTGTTGATCAGTCCATCTTATTTATTGAGGATGACGAATTGACAATTCCAGAGACTTTTGCTAGAGATTTGGCTTCCTTGCTACAAGTCACTAAGGAGATTAAAGGATTGCTAATTGGTAGGTTCCAGGAAACATCTGAAATGACGGAGGAGCAATTACATTTTATTTTAGATAAGCACCCCGTCCTAAAAACAATTCCCGTCTATTATGATTTGGATTTTGGCCATACTCAGCCGATGATGACTTTACCAATTGGTGGGATGATCAGTCTGAACACACAATTAGCTCATCTAAAATTAATTGAATTTTAAAAGTCACAGCTAAGGCTCTGAGCTTTTTTGGATCAGGTGACCAATCGTGTGTTTCGGTTGGTCTTCTTTTGAGAAATTGTCGAATAGTGAGCGTGTTTTGTTATTTTTTTGTATCGTTTTCCGCGATTGATGAGATAAAAAAGTATGTCACTGAGTGATGAGTTATGTTATACTTTTATTTCAAGTTCGTTTCGTAAAAAGATCGTTATAAGAACTTGAAGAAAAGATGTTAGGAGAATTTTGTTAAATGGTTGAGTCGTATTTAAAGTTTTGGGGGAATTATGTTAATTTTGAAGGAAAGTCCACAAGAAGTGATTATTGGTACTTGATGTTGAGTAATTTTTTATTGGGATTAGTGTCAGTTGCGGTCACTCTTTTTCTTGGTTTTTTATCTGGATGGGGAGAAGGTAGCATCGTTCCCATGATCATCTGGCTTGCTATTATTATCTTGTACATCATTGCCTCAATAGTCCCGTCGGTTGCACTAAGTGTCAGAAGGTTAAGAGATGGTGGGTTTCACTGGGCATTAATTTTTATCAGTTTTATTCCTTATCTAGGGTCGTTTGCTCTATTTGTCTTATATTGTATGCCGAGCAAAGAAGGGGCCGCCTATTAATTTGTCCTAATAGAAGGGGCTGTCCCAACGTTCATCATTCGAATGTTGGGACAGCCTTTTTCTGCATGTAATGCTACTTTAGGTTGGAGCCTTAGTTGAGCCTATTATGAGCTTATTTTAAGGATAACAGGTTCCTTTCTTGTTAATCCCCGTCATTTCAGCGATTTGACCTCTTTGCGCAATTTTTTCTGAAATATTTCAATACGAAAAAGGGTGACTTAGGCCAGGCCTATTTACAAATTTCCTGGCATATGTTATCAATAGAGTAGAGCCGAAAGGCAAAATACTTCGGATGGAAATATCTAGTTAACAGGAGGTTCGAAGTTGTTTTAGGATGGGTTATGTTGTTTTTTTACATTGAGTTAAATAACTATTCCATTTGTTGATTCACGAAAATTGTATCGCTACAGTTGACGTTGAATTTATTAAAAAAAGTCTTAGAAAAAAGTTTAAAAAGATGATTATATCAGTCTTTTCCAGGGGTTAGTGATGATCGGTTGAACGTCAACTGATCTCGGACATGACCAAAAAAAAGCAAAAAATAGTATAACAACTTCTTAAATGGGGAGGGCAGTGAATGTATCTTGTTCACTTCACGAGAGTCAAAATCAGTTGCTTTAAATAACGATTTTGACCGTTTAATAAATAAAAATGTATCGCTATAGTTGACGTGATTTCTACGTCTAAAATGATTTGGAGACATTCTTTAAAAGGTTGTTATAGCGGCTTTTATTTGCATTTATTGCTGGTCGAGTGAACGTCAACTGATCTCGGACATGACCGAAAAATTAAGCGAGTGATAGCATAACGTCAACCCCTAATGATCGAGTCTGCTTCAGCGGAGGTCGCTCAAAATACAGCCATCGTTTTAAATAACAACGTTATTAACTGATCAAAAAAATTTGTATCGTTACAGTTGACGTTGTATTCGGCACTAAAAAAACTTAGAAAAAAGCTACCAAATACGTCTATATCAGCTTTTACTAGCGTTTGGTGATGGTCGAGTGAACGTCAACTGATGCCGGACATGACCAATAAAAAAGCAAATAATAGTATAACAATTTCTTTAATGAAAGTGCAGTGGCTTATCTGATTAACTTCACAAGAGGTAAAATCAGTTGCTTTAAATAACGATTTTGATCATTAATAAAATAGAAATATATCGCTACAGTTGACGTTAATAGAACTTTTATAACATCTTAGGAAAACGTTTGGAAACGTTGTTATATCAGTGTTGTTCGCTAGTTAGCAACCGCCGAGTGAACGTCGCCTAATGCCGGACTTGACCGATGACTAAAGCAAGTAATAGCATAACGTCAACGCTCGATTATGCTAACTGCCCTAGATAACCACTTTATCTCTCAATCAAAAAGTGTTGGATCGTTTCTGTTGACGTTTCCGCCGGTCTAACTCATCTTAACCCCCCTTTAAAAAGCTGTTAAGTAATTTTATTGACAGTCGACTAACTGTGGATTTATTCAACCAACAGCCCCCCAATTAATGATCTTTCTCCGGAGTGGGTTAGCTAATGGCCAATTAGCTGAGCTAACCAGCCTGTGATTTGCTTTCTTTGATGACTTATTTATCGCAAAAAAACGACTCACCTTATGTTAGTGAGTCGCTTGCAAACGGTGTGTTTAGTTGATTTCCTAAAAGTTCCTTTCCTGACAGACCGAAATGCGGGCTGAATGTGAGCAAAGGATCTAAAGTGGGGGGATTTTTATCCCTTTTCCGCCAAGGTAGCACATTTGGAATGAGGTTCAAACTGTCGATCAACTCCTTTTGGGAGCTTTTTTTTTGGCTCAATGCTCAGACCTTCAATTTTTACCAAAGAGTATTTAGAGTGAGGTTATTTCGGTAATCAGCTTTTTGACAACGGTGCTTTGATAAGTATTTTTGAGAGTGATTAATCCGTAGGAAGAATTAAACAACGGGTCCTCAAGTGGGTGAGCTTCAACTTTTCGATGGATTTGTTGGGTTAACAAGGATTTAGGTACAATGCTAGTGCCAAATCCCGCTTCGACGAGTTGAAACAACAGGTTAATGTCAGAGCAGCTTGAAATCGAGTGAGGATTGAGCTGAAACTTTGCTAGGTATTCGATAATTGAATGGTAAACACCTAATCCTTTGGTGCTTGGCAGAACTAGCTTACTGTTGGCGATGCCAATATAATCAGCAGGATTTGGCCCTTTTTTGCTAGACCCGTCACAGATAAAATAGAAGGGCTCTGTGTTTAAATAAATCACATCAAAATCATCAACTTGTAAAGGGAAACGGATTAAGGCGATATCGATTTGTCTCTCCCTAATCATTTGGCACAAGACATCTGATTCATTTTGATGAATATCAAAGGTGACCGCCGGATATTTTTGCTGAAATGAGACTAAGCTAGGGACAAGCTCTTCAGCTGAGAGGGTATTGATCCCTAAAGCTAAATTTCCTTTTATGCCAGAGTTGGTATCTTTCACTAATAACTCAGTTTCTTCTAATTGTTTGGTGATTTTGAGGGCTTCATTGTACAAAACCTTGCCTGAGTCAGTCAATCTGTTTTGGCGCCCTTGACGCTCGATTAGCGTAGTTCCTAGCTCCAATTCCAATTGTTTTAACATTTGACTTAATGGCGGCTGAGCAATGTGCAACCTTTTCGCAGCTTCTGTGATATTTTTGGCTTCTGCAATTGCAATAAAGTATTTAAGTTGTCGCAAATCCATCGCCGAACACCTCCTATATAAAATAAGTATAACAATCTAATATTATTAATATTTTCCATCTGAATACTATCATGATAAAGTAAAGATAGCAGAAGTGCAACCAGAGGCACTTAATTTCGTTTGTCCCATAAACTCAGGGAAACAGTCAATTCGACTGATCTGGCGTTATTATTAGTTTGTGGCATAGAATCATAAAAAAATTAGGAGATGAAAAGATGAAACGAATCATTATTCGAGATGTCCGGATTGAAACAGGTTTTAAAAAAGTGGCCGGAGTTGTCAGTGAGACATTGACAGACCTAGTTACAATAGTTATTGAAGATGGTGTTATTAGTCAGTTGTTGCAGGCGGATGATGACCAATTAGTCGGTTTTAGATACGATGCCAAAGGGGCGTTATTACTGCCTGGATTTACTGAAAAGCACTGTCATTTAGATAAATCTCGTTTGGGAACAAACTGGCAAGCGGTTAAGCGAGTGTCTTCAATTGTGGAGCGTTTTGAGATGGAAATTGGTGAACTTAATGGTTTGCCGCTAAATGTTGCTCAACGTGCTGAAAAATTGATTCAGGTCTTTCAACAAGCTGGGGTAACCAGTTTAAGAAGTCATGTGGATGTTCATCCGCGAGTGAACTTGGATTATTTAGATCAAGTGGTTGCTTGCTTAGCGGCTCACTCTCAGGAGTTGACCGCTGAAATAGTGGCATTTCCCCAACATGGTTTATTGCGAAATGATAGTCGTGACCTAGTTAGACAGGCGCTTAAACAAGGGGCATCCTTAGTGGGCGGCGTTGATCCGACGGCTGTTGATGGTGACATGAAAAAATCATTGGATGCCACGTTTGGATTAGCTGCTGAACAAGGAGCAGGCATCGATTTGCACTTGCATGAGCGAAACGAAATGGGATTGGCTACATTTGAGTATTTTTTAGACTTAGTTGAGAAATATCAAATGCAAAACAAGACGGCTGTGAGCCATGCCTTTGCTTTAGCAGATGTAACTGGCACACAACAGACTGAGTTGTTCAGTCGATTAGCGGAGCAAGGGGTCAGTATTATTACCAGTGTTCCACTGGGGAATATGCCGCCGGTGTTAACGTTGCAAAATGCCGGAGTTAAGGTTCATGTGGGGTGTGACAATATTTTTGATAACTGGTCGCCTTATGGCAGTGGTGATATTTTGGAACGAGTTGGTCGTTTAGGAGAAATGACCAATCAAGTGACTGAGTATGAATTGAGTCGCACTCTTGGGTTTATTACTGAAGGAGTGACACCTTTAAATGATCAAGGTGAACAGGTTTGGCCAAAAGTTGGCGATACAGCTGATTTTGTTTTTGTTGAGGCTAGTTGCTCAGCGGAGGCGGTAGCACGTCGGTCTAAAAGAGTTGCTACGATGTCTGCTGGTAAATTAGTCGCTGGTAAATTATAGCAAGATTAAACTGAAAAACTCTGAGATGGTAGACTCAGAGTTTTTTTCTGTCTTAAAACACAAGAATAGTATCGAGTGTTTTTTTACTTTGTCCTTTAGCAATCCATGGCGAAAGAAGAGAGTGGTCCTGATATTTAGTAAAGTTCATGATTTCACATTATTTATTTAGTAAATAAATATATAAAAACGCTTGCATTTAGTAAATAATATGATTATACTACAGGTAGTTAATAACTAAAAAATAGTAAAGGGGAGTTTTAGGCATGAAAGTTAAGACATTGTTTGTTGGTACAGTTCTTTTGGGGTTGAGTATGGCTTTGGGTGGTTGTTCAGCTAAGGAGGCCAAAGATGACGGGAAAACGACCGTTCGTTTTTCTACTTGGGATAGTGAAAAAAGTTTGGATATGCAGCAGCAATTAGTGGATAAGTTTAATGAGGAGCACAAAGACATCAAGGTTGTTTTAGAGGCTTATGGTAGTGAATACGATACGAAGATTTCTGCTGGAATTGGTGCTAAAGACGCACCAGATGTGATGTATATGTGGAATTATCCTCAGTATAAAGATGCCCTGGAACCCTTGGACTCTTTTATTGACAAAGAAGGACCTGAATTTAAAGACGACTTTTATGAGACGCTTTGGAGTTATAATTCTGTTGATGGGGATATCTTAGGTCTACCAGTCGGCTTTACGACTCACGCTATCTACTACAATAAGGACATGTTTGATGCGAAAAAAGTTCCTTACCCTCAATCAGGTTGGACCTGGGAGGAGTTGCACAAGATGGCAAAAGAATTAAGCGATAGTCAAACAGGTGATATAGGTTATGCCTTGCCGGGTAAACCAGATCCTTATGATTTTGAGATGTTTGCCTGGGGGAATGATGCCTCTTATTCAACGGCAGATGGGAAGCTTGCTGGCGCTCTAGATAGCGAAAAGACTATTCAAGTATTTGATGATTTCCAAGGCATGTTAAAGGACGAAAGTGCGATTGCCACCGAAGGCGATGGTTCAACAGAAATGGAATCAGGTAAAGTTGGCATGTTTGTCACAGGATCATGGTCACTGGAACCTCTAAAAGAAGCGGGAATTAATTATGGTTTAGCAGAAATTCCAAGTCGGAATGGCAACGAAGGTGTTAGTATTATTAGTTCTTCTGGTTTAGCCATGTCCAAGTATTCCAAAAATAAAGAGGCTGCCTTTGAATTTATTAAGTTTTGGACGAATCAAGCAGCCAATAATGAGCGCATTGAATACGAATTACCGGTTTTGAAATCAGTGGTAAAAGAGAATGGCTTGGAAGAAGATGAGTATAAAGGTATTTTTTATGAAATGTTAATCAAGAGTGAGGGCTATACGCCAAGCTCTTTTAAAGTGGCTAATTGGAGCGATGTGTCGGAAGATTTAAAATTATCTTTTGAACAAATTTTTAATCCAAGTACCATGGAATCCCCTAAAACTGTGTTAAAAGGTGTGACGGAAAAAGAGTAAAGGAGGGAGGCTGAGCTTAGCACTCAGCCTCTATCAAAAAACGGTCAGATTAGTTTATGATCAAAGGAGCTGAATTACTTGGAAGAAAGCATCAAGGCGTCGAATAGTATTAAAAGACCTTATCAGAAAAAGCAAGATCGTCGTAAATGGATTCCCTATTTATTTATTGCCCCATGGATTATTGGATTTATCGTCTTTACTTTTGGGCCGTTGATATTCTCATTTTTTATGAGCTTACATGACTGGCCGGTGACACGGGAGCCAACCTTTATCGGCTTGGAAAATTACAAGACGATGTTTACGATGGATCCTCAATTTAAGAAGTCGTTGATCATCACCATCAAATTTGCGGTTATTTTTGTTCCGCTTAATATGATTATCGCCCTGATCTTAGCTGTTCTCCTAACACAAAAAGTAAAAGGGGTTAAAATTTTTAGAGCGATTTTTTATTTACCAGCCGTGATATCGGGTGTTGCTGTCTCGATTATCTGGGGGTGGATTTTTAACTCAAAATATGGCATTTTAAACTATTTACTTAGTTTAATCGGAATTGAGGGACCAAAATGGTTAGTTGATCCCAAGTGGGCCATGTTTGCTGTTGTCATTGCCAGTGCTTGGGGAGTAGGTACGATGATGTTGATCTTTTATACCAATATTAAAAGTATTCCCAAGGATTATTATGAAGCAGCGGTTATTGACGGGGCGTCACCTCTCAAGCAATTTTTTAATATCACCATTCCGATTATTACGCCAACAATTTTATTTAATTTAATCACTTCAACAATTACAGCCTTACAGCAGCTTACGTTGGTTATTTTACTAACTAAGGGAGGCCCGTTAAAGTCTACCTATTTTTACGGGTTATATGTTTTTGAAAATGCCTTTAAGCACCAACGTCTCGGTTATGCAAGCGCCAATGCTTGGGTCATGTTTGTGATTATTTTAATGCTAACAGCGTTGATTTTTAAATCATCAAGCGCCTGGGTCTTTTATGAGGCCGAAGTTAAGGGACCGAAGAAGACTAAGAAAGGAAAGAGCTAAATGGAATTATCGAAGAAAAATAAATGGTTAACCTATATGTGCCTGGTTTTATTTTCACTCTATTTTATGGCCCCGTTTCTCTGGATGTTGATCACGGCCTTAAAATCCCCTAGTGAAGTTAATAGTTATCCACCGACAATTGTTCCACGGGCTTTTCAATGGCAAAATTTTGTGGAAGCTTGGCAGTCCCAACCATTTGGACGCTACTTATGGAATTCAACAGTGGTGACCGTTTTAACCACGATAGGCCAAGTGTTATCCTGTTCGTTGATCGCTTTTGGCTTTGCCCGCTATGATTTTAAGTTTAAGAACTTTTTGTTTATGTTGTTGCTAGCTTCAATGATGTTACCTTGGGATGTAACGATGATCCCTTTGTATATGCAATTTAATATGATGGGATGGATTAACACCTTAAAACCATTGATCGTCCCATCGTTTTTTGGATCGCCTTATTATATTTTCCTATTGCGTCAATTTTTAATGAACATTCCGACGGATATTGAAAATGCTGCCAGAATAGACGGAGCCAATGATTTTCAAATATTTTACAAAATCTTTTTCCCAATCATGCGGGCGCCTTTGATTCTAATTGCGATTCTTAATATGTTATCGGTGTGGAATGACTATTTAGGGCCGTTAATTTTCTTGCAAGATCGGAGCAAATATACCTTGGCTTTAGGTTTAGCTTCATTTAAAGGGGTGCATGATACTAATATTATTCCCATCATGTGTATCACCATCCTGATGATTGTCCCACCAATTTTGGCGTTTTTCTTTGCGCAAAAGTACATTATTGAAGGTGTCAGTGGTTCTATAAAATAATTTTTGATGAAAGAGGTATCGACAAAATGAGAGAAATGAAACCATGGGAAAACATCCATTGTTTAGGGAAAAATCGAATGGAGCCAGCTACTTCTTTTAACCGCTATGAGACTCGTGAAACTGCGCTAACGTTTGATGACTGCCAGCAAAAAGGTTTTATGAGTTTAAATGGTAATTGGCAGTTTAATTTTTATCAATATCCAGAGCTAGTTCCTGAGATTTCGGAATTAACTGCTGAGATTATGAGTGATAACCAGATAAAGGTGCCATCTTGTTGGCAATTGTCTGGATATGATCAGATGCACTATACAGATGTCTTATACCCATTCCCGATTAATCCCCCTTTTGTCCCTGATGAGAATCCGACAGGGCTTTATTACCGACAGTTTGATTGTCAGCTTCTTCCATCCGATCAGCTGATCTTACTGTTCGAAGGGGTCAGCTCTTATTTTGAGGTTTTTCTAAATGGTCAATTTGTTGGCTCTAATATGGGAAGCCGCTATGAGACGCGGTTTGATGTTTCCGAATTCGTGCAAGCGAAAGAGAATCAATTATTCGTCAAAGTCCTCAAGTGGTCGGCAGGAACTTATTTAGAGGATCAAGATATGTGGTGGCTTTCAGGGATTTTTAGAGATGTTTCTTTATACCAACAGGCGAAAACTACCATTCAAGATATTCGTGTTGAAACTATTCCTGATGACCATTACCGTGATTATGAATTGCGTTTAGTTGTCGAGAACCCCCACAAGCAACTGCTGCAGGGAGAAATTCTGATTGAGGGTCAGTGGTGCCAACTAGCGGGATTTGAAGCGCATGGTTCCCAGTTTATTAGTTCAACGGTCATTAAAAGTCCTAAATTATGGTCGGCAGAAACCCCTGATTTGTATCAACTCTTGTTGAAAGCGGGAAGTGAATACCTGCCATTATCGATTGGTTTTCGATCGATTGAAATAAAGGATCATCAGATTCAACTCAACGGACAAACCATCTTTTTAAACGGCGTCAATCGTCATGATTTCACCACGACTGGTGGCATGACAACGACACGGGCTATTATGGAAGAGGACGTTTGCTTGATGAAACAGCATAATATTAATGCTGTTAGAACGGCCCATTACCCTAATCAACACTATTTTTATCAGTTGTGCGATCGCTATGGTCTATATGTGATTGACGAGGCAGATTTGGAATGTCATGGTTTTGAAAATACTGGCGATTACAATTGGTTAAGTGATAATGACTTATGGGAAGAGGCGTATGTGGAGCGCGGCTTAAGAATGGTCAAACGGGATTATAACCATCCAGCGATTATCATGTGGTCTCTCGGAAATGAGTCAGGGGCTGGGCAAAATTTTGACGCCATGTATCGGGAAATGAAAAAAATTGATTCTCGTCCCATTCATTATGAAGGGGCTCGAGAGGGACGCCACAGTGATGTCTTCACGACGATGTACACTCGTTTGGCTAAGTTGGAAACGATTGGCAAAGAAACCCAAGGACAAAAACCTCACTTAATTTGTGAGTATGGGCATGCCATGGGCAATGGGCCAGGTGGTCTGAAAGAGTATCAAGAGGTTATGCGAAAATACGATCGACTCCACGGCGGCTTTATTTGGGAGTGGTTTGATCATGGGATTAAGACCGAAAGAAATGGTAAATCTACCTATTTGTATGGTGGTGATTACGGCGACACACCGAATAACAGTAATTTTTGTATCGACGGCTTATTGCGCCCAGATCGAACGCCGTCGCCAGCTTTGCTTGAATACAAATACATCATTCAGCCGATTGAAGTTGCTGCGACTGAAACGCCGTTTACGTTGGCGATCACCAATTTGTTTGATTTTAAAAGTTTGCAGACGATCACCCTTGATTATCAAGTTTGTCAACAGGAGCAGGTTTTATTTGAAGGATCGCTGGTGTTGCCAGATATCTCTGCTCGGTCAACGGTTAGAATTAATTTACCTGATGTTGAGTATGAGGAAGGTCAAATCGGCGATGTTTACCTCAATTTGTCTTTTTGTGAAACGCAAGTAACAGGTCAAAACGAGATTGCTAAAAGTCAACTTGTGTTAGCTGAAAAAGCCAAATGGCAGGAAGTCGTTCATCCTGGTTCTGCTTTGGTGATCGATCGTCAAAAAGATCGGTTTCAAGTCAAGAGTGATGCGTTAACGGTCATTTTTAGCCCGATAACTGGTAAGTTGCTGAGTGTCAGTCAGGGCGGTCAGTTGATTTTTGAAGAGGGGTTTGCCTTTACCATGTGGCGGGCGCCAATTGACAATGATATGTATAAGACGGCCGAGTGGCAAGACGCCTATTTCATGGATCAAGTCACAGAGCAATTGATCGATTTTGAGATGGTGGAAGGGGAGGACTGTGTCGTAGTAACGGTTCAAACATACGCTTCGGCCACGAATCAAAATTGGGGGTATCATTTAACGTATCGCTATGATATCTTGTCAGCGGGCCTGATTAAAGTTAAGATACAGGGCGAGACTAAAATCCGCGGAAGCCATCGACCGGACATGTTGCCAAGGCTAGGGTTTGACTTTAAGACAAGGGCTTTTCAAGATGTCATCTGGTATGGCAATGGCCCAGGAGAAAGTTATTGTGATAGTCTAGCAGCAGTTCAGCTAGGGGTGTATCGGAAAACGGTTGGCCAAATGCATACGGAGTACATTTTACCTCAAGAAAATGGCGCCCGAACGAGTGTTTATTGGGCCAAGTTGACGAGAGCTAGGGATCAAGGGGGGCAGCTAGAGTTGCGATTCAATCAGCCAGTCACCTTTACTGTTCACGACTATTGTCGAGAGACTTTAGAAAAAGCTAAACACATTGATGAGTTAAGTAGGGGCAGCAGTAACTGGTTAACGATAGATGTGGCCCATTCTGGATTAGGCAGTAACAGTTGCGGTCAAGAACAGTACGAGGAGCATAAGGTTCGATTTGAGAATTTTGAGCTAGGTTTTTCGATTGAAGTTAAGGATAAGTGAGGTGGAGAGTGTGAAGATTGATATTAAAGAGATTCCTTTTTCAAGAAGAGGTTCTTATTTTGCTGTGTCCTATCTGGCTCAACATCAGGCGATCTTTATTCGCGACGTTCACGGGGGAGATGATTCCCCTAGTGAATTGTTTGAGATCGTCTTAGAAGGAAATAGTGATTTGACCAGCGAGGCGTTTCATGAGAGCTATGTGATCGAAACCACGGCAAGTCTTTTAAAAATCAGTCGGCGAAGTCGGCCAACTGAATTTTGCGCCTTGATTTTGCCGACAGCGGAACAATTACGTATGAAAGTGGTTGGAATGGCAGTCAGATTGAAGGCTCATAAAGTCAGATATGACAGCCTGAATCAACTATCTTCAAACACGTATGAGTACATTTCGTATAAAAAAGAGACAAAGTTTCACTTGAGACTAAATGGCAGTCAGATTAAGGTGGAGGCTCCTTGGTATCGTGTTGGCAATCCAACTATTGAGATCTGTTTAGATGGACAACAAAAGCCTCAGGAACTAGTGATTGATAATTATCAGGTAGTTTTACCAAAGGAAATGAAGTCTTTGTCGACTTTTGAAGAGGCCCATCAATTAGTTGAGCAGGAATACCGCGAGTGGGAAAAAACAGCTGATGTGCCTCACGCCTATCGTAAAGGTCAGGCGTTAGCCAATTATATCATCTGGTCAAGCATTGTTCGACCGGTTGGTCAGCTGACGAGTGAGTCGATTTATATGTCAAAAAATTGGATGCAAAATATTTGGAGTTGGGATAATTGCTTTAATGCGATGGGAGTAGCTGCTGAACACCCTGAATTAGCGTTTGGCCAGTTTCAAGTTTTTATGGCTCATCAGGATAAATCGGGAGTTTACCCTGATTTTATCAATGATCAGTTTGTCTCATATAATTGTTGTAAACCGCCGATTCACGGCTGGGCTTATTCACAATTGATGGCTGTTCACCCCTATTTTAGCCAGCCAGCGCAATTAGATGTGATTTATGACAGCATTGCGGCGTCGACTAATTTTTGGCTAACTTACCGCATGAGCGATCATGGGTTGCCTTATTACACTCATGGAAACGACTCGGGCTGGGATAATGCCAGTATTTTTCATCAAGGATTGCCTGTCATCTCTCCTGATTTAAGCGGATATCTCATTCAGCAAATGGACATCTTAGGAAGGTGGGCCAAACAATTAGGTCGCTCTGATGATAGTGAGCGGTGGCAACAATTAGCAGATCAACTAACCGAACAGTTGTTAAAGGTGCTTTACGATGGCGATCATTTTATGGCTCGTTCTTATCGAACAGGAGAGCCGATTGAGGAGTCTCACAGCTTGCTCCTTTGTCTGCCGTTGGTGATTAGTTACCGCCTGCCAGAATCGCTTGTGACGCGTTTAATTCAGCGGATTATCACGCAATTCGAAGGGCCTTTTGGTTTGCAGACAGAAGCTAAGGACAGTCCTCATTATCAGGTAGATGGTTATTGGTTAGGTCCGATTTGGGCCCCAGCGAGCTTTATCTTTTTTGATGCTTTTCGTCGTAGTGGGCATTTGGAAATCGCTAAACGATTGGCACAAAAATATTGTCAATTAGCGAATGAGCACGGCATGGCTGAAAACTATAATCCAGAGACTGGAGCGGGGAATGATGATTTAGCTTTCACGTGGACGTCAAGTGTGTTTTTATTATTAGGGAATTATTTAAAGGAGTTGGAGAATGGCTAGAAGCAGGAGATTAGGACAGTTAGGTTTAATTGCTGTAGCCATTATTTGGGGAAACGGGTTTGTGGCTAGTTCGTTGGCTTTAGCTTATTTTAACCCCTTCCAAATATTAGCCATCAGATTTACGTTAGCATTTGTTGTATTGGTAGTTCTAAATCTTAAGCGACTAAGGACTTTAAAAAAGCCGACTGTTATCAAGAGCGCTTTTTTAGGAGTGATCCTCTATCTGGCATTTATGTTTCAAACCATTGGGCTACAATATACGACGCCCTCACGCAATGCTTTTTTGACGGCTGTCAATGTGGTGATTGTTCCTTTTTTAGGCTTGCTTATTTTTCGTAAAAAAATCCCCATTAAAGGCCTAATAGGAGCGATTGTTAGCTTTTTAGGGATCGCGTTTATCTCTTTAGATACTAGCAAGTTGACCTTCCTAAATCGAGGAGATGTGTTAACCTTAGTTTGTGCTTGCTTTTTTGCCTTACATATTTTTTTCACCGATATTTTTGTTAAAGAGGATCAGGCGTGGGCCATCACCTTAATTCAAATGGGAGGGGCTGCGGCGTGTAGTTTGTTGATGTTAGTGTTTAATGGTGGGACGATGCCATCTCTATCGCAACAATCACTGGTACCAGTCTTGTATCTGGGATTAATCAGTACGCTAGTGGCTTATTTCTTGCAGACCTATTCGCAAATGTACACGACTAGCAGTGAGGCGGCTGTCATCTTATCCACAGAAGCCTTCTTTGGGATGCTGGGGGCTGTTTTATTGCTAAATGAAGTCGTCAATCTACAAATGATAATTGGTGCAATCTTAATTTTTTTAGGTATACTAATAGTAGAGTTAAAACCGAAAGCTAAAAAGCTTTCAGAAGGTGAAGAGCGCATATGACGAAGAAACGAAATCCAACCATTAAGGACATAGCAGCAATCGCAGAGGTATCACCTGCAACGGTATCTCGTGTTTTGAATTATGACACAACATTGAATGTGCCAAATGAAACGAAAATCCGTATATTTGAAGCCGCAGAAGAATTGGACTATGAAACTCCAAAAACCAAAAAGAAAAAGGACAACCAGCAGACCATCGGCTTATTGTGCAGTTACTCGGCTGAAGAAGAGCTGGAAGATGTCTATTATTTGGCGATTCGAGTGGCATTAGAAAAACATTTACTTTTAGATGGTAAAAAAATCCAACGCATCACAAAACAATACCCGCAAAAGTTTTTGAGCAGCTTAGATGCTATTGTCTGCTTGGGGCTATTTGACTTAGAGGATGTTGCCTGGCTTGAAACACTGGGCAAACGAGTTGTATTTATCGATTCATCCCCTGCGCCAGAACAGTTTATGTCCGTGGTGATTGATTTTAAATTGGGGACAGAAAAAGCCCTTAATTATCTGATAGAGTTAGACCATCGAAAAATTGGGTTTATTGGTGGGGAAGATGAAAATTTTGCTATGGATGAACGGCAAGTGGTCTATGAACGCTATTTGCAGAAACAGCAATTGTTGAATAGTGAGTGGACCCTTGTTGGCAAGTACACACCAGCCGATGGTTATCGCTTATTCAAAGAGTTGATGAACAAAGCGGACCGACCGACGGCGATTTTTATTGCAAATGACTCGATGGCTGTCGGTTGTTACAAAGCGGCTCATGAAATGGGGATCCAAATTCCCTCAGATGTTAGTTTAATCGGGTTTAATGATTTGTCCTCATCAGAGTTTCTGGTGCCTGCTTTGACGACCATCCGTTTGCAAATTGATTTTATGGTTCAGGTTACCATTGAGTTGTTAAATCGCATGTTGGTCAAATCGTATGATTATCCAATTAAGCATACGATACCACCAAAATTAATTATTAGGGAAAGTACGCAAAAAAATCAAAAATCGCCAAGGGCTAGCAAGTAAGTGAACTAGTTGCTTTTTCGTTCCTTTACATCAAGGTGATTATTTGTTATTATATGGGTACTATAATAAAAAGGTGGTGAATGGTCAGATGTTTTGTACAGGAGAGATCAATAACAAAAAACTGCAACGTTTTATTGCTCTTAACCGTGCAATTATTTCCGTATTTTTTGCTAAGGGGACAAGTGTGTCCAAAAACAGCAATTAAATATGAGAAAAAGACCATTCAGGCTAATTTTTATTACGACTAAATTCATTATTAAATAACATCGTTATCGATAGTGTAGCAGCCATGACGTCTTTGTCATGGCTCTTTTTGGCGATGGTTAGTTTGCATTGCCCTGAAGACAGATTCTGTTGTAGGATTTGCGAATTAGTTAGGACAACCTTGACAAAGCTGTTTCTTCTGCTTTTTAGACACAGTGAAAATTTGCCTCGAATGGAAGAAAGAAGGCAAAAAATGATTATCCAGTTGAACAATGTAACGAAAACCATTGGCGGTGAGTTGCTATTTGAAAATTTAGATATGCGTATTAAAGAGGGCCAAAAGGTAGGCATAATTGGGCGAAATGGCTGTGGGAAGTCAACTTTATTAAAAATGATTATGGGGATTGAAGGTCGGGATGAAGGTCATCTCAGTATTCGTAATCACGTGTCAATAGGTTACTTATCTCAAGAACGAGTGAGTGCTGTTGGTTTGGTAGGGAGGGATTTTCTTTTATCGGCTCGAGCAGATTTATTGGAAATTGGTGGGCAACTCAGATTGTTGGAAAGCCAGTTTGCGACAGCTGGTGACGAGTTGGAAGTTCTTTTAGTCAAGTATGGCAAACTTCAAGAAAAGTTTGAAGAGGAAGGTGGCTACGAAATCGAAAGTAATCTTGAGACCATTGCCAATGGTTTAGGTATTTTTCCGCTGCTAACTCAACAGGTAACTTCCTTAAGTGGAGGGGAGCAAACCTTGTTGGCTTTGGCTAAAGTCTTGCTAGAAAATCCAGACGTATTTCTGATGGATGAGCCGACGAATCATCTTGATTTGCAAGGGTTAGCTTGGCTGGGAAATTATATGAGTAAATCAAAGAAGACCTTTTTAGTGGTCTCTCATGATCGTCATTTTCTCAATCAGGTGGTCGATACGATTATCGAGTTGGATTATGAGGCAGTGGTATATCAAGGGAATTATTCTGCTTATCAAGCAGCCAAGAAAAAGCGCATGGAATTGTTGGCGAAAGACTACGAGGAACAACAGAAGGAAATCAAAAAAATTAAAGAGGCCATTCGCCGTTATCGTCAATGGGGACATGAAAGTGATAACGAGAAGTTTTTCAAGCGCGCTAAGCATTTGGAGAAACGCTTGGAGCAAATGGAGGAAATCAGTCGACCGCCGAAGGAGCAAGTCGCTTTGATGAAATCATTTAATTTCAGCCAGCGATCAGGGAAGGAAGTCTTGGAATTTAAAGGTGTCTCAAAGGCCTTTGCAGGAAAAGTATTATTCAATCAGCTTGATTTTAACTTGTTTTGGCAAGATAAGGCGGCGATTCTTGGGCCTAATGGTAGTGGCAAGAGCACCATTTTAAAAATGCTACTGGGGGAATACCCTGTTGATCAAGGGCAAATTAAGCTTGGTAGTCAGGTTCAAGTGGGTTACTTGTCTCAATCGATTGACTATGAAAACCGGCAACAAACGGTTTTGGATGCTTTCCGCAGTAGTTGTCAATTACATGAAGAAGAAAGTCGGCGCACGTTGGCGAAATATCTTTTTTTTAAAGATGATGTGTTCCGCCAAGTGGGCAACTTAAGTGGTGGTGAGAAAGTCCGGTTGGAATTGGCAAAATTGATGCAACAACCTAATAATTTATTAGTGTTAGATGAGCCAACCAATCATTTGGACATTGAAACTCGTGAGTTGCTAGAAGAGGTTTTAAGTTACTACCAAGGCACGTTATTAGTGGTTTCTCATGATCGGTATTTTTTAGAAAAGACGACAATAACTTATTTTACGATCGATCATCAAACAATTAGTTCTCGTTTATCCAGATAATTCCAGTTAGTTGGTTGTTTATCGAGCATAGACGTTGAACAGGATAAAAGGTGACACACTCCAAGAGTCAGGAGCGTGTCACCTTTTTATAGTTTGAGACGTTGAACCAGCTCTTTGTCAGGGGTGACATAGATGGTTTGTTGGTTTTCATAGATAACATATCCAGGCTTTGCTCCATTTGGTTTTTTTACATGGCGAACCGCCACGTAATCAATAGGAACAGAGCTTGATAAGCGGAATTTTGAAAAGTAGCCGGCGATATTGGCAGCTTCGGCGATGGTTGTTTCGCTAGGCTGACTGTCTTGGATAATCACATGTGACCCAGGAATGTCTTTTGCGTGAAGCCAAATATCATTTTTATTAGCTGTTTTAAGGGTTAGTTGATCATTTTGTAAATTGTTTTTACCGACTAATATCAACGTGCCATCAGAGGCTTGATATTTTTCAGGTTTACTTTTCGGTAATTTTTTCCGTTGGCCAGCTTTTTGTTTTAGCCGGATGTATTTGCCTTCAATCAATTCTTCACGAATCACATCTATATCCATTGGTGTCGCGATTTCTAGTTGTGCAAGGACCGATTCTAGATAAGCGGCTTCTTTTTTAGCAGACTCAATTTGAGCGGCAATGATTTTTACTCCATTTTTAAGTTTAGCGTATTTTTGAAAGAATTTCTGAGCGTTTTGAGCAGGTGATAAGTCTTCACGAAGGTTAATCGTGATGGGCGCATTCTCATCATAATAATTCTCTAAGGTAACTTTTTTTGCTCCTCGCTCTACTTGATGAAGGAAGGTGGTTAAGAGCTCGCCTTTTTGGCGAAACTCTTCAGCATTTTCCGTGTCACCTAAGGCTTTTTCTAACTTTTTAATTTTCGCAATGGTCTTTTTGTATTCATTGTCAATTTTGCGGATAAGTTCTCCAGCTTGTTGTTTAACCCGTTCTCGTTCAGCCTTGCCTAAATAATAGGCTTCCAATAATTCACTGAGGGTCGGGAAACTTTGCCGCTCATTCCCTAGATAATCGTAAGCGATGGGAGTAAAGTACTCTTTTCCTTGATAAAGGCTCAAGCTTGGTTCCGGTGTATTGTCAATTGCTTCCCAGAAACCATACCACGTCTTCATTCGTTCAGTCGGTTGGGCGCTTAAACGGGTAGCTAATTCAGTGGCTGTGTCAAAACCAAGGCCTTGAAAATGCTGTTGCAGAAATTTCCCTGTCAAATCATCTGCTGTTGCCAATAAGTCAAAAAGACGAGTTTGGTTGACTGAGAAAGGGTTGAGCTGTGAGTCATTTAGAGGTGGATTAACATAGCTTGCTCCAGGAAGTAAGGTGCGATACGTATTTTGGCTTGGACCAACATGTTTAATACAGTCAAGTATCTTTTTTGATTCGTGATTGACTAAGACGATGGTGCTGTGGCGACCCATTAATTCAACTACAAGAACAATGTTCTCTAAATCTCCTAGTTCATTGCGCTTGGAGAAAGCAAAGTGAATAATTCGGTCATTGTCGACTTGTTCAATTTTTTGGAGGATAGCTCCTTCTAAATATTTTCGCAACATCATACAGAAGTTGGGCGCAATAGGCGGGTTCTGATAGTCAACGCTTGTTAGTTGCATGCGCGCATAAGTTGGGTGAGCTGACAACAAAAGCTTGTGGTTCTTCCCTTGATTGCGAATTACTAGGATGATTTCATTATCGTAAGGCTGATGAATTTTTGATAGACGTCCATTAAGAAGTTTATTATTCAATTCAGCCGTCATAGCACGTGTAAAAACGCCATCGAATGACATATGTATTGCCTCGTTTCTTTTTAAATTACTCATTTTTACATGAGAAGAAAAAAGGATTTCTTATTTTGTCTTTCCTTTTCTTTCTGCAATGAGTATACTATTATTATAACAGAGTAAGGGTGAAGTGAATGGAGAAATTTGAGAACATTAAAGAGATTGTGGTAAAAAGAGCGAAAGCGTTTATTCATTATGTAAAAGAAAACTGGCAAGTATCTGCAATTGCTGGGTTATCTGTTGTGTTAGTTATCTTAGTCATAGCAGTGGTTTTACCTAATACTCAACGTAAAATACGTATTAAACAAGCCGATTCTTTAGTGATGGCCCAAGTGTCCGACATCAAGCAAGTGGAGACTGTTAACTTTGACCAATTGGAGAGCACGATTCGAAAAAACGATAAAATCCTTGTGGCGATTGTTGACCCAAAAGATAAAAATTATGATCAGTTTGTGGAGATTTTAAATGACAAAGGTAAGATGGCGGAATTTGAGGGGACAGTATTTTTCTTTCCGATACTTTATAACGTAACAAAGGTAACTGATTTTTACCACCTTAAAGGCGGTATAACGTTGATCTATTTTGAAAATCAACAAGAAGTTGAACGCATTAGTCTGGATAATCAGCAGGAGATTGAATTGTATTTAGTTGATCATCTCAATAGTTTGATTCGACCTTCAGGTGATGAGTTAGATCGAATTAACGCAGAGAAACAAGCGGAAGCTGAGAAACAAACGACACAAAGTACTGAAGAAGAAGTGATCGATGAATTGCAAAACAGCAGTACGACGGGTCAATAATGATGAGTAAGTTGAATCATTTCGATTCAACTTTTTTTTGTGTTTTTAAAAAATTCACTTGCAAATCCCGCCTAAGAAAGGAATAATAAATGAATACCCTTTTTTTATTTACTGGGCGGGCTTAAGCGTCTTGCAAGTCAGCTCAACATGACTATTTTGTAAGAATGAGAAGTATTGATTTAGCAGTCAAGTAACGGTAGTATGGAATAGATAGAGTAAATAGAGGGATGAATAGTCAATAGTGAAAAGTATAATTTATTAAGGAGTTTAGAATGAAGAAATTGATTAAGGTATTAGTTGTGTTGATGGTGGGGCTGAGCTCATTAGCTACTGGGGTGGTAGCATTTGCTCAGGAAGATATTATGACAATCACCAGAGAGGCGGGTTACACAGTTGATGAGAAATATCGACCAAAAACCTCGATTATGATTGATTCGCAAACAGGGCGTGTGATATGGGAAGACAACGCTGATGTCCAGCGCTACATTGCCAGTTTAACCAAATTAATGACGTTGTATTTAGGATTTGAGGCGATTGAAGCTGGCAAGTTTTCTTTAGAGACGACGTTGCAGCCTTCTCAAAATGTGTTAAATATTTCGAATATATATAGTTTAAGCAATAATAAAATGGCAGCGGGGGTTGAATATACGATTGAAGACATCATCCATTTAGTTTTGATTCCGTCTTCCAATGCGGCAACGGTTATGCTGGCTAATTTAGTCAGTGATGACAACGCGGCGTCATTTGTCAATTTGATGAATGAAAAAGCTAAAGAATTAGGGATGACAAATACAATTTATTATAATGCCACAGGCGCTGCCAGCAGTTTTTTTGAGGGGTATTATCTGCCAGAAGGAATTGATCCTAATGGCGATAACATGTCCACCGCTCGTGACCTGTCGATTTTGGCTTTTAATATGTTAAAAAAATACCCTCAGGTTTTAGAGTTCACTAAAAATCCAACCTATACGGTAAAACCAGGAACACCTTATGAAGAAACTTTTGACAGTTATTTGTTTGCTCTTCCTGGTAAAACGTATGCTTATGAGGGGTTTGATGGGATCAAAACAGGTTCAAGTCCATCTGCTGCTTTTGGTTTTGTAGGGACCGCCAAGCGCCAAGACACACGGTTTATCGAAGTGATTTTAGGGGTTGGTGATTGGAGTGACCAAATAGGTGAAGAAGAGCGTCATCCTTTCGGCAATGCGTTGTTGGACCTTGGTTTTAATGGCTTTGAGTATAAAAAAGTGCTTGATAGTGGGGAACAGACGATTAATGATCAACAAATCGTGTTGGAACAAGATTTTTATACCTTGGTACCTAAAAATCAAGAGCTGTCCTTTAAGCTGGAAAATAATCAACTGTCCTTAGTGACTGACTTGCCACAAGTCTCTGATAAAGTACCAAATCCGAGTGTCTCTTATCAAGTGGTTGCCCAAGGCAAAAATTTAGGGAAACCCACAGCTGACAAAGGGGATTTAAAGCCGACAGATGATAGTTCCTTTTTTTCGCAGATAGATAAGTACGCCATTCCAGCTCTGGTCACGTTGATCGGTCTGATCGTGGTGGTGGTCTCACGGTTACAGCGCAAACCTAAAAGAGGGAGTCGCCATAGTGCCAAATCCAGCATGGGGAAAATAACGCTAATAGTCGGCCTAATCATCACGGCAGCCGGAATTGGTTTTGGGGTTCTCGTTAATTTAAATCTGTTATAAATGGTCAAAAGAGCTTTGTCAGTGAGGATTGGTTTAGCTCTTTTGGCGAAGAGTGTTTAGAAGAACAGATGTTTTTATAATTTACTATTGACATCTGTAAAGTGTCGTCGTAAACTAATGTTTATAACTTATAGAAGAGAGGGATTTTCATGAGACAACCATCTAACACAGCAAAACAACCTAATTTAACATGGCAAAGCTGGCGTAGATAGTTGTGTGTATGAATGTTTCGATTCATAGATGCAACTTTTAGTGTACTTTCTAAAATTGTATCTATGAGGCTAACTTATGATTAAGAAGACCACATAGATGAGCTGTCTATGTGGTTTTTGCTATATGTTGGAATGGGATTAGCCATTCACAGGGCAATGACGACAACAGTCATTGCCTTTTTCTAATGGGATTGGAAATGGCTGGCGCCAGTGGCGCAGAAATAAATCGAAAATGATAGGTGGAGGAAAATGAGATGAAAAATAAACGATTGATAAGTGTGGTAGGACTAATTGTCATCTTTTTGATTGTGAGTTTTGTGATGCAAAAGACAGAGATGACTGCAAAAACGCAAGAAAAAGAGCGGATTTTAACGGTTGGTGTCTTGCAGTTCCTTAGTCATCCTGCTTTAGATGAAATTTATCGTGGCATTCAAGATGGTCTAAAGGATGAGGGCTATGAAGAAGGCAAGAATTTGAAAATAGAATTTCAAAATGGTCAAGCGGACCAAAGTAAGTTAAATACCATGAGCCAGCAACTGATTAATCAAAACGCTGATGTCTTAATTGGCATTGCCACACCAGCGGCGCAAGCCTTGGCAAATTTGACAACCGAAATTCCGATTGTTCTTGGGGCCATTACTGATCCTAAAGGTGCTAACTTAGTTGCCGATAATGAAAAACCTGGTGGGAATATCACGGGTGTTAGTGATAAGTCGCCAGTTGAGGCGCAATTTGAGTTAGTCAAGGCGTTGCTACCAGAAGCGAAATCGGTTGGGATTTTATACTCTTCAGCTGAGGATAATTCAAAGTATCAAGCGAATGAGGTGGAAGCAGTTGCTAAAAAGCAAGGAATGACAGTTAAGCATTACCCAGTTCCATCAGGCAACGAAATTTCTCAAATGGTGCAAGTGATGACGTCAGAAGTGGACATGATTTATGTCCCTACAGACAATATGATTGCCAATGCCATGCAAATTGTCGTGGACATCGCCAATAAAAATGAAACACCAATTATTCCTTCTGTGGATACGATGGTCGAACAGGGGGGCCTAGCGACTGTTGGCATTAATCAATATGAGTTAGGCGTTCAAACAGGGCGTATGGCGGCCGATATTTTAGCTGGTAAATCGAATCCTGCTACAACACCGATCTATACCTTCACTTCAGGTGATATTATTATTAATGAGGGGCAAGCTGAAAAGTTAGGTGTTAAGATTCCAGCCAATATTTTAGAGAAAGCCACGCTTGTGGGAAAGGGGTAAGCTGAAATGATAGTATCAGTTATCGGTCAGGGATTGATTTGGGGGATATTAGGTTTAGGAATATTTATGACGTATCGGATATTAAATTTTCCCGATATGACAACAGAAGGGTCCTATCCTTTAGGGGCTGCGGTCTGTGTGACAGCTATTACTCACGGTCTGTCACCAATTATTGCCACGATTTTGGGTGTTTTAGCGGGGATGGTGGCTGGATTAGTTACAGGCTTACTTTATACCAAAGGCAAGATCCCGATTATCTTATCAGGAATTCTGGTGATGTCAGGATTGAATTCAGTTATTTTATTCGTTATGCAATCGCCTAACTTGTCATTGTTGAATCAAGCCAAGATCCATGATTATTTTAGAGGATTAAATTTGCCAAATTATTTTGATACCGTCTTGATTGGCTTAATCGCCGTGGTGATTATTATCACCTTATTATTACTTTTCTTCAATACGAATTTAGGTCAAGCTTATATCGCCACTGGTGATAACGAAATCATGGCTCGTTCGTTGGGAATTAAAACAGATCGGATGAAAATATTGGGTTTGACATTATCCAATGGGGTCATTGCTTTGGCTGGTGCCCTTTTAGCTCAAAATGATGGGTATGCCAGTGTCGATAAGGGGATCGGCGTTATCGTCATTGGATTGGCTTCCATCATTATCGGCGAGGTCATATTTGGTGAATTGACGTTGACTGAACGCTTAATTGCAATTGTTGTAGGAAGCATTATCTATCAGTTGTTAATCCTTGCCGTTATTCGCTTAGGGTTTAATACTAACTATTTGAAAATCATTTCAGCCGTCATATTGGCCTTGTGTTTGATGATTCCACAAATTAAAAGCAAGCTCAATTTAAATTTTTTACCTGATAAGGAGGAGCTGTAAATGACAGAAGCCATTCTTGAAATTCAACACGGTGTTAAAACCATTTCCAACGGGTTAGATGAATCAAAAGTTATTATGAATGATTTGAATCTAACGATTCGTTCAGGTGATTTTATTACGGTCTTAGGCGGCAATGGGGCTGGTAAATCAACTTTGTTTAATAGTATTGCCGGAAGTTTGTCCTTAACCAAGGGGAAGGTTTTGTTAAAAGGACAGGATATTTCTAACAAAAAAGAAGAAGAACGGGCTAAATTCATTTCTCGGGTTTTTCAAGATCCTAAGATGGGAACCGCCCCTCGAATGACAGTGGCAGAAAATCTCTTGTTGGCCATGTATCGCGGCCAAAAACGACAGTTTAAAAAACGACCTTTGGCTCAAAATCGCCAGGAGTTTCAGGCCTTGTGTCAGCTGATTGGCAATGGGCTAGAACAGCATTTGGACACCCCCGCGGGCAACTTATCAGGTGGTCAACGCCAAGCTCTAAGTCTTTTGATGGCGACCATCACAAAGCCGGAGTTATTACTATTAGATGAGCACACAGCCGCACTTGATCCTAAAACGTCTCGCTCTTTAATGAAGCTAACCGATCAACGAATTCAAGACAATCACTTAACTTGTTTGATGATTACCCATCGAATGGAAGATGCTTTAACCTATGGGAATCGACTAATTGTGTTACAAAAAGGTCAAATTAAAGTTGATTTAGCTAAAGAAGAAAAAGAAAAATTGACCTTGCAAGATTTATTGCTATTTTTTGAAGAAGAGTAAATATGAAAAAGCCCAACGAGGCGTGACACTAGATCCAAACGACAATATGGGAAAAAAGATGAGACAGATTAATTTGTCTCATCTTTTTTTAGAACAAACCTGGCTTTTTTAACCATAGGTTGTCGGGGGAAGTCGTCTATTTCAGTTAAGGATAATTCACGACAGAGCATGTATAAATAGTGAATGCCCACAAGCTGCCGTTGAATGGCTTGATTGATATAAGTGAGGGAGTGTTGAGCAATTTCAACTATTTTTTCTGGTGAATGATGATCTAAACGAGTCAATGTGGAGCGGACTTCGTCTAAGGACCAAGTAGAGGTTTTAATCACCCGAATCAGTAAAACTTTTTGCATCATTTCATAGGTAAACATGCGATAACCGCTCTCTAAATCTCTTTCAGGTTCGATCAAGCCTTCTAAACACCAGTGCCGTAAAGCGGTTGTCGAAAGATTTAATTTATCTGCGGCTTCACCAATGGTAAACCAGCCTCTTTTAGGGAGATTTAACTCAGTGTGCAGTTCTTGCCCAGTCAGCATCTCAAGGGTTTGGTCGGTTAGTTTTTTTTCCTTGTTTAAATTTGCTTGAGAGTCATTAATTAACCAAAAAGCAGCAAGCATTTCTTTGTTTAAAATCTTACCCATGATGCGGTGAGTTAATTGATACCCAAACCCCAAACTGAGACTGCGAATCGCTTGGAAATAGTAAAGGTGTTCCTCTGTATAGATGCGATAACCGCTAGCGGTTCGCTCTGGCTTTGGGACAATGCCATCCTCTTCGTAAAAACGTAAAGAACTGGTGCTAATATTTAGTTTTCTTGCAATGTCGATCGGTCGATAAGTCATGTAATCGTCTCCTTGCTAGACGTAGATTTGATGGGTTCTTGTGAGATCTGTTGAGGTGAGCTTTTAAAAGGTCGGTCTGGATTGTAAACTTTTTACGTAAAAACATTGTAAATCATTACGTTAACTATGACAAGTTTAGTAATTGCTTTAATGTGATACTATCATCTTGTCGAGTTAATTAGAAAGTAAGTTTATTCTAACGACCAAATAATCTTTCGGAGGTAGCATGATGACACAAGAATATTTGATTTTGAAAGGCGCACGGGAAAATAATTTGAAAAATATTTCATTAGCGATTCCTAAACGTCAGTTAACGGTTTTTACAGGTGTTTCCGGTTCAGGTAAATCATCGATTGTTTTTGATACGATCGCCACAGAATCTCAACGACAAATGAACGAAACGCACAGCACGTTTGTTCGCAATTTTTTACCAAAGTATCAAGAACCCGATATTGACAGTATTGAACACTTGTCTACCTCAGTTGTGATTGACCAAAAACGCATTGGCGGCAACTCTCGTTCGACACTTGGAACCATTACCGACATCAATGGGTTGATCCGTCTACTCTTTTCCAGAGTGGGGCAACCACACATTGGCAATGCCAACTACTTTTCCTTTAATCAGCAATTAGGCATGTGTCCTGAATGTGATGGCATTGGGCGGAAAATAACAGTGGATATCAGTAAAATGGTAGATCGCGAACGGTCATTAAACGAAGGAGCGATTCTTTTCCCCATTTTTGCAAATAATTCGTGGTACTTACAAGTTTATTTGCAATCAGGATTTTTTGACAATGATAAAAAATTAAAAGACTATTCAGAAGCCGAATGGCAACAACTTCTGAATGGGAATGGGGTCAAAGTTAAGGTTGATAACCACAATATTAATTTTGAAGGACTTTTAGTTAAGTTTGATCGAATGTACTTAAAGAAGGAGGGGGAAGTCTCAGAGCGCACCCAGAAGCAAATTGCTCAGTTCACTCACGAGACATGTTGTGAGTTATGCCTTGGCCAACGAGTGTCGCAAGCTGCCTTGTCTTCGAAAATTAAAGGATATAATATTGCTGATTTTTTAAGCATGGAGTTGCCAATCTTACTCGAGCGATTAGTTGAAATTGATCAACCTGATGTGCATCCGCTAATTAAAAGTCTGAGAGAACGTCTGCAAAATTTGATCGACATTGGGTTGGATTATTTGAATTTAGCGCGGGAAACGTCAACACTGTCTGGTGGTGAGTCACAACGAGTTAAAATGGTGCGTCACTTGAATAGTAGTTTAACAGATTTGCTGTATATTTTTGATGAGCCTAGTATTGGCCTTCACCCGAGAGATGTAGCGCGAATGAACCAGCTTCTGATTAAGTTGAGAGATAAGGGCAATACGGTTTTGGTCATTGAACACGACCCGGATGTGATTAAAATCGCAGATCATGTGATTGAAGTTGGGCCTCATGCAGGGGTTCATGGTGGCGAGATTATGTTTGAAGGCAGTTTTGCCGAGTTATTGACGTCAACCACCTTAACCGGGCGCTTTCTACAACAGAAATTGCCATTTAAAACTGCGCCTCGGCAAGCTAAGGGTCAACTGACTGCTCCGCCAGCGAGTATTCATAACTTGAAAAATGTGTCAGTTTCCATTCCAGAGGGGGTCTTAACGGTTGTGACAGGTGTGGCTGGTTCTGGCAAAAGTTCTTTGATTTATCACTCTTTTTTGAAGGAGCATCCTGCAGCAGTTGTGATTGATCAGGCAGCGACCCATACGAGCTCACGCTCTACGCCAGTGACTTATATGGGGATTCTCGACGAGCTTCGCAAACAATTTGGCAAAGAGAACGGCGTCAGTCCATCTCTATTTAGCTTTAACTCCAAGGGGGCTTGCGAAGAATGTAAAGGATTGGGGTATCAGAGTCAGGACTTAGCCTTCATGGACTCGATTCGCATCAAATGTGCCACTTGCCATGGGAAACGATTTAAAGAAAGCGTCTTGCGCTATCATTTAAATGGTCAGACGATTAGTGATATTTTAGAAATGACAGTTGAACAAGCGGTTGATTTTTTTCAAGCGACTAAGATTCATAAAAAGGTGAGGGCACTTCAAGAAGTTGGGCTGGGATATATTACCTTAGGTCAGCCTTTAAACACTTTATCTGGCGGTGAGGCTCAGCGACTAAAGTTGGCCAGTGAGCTCCATAAGAAAAGTTCCCTCTATATTATGGATGAGCCTTCTACGGGGTTACATCTCTCTGATATCGCTCATATCTTAGAAATAATCAATAAGTTAGTGGATAAAGGAAGTACGGTGGTTGTGATTGAACATCATGTGGATATTATTCGGCAGGCGGACTGGGCGATCGATATTGGACCTGATGGTGGCAGTCGTGGGGGACAGATTGTTTTTGCAGGAACTCCCAAAGAGATGAGCCAAGCACCTGAAAGTATCACGGGGCGCTATTTATAATCAAAAATGGTTCGGCTCTTTTGAGTTGAACCATTTTTGATTTATAGGAAAGTAGCAAACTTTTTCTATTTCGTAGTTTGGATCCAACTTCACGAGACGGCTTTACGCTCAGCTTTTATTATTTATGCAATAGCCGAGAACACTCGCGACTTTAGTCGTGTAGATGAATCGGCTTCGGTTGTGGCATAGCTTTAGCTATGTTGAACAGCCGATATCATATATGTTAAACTATTTCCAAGGAGGTTTTTTCATGTCAGAAGTACATCATGGTCGTGGGTATGTCTATTCCATAAAGTATCATTTAGTTTGGTGTGTGACATATAGACATCATATTTTGCACGGAAACATTGAGACATATGTTAAAAAATTATTAAACCAGATTGCATTAGATAATGATATTAAAATCATTGAGATGGAGTCAGATAAAGACCATATTCACTTACTTATTGAATGCAAACCTCAACATTATATTCCTAATATAATGAAAGCATTTAAAGGCGTGTCTGCACGGCTCTTGTTGAAAG
>NZ_JAEEGA010000029.1 GCF_017829975.1 Vagococcus allomyrinae | reverse complement strand
CTTTATTTTTTCTACCTATATTATCTCAAATTGAACGGAAAAAGTCTGTAAAATCAAAAAAAAGTTGTATAAAACAGCTATCATTTTATACAACTTTAATTATTTAACTTTTTCAGCAGCCTCACTATTTGGGTTCTTTTTTTGATGGGCTCTTAGTTTGAGTTTAGAGTAAATAGACAGATTTTTTTATCGAAGAGATCAATCAGTATTTAGTAGTTATTTAATGGAATTTAAAAAAAAAATTGTGAAAAGACTTGACATGTTCAATGTTATTAATGTAAAAATAAAGTATAAAGAGGGAATCACTATCAGTAAGTGGATGAATCCTTTGTCATAAGAATGGTGATTGTTGCTGTTAGAAAGCGGTTGCTTTTTCGGGTTAGGATAATAATCGAGACCTTTTGAAAGGTTAATAAAGCGTATAATCCGGTATTTAGCCTGTTATTAATTGAGAAATAGCTGATAGTCACTAATCTAGTCCGAAGAATTGATCTGATATGGGCGTTGTCTAATGAATATCATCATTCGTTCTGATAGATAAAAAATAGAAAATAGTGAATTAATCCTAGAATAGCGACTTTTGAGAATAAAGAAGAATTTCAGTTGTTAAAAAATCTCAAAAGGAAGGGGGCCTATTTTTTATAACCATCACCAGTAATGCGGTAAAAAAGCTAAGGTGTCATATTGAATGTGACATGTTTAGCGGTAGTTTTGAGAAAATTCCAGTATTAAATCGCATCAAATCAAGCTTTAACGGCTACTAAAAGTGAGAGAATACAAGGTGGAAAAAATCAGCCGTGTCATGTCCGACGTGACATGAGAGAGTTTGAATAAAGGCAGTGAAAGTTGAAATACGCGTAATTGATTTGCTCGTGACTTAAAGAGTTTACATCAAAAATTAGACGAGTTACAACTAATGCGACATGTAAAATGATGTTATTGAGAAAGTTACAGCTGTAAATCGCATCAAATCAAACTTTAGAAACTACTGAGCGAGAGAGAGTTCAAGGCGGAAAAAATCAGCCATGTTATGTCTGATGTAACACAGGACCTGTTTGAATATAGGTAGGCAAAGTAAATGGGCGCGCAATTAGTTAGTTCGTGACTGAAAGAATCAAGCCGCAAAAAAATCAGACGAGTTACTTGAAATGTGACACATAAAATGATATTTCAGATAATTTTTTAGCCGTAAATCGCATCAACTCAAGCTTTACCAGTTGTTATAAGAGAGGGGTTCCAAGGTGAAAAACATCAGCCATGTCATGTCTGATGTGACATCATATCACTATAGTAAAACTGTTTTAACGATTATTTTGTTCCCCCTGTCACCAAAATAAGTGGCGTGGAATAAGTAAACAATCGGGCTTCGTGGCATAGCCCGATTGTTTATTTTTTTTTGCTTAAAAAATGGACTACGTCTTGGACATAATCAAAATGTTGATTGATTTCAGCCAATTTTTTTTCGTCATGAGTATAAGTTTTACCAGTTTCGAGCAACAGACGATAAAGCTCAACATATGGCAAGTTAGCTTGTTTGGCAAGTTCGATTTCATGGGGAACATCATAAGCGACTTTTTTGAAATGGACATCTGCTAAGCCATTGTCATCAATGGTTAGTAGGGCATATTGAGCTCTCAAATCCGTTCGCAAACCAGGCCATTTAACAAATGGTTGACCGATAGACCCTGGATTAATAATCAGTTGATCTTGACTACTGTAGCGCATTAGTTGGTGATGAATATGACCGTAGATGGCAATATCTTCACCTTTAGTAGTCAAGCGATCCATTTCCGCTTGCGAAGCAGTGGTAATCAAGGCTGGACCGTAATTCTTGTCTGGCAAATTGTGAGAGATGCTGATGGTTAAGTTGTTGATTTGACGGGTGACGTGGAGTGGCAAGTTCTCAATAAAAGCAATCTCCTCACTTGTTAGCTGTTCGTACTGAAATTGAGCCAATCGAGCGATGTAGACATCTGTCGGACGGCTTAGATCAATATCGCCTGCAATTCCTTCTAAAAAACAATCCTCCCAATTCCCTTTTACAAAAACTGTCAGATTAAGTTGTTTCAGCATGGTGAATAATTCTGATCTTCCCGGGCCTGGCATAATCAAATCCCCAATCAACCAAAATTCTGTGACGTTTTCTGCGTGTGCATCATTTATAACCGCTTCTAAGGCCGTAATGTTGCCATGGACATCAGATAATAAGGCTATTTTTATCATAAGGTGACCTCACTTTAGTAGTTTCTTTTAGTTAATGGTACCAATTATGTAATAAAAAGTGCAAGTTTTTTTGTAAAAATAAAGTAAAGCGCCATAAATTTACAAGAATTTTACAAATAACCGTGATTTCCTTTTACAAAGAGTTGTTATTCTAAGTGTGTTACCAGATGTAACAAAAAATGGATCGTCCAACGTCGATCATCAATGGAACAACCAACTCAAAATGTTGAAGGAGAAAGACACATGAAAAAAATAGCTTTAACGATTTTATTTAGCGGAGTTTTATTAATTGCGGCGGGCTGTGGGTCATCTGCAACAGAATCGAGCGATAGTTCGGCTAGTGGTAGTGCAAGCTCAAAAAAAGTTGAAATTACAGCAGTTGGTTCAACAGCACTTCAGCCTTTAGTGGAGAATATTGCGGATATTTATCAAACGGATAATCCTAACTATTCAATTGAAGTTCAAGGTGGCGGCAGTGGCACTGGATTGAGCCAAGTGTCAACCGGAGCTGTGGAAATTGGTAACTCCGATATTTACGCAGAAGAAAAAGACGGTATTGATGCCGAGGCCTTAACCGATCATCAAATAGCGGTGGTGGGAATTGCCCCAGTAGCAAATAAAGAAGTGGGCGTGACTAACTTAACTTCGGCTCAATTAGTTGATATCTTTACTGGAAAAATCAAAAACTGGCAAGAGGTTGGCGGGAAAGATCAAGAAATTTTAGTTGTTAATCGGGCCGCTGGCAGTGGTACGCGTGCGACATTTGAAAAGTGGGCACTCGATGGCCAACAACCAGTCAGTTCGCAAGAACAAGACTCGTCAGGAACCGTTCGCAAAATAGTTGCTGAAACACCAGGCGCCATTAGTTACTTAGCATTTTCATATATTGATGAAGGGTTGCTTGGTTTATCTGTCGATGATGTGAAACCAACACCAGAAAATGTTGCGGATAATTCTTGGAAAATTTGGTCTTACGAACACATGTATACCGCTAAAGACGCACCAAAAGAAGTCACAGCGTTTATTGAATACATTTTAACAGATGACGTTCAAAAGAATGTGGTGGAGCAGTTAAATTACATTCCAATTACTTCTATGAAAGTAGAGCGTGGCTTAGACGGGGAGGTGAAATAAGTCTTTTAGTTAGCGAATAAGAGGCCCTGTGTTATAATAAAATGTGAAGAATAGTCGTTTGACTGAAAGAGCGTCTTAACCAATTCATCAGTCAGCAATTAAACTGTAGACGATAACTATATCAACAAAGTGTTGATGAAAGGAAAGCCTTGGATGAAGAAAATTTTAGTAGTAGATGATGAGCCGTCAATTACCACGCTCCTAAAGTACAACTTGGAGAAAGAAGGCTTAGAAGTTGAGGTTGCTTTTGATGGTCAACACGCGGTCGAGATGGCAACAAGTCAGTCATTTGATTTTATTGTCTTGGATTTAATGCTACCAAAATTAGATGGTTTTGAAGTGACCAAAAAACTTCGCCAGCAACACATAGAAACCCCCATCTTAATGTTGACGGCAAAGGATGAAGTTGTCGATAAAATTATCGGCTTGGAAATAGGTGCTGATGATTATTTAACCAAACCTTTCAGTCCTCGTGAATTACTGGCGCGTATGCGGGCCGTGTATCGTCGCATGACACCAGTTCCCTCGACGCCCCCCGAAGAGAGTGAGCTGGTGAATGAAAAAGTCGAAGTTGGCATGTTGTTGGCTTATCCCCAACAGTATACAGTCAGCAAAGCTGGAACTGACCTAACGTTGACTAAAAAAGAATTTGAATTGCTGGTCTATTTCATGGAACGCAAGAATCGCGTGATCGACAGAGACACGTTGATTCAACGTGTTTGGCAAGATGAGCTTTACAACAATTCACGAACGGTTGATATTCACGTCAGTCATTTACGAGAAAAAATTGAAGATGATCCTAAGAACCCTGATTACTTAATCACTATTCGTGGGTTTGGTTATAAATTTCAGGAGCCGACAGCCAATGATTAAACCTCAACACTTAAAAAAAATCATCATCGTGATTAGTTTTATTGCCCTCTGTTTAGCAGGGGCAATATTTACTAATCGTTTTTTTAATCGCGAAATAATCAGCCAGCAAACGGCCAAATTGGCCAATGAAATTGATTTAATGATCAGTGTGATGTTAAATGAAGAATCAGATTTGCAAGCTTTTGCTAAAGATAACGACCTGTCCTATCTCGTGGGAGAGAATGAGCGCCTAACCCTTTTAAGCAAGGGTGGTTTGATTATTTATGATTCTTCTCATGAGAAGGAAGCCATTGGCACTCGGAGTAAACGACCTGAAGTTCAGGCTGTTTTAGCGGGTCAGGCGCAACAAGGCTCAGCTTTACGGGACAGTAAGACGATTGGTGAAAAGTTGTTGTATGTAGCCAAGCCAATCTATCGGAATGGTGACGTAATTGGTGTGTTGCGCTTGTCAGAAAAATACGCCGGCTTTTCCGACAGTATTCGTCAGTTCCAACAAGTGATGTTCGTAGCCTTTGTTCTATTAGTGGGCGCGATTATGTTTTTATTGCTTTATTTTATTCGTCAAAATAATGAGCCATTACGGTTTATTTTACCAGCATTACAAGAGGCCATTGACCATCCAGAAAAAAAACAGGAACTGGATACAAGTTCGGCTGAGTGGAATCAGCTCTATCAATCAGTTAATCGTTTGATGCGAGAGACCAATCAACTCTATTATCAACAACTCTTTAACGAAGAAAAATTACAATTTCTTTTAGAAAGCTTGAATATTGGAGTGTTCATTATGAATAGTGACTTAGAAATCGTTTCCGCCAATCCGACGATGCATCAGTTGTTTAATCCTCATGAACCATTGGAAAATGGGGCTTCCTATCAACTTTGGTTTAACGATGAGGAGCTGCAGAAATTGGTTGAGCGAGTTAAACAAGAAGGGCAGGAGCTACAGGCGGAGATTCACTTGCAAACACCTTTGGAAAAAGATCTAAATGTCGTATTGCGAATTTTGCAACCGGACAGTCAAAAGCAAAAAGAATATGTGGGAATTGTCTATGATATTACGGACATTCGTCAAATAGAATTGATTCATCAAGACTTTATCAGCAATATTTCCCATGAATTAAAAACGCCAACGACCTCAATTATTGGCTTTACTGAAACGTTATTAGAGGGTGCGCTTGATGAAAAAGCTGTCGCCAAGGATTTTTTAGAGATCATCCAAGCAGAGGCCAACCGTTTGTACGGCTTGATTCAAAATATTTTATTGTTGCTACGAACGGAAACCAGTTTGGCGGAGAAGGATATTGCCTTTGTTTCGCCAGTCAGCATCATTGAAGAAGAATTAAGTCGCTATCAAAGTAAAATTGAGAGCAAAGAATTGAAGGTTACCCTAGGAATAGATGAGGTGGCAGATAAAGAGGTTCCATCGGATTATTTCCAACCGGTCGTTAAAAACTTATTGGAAAACGCAGTGGATTATACCGAAAATCATGGCAAAATTCATATTAGCTTACGGATGAAAGAACAAGAGCTAATCTTTAGTGTCATGGATACGGGTGTGGGGATTTCTGAAGAAGATCAAAGTCGTATTTTTGAGCGCTTCTATCGTGTCAGTAAATCCCGTCAACGAAATATTGGTGGCTCTGGCTTGGGGTTATCGATTGTGAGTCACTATGCCAAACTATTAAAGGGACAGATCAAGTTGGAAAGCTCTCTTGGGGAAGGCACAAAAGTAAGTGTTAGTTTTCCGCTAAAATGAACGAAAGCCTCAAACTCCTGTGAGCAAAGTTAATTTTTATAGAGGGTAAAAGATAATGACTGAAGGGCGATTTCCTCATTCATTATCTTTTTTGTCGTGTTGGCTATCTGATTGATAAGAAAGTTATTCATTTTAAATCAAGAGACAATCACCTGTTCTGATAGGGGCTAATTTCTTTCCTAACTCTTCTTTCAAAAGGGCAAAGGCTTTACTGCCAGTGCAATGACAAGACAAGATGTGGTTGATGGGAAGTTGATTGAGAGTGGTGGCAATCATGCGGATGTCTTCCTTTGGTTTTCCTAAATTATTGATATAAGGGAGGCCGATTAGGTGAAAACCACCAATCAAATAATGGATCGCTTTGCCGGGAAATAGGGATAAGGCTAAAGTAGCCATTTGGACAATGCCGTGATGGCTACAACCCGTTATGACGATTAACCCTTTAGCCGTCACGTTTATCAACATTAATTCGTGCTCAAAATCATCGATTGTTTTAGTGTTTCCCTGCTGTTTGTAGAGGTTTTTAGTCGTTTGATCGGTTGGCCCTAAGGGAACGAGAAAGAGGTTGTCAGCAATTTCAATCAATTCCTCGACTGTCGTCAAGTGATCCGTCAGTGGCGAAAGTAGCTTTTGAGGGACGCCGACATACTTGTAAAAGGAAGCTAATTTAAGGTAATGAGGCTGGGTAACAGTTGCTGCTGCATATATTGGTTGACGAGCTAAGTCTAAGTAGTTGAGTCCACCAGTATGATCCCCGTGGCCATGGGAAATAACAATCGCAGTTAAATCTTGTAAGGATTCGCCCATCTTGCGGGCATTGTACTTAAAATTGATATTTGGACCAGTGTCAAAGAGAATTTTTTGATCTTGGTCATGGATTAAGAGTGAAAGCCCATGACTTGATCGAAGTGCGGCGTTTATGCTAGTGTTTTCTAAAAGGACTTGTAGTTTCAAGTGACTCACCTTCCAATCTATATATGAACATCATAACATATGTGAAGGGTGTTAGTCACTGATAATGTGAGGCTAACAAATCATAATGGAGGCAATTAAAGTGTCTGCTTGGCAGGAAGTGTCACATGTTGTGGATTTTTTGTGCTGTTTCAGTGTTGATTTCATTTTTCTGGTATATAATAGTGATATCCTGTAAATATTTTGGAGATAATTAATAATGAATCGAGCAAGCGAGCATCATTTATTGGGAAAGAGGGACACGATGGCAGTTAAGTTAGCAGCAATTACGACAGAAGCACAAGTCGAGGCATTGATTCCCCTTGTGCAAGAAATTTGGCGTGAATGGTACTCACCGATTATTGGAACGACACAAGTCGACTATATGTTAAGGGAGTTTCAATCTTATCAGGAGATTTGGCGTCAAGTACAAGGCGATGTGTTGTATTTTTTTATAGAGGTAAATGGTCAAGCGGTTGGATATACGGCTTACGAATTGTCTGAGGATCGCTTGTTTATTAGTAAACTCTATCTTTTGGCGAGCCAGCGAGGTCAAGGATATGCTTCACAAGTCTTTACCTGGTTGGAAAAACAAGCCATTATTCAAGGAAAAAAAATTCTTGAATTGCATGTTAATCAAGACAATCAACAATCAATTGAGGTTTACGAGGGTCGTGGTTTTAAAAATAGCCATGAATTGGTTAGTGATATTGGTGAAGGCTTTCAAATGGTTGATTACGTCTTTGAGAAACAGCTATAAATCGGATAAATTGATGTGATTGAAAGGACGATGAATGATGAAAATTGGTGTTATGGGATTAGGAAATATTGCTCAAAAAGCATATGTACCAGTGATGAATGAATTGCGGAGAGAAGTCGATTGGCATTTTTATTCCCGTGATGAAAGTAAGATGAAGGAGTTGGCCGCTCGTCATAATTGGCCTTTTGTTTACTCGGATAAAGAGGATTTTTTGGCCAGTGGTTTAGATGCCTGTTTTATCCATACGCCAACACCAACACATGGGGCTTTAATCGAGGAACTACTTCAGTTAGGAATTCATGTTTTCGTGGATAAACCAGTTAGTGAAGACTACCAGGAAGTCGTTGACTTGCATCGGCTAGCAGAAGAACGAGGCTTAATCTTAATGACAGGATTTAACCGCCGATTTGCGCCATTTAATCAACAATTGAAAGCTGTGCCAGCTAAAAATCTAATAATTGCTCAAAAAAACCGAATCCAGCCAAAAGGGCAGGTTAAGTTTGAGATTTTTGATATGTTGATTCATGTGGTAGACACTGTTTTGTATCTACTGGACGATGAGATCATTGATGTTCACTATCAAATTAGTGCTGAGGCGGGCATTCTCCAGCGAGGGATGATCACCTTTGAAACTGCCACGACAACTGCTATTGCAGCGACCAATATGGTAGCGGGTGCCCATACTGAAACAGTTGAAGTTCAGGCCGTGGGCGGCAGCTACACGGTGTCCAATCTTGATCAATTAAGCAAGAATGAAAAAGGGCAGGTCTCAATTGACACATTTGGTGATTGGGAAAACACCTTGGCAAAACGAGGCTTTAAACGTTTGATTGAGGCCTTTGTAGAGGCGGTTAAAACAAAGCAACCGTCGACGATTACAACAGCCGCTTCATCATTGCAATCTCATTACTATATTGCACAATTATGGGAGTATTATCAGGAAATGAATTAGGACTTGTCACTGTTCATAAAAATTAATTGCTTAAAGTAGCGATCCATTTCTTGAACGGAAATGGTTTGGCTGCTTTTTGCTTGCCAGTGGCTTAAGGTAAAGATAGTTGAGACATGAAATTCCGCAAGTAACTCTAAGGGAATATCCTTGCTATCGATTTGCTCATAAGCTTTTAAGACATCCTGCTTCATCATTGAGATAGAGTAGTTCTTTAGCAAATCGAAAAAGACCTCATCTTTTTTTTGCGTTTCCAACAACTGTTGTGCTGTTGAATTTTCGAAGAAGGTATCAGCCCAATAAAAGGGCGCGACCACTTTTTTTATTTCTGGAATCGCGTGATAATCGGCAAAAAGCTCACTTAAGCCAAAATCGAGCAAGGCATATTTATCCTCAAAATGTTTGTAAAAAGTTGAGCGGTGAACCATGGCTTTATCGCAAATTTGATTGACGGTGATACGGGAAAAAGGGTTTCCGTCAATCATTAAGTCAAAAAAGGCTTGCCAGAGAAAGCTTTGTGAACGTTGGGTTCTAATATCCATTATAGACCTCCTAAAGAATAACATAGCAAGGAATCGTCAGGTTCTCAGACAGTTTCACTGAATTGTCGACTAACTGTCCAGTTGGCACAAAATGACTCTAGGCTAATCAGATAGAAAAGCTTATGCTATGTTTGCTGACCTTATTATACATGATTTGTTTGAGATAATAACAATTAACGTCGGGACAGTAATAAAAAGGAATTTCCTGTGTTTGCGTTTTTAACATCGGGAGTGCCGACCTTTAAGAAATGGAGAAGATTATTTGACACGCAAAGTTATTTTATTTATTGCCACAAGTATTGATGGTTACATCGCTGATAAAAGTGGTGGAGTAGGTTGGCTTGACTCAGCCACTGAGATAATTGAAGAGGATCACAGCTATGAGGCATTTTATGAAAAAGTCGATACGGTCATATTAGGTCGTACCACCTATGATCAAGTGGTGAATGAGTTAGCCCCAGGCAATTATCCTTATGAGGATGTCACCTCTTATGTCATCACTTCTCGAGGAACAGAGGATCTGGCTAAGGTTCATTTCACTAATGAATCGGTGGTAAATCTAGTTAGAGAATTAAAAGCGAGCAATGGTGGCACTATTTGGATTGTTGGTGGCAGTAGTGTGGTCATGCCATTGGTCAACGAAAATCTGATTGATGAGTACCAACTGTCAACGATGCCGATTCTTTTAGGGCAGGGAATTTCCTTGTTTCAGGAGATGCCGAAATCCTTACGTTTACAAACAGGTGAGGTCCATTTGAAAAATGGAATTGTCACAACGACCTATTTTAAGCAATAAGTTGTTCATGTACTTATTTAGGTAGGATCTTCTTTATTGGAGAAAAGTACTACGGTTACTTTTTGACTATTTCTGAAAATGAATGCTATACTTACGTAAAATAGTACAGTCAGTTTCATGAAACACAGAAAGTAGGGATTCCATGAATTTTGTTTTCGACTTAGATGGCACTATCTGCTATGATGGTCGCACGATAGACACGCGATTAACCACGTTAATGAATGAAAAAATAAATCAAGCTCCAGAACATCAATTGGTGTTTGCCTCAGCAAGACCAGTTCGAGATATCTTGCCAGTTTTACCAGAAAATCTCCATAATTGTTATTTAATTGGGGGCAATGGCACGATGATGTATTATCAGAAACAGGCGAAGTGGCTCAATCCTTTGGACTCAAAGGATGTTAGGTTTATCTTTGATTATATTGCTGATCATCAGTTAGATTACATGATTGACGAGGATTGGAATTATTCCTTTAAGGGAACGACGTTAGATGAGTTGCGCCGCAAAGTTGATGTCTTAGAAACTGCAATTAATTTACCGATTGCTCAAGTGAGACAACCCTTAAAAATTTTGGTCAGTAACTATCAGGATGAAACGAAGGTGATGCAAGATTTTAGGCACTTAACCGTTGATTGTATCCCTTATCCCAAGGAAAACTGCCTTGATCTAACGAGACGTGGGGTTAATAAAGCCAGTGCTTTGGAGTGTATTTTATTGAATCAGGATTATATTGCCTTTGGAAATGACCGCAATGATTTGGAAATGTTGAAAGGAGCTAAACACAGTGTTTGTGTGGGTGACAGTCAGTTAATTCAAGAGGTCAGTCAAGAAACGGTCTCAGAAAATCCAGAGGAACTCATGGCGGTTATTGAAGCATGGCTTTAATATATCGGAAAAACGTGATAAAATAGAAGAAACATAAAAGGTTAGGTGACGTCATTCGGCGTAGCAGATGCTTACAGGCTCCATCAAGAGGATTGTTACGACTGGAACAGAGTAGATAATCGATTCGCAATTTTAATAAGCTGAGGTCAGGCTTATTTGAGTTGCTGTTGATTCTACTCTGCTTGATGACGTTAGTTGACGACATGACTGCAGAGGAAACATTCTCTGTGGTTTTTTTGTGTTATTAAAACTGGAGGTAGATCGGATGTTTGACTTATTGAAGAAAGCGGAAAATGTGGCACGATTTGAGAAAGGTGACCGTCAGTTTTGGCAAGAACCTTATATCTCTGAGCAATTATTGACAACTCATTTAAGTCAGGAAGTTGAGTTAGCAAGTCGGAATTGGTCATTTATCCAAAAATCAGCAGCTTTTATTACAACCAATTTAGTCGAGGCTGGGGAACGGGTTATTGATTTTGGCTGTGGTCCTGGGTTATATTGTCAATTATTAGGAGGTGAGCATCAGGTGACAGGTGTTGATTTTTCTGAAAGATCGATTGCGTACGCAACCTCTACTGCTCAGAAAATGGGGCTATCGATTAATTACCATTGCCTGAACTATTTGGAATGGCAAGGGGACCAATCCTATGATCTAGCATTAATGATCTATTGTGATTACGGGGCCCTTGATCCAAGGGAACGACAGCGGGTCTTAAAAAATATCTCTGGCAGTTTAAAAGTTGGAGGCAAGTTATTTTTAGATGTTTTTTCAATAGCTAAGTATCAAAAGGTTGTGGAAACTCGTGATTGGTACGCTGTTTCTGGGCCAGGCTTTTGGTGCCAGCAGGAACACAGTGTTGTGAGTCAGGTCAAAAAATACTCTGACTTTGCTGTGTTGGAGCAAAGTATTGTGCTGACAGTAGATAAAACAGAGGTTTATAACATCTGGTACCAATATTTTGATCAAACTCGTTTAAAGTGTGAACTTAATGCTGCTGGCTTTGAGGTGATTGAATGGATGGCTGATGTTGCTGGCGGGTCCTTTCAAAAAACGAATCAAACGATTGCCTTGGTCGCTCGAAAAAAATAAGCGAATCAATTTGTTATCGTTTAGCTTTTATGATATAGTTAGAGCAACAAGTTAATACAGATAGCTAGTGACAAGTTATCGCGGTGATGGTGTTCGCCTTTAACTATTTATGAAAATAAATTAATGACGCCTGTTACAAGTGGATGAGTCTATCCATTTTTAGCAGGGGTCTTTTTGCGTTGCTGAGGAAATGATTATTGGGGGAATGGCAGACATGGCAATTTTGAAAACTATCAGTAAGTGGCTAGGTATTATCATATGTATTGGGGGTGGCAGTGGGAGTTTATCGGCATTTTTCTTAACCAGCTTATCTTTTGTGACGGCAGTTCGGGAGGCCAATAGCTGGTTGATTTTTTGCTTGCCATTGGCAGGTGTCCTTTTTACTTGGTTGTATCTTCGTTTCGGTGGTAATGCTAGCCGTGGCAATAATTTGATCATTGATCAGGCTAATGGCGGCGAGGAATCTATTCCTTGGCAAATGCTTCCTTTAACGCTTTTTGGCACCCTCACGACCCATCTTTTTGGTGGCTCAGTTGGGCGAGAAGGGACTGCGGTTCAAATGGGTGGAACGATGGCTGAATATGTTGGCAAGTTATGGCATATTGAGGAACGGCATCGTTATTTGCTGATGATTTGTGGCATCAGTGGTGGATTTAGTGCGGTTTTTGGCACGCCGATAGCAGGGACTATTTTTTCCTTAGAGGTTTTAGCCATTGGAAAATTAAGCACTAAAGGGCTGATACCAAGTTTAATGACCGCCTTGCTGGCTAATTTTGTCACAACTTTTTTTGGAGTGGAACATCGACGTTATGAGATGGGCAGTATTCCCCATACTAACCTTAAACTAATTGGGTTGATCTGCGCTTTTGCAATTATATTTGGCCTTACCAGTCGTCTATTTAGCCGTGGGATTGCTAAGCTTAAACAACTATACCGTCAATTGTTTCCCAATCCTTTTTGGCGAGCAGCAATCGGCAGCGGTGTTGTCTTATTATTGGTCTTTTTATACCAAAGTACTCGTTATTTAGGGTTAAGCTTGCCTTTACTAACAGATGCCTTTAACGGTGAACAACTGCCTTTTGATTTTTTAAATAAACTTCTATTTACGGTTTTCTCTTTAGGGGCGGGATTTCAAGGTGGTGAAGTGACACCCTTGTTTGAAATTGGTGCCACTTTGGGCAGTACCTTGGCTCAGATGAGTGCTTTGCCAGTTAGTTTTGTTGCGGCCCTTGGGTTTGTTGGGGTGTTCGCCGGTGCAACTAACACACCTTTAGCTTGTTTCATTATGGGAATTGAACTGTTTGGAAGTGAGGGAGCCGCTTGGTTATTGATTGTTTGTGTCATTAGTTATCTCTGTTCAGGAGGAGAAGGAATTTACAGTGCTCAGCTTAAAGGGAAAAAGGTGACAGTATTGTCATGAGAAAAAATGCTGATTATTTATAAAATCTATTTGGTTATTTAATGAACTATGATAAAATGAAGCAAGATGTTTCTTTATAGGAGGAGTTATGGTGAACAAAACAAGTGCAGAGTTAAAAGCTGAAGCCAAGGGTATATTAAGGGGCCGTTGGAAAGATGCTGTATTATTGAATATCGTACCGTCCCTACTAAAAATACTGGCTGTCTGGAGTGTCATTTTTGTGTTGATTTTGTCCTTTATAGCAGCTTTTACTTTTTTTAGCTATCTTGATTCAAGTACGAATGGTTATCGTACTGAACAAGCTGGAGATGTCTTTGATGATTCTGATTTAGAGGACTGGGATGACGAATTTGACGATCTTGAGGATTATAATTATTCCATCAATAGTACTGATTTTTTAGATGATTTAGGCGTTAATAGCTCAGTCAATATTATGCCAAATGGCAGTTCTATCTTTAGTTGGCTCTTTAATTTGGTCATAGGTTTTATGACGATCGGGATATCCTTTACCTTTTTAGAGGTTTATCGTAACCCAAATCGCAAAATTCAACCTAAAAATGACCAGTTTAGAATGTTTAATGGTAAGGACTTTGTTCCATTGTTGTTAGTGCAAATTTTAATTTCTGTTTTTACATTTTTATGGAGTCTGTTGTTTGTGATTCCGGGTATTATTAAGGGTTATGCTTATTCTCAGTCCTTTTATATTTATAAGGATCTTTCAGAACACACGGATACCCAGAGTTTATCGGCAAACAATTATATCACAGAGAGTAAGTTATTAATGGAAGGCCATAAAGGGCGTTTGTTCTATATTGATTTAAGTTTTCTTGGATGGGAACTAGTTTCTGTTCTGACGCTAGGAATTGGCTACTTATTCTTAGAACCTTATAAAAATGCCACAAAAGCGGCTTTTTATCGAGATATCTCAAAAGATCGTTATTTAGCTGAAACAGCTGGGTATGAAGAAAACCCCATTGAGGTGACTGAAGAAGATGAATGGACTAGTTTTTAAATGAGGTTTTTCTCATAAAACTATTATGTTTAATTCATAGAAGTGACAGAGAAAATTTATCTTTATTGCGTATACTGTTTGTATGCCAGTTATCCCGAATTGGTTTTCATACTTACTCCTACTAGAGTAAATAACAACCTTCATTTCCACCGCCAAGCTTGCGGTGGTTTTTTTTTTTTGAAAAATGACTCTAATTGATTTAGTCTGCTTGGCTTGAAGAGTGAGCTGGACTAGAGACTGAGGCAAATAAAAAAGCCATTTCCTAGATTAAACGTAAAAAATTAGCTTGACAAAAGATTAGGAAATTTTGTATACTAACGTAATTGAGTAGCGAAAAGCGTAATCCCAGACGACGGGTTTACGCTTTTTTTTTTATTTATAGGGAAGATTATCACCTGCCCTATATCGTAGCTTGAATCCAACTTCACGAGGCAGTTCTTCGTTAAGTCGGAAAGTAAGTGACCTTAACAACTGACAACTAAATAAGCAACTACTAACAATGAGCCGTGTTTATCGATCACATAAGACCAATTGATAAACAGGGCTTTTTTGTGTGTTGAAAAAAATACGAAAAGGAGTTATGGAAGAAGATGATGATTAAAACACTGATGAAGTCGATCAGAGAATACCGCCAACCGACCTTGTTGGCTTCGGGATTGATGGTTTTGGAAGTCGTAATGGAGGTATTGATTCCCTTTTTTATGGCTATGTTGATTGACAAGGGGATTAGTCAAGGGGATATGTCCTATGTAACAAAAATGGGGACGATATTAATTGGTATGGCTTGTTTGTCCTTACTGTTTGGCTGTTTGAGCGGTTCAGCGGCAGCTACAGCGGCCACTGGTTTTTCAACTAATCTGCGTCATGATATTTTTTCGCAAATACAACGCTTTTCCTTTGCTAATATTGACAATTTTTCATCAGATAGTTTAGTTACACGATTGACAACAGATATTAGTAATGTGTTGTTAGCTTATCAAGCGATTATCCGGCAAGCAGTACGAGCTATTTGTATGGTTTGTTTTACCTTGTTTTTGGTTTACACCATTAGTGTCAAGATCGGTTTAATGTTTACCGTCGTGGTACCACTTTTAGGCGGGTTATTATTTTATATTGCTAAAAAAGCTCATCCTTATTTTATGCAGGCCTTGGCAACTTATGATCAACTAAACAATGTGGTCCAAGAAAATTTGCAAGGGATTCGGGTGGTGAAATCGTTTGTCAAAGAAGACGTAGAAACGGATAAATTTACGACTATTTCGTTAAAAATCTGCCAGGCATTTACGAAAGGTCAAAAAATTGTGGCTTACAATATGCCAACCATTCAATTTTTTACTTATTTATGTATTTTGGTGATAGCCTGGATTGGTGCTCATTTGATTGTCTCAAATGAGCTGACAACTGGGAATTTTATGAGCATGTTTGCTTATGTTATGCAAATCTTGATGAATTTAATGCTATTATCAGTTGTATTTGTACAAATCATTATTGCTCGTTCATCAGCCGAGCGGATTGTGGAAGTGCTTCAAGAGGAACCGGATCAACGAGTAGCCAAACAACCCGTTATGACAGTCGCTGATGGGGCGATTAGGTTTAATCATGTGAATTTTAGCTATGTCAAAGACCAGACAAAATTATGTTTGATCGATGCCAATTTGACGATTGCTTCAGGTGAAACCATTGGCATTGTCGGCGGGACAGGTAGTTCTAAAACAACGCTCGTCCAGTTAATCCCTCGACTGTATGACGCGACAACTGGCAGTGTCTCAATCGGAGGGCGCGATGTGGGGGATTATGATATCGATGTTTTACGAAACGAAGTGGCGATGGTCCCTCAAAATAATTTGTTGTTTTCTGGCACGATTAAAGAAAATTTATTATGGGGAAATCCCAAGGCCACGGAACAAGAACTTGTTCATGCTTGTCAATTAGCTCAAGCAGATGAGTTTATTCAACAGCTGTCTAAAGGGTATGACACCTTTATTGAAGAAGGTGGAACCAACGTCTCTGGAGGCCAACGCCAACGCCTGTGTATTGCTCGTGCCTTATTGAAAAAACCAAAAGTGTTAATCTTAGATGATTCAACTAGTGCAGTCGATACAAAGACTGATGGAATGATCCGTCGCGCATTTCGTGAGGAAATTCTTGCGACCACAAAATTGATTATCGCCCAAAGGATATCCTCGATTCAGGAAGCCGATCGAATTATCGTATTAGAAGGGGGCCAGGTTAATGGGATTGGCACACATGATGAATTATTAGCAAGTAATCAAATCTATCAGGAAATTTATCACACACAAATTCAAGGAGGTGGGGATTTTGATGAAGCCTAAAAGTACTATGAGCCGGTTACTAAGTGAGTTAACAGGCAAGTATAAGTTAATCTTAGCGGTAGTATTTGTTTTTATTTTAATCAGCACCTTTGCCAATGTGTCCAGTTCATTTTTTATTCAACATTTAATCGATAATTATTTGCCGTCGTTGATGGGTGTAACCAATCCAGTGTATACCGGGCTATTGAAGTTAATTATGATGATGGCCGTGGTGTATTTAATCGGCGTCAGCACGACTTATTTCTACAATCGAATGATGGTAGTTGTCTCACAAGGGATTCAAAAGAAGATTCGTGACAATATGTTCGCTCATATGCAACGTCTGCCAATCCGCTATTTTGACACCCATACACATGGAAATGTTATGAGTTTTTATACCAATGATACGGATACTTTGCGAGAATTCTTTTCCCAAAGTATGCCCCAATTATTGTCATCACTTTTCACGATTATCTCTGTCACAGTGTCCATGTTAGCTTTGAGCGTGCCACTTAGCGTTGTCGTGTTTATCTTTGTTGCGATTACAATTGCGGTTTCCAGCAAGTTAAGCGCTAAAGCCGCTAAGTTATTTATGGCCCAACAGACGGCCATTGGTGACTTAAATGGGTATATTAAAGAGATGATTAACGGTCAAAAAGTGGTGAAGGTCTTTACGCATGAGTCACAAGCCTTAACAGATTTTGATAAAAAAAATGAAACTCTCCGAAAGTATGGACGCTCAGCTAACCGATTGACCAATATGTTGATGCCGATTGCCATGAACATCGGGGCCATTCAATACGTTTGTATTGCCTTTGTTGGAGGGCTTTTAGCGTTAAATGGTATGGGAACTGTTACCTTAGGGACCATCGCGGCTTTTTTAACCTTATCTAAAACCTTTAGTGCGCCAATCGGACAGATTTCAGCTCAAGTCAATGCTGTCACCATAGCAATTGCTGGAGCGAAACGGATCTTTAGCTTAATGGATGAAACACCCGAGGTTGATCAAGGCTATGTCACATTAGTCAATGCTCAGATTGACGATGGCATCCTAAAAGAAACGTCCACTAAAACAGGGCTTTGGGCGTGGAAACACCCTCATGGCGATGGTAGTATTAGCTACACAGAATTGAAAGGAGATATTCGTTTTCATGATGTGGACTTTGGGTATGTTCCTGATAAATTAGTGTTGCATCATGTTTCCTTATTCGCAGAACCAGGTCAGAAAATTGCCTTTGTCGGGGCGACAGGTGCTGGTAAAACAACGATTACCAACTTGATTAATCGCTTCTATGATTTAGCAGATGGCAAGATTCGTTATGATGACATCAATATTAATAAGATTAAGAAAGCTGATTTACGTCGCTCACTTAGTATTGTGCTACAAGATACTCATTTATTTACAGGAACTGTGGCTGAAAACATTCGCTATGGAAAATTAGGGGCAACCGATGAGGAGATCGTCGAAGCTGCCAAAATAGCGAATGCTCATGACTTTATTATGCGACTGCCACAAGGGTATGACACCTGTTTATCAGGAGATGGGGGCAATTTATCTGGTGGTCAACGCCAGTTAATCGCCATTGCTCGTGCAGCTGTCGCCAGTCCACCAGTGATGATTTTAGATGAAGCCACATCGAGTATTGATACCCGAACCGAACAATTAGTCCAAAAAGGCATGGATGGTTTAATGGAAGGGCGGACGGTTTTTGTTATCGCCCATCGCTTGTCGACTGTTAAAAATTCAGAAGCGATTATGGTCATGGCTCAAGGTCGTATTATTGAGCGTGGCGATCATGAAACATTGATTGCTGAGAAGGGACAATACTATCAATTGTATACTGGTAATTTTGCGGATAGTTAACTGTAACAAAAAAGCGGCTAAGGTACTCGAAAGCTGATCTTCGTTACTTTTTCGATGTATCAGTTATGATGGTGATAAAAAATGCCAGACTATTGAGACGAACTGATTAATAGGAGAGGGGGATGGTGGAACTAGTTGAGAGTACTTGGGATAATTTTGGGGATAGCTCTGAAAAAAGTAATCGGTTTTACTAAAGTGATCTAAGAGATCAACTGGAGCCTAGTTGCTGCGATCTTGATAGACAAATAGGACAAGAGATAGTGTTGATTATCTCTTGTCTTATTTGTCTTCAGCTTTTAGCATGGGGATAGGGACTAGTTTGATAAAAGTACTGGATGCTGGATAAACCGATTACCGTATATTTTCTTAAAATAAATTGGCGACGCTGATTGAAATAACCGAAGGCAGCAATGGTTGATAAATCTTCGACATCTGCAAGAAAATTTAAGGCGTCTTGATGAATTAAACAATTAATCGCGTTCCCTTGACCAGTCGTTAAAGTAAAACGAACAAGGGGTTGCTCAGCATAAGAAATAATTTTCAATTTTGAGACGGTACCAGTGAATGTTTCCATAAAAAGCCCTCGTTTCTAGTGTATTGGTTATCTTTATTATACGAATATACGTTCGTGTTTGTCAAGGGGGACACTTGTTTTTTTTGGTAAAATAAGTTATACTAAAATAAATTTTAGTGAAGAGGTGGCAAAGTTGAATTTAATGGATATCTATTTGCAGCGCTATCAATTGACTCGTTATGATGTCTTTCAGCGAAGTGGTATTTCCCAGCAAACGCTATACAGTGCTAATAAGAAAGGGGCCACCTCCTATAGTGGTAAAGTGTTAATAGCTTTAGGGCAAGCGACAGGCGATACGGCAGGAGAAGTTTTGGATGCCTTATTAAGGATTGAACGAGAAGGGGTTCTTTTACAGATTTTGACTTTTGAGGAGTTAAAACAGGCGGTTGATGAACACTGTCCTCGTTTTTTAGTAGTGGGCCCCTTTTTAGAGGCAATCAAAGCCTATAAAAAGTCTCAGCTAAGTGAAGAGGCGCGATTGGGATTTGATTTAGGGACTGGCGGAACAGGAGGGGTTTTAGAATACTTACTCAATCAGTTGTGGATTATTTTAGACAAAGATCCTGACAAGGTTAGCCTGAGATTGCAAGATAAAGTGATGAAACTCTACGACATCAAATTATTAAACAAGCAAACAGCAGAACTAAGCTTGAAAAGTTTATCTTATTAATAACACAACCCCCTTAGGGAATAATCCTAAGGGGGTTGTGTTATTTTTCTTTTTTATTGCGGATAACAAGCACATTACAAGTGGCATGGTTAACGACGTAATTAGTTGTAGAACCAATCCAAAGCTTGTCTAAACCTGTTTTACCTGTAGCACCGACAACTAGTAAGTCAATATTTTCCCGCTCAGGTACTTTATTGGTAATAATATCTCTCGGTTGACCTTGTTTAACTAGAGGGTAGACGTCGCTAACGCCATACTCTTTTGCTAAATCTGCAAGCTCATTCATGTCGCGCTTAGCTTCTTCAAGTTGTTCCTCAATAACTCCTTCTATGATGTAGGGTGCAAAAGGATCAATACGCGTGTCGACTACTCTAAGGATATAGAGACTTGCTTGGTTTCGTTTGGCGATTTCAACTGCTTCTTTGAATGCTAGTAAAGAGTTTTCTGACCCGTCATTTGCTACTAAGACCCGCTGATAATTAGGTAACATCATCGTCAACCTCCCATACTTTTATTAACTATATTATAACATAGGACTGTTGAATTGACGTTTTTAAAGACTAAACCCGTCTTTTTAAATCGTCACTAATGTAGGCAAACTTTTTTAATAAGTCAAAATTTTCTTCGGTGATAGAGACTCGCTTAGTTAGCGAGTGAACCTTGATACTGCTAACTTGATCGTACATTTCACGGTCAATAAATGATTGAACATCAGTGGCATATTTATATGACTGAGCAAAATCAGATTTATTATTAAGTTCTGACCAATAAAACTCAAGGAATTTCAGTTTGTTTTTCATTTCAGTGTAATCATCGATTGCGATTTTTACTTTTCTCATTCTTTTCAGCCCTCAACTTTCTATAGTATCTGTTCATTATATTCCTATTATAATATTTTTTTCTGAAATAGCACGCTTTATGGACAGTTTTTAATAGAAAATAAAGGAATAAGTGAAAATTTCACTTGAAAAGGAACGTAATAAAAACTGATAGTAACTGAACGGTAACTAAAAAAAGGAGGGCGTAAGCCCGTCCTTTTGGTTTTTATAGACAGAATATGCGGATAATGCTGTTAAAAAAGTTGAGGTTATTGCCACCATAACTTATGCTAAGTCAGCGCCGTTTGTCGAAATGACTTGTTTATACCAATCAAATGATTTTTTCTTGCTACGGGCTAAGGTACCTTGTCCATCGTTATCGCGATCGACATAGATAAATCCGTAACGTTTGCTCATTTCACCTGAGCCAGCACTGACTAAGTCAATACAACCCCAAGTAGTATAACCGAGACACTCAACACCATCTTCAATCGCTTCGCCCATTTCACGGACATGCTCACGTAAATAGTCGATTCGATAATCATCGATGATACTTCCATCACTTTCAACGGTATCTTTGGCTCCTAACCCATTTTCAACGACAAATAATGGCTTTTGGTAGCGATCATAAATTTGATTCATTGTTGTTCTTAAGCCAAGCGGATCAATTTGCCAGCCCCATTCGCTAGCTTTTAGGTAAGGATTTTTCAATGAAGCAAAGACATTTCCTTCAGTTTTGCTGTTGATTTTTTCATCAGCGCTGGTCAAGCGAGAAGAGTAGTAACTGAATGAAATGAAGTCAACCGTGTTTTCTTTTAGAACGTCTAAATCGCCTTCAGCAATCTCCAATTCAATGTTATTTTCCTTGAAGAAACGTTTGCTGTAACTTGGGTAATAGCCGCGAGCCTGAACGTCGATGAAGAAGTAGCCTTCTCGATCAGCTTCCAAGGCTTTCCAGACGTCTTCTGGTGCACAAGTGTTCGGATAAGTCGCACCAGCAGCCAACATACAACCGATTTGGAAGTCAGGATTGATTTCGTGTCCCAGTTTAGTGGCCATTGCTGAGGCGACTAATTGGTGATGGGCACTTTGATATTTAACTTGTTCAGGGTGTTCTTCCTTGCTGACATCGAGGCCGCCACCGAAGAAGGGAATGTGCAAAATCATGTTGATTTCATTGAACGTCAGCCAGTATTTAACAGTATCTTTGTAACGGTTGAAGACAACCTCACAGTAGTTCAGGTAAAAATCAATTAATTTGCGGTTTTTCCATCCACCGTAGTTTGTCATCAATGCAACAGGTGTATCGAAATGTTGAATAGTTACTAATGGCTCCATGCCAAGACGTTGACATTCATTAAACAAATCGTCGTAAAATTTAAGGCCTGCTTCATTTGGCTCAGTCTCATCGCCATTTGGGAAAATACGTGCCCAACAAATAGAGGTTCTAAATGTTTTAAAGCCCATTTCAGCCATTAATGCCAAATCTTCTTTATAATGGTGATAAAAATCAATTGACTCATGGCTAGGGTAGAAGCCATAATCTTTTTCCAGTGCCTCTGTGGGATTCATCAAGGCTTCCCAGCGACCATGGTGGACATCTGGCAAAATATCAACAGGGGATAAGCCTTTACCATCCACATCATAAGCACCTTCACATTGATTGGCAGCGACCGCTCCACCCCATAAAAAATCTTTTGGAAATTTACTTGTTACCATTTATTCGTCTCCTTTATACATGTATTTTTAGCACAGTCCATACTATGCTAGTTTAGCATAAGTAATCTGGACTCTTAGTTGAGATTGGGAAATAATCAATTGTTTTTGCGAAAAAAACAAAAAACCTAAACTCATCCCAGTGATTATGGCTAAAAGCCAAAATTACTCGCATGAATCTAGGTTATGCCTGTCAGAACAGTAACATTCCATCTGAATTCTTCTTAAATATAGCATAAGAACTGATCTCTCGCAAGGCTGTTTTTTACAAAAAAAACATAAGTGAAAGAATAAGGTGAAATCTCAGCCGAAAATAGGTATAATTTGACTAGGCCATTTGCTAGACAAATCAATTATCTCAATTGGTCCAAGTGAATGTGAGTGAAAGTAGGGAAGTGTAGTGAAAAACAATGCAACTTTTGCAGTTGTTGATATAGAAACAACCGGCACCAATCCCACAACCGATCGGATTATTCAGTTTGGCTGTGTTTTTGTAAAAAATAATCAGATTGTGTCGCGATTCGCTACCGATGTCAATCCAAAAATGAAAATAACAAAGCAAATTGAAAATTTAACTGGAATTACCAATGAACAAGTTGCCAGAGCACCTTATTTCGAAGATGTCGCAGCTGAAATAGCTCGTTTGTTGGCGGATTGTGTTTTTGTCGCCCATAATATTTATTTCGATTATCAGTTTTTGAGTAAAGAATTGACGCGCTGTGGTGTACCAGAACTGACGATTGCTGGGATTGATACCGTTGAATTGGCTCAGATATTTCTGCCGACATCGGCTAGCTTTCGCTTGTCAGATTTAGCAGAACAATACGGCATCGACCATGACCGTCCTCATCAAGCTGATAGTGATGCAGAAGTGACTGCTGAATTAATGCTAGTTATTGAGGAACGAATGCGTTCATTACCCTTGGTGACCATGGAAAAACTCGTTATTTTAGCGAGCGAATGTGGGATGGAGACAGCGGAATACATTGAGATGGTGTATCAGGAAATGTTGAGTGATATTCGCCCATTAAGAAAAGGCATCCAATTAGTTAATGGACTGGCTTTGCAGAAAAAAGAAGTGATATATTTTGTTTATGACAAAGAACATGAATCTGAGTATCCCCATTCCAAAAGCGAGAAAGCTACTCTTTACCAAGAGTTCTTTGATTATCGCGAAACGCAAAGTAAGATGATGAATCTGGTTTATGATTTCTTTTCAACACCTGTCTCAGTAGAAAACGGTAAATTAGGGCATAAAAATTTTGCCCTTGAAGCGTCCACTGGCAGTGGCAAAACCTTTGGCTATCTCCTGCCTTTGAGTTATTTGGCGACGCCTGAAAAACCTGTGATAATCAGCACAGTGTCCTTACTATTGGAAAGTCAAATTGTTGAAAAAGACTTGCCTCTAGTCAATCGGATACGACCCGGAAGTTTGGTGGCAACGCTTGTTAAAAGTCATCGGCATTTTATTGACATCGACCGTTTCGCCAGCACCTTGACTAATCCAGTTAAACAAAAACAATATGCCTTGTATCAAATGGGTGTGTTGGTTTGGTTAACAGAAACCCAAACGGGCGATCTAGACGAATTAAACTTAACCACTTATAATCATATCTTCTTTAAGCAAGTTAAACATCAGGGGACGGCTTTTTTGTCAAAAAATTCCTCTTATTACGCAGATGATTTTTGGCGCCACTTGCAACGAAAAATTAAGCAGTCTAATGTCATTGTGATCAACCATGCCTTTCTTTGTCAGGAAAATTACCGGGAAACTCCTCTGTTGCCTAAAAGTCCGTATCTGATTATCGACGAGGCTCACCATTTACCTGAGATTGCTCAGCGAGCTGGTTTTATGCAGATATCTGATTACCAAATTACGAAACAATTAATGCAACTGACCAATGGAGATAATCATCCAATCGCCTTAAGTAAATTGTGGAAGCACGACGATTGGCATCGCGAAGTTAAATCGTTGCGCACCATTCTCTATGAAGCCGTAGATGTTTTTGAAACAGTCAAAGAGGACATTATTGAGGCAGTTTTAATCGATCACGGTCATACCTATGATCAAGAAATTCTTATCAGCAATGAGTCCTTGGCTAATATGCCGGTCTATATGAAAAAAAATCTCAGTCAGTTTAGCATTTTATTAAAGGAAGGCCGCCAACTTTATCAGCGGATTGAACAGGTCTTTTTACTTGAAATTGATAAGTGGACGGCTTCAGAAAAATTTTTAATGACGGAATGGTTAAGTGACCTAGCTCAATTTGCCGAGTTCTCACGCTTTTTTGACGGGTTTATCCAACCTTCATCCAGTGATGTGATTAAATGGTTGAAAATTAAAGAAAAAAATCAGCAGATTACTGCCAGTTATAGCGATTTTTCTGCTTCAATCGTGGCTCATAGTCGTTGGTATCCGCGCTACGATAAAATTCTGTATACAGGGGGAACCATTCGCGTCGGGAAAGACACTCAGTATTTAGGCAGAACCTTAGGGATTGATTATGTGCCTTTTAGGTCACTACCTTCAACCTATGATTACAGTCAACAAGCTAGGTTATATGTTCCAACGGAAGCCAATGATTATCGAGAGTTGAGTTCGCCAGAGTATATTGACTTTGTCAGCCAGACACTAAAAAAAATTGCCAGACAGGAACGGCGATCGCTGTTAGTTTTGTTTACTTCTCACGATATGTTACAGAAAGTCTATCAAAAAATTCATTATGAGCTATTGACAGAAGGAGTTGAAGTGTTGGCTCAAGGCTTGTCTGGTTCCAGAGAAAAAATTGTCAAGCGCTTTTCTCACTCCGCGCATACAGTATTATTGGGAACTGATTCGTTTTGGGAAGGCGTCGATTTGCCAGGAGAATCCTTGGAAATCATCATCGTCACTCGTTTGCCATTTGAATCACCTGAACGGCCATTTATTAAAGAAAAGTATCAGTATTTAAAGGATAATGGGATTGATTCCTTTAACAAGTATGCCTTGCCTAAAGCAGCCTTACGATTGCGGCAAGGATTAGGGCGACTGATTCGGTCAGAGCGGGATAAAGGGGTATTGCTGGTTCTGGATAGACGTCTGATCAAGGCTAAATATGGAGCTCGGATGATTAAGGCTCTGCCAAGTGATCTACCATTAATAGAAGAAAGTCTTGATGATATCTTAAAAGACCTTAAAGAATTTCTCTAAAGTTGCCAGATTCCAAGTACAATCCAAACAAATTCTGGTATAATTAAACAAGCTTTGAACAGAGGCTAAGTGAACGAAAGTTATCAGATGCTTTAGAGGGGAACAACTAGATGAGAAAAAAAATTCTAATAGGTGTGAGTCTGGTCTTAGCCACACTGATATTTTGCTCCATTATCTTTTTTGTGAGAGCCAATCGGCCTATGAGTCGTGCCAAAAAAGAAGCGATTGAAATTGCGAAAGAACATACTGATTTGGATCAAGTCGATCGTTTTTATTGGTACACGCGAGAAAACAGTTATTTTACATTAGTTGGAACAGACCAAAAGGACGAAGCCATTATCGTCATTATTCCTCAATCAGGTGATAAAGTAACGGTTTTAAATCAAGCAGATGGCTTAACCGAAGAGGCTGCTTTACAAAAGGTTTATGAGACTGAAAACCCAAATAAAGTCATTAAGATGAATTTGGGTATGCACGAAGGTCAACCGACTTGGGAAGTAGTAGCTGAAAATGAAGAAAATCGGTTAGATTATTACTTAGTCGATTTCAAAACGGGAGAAATCGTTAGTAGTATTAAAAATATTTAAAAAAATGGAGATGAGGGATAACATGGTATTATCAAACAGGGCACAACAACTAGAGCCGTCAGTTACTTTAGCAGCGGCGGCAAAAGCAAAAGAATTAAAGGCAGCCGGTCTTGATATTTTAAGTTTGACCCTTGGGGAACCGGATTTTATCACCCCAGAAAATATTCGTCAAGCAGCGATTGAGGCGATTACAACAGGTCAAGCTAGTTTTTATACCCCAGCGGCAGGGATGCCAGCTCTGCGCCAAGCAATTGTTGAGCGAACGAAGGCGGATTACGGGTTAACTTATGATGTTAATCAAGTCGTGGCAACGGATGGCGCTAAGTTTGGGTTATATGCCTTGTTTCAAGCAATCATTGATCAGGATGATCAAGTGATTATTCCTGTTCCTTACTGGGTGAGTTACGCAGAACAAGTTAAATTGGCTCAAGGGACACCAGTTTTTGTTGAAGCGGCTCAAAGTAATGAGTTTAAAGTGACGGTGGCTCAGTTGGAGGCGGCGCGGACGGCTAAGACAAAAGCGGTGATTATCAATTCGCCATCTAATCCTACTGGTTCAATTTATTCGAAAGAAGAATTATTGGCTATCGGTGAATGGGCAGTTGCTCATGATATCTGGATTATTGCAGATGATATTTATGGTCGTTTGGTTTATAATGGTCATGAGTTCACCCCGATTGCGACTCTCTCTGAGGCAATTCGTCAGAAAACATTGATCATTAACGGGGTATCAAAAAGCTATTCCATGACAGGTTGGCGGATTGGCTACGTGATTGGTGATGTGGATATCATTAAAGCCATCACGTCCATTGCCTCTCAAGCTACCAGTAATTGTTCAGCTGCCAGTCAATATGCGGCAATTGAAGCTTTAACGGGGGATCAACACTCAGTAGAAGTCATGCGTCAAGCCTTTGAAGCGCGTTTAAATACGCTTTACCCTCAAGTGGCTGCCTTACCAGGTGTCAGTTTGCAAAAACCTCAAGGTGCCTTTTATTTATTTCCAAATGTTAAAGGGACGATGGCGATGTGTGGCTATACTGACGTTAATGTTTTTGTCGAAGATTTGCTGATGGAGGCCCATGTGGCTGTTGTTACTGGCGCTGGCTTTGGAGCACCAGAAAATATTCGCATGAGTTATGCAACTGATTTAGAGACATTAGAAGAAGCCGTCAAGCGACTGGCTGCTTTTATTGATAAAAAGAAACAATAATTTCGATACTTGTGTTAAAATAGACAATTAGTTGAAATTTAGAATGGAGAGACATGCATGGAAAGAATTCGTATTATTGATTCAAAAAATCATGTGGGAGAGACAGTTCAAATTGGTGGCTGGATTGCCAATAAACGTTCAAGTGGCAAAATCGCTTTCTTACAATTAAGAGATGGTTCAGCATATTTTCAAGGGGTTGTGGTAAAAGCTGAAGTACCGGAAGAAGTATTTGAAACAGCTAAATCATTAAATCAGGAGACCTCTGTCATCATTACTGGAGAAATTCGTGAAGATACTCGTTCAAAATTTGGCTATGAAATTGGCGTCAGCAATATTGAGGTTATCGGTGAGAGTCACGATTATCCTATTACACCTAAAGAACATGGGACCGATTTTTTAATGGACCATCGTCACTTGTGGTTGCGTTCAACGAAACAACACGCCATTATGCAAATTCGAAATGAATTAATTCGGGCCACTTATGAATTTTTCAACACGCGTGGCTTTATTAAAATTGATCCGCCAATCTTAACTAGCAGTGCCCCTGAAGGGACGACAGAGCTTTTTAAAACCGATTATTTTGGACAGGAAGCATACTTGTCACAAACGGGGCAATTGTATTTAGAAGCAGCTGCTATGGCCTTTGGGAAAGTTTTCTCCTTTGGCCCGACTTTCAGAGCAGAAAAATCCAAAACCCGTCGTCACTTAACAGAATTTTGGATGATGGAACCAGAAATGGCATTTGTTGAACATGATGAAAGTTTAGAAATTCAAGAACAGTATGTGGCATTTATGGTCCAATCTTGTTTAGATAACTGTGATTATGCTTTAGATGTCTTAGGGCGTGATAAAGAGCTATTGAAAACTTACACTGAGACACCGTATCCGCGTATTTCTTACGACGATGCTGTTACATTATTACAAGAAAATGGCTTTGATGATGTGAAATGGGGCGATGACTTTGGCTCACCTCATGAAACGTTTATCGCTAATAATTTCAACAAGCCAGTCTTTATCTTAAATTACCCTAAATCAATGAGTCCTTTCTATATGAAACCTCATCCTGATCGTGATGACGTCGTGATTCGTGCTGATTTAATTGCACCAGAAGGTTATGGTGAAATTATCGGCGGTAGCCAACGGGCAGTCGGTTACGATTATTTACTGGAACAAATTGAAAAAGATGGTTTAAATGAAGAAGATTATGCTTGGTATTTAGATTTACAAAAGTATGGGTCAGTGCCACATTCTGGTTTTGGTCTGGGATTAGAGCGCACGGTTACCTGGATTTCAGGTACAGAGCATGTTCGTGAAGCTAGCCCATTCCCACGTTTGTTACACCGTATTTATCCTTAAGTTAAAAAAGCGATTGGAAGATGTTTCTTCCAATCGCTTTTTTTATGCTTGGCAACAAGCAAAGTAACGGCCTTCATTATCAGCGAAATTAAAACTTAAACTATCCCCCTGTTGACTGATGTCATTGACAAACGTATTTCCAGTTGTCAGTTTTTGATGAACCGCTGCAAGGTCATCCACATGAAGCATTAAAGAAGGCGTCTCGAGGGAGATTTCAGGGGACACTTGTTTAATAAATTCACTATCAAATAGCTGTATAGCAAATTGTTTGTCGTTACCTAAAATGATGGAGCATGAGGGCCCTAACTCTAGTTCAGCCTGACGCTTAAATCCTAGATATGTTTCCCAAAAAGTAGCAGTTTCTTCGACGTTTTTGACGTAGAGCATAACGGTTAGTTGATTAATCATAAGTTTGATCTCCATTCGGTTTAATAGCCTAAATTTTAGGCTAACTGAGTCATAAAGTAAATGGATTTGCTTGAATTGTTTGAACTAAATAAAACGCCTTGTGAGCTAGCTCGCAAGGCGTTAATGGTACTAAAGAATGGTAATGCCAGTGATCATTGCCAATATAAGGACTAATAAGAGAAAAACAGCTGGAATAGCGGTAATTAACAAGGCTAGTCCGTTTAGCATTCGATCTTCGTCCCGCTTAATGGCCGCTGTGGCACGTAATAAAACAGCGGAAGAAACAAGCATTTCAGCCACCATCAAATTAGGATTGAGGTGGAGCCAATTACAAATAAATAGAAATAAACTCGTCGCAGCAAAAGCTAACGATATTGTTGTTGCAAGTGAACACTCACGATCATTGCGGCTTAATAACATACACAACACTCCCTTTTTAAGGTCAGCTAATCGTTGGGAATTGGTGATGGATTAGCGACATTTTTAATTAACGGTAAATCAAATGGTCGTTACGTTTAGTCAACAAGCCATCTTACCCTCAGTATAGATGAAGAGAGTTATAATTGGAATCGGTCTAAAGGCTTAATTATATTATTCTTAATAGTTTCAGTTTCAATCGAAGGTGTTAGTTGGCGAAAAACTTTCTTGTTGACAAAAACGAATTACAGTTGTAAACTATAAATATCAAGTCGATTACAAATGTAAATTGAGGATTGGAAGTGAGTTTGGTGGAGAAGCTACAAGTGAAAATTAGTGATGCAGAATGGGAAGTCATGCGAGTCGTCTGGACGCTGGGAGAAACAACGAGCCCAGAGATTATCCTGATACTACAAGAAAAGATGGGGTGGAAACCTCCGACGATCAAAACATTGATTGGACGTCTCGTTAAAAAGGACATTCTCAGTACAGAGAATTTTGGAAAAAAATATATTTACCGACCATTAGTAACAGAAGAGGAAACCGTTAAAAGTGCGACGGAAAGTCTTTTTGCACATATCTGTGCTAAAAAGATTGGCGCGACTATTGCGGACTTGATTGATGAGGCTGATTTGACTCATGATGATATAAGCATGATTATGGAAGAGTTAGTGGCAAAAAAAGAAACGGCCGTTGAAAGCATTGCCTGTAACTGTGTGCCAGGTCAATGTGAATGTGCTGAGCACTAAAAAAAAGAAAGAAGGAAAATAAAATGAAAAAAGAATTTAGCGTAACAGGGATGACTTGTAACCATTGTGTAGCATCAGTTGAAAAAGGCGTAAATGAGTTGACAGGCGTGGAAAAAGTCAAAGTTAATTTAAAAAAAGGTAGAGCAACGGTTAAATACGATGAAACGAACGTATCCTCTGATCAAATTGTCAATAAAATCAAAGAGGTAGGATACGAGGCCGAGGTGGTATAAATGGATCAAGCAGGGCATATTGAAGTTGAAACTTTAGCAATCAGTGGGATGACTTGTGCGAACTGTTCCGCTAGAATTGAAAAAGAACTCAATAATCAACCGGGAGTCAAAAATGCGAATGTTAATTTAGCTACTGAAAGAGCGACTGTTCAATATGAGGACAGCACAACGGATGTTGAGAAATTAATTGCCAGTGTGGAAAAAATTGGGTATGGCGCCATTTTATTTGATGAGGAACATAAACGGCAGATTGAAGCCAATAAACAAGCTGAAATAAGTAAAATGAAACGAGATTTAATCATCAGTGCACTTTTAAGTACCCCGATGGTTATTGCCATGATCATGATGTTGTTAAAGATTCACAATCCAGTATCTGAATTTTTACATCAACCATTGGTGCAACTAGCTTTAGCAACACCTGTTCAGTTTTGGATTGGGGCTCGTTTTTACCGTGGAGCTTACCACGCTATTAAAACCAAGGCACCAAATATGGACGTGCTTGTGGCTATTGGAACATCAGCAGCTTATTTATTAAGTATTTACAATGGCTTTATTAGTGGGCATCCAATGGATCTCTATTTTGAAACCAGTGCGGTGATTATCACGTTGATTTTACTTGGTAAGTATTTGGAACAAAATGCTAAAAATCGGACAAGCGGTGCCATTAAGCAACTGATGGCTCTCCAAGCCAAGACGGCAACTGTGATACGTGATGGCGTTGAAAAAGTGATTCCTACTGAAGAGGTATTATTAAATGATGTGGTCCGTGTTCGCCCTGGCGAACAAGTGCCAGTTGATGGGGTCATCTTGGAAGGCAACACGACCATTGATGAAAGCATGTTAACAGGTGAAAGTTTGCCTGTTGAGAAAAGTATTGATGATGGCGTTTTTGGTGGTACTATTAATGCCAATGGCGCAATAACCTTTAAAGCCACTCAGATTGGCTCTGAGACGGCTTTATCACGGATTATTCGCATGGTGGAAGAAGCCCAAGGGAGTAAAGCGCCGATTCAAGCAGTGGCAGACAAGATTTCCGCGATTTTCGTGCCAATCGTTTTAGTCATTGCGTTGTTAACCCTGATTATTTCAGGTTTGGTAATAGGCGATTGGGAAGTAGCTTTATTACACAGTGTGGCCGTTTTAGTTATTGCTTGTCCCTGTGCCCTTGGATTGGCAACTCCTACAGCGATTATGGTAGGGACTGGTTTAGGGGCTAAAAATGGGATCTTAATTAAAGGTGGCGAGTCTCTTGAGCGGGCTTCTCACATCAATGCAATTGTAGTTGATAAAACGGGAACCATTACCAAAGGCAAACCTAGTGTCACGAATTTTTATTTAGCGGATGATAGCTTTCTTAAGGGAGAGGAAGTTTTGAGCATTTTAGGCTCATTGGAGAGCAGTTCAGAACATCCTTTAGCTAAAGCGATTGTCCATTATGCTCAAACCGAAGATGTTTCTATCAACAAAGAAGTGAATGAATTTAAAGCCTTAGTTGGCGCGGGCATCAGCGGTATTTTAGATGGTAAACTCTATTTTGTTGGAACGAAACGTCTGTTGAGTGAGAATGACATTCCCTTTTATGCTAATGATGAATTGGTTTTAAAGATGGAAGGCGAAGGAAAGACAGTCATGTATCTAGCGGATCAGCACGCTGTATTAGGAGTGATTGCTGTAGCCGATGAAGTTAAAGAGACGTCAGCAAAAGCCATCCAAGAACTGCAAGATCAAGGCGTTGAGGTTTACATGATGACCGGGGATAATCGTCGGACAGCAGAATTTATTGGCTCTCAAGTAAACTTGGACAGTCAACACGTGTTTGCTGAAGTATTACCTGAGGATAAAGCAAATTATGTCAAAAAACTCCAGGATGAGGGCAAGTTTGTTGCGATGGTTGGAGATGGTATTAACGATGCACCAGCCATTGCTATGGCTGATGTGGGAATTGCCATGGGAACCGGGACTGACATTGCGATGGAAACAGCGGATGTCACTTTAATGAATGGAGACTTGCTTAATTTATCTAAGACAACAACGTTGTCTCATCTAACCATGCGCAAGATAAAACAAAATTTATTTTGGGCGTTTATATACAATACAATTGGTATTCCATTTGCTGCCATTGGCTTTTTAAACCCAATTATTGCTGGGGGGGCAATGGCCTTTAGTTCAGTTAGTGTGTTGCTTAATTCGTTGAGCCTCAATCGAAAAAAACTATAACTAGCGAGATTAAAAGACTAAAAGGTGAGCGTTATCTTTTAGTCTTTTTCGCTGGTTTTTTAGTTTTCTCTATAGGGAAAATATGGTATGGTGTTAATAACCTCCTTTTTATAATGAAAGCGTTCGTTTTAAATGTTTTGTTGTGAAATAGGGAAGTGAGAATCAATTGTTTAATGAAAAAATAGAGAGGGGCAAGTAGACTTGTACTATAAATTGACAAAACAATTACAGCGAATCTACGATTTGTTGAATACTTTAATAGATGCCAATAAACCCTTATCAAAACAAGAGGCTTCACGGCAGATAAATTGTTCTCGTCCTACCTTGGATAAAACAATTGTTGATGCTAATCTCTTAATTAGTAAATTTACGACAATAGAGTATGTTGACAATGGTCTCTTTCTCAGTAAAAAAGATCATTTAAATAAGCGTCAAGTCAGCGCTCTTATCAGTAATCAGACTTTTATGGTTCAATTTCTCTCGGATTTATTATTAGGCAATGTTGAAACGTTGGAGGATTGGGCAGCAAAGTATTACTATAGTATTTCGGTTGCTTATCGTCATAGTCGAGAGTTAACAGCTTACTTGAAGCAGGTTGGCATTGAGTTAATTAACGAAAATAATTACTGGTATTTAAGCGGTGATGCTTGGCAGATTCGTTTTTTCTATTTGCAAATGTTAAAAGAAAAAGCCGTTGTCGATGACCTGTGGGTTTTTCAGGATTTGGATTACAATGTGTTAAATAAATTTGTAAAATTAGTAGCCCAAGAGCTAGAAGTTTTTTTAAGCCCTGCTGTTGAATATTTTTATACGATCATCACAGCGGTTCATCTATCCATGACGGATAATCCTTATGCCGTTGAATCGATTGATGATGAAAAATTTAAATTTTTATTAGAGGACCATGCCTTTGATAATCCGCTTGAGCTTATCGAGGATTATCTTGATCGTCCACTAACGTTTGATGAGAAAGCCATGTTAGTTAGTTCAATTGAATTGTTTCCCGTTAAATATCTGTCAGAAGCGGCCATGCATCGTCGTGTCATTCATTCTAGTATGACAGATCATAATGTGTATCAACTTGCATTAGATGCAAGTCAGGCTTTTTATCCTCAAAATAGTAGCTTAAGGATGATGGTCAGTTTTATTGATGCCTTTGCTCCTTTACAGCTTTTGGAGAGTTATCATGAGTTTAATTACGATAGCAAAACGACAAGTCTTTCGAGCCAATTAAAAAAGTTAGCAGGAACTGATTTTAATCGTAAAATTGTGAAAATGAAGACCCGAATTAAAGATAAAAAATATGCTAAACACTACTTTAGAAATGAAGTCATGTTGAATCAACAACTCTATATTATTTATAAAACTTTTTCTCAAGAAAATATATTAGAGCCCGTAAGAGTAACTTTTTTATCTGAAAAAGGGTTTGTTAAAGAACAGTTTTACCGACAACAGTTTCTTAGTCTTTTTTCAGATGATCGTCTGGAGTACGTTAGTGCGCAAGAAGTTCATCAAAATAATTTATGGTCAGCCATTGATTTAGTTGTGACGGATTTTACGTTAGCCAGATTTGCGTACGATGGCCGAATTGTTTATATTAATGAAATGGTCACGCCTGATAGTCTTAAAAAATTAGAGTCAATTATCCTTGAATTGGAACTTGCTAAGATGCAAAAGGAATTTTAGGCGGTTCAATGCTGAAAATTGACTGTTATTAGTTTTTTTCAGAAAATTCCATATATTCGTGATGAATTAAGTGAAAATTAAAGATTTGCTTACAAGACTGTGATATTATTATAAAAAGACTAAGGAGCGATGTTGATGTCAGAATTTATACCACATTTTAATCAGCAATTGGGGAAGATTACCCCATCACCTATCAGACAATTTGATGAAGATTGTACAAGCATCGAGGGAATCATTAAATTAACTTTAGGAGAGCCTGATTTTAATACCCCTGAGCACGTAAAGAATGCTGGAATTAAGGCGATTCAAGAAGATTTTTCTCATTATACAATCAATTCAGGGTTGATCGAATTAAGAGAAGCAGTTCGAGATTTTTTTCAAAAAAAATACCGTGTTAGCTATGATCCTCAAGGAGAAATTTTAGTGACAGTAGGAGCGACTGAGGCTTATAGTGCCAGTCTGTTGGCAATTTTGAATCCAGGGGATAAGGTCCTGATTCCAACTCCTGCTTTTCCTGGTTATGGACCGGTTATTACGCTAGCAGGAGCGGAAACCATCGAGATCGATACATCGAATAACGGGTTTGTATTGAGTCCCGACATGATTGAAGCGGCTATGGCAGAACATGGTGATCAAGTGAAAGCCATTATTTTAAATTACCCGAGTAATCCAACGGGTGTCACTTATACCCGTCAAGAAGTGATCGCGATTGCTGATTCACTAAGAAACCACAATATTTTTGTTTTGTCAGATGAAATCTATAGTGAATTATCTTATGATGATCACCATGTTTCAATAGGGGAGTTTTTACCAGAGCAAACCATTCTCATTAGCGGCTTATCCAAGTCTCATGCGATGACCGGCTGGCGAATTGGTTTTGTTCTAACGCGAACAGCCATTGCACGAGAAATTGCTAAAACTCATCAATTTCTCGTGACAGCCGCAACAACAGTGGCCCAAAAAGCGGCGGTTAATGCCTTAACTGTCGGCATTGATGATGGTTTGGTCATGAAGGAAGCCTATCGTGAGCGTCGTGATTTTGTTTTTAAAGAAATGACTGACTTAGGTTTTGAGATTGCCAAGCCGTCTGGTGCGTTCTATATTTTTGCCAAAATTCCAGCCGGTTTCCCGCAAGATTCCTTGATGTTTTGTCAGGAGCTGGCAAATCAGCATCGGGTGGCTATCGTCCCTGGGAGTGCTTTTGGTGTAGCTGGTCAAGGTTACGTTCGAATTAGCTATGCAGCTGACATGGATAAATTGGTAGAGGCGATGAAACGTCTTAAAGCTTACATTCAATCAAAATAAGTATGCAAAAAAGTGGTAGTGATTGACCTAAGTCAATCACTACCACTTTTGTCTCTCCTACTCACCTTCCACAAAGTGTTAATAGTAGGATGGAACTCCTAAATCGAGTTCTGTCGCCTCATCGCATGTAGATGAGTATATCATACTCACTATTAAATTACTAGCCTATCTTGATAAAACAATAAATTTGACCGAAAGTATGCTATAATTAATACCTTATAAGCCCTTGTGAATGGAGTGATTCGATGATTGGAATTAGTGCTTGTTTAGGCGGAATGGCTTGCCGCTACGATGGTGGTAGTCAAACAATAGCTGAATTGGTTCACTTAGTTGAGAATGGCAAAGCAGTGATGATTTGCCCGGAAGTGGCTGGCGGCTTGCCGATTCCACGAAAGCCGGCTGAAATTGTTGGTGGTGATGGTTTAGATGTGTGGTTGGGTTCTGCCAAAGTACTTGATAATAGTGGTTTTGATGTGACGGACATCTATCAGGCTGGCGCTAAACAAGCCTATCATCAATTAGTCGATAAACAAGTGACGACGTTAATCTTAAAAGAAAAAAGTCCTTCTTGTGGGGTTCAGCAGATTTATGACGGTGCGTTCAGTGGCCATAAAATAGCTGGCGTTGGCGTGGCAACAGCTTATTTTAGAAATCAGGGAATAGTGGTTTATGCTGATACAGAGTGGGAGACAGTCAAATCCAGCTTAAGTAAAGAGGGAATTTTATAAGCGTAAAAAGCAAAGAAAAGTGATTGAAACACTGATTTTTGATTGACTATTTCCGTTGAAATAGGTAACCTAGAACTGGATATAGATAGAGTGGCAACTTGCTAGAGATAAAGGTATAATATGATAGAGTAGTAGATGTGTGAGGTTTCTCAGAATTTTAGCTTTTGTCGATTTAGACACTGAAGGAGCAGCAAAAGAGGTCTATTAAACACGAGCTTGTTAAACTAGGAGGTACAAAATGGCTATCGAAAAAACCAATCGCATGAACGCATTGTTTGAATTTTATTCGACACTTTTAACAGAAAAGCAGATGAACTATATCGAGTTGTATTATGCTGATGATTTTTCCTTAGGGGAGATTGCTGAGGAATACGGTGTCAGTCGCCAAGCTGTTTATGATAATATTAAGCGAACAGATAAAATTTTAGAAAATTATGAGCGCAAGCTCCATCTTTATTCAAACTTTATCGTTCGGGAAGAATTGATAAACAAGATGCAAGATCATGTCAAAGAAAACTATCCAGAAGATCAAGTATTACTGGAATTAATCAAGAACATTCAAGAGATAGAAGAATAGGAGAAAATAAGTATGGCATTTGAAAGTTTAACAGATCGTTTGCAGAATGCGATGAGCAAATTACGTCGTAAAGGAAAGGTTTCTGCATCTGATGTTAAGGAAATGATGAGAGAAATTCGTTTGGCTTTATTAGAAGCCGACGTTAACTTCAACGTTGTCAAAGATTTTACTAAGCGAGTCAGTGATCGAGCCGTTGGTGTTGAGGTTTTAGAAAGTTTATCACCAGCTCAACAAATCGTTAAAATTGTGGACGAAGAGCTAACTGAAACGTTAGGAACAGCGGCGGTTCCTTTAAATAAATCTCCTAAAATCCCGACTATCATCATGATGTCAGGTTTACAAGGGGCAGGTAAAACAACCTTTGTTGGAAAAATGGCCAATCATTTAAAGAAAACTGAAAACGCCCGTCCTCTTTTAATCGCAGGTGACGTTTATCGTCCGGCGGCCATTGAGCAGTTAAAAGTATTAGGGCAACAAATTGATGTGCCGGTCTTTGATATGGGGACAGATGTTAGCCCGGTTGAAATTGTCCGTCAAGGTTTGGAACAGGCTTATGCCAATAAAAATGATTATGTGTTTATTGATACAGCGGGACGTTTGCATATTGATGAACTGTTAATGGAAGAGTTAAAGCAAATCAAAGAATTGGCTAATCCAGATGAAATTTTGTTAGTCGTCGATGCGATGACGGGACAAGATGCCGTTAATGTTGCCGAAAGTTTTAATGAGCAGTTGGAAATTACCGGAGTTATCGTCACAAAATTAGATGGAGATACTCGTGGTGGTGCGGCCCTTTCAATTCGAGCCGTAACCGGTAAGCCGATTAAATTTGTAGGGACTGGCGAAAAATTGACAGATTTGGAAGTGTTCCATCCAGATCGAATGTCCAGCCGTATTTTGGGCATGGGCGATATGTTAACACTAATCGAGAAAGCACAAGTTGATTATGATGAAAAGAAAGCGGAAGAATTAGCCACCAAAATGAAGGAGAACACCTTCGATTTTAATGATTTTATTGAGCAGATGGATCAAGTCATGGGAATGGGACCTTTAGAGGACATCCTTAAGATGATTCCCGGCATGAACAATATTCCTGGAATGGATCAAATTCAAGTTGATCCAAAAGATGTGGAACGTAAAAAAGCGATGGTTTTTTCAATGACTCCGGCGGAACGTGAAAATCCTGATTTGTTGACACCAAGCCGTCGTCGGCGGATTGCCGCTGGTTCAGGAAATAATGTCATTGAAGTCAATCGCATGATCAAGCAGTTTAATGAGTCTCGCAAGATGATGCAACAGATGAGTAAGGGCAAGATGCCTGCTGGAATGGACCAGATGTTTGGGACAGGAATAAAGGGCAAGATGGGTAAGATGGCCATGAATTCGATGGTTAAGAAAAATCGTAAAAAGAAAATGCGTAAAAAGAAAAAATAAGCGATTGTCAGAAAATTCTCATACGATAAAAAAGTCGGAAATTTTTCGAGGCTGCTGAAAAAGTTAAATATTCAAAGTTGTGTAAGACGATTTTTGTTTTATACAACTTTTTTTTAATTTTAAAGATTTTTCTTGTTCAATTTGAGATAATATAGGTAGAAAAAATAAAG
>NZ_JAEEGA010000028.1 GCF_017829975.1 Vagococcus allomyrinae | reverse complement strand
TAGAATCAGTGAGAAAAAGTGGTGCGTGAGGGAGACCCGCTCAGGAGGCCTTTTAGGCCGTGGCCGGTAAAAGAGGCTTCCAGCCGAAGAGCAAACCTCCAGTTCTCACTGGAGGTTTTGATTCGTTAACTAGGGCATCATTCATTCTATAAAAATGATTGTTTATATAAGTACTTCGTGATGTTACGAACATCTTTTTCGCTAAATGTCATGTGGTAAATCTGTTCAATCATCCTAATATGATCGGCTAGTCGAAAATCAATAGCGTCAAATCGCTCTTTATCAGAAGGGCGTTGGTCTTTTTGTTGAGCGTGATGATCGATTGTGGAGGCTAGATGACTGATCAAGCCAATTTGAATTTCTGGTGAAATATCAATATCGATATCGGTTCTCAGTGTTTTTAACCAAGTATCAAGAGTCGAAATTAAGTCACCGCCTGGTAGATGTTCGATCATTGGGCCATAGTAAGTAATTAAATTTTGCAAACTATATTCGTAATCAATAACTTGTTGAATCTGTGTAAGGGAGTGATCATTTAACAGCTGATTGAGAGAGAGATAGGGAATGTCTAGTTCAGGAATCGTAAAGGCGCCTGCACAAAAAATAATTTTCCCTTTTTCTTGAATCTGCTGAATATTAGTCATCAATTCAAGTTGATCGGTCAGTTGCAGAAAAATAATCTCACATTGACCGTTATACAAATTAAGTTTGTCTTTTAACAACTCCTTGATTAGTTTGGCACTGCCTTCACCAGTTGTGCAATAAGCGATGATGTAGAGCTTCGTTACAGTTTCAGCAATGGCCGGCAGCGGTTGATCTGAGTTAACTGCTGGTTGAGTGATGTTCCTAAGTGAATAGATTATTTCAGTTAAGGAGTAGCCTAAAGAGGCTTTCTGACTGGCCTCAAGGACATGTAACGTACTTACGAGACTAAAAATTTCCATGTTTCCTTGAAGGATGGTCATCAACTCTTGGGAAAAGTTTGTCAGAGAGCCCATATCAACCATTAGCAACCAATCTCCTTGATTTTGTTCTTTGGTTAAATAGTCTTTGATGTTCTCTAGGACATCGCTTGCGTTAACTGATAAAGGCATATCAAAGCCAATGACATTTTGATAGCCCAATAGGTCGTTAACAAAACTTGCCATGCTACTGGCTGTAGAATTTCCATGGGTGACAATCAGAATTTGAACAGGATGACTCGTTAGGGGACTCTTTTGTTCAGGTAATAAAAACAATGTCAGGAAGCCAACTTCTTCTTCGGGAAGAATTACCTGGAAACTGTTTTCAATAAGTGGTTTGATACTTAAGGCCACTTTATAAACTTGTTTATGCTCTTGTTTAATAGTCGAAAGAGCTGGGTTTAATAGTTTGTCACCACTTTTAATTTTATTAACAGTGGTATAAAGGTGTTGGCCAAGAATTGAGTATAGGGTCTCTGGGTAGTGATAATTAAGCATTTGCGAGGCAAGCTCGATAACTTTAAGGGTAGTTTGGAGCATTTCCTCTCTGACAGGCGGCCCTTTAAGTTGCTGTGATTGGCTTTTTATTTGTGCAACATAATGATCAACGGTTGAATAGATGACATGATTAGCTGTTTCTGAGTCTATTCCTAATTTCTCAATATCACTTAGTTTTTGTTGCACCACCTCATAGATCGATTGTTCTTGAAAGACGACGTCATAATTGTTGGGAATCCCTGGTGTAAATGTGATAAAACGCGTATTGGTTCCTGGCATAAATTCCCAGATCTGTTGCTTATCTTCGCTATCATACAACCCATTTTTGATATAAGTAGGTAAATCATAGCTAGTAATAGCCAATTGATCCTTATGGCTAACGGTTTTAGTCGCATAGGCGCGAGCTGCTAACAATTGAATATCGCTTTTTAGCTGCCCAATATTGTGCTGACAAGGATAACCTAATAAAGCTCGAATGGAATTGTTGGTAATATGAAGGGGTTCCTTGAGTTTCTCAGCTTCTTGATTTAGAAAAAAGTAAATCAGCGTTAGTTTTTCTTTAAACCCTCGTTCTTTCAAATTAGGTAGCTGGATTTTCATGGGGATGCGTCGTAAAAACGTATCAAGAAGATGAGAATCAATCTTTTCAGTTGTGGCGCAAATAATTTGCACATCGGCCTGTCGTTCTTTTGCTGACTCACCTAAGCGCCTAAAGGTGCCGTTATCCATAAAGGTGAACAGCATTTCCTGGCCTTCAGGGGGGAGCCGGTGAATTTCATCTAAAAATAGGATCCCGTGGTTGGTTGATTCAATTAAGCCTGGCTTATCTGATAGGGCATTAGTGTAAGCCCCTTTGGTAACGCCGAAGATATGACTGAGAATCAGTTGCGGATTTTCAGCGTAGTCCGCACAGTTAAAGACAGTCAAGTTAGCTTCACTAGCAATGATGCCTTGCTCGACGGAAAAGTCGTAAATCAACTGGGAAAACATGCTTTTACCTACGCCTGTTTCACCTGTTAACAAAATAGGCATACGTTTTGGTGGATAGAGGACAGCGGCGATGGCTTTGTCAATGCAATCATTTAGACTAGGGTTGGTCAGTTTAAATTGTTCAAGCTGGGTCATCTTATGGCTAGTTTTGACAGGGTAAAATAAAACAGGGCGGTTACTTGTTTTATGAATCACGTTTTGTTTCACTAATTCGTTTAAATCATGGCTGACATTTGCCCGACTAAAGCCTAATTTTGACGCAAGTGTCTGGGTGTCAACGGGCCTTTGTTTGCTATAATGCCGCATTTCCTTGAGGATTATGTCGATTCTTTTCATCCCAATGGTCACTCCTTACGGTAGGTGTTTGTTTTAGTATATCAAAAAGAGAACGGTTTCTCCATAGTGTTTTAATAAGTGTTTTATTTGCCTGCTTAGTGTTTTAATTTCTTTTTTCTTTCGTTGAATGACTGATATATCAAGACATTAAGTTGTTTGGCACAGAACTTGCTTAGATAAGGTTAAGAATAGGAGGGAGCAGATGGAATTAGAACAGACAATTATGAGAATTATTGTCCATGCTGGACAGGCAAAGTCTCTAGCAATGACAAGTATTGAATTGGCTCGAGGAAACAAAATAGTTGAATCAGATGAACAGCTTCAGCGCTGTAGTGAATCGATGAAAGAAGCACATAAGGCTCATTCGGAGTTACTGGCTTTTTTCGCTAGTGAGGAAACACAGCAAGTGGTGCCTTTATTGTTAGTTCACGCAGAGGATCATTTGATGGCGGCCACCACGTCTTTTGATTTTGCCAAAGAATTTAGGTTATTATATCAGGCTATTTATAAATAAGGGGGGAAACAACGTGAAAATTGTCTTAGCATGTGCAGGCGGTATGTCAACGGGGATGTTAGTTAAAAAAATGGAGGAGGCAGCTCAAAAGGAAGGGTTAGAAGTCCAGATCTTAGCGTGTGGCTTATCAGATTTAGGGGACAACATTGACGGAGCGGCCATTATTTTACTCGGTCCCCAAGTGGGCTATCAAGAATCAGAAGTTAAGCAAAAATTTCCAGAAGTTCCAGTTAAAACGATTAATATGGAAGATTACGGCATGATGAACGGGGCTAAAGTACTAAGGGATGCCTTGTTGGAACAGAATTGAGAGGAGAAACGAAATGACTGAGGAGAAAAAGTTTAATGTGAGTAAATTGAATAAATTTATTAACAAATTTTCGAGCAATGTCTTTGTTCAAAGTATTGCCAATGGGATGCTGATGATTTTACCGATCACGGTAGTTGGCAGTATGTCAACATTGATTGGCCTGATTCCCAATTTGCCAGAAACACTTGCTAAAGCATCTAGCTTAGGGACGATGATTGCCAGTAATTTAATTAGTGTTTACGTCGTTATTGCCTTGTCTTACGCCTTAGCCAGAGAACGGAAAGGGGAAATCATTCCGTCAATCATTCTATCCATGGCCTGCTTTTTCGTGCTGACGCCAGTTTCGAGTTTCGAGATAGCCGAAGACAAGACGGTGATGGCTTTTGATTTAACCTATCTAGGATCCAAAGGGATGTTTGTCGGCATGATTGTCGCATTAGTTGTTACGTGGACCTTTTTAAAGATGGTGGAGAAACGAATTACATTAAGAATGCCAGAAGCCATTCCAACTAAAATTGCTGCTCAATTTGAAGCGATTATACCAGCAGCAATCATCTTTTTTGTAGGATTAGCCATTAGTGTAATTTTTTCAACAACCGCTTATGGGAATATTCATGATTTTATTTATACTAATTTACAAACACCTTTGGAAGCCATGGGAAGTTCTATTTGGTCAGTGTTATTGATTATGTTTATTTCTGAGTTACTGTGGTTTTTTGGCATTCATGGTGGCATGGTCGTATCGTCGATTATTGCTGTATTGTTTACGACCCAGGCCTATGCCAATATGGAAGCCGTAGCCAATGGGGAAGTGGCTACTAACATCATTAATTCCTTTTTCTTAGATACCTATAAGGGGCCGCGAGCCATTGCTTTAGCTTGTATTTTAGTTTGGGCCTCTAAAAGCGAAAAATTTAAAACAATCGGCAAAATTTCCTTTATTCCCGGAATTTTTGGGATCACTGAACCGATGAAATTTGGGATTCCCATGATTATGAATATACCAATATTTATTCCTTTGACCTTAAGCGCTGCTGTCTCAGTTGCAATTGCTTATGTGGCCACAATTATTGGTTTTTTACCTGTGGTTAGTATTAACGTGCCGAAGATGTTTCCGGCCTTTATTTCAGGATTTATTGCTAGCGGTTGGCGAGGATTAGTGGTTCAATTGATTCAATTTGTTGCCGTGGTCGCCCTTTACTGGCCCTTTATGAAAAAAATGGATAAAGAAAATCTCCTGTTGGAACAAGAGACTGTTGAGGTAACTGCCGATGGTCACTAACTTCTTATCGCTGGAAGTGTCTATCCAGGGAGCTGATGTTTGTCTAAGCCACCCTAAACTGGCAGGTGAAAGTCAAATCAGCATTTACGACTCGCCAACATTAGCAAAGGCTTGTCTGGCGGTGAGAGGGAAAGCGAAGCAGGGCGTGATTCAATTAAAAACGGCGCTAACTGGTCGCTTATACGTTGTTGTCAGGCAAGACAAGCTGGTATTTATTGGGGCAACTAGGCGTGTCATGATCGATGGCTTATATAATTGCCGTGATTTAGGTGGGTACGCCACAGCCAATGGTGAGTTAGTGCGCTGGGGAGCGCTGTATCGTTCGGATGCCTTGGATCATCTGACACTTTCTGACCAAATGTACTTGCAAAACATGAAGTTAGGCACAGTGATTGATTTTAGAACAACTGGCGAACGAGAAAAACGCCCCAATCAATTGTGGTCGTCAGTGAAGGAATGGCAATTCGATCCTAAAGGGACAACGGCAAAAGAGGCAGGAGAAATGCAATTGGGGCTCAATGATCAGGAAAAAATTGAAAGCTTGGAAAAACTGGCGCAAACAACCAAAGGACAAAATGAACTCCTGCAAAAGCAACATAGCATGGTGCAACAGATGCGACGTTTAGTCGAATCAACAGAAGCTCAACACGCATACAGTCAATTTTTACATCAGTTGTTGATTGCACGAAATGAGGGGCCAGTTTTGTTTCATTGTCAAGGTGGCAAGGACCGAACGGGTTGGGCGGCAGCTCTTGTATTAGGTTTGCTTGGTGTTGACAAACCAACCATTTACGCTGATTACTTATTAACGAATGAATTTAATCAGGAACGGAATCACCAACGGATGTCAGTCTATCGTAGCTATACAGACAATCCCTTAGTCTTAGATTATTTAAGAAGTTTGCAGTTGACCACGATCGATTATTTAGATGGGGCATTTGATGTGCTGGCAGAAAGAAACCAGTCAATCGAAACATATGCCCAAGTGAATTTGGCGTTTTCTAAGACAGATAGTGAAGACTTAAAGAATTGGTTATTATATGGAAGAGATAACCCATAGACGATTTTAGAAAATGGAAGCTAATTGAGGAGGAATATCATATGAAAAAAGTTCCAACAGGATTTCCCGAAACTTTTTTATGGGGTGGCGCAACGGCTGCCAACCAAATAGAAGGGGCTTATCAGGAAGGCGGCAAAGGGCTGTCCACATCGGATTTTGCTGCCTATAAAGATCCCTATACATCAGGGAAAGTGGACAACTTTACTTTTAATGTCAGCTCTAAGGAATTGGCTGAGTATCAATCAAATGAGGGAGCTTACCAATTTCCGAAACGTTGGGGGATTGATTTCTATCACCGCTATCCGGAAGATATCGCCCTTTTAGCGGAAATGGGATTTAAAACCTTTCGCTTATCCATCTCATGGGCACGAATCTATCCGACTGGTTTAGAAAATCAACCGAATGAAGAAGGACTCGCCTTTTACGACAAGGTTTTTGATGAATGTGCAAAATATGGAATTGAGCCATTGGTTACGATGTCTCATTACGAAATGCCGATTACCTTGACAGAAAAATACAATGGTTGGCTGAGTCGCGAGTTAGTTAAGCTGTTTGAAAAATATGCTCGCACGATTTTGACGCGCTATCAGGACAAGGTCAAATACTGGATCACCTTTAATGAGATGAACATGAATTTGAATAGTCTCTACACAGGGGCAGGGGTCTTAACAGATCTGCTACCACCAGGGAAAATGCTGGAAGCCACGTATCAAGCGTCTCATCATCAGTTCCTGGCAAGTGCTTTAGCCGTTAAGGCTGCTAAAGAAATTATTCCCGAGGTTAAAATTGGCTGTATGATTAATCAAATTGAATCCTATGCTAAAACTACTAAACCGGAGGATCAGTTACAAAGTTTGAAATCCAACCAATTGAATATGTTTTATCCTGACGTACAAGCAAGAGGGGAGTATCCGTCATATATGACTCGATATTTTGCCGATAATCAAATAGAACTGGCAATTTTTCCAGAAGATGCTGGCATTTTGATGGCAGGAAAAGTTGATTATGTGGCCATTAGTTATTACATGTCACATGTGACAGAAGCCAGAGAAGATGCGTCGAAATTAGCGGGATCCTTTGATAGCCCCATAAAAAATGAACACTTGGCATTAACTCAATGGGATTGGCCCATCGACCCAATCGGTTTGCGAATTTCGCTGATTAAGTTATATGATCGATATGGGCTCCCATTGTTTGTCTGTGAAAATGGTTTGGGGGCGAAAGATCAATTAACTTCTGACAATCAGGTTCACGATGATTATCGGATTGATTATATGAGAGAGCATATTAGTCAAATGAGAGAAGCCATTAAAGATGGGGTGGAGTTAATGGGGTACACCTCGTGGGGATGTATTGATTTAATTAGTTGTGGAACATCACAGATGAGTAAGCGGTATGGTTTTATTTACGTGGATCAAGATGATAGTGGGCAAGGGACGCTAACTCGCTATCGCAAGGATTCGTTTCACTGGTATCAGCAAGTGATTAAAAGTAATGGAACTCAGTTATAATAGTTGAATTTAGTGAAGAGGTTAGTGGCAATGCTAACCTCTTTTTCGCTTGCCAAGCTCTTGTACGTCACCAGAAAATCCAAAGTCTAACCCTGTTGCCGAATAAATTCTTTGAATTCATCAATATTGGCTCTTATTCGAGGTTCGTAATAATTTCTGGCTTTAATGCGATACCTTTCTGCTGCTTCCTCGGCCTCTTGATTTGTTTTGTAGTGACGAGTTTGATCTTTCTCGATTAGATTCCCTAAAATGACGCGCCTGCCCTTTACTTGAACCACAATACTGATGATTAACGCCAAAGTTTTTTCAATAATATCAGAATCCTCCAACTCCATCCGACTAGCTCCTTTTTGTGATGATCAAGTCCCCATAATGCTGGACTTGTCTCTTAGTTTGTTGATTTAACTCATATTTTGATGCTTTAAAAAATGATCGATGTGTTATATAATCATTACTAACTGTGGCAATAGTCTCAAGTTTATATACCGCAAGTCTACGTCAATCATCAACTATTATGGCTATAGAGGTGCTCACAATTATTACATACGATTTGATAACTAAAACTAGCTATTTTTTTATCTAAAATAGTGATTAGCGGTGAATCATCTAATGGGCAACACAACCGATTGCCTTTCATTTTTAAACTGTTTTTTGAATGCTTAGGCTGATTGATCGTACTGAAATCAATTAGTAGATCGCCTTTATTGCCACAGGAACACTCATAATCAAACTCAACTTTTTCATATGAGGTATAACAAAGGTAGCCGATGGTTTCGTTACAATTCTCGCAATAAATCCAGCTAGCATACTCTTTCAAAAGTTTGGTATTGGTTAATTTTTTTCTGCTAAACGTTCTGGCCAATGGTAGCCTCCTTTTTGGTCATTAGTTGATGTCATGATAGCCATGTTTATTTGTATGATATTAGTTTAATTGTACGAACGGATGTTCTTTTTGTCAAGTGGGTAATCAACAATTAAGAATGTATTTTAACTAAAACTTGGACCTATTAATCAGATATCATTCAATAAACTATTTCTAGATGGCGCAATTTCGTCACTATGTTATTTCAATTTAAAAACAAAGGTAGAAAAATCTAGCTTTCTCGATGAAACAACGTTTCGATGCTATAATATTTGCTAAAGATATAACAACGTTACCAATTATCTCTCACTAGCAGTGGTGGGGGAAAAAAGTTAGAAAAGGGGTTGATAGTATGAAACGTTCTATTGATTTACCAGAAGAAGAATTAGAGCAAGCGGATGCTTTTTTTGAGAAACTAGGAACAACGACTGATTTAGCAATTGAATGGTTTATTAAAACGACTATTCGAGAGCAAAGAACAGTTTCGATTCCTAAAAAGAAGAACAGAGGAGACAAACCCATTAAGTTACTTCTGATGAAAATGGCATGTTGAGATTACCAGAAGATGCTCCGCAAGAGGCTCCGCAAGAGGCTCTATCTATGTTACGTTGGTTATCATGATGGTACAGGTGGAAAAGAACGGCCTGTTGTGGTTTTTGACGTTTGAAGTACTCGGGGTCTACTCTTATAAAGATAAATTCGAGGGTAAAGAGTATCAGGAAAAGTTGTATGAAATCTCGGACCTAAGTGCTGCGGGATTAACGAAACGCTCTTTTATCGATGTTTCGTTGTCGTATGAAGTAACTTTTAACGATTTGTTTTATGCAATAGCCGAGAACACTCGCGACTTTAGTCGTGTAGATGAATCGGCTTCGGTTGTGGCATAGCTTTAGCTATGTTGAACAGCCGATATCATATCTATTAAAATATTTTTGGAATTTAACGATGACATATGTTAAACTATTTCCAAGGAGGTTTTTTCATGTCAGAAGTACATCATGGTCGTGGGTATGTCTATTCTATACAGTATCATTTAGTTTGGTGTGTGAAATATAGACATCATATTTTGCACGGAGACATTGATACATATGTTAAAAAATTATTAAACCAGATTGCATTAGATAATGATATTCAAATCATTGAAATGGAGTCAGATAAAGACCATATTCACTTACTTATTGAATGCAAACCTCAACATTATATTCCTAATATAATGAAAGCATTTAAAGGCGTGTCTGCACGGCTCTTGTTGAAAGAGTATCCCGAACTTAAAAAGCGTTTGTCGGGTGGTCATCTTTGGAATTCTAGCTACTTTGTCGCGACAGCTAGTGAAAATACAGACGAGCAAATTAGAAACTACATACAACATCAAAAAAAGAAATAACTATATACATCCTGTTAAATAATCAAACATATAGTTCCATTGGATAATGCGCATAATCATCCGCTAAGAGTGGTGCTTTCAGCTTTTTTTTAGCTGGAAGCTTAACGATTGATCACCTTTACTTCGAATTTGTTGAGATCGAAGCTTTGCGTAGTGATTAATTAATAGGGGCTATCTATCAAATCATGGTGAAAAGAGTAAAACTGAAAACAGAAGGAGTTCTAATGATCAAAAAAGAAGAGATGCCTTTATGTGATGTGGCAACTAAAGTTCAATTAGTTGGAAGTAAGTGGAAGGTGCTAATCATTAGAGAACTTATTTCAGGGCCTAAAAGAACTTCCGAACTCAAACGTTCTTTAATCGGAATATCTCAAAAGGTTTTAACTGAAAGTTTGAATTCAATGATAGAGGATGGACTTGTGACTAAGCTAGATTTAAAAAAAGTACCTCCTCACGTAGAGTATCGGTTAACCCATCTTGGAGAATCATTTCTACCAGTTATTGAAGCTATGAGGCAATGGGGAAGCTATTATAAGTCTCAATTAACATAGGCACAATTTTGTGCCTACTTCACAAATTGCCTGGTATCACCTAGTATTAGGATAGTACCTATTTAGTGAGGAGAAGATCATAATGAGTATCGAGCTATTTGAGTTTACTTCCGTTCATACAATGTCTAAACTAGTGGAATTAGAGTGTGAACCTGTTTTACAAGTAATAAAAAGTGATAAAATGATGGAATTTGATGAAAATACCTACGCTAAGGCGAAAAATACTTCCTTTCACAATGGAGTGATTGAAGTAAAAGTGTTGAGTGAGCTGTTACCAAATGCACCTGACTTTGCGAAAGGGTTTATCGGCATAGCGTTTCGAATCAGTGAAGATGATTCTTCGTTTGAATCTTTCTACATCAGGCCAACTAATGGACGAGTAGAGGATGCGGTTAGAAAAAACAGAGGAACACAGTATTTTTCTTATCCTAATTATACGTTCGAATATTTTAGAGATCGAGGGATTACTGATTTTGAGTCCCCAGCAGATATCGGCCTTGGGGAATGGATTACAATCAAAGCTGTTATTGAAGATCAAAAAGCTACTTTCTATGTCAATAATGAAGACACTCCCACGCTTAGCGTTGATAATTTGCTACTAGGGGCTGAAACAAGAGGGGCGATTGGGCTTTTTGTGGATGTTGGGACACAAGGTTTCTTTAAAGAGTTGAAGATTACGTCATACGATTAAGAAAAATGGTTTTGGTATTTGTAAGTGATCTAACTAGTTGTATCAAAACGAGTAACATTGGTTTGCTCGTTTTTTTTTATGAATTAGTTGAAAAAGGGCTGCACATACTATGACATGACTAAAACTAGGCCTATCAATCAATAATCTGTTGCTAGACGCAATTTCGTCACTATACCAGTCTGGTTTATGCTAAAATTAAACTAACTATTGAAATAAGTGGGAGGAAAAGAGATGAATGAATTTAACTGGCAAAATGAGTCAGAGCTAGAAATGCTGACAGAAACATCATTAAAAATGAGAGCGTTACCTCAGACGGATTTTTTCGTTAACCCAGAAACTAGTCAGGTGACGAATTCTGCGGCCTTTTATTTTAAAGAAATTACTGGCGATTTTGTTTTACAAGCCAAGGTCACCCCTGAATTTCAAGGTATTTACGACGCAGGGTGTTTATTTTTTATGAAAGATGACACCCACTGGGGCAAATTGTGTTTTGAAAATACGGATATTGGAACTCAATCCGTCGTTTCCGTTGTGACTAATGGAACGTCAGATGATGCCAATGGTGTCGATATCCTTGGAGGCACGATTCATTTACAGATGATTCGTAAAGGCGATTTATTTGGTTTTCATTATTCCCACAATGGTCAGGATTATTTGATGAATCGCTATTTTAAGCTGGCCTGTGGTCCGACGCTTAAAGTAGGGCTTGTCGCTCAATCTCCATTAGGTAAGGGGACCAGTATTTTATTTGAAGAGATCAGCTTGAGAGAGCTAACTGCCCAAAATGTTCGGTTGGGAGAGGTCTAAGAACTAAAAGAGCATCACCAATGTCTGTCATTGGTGGTGCTCTTCTAATTCTGTTAACAATTCCAGCAGCTTGGTAGCATCTTCCTTGGCTCCTTTGAGAGTTGTAATGAAGCGATCTGTGACGTAGATAATATCATCCTCTGGTGTATCAATCACCTTTAAAATATCCACTTGCCGATCATTATCTACTGCGTTTAACATTCGCAAGATCGCTATCATGGAGTAGTGAGCGCTGCGCAAAGTACGAATGATTTTAGCTCGTTGTATATCAGTTTCTCGATAGAGATGGTGACCTTGAGAATTAGTTTGAACAGTCAGTAAACCACTTCGTTCCCACTCTCGCAAGACATTTTTAGTGATTTTTAAGTGATCAGCTGCCGACTGGCGATTGACAAATAACACCTCCGACTCACCTGTATCAATCCGCGCTAATAATTCCTTGGTAATTAAAATAGATTCCCGAGCATTGTCTTCTTCGAAATGAAGATTATCAAGATAACGATAGGTAAGTCTTCGAGCTTTTAGGTAATCACCATTCGCCGTAGCCTTAATGATGTCAACGATTTGATGTCTTAAATTGCTAGCTAAAATTTCAGATTGAAAGCCAGTTCTAATTAACCTGACATGAAGTAGATGGTGATCAGTATACAGACGATACCCATTTGATTTTCTACTGATCGGTGGCATTAAACCCATCTTTTCATAGAAACGAATGGTATTGGGGTGTAAATCAAAATGATTGGCAATTTCGGCCGTCGAATACTCAGTCTGCAAGTTCAGCAACATCCTCTCTTCAAGAATGCTGCCAGTATAACATATATTTAAACCCTCCAGTATACCACCACCTGATTTTTTTAGCGTATTCTAATGGTTCATCAGTGAAAAAGGAGGAAATATCAATGACAACAACTAATCACCCCATCGCCATTAGTGTTCAAGAGTTAGTAAAATCCTTTGATAAGGTAATGGCGGTCGACCATCTTAGTTTTACTGTCCCGAAAGGCACCATATTTGGTTTACTTGGGCATAATGGAGCCGGAAAATCAACAACCATCGATTGTTTATTAGGAACCCAAGCTTATCAATCGGGACATGTTTCAATTTTAGGGGAAGATCCGATTAAAGTGAGAAAGAAATTGTTTCAGAAAGTAGGTGTTCAGTTTCAAGAAACTGCCTTTCAAAGTCAATTGAAGGTCAAAGAGATTTGTCAAATCACTCACTCTTTATACGAGCGACCTCGTGACTGGCAGAAAGCCTTGGAAACATTCGGTTTAGCAGATAAAAAGCAGGCCTTTGTTTCCACCTTATCTGGCGGAGAAAAACAAAAATTATGCATCCTATTAGCAGTCATGGGAAATCCGGAGGTGATTTTTTTAGACGAATTAACAACGGGATTAGATCCAAAGGCACGAAGAGAGGTTTGGCGATATCTTCATCTGTTGAAGGAACAAGGGGTAACTATTTTTTTGACGTCTCACTTTATGGATGAAGTGGAAAACTTATGTGATCAGATCCTTATCTTAAAAGAAGGAAAAACCATAGCCAGAGGAACTGTTCAGGAAGTGATTGAAGCAAGCGGTCAAAAAAATATGGATGAAGCATTCTTATATTTAATGGGGGAGGAATTTTAAATGAAAACATTTTGGTTATTATACCAATCAGAGGCAAAGTTGTCGATTCGTGAAATGTCATCGATTATCTTTGGTATTTTTCTACCTGTGGGGATTATTCTATTAATGAGTTTCCTGGATAACAGTCAGGTCATGATGAACACCAATTTCGCAGCAGTTTCGACAATCGGTATCTGCTCGGCGGGAGTCATGGGGTTACCACTAGCGTTGTCTTCCTACCGAGAACGGAAAATATTGAAGCGATATCAGGTAACACCTATTAGTCCACTTCAGTTATTGCTAGCTCATCTCTTTTTCTGCTTTACGATCAGCATTGGTTCCATGATCTTGGTATTAATTACCTTGCGGATTTTTTTCAACTTTACCTTTATGGGTTCTTGGTTGCTCTTCATACCCAGTTATCTGCTAGTTATGATCGCGATTCACGCCATTGGCTTAGTGGTAGCCAGTTTGTCACCAAGTGAAAAAGCAACTGGGGCAATCAATTCAGCGATTTTTTTCCCAATGTTTTTCTTATCAGGGGCCTCAGTTCCTTTTGAGATCTTACCGTCAAGTTTGCAAAAACTTGCCAGTCTGATGCCACTAACTCAGGGAATCAAATTACTTAAATCAGTTGTGCTAAACCAACAAATTGCTAATGCTAGCTTGCTGATTCTTAGCAGTATCTCGATTCTTGGGATTGCCATCGCCATTAAATTTTTCTGTTGGGAATGATCGTTTAAAGTATTTCAGCTTAACTTCAGTGAGTTCTGAAGTTAGGTTTTTTTTGTAAGTTTGATAAAACTGGGAGTGGTTCACTGGTGATAAGCGGATAAAAAAACAGTCTAAATGAATCACTATTGGTGCAAATTCTCTGTGATTTGTTGTATGATAACCTAGTAAGCACCATGACAGAGGAGGATCGTTGTGAAAGAATTAAACTTTGTTAAATTGTTTTTTGGGGTAATGTTCCTAGTATTTGTTGGATATGCTATTTTTTTGTATCAGGAGAAATTGCTTATTTATGAACTATTAAGTGGCTTTACCGCTCTCGTCTGTCTCGCTATGGTTTTTAGTAAGCAAGACTAATCTCATCCAGATACCTAACTAGAAAAAATAATTAATCGAGCACCATCTACATTGAGAAAAGTTAAAACGAGGGAAAGCTATTTTAGCTGATGTGATGGCATCTTCGAAACTGTAAAAAGACCCTATTTTGAACGAATAATAGTTGAGTAAAAAATAAACACAGGACTCGACGTGGACTGTGTGACACCCGTTTTTGTCTGAATGACCGGAAAAATAAAAATTTGGCATTAGTATCCTCCCCCTCATTTAAATTATATCAACAAATTATCGGTTAGGTAACTATTTTTATTAAAAAAAGCAGATAAATAGCTGTTTTTGAGGAGAAAGTTTGCTGAACTAGCGTTGAAAAAAGGGAGATGTCATGCTAAAATGTAGCTGTAAACAAGAGGAGACGGCCCTTGATAGGTTGTTTCAACTAAAGATCTCCTTCGATTAGCAACCCAGTCATATTGAATTGCCTTGAAGGATGACTAGTGGACTAAGGGGCAGTCAGAACCAAGAAAGCGGGGAAATGATGTTTGACCAAATTAAGTTAAAATCATTAACAGAATTGGAAAAAGAAATTGCCCTGTATATCAGTGCCCACTTAGAGCAGGTGGCCTATATGCGAGTGCGTGAAATTGCTTCTGCCACTCATTCATCCCCGGCTACTATTATTCGCATGAGCCAAAAGCTTGGCTTTGATAGTTTTCCCGAACTACGTGCCAGACTAAAACAAGAGCTTAGCAAGCGCAAGCAGATTCTTGGTGAAGAGGCTAGCCGCCGCAGTTTATTAGCCGGTGATGTTTTTCCAGCCGATTTTGATCAAAAAGTCGCCGTTTTAGTGGAACGTTTGAAGCAAGCTGATTTTATCCACTGTATTGGCTTAGGCGCTTCAGGCATCATGGCTGAATACGCTGCCAGACAATTTTCAACGCTAGGCTATCGCAGTTTTGCCTCTACGTCCACTTATTTTCCCTATTTAGCACCGAAGAAGGATGTTAATCCTAACCAGCGGGAAGTCTGTCTCTGTTTTTCAGTCTCTGGAGAAACGGTTGAAATTGTTCATATTGCCAAGCTAATTGCTAACAGTCACATCTACACTGTCAGCATCACCAATAAAGAAGTTAATACCTTGTCGCAGATTACCGACTTGGATATTTATTATCACTCTTCCTATGATCGGGTTCATTACAACGCCGATTTATCCTCCCAATTGCCTGTGGTTTATTTTATTGAAACCTTGGTAAAAAAACTGTATCTCTATGAAAATCGAGTAAAATAATAGAGCCCTTGTGATCATCAATCACGAGGGCTCTAGTTGCGTCTAAGCTTTAACCGCTTGTTCATCCATTAAGGCTTGTTTATCAGCCACTTTAAAGAATGGGAACCATAGGAGAATGTTAAGGGCAAAGGCGACCAAGAAGATCACCACATATTTCCATCCCCCTTGGAGTGCCATTAATATCGGAGCTGGCGTTGTCCACGGTAAGCTAATCAAGGGATTAAGTTCTGTAAAATTCAGAAGTTTAACCATGAGCCAAGCCGATGAGCCCATGACTAAAGGACCAATGGCCATCGGAATAAAGAAAATCGGGTTCAGCATTAACGGCATCCCGAAAACCAAGGGCTCATTTACATTGAAGATGATCGGTGGGCCAGCCAGTTTTCGCAATGAGCGATAGCGATCGGATTTGGCTGTAAACATGGCCACCACTAAACCATAGGTTCCACCTTGACCACCAAACCCATTACCACAAACCTGAGCAATAACCCCCATTAATAGAAATGGCAAAGGTTGGCCATCTTTAAAGGCATTCATATTGGCCGTTCCATTAGCTAGCAGCATCGGCATGACAACCCCGTAGACCATGTTGGGGTGAATTCCAAAGAACCACAAAATATTGGCAGCAGTAAAGATAATAATAATAGCAATTGGTGAACTGGTTAAAGTTTGCAAAGGCAATTGAATAATCCCGTATATAAAATAAAAAATACTGTTAAAAGGGGTAAAACTAAAAGCAACCCGAATAACGAAAAAGAGAGTAAAAATAACACCAGAAATCAAGGCAGGACTGAGAGACTCAGCCACATTCGTCGGAACGGTATCAGGCATTTTGATCGTCAAGTTCTTCTGATTGAGCCAAACAAATAAAAAGCCAACTAACCAGCCAACAAAAATAGCAACCATTAAACCAGTACCACCCGTGAAGAACGTTCCAAAAGCCTCTTGACTTTCGATCCCCGTTACAACAGCTTTTCCTGGGAAATTCGTGATAGCGGTTTCTAATGTTGGTACCTCAATTTTTTGTGGCATTAAAATAAGAAAACTCCCAACAGCCAAAAGTCCTGCAGATAAAGGATTTTGTTTCTCATTACGGGAATAAATGTAAGCGAAATTAAACACTACGAACAGCGAGATGGCGTTGATGGTGCCGCCAATGACTGAATCAAAATGGACTTTCATGCCAGAGCTTTCAATCCAAGCCATCCAAGCAGGGATCGGAAAATTTCCGATGATCATTAATACAGCGGCTCCTAATGTTACCGGGGTTGTCCGCATAAATGCTTCTGATAAGGCACTAAAAAATTTACTTTGACTCATCCAATTGGCCACAGGACCAAGAAATTTATTTAAAAACTTTTCCAATGTCTCCATTGTTTATCTCCTCAATTCTATCATTGTTATAGCAAAGAGGGCAGTTGTCGCTCTAGCCCTCTTTACTGGTAATCCTTAATCCTTTGTCAGTGATTGACCATTGCTGTTGATCACTTCTTGATACCAATAGAAGCTATCTTTTTTGTAGCGCGTCAGCTCTTTTTCAGAGGTTTCATCCCGGTCCACATAGACAAACCCATAGCGTTTTTGATAGCCGTTTAACCAGCTTAAGAGATCAGTGAAACTCCAAGTACAATAGCCCATTACCTCAACGCCATCGCTAATCGCTTCCTGAATCGCCAAACAGTGGTGCTGCAGATAGTCGATTCGCCCTTGATCGTGGACGGTGCCATCGGTTTCCAAGGTGTCAAATTCTCCTAAGCCATTTTCAGTGATTAAGACTGGTAGATCATAACGACTGGCAATTCGGCGTAAGGCGACTCGTAGTCCTTGATGATCGATTGTCCAATCCCAGTTAGTCCGTTCTAAGTAGGGATTTTCCACCATTTTGAAAAGACCCGGCATACCAGATTCTTGTGTGGAGCCTTTCTCGCCAGTGTAGTTAGCTTCTCCAGACATGCCAACCCCATCTAAAGGATTATTGGCAACTGTCATGGTCTGATAATAATTAAGTCCCATAAAATCCGGTTTACCCTCTTTTAACAAAGCCAGATCTGACTCAGTAATTTCAGGTAGAAGGCCCATTTTCTCAAGATTTTTAAGCATAATCCGTGGGTAGCGACCAAAGGCGTAAACGTCCATCCAGAAATGAGCAGACATATCGCTAATGTTTTCATAGGCCAGAATATTTTCTGGTCGACAATCTAATGGATAAGCCGGGGCAAAGGCAAAGCTCGGACCAATTTTCCCAGAATAGCCGCCTTCACGAAAGGCTTTAATAACCGAAGCATTGGCCAGATTGGCAATGTGATTAGCTGCATACATCCGTTTTGGATCTCTGACAGCCGGTGGGTGAGTGCCCATCATATAGCCGTGCATAATAAAGACGTTTTGTTCATTCAAAGAGACCCAGTACTTGACTCGATCACCATAAGTATCAAAGAGCAATTTGGCGTAAGTGGTGAAATCTTCAATAATTTGGCGAGACTCCCAACCTTGATACTCATCCTGTAAGGCCTGAGGTAGATCCCAATGATAAATGGTGACGATGGGTTCAATATCATGTTTTAATAACTCATCAATTAAATTACTGTAAAATTCCAGCCCAACTTGGTTTATCTCGCCTTTACCAGTCGGGAAAATCCGCGACCAGGCAATGGAAAAGCGATAAGCCTTTAATCCCTGTTCAGCCATCAGGGCTACGTCTTCCTGGTAACGGTGGTAATGGTCAACAGCTACTTGACCATTGCTGCTTTTGAAGGTGGTTCCTGGGATCTTAACAAAATTATCCCAGACCGAAGGCCCTTTACCATCAGCATCCCAAGCCCCTTCTACCTGATAAGCAGCAGAAGCAGAGCCCCAAAGAAAATCAGTTGGAAATGAATCCAGTTGTGGATGAAACATTGTTTATCACTCCTTTAGTTTTGTCGGCCAGCCCTAAACAGTCCAAGTTAATTTGCGTTGTTTAGAATTTCCTTTTGCTAATGACCTCATCTTTATGATAACCTGAAAGCCTGTTAGGTGTAAGGGCTTCCCAGTCTTTAGGTTCATCTATCTTTTATGAAACGCTGTGTTTCAATCGACCTTGAAGATCCTTTTTTTTGGTAATGTTAGGTGATAGAATGAGAGTGATTCTATTTCAGAGATGATCCCTAAGCAACTTTTTTTGAGCACTGACTGACCAGTTACGCACAAATAGTTGAGTTATGATAAAGATATCAAACAAGGAGGTGCAAGATGCACGCATGGGAAGCAATTGACGAATCGTTAACGTACATTGAGGAACATTTATCTGAAGACATTGAAACGAAGGTTTTAGCAGACAGAGTTTTTCTTTCCACTTTTTACTTTCAGCGCTTATTTAAACGACTGGTGAAAAAATCGGTTCACGAATATATTAAACTACGCCGATTGGCAAAAGCTGTGGAAAAATTAAACCAGACAGAGGAACGAATCATCGATATTGCCTTTGAGTTAGGTTTTTCAGATCATTCCAATTTCACTAGGGCCTTTAAAGAAGTCTATCACCTGACACCTGAGGACTATCGAAAAACTAAACCATTGATGAATGTTATCAAGAAACCGAACATTTCAGCCAATTATTCATTGATGGAAGAAAACGTGCCACTTATTATAGGGAATATGATTCTTGAGATCAGTCAAAAAGAGGCTGAACCAGAAGTTTACATTGGCGTGGAAGGGGAGATTATCAAAGTTCAACAAGTGCCAGTAGGAGAACAAACAGGCATTGATCGACCAGGAGAACTTTGGCAAACCTTTCACAGTGAAAAACATCAGCTAGGCCAACCAATCCAAGTCGAGATGGGAATGTCCTTTGATTTTCAACCCAATCAGGAAACTTTTACTTATTTTACTGGGGGACTCATTGAAAACCCTGATCTTGAGGTGGAAGGGATGGTAAAAAAAACAGTTCCTAGTGGTAACTATCTAGTTTGTAAAATTGAGGCAGAGACGAAAGAAGAGCTGGTAACTGTCGGCCTTGATCAAGCCTATCACTATCTTTTCGGCGTTTGGTTGCCTAAACACAATCAAACCACAGCAGCTTTTTCTGTGGAGAAGTATTTGGCTTATGATGGTATTTGTTGTATGGAGTTGTGGTTGAAGTTGTTATAGTATACGCTAAATTCAGTGGAACTGTCTCTCCTGATTATTTTAGGGGAGGCAGATAGAATTCAGAAGAAACTATCTTGGTTGTGTTTGATTGTAAGTCTGCTGACCTTGTATTGATGTGCCAATCAATACGGGGTTCTTTTTCGTGTGATTCGACTCATTATCCCCATGATACTTGCTGAATGATGACAATAATTTTCCCACATTTCAACTCATCCACTTTTTCTAGCCGTTCCTTGATGTGCCCCCTTTATGTCAAATTTTCTGACCTGTACCGAAATAATCGACTAGTGTCATAGTGGTAGCTGTTCTTTTATTAAAGAAAGTAAAAACATCGCGTTAAATAATCATCTGACATCAGTAGCAGTTTAAATATCCTAAAATGATAACCGACCGTCTTCCTTATTCCCCTTTAAAACATACGTATCTTCCTGGCAACAATACTTTTTACTCCAAGTCAAGGGGAGCCTAGTCACTCGGTAACCATCTATTTTACTCAATTGAACGGTACTCTCTCACAGTGTAATCAGTTTAGTTACTAAAAACATCTGCTATAGGTGACGGTTAAATTTCAGAAGTAAGTAATTTAATTTTGTATGAGGAAGACACCAGAGAAAGAAAAATTAAAAAACGGTTAGAAAGTAATTGTTTTTATTATGTTATTTTATATGTCGATAATAACTTGATCACTGATAGTGGTAGCGTTTTCTTTATTTAGTGGTTTTCGGATAGAATTACAATGGAAATAAACAATAATTCACCAATTATAACAATCCTCAACAAGAAAGCGCTTTCTAAAAATGTTGATTATAACATTGAAAGTTTTCATTTTGGGGGAATATAGAAAAAATTTTGTCCGTTTTTCACAAAAATGTCTATAAAAGCTTGGTGTTATTCGGTTTTTATTTGTGAAATATCCTGTTGACAACTTCTTTCGATGTGATAATATGAACGTGAAAAGAAAGCGTTTTCCAAATTTGAGTTTAATCCTATTTTGAATTTACATTATGTTTTCAGTAAAAGTATTTATTTGAAAAGAAAAAACTAAAGGAGATATTTTTGAGGGATCGCTTTTATTTTTTTAAATAAACGTTATTTGAAGGAGGTGGAAATAGTTTGTATTTTGGTTTTACATGAGTAGTTCAGGCATAGCTAAAGAATTATGAGTAGAAATTATGTGATTTTATTTTTATTTTGAAAAGTGGGGGAGTTTGATATAGCGCGTGTTGTCGATGTAAAAAATGAAAGGAGTGATTTGTTTGTCGATTATGCTACCTTCAGCTAAAAGAAAAAAAGAGGGTGATGAGCAACCTGGTATAAAAATGGGGATGTTTAATCTTAGAATCCCATTTGTTCACGCCCCTTTTGAAGTGCCAGAAGCAATTCAAGCCTTGGTGGTATTTGTAGTGGGAGTGTCTGCTATTGCTTATATGGAGGATATTTTTGGTCTTCCTTTCGCAGTAGCGCTAGCTGTTGTTTGTGTTCATGAAACTTTGGAAGTGTTTTATGGGATGCTTGGGGAGCCGACCATTAGCGGCTGGATAACACCGGCGATTCCATTGATTACGACTTGGATTTTAGGTTTTGGTACGATGCAAGATAAGATCCAAGCTTTAGTATCTTTACAAGTAATTCTAGGATTGTTTTTCATTATTTTTGGTTTGACAGGGATTGCAACAAAGCTGGTGACATGGGTACCAACATCGATTAAGGCAGGGATATTAATCGGAGCAGGTGTTTCCGCAATAACTGGAAAATATGGGTTTATGTCCTTGGATAAGGGAGGATCTGGTATCTTTAAATACCCTATTTCATGGACGGTAGGAATATTAGTTGCGCTCTTTTTATTGTATTCGACAGGCTTCAACAAAATTAAACTAGATAAGGATAACGGTTTAATCAAGTTATTGGCCAAAGCAGGCTTTGTACCAGCTCTATTTATTGCCTATTTAGTGGGTGTGATTGTTGGAGAACTCCCCTTACCAGTCTTTGATTTAAGTCAAGGAATATTTTTTAACCCAATACCTGGTCTTAAAGAAGGGTTCAACACCTTTAGCTTATTTGCTTTTGGTATTCCACCGATGAGGATTATTCTGAGTGCCTTACCAGTGGCCTTTATCACGTACATTATTTCTTTTGGGAATATCGTCGTGGCGACGGAGTTGAACACAGAAGCTGGTGAAGCACGGCCAGATGAAAAAGTCGATGTTAATCCAGATCGTGCCAATATTTTAACTGGAGCACGTAATATCATTCAAGGTGTGTTTGCACCTAATGTGGTGATGTCGGGACCATTATGGACAGCCATGCAAGTAACCACAGTCGAACGGTATAAACAGGGCAAAAAAAGTATGTATTCGCTGTTTGGCGGCGTAATTTCTTTTGACTTAGCGAAGATGGTTGCCACCTTTACCTTACCGTTAGTGGCTTTGATCAATCCAATTTTACCCCTAGGGATGAGCTTAACTCTGATGATCCAAGCGTTTGCTTGTTTTAATATTGGATTTGGCATGACTAAAACAACGGTTCAAAAAGGCGTGGCAGGAGTGACTGGCGCAATTATGTCTGTGACGGAACCACATATCGGTTTGTTAGCCGGAATTGTCATCTCAGTTATTGTGGAATTTTTGTTCTCTGGTGGACGAAACTTGGAAGAGCAAGTCAAAGAGGAAAAGGAAGACATTAAGGAAATCGTGGCTGAGGCAGAGGAACAAGCAAAGGTGTGATTAATCGTAAATGAAAGCTAGGTGACAGTCAATTGACACTGTTAAAAAGTTCTCGGAGAATGGTGGTTTTGTTGCTGGCTGTGATGCTGGTGTTGCTTATGACTATTTTTCAAATGTTTCGCTCAGTGAACAAGAGTGTGGCTATCGTTGAAGCGACTAACAGAAGCCCGGAGCAAACGGCTCTTTTAGTTGGCAAATCTAGTCGTAAATTGTCTTTTGTTTTAACTAGTTATCCTGAGATGGAGCAACCTGTCATAAATGAGAAAGTGATAGTTGTGCTACCCAATAAAGCGGGTGAAAAGAATCAGCGAATTAGCGGCACAGTTGTCGCAAATGAGTCAGTGCCCCCGCTGAGTTTGATTAAATTGGACAAGAAAGTCAGGCAACATCGGGCACTTCAGTTTAAAACGGAACAAAATGGAATGGATCTAAAGGGGGATGTTTTAGTACGAAATGATTCAGGTAAGCGATTGAGTGATTATGAGATAGTAGCTCAGAAGGAGGGGGGAACTGGGGGAACGCCGATATTGACGGAAAAAGAAGAGGTGATAGGTTTATACGCTGCTGACAAAACCATTATTTCAGCTAAAGAAGCAGTGAGCTTTTTAAGTAAACAGAAGGTGACCGTTCATACAGATGGAAGTAACAAACAGGAACTACTTGTAAGTACCTTTGCTGCTCTTAATGTTGTTGTTTTGTATGTCTTGTTACTGTATTGGCGTCGGAAAAAAAGTTAAACATCGTTGTTGCTACAGATAGCTTAGTCCTTTTTAAGTATGTGGGAACTGCATAGCAATAATGCTGGTATAGGTTGGTTAAATAAGTTATAAAGGAGAGGGAAAGTGATGATGAATGAGGACACAGCTGTTCAATTAGAAGTGATGAAATTGGTTGAGAAGGGGCGATCGGCTCAAGAAAAATTTGAAAAGTGGTCTCAAGAGCGAGTTGATGAAGCAGTAAAAGTCATTGGTAAAGCTGTTTATGACGCAGCAGAATCATTGTCAGAATTAGCAGTTAAAGAAACTCAAATGGGCATCTACGAAGATAAGATTGTCAAAAATCAAGGAAAGTCGAAAGCTGTTTGGAATAAGATAAAACATGAAAAGAGTCGTCATATTATTCGCCATATTGAAGGGGAAGGCTTGATTGAAATTGCCAAGCCAATTGGGGTTATCGGTGCCGTCACCCCAACAACTAATCCCACGATGACGCCGATGCAAAATGCTATGATTGCGTTAAAGGGTGGGAATGCGTTGATCGTCTCGCCTCATCCTAGAGGGAAAGAGTCGGGGCGTCAAACAGTTAAGGTTATGAGAGAGGCTCTGAAAAAAATTGGGGCACCAGAAGATTTGATTCAGATTATTGACAATCCCACTTTGGAACATACTCAAGCGGTTATGGGAATGTGTGATGCAACTATTGCGACAGGCGGACCAGCCATGGTCAAGGCGGCCTATTCTTCTGGTAAACCGTCCTTTGGTGTCGGTGCTGGAAATGTTCAATGTGTGGTAGATGATGATGTGATGGTCGAAGATTATATCGACATGGTAGTAGCCGGTCGGACATATGATAATGGGATTTTATGTACCTGTGAACAAACGTTAATTTATCCCCACCGAGATGATTTGAATGTTGAATCAGCCTTAACAGCTCGTGGTGGTTACCCGATTAAATCAGAGGAAAAAGCGATGTTTCGAAACAGATTATTTCCCGAAGGTCGGATTAACCCAGAGGTAGTGGGGAAATCAGCCTATCAAATTGGGAAATTGTTGGGAATTGACATCCCGAAAAATGCTAAGTTTATTTTCGTTAAAATCGATGCCTTTGGTGCAGCGGAATTATTTACAAAAGAGAAATTATGTCCAGTATTATCGATCATCAGCTATCAAAATTGGGGAGAAGCGCTAAACATTGCTAAGACCAATTTATTGTTTGAGGGAGCAGGGCATTCGGCTGTGATTCATTCACATAATCAAGACCATATTGAAGAGTTAGGCAATTTGCTTCCAGTTTCTCGTTTAGTGGTCAACCAACAAGGATCTTCCGGTTTAGGGGGAGCGATGAATAATGGTCTTAATCCGACTGGGACCTTAGGTTGTGGGAGTTGGGGAAACAATAGCATTAGTGAGAATTTATGGTGGACTCATTTGGTTAATATCAGCCGGATTGCAGCCGTTATTCCAGATCGGGTGATTCCAAGTGACGCGGAGATTTGGCGTTAATAATTAAGGGTGCAAGTAACGAGAGGATTTCTTGAAAAAGTGGTGGTCAATAGAGGAGGATGAAAATGATTACAAATTTTGACGAGATGGTGATCGCCGCCAAACGTCCAGTTAAGCCGAAAATTGCCGTAGCTGTGGCTCAGGACAGAAAAGTATTAGCAGCAGTTAAGTTGGCAGATGACATTGGCTTAGCTAGTTCAATTTTAATTGGCGACCAAAAAAAAATTGAAGAATTGGCAAAAGTAGTCGGCTTGAATTTAAAAAGGCATGAAATGATCAACTGTGAAAACAACAGAGAATCTTGCCAGAAAGCCGTGGATTTGATTAATAGTGGCCAGGCAGATTTACCTATGAAGGGCATCGTTGAAACCTCTGTCATGTTAAAGGCGGTGTTGGATAAGGAACGAGGCTTACGAAGTGGGACGTTGCTCAGTCATGTTGGAGTCTTTGTTTTAGAACGATTCCCGCGCTTACTGATTCTGAGTGATTCTGCGATGACTATTTTGCCTAATGTGGAAGAAAAGGCTGTGATTATTGAAAATGCCCTTGAGGTTGCCTTAGCATTGGGAATTAATCAGCCGAAAATTACCCTGGTCTGTGCGACAGAAACCGTCAATCCTAAAATGCCAGCCACAGTTGAGGCCGCTGAGTTAGTCCGAATGAACCGGGAGCAGCAGCGCTTCTCCCCCGGGGTGTTGGCAGGGCCTTTAGGGTTGGATAACGCCATTTCTGAAGAAGCCGCCAGAGTGAAGGGAATCACAGACCCCATAGCTGGTCAGGCCGATATTCTTATCATGCCTAATATTGAAGCGGGCAATATTCTTAATAAGTCTTTGGAATATTTTGCTCAAGCAGAAAAATCTGGCGTGATTATGGGGGCGCGAGAACCGATTATCTTAACTTCACGAGCTAGCTCTGACTTAGCCAAACTGCAGTCAATGGCATTAGCTCTATTGATTCAACAAAATCAGAAAGCGAGGAAATAGCATGGCCGATTTTTATCGTTTTTTAATCATTAATCCCGGCTCTACCTCTACCAAAATAGCTGTTTTTCAAAATGAACAGGAAGTGTTTACAGAGAGTTTGACCCACTCACCAGATGATATTCGCCGTTTTGACACTATTTATGACCAACTCGATTTCAGATATGACTTAATCCGAGAGCTATTAGTAACCAAGCAGATTGAGTTGAATACCTTTGACGGGGTAATTGCTCGAGGTGGTAATATGAAACCCGTTGTGGGGGGGACCTATGAAGTTAATCAAGCCATGTTGGCAGACTTAAAAGTTGGTGTCATGGGGGAGCATGCATCGAATTTGGGAGGTCCTTTGGCTCATGCATTTGCCGTGGCTATTGGTGTCAAAGCTTATGTGGTTGATCCCGTTGTTGTAGATGAACTAGAACCAGTAGCGCGCTTTTCAGGAACACCTTTGATCCAACGAAAGTCAAAAGATCATCCTTTAAATCAACGGGCAGTTGGCCGGATGGCGGCCCAACAGGCGGGGAAACGATACGAAGAAATGAATTATGTGATCGCCCATTTAGGAGGAGGAATTTCAGTTGGTGCTCACCGGCGCGGGCGATTGATCGATGTGAACAATGCTCTGAATGGTGACGGCCCTTTTTCACCAGAGCGTACAGGTGGTTTACCTTTTGGCTCGGTCATCGATCTTTGCTTTTCAGGAGAGTACAGTAAAGATGAGTTGCTTAAGAAATTAATTGGTCATGGTGGCTTAGTCGCTTACTTAGGAACCAATGATGGTCGTAAAATTGGACAAATGATTCGAGAAGGTAGCCAGCAAGCTAAATTAGTTTATCAAGCGATGGGGTATCAAATTGCCAAAGAAATTGGGGCGATGTGTGTCGTCTTAAAAGGCCAAGTAGATGGCATTTTACTGACAGGCGGTTTGGCTCATGACAAGCTTTTAATGGCCTGGTTAAAAGAATATGTCAACTTTTTAGCCCCAATTCAGATTTTTCCAGGGGAAGAAGAGATGAAAGCTCTGGCTTTAGGTGTAATTCGTGTGTTAAAAGGTGAAGAAGCGATTCAGTATTACCCAAATGAATCAAAAATTTTGGAGGGATTATCATGAAATTAAGTGATAGTAACAAGACGAGTGCAGAAATTAAAGCATTGACGAATAAATACATGATTGAAACGTATGAGCGGTATGATTTTATTGCGGAACGGGCTGAAGGTGTTTATCTATATGATGAGAATGGCGAGGGCTACTTGGATTTTTATGGAGGTGTGGCGGTTAACAGTGCCGGGAATCGCAATCCCAAAGTAGTTGCTGCCATTAAGAATCAAGTAGATGATATTATCCACACCTTTAATTATCCGTACACGATTCCGCAAGCCCTATTAGCAGAAAGAATTTGCCAAGCGATTGACATGGATAAGATATTTTATCAAAACTCTGGTACTGAGGCTAATGAAGCGATGATTAAGCTGGCACGAAAATACGGTGTTGATCATTATGGTCCGAATCGCTATGAAATTATTACAGCTTTCGATAGTTTTCACGGTCGAACCTATGGGGCCATGTCAGCGACTGGTCAGACCGATAACGTGATCCAAATGGGATTTAAGCCGATGGTTCCAGGCTTCTCCTACGCTAAGTTTAATGATTTAGACTCTTTTAAAGAGCTGGTTACGGACAACACGATTGCGATCATGGTTGAGCCGATTCAAGGAGAGGGTGGCGTAATTCCGGCAACACCTGAATTTTTAAAAGGGCTTCGTGATTTATGCGATGAAAAGGGACTGTTATTACTATTCGATGAAATACAAACCGGTTGGGGCCGCACAGGAAGTGTGATGGCGTTTCAAAACTATGATGTTAAACCTGACATCATTTCAATGGCCAAGGCCATGGGGGGAGGAATGCCGATTGGTGCGATTTGTACAACGGATAAATACGCGGCAACCTTTTCAGCAGGCACACATGGGTCAACTTATGGTGGAAATCCAGTCGCGTGTGCAGCTGCTTATGCGCAAATAGGTGAGTTGCTAGAGCGAGATTTGGCAGGAAACGCCAAACAAATAGGTCAGTACTTTATGGAACAACTTGCCACATTACCAGATGTTAAGGAAGTTCGCGGTAAGGGGCTATTAGTTGCCGTAGAATTTAATGAAGTTAATGCCGTCGAAATCAAGCGTGGAGCCGTTGCCCAAAAACTCTTAACAACAGCTATTGGCTCTCATACCATTCGTATGGTGCCGCCACTAATTGTTACTGAGAAGGAATGTGACATGGCGATTAATATTTTACGTCAAGTAGTGGAAAGCTTGATCAAGTGATCGGAGAAGAAGAGGGGGAAGAGAATGATTTTAGATGTTGATAAATTTATGGCTGAGGTAATGAGGAAAGATCCATTAGAAAAGGAATACCATCAATCTGTGAGAGAAGTGATGATGTCAATTGCCCCATTTGTAGAAAAGAATCCACAATACGCTGAAAATAAATTATTAGAGCGGATGATTGAGCCAGAGCGAATCATCACGTTTAGAGTGCCTTGGATCGATGATCGAGGAGCTGTTCAAGTGAATCGTGGCTGGCGAATTCAGTTTAATAGTGCGATTGGTCCGTTTAAAGGAGGCATCCGTTTTGCACCAGATGTTACCTTGGATACAATAAAGTTTTTAGGGTTTGAAATGATTTTTAAAAACAGCTTAACCTCCTTGCCTTTGGGGGCTGCCAAAGGGGGAGCAGACTTTGATGGTGTTGGAAAATCTGATAGTGAGGTTATGCGTTTTTGCCAATCATACATTAACGAATTACACCGTCATATAGGACCAAATACAGATATTCCGGCTGGTGATATTGGCGTGGGCCATCGAGAAATTGGCTACATGTATGGTCAATATAAACGAATCATGGATGAATTTAGTGGCGTTTTCACTGGTAAAAAAATCGGTTGGGGAGGTAGTTTAATTCGACCAGAAGCGACGGGTTATGGTGTAGCTTACTTTGTTCAGTGTATGTTGGCCAGAAAAAATCAAGTCTTAGCTGGTAAAAGAGTATCGGTATCGGGGTATGGGAATGTCGGGTCATATTTAATTGAGAAATTAGATGAGTTAGGGGCAAAAGTAGTGACAGCAGCTGATCCATACGGTTATATCTACGATGAAGAGGGAATCAGTGGAGAAAAACTTGACTATATTAAAGACCTTTGGACCGTGTACCGTCGACCGATCAAAGATTATGCAGATAAGTATGGCGTAACTTATGTTGAAGGCAAGCGCCCGTGGGAAGTGCCTGTGGACATTGCCATTCCTTCCTCTCGTCAAAATGAACTGGACGAATCAGACGCGAAGACCTTGATAAAAAATGGTGTCATCTGTGTCTGCGAGGCGGCTAATATGCCATCAACGGAGGGAGCTATGCACCTTTTTACTGAAAATAAATTATTGTTTGCTCCTGGAAAAGCGGCTAATGCTGGCGGCGTGGCAGTATCTGGCCTAGAGATGGCACAAAATGCCATGCATTATAGTTGGACGTCTGAAGAAGTGGACGAGAAGCTTCATGGCTTTATGGAAAATATCCACCAAACCTGTTTGGACTATGGGACGGAAGAAGATGGGTATGTCAATTATGTTAATGGAGCAAATATTGGTGGGTTTGTCAAAGTTGCAGATGCTATGATTGATTTAGGGGTTATCTAATTAAATTAACTAAGGGACCGTCAGAAAATTCGCAAGCTGAATATCTGACAGTCCTTTTTTTCCAGAATAAATGCAGATATAGTTCCAGTTAAATAATCTTTACGCAAAGCTTCGATCTCAACAAATTCTAAGTGAAAGCGATCAATCCAGTGGAACTATCTCGTCAGATTATTTTTGGGAGGTCTATCGCTTAAGTATGTTAGTAGAAAAATGGTTAATATTATTGAGTTGGAGCTTACAAACTAAAAGAGCAACTATCAGATACCATCGCTGTCCAAAGAGGGGCTTTTCACCATGACTAATTGATGTTGAAGCGCATTAGTCAGCAGCAGGCGTTATTTCATAAACGATTGAAGAAAGTCGATCGACTGTTGACAATACTATAAGCCCTTGTTCATTTTTTTTGTTCCTCTTGATAGTTTTCAATCGCTCTCATTAATTTTCTGGCTTCTCGATAACTCGTGAAATAGACAAAAGCAAATTGCATTGAGTAAAATGCAGCAGCTAAGCCAATGGCGGTTAAAATTTCCAACGGTTTTGTTAAGTGATTTAATCCCATGGAAACGAAGAGGACCAAGGAACAAATAAATACGAAAAAAATAATGCCTCGTAAAACGACCTCTTTGTTCTCATACTCCTTATCTTGATTAAGCAATGTATTTTGAACAACGGATGCCAACAGAAAAACAACAAAAATTTCTAAAAGAACAATCAGTGGCACATTACTATCGCTGTGCCCGTTGATAATAAAGTAGGCCACAATACCTATCAAAGCCAGAGCGACACTGTCTAAATAAGCATTCCAAACCTTTATTAAAAAATTCAGCATTTCTCACCAACTCTTTCTAATTTAGTATTTCAATGATTTTTCGCGCGTATTTGCGTGAAATTTCGACTTTCTCAAAATCACCGACCCTTGCAATAAATTTTTGATTGCCAAGAGGCTTGATGCTTTTCACTTTGTTGATATTAAGCAGGGTGGTTCTAGATACTCGGAAAAAACCATAGTGATAAAGTTCTTTTTCAAGATCTTCCAGCGATTTTTTTAGCTCATAAACAGTATCAGAAGTGTAGACGAATATTTTTCTGTCCACTACTTCTATATAGAGTATTTCCGATTTGTTTATGAGAACGGCTTCTTTATCTGCATAGACTTTGAGGTTATCGTCCACAGACTTGATTGCCAAAACAACGCGTTTGATTTTTTCATTTTGTTTAAAGCACTTAATATTGATGGTTTCTTTAGCTGCACGAGGGTCTTCCTTTACAAATATATCCATGCTGTTTCTCCTTTCAAACCGATCTATATACATCCCGTAAAATAATCCGAACATATAGTTCCATTGGATTATCAACATAATGACGAGCAGAAAGTGGTGCTTTCAGCTTCTTTTTAGCTGGAAGTTTAACGATTGATCGTCATTATTTAATAGGAGCTATATATCCTAATTATATACCATTAAAATATGAGGTAAACAGTTTGTCATGTATTCTGTGTACCTAAATAAGCATTCTAAAGACCATGATATTTCTTTTTCCTTTAATTCTTGTTAATCTGAAATTGTTCAAATCACAAAAAAATTTGAACGGAGCGACTTACAGGGAACATTTAGAAATGTTATTAGTGGATTGATTGTTGAGATGCATATGGTGTTGGTATTATCTGTCAAATTAAAAGAAAAAAATCAATTAAACGATGAACTACAAGCAGATTGAGAATTAAACATAAAGGAGAGTAAACGAATGTGGCGTGCGTATAAGTTATTTTGGCTAAATTATGCCAATTTTAAAGGAAGAACAACGAGAAAAGAGTATTGGTTAGCAATTTTACTAAAAACAATCGTGGATATTCTTGTTATATTGCCGATGCTGGCCATTATATTGTGGAAGTCCTATGACCCAGATGGCGAATTTTATGTAAAGTTAACATTGTTCTTTATTAATTGCTACCTCTTAATCATCCTGATCCCAAACCTTTCCATAAGTGTCAGACGGTTAGCAGATGCTGATTTGCCGAGATGGCTGATCTTCATTAGGCTGATCCCATTTGTTGGTGATATGATACTAACGGTTCTGCATTGTCTTCCGACACGTGGAGTGCTAGAAAAAGTAACAGGGGCAAGTGATCATTCATTTAGGTTAACGGATAACGAAGAGGAACAACTGAATAAAAGAGAGGTAACTGGGCCAGATGGTAGATTTTATATCATAAAAGAAAAAAAATCATTCTATAAGAGATGGTGGTTTTGGGTGTTAGCCATCCTTATGTTGATAAATGGTCTCTATATGTTGTTCCGACCTGTTGGCAATTCGGCAAAAAAATCAGTGACATCTCCGGCCTCTACAAGCATTTCGGCTGATCTAGAGACAAAAGAATCAACAACGACTGCCACAGTCGAGGAAGAAATGACTAATCTATCATCGGCTGATTTTGTGAAAGACGCCAAAAAAGTGCTGACGGAGTTTGACTATAATTGGCAAGCGAATTGGGTAAAAGGTTGGGCTGATGGCATGACAGAAACCTCTATTCGTAGTTCAATGGTTACTGGCATTTTTGATTATCAACGTCAGCTGTTTTTTCTAAATGATGATCGTTTTGTAGGAGAGGCGAATAAAGAAACTTTTGCAAAAAAAATGAAAGAATCGATTAATTATCGGATAACGGCTATGGAGTACGTGATAGATGATATCGATACTGGTAAATTCGACCCAAGCTCATTAGTACCAGCTGTGGAAAACATTGCCAAATTATCTGATAGTTCTTTGGAGGAAGCTTTGAAAGTAGCTATTGAAGCAGGATATGTCTATGAGTGAAGTCAGAGGTGATCGAGAAGAAGTAGTAATATATAGTTCCCATTAAATAATCATCCTTTCCCGTTAAACTTTCAGCCAGAAAAAAGCTGAAAGTACCACTCTTTGCGGATGATTATGCGAATTATCCAATGGAACTATCTGTTTGATTATTTAACAGGATGTATCTAGTTTATTTTTATTGTGTGAAAGTCAGGAGTGCTACATGTTGCTCTATATATTATTGATATTAGTCTTTGGCTACTGTTTAGTTAGTGGTGCAACGTTATTCTATTTTTTTGAAAAAACTAACAATGGAGGTTGACATGATTCCTTATATATTACTGATACTCACCTTTGTTATAATTTTATTCGGCAATGTGGGGGGGCACTATGTCATCGAGAAAGGGGTCAAAATAGGAAAGATCTCTATTCGAATGAAAAAGTTACTTTATTGGATGCTTTACACTGTGCTGACTTTGTTTACTGCAGGAATGCTGGCTGTTTTGGAGTTTTTTGAGCCTTTTGGGCCTTCAAGTAGCAGATCAATGCCGAAAAAGACCAGCCATGAAATAGATGGTCGGAAGATTGGAATAACAATTGTAATGGTGCTTTTCATTTATATACTGAATGCGTATTTTGAAAATAAGGCAAAGAAGGAAAATGAAAAATGATTATTGTACTAAAGAAAACCCTGACGACTCGCCAGGAGTCTACAAGTTGAAGACCCCGTTTTTACCTTCTTGGAGATCCTTACTATTGATGAATCTCTGACATGTAATGTTATTAATGAGGTAGAATCATAGTGAAAAGAGCAGGCATTCAGTGGTTAAAACTTACGCTAAACAGAGCTTACTAAAACCAAAGGATCCAGTTAATAGAAGGACTACTCGCTTCTGATTTAAGGGAACATACTGATTTACAGACTGCTTTTTTATGGTTGATAGCTAATTGGCAAATCAATTAATAATTACGCTGTGCTATCACTAGTATAGCGTTATTTGTGTTTCAAATTTACCCTTATTTTCATACCCTTAACTAGCATTATTAGAAAAGCTCCTGTAAACTAAAAAGAAACTAAGGGATGTTTGCGTTAGAAGGGGGAAAGCAAATGACATTACAAGAGGCTTGGGATAAGTACCGCAGTCAAACAACATTGAACTATGAAGACATTGCACCTTATATCGAACATCAAGGGCAAGTATTACGATTCGAATCAGGACAAACCATGGTGGAAAGAGGGGATTTTCCGGCATATGTCTATTTTATGCTAGATGGCATCGCCATTGGTCAGCGACACTATGAAGATGGCAATGAATACCGCTATTTTCAAGTGGATCAAAAAAATGGCAATCTAGGTTTATTGGAAATATTAGGGCGCAAAGAACGTTATGTGGCAACCATTACCTGCCTCACAGATGTGAAAGTTGTCAAAGTACCATCGGCCCTCGTCTACGAAGTGATTATGACTCATTTGGAATTAATTAGAAAAAGTACTTTTTTGCTGGCTGATGACTTGTATCAACGTTCTGGCAACGATGGCATTTATTATTTTTATTCAGGAATCGATCGAGTTCGTTTGTTTATCATTACTTATTATGATCAGCACTGGCATCCGCGCACTAAAACAACCTTGGTCGTTCAAATGAGCTATGAGGAAATTGCCAATCAAGTAGGCCTCAGTGTCAGAACGGTGGGACGAAGTATCAAGAAGCTAAAGGAAAGTGATGAAGTTCTGGTGAAAGGGAAACAATTGGTAGTCTCTAGGGAGCACTATGCTAAAATGAAAAAACGATTGATTATATAAACTAAGGGATAGTTGTCACTAGGTTAGAATACGGACATCTGTCCTTTTCTTTGTGTCTGAAATGCTTTTATAATGAGTGCTAACAAGCTTGTTAATTGAAATGAAAGCGATTCATGAATAGGAGGTTCATTAGATGAAAAGAGGAATAAAATACGACTTTCCTTTGATTGCTTTATTGTTAATCCCAGTCGGGGTCTCATTGAATGTGGTAGGGTATCAGTTATCATCTATTTTAAAATTGCCAGTCTTTATTGACATGATTGGCACGATCATGGTCTCGATGATAGCGGGACCTTGGATTGGTGCACTGACAGGGTTATTAGGCAATGTTGTCAGTGGCATGCTTAATCCGATTGCCATTGCTTATGGCGTGGTGTCCATGGGAGTGGGCTTTATTTCAGGCTATCTTTCCAAAGGGAAATTTTATACCAATCTGGTGGGAGTCGTCATCGGCTGCGCTATTTTATCAGTCGTCTCTGCTGCCATGGCGGCCGTTGTGACCGTCTTTATGTTTGGAGGCGTTACGGGAGCGGGAACGGATTTAATCACAGCCACCTTTTTGGCTGCGGGCAAAGAACTGTGGAACTCGGTCATGTCCACCAACCTGATTTCTGGAACGATTAACACCATTATTAATTTTGCCATTAGTTGGGTGATTGTCAGACGAATTCCCGATCGTTTCTTAGTGAAATTAAACTATGGCGCACCTTATGTTAAGAAGGGAGTGCTGACTCATGGAAACTAGGATTGGCAGGTTATACCCATCAACGAAGTTTTTCTGTCTACTAGTAATCGTTTTAACCTGTATGTTTTCATCAGGATACGCCCTTCAATATGGGGTATTGCCACTGATAATCGGCTTAAGTTTTATCTCAAAGACCGCAGGAAACTTTATCTCAGTCTTTCTGAAATCGATTTTGATCATTGTGCTGTTTATCTTTGTGATACAAGTGTTGATCGTGAAAAATGAAGATTCTCAGTCTTGGTGGTGGATTTTTAGTTATTCAGAAAGTGGCTTTCAAAATAGCCTTTTGATGACGTCAAAAATTGTCGGCATCAGTTCGGCGATTATTTACTTTTTCCAGGTGACCAGCACTAAAGACATTAATTATGCTTTGGAAAAATCAGGAGTTCCCAAGAAGGTGACCTTTGTCGTGGCGTCAACCATTCAGTTAGTTCCTCAGATGTCCATGCTTTCGCAAACCATTACCGACGCGCAGAAGTCGCGGGGCGTGGAGATGGAAGGGTCACTGCTGATTAGAATCAAATCATTTGTTCCTATGATTGGGCCTTTGGTGCTATCATCGATTCAACAAACGGAAGAAAAAGTGTTGACCTTGGAATCACGCGCCTTTTCTTCAAAAAAGCAAAAGACATCCATTTATGAATTAACAAAAACTAAGGCCGACTACTTAGTCCTAGGGGGCTGTTTGCTGATAGTGGTCGCGCTGATAGGCTGGAGGTTTGTTAAATGAGTTTGACATTACGAAATATCACCTATACTTACCCCTTAGAGACGGAACCAGTTATTAAAGACCTTTCTGTCGAAATAGAATCAGGTAAGGTTTACGGCTTAATCGGAAATAATGAATCAGGAAAAACAACTTTGTGTAATATTATGCGTGGCTTTATTCCCAGTATTTATCAAGGAGATATACAGGGAGAGGTGATCATCAACGGTCAAGCCATCGAAGCGTATGAGGCAGGCGAGCTAGCCTCAGTTGTAGGCTACTCCTTTCAAAATCCTTTTACCCAAATGTCGGGAGTCAAGGAGACGGTCTACGAAGAAATCGCCTACGGCATGGAAAACTTAGGGGTTCCTCGTCAGCAGATGATTCAAAAAGTCGCGGAATTAATCCAGCTGTTTAAGCTGACAGACTTGCAGAACAAACATCCCTTTGAGCTTTCTGGAGGTCAAAAGCAGCGAGTCGCTTTGGCCTCGATTGTCGCCTTAGACCCTGAAATTATGATTTTAGACGAACCGACTTCTCAGTTAGACCCCCAGAGTACCGAAGAAATTTTTGAGATTGTTCAACTGTTAAAAAAACAAGGCAAAACCATTATCTTAGTGGAACATAAAGTTGATTTATTGGCAGAATATTGTGATGCTATCCTTTTGCTAGAAGGAGGCAAGCTGGCCTTGGCGGGGACCGTTAAAGAGGTCCTGACTAATCCGGAAGTGTTGAAACTAGGTGGGCAACTACCTCAGGTCACTCAGTTCTTTTTAAAAGCTGTCGCTGAAAATAAAGTGAAGATCGACCGACTGCCTTTAACCTTGACAGAAGCTTACGGTTTATTACAGGAGGTGGACTAAATGAGTTACTTGGAATTAGCTAATGTTTCTTACACCTATCCCAACGGTTTTGAAGCCGTTAGGGATGTGAGTTTAAAGGTTGAGCTAGGTGAGTCAGTGGCGATTATTGGGCAAAACGGTGCTGGTAAAACGACGACGGTTAAACTGATGAACGGTTTATTAAAACCCACGCAGGGAGAAGTCCTTGTTGAAGGACGATCCGCGAAAGGGGCGACGACAGCCGAAATCTCTCGCAGTGTCGGCTATGTCTTTCAGAACCCTGATGATCAGATTTTTCAAGAGACGATCTATAAAGAAATCGCCTATGGATTAGTCAGTCAAAAACTGACTAAAGAGCTAATCCAACAGCGAGTTGTTGAAGTAGCCGCACTTTGTGGGTTGGCAGAGTCCTTGAAAGAGCACCCTTATAACTTACCTTATTCCAAACGGAAATTTGTAACAATTGCCGCTGTGATCGCCATGGATCCTCAGGTGATCATCTTAGATGAACCTACGGCCGGCCAAGATCGTCAGTCGACAGAATTGTTAGGACAGATTATCGATCAGTTGGCCCAGAAGGGGAAAAGTGTCATTACGATCACCCACGATATGGAATTTGTTGCCAGTCAGTTTAAACGAGTGATTGTCTTTGCTAATAAGGCCAAACGAAAAGACGGCTCTCCTGAACAAATTTTCTGGGATGAGCAGCTATTGAAACTGGCGAATTTAAAACAACCCTATATCTGCCAGTTAGCAAAACTATTAGGTAAAACAGGTGTCATGACGATCGAGGAGTTGTTGGAAAGGAGCTTTAAATGATCCCTATTTTAATTGATTGTGATCCAGGGCATGATGATGCTTTGGCGATATTAACGGCGATTGCTCATCAAGAGCAGCTGGAAATTCTCGGTATTACAACCATCGGTGGCAACCAAACCTTGGAAAAAGTCACCCAAAATGCCAAAAATATTTTGGCCTTTGTTAAGTCAGAGATCCCTCTAGCCTCAGGTCAAGGGGGACCTTTAATCAAAAAACTCGAACCTACAGACGAAGCCCACGGTAAAAGTGGTATGGATGGCCCTTATTTCGCTGGTGAGGATTATCCCCTTGTCTCGGACAATGCTGTAACATTTCTGGCTGAGCAGCTTTTGGCAGCTAGTCAACCGGTGATGATCGTTGCCTTAGGTCCTTTGACGAACATTGCGTTATTGCTTAAAACCTATCCCGAATTAACGACAAAAATAGCCGGAATTAGTCTCATGGGTGGCGGTATCAGTCATGGCAATGTGACAGCCCTAGCGGAATTTAATAGTTATGTGGATCCAGAAGCGGCGTCGATCGTCTTTAACTCTGGTTTACCGATCATTATGTCGGGACTTGACGTTACCGAAAAAGCTGAAATTCTTTTAAGCGAAATTAATGAATTGCAGCACAAGGGACCAGTTAGCCATTTAGCTTATGAACTACTGCATTTTTATCATCAGTCAGGCCAGCAATTCGGCTTTATTAATAGCCCTATCCATGATTTATGCGCTGTTGCATACTTATTGGAGCCTGATATGTTTAGTGGAACCTACTATTTTGTAGACGTTGAGACAAATGAAGGGCTCAGCCGTGGGCAAACCTTTGCGGATAAACGTTTGGTAACCGACAAGGAGAAAAATACGCTAGTGTTAGAAACGGTTTGCCGTGAACGGTTTGCTAACCTGCTGATTCAGGCTTTAGCGAAACTAGATGAAAGGTGGGAAAACAATGAGTGAAGTGGTTGTACTAGGCAGCCTTAATCTGGACATTGTTGTCGCAAGTCCACGGTTTCCTAAAGCAGGGGAAACGATTATGGGGCAGGACTTAGCGTATTTTGTCGGTGGCAAAGGGGCCAACCAAGCCGTTGCCGCTGCCCGACAAGGGATTTCGACAATATTATTAGGAAAAGTGGGCCACGATCACGCTGACCAAATTCTGACAACATTGGCCAAGGAGCATTTGGATCTGAGTCACATCCACGTAGAGCCTGATTATCCCACAGGAACGGCCATCATCACTCAAGCCCATGATGATAATACGATTATTGTGGTCCCAGGTGCGAATTCTCAGTGTGATGTTTCCTATGTTAACAATCAGCAAGGGCTGTTAACAGCAACAAAAGTCCTTCTTGGACAGCTGGAAATCCCCATCGAAGCCCTTAAAACCGCCTTTCGCTTAACGAAAGCCGCTCAAGGTTTGACGATCCTCAATCCAGCACCTTACCGAAAAGAGGTGTTGGAATTATTAGCCGATGTGGATTACCTGACGCCAAATGAAACGGAATTTGCTGAGCTGGTGGCTCATTTTCGGGAACCAGGAGACGTTGAAACGGATTTACTTTTTCTCTCAGACCTATTAACCACACAATTAATCGTTACAAGAGGCGCCTTGGGCGTTTCACTAGTGGTTAACCAGCAAGTTAAAACCATTCCTGCCCATAAAGTCACCGTTCAGGACACGACAGGAGCTGGGGATACCTTTAATGGGATTTTAGCTGCTTATTTGGCTCAAGGGGCAGACCTTTTGGAAGCTGTCGAACTGGCGGCCATCGGAGCTTCCTTATCGGTCGAAAAGCTGGGAGCTCAAGTAGGTATGCCTACTAAGGAACTGCTTGATAGCGCCAGAAAAAACGGGAAATAGCTCTTCCTTATGATTGTCATTTTTCACACTTAAGACCACCTAAAAGTTAGCATTTGGCACTAACTTTTAGGTGGTCTTTTCTGATAAAAAAACTTAATTAATTATGAGGTAGGTTCAGTTTCCGTTTTTTTCAAAGACACTTCCACCTTATTTCGTGTCCCCCAGCCCGTTACCTGCCACATCATAAAGAAGCTGTAATAGGAAAGTAAGGTACAGAGATAGATGTTTAACATAGTAGAGAACGACACCCGGATCAGAAAGCGCCAAACCGGTAAGTAGGCATGACCATCAGCTTGTTTAATGCCCAGTAACCGAATCGACCGCATCACACCTAAGCCAATCATATAAAGCAAAATTACCCAAGGAAAGGCGCCATTCTTAAGTGGCGTGATGATCAAAATAACTGGAAAAACGACGGCATAAAGGACTTGTGAAATATACTGGGCCACAATAATCCACCAGATCATGTAGCGAGGGCTGTGCTGTCTGACAAGAAACATCCCTCCCCACCAAAAACTTTTCCACCAGCGAACCCGTTGGCGAGTTAAATGACTGAGGTTTTCCGGCATCAACGTGTAACCGATAGAGCTTTCTTGGTAAACCGTTTTGCCCATAAGAGCGGCATAATGGGTCAACATCCGGTCATCGCCAAACATGGCCCGCTGTCCGAAGACGATTTGATTCAGGTAGTGATCGAGATGAGCTTTAATCACACTGGCTCGGTAAGTAGCCAAGCCACCACAACTGACTGAAACAGAGTTGAACCACGAAGCACAAGCACGACCATTTGTAAAAGAAGTAGGAAAGCTCACGCTTAGTAACTTGGACAAGGGTTTATCCACATTCATAGATAACAACAGCCCCGCCACTGACATGACTTGCTCATCGGCAAAGGGAATCAGGCTTTCTTCAATGGCACGTTTATCGAGAACCGTGTCGCTGTCAATTGTTAAAAATAAATCTGTCCGATCTTGATAGTCTCGAAAAGCATGACTTTGCGCCACCCGCTTACCAGCATTGGGGACATATTTGTAGAGCACCTTAAAAGGCACCGTCGTTCGCCATTCATGAACCAATTCAGTCATCGCATAATCAGGTTTTGAGCCATCTTCAATAATGTAAACCACATCTGGCAAGTGGGTTTGTTGGGCAATGCTGGCCAGCGTTCGGGAAAAA
>NZ_JAEEGA010000027.1 GCF_017829975.1 Vagococcus allomyrinae | reverse complement strand
CTCTGATGAATGAATAAAAGAGAATAAAATAAGGTTCCAATCCCAAAATCAGGGATTGGACCCTTATTATTTTATCTCTAAAGATAAAAACGAAAGAAACCTATTCGTTTTTCAGCAGCCTCGCTCGTGAGTAGCCCTTCTCTTGTTTTTTCACTCTATAAATACGGCCAAACAGTCACCTCTTCATTCCTCGTCTGTTAAGACTCTTGCTAACAGGGCGTAGTGATATTGCCGTTCAATCTCTTGTTGCCAGTAACGTTCCGTCACTTTGCCAGCGTGAATAAAAGCGCCGATCGCCTTTCCTTGACGTCGCGAAAGCTCTGACATAACGTCCTGAATCAGGCCAATCCCCACTCCTCGATGGCCTTTTTTCACCCCCATGTAAAGCAACACATAATCTTTGCTGCGTTTCTTTTTAATAAGCATTTGCAGTAGACGGATTGCGTTTAAAGGTTGATATAATAGATTGCCGTAATCAGGCATGCCGATAAAAAAAGCAACAGCTTCCCCTTCTTTGTAGATCATCTTAACCATCGAAAAATCTAGGATATGCGCGTAGTTTGCGAAATATTCTTTAAAATCAATTAGTGTCAACTGCTTAAAAATTGGAAAGTCAGCATAAAGCTCACTGATTAGCTCATAAATCTCAGCAATCACTTTTTCCCAATCTGACTTTTTAGGTGAGACTAACTGATACCCTTGATTGACTAATCTCCCAGTAGCTCGTTGATAATCTTTTGGTCTATCCCGCTTAGGAACTGTCGGGTACTGATTAGACACATATCGTTCTGTAACATGAAACTGGGCTCTTTCCCAAAAATCCAAATAATAAGAAGGGTGATACGGCTCGGAAATATATGGCTGACGATCAAAATCACTAATCTTCAGCCGGTAACGAATCCAAAAAGAACAATCGACCGGACCTACGACTGCTTTAAACCCCATTTTTAAGCACTCTGATGCCACATGATCCAATAAAAGCTGGCAACAGTCAAACGCCTCAATGCACTCAAAAAAACCTAAATACGCCTGTTGATCTTCAGGATACATCGTGATGACACAACGACCACAAACCTCCTGAGCTTGATTGTAAACCAGAAACTTTCGCAATTTGAAATAATGACTTAAGATATGACGATTCGTCAATAATTGACGTTCCTCAGTTGGATTTTGAACCAACCACTGAGAGGCGTAAATCTTAGCTGGCAAGCTCAGAAAATCATTTAGATACTGCTCTTCCTGATTAAATTCAATGACTCGATACATCTGGTTGCCTCCTTGTAATTTTTCCTGTCAGCGCATTTAAGGTCACCCATTCATCATTTTCAAGCAGTTGAGTGACGTCTTTAACGCCAACAACCGCCGGGATTTGTAATTCTCGAGAAATAATAGCCGTATGAGACAACAGGGAACCCTTTTCGGTGATAATCCCTTTAGCCCGAGCTAATAGAAACACCCAGCCGGGATCTGTCATTTTCGTGACCAAGATCTTTCCTTGGGTATTTGCCATCGTTTTAGGATCTTCAATAATAACAACCTGTCCCTCAACAATGCCAGGTGAGCAAGGGACGCCAACCAGTTCTTTTGAGGTGTCGATAATTTTTCCCGAATCAATACTGACGACGTGTTTATCGAATTCAGTTGCCTCATAAATCAACCGCGAATAGGTTGGTAATTGACTAAACTGTCGATAGTCTTTTTTACGTTCCGTAATTCGCACTTTAGCCTCACCAGATTGCCATGTTTCGATCAGTTTTAACTCAGTGATCGTCAAGTAGAAGACATCGTCAACGGCCTCAATCACATCTTGAGTCTGCAAATTTTGACCGACTTGAGTGAATAGACTTCTGACCATCCCGTACAAGCGACTTCGATTTAAGCGAGAGCTCTCACGATGTTTAATACCAAGCATGGCTTTTCGACTCAATTGAGTTAGATGGCGATTGCCCTTAACTCTTTCTGGCAAGATCGTTTGATGCGCTGTCGCCTCTTTTGAAGTTAAGGCATTTAATAGCTCTGGCTCTTTCAGATAGTGTTGTAGCTCTTTAAACAAATTTAGAGGCTTCGAACGAAAGGTCTCTGTTTCTAACTTTAGCTCCTCCAACGAACGATCACCAAATTGAGTGAGATAGGTTCTCATCGCCTTCCCAACTAGTCCTTGGGACAAATATAAGTCTGCCTGCTCTGCTGTTTGGACCTGCTGAACTTCTTGAACCTGATTATCGCTGATGATTAGCCTAGCCAAATCCTGTAGCGCCACTATCGGTTTCATGCTTGCCAGCGACCCCATTCCAGAAATCAACTGGTTGGTAATTTCTTCATAGTTGTCAATCTTTCGACGTTTCATGGCCCGTTTTAACCAGCCCGTATAAAGAAAGGCATACAAGTCATTTAGCAAGGTAATATCCCAGTTAAGCAGCACCTTTTCTTTCAGCTCATCGTACAGGGCAAAGACGTCTTGATTGCTCATCTGGTGATTAAATTGCGTGATAAACAGCGCTTCAATCGCTTCAAATTCCTGATTAAGCTGATCCATTTCTATTGGTACTTTAAAGAATGATTTGAGGACATTGCCATAGGTTTTAAGCCGTTGACCGAATCTTAAGCTAATTCCAGTATTTTTAGTGGCAGACTGTTCAATGCCCAACATCTCTTCCCAAATCGGAATAATTTTTTTGTGCAACGGCAGAAAACTCAGCAGAGTGTACCAATTACTGATTTTGTAATAAACACGACCATTCACCATCGCCACCATTTCAAAGAAAAGCGACTCGTGTTCCTCGATTACTTGGGAATTTCCGACACTGCGAAAGGCCAGCCCTCGGAAAACACCGGCATACGCTTCCTGAATAAATGAATAACTTAAAGGTAATGTTAAACCGGGATAACTTTCCACGATATTGCTATTATCTAAAATCGTGCCGATCTCGCCAGATAATGTAGTAATAGGGCGAGCTTGCAATACATACAGTTGACCCTCTTGCCAAGTAAATTCGATGTCGACTGCTTGGTCAAAATGTTTTGCTAATTGTTCCCCAAGTTGAATGAGTGATACAAGCTGTTGAGAATCAATCAGTGGCCCTCCAAGCTGTTGTTCGTAATAAAATTGTTGATCCGTTACATGATAATAATAAGTAGTCGTCGGCACTTTATCCAAGACCACCTGATCGCCTGTCCCTGCACCTATAACGACAACCGCTTCATTTAGTAATCCTTGAGGGTTGGCAGTAAACAGAATGCCTGAAGTCTCGCCGATGATCATTTCTTGGATAATCACACTCAATGACAGCGGCATCAGGTTTACTTGCTTTTCACGGCAGTAGCGTAAAACATTCGCTGCAAACTGAGAACAAAGACATTGAAGGACAGCATCAGGTATTTCTTCCGGTATTACTGATAATTGTGTGTCAAATTGACCGGCAAATGATGTTTCCACACTATCTTCCTGACTAGCAGATGAACGAACAGAAAAGAGCGGCCCCTCTTCTTTGGAGAGCGCCTCTTTCAACTCTTGAAAAAAATCACTGGTCTTTAAACAATCACGTAGAACTTGTTGAAGTGACAGACTGATCTGTTCAATCTGCCCCTCATCAACTTCCTTTAGCTGCTCCAATAGTTGAGTGATCTTCATTAGAGACGAGTCGTCAACATAGGACTGGATGGTCGCCGCTGCCAGACAACGCAACGGCGGCACTGGAAAGCCAGCTTTTTGCAATTCAAAAAGAACCTGAGCTTTCCCTCCAATAGCGATCCCTTGATACGTTTCTTCATCAATTAATTTCATCATAGGCGACCCACGAGTAGATAGATAATCACGACTAATACCATTAAGGTTTCCAAGAAATACGTATATCGTTCAACTTTCTCCACTAAACGAAAGGCTGTTGGGTCTTTCAAAAACTGCTTTCCCTTTAATAAGAACCAGATCAAATTGAGGACAATCACCACCGTCGCAAATTTATTTAAACGAATGGTTAATAAAATATTGGTTACCACATCTGCTGCCGTTAAGAGTAAGACAAATTTTGTCGCCTTTTGATAGCCAAAAATACTGGAATAGGTCACGTAGGCTGTTTCATCTTGAGGTGCGCGAACCTTTCGAGAAATTTCCCAAATCAGGGCTGGAAAGTACAAGGTTAACATCACTAAAAAACTGGTCCAGGAAAACAGCGAGACCTGGTACTTAAAACAAGTAAATGAAATGATGTAGGCATTCATCACCAATTGGACTGGATTATGGGTCACCAAAGCTAATATCAGGTTAGGCTGAATTTTACTTTTCTGAAAAAACCAAACAGACATCAACGTCCCGTAGATAAAAAGAAACAGAAAGAAACCAAAATTATTCATCCAGATCAGATTGCTGATAAAAATAAAGGCAATGGCTACCACCATGACTTTTATTAAATCCTGCTTCTGGACACGACCAGAAGGTAATGCCCGTTCTGGAAACAAGCGTCGATCGGTTTCATAATCTTTAAAATCGTCCACAATTCGTAAAAGCATTAAAAAAATAAAAATGGTTAAACTGCCAATAATTTCCGGAATCCCCACTGAGATTTTTGTCAAAGGCACTTGATAGTTTAACAACAATAAAAAATAAATTTCAAAAAACATCACAAAGGCTAAAAACAACCTTGGGATAATCGGGTACATCTCTTGATAATAAATTGCCAATCGTTTAATCATTTCAGACACTCTCCCATTTTTTCACCGAAGGATAGTAAACTCTCTACCCCTTTTTGACTCCACTCCCAGATATCAGGATCGATTGTCACTTGATTTTCTTTAAACAACAAAATGATGGTTGAACCACCATAACTAAAATAACCTTTTTCTTGGCCTCGCTTGAATGTCGTTAAGGGATGATTGGTAATCCGTCCCACCAATAAGGCACCGACTTCCACTTGAGTTACTTTTCCAAAATTAGTCGTTTCCAAGACCGACCAATGACGACTGTTCTCAGCGTAAACTTGGTGCTTGCCTAGAGAAATCGGACTGACGGTATGCAGCCGTCCTTTAATACTCCTTTGTTCGCCAATCTGACCATCATCTAAATAATGATAACGATGATAATCAGTCACAGCTAACCGTAAAACCAAACATAATCCCTTGGCGTATTCCTGACTCAGCTCATCATTTTGTAACAATGAGCCAATGGAATAAGGTTGTCCTTTAACCATAAACGTTAAGTCCGGTGAAATTGAGTAAGCTAACAAACGCCCGTCAGCTGGCGCGATCAGCGCCCTTGGTTCAGTGTCGATTGTTCTAGCTGTTGGTTTCAATTGACGAATAAAAAAGTCATTAAAACTGTCATAGGTTGTCTCTTGATAATCGGCCATCTCAATTTGATAGGTTTCGATAAATTTAGGAATTTTTTTTGCTGAACGCCGACTCTGATTGCCAAGGCTGTAAAGAATCGAAAAAATTGGCGTCGTAATGACTGTTTTTAGAAGTAATCGACCTAAAAACGTCTCATATAGAAAGCTCAACAAGCCAGCCTGATATTGAGCTTCATCCATCACTTTTTGGGTTTTACGTTGGTATACCTTCACACCCTCACCTCCAAGTTAAAATCAAATAAGAGACTACCAATGAAAGAATGCCAAAAAAGAGATAGGACTTTTTACCTGGCTTGGGAATCTTAATATTCACAATAAATAGCAAGGCAATCACTAAGAATAGCCCACTATAGACAAGTGAAAAATAAGAGGACAAAACCAGTTGCAAAAGCAACCAGATCGTGGGGAAAAGCAAGGCACTATAGGTGACTGGCAACCCTTGAAAATGGGTTTTCGCCGCTGGTGAACCACTTTTGGCCATCACATTAAAATGAGCCAAGCGAGTAATTGCTGCCAAGGCATAAATAATATACACCACTAGCTGCCACCAAGCTCTTAGCCCCATGCTATAGGACAGGATAATCGGAAAAGCCACAAAGTTGATCATATCCCCCAATGAATCAATTTCCACGCCAAAATCCTTTTGATAGTCGTTTCGTTTAAACAAATTAGCAAATTTACCATCAAATAGATCACAAATCCCAGCAAAAATAAAACAAACTAAACCTAGCTGACTATTACCATTTAAGGCAACGACCATGCCAACAATCGATAAACAAATACCGATATAAGTGATTAACACCGTTTTATTGTACGTTCCTATTACCATCTTTTTTCCTCCAACTGATCTTGATCATTCACCGTGACTTCACCTGTCCCACCATCTATCGTAATTGACATGCCGGTTTTAATGAGGCTCGTCGCTTGTTTGGCACAAACAATACAGGGAATCCCGTACTCTCGGGCACAAATAGCTGCGTGACACAGGACACCTCCTGTTTCCGTCACCAGTCCTTTTAAAATTGCAAACTTACTTGTCCAACCCGTATCAGTAAAGCGCGTAACCAAAATATCGCCAGGCTGTAACTCTTGAATCTCCTCAACTGATTCAATCACTCGCGCAACCCCCGTCACCCGTCCTTGATTGCAGCCAATTCCTTGAATTCCCTGATCGGCAGATTGAGTGATCACTTCCTGCTGCTCTTGGTAAATAGCCCCAATATCTTCTGGATTTTGAAAATGACGAAAACTTTCATAGTAACGCCGACCTTCTTCAAGCTTGTTCTTTAACGTTTTTTCTGACACGCGACCTGCAGCAAATTGACTGATCATTTCCCACTCCAACAACCAAATATCCGTTGCCGAACTTAAAATCCCGCGCTCCTGATACCATCTGGCCAATTTTAACGTATATAAACGAATCAATGAATAATAACGAGTGGAAATATCCCGAAACTCCTCCCGCCACCATAGCAACTGACGCATTTTTTCGATGTCTTTTCGGAAGACGACCATTTTTCTGCCAGAAACTAGCGTCGCCAATTTGCTCAATCCTTCTTGATAATCAACGAACTGTCGTTGTTGACTGATTTCTGGTGAATACGATTCATCTAACTTTAATAATTCTTGGATGTGTTGAATAAAGAAGCTGGGATCTTCCCCGTATGAATCACACTCAATCCGTAATTCTCTAGCTGAATGATAGCCGAATCGAGTGATTAAGGCATTTAAGCCCGCTGCTTCTGGAAAATCCTCACCAGTCGTTAAGCACTCTTTGATTGTCGTTAACGATTGGCTTTGCCAAAATAGCAGGGCCGTCGGTTCAGCCAAGATCTTACGAGATAACTGCCACATTTCTTCAAAGGGCAATAAATGTGAGACCCGATCTAATCCGCCTAATAGAAGCAAATATTCCTGATAAGGCAAATACTTGGCTAGCTTCTCTTTAAATAATGTCTGCTCCACTGTATTTAAATAAACTTGTTGAAAATAAGTCTTTTCGCTTTTGGGATAACTGGTTTCGACCAAGACCCGCCAAGCTTGTTCCAGTTCTTTCCCCTCAAGACGTGACAACTCTTCATGAGCCGCTTCATAGGTGGCCAAAAGGCTGGTTCGCTGATTTTCTGCATTTTCCAAGCAATTTGCCACGCGCTTCTTTTGAGCAAGAGCCATTTTTAAAATTGGCCACAAAAGGGCTAATTTAAACGCAGTAACTTTTCCGGCACCAGTATAGCTTTTCGTAATCCCCAGTTCATTGTCAAAATCATTCTCCTGATAACCGGGAAATTTCGCCATTGCTCCCTTGACAACCCCAACATTCCAGTATGGGCGACCGTATTCGTAACGCAATAATGAGCCAAACTCATGGGCCTTGTTGATTTGACCTTCAATCAGGAAACTACCTAAAGCTTTGTCCCATACCGAATGGTACAAACTCCACATAAACGGGGTACACACTTGCGCCGATACCCCCCCATCCCTAAAATTGGCCGTTGTCCACTGGCCTTCAATGCCATTAAAAAAGATCGTCGTAATTGCTCTAACTTGCAGAATAAATAGCTGGTGATCCCTAATAGCAAATTCAATGTCACAAGGATACCCCAACCAGACCTGGATGTCCAAAAAGACCCTGACCATCTCATCTAAGATTTCTTGAGCAATTTGCTCTTTCTGCTCCCCTTGCCAACTATCTTCTCGCCACTTGTAGCGGTAAGAAGTGGCCTCCACAAAACCACCAACTAATTGTTCACCAGCTCCTGCTGCGATTTCGACGACTAGTTGGCTATCATCCCCACTAACAGGATCAACAGTAAAGGCAACGCCACTGTAGTCAGCTTCAACAAACTCCTGAACAATCACACTCATTGCTAAATGAGTTAAGGGCAACTGATGATCTAAGACATAATTCAAATTAGTTTCACTAAACATTGATTGATAGCACTTTTTCACACTAGCCACGATCTCTTCAAAACCTACTACTCTTAAAAAGCTATCATATTGCCCAGCAAAACTATAGTCAGCCAAGTCTTCCATCGTTCCACTGCTGCGGACAGCATACAATTGATTTGGCAAAAGAACGCCGGCTAATTCGCTTAAAAACCCTTGATCAAATTCTCCTACTTGGATCAGCCTTTGAATTTCTTGGCAAACAGCTGTCACCGTCTCCTTGGTTACATCAGCTAACAAATGAGCAATTTTTTGCTCATAATGATTCAATTGCAGAAACGCCTTATAAACACTTTTATCAATGACGAACCCTGCCGGCACAACGATCCCTTTTCGGGTTAAGCGCCCTAACATACTCGCTTTTGCACCACCAGTTGTTCCGGTTAATTGTTCGAACGTTGTTATCATAATACCTCCATTAAAAAACATTTTTCCTAATTTTAAGCCCATACAACAAAAGATTAACACCGATATGTGTTAGCCCTCCTAAAAAAATAAACGCCACATATAATCCGAGACTCATGGGATAGACAATTGCCAAGACAAGCACGCATCCAATTAGAGAATCAATTTGATCTAGAACAAAAAAAAGGATTCTTACCTTACTCGTTGCTAATTTTCCTGGGATGATGCCTGACCGCCGTTTAATAAAACTATTTGGCAGCTCACACAAGGCGTAGGCCAAACCAAAAAGTGCTCCCATCACGCCATTATAACGAAGGGTATTCTCATAGGCCACATAAAGAAAGTTACGGTCTGCTAAAACAGGTAACCAATGACAAATCAAGCCCCAAAAAATGCCACTAACTGCCCCGAAAAAAAGATAACCTAGCAGCCCTTTCCAAGTTTTATTATTGCCAAACAAGCGCCGCCCATCTTTTAGCGTTTTATTTTGATCAAGGGGCACTTCCAAAAACGCAAAATAGGATGTTTTGCACCAGATCATATTGAAGATGCCTGCTAAAATAATCGGCATCAGTGTAATATACATCTGTCCTATGGTTTCAATCATGACAGGCCTTCTCTCCTATTCTTTGCGATAAAAATAAGGGTGGTTCAGTTTCACCATCCTCATTTTCCATTTATTAATTATTCAAACGTGTTATCTTATTTTATCATATATTCTTTTATAAAGTGCTTGTTTCCTTTTATAAATCCGATTATCGAACAAATTAATCTGATACTTTAGCTGATTCTGGCAATTTTTTAATGGAAGATACTTAAAAAAGCCTCTAATCCTAGAATTAAAGGCCCTGTTATTAATCTTTACTTTGACTTAGAAACTATTTGTTTTTTAAGTTGTAGAAAGCTTGTAAACCTTTGTACTGAGCAACGTCACCTAATTGGTCTTCGATGCGTAATAATTGGTTGTATTTAGCAACACGGTCAGTACGTGACAATGAACCCGTTTTGATTTGGCCAGCGTTAGTTGCAAATTACAAGCTTCAAAAACGTTGATATACCAGTGTTTTCTCAATGTTTAAATTGTTAACTTAATTATAATTGATTTCAAAATAAAATCAAGTACAATATCGAATGTATTGCTAAATAGATATAAAAAATAAATAACAAATAAATCGAATTGATGAGGATACTAGCTATTTAGGGCCTGGTCTACGTACTAGCGGAGTTTTTCTTCAAATATTTAGTGTATAATCCATTATTAAAGCAAAATCTATCTAAAATAATAGCACAGAATAGTAATGAATTGATTTAAGTAGGATATTGATAGTACTACACATACTCTCTACAAATAAGCACTTTTTTATCCTTATAATTGTATCATGTAAGTATTTAGATATTGTGCTACTTTTTAAGAGCCGTATTATTTAATACATTTTTCACTATGTATTTTGTTCTATATTATTGATATAATTGACACAATAAGAATAAATGGAGGTCTTTAATTTATGAGGTATGGAAATAAATATATACAGTCACTTTTTAATCTAATCATCACTAACGAAAATGGTGCATGGAAAAATGGAGTTTGCTTAATTAAACTTGATAGATTTCTTGAATCAACCCACGGAAATGAATTTATAAAAGGTAATACTTCACTTTATGGTAAATATCTTGAACAACTCAAACAGTATCCATGCCTCTTCCTATACGAAAAAGATACAGTCGACCATTACAACTTACCTACAATGGGATACCTCGGTTTAATCAAGGAATGTTTTATTGAGAATGACAAAATAGTAATTCATTATGAAACTTCGGATGAGCTTTCCAAAGAAGATATACTAACACTACAGGATGGTCTTCAAATTGGTTTAAGGGGGTACGGATTCAATCGAACTCATTGGGCTGTTAAAAATGGTAACATTTACAACATTATCGATAGTCGTAGACCTATGTTAGAAAATCAAAATATCGGAGCCAGACCAAAAGTTTTTCTTTCTTATAGCTGGGAGTTTTCAGAGACAAAAGATAAAGTAAGGAAACTAGCAACTGTTCTAAAAGATGAAGGCATTGAAGTAATTTACGACGAAACTCATGTCAGACCTGGCCAAAGTCTCAATTTTTTTATGGAGAGAATTGACCGTGATAACCACAACAAGGTTTTTATTTTCTGCGATAGTTCTTATTTAGAGAAAACAAAATTTCGCTCAGGTGGAGTTGGAAAAGAGGCTCAACTTTTATCTGACTATGTTTATAACAATCCAGAACAAACAAAAGTGGTTCCTTTATTTGTTGATAATAATACATGCCTTCCTTCATTTTTAAAAGGCGTTTTTGCACTTCATCTAAGCTTTGAAAACTGGTCAAATGATATTGAAGATATCTTATATGATATCTTCCGTTAAACAACTAAGATTATATTAGGGCTAAGATTCTTTATCACCTTAGTTTTTCTGAAATATTCTATTACTCATTCTCATAATATTTTTATACCTTATATTACGATTTAATGGCTCTATCCAGATACAATATTCGCTTTATCTTTTTCAAGTAATAATAAACTTCTTTATCTAATCAAGCTTGAATGCTTTTTACCAGCCGTGTGAAGAAATCGTTCTTCTGCAAATTTAAGGGGAATACTTTTAAAAAATAGCAGTAGAAGATTACAATAAATGGAAACGAAATATGAGCGTGAAGGCGTGAGAGGGAATCATATCACTGTTATTTTTTAAACAAAAAGAGAGTGGTCAATTCTTTCGCCGAAGCGTCATTTTGGAATACCGTCTTCATCGAGCTTGTTAAAATAAAACTAATCAATCCTATTTATAGGTTAATTAAATCATTTTTGAAATCAAAAAAGCTCTCACAAAATAAAAAAAATGTGAGAGCTAATTTTTTTGTTCAGCTAAATTCTGACTGTACTTAATTACTCGGTCAGATAAGACTTTCTTTTATTTGAAGTAAATCATACCATAGTAGCTTGGTTTATCACATTGTTCAAAATAGATTGTTATGTACTACTAACTAGGATGCATTTTTTAGTTCGTAGTATCTTACTTATTATACAACTTTGCAACCTTACATTCTTGTTCGATTAATAAGATAGCTCTAGTTAAATTTTTCAATACGCTTGCTTCTATTTGAGTAACAGTTGGCGATTCTAGACTACCGTGTCCCGCGGTCGGCTCAGTGTTTCTTCTTTTATATACATCCAAAATATAATCCAAAATTGGTTCAGGTAATACAGAATTTTTTTTATAACATCCAAAAAAAGAGCCTAGAGTTTCTTTTTCTACTTTAGGATTATTACAAACATCTTTCGCAAGAGTTTCGTAAATTGTTGCGCTTGTATGTAGGACCGAGGTATAATCCGCTTCAGAAAACGCTAAATCCATTCTTTTAATTAGTGTAGAGATGTTTGGAATTACCTCAGCTTCACTAATGTCAATATTATCTAATTCATCTATTTTTATACTTAGACAATCGTTAGTTATTTCGTAATAGAAAATATATCCATCCTCTTTTAGAATAGCATTTACTTTATCTGAGCTAATTAACCCTTCTTGTAAAAAATCTGCAATTATCTCAATGAATTGTATTGAATTACAATCATGCATCATCAACTCAATCTCAGACTGATGCCACATAATCTCTGTGGGCTCAAAAAAACCATTTGTGTCTACCTCAAGTACATATTTAGGTTTATTTGTAACATTACGAGCTATATTTATTCTTTTATTTAAATTATACAATAATTGATTCATATCCTCGCTCTTAACATCTCCTCTAATTAAACGAGTCATCTTTTTCCTTGTAGATTTAGAAATCAACTCAAACTTTAATTTCTCTTCCTGTTCTTTTGATAAACTTATAAACATATTCTTTCCTCCTAATACTTAATATTGTGTTAAATAAAATCAGAATTTTATCTAGACTGTACCATCTTTCTCCATTCAGAATCAATTTTGGTATTTATGGTTTTCCATCCATCAGGTGTTTCAAATAATATTGATTCTCTATACTTATCTTTTGTATCAAAATAACCAATTTTTATTCTATCAAACTCTTCATTTACATCACTCATCTTAATCGTAAAGTTTAATTTATATCTTCTAATCGATTCAGGTTCTAATAAAAAGGAATACACTCCCTCATCTCCAAAATAATCCGTTTTTTCACTGTTCGATGTGTGAGTAACCTGAACCATGTTTTTTATTCTTTTATTGTCTTTATAAAGAAACAAATTCAAGTCTCTCACTATTTCATTTTTCCCTTTAGTATTTTGAATTTCAATCCACAATGGTATTAAAAGTATTATACCATTACTTGATTTATCAATTCCCCATGGTTTAGATGTAATTGAACTATAGACTGACTTAAAATAGATATTTATTTTTCCTTTATTTTTTTGATAATTGGAAATATACAATTGGATTAACTGTACACACAAAGTTGTTACTAAAGATATCAATGCTCCTATAATCAACAAGTTAATATCTCTATCCAATATATTTTTCCCCTACTCCATCATAATAAATCGTACTGAATGTGTCACGTATTTTTTCAACTTTATCCCTTGTTATCGCTTCAGATTCTATGTCTAAACTGTCCAAATTACCAAATTCTTTTTCTAAATCTAATAGAATTAACAATACTTTATTCTTAACATTGCTAACTATGCTTGAAAGTGCAATTTGACTGTACTCTTGAAAAATTTTATAACACTTAATGCCAGTTTCTTCATAAATTATTCCTGAAAATTGGGTCAAATCTATTCCTATCTTACTTTCATCAACTAAAACTTTTTCTATTGTGCTAATACTTTCTATAATTGTGGAGTTTTGAATTTTTTCTCTTACTTCCACTGGAAAAGCTGTAATTGGTAATGTTTGATTCGTCATTTGAAAACGACCATTTATACCAGAGTATTTAATGACCTGACTTACATTTTTACGGTAATTAGGAAGGATAGTTATGTTGCTATATCCATTTAATTCACCTGATATCCACACTTTTATTTCATTAATATCTAAATCATTCGTAATAATTAGTAATCTTTGTAAAGTTTCCTCAAGACTTATTTTATTCGTTGCTAAATCTTTTATAATCTGACTTTTTGTCAATATATTTCCTCCTCGTATAATTTTAGTCTTACAATTAACAAATTACGTTATCATACTTTTAGTATCTAGCCTTCTCAACTAATTAGAATCAGTATAATTAATTATCTTCTCTTTTTCAATAAGCTTTTTAGCTAACTCAGAAAGAGTTTCCTCTCTTAAAGACTCGTTTTTTATTTGTGACGCTAGCACATTTCCTAAGTATGCCTGATTAGTTTCCAACATACCATATTGATTCATATTTGCTGATTTAATTGTTCTAGTATAAATCACGATAAATACCGCCCCTGTAAAATCAATTAAAACCCCACTCAGAAAGCCAAAAATTACTACCAGTGTATCAACTGACTTTGGACTGAAAATGATAAACAACAAAGTTAACATTACAATTATAGTTCCGAGAATAATTATATTTTTTCCTAATTTAAAAATTTTATTAATATGCCCAAAATTCAGCTGATAATATCTATCAAGGTCGGCTTGACTTTTACTCAACTGTCTAACCGCTCTTTCTTCCTGAGTCATTCGAGTTATTTCATCCGCAAATAGCTGGTCTTCCGTAACAATTAAATTTTGATATGAAAAATCTCTCTTTTTTTTATCATTATCGTTGCTTGCAAAATTTGTAATTAAGCCAAGTAAGCTAATAATAAGTAAAAGAATTAAGACGAGAAAAAAAATAAGACTATTTTTACTAGAAACTGAGATATAATAGAATCCACTAAATGTTAAGACCATAAGTATTGTCCAACCAAAGCTCCAATTTTTTCTAAACTTAATGGATTCATCATATGATTCCACTTCATTTGTGAGGAGTTTTTTCCTCGAATGCAAACTTTCAATTACTTCTTCTACAGAATCAGTCTCAGTCTCAATTTTTTCTAAAATTTCTTGTTTAGTCATAATTCATCCCTCACCACTCCAATATTTTTAACTCCATACCAACTGCGCTCAGCAAAAGATAACGTAATCCTCTCAAAGCGATTAATTTCTTTAAATATTTACATTTTAACGAGTCACAACTATTTTCTTCTTGAAAAAAAATCATCAGTAATCTACTTTGAAAATTAGGGTATTTCACACTATCTAATTAACTCATTGCGTCCCAGCTCATCTCTAATCCGATAAATCGTATTCCTAGCAACACCTAAATCTTTTGAAATTTGAGTGATAGGAACATCTTTCCCCAACATCTCAACAATCTTTTTATATGTTACACGTTTCTGTTTATCAGTTGAGTCAGCACTATACGCCAAAGGACGCCCTTTATATTTACCTTTTTCTTTAGCAATCTCAATACCTTGCCTCTGCCTCTCACGTATCTGTTTACGCTCATTCTCAGCCGTATACTTGAACAATTCAATGATTAGGTTATTCAACAACCTTCTAAGGTTATCGTCCTGTATACCACTCAGAGAAGGCAAATTGAGGATTTCAAGTGTAGCGTTTTTTTCCTGTATTTGATTCATGATATAAGTGACTTCTTTATTATTACGTCCTAGACGGTCAAGCTCAGTCACAACTATTATATCACTTTCTCTGATATAGTTTAACATCTCTTGCAATTTTGGGCGATTATTATTTTTACCGCTCAGTTTGTCAGAGAAAATCTTAGTTACGCCAACACTTTCAAACTTTTCATATTGCCTCTGTAAATTTTGTTCTTTGGATGATACCCTTGCATAGCCTATCTTTGTCATAGAAATACCTCTCTTTTGAATTTATATATAATGAACATGTATATTGCACACCTTGAAACCATTATATATCAACGACTTGCTATTGTATAGATAGGGTACACTCAAAAAGCACAAAAAACCAAGAAATTAATCTTAGTTTTTTGTGTTTAAATCCATGTATCTAAAAAAATATTTTATTATCCCTCTTTTCAAACGAAACTTTCTTGTTTTATGATATTGTTCGCTAATTTCTTTCTGTATTTTATCTGTCTCTCGTTTCAGACTATTGAATAGTTCTTCACTAAAATATCTTTTATTACCTTCTAATATAAAATCTATAGTACTTAATTTCGTTTCTAAATCATCCTCTTCATGAACTAGATTTTCTATTTCCCAATTAATTAGACTCATCATTTCATTAAAACATTCTTTTTCTTCACGTTCATAGTCTAATTCAAATGTTTTTATCGCACGCTTACCAGACTCATTTTTAGATATAGCATTTATTTTTCGTTGCCCCAGTTGTTTTAGTTTTAAATCTTTTGTTTCTCTGTACTTTCTATAAGCTCCCTTTGTAAAGGGGGTCTCATTGCTAATGATTGCAACTGCTACAAATAGTTTTGGATATTTGTAAACCTCAGAATCTTCAATCCCCAACTCTCTCAATTTAGACTCATGACTATTGCTACCTTTTAACGTTTCTAAAAACCTATCATTTTGCTTTTTATTTTCAATTTCTTTATTTCTATCATATTGTTCATAAACAATAATAGTACTGCTTTTAGTGTCCTCATGATTATGTTCAGTCTTCTTAGGCTCCAACTGGTTTTCATCATTCTTACTTTCTAAAAATTCTAGCCAACTTGGTTCTTTTTGCTTTTCAAGATATCTATTTTCCAGCTGTTCCCGTATTTTTTGGTGTAACGTATTCAGTTTTTGCTTACCTAATTCTTTTATCTTCTTACAAGAAGTTTCTTTATAAGCTTCGTAACTTTCCTCTGTATGTTCATAATAATTTTCCACAATTCTAGCAAATAAATTGATATCACCCAGAATGCGCATATCATTAATTTGTCTATTATTAAATAGTTCCTTACTGTTGTCCGAGAGATAGACTTTTTTTACAATTTTCTCTTTATCTCTTTTTTGCTTTAATTTTTTATTTTCTCGATAACTTTCTAATAAATAGCACACATTATTTTGGGGATTGCTTCCAGAATCGTACAAACCTTCATTACTAGTATCGTGAGCATTTATCTTAAACAATTTATTATAGAATTTTTCGCAAAATAATGCGTATTCATCAAATTTTTTTAATCTAAATGTTACAAATTCAACTGGATTTGGGTCGCCATCTACTTTATATTTATTTTGTCTTTCAGTAGCAAGCCTAATAAGTCTCTTTTCAAGTCTCTGGTTACATTCTACAATATCAAAATCATCATTAACTAATTTCTTATTATCAGAAAATACATATTTTTCAAATACTTGACTATAATTATATAATTCTTCCATTTTCTTTTTTATTTCGCTATCTTTTTCACTTCTTTTCAAATCATCAGCCAATGATTCTCTATACTTTTTCCTTTCATCTTTAAAAACATTAAATTCTTCTTCAGAAATATTTTTGAAGCTGGGCTTTATTAATTTTTTGTCTTCTTCTTCATCGTAAGTAAAATCACTATATGAATAGTATGATTTACTATAATTTACACAAACACTATCTAGAGCTTTTACGACATATTGAGTTGCTAGAGATTTGAACCACCCTTCATAATAATTAATCAATGTGTCACAATCTATTTCTTGCCTACTATTTTCATCCAAGTGCTCTTCTACCATCATCAGAGCATCTAAATCAAAGTAATTTTCTACATAACAATTTCTAACACTTATATCTACATCAGATAAATTAAAAGCATTTTGAAAAATTTGCTTTACGGTAAATCCATTTTCTACCTCTTTACCTTTCCCTACTATTTTCGTAGGTTCTTGCTTACCAATAAAATTAAGAACTACATTTAAATCACCTTGAAGTATCACAGGCTTATTTCCATGAGCTTTATACACATCAGGAACCACTTTCTTATCTTCTACTATAAAATGAGAGGGTTTCCCTTTCTTTCCACTAACATAAATAACTTTATGAAAATGGTGCTTCAACTGATTTTCTATAGATATTTTAATTTTAGTACACATTCTTCCATTTGCCTTTATTGAGTTGTATGAACTTTCAGAAATTAACGATTTATCCTCATTTAACAAACTTTTAACTGTAATTATTTTCATCCTACCTTCTCCTTTTATTCTTTGTTATATTTTTGCAAAAAGCTGTTGCACAATATTGCAACTACAATCACATAGTCTTGCTAATATAAAACATTATTCATGATTTTGACAACGAGCCTTTTCAATAGGCTATCCTTAGGCATGTTCTCAGACATAAAGTCTATGATTGTTGCCACAACTCATTGGCAAATCTATTGTTATTTTATTCACATCTATTTCTTTGCGTAGTTGTGCACTTTCATTCTACTGTGAACATTTGTGGTACCTTTTACTTCTTAATACACTGTATACACTATTAAGAAGTAAAAGGTACCAGTTAATTTATTCACTAAATTGATATCCTTATTATTTTACATACACTTAATATTCCTCCTTATAACAAAAAAAGAAAGTAGCTCGATTTAACAATTGATGTCATCAAGCTAAGAACTATGTTTTGATGTTTTGATGTTTTGATGTTTTGATGTTTTGATGTTTTGATGTTTTGATGTTTTGATGTTTTGATGTTTTGATGTTTTGATGTTTTGATGTTTTGATGTTTTGATGTTTTGATGTTTATCCGAGGTATTATACCACATAAATTACTATTTACAAGTATTATATCATAAATTCACAAAAAAGTCAAATTTGATTTCCACGGCTTATTTTATAAAATTAAGTACACATGCTTTATAACTAGTTCGAAAACCGTGGAATCCTATTGATTTAACTATCTTCGTATTCTGTGGAGCTAACGCCTATCAATTGTAACCGTTTAACAAATTTATCTAATATGAGTTTACAAAATCCATTAAATATTTTGTTTTCTCCAAATACTCTAATTATCTTTGGACTGACCAAATAATAAAATTTGATAAAAAGCCTACCTACAACAGACTTGTTTAGTGTCTCATCTCTAAATCTTCTCAATGTCCATAGTTCAGAACAATCATAAGTTTTATAGACTGACGTAGCTATATAACAGCCCTGAGCTTTAGTCATGTCTCTATCCTCTATCCTTGGTGGGACATACTCAGGTTGAATTGATTTAATGAAAGCCACTTTCTGTTGGTAGATAGTAATATATTTTTGTCTATTAGCTAGTGACAACTGATACTCTCTTTCTAGCTCAGTTCCTTTTACATACATCTTATATTTTCTAAATTGACATATCTCTATACAAATCGAAATGACATTCTCAGCTAATGAAATTTGAAATTGACTAATACTTAATTTAAAGTATCTGCTTAAATCGAAACAATACGTATACGCTTCACTACAAATTTGTAAACGTCGAATTAATTCAGTAGTTGATGACTCCATTTCCCAATATTGATTATAATGATTAAAAGCTATTTCTTGATACGAAATTGTAACTGAGTTAACAGCACTTACAATTTCTATAATATGTTCGGTCTTCATTTTTTCTTGCATATCTGCTTTTAAAATGATATTGATAGCATTTTTCGCTGAATTGACGCTATCCATCAGTTTAAAGCTGGCTAAATTTGATAATTTAGAAGAACAAATTCCATAATAGAAAGTAGCTTGCCAATCTTCTGGATTAATTTCAAGAATTTTGCTGTAATATTTTTTTGCTTGTTCAAAGTCAGAACTATTATAGTATTGAATTGCTAGTTTTTGAAAATTATGTAAGTCAGTAGTCTTATCAATAGATACATCAACAATGCCCTCTACTGTAATTTTTTTTGCTTCTTCTGGTGTATACTTCGTTTGACAATGATTACACACCCAATAACCATTTTCCTTTGTAAAATCATTACTTCCGCAAAGTTCACATACTATTTTTTTCATTTTATTCTCCTTTTATTAACCTGACTTACTTAGTATTCTCATATATTGTCGATAAAAATGATTATTTCTAGATGAATTATACTTTTTTCGAAATACTACTATTCAATACAAGGTAAAACTAAGATATCTTTCCTATTCCAAACTCCCGACTATAAAAAACATACCCTCCTACAATAGACCTAATGAAAGTCGGCCAAATAACTTCTTTTATTAGTACATATACACTGCAAATTGCCACATGCTCAAAACCTTATAGGTAAGGGCTTTTGAATTTTTCTGAAATAGTTGAGCGCTGGAAGTGATATATCCCCTAAAAATCACTCAACTTCTATTTCGTCATTGGTGTATAACGGGTCAAACTCAAAAGTTTCTTTTTCATCAGAAAATTTTACAAAGTATTTTGGAATACCTGCAAGCACTCCTCTATGCCCTTTGAATCCTACCAAAAACAAATCTGGATAGCCATCTGAATTTATTTGTATACTCATACCGTCTTCACTTACTTCAAAATAATTACTTCTATAATTCAATGATTCTTCATCAAAAAAAGCATCTTTTCCTTTTATTTCAATTTTTTGAAACATTTTTTTTGTTTCTGGATTAACTACATGTTTAAAAGTTAACTCATTAGCATATACAGGAAGTTTAGATTTCAACATTGAATAGCCAAAATCTTCTTTTTCTTTATCAAGTGAAGTTGCAGTCTCATCTACAAGAGCCTTGAATAACTTTTGATTCAATTCTCCTTGGTTATAGAGTTGATAAACATCTACTAATTTCGGTCTAAAATCTACATCATTCTCATTTAGAAGTTCAGGCACTTCGACCCAAATATAACCTGTTTCATCTGAACTATAATTAGCAAACCCTTTGTACAATTCAGATTCGTGACTGCTATCATTTGTTATTAGGAATCCTGTTATTCGGGATTCTCGTGAAATGCCCCATCTTCATCAGCTAAGATTTCTAACCAGACTTCGTCACTTAATTCTTTTGTAAAGTGCTCAGATATTGTTTGCCCTACTATTTCTTCATCTATTTGGCTATTCACTGTCTCTGCTATAGATTGACTTTGAGACACGTCGTTAGCGCTTGATTCCTCGATATTCTTTGTGTCGCACGCTACTAGCGTTAACAGACTTGACAATAGTATTCCAGCTAAAACTTTTCTTTTCATTTTATTAACCTCCAAATATTTTTTAGTTGGGAGATATAAGTGGTATTACCGTTTCCGTAAAATCAACTTTTCCATTTTGGTAATAACTACGCCCCCTGTTATAAAAACTATTTATTTTTTCACCATTGCTGACACTGTCTAAAACGAACGTATTAGCTAGTAGCAGAATGAATGAAAAAAAGAACCTCACAAAAACAACTTAAACAGTTGATTTCATAAGGTTCTTGAGAATTTAATAATGAAATGATTTCATTTTGTCAAAAACGTTCGTTTCTGACTTTAATTATACGACATTTCATTATGTTTAATCAACCACTGGTATTATTCAATTTGTAAAGCTTAATAATTCTATACACACTGCTCTCACTGATAGATAATTCTTCTGATATTTCAAGGGCAGTTTTCTTATAGTCATAGTACATTTCAATAACACTTTGTTTAATTGCTCCATCCAGTTTGGGTCTTCCCCCTTTATTGGGAGACATCGCCAGTGCTTGTTTCGTGCGTTCTGAGATGAGCGATGCCTCCATCTCCGCAACAGCTGAAAGTATAGTAAAAACCAGTCTACCAGTCGGCGAGGACGTATCTATACCTTCTGTAACAATGCTGAGATGAATCCCTCTATCATCTAGTTGACTGATAAGATTCACTAACTGTTTGGTGCTTCTGCCAAGCCTGTCTAGCTTATAAACAATCAACGTATCACCCTCTTCAAGTACGTCAAGAGCCTTGTTTAATTGTTCCCTGTCTTCTTTACGACCAGAAACCTGTTCAATGTACCATAAGTCTGGTTTGTAGGCTGTAAGAGCCTCACGTTGTACTTCAATTCCTAGTGTTTGCTTGCCTGTGCTCGTTCGCACATATGCTACCTTCTTCATTTTAAGACCCCTTTAACTTACCTGATAGTTTGTTATTGGTGTCAGCAATAGTGAAATGGTTGTAAACATAGACATCAGTGTATTTCACTATCGCTGGTATTGTCAATGTTTAATTAACTAGAATGTAGTTAATGGCGTAGTAAGTAGCCCTTTCTCAATGATTTCATCAGAAGACATTGACTCTATATAGCGCTGTGTTATCTTGATATTAGAATGCCCTAGTATTTTTGACAGTGTATAAATATCTTGACCATTTTTTATACTAGTTTTTGCAAACCAATGTCGGCAAGTATGTGGACTGCATCTGATTGTATTTCTAATTTTCGTATTCGTAGCAATTTCTCTAAAAATGATTTCAATTGTTGCATTTGTTGAAATCTGCTTCCCTTTACGAGTCAGTAATAAGGTATCATCGATAGACATTTGATTCAACTTCAAGCAATACTTCTCACGCTCTCTACGATACTTTTGGATTTCCTTTTGTAATTGATTGCTAATTGGAATCACTCGCCACTTATTCCCTTTGCCACACACTTTAAGATAATTCTCGTATACATGAGCATCTTTTATAGAGCGAAGCTCTGCACATCTTAGTCCCGTATCTAAAAGAATATACACTATCAACTTATTTCTCATATTCAAAAAGGTTTTCCTCTTAAAGTATGTAAGTAACAGCTTAACTTCATCATCATTAAAAGTATCAATCACTGTGCTTGGCTCCTTTAATAACTTCACTTCCAAAGTCAAATTAACTTTTATATAGTTTTCTGAAAATAAATAGTTATAAAACGACTTTACTGCCTTCAAAACAGTATTAATATATGTTTCTTTGTAATTCTGTTCCATCATGGATAGTATAAAAGATTTAAAATGAATTTTCTTAATATCTTCAATTTTCTTAAAATCGTTTGAGATATTCAACCATCTCCAAAAAACACCAATATTCATTTCATAAGTTTCAATAGTTCTTTTGGATAAATTTCTAATGCGGCAATCTAAAATAAACTCATCAATTAATTCAGTAGATAACACGAAAAAGCCCTCCTTTCTAATTGTAATTAACAATTAAAACAGAGAGCTTTTTCCTATTATTACATAACAATTCTGTAAAAAATCACCTAATATGTATTGCTAAATAGAAACACTTTTTCAGCAATTTTTTACAGATATTATGTATTTCTAGTAATTGGTATACCTTCTTTTCGACTTAAAAACTATTTGTTTTTTAAGTTGTAGAAAGCTTGTAAACCTTTGTATTGAGCAACATCGCCTAATTGGTCTTCGATGCGTAATAATTGGTTGTATTTAGCAACACGGTCAGTACGGCTTAATGAACCAGTTTTGATTTGACCAGCATTTGTTGCAACAGCGATATCCGCAATAGTTGCATCTTCTGTTTCACCTGAACGGTGAGAAACAACAGCTGTGTAACCAGCTTGTTTCGCCATTTCAATGGCTTCAAATGTTTCAGTCAATGTACCGATTTGGTTAACTTTGATTAGGATTGAGTTAGCAATGCCTTTTTCAATTCCTTCAGCTAATTTAGCTGTGTTTGTCACGAATAAATCGTCACCAACTAGTTGAACTTTATCGCCCATGATTTCAGTCATTTTCTTGAAACCATCCCAGTCATTTTCGTCTAGGCCATCTTCGATTGAGATAAGTGGGTATTTAGCCACTAAATCTGCATAGACTTGGATCATTTCTTCAGTTGTTTTTTCGCCTTCGCCTGAATCAGCAAGAACGTAAACACCTTTTTCTTTATCGTAGAATTCTGAAGCAGCTGCATCCATTGCAAGAACAACGTCTGTTCCTGGTTTGTAGCCAGCTTTTTCAATAGCTTCCATGATAACTTCAAATCCTTCTTCATTTGAACCTAAGTTAGGTGCAAATCCGCCTTCGTCACCGACAGCTGTTGAAAGACCTTTAGCTTTTAAGATTGAAGCCAATGCGTGGAATACTTCTGCACCCATGCGTAGTGCTTCTTTAAATGTTGGCGCGCCAACAGGCATGATCATAAATTCTTGGAAATCAATACTGTTGTCAGCATGTGATCCACCATTGATGATGTTCATCATTGGAGTTGGCAATACTTTTGTATTAAATCCACCTAAGTAGTGGTATAGAGGCATTTCTAAGAAATCAGCTGCAGCGCGAGCACAAGCAATAGACACACCTAGAATAGCGTTAGCTCCTAATTTAGCTTTGTTTGGAGTACCGTCTAATTCGATCATTAATTTGTCGATATCCATTTGATCACGAACGTCGAATCCAATGATAGCTTCAGCGATAACGTTGTTAACATTGTCAACTGCTTTAGAAACACCTTTACCTAAGTAACGGTCTTTGTCGCCATCGCGTAATTCAACAGCTTCGTATTCACCAGTAGAAGCGCCTGAAGGTACCATACCGCGACCAAAAGCACCGCTTTCTGTGTATACTTCTACTTCGATTGTTGGGTTGCCACGTGAGTCTAAGACTTCGCGAGCGTAAACGTCTGTAATAATTGACATGTTTTTATTCTCTCCTTTAAGGTTGTTTATATCTAAGGTATTGCTACCATAGTTTCTTTCTGATAGTACATTGTCTCTTCCTCTCAGGCCATTCCGATGTCCCTTGCTTCTAAGTTGCTTAAGCAACAAGAGCAACGGCTCTCCTTTAAGGTTGTTTATATCTAAGGTATTGCTACCATAGTTTCATCATAATACGTTTTGAGGCAAGTTGCAATTTATACTGCTAAATTTTCAACTTTTTTACTTAACGATTAAAGATTCACCTGTCATTTCAGCAGGTTTTTCAATATTCAATAAGTCTAACATCGTTGGTGCAACGTCAGCCAAGCGTCCGTCAGTCCGTAATGAAACACCTTTTTTCGTGACAATCACAGGTACTGGCACAGTTGTATGGGCAGTATGAGGCTTGCCTTCAGGTGTTGACATGGTTTCTGAGTTACCGTGGTCAGCAAAGATAATCGCTGAACCGCCTTTAGCTAATATAGCGTCTACTACACGTCCTAAGTTTTCATCAACGGCTTCAATGGCTTTGATAGTCGGCTCTAACATACCAGAGTGACCTACCATATCAGGATTGGCAAAGTTTAGAATAATCGCATCATTTTCGTCGGCTTCGATTGAGGCTACTAACGCATCTGTCACTTCGTAAGCACTCATTTCAGGTTTTAAATCGTAGGTTTCAACTTTTGGTGAGTTGATTAAAATACGACTTTCCCCTTCAAACTCTTCGTTGCGGCCACCGTTCATAAAGAAGGTAACATGAGGATACTTTTCAGTTTCCGCAATTCGCAATTGTTTAAGTCCGTGATTTGAGAGAACTTCTCCAATAACATTTTTCATTTCCATCGGTGGATAAGCCACCTCAGCTACGATACTTGGGTTGTATAAAGTCATTGTCACAAATTTTACATTTGTCGGATGATTTTTACGCTCAAAGTGCTCCCACTCAAGATCAGTGAAGGCATTTGATAATTGAATCGCACGGTCAGGACGGAAGTTAAAGAAGATCACTGCATCGTTTTCTTTAACAGTTGCCACTGGTTTGCCATCTTTTTCGATCACAATTGGTAAAACAAACTCATCGTTGACGCCTTCTGCATAAGAGGCTTCGATGGCTGCTACCGGATCAGTTGCTTTAACGCCTTCGCCTAAAACTAGGGCATTATAAGCTTTTTCAACCCGTTCCCAACGCTTGTCACGATCCATGGCGTAAAAACGGCCTGAAACAGTTGCTACTTGGCCATAGTTTAACTCTGCCATTTTAGCGACTAACTCTTTCATGAAACCAGCACCTGATGTCGGTGCAACGTCACGTCCGTCTAAAAAGGCATGGACGTAAGTTTCTTTAACGCCTTTTGCTTTCGCGGTTTCTAACAAGGCATACAGGTGGTTTTGATGACTGTGAACACCGCCGTCTGATAAAAGACCAAATAAATGTAGCGCTGAATTGTTGTCAATGGCATATGACATGGCGCTGTTCAGAACTTCGTTTGTTTGGAATTCACCATCGGAAATGGCTTTGTCAATTCTAGTTAAACTTTGGTAGACGATTCGTCCCCCACCAATGTTTGTGTGACCCACTTCTGAATTCCCCATTTGCCCTTCTGGCAAGCCAACGTCTAAGCCAGCCGCTTTCATTGTGGCATGTGGAAATTCATTGTAATAACGGTCAAAATTGGGTTTGTTTGCTTGTGCGACAGCATTGCCAACTGTTTCTTCACGTTGACCAAAACCGTCTAAAATGATAATCGCAACAGGTGCTTTACTCATACTATTTAACAGCCTCCAATAAAGCTAAGAATGATTTTGGCTCAAGACTTGCGCCACCCACTAATGCTCCATCGATGTTTTCTTGTGCCATGTACTCTTTAATGTTTTCAGGTTTCACGCTACCGCCGTATTGAATACGAACTTTGTTAGCTGTGTCAGCACCAAATTTGTCAGCAATTGTTTTGCGGACAACAAAACATGTTTCGTCAGCATCTGTAGCAGATGAAGATTTACCAGTACCGATTGCCCAGATTGGTTCATAAGCAACGACTAAATTCGCCACTTGCTCTTCAGTTAAGCCATCTAAAGCATTTTCAACTTGGCCTTTGATCCAATCTTCTGTTTCACCGGCTTCACGTTGTTCTAATGTTTCACCACAACATACGATTGGTGTCATGCCGTTAGCGATGATTGCTTTAGCTTTTTTGTTAACATCTTCGTCTGTTTCATGGAAAAATTCACGACGCTCAGAGTGACCAATGATCACATATTGGACACCTAAGTCAGCAATTGCTGCGGGTGAATTTTCACCCGTGAAAGCACCGGCATTTTCGAAGTAACAATTTTGAGCAGAGATTTTTAATTCTGTTCCTTTTGTCGCTTCAGCCAAGCCTTGTAAAAACAACGCTGGTGAGCCAACAACTGAATCGACAGCTGAGTTAGCTGGGATATTATTTTTAACTTCATCAATGAACGTTAAAGCTTCATCGGCTGTTTTGTTCATTTTCCAGTTTCCTGCAATAATTGGTTTACGCATGATTAGTAACTCCTTCTATGGGTTTAAATGAAAGAAGGGAAACTTCCCTTCTTTCGTAACATTTTTTTATTTTTCAGTTAACGCGGTTAAGCCTGGTAATTCTTTGCCTTCTAGTAATTCTAGTGACGCACCGCCACCAGTTGAGATCCATGAGAATTTATCCGCACGTCCTAAGTTAATGGCTGCAGCTGCTGAATCACCACCACCGATAATTGACGTTGCGCCTGCTTGAGCCGCAATGGCATCCATTACTGCGATTGTTCCTTTAGCGAAGTCTTCATTTTCAAAGACACCCATCGGGCCATTCCAAACGACTGTTTTAGCACCGTCAATGACAGATTCAAACAATTCAATTGTTTTTGATCCGATATCTAGGCCTAAGAAGCCTTTATCGACTGCTTCGCCCTCAGTTGCTTTTAATTCAGTGTAGCCAGCAAAGGCGTTAGCTTCAATCGAATCAACGGGTAACACTAATTTATCGCCCGCTTTTTCAATCAATGTTTTAGCTAATTCAACTTTGTCTAATTCAACTAACGAATCACCAATTTCAATGCCTTTCGCAGCATAAAATGTATATGTCATACCACCACCGACGATAACTTTATCTGCTTTTTCAAGGAGATTTTCAATGACACCAATTTTATCTGATACTTTTGAACCACCTAAGATTGCCACAAATGGACGAACTGGTGCTTCAACGGCTTCTTTGATAAATTTGATTTCATTTTCCATTAAGAATCCAGCTGCTGCTTGCGAAACGTTTGACGAAATGCCAACGTTTGATGCGTGAGCGCGGTGAGCTGTTCCAAATGCGTCGTTGACGAAAAGATCATCGCCAAGAGAGGCCCAGTATTTACCTAATTCAGCGTCGTTTTTAGATTCTTTTTTACCATCAATGTCTTCGAAACGAGTGTTTTCAACTAATAACACTTCACCTGCTTTTAAATCATTAATCGCTGATTCTAAGACTTCGCCTCGTGTTTCAGGAACAAAGATAACTTCTTTGCCTAATAGTTCACTTAAGCGAGTGGCAACGGGACGTAATGATTTGCCTTCTTTGTCTGCTTCTTCTTTAACGCGACCTAAGTGTGAAAATAGAATTGCTTTCCCGCCATTATCAAGGATGTATTCAATCGTTGGTAAGGCTGCCGCAATCCGATTATCATCTGTAATAACGCCATCTTTTAATGGAACGTTAAAGTCAACGCGGACTAATACTTTTTTATCTTTTAATTCCAAATCTTTGACAGTTAATTTAGCCATTCAGCTAACCTCCTAGTAGTTGTAAATCTAATGTGCCTCATAAAAATAAGCGGAGAAGCGCGATGCTTCCCCGCTTATCTGTTCAGTCATTAAAACCTTCGTTCTAATTAACCTAATTTAGCAAAGTATTCTAAAGTACGAACTAATTGTGCAGTGTATGACATTTCGTTATCATACCAAGCAACAGTTTTAACTAGTTGAGCATCGCCAACTGTCATCACTTTAGTTTGAGTTTCGTCAAATAGTGAACCGTAAGTCATGCCTACGATATCAGAAGAAACGATTGCATCAGCTGTGTAACCATAAGATTCGTTAGCTGCTGCTTTCATTACTGCATTGACTTCGTCAACAGTTACTTTTTTGTCTAAGATTGTCACTAATTCTGTTAAAGAACCAGTTGCAACAGGAACACGTTGAGCTGCCCCGTCTAATTTACCGTTTAATTCTGGGATTACTAAGCCGATTGCTTTAGCCGCACCAGTTGTGTTAGGTACGATGTTTGCTGCAGCAGCACGAGCACGACGGAAGTCTCCACCAGGGTGAGGACCGTCAAGAGTCATTTGGTCACCTGTGTAAGCGTGGATAGTTGTCATTAAACCTTCAACAACACCAAAGTTGTCTTGTAAAGCTTTAGCCATAGGAGCTAAACAGTTAGTCGTACAAGAAGCACCTGAGATAACTGTTTCTTTACCTGTTAAGATATCATGGTTAGTATTGTAAACGATTGTTGGAACGTCATTTCCACCAGGAGCAGAAATTACAACACGTTTAGCGCCACCTTTAAGATGTTTTTCAGCGCCTTCTTTAGAAGTGAAGAAACCAGTACATTCTAAGACGATTTCAACACCTAAGTCGCCCCATGGTAATTCTTCAGGGTTACGGTTAGCTAATACTTTAACTTCTTTACCATTAACATTGAAATAACCATCATGAACTTCCACGTCACCGTTGAAACGGCCTTGTGTAGTATCATATTTTAATAAATGAGCCAACATTTTTGAATCTGTTAAATCGTTGATTGCTACTACTTCAATACCTTCTACTTCTTGAATACGGCGGAATGCTAAACGTCCAATACGTCCAAATCCATTAATACCTACTTTAACTGTCATGCGAGATTTCCTCCTTTAGAAAATCGAAAAATTATTTATTTTAAAGGGCGAACCCTTTTAAAATCAAGTGTTAGTGTTCTAGCCAAGATTGATTGACTTTAACATTTCGTTGGCTGCCCCTTCATCGGTGATTAACCAAGTTTGTTGGGGAGCGTGTTTCATGTACGAGTGTATCGCTTTGGCTTTTGACTTGCCGCCGGCTACGGCTAAGATGTATGGAACTTTCTCCAAATCTTTTAATTGCAAGCCAATTCGCGGTATCTTGTAAACTACTTTACCGTCATCGTCAAAAAAATAACCAAATGATTCTGCCACCGCACCATTATTTTTTAGCATGACAAGCTCTTGCTCGCTCATGCCCCGTCTTGCAGCCATATGTAATGCCCGTCCAATACTGTGAATAACGCAAGTTGACTCTTCGATCAAACCTAAAACTTGCTGGACAAATGGTTCTTGCAAAAGACTTTGGTAAGTTTCGTGACTCACTCGTTCTGGGACATACAGTGGTCTTGACGTGCCACCTGTCTTTGATGCCATCATCGCACTGACAGAGTTCGCTTGAATATCGACTGTTTCACCGATACCGCCCCGGGCTGGGACAAAAACATTATTACGAATGTTATGATCTAACATGGTCATGTTCTCAGCGACAGCGGCCATGGTTGTGCCACCCATGACAGCTATGACGTTTTCTTTATCAGGTAATAAGGTACTTAAGGACTCAGAAATAATCTGACCAAAACTAGCCAAAACTTTGGTTTCATCGTCACTGTCACCAGCTACAATGATGCATTTCTCAACCCCAAAATATTCTGCTAATTTCCGCTCTTTTTGTTTCATGCCTGAGTATTTGCCCATTAAAGACTCCAACCCAACCATGACCTTTTCACCTTCTGCTGTAAGAGTCATACCACTCTTGGATGTTTCTATTAACTGTAAGTTTTTAAGTAAATCCGTTTCCGTTCGCAACACTCGTTCGGTCATACCCATCTTCATCGCCAATGTCCTTCTACCAACTGGTGACATCCAGTTAATATTACGCAAAATGGTAAAGCGCTCTTGAACGAGATCCATGACATCAGGAGCTATTTTTTCAATTAATTCTAATTGGTTTTCCATTGTCGGACTCCTTCGTTGGACTTAAAATGACCAAGTGCGTCGTTTGGTGACCCATCGATTCCAAAAAAAATGATAAATCCGAATTTAAGTAAATTATTTTTACTGTTTCGTCTCTACCAACTTACAAGGATAGTGTAACACCAATAAAAGAGTTTAGCAAGCAAAAAACAGTTTAATTGATTATCCTTCAACCTTTCTTCACAAGTCTTGTGAAATTTCGGTTTTGAGTTTTTCGCGATTAATCGAACGATCCAAGAGAGTTGCGCAGAGAAAGTTTGTGAGTTATTAGACAGCTCTTTTCGACTTTCCCTAACTTATTCACCTCTACGGAATCTCCATCAAAAAGACGAACCTTTCCAAATCGGATTGTTCGTCTTTTTGTTTTATTATGCCACTAAATCAATCATAACGTTTTCGTTTACTTGAGGCAGCTATTCCTAAAATGTCACGATATTTTGCCACTGTTCGGCGAGAAATTTCAACACCTTCAGACTGGAGCATGTCAACAATTTTTTGGTCAGACAGTGGTTTAGCTTTATTCTCATGTTCTACTAGTTGTTTTATTCTCGTTTGGACGTCAGCCGCAGAAACCTCTTCTCCGTCACTATTTTGCGATAGTCCCGTGGTAAAAAAGGACCGCAATTCAAAAACGCCAAACTTTGTTTGCAAATACTTGCCATTTACCGCTCGGCTGACCGTTGATTCATGAATCTCAAGTTCTTCTGCAATCTCCTTTAGCGTCATCGGCTTTAGAGGTCGCTCAGTATCTAGAAAAAAGGCCGCCTGCCGACTGACAATTTCGGTCCCCACTCGCAAGATCGTGTCTCCACGTTGTGTTACACTGCGTTTAATCCAATCAAACTCAGCTTTTTTCTCTTTGATGTATTGTTTGACCTCTCGATCACCGGTTTCCGCCATTTTATCAAAATAACGTTGCTGAAACTCAATCACCGGTGCCCCACTTCGGGTAGAAAGGACTTCGATCGTCTCACCTTTGATGTTGACCAATAAATCTGGGTTAATGTACTGTTCTGTCGATTCACCATAAGCCGCCCCAGGAAACGGGCTCAAGCTTTGAATATAGTCATGGATTTCTTGAATAGTCGGCAAATCAACTCCATAGCGATTTGCTACTTCTTTCCATTTACGATTAGCAAAATTTTCAAATTCTTCTTCAATTACCACGTAGGCCAATGGTGGTGCTTCATTGTCCCGCTCAATTTGTAGCAATAAACATTCTTGCAAGTCACGAGCCCCAACACCTGCAGGATCTAATTGCTGTAACAAGATCAAGGCATCCAACATCTGAATGTAGTCAGCGCCTGTTTGACGAACCGCTTCTTCCAAGGTAATCGTTAAATAGCCATTGACATCGACATATTCCGTAAAAAAGATGATCAATTGTCGTAAATAGGTATCCCGATAATTTAGATGAATCTGAGCTAAAAGGGATTCAAATAACGACATCCCTCTATCCGGAATTTGATTGAGGTAACTTGTCTCGGGTCCTTCATAATTTTTTTTTGAGGTATGACGAATTGGCAAATCTGCATAGTCACTTTCTATTTTGACATCTATTAAAGGATTTTCCAACGCTTTGCTTTCCAAAAAAGTTAGCAAATCATCGGTACTATATTGAAGCATTTGAATGGATTGCTGCAGTTGTTGAGTCATGGCCATCTTCTGAACTTGCTTCTGTTGCTGGCTCAAATTTTGATTATATTGCATGTTTTCCACTTCTTTCTATCATTCCGAGAGAATAATATAAAAATACACTTGCTATTTACTCAATAATTGGGTAAACTAATTTATGTGCTTGCGGCCTTAGTGTAGTGGATATCACGTAAGATTCCGGTTCTTGAGACAGGGGTTCGATTCCCTTAGGCCGCGTTTGAGCATTAAAATAGTAGTGTTCTCTCATGGATTATTATAGCATAAACGTCGATATAAAGGGAAAGCAATATTTTAGAAGTGGAAAAAAACAGGTGCCCATTTGGTGCCCTTTTAAAAGAAAGTGCCCCTAACGTGCCCTAAAATTATGGCGTATGAGATCACTAGCGAAGGTGTAAAAAATACTAATATTACTGATTTCTTTTAAAAGAAGTCAGTATTTTTTTGCATAAAATTCAATATTAATTTATTTATATTAGTCGTCACTTCTTGGCAAGATAAAATTACAACTTGATTACGCAGAGTAAAAACAGTAGGTAAACAATTAACCTTTTATTATTTTATAATCTCGAAGAACCCCTTCTGCCGTCCACATTAGATTTTCAGCCATTGACTTAGGACTAATGTATATACTTACGTTAAAATTTTCGTTATCCCAACTCCAACTATACCCTGTGACATCTCCTTCCGCATGTAAGTTAAAAGAAAGAGTAACTTTTTTTCCACGTTTTTCAGCCTCATATTTTTCTATTAATGCCTTTTCAACTTCTGCATGATTCTTGCTTCCTTCATGAAATAATTTACACCTTATCAAATAGATAATTTGACCATCTAACTGATTCATCTTTCTAAAACCATTACTCTTTTCATCCTCACTGCGATTAGGATATTCATATTCAAAAATATTTTCATCGTACCATTTTTCATAATCCTTTCCTGAAGATCTACTTTTTCCGTACTCAATTTGGCAACAGATATCAGGTATGGCCAATGCACAAAATAAAGCTGCTTTATTTGCATTCTTATTTATAGCGTCAGCAATTGTATCAACCATATCTTTTAACGCAAACAACTTGTCCTTTAGTTCTGGTTCACGTTCAGTATTAACAAAAATGACTTTCTTTTCTTCCAAATCAATATTCACAACTTTTGAATGATTTTCTAACCATGCGTTTGCTTGAGAATGTCCATCATTATTATTTGCCCACCAGGTTGTATTTGTAAGTGCCGTATCTGGTAACCCATTTCCTTGTGGAAGTAACTTATTTATTTCTTCAAAAGTTAACTCAACACTAAACTTTTTATTCTTCGATAAAAATGTACCAAGGTTCAAATATTTACTCATCACACTCATCCTTTCAATTTTTACTATGCTATCAGTATAAACCAAAAAAAGACCTTGGTCATCTCAACTAAGAGAGAAGCTAAGGTCATTATCTTACAATTTATTATTTTTTGTGGTTTTATGTATATCTATTTGTGGTATTATTAACTAGTAGTTTTACTTATTATTTAGGAGGTGAAAATATTGCCTGACAAGCATAAAGAAGGTCAGAAGCCGATCAAAGAGAGTCATAATTTTTCTAGGGATTCATCTAAAGAGATTATACACTCTGACCGATCTAGTCAACGAAATTCGGTACAACATGATGCACCCAACCCAAATACGCAGCAATTATTTAAAAAGAAAGGAAAAGACTAGTTATCTTTTCCTTTCTTTTTATCATCATAAACGTGAATTTTATATTTTTTCTCCATATCAACAAATATAAAATATTTACCATTATCATCCTTTACAGCTTTTTCATACTGCTCCGTTACTTCCGCTTCGGTTAACTTACTATCAGTATCAATGTATTCACTTTGCATAACCAATAAAAAATAATCAAATTGAATATCATTGGGGATTTTATCAGTAAACCCTGATATGACATGATTCCCTGAGAAATCAAAAATTGATATTCTTTTACTGTTCCCCGTAGTCATCAACGCTTTCCAATCAGACTTATAAGTTTGAGCGCCTAATTCTGAGTCACTTCGAATTAGGTTAATAACATATTTCCCAAAGCAAATAATCCAAGGATACACTATCATTGTCACTAATATTAAAATAAGTACTACGATAATAATCCTAACAAATAATGGAAATTCGTTAATCCATTTAATTTGAAACATTAATAAACCTAATCCAATATTCACAAATGAAAAACTTAGTAAAACCAATTTATTCTCCGAGTCCCTGTTTCGGTTTAATTGTAAAATATCTACTTCTTGTAAATAAAAATAAGAAAAGAATCCAGGTAAGCTAGAAAATATTAATTTTATTATTATATCTAACATATCTTTTTCAGTCATCTTATCACCTCTCATTAATTATATCACATTTTGGTTAATTCTCTTTACCTTATAATTTACCAGCGGTTAAGCGTCGTTGAAACTCTTTGATACAATCTGACGGTGAACTGATTATACCGTCTTGAATCGTCCCCATTTTGGCTTGAAAGGCTATTACAAACTGAGGGCCAGCTAAACCATCCACTTTAATCCCTAGCCATTTTTGCATAGCTTTGATTAAATCAGAACCAATTAATGATTGATCAAATTGAGCTGAGTGGATAAATTGATTGTGAGCAGATTTAAATTGGTGGCTAATGATCCCGTCACGTATCGCACAACCAAAGTACTCTTGAGCTCTCTTAGAAGTCGCAAGCCCCCAATAACCATCAACAACTAAAATAGTCATCTGTGGTTTGTTCTCACCTTCTGGAATGATAATACCTCCACTGTTTTTTAGTCTGTAATAGTGAACTGGTAATCCAGAATAGTCACCCATCCATTGATATGCTGGAGTGATTGCCATGTTGTTACTACCATAACCATACGTACAGTGTATGATCGCTTTATTATCAATAAAGATACCTGTGTGACCGCCTGAACCAAGTGACCCACCTTTTACACCAGACACAAACACATCGCCATAGGCGGCTTGAGACGGACCAATAGGAATAAGTAACTTACCTTCTAAACTGTACAGTGTTTCAGTATTTCCAATAAAAGAACCTTGTGGCAAAAATCCACCAGCAATCAAGGCATTAAAAACAGCACTTGAACAGTCATATGAGTTTGGTCCTAACCGTTGAGACATTGAGTAAGTAATTTTCCCCTTACGTGTTTTCATCCAGTCAACTGTACGTGTAATATCGGACATAGTTAGTCTTCCCCTTTTGGTGGTGTAAATTCTTCATCTAATTCATTATGATTAATTCCTTGTTGCTTAGCTGCTGTAATTTGTTTGCGATCTTGGTCAATTAATACTGCACCACCAGCGACCAGAACAGCTTGAACAATGTTATCTGGAGTGTAACCACCTAATAACCATGGTGTAAAACCTATCTTACTAACTCCATTATTCTTAATGTATATAGAATAATGGAGTTCTTCATATGCTGTCCTCAGCATCTCGTCACGGCTCGCTACTGACCTTTCTAGCTCGGTTACGGGTAAGTTCATCCGTTTAGTCATGAACTCTTCTCTATTGCTTGGATCGTCTTCTAAGTCGTCGTACTCTTCCATGACAGTTTCAAACAATCCATCAGCGTAATCGCTCATTGGAAGATGAAACATTAGATTAGCTAACTCCCAAAAATTTGAGTCATTTACCTGATCCTCAGAATCCAATTTACAGATAAAAGGAAAAAGAGCATTCGGACGACTGCTGCCGTTCAATACTCTTTTAGCTTTTTCTTTCATATTATCCAAGAATCCTTCACGAACATAACCGTCAGTTCCAACATAGAACTCACGAGGATTTCTTTTCTTACCTAGACCACTAATATGAACTTTGACGTCCTTATTACTCTCATAACGATGAATCTCATCAAATGCAACCGCACCATCACGTAGGCCATCTTTGGTATCACCATTTGAAGTCCCGAACCGGATAACACTGTCAATCTTTTTGGACATAATTTTAGACTTACCACATTCAAAGGCCTTCTGTAAAAACTTTATTTCGTTTAATTGTGTTCTAAATTTCCTCAAAACTAGTCTTAGCCTGTCCTCTGAATTAGCCACTATTGAAATATTGTATTCCCTCACGCCATGCAATTCTGTCTGCAAAAAATTTAGAACGACAGACAGCAGACCATTCTTACCACCACCACGGCCGAACAACCAAAGAAACTTACGGTAAAAGTTTCGGTCATTTTTCTTGAAATGCAAAAATATAAAGGCAATTAAAAATTTTTGGAATGGCTGCATTTCAAAATACCATTTATCACCGTAGGCAATGCAATCATCAATCATTTTATCATCAAAATACAAATCATCTCGTGATAAAATATCCCGTTCCAAATACTCAATTAATTCGATACGCTCTTTATTGAGTTTAATCTTTCCATCACAGTACTGCTGGATATAATAATCAACGTGTTTTTGATGAATCATACTAAATCATCCTCCGAATAGTCTTCTTCGGTACTGGTGATTGTTTTATTCAATACATCTAAATTAAGGTCTTTTCCAAGAGCAATAATTGCACGAGAAAGTTTTACTTTTTCAGCAATTGCGGGGTTAGGTTTCATGTATTTTTGAGACCCGTTTTCAATCTCAATCATCGCGCCATGCTTTGTAATAGATGAATTCATTTTTAAGTAAAGCTTGATTAAGTCAATGTACCGTTCAACTTTTTCAACTTCCATTTGATCATTTAAATCAACTTGCAGCATTAATTGTCTTTTCAAATCTGACACTTTCATTGTCCTACCCCCCCTATTAAAATTTTTTATCGTGTATTTTTAGACAGTTGACCCATCCACCGGTTTAGCAGAAATAAAAAAAGGCTTAAAATATTTCGACCGGGGGTCTACTGAGAATAAGAAAATTAATAACCGAACCACTCATCGTCCCAACGTTTTGCTTTACTTGGCCGATGTTCAAATCGTTTGTGTCGTTTGTTGTGGCAGTTCTTGCACAATGTTCTAAGGTTCATCGGGTCAAGTGCGAACTCTGGATGATGTTCCAACTCAACGATATGATCAACCTCCAAGACTACTGTGTTACGATCATTCAACTTACCAAGTTCTTTGCACCATAAACATTCATAGTTGTCACGCTCAAGAATTGACAGACGTAACTGCCGCCATTTAGTTGATGCGTAGAACTTAGCACGTGACTCTGGTGACGTGATATCAATCATTGAAAGTATGTCTCGCCAGTTAGATTGTTGTGACAGACAACTGATTGAGTGACACCACATAAATCATTGTCACAACCAGTTAACACTGTGGCAATGATTAAGTTAACACCGCCACCTAAACCACATGTAATATATTGATACGAGCAAAACACAACCGGAACTGACTCACCATTAATCAAAACCTCAGGGACAGAATCAGTATTTAAACTAAACTCAACTGTCATTATTTACTCCCACCTTTCAACTCACTAACATATTTACTTAACAGTGCACGTTGCACATCTAACACCTTTTGTTGTGGCGTAATAACTCCCTCTGTGTGATAAGTCGGCTTAGTAATATCTATCTTGGCATCTTCAAGAAGAACTCTCTGATTGACAGGAGTCTTAAGTGTGCGCTCCATGATGTAATAATTAAGAGCTGTAACTTCATCCATTGATAAAGCATACATACCAATGATGGTCCAAATAGTTTCAGCTATTGCATCAACATCTTTCTCAGCATGAAGTGATTTAAAGTATTACAGGAACTCATTTTTATCTGACATAATTGATTACCTCCTTAGGTATAATAAAAAAGCACAGACAAGGGTACGTCAATTCTGTGCGTGAGATACAACTTAACATCTCAATTCAACCAAACAAAAACACTCACCTGATTTAGATGGGTGTTTTTTAGTTTTATTTTCCACTAGTTGTTATCCTATTTACAGGGTTTCCTTGATTTATAAACAATGTCCTCAATTTTCTTATTGGCTTTCGCTTGTCTATTAAAGAGTTAAATATTAAAGTTAATTTGAAAGATTCATCTAACTCTATATATTCAATATCAAAATCTTCATACATTTTTTCAATTGTTTCAATAACTGTTGGAAAAACTTCATCTTCAATTTCACTTTCATCCAAGTAAATTTCCTTATTCAAATAAACATGAATTTTTTTTACTAAATTAAGATCATTATTAACATCAAGATTATCAAATTTATTACTTAGTGAGGTGATATCTTCACTCATTTTAACTAACATTTTAGAAACTTGATCTCCGGAATCAGCAGATTCAACAACTCTAGAAATTGTGTCTTTATCTTTTATAGAACGAAAAACAGGATTATCTATAGTTTTGTCTTCCTCAAGATTTGAAATTTTATCTTCCAATTGTTTACTCAACACTCCCGAACCATTAATCGAATCTTCAAAAAATACAACTCGATCTCCTATTAAGTCGAAAGGTAATCTAGGTCCAATTTCACAAATCATAATTGTTGGTATTCCAAAAGAATGTGCAACTGCAGTTTCATACATGACATTGGGATTCCAATCTGTCAGGTTAGATATTATCAAATCAGAACCAATAATGCTTGAAAATATTTGATCACCTATAGATCCTAGTTTATTAATTTTATGCGCTACATCTATCTCATATCCCATATTGGATAACACTGGTGTAATAACATTTTCAACAAGACCTTTTAACTTTTTATACTCCACAGAGCTTTCTTCACCAATTGGTGTAATAAAAAAACATTTTTTAGTTACATTTTTTTTTGAAATTACATCTTTATCTTTCTTCACCATCATTTTTCCTCCTATCTACTCTTATATGTCAATAATACTAGATAATATAATCAAATGACAGAAGAAGATATTTATATTTTGTGCGAATTACTATGTTATTAGAATAACATGTAAAATTCAAGGTGTCAGTACTGTCTTGGTACTGTACGTACTATACTTTTGTGGTATGATTATTACGAAAGGTGGGTTATTATGGAAAATGATAATATGATAAACTGCGGCTTAATTATGCCTCTTGCACCAATGCCTGGTTACAGCATAAACCAGTTTAACGATGTTCAATCTATATTGTTAAATACTATAAGAAGTATCGATGCATTCAATTTCAATCCTAGAATGGTCAGTGAGTCTAAAGGGGAAGTGGACATCATTCATAATAATATTGTGAATAATATTTATGATGACCCAATAGTTGTTGTTGATATAAGCGGGAGAAACGGAAATGTAATGCTAGAGCTTGGCCTAAGGTTAGCTTTCGATAAACCTTTAGTTATTATTAAAGATGATAAGACCGATTATATGTTTGATATATCCATGATTGAACATATCTCCTATCCTTCGGACTTAAGGCATACTGAAATTGTTAAATTTCAACAAATATTGAAGGAAAAAATTGTTAATACGTATAAAAAATCAATAGAAGATATTAATTACTCTCCTTTTTTAAATAATTTTAAACGAATTAAAGTTAAAAGCATAGACGATATAGATATATCCGAATCTGAGACTTTGCAATTAATCCTGGGAAAATTAGACGAAATTAATATGACTCAGAAACTTGAAATAATAAATTCTAATTCCATTGAATGGCAAGTAGGTGATACTGCTTTTCATAAGAAATGGGGAGCTGGTAAAGTTATAAAAGTAGAGGGAACAGCTAACAATCAAGAAGTAGATATAAATTTCAAAGATTTGGGAACTAAACGACTACTCTCTGAATTCGCACCAATCACAAAAATTTCTTAAATAGATACCGTTTGAAGCTATCCCAGCCAACAGGATGTTCCAAACGGTATTTTTTATTTTTCATTTTTTATTAAACTGAATAATTCTCATGAGCTCAGCGTGTTTACTTTTGATGTAAGAATAGCTATACCCCAACTCTTCTGCTATCGATTCTAATGTGAGCCTTTCGTTATATTTCAACTTTAATATTTTTTTGATTCAAACCAGTAACTTTATCAATCATTTGAACGATTTCTTCACGCTCTTTTTCTAGTTCTTCAGCTCGTTGATTCAATTCGTCAATCACTCCCTTTAAATGACTCTGTTTTCTTAAAGTATATAGTGCCTACTGAACTATGTATAAACGTTAATATGACAATATTTACAGGATGTTTCTCTAATTTGAAGTGCAAGGGTTTTAATGAGAAACAGATCAAACCCTTGCACTTCGTTAGTGAGAGTGCATAAAAATGAAAGTTAAGCCTTCAAAACATTCAATTTATACTGTCAAAAATGCCAGTTTAAAAGTGTTATGCACAACTAAGCACCTATTTAATGGCTTTTATACATTATGAGAGATTCATTCAGTAGGCACTATTTACGACTCTCTTTCGTCTTGGCTATAAAAAAACTCTTTTTGACGATGCCAATGATTAAGCGTCTCTATTCAGTTACACTTGCCAAAGACTGGTCGTTTCAGCAAACTCTCGCAATTGTTCGGTACCACATGATAAGGAATTCGAGTGCCTATGCTTTCCACAAAAAGGCTAAACTCGCTTATGAAGAGTGTTCGCTGTAGTGCTATATACTTATTTTATTTCTCAATAATTTGATTAAAAACTAACTCATTCGTAAACATCCTTTTCGTTAGAAACCCACTTGCTTATTATCCGTGAGATTAATCACTCCTTATTTTGCAATACCGTTCGTTTTGACACGTTATAAAAAAAGTTGAATTATCCTAAGGTTAGCAAGAAATTTGCTTATGTTATGGTGGTACTAACCTGTTTGATTGGTGGATCTACACTGTTTTAGCAGCTGTCACTTATTTATATTCACCTGACCAAGCACCTGTTATCAAAGTTAGTAGTGGAGATTATAATAAAGGTGATGAAATTTATCCATTAGACATAGTTAAAGCTTTTGATAAAGAAGATGGCGACTTGACTTCTAAAGTAACTGTAAAGGTGATTGAAACAAATTCAACCCCATCAACTGGTGAGGTTACGTCTGAGCTATATCCATCTGATGAAATGTTATATACTTTTAATTGGCGATATAGCCATACATGTGTCTATTCAATCACTGACTCAAAAGGTAATACGACCACTGTATGGTATGCCTCACCCACTCTAGCTATACCAATTTGTACCTAATTTTGTTACAATGGAGATCACAATACATAAGAGGTGACATGTGAATAAAACTCTAATCACCAAAAAACTAATTGCTCTCATTTTAATGGCTGGGCTTTTATTCCTCTGGCTTAAATTTAGACATAGGGACGTTAGCATTGTTTTTTATGATAATGTCGTTTTTCCACAAAACAGTTATATGCCCTGTAGTTCATTTAACTACGATACTTATAAAGCGATTAAAAACGGTACAGCGGTATATAGTGATTGGTCTGACGAAGAAATTAGGTTTGAACAGTTTATCGATATGGAAAAATCTAAATTTGATTTAGTCTCAATCACACCTATTACGCCAGATGGAGCAACAGCAGATACACCGGCTGGGAGGCCAATTAATACCTCAGTAATCGGCGAGAACTTTACATACACAATCTATGCATCGATGGGTGACGATATAAAATCATTCCATCTCACCTATTCCGTAATAGAAAAAATCGCAAGTAAGGCTTCTTCTAGGTAGTACATTTTGATATCTTGTATCGATTGTTTAGTTTATCTTTCTTAAATGTAAGAGTACACTTCCAAAATAAATGATATACTTTTGGGAGTACCAACAATAAAAGGAGTGACTACGTTATGGAATATAAATATGTTTCAATCGATGTTGATTTTACTGGGAAACTCAAAGAGAATTATCAGGAGGTAATCTCTGAAAATTCAATTGATGGTTACAGATTTATTTCAGCTATCCCGTTAAGATATAACGCTCTCGGCCCCACTGTGTATGATTTTGTATTTGAAAAGGAAAGAGACTAATACTCTCTTTCTATTCTTTTAGGCATTAATCAATTTACCGTTTAGGCGTCATTTCTTACCATTTAAGAATATCCAACTTATTCTTTCTCGAATGCCATACAATTAACGTATTAGAGAAAGGAGTGTCTTCATGACAAAGTCGAAATCTAAAACTGTCGCGACATCCGGTATAAGCATTGGATGTTTATTAGCCATGATTCTATCTTATATAGCGGGGCATGGTATCACTATAATAATCTTTCACGGTTTCCTTGGTTGGATATACGTAATTTTTTTTACTGTTGGCCTCTTATAAAGTCCTTCTTCATAGGGCTTTTTCTTTTTATTTCTAAATCAATTACATACATAATGCTTTACTGCACATACAATCAGGACAAAAACACGTCTGTTCTGACCATAACTTAATACAATCAGCTATGAGACACCATCTCTTTTCTAAATAGGTTACATTTATGCATCATCTCCCACGCCCATACTGCCCTATTCAGAATAGCAAAAATCTGATTGAACTAAAGTACCATTATTTCTTTCTTTATTTTCTAGTAGTTCGGGTATATGATAGTCATAAGGGGGTTTTTTTATGGATTGGACAATTATTATCTTTCTTACACCATTAATGCTTATTTTTACTATTTGTGGTATTCAGCTACTCCGTGGTAAGTGGTTAATGTTAATCGCTGGCTACAATACCGCACCCAAAAAAAGCAGAGAGCAAATGAATGGCCCAGCCTTAGGGAAGTTATTGGGCAGTCTATTAATAATTTGCTCAGTCTTAATGCTAATCCTTGGATTGTTTCCAAAACCCACTATAATCTTTCTCATCATCAATGTGATCTGTCTACTTTCATTTGGAAGTCTTATATACGCTAATACATCAGAAAAGTTTACAAATAAACTGTAATTTTTTTGTAAACTTGCTTGGTCAATCACTAAAAGATCTCAAAAAATCTCCTTCAACTATCCTGAGACAGTTGAAGGAGATTTGCTTTTATTCTTGATAGGTTAAATTTTACTCTTCCAAAGCTTCCATAATAGTGAAGAAGTCTTCTTGGCTCTCTCCTACTTTGGTGGCCAAGTCAGTATTTACATCATTATAGGCGTCTGCATCTTTCGCTTTGGCTAATTCCTGAAAATACTCTATTTGAATATCGTTGTACTTATTGAGAGAGTCCTGTAACTTGATATAATCTTCAGATTTTTCGCCTTTCTCAATTTTAAATTTTTTAATCGTTTTAACTTCTTTTTCCCATTCCTGATACTCTTTTGAATCAACAACCTCTTGAGCATGCTTGCTTAATTCAGCAAAGTCACCTGACTGCCCCTCAGATTGTTTGATCATCAATTGTTGTTGCTTTTCAAAGTAAACATCCGTCAGTTTGATAAATTCTTCTGCGTTTTCTTTTGCTGCTTTTTCGCTTGTTCCACATGATGATAAAACAATCACCATCACACTCATCAATAAAATTATTATTTTTTTGTTCATTTTATTCCTCCTTTTTAACAAAATTAAATATATCACAAAACAGTTCATTTAGTCTACGTTTTCGGAACAAAAAAAAAAAAAAATTAGGGTAACGACTTCTATTCCATTTTAGAGTCAAGATAACAAATTACTTATCATTTGCTAATTAGTCTTAAATTCTCTTACTCTTCTCATTTGCGAGCTATGCTTTTTTTGAAATAATCGAGTGAGATTTCCCTAATTATAACTTCACCGGGGTTGTTACGCATTTTCTTGGAAAAATCTGGGTGAATAGGTACTCCAGTAATATTTTTTGTGACTGCTTGTCTTTGTTTTTTCATAAATAGCACCTTTTATCATTTTGTGTTATAATGAAAAAAAAGATAGGGAGATTGTTTGAATGAAAAGAAAATTGATGATTGCCAGCCTAGTTATTGCTTCACTCGGCTTGTCCGCTTGTTCATTAACTACTAAAAAACAAGCCCCTAAAATTGATGAAACAATCAACACTCTCGATTCCAGTGTAATTTATTATGACCAATTACCTGAAAACGACATCGTCGAACCAGAATAGTCGCCTTTATTCTGATTATTACGTCTAATTTGATGACCAAGACAGTAAAGGTAACCTCTCGTTATCGCTATTTTACCAACCAAGCGTTGTACCGCAAAAAAAAACAAGCCAGAAATAATGAGGCTGCTGAAAAACGAATAGGTTTCTTTCGTTTTTATCTTTAGAGATAAAATAATAAGGGTCCAATCCCTGATTTTGGGATTGGAACCTTATTTTATTCTCTTTTATTCATTCATCAGAGT